>NZ_JAPQNU010000009.1:0-188450 GCF_030397625.1 Janthinobacterium sp. SUN026 | reverse complement strand
CCAAGCATGCTGCCTGCTGTTTGAACTCAGGGGAAAACGTACGTCTTTGCTTGCTCATCAAACACCTCTCCATGGCGAGCATTCTCGCCTAAATCAGTGTCCGGGTACATTAAACCACTACAGGGCGACGTGCGTACGTTATGAGCCATCAGACCTTCTAACCTACCCATCGCAAGGGCGTACCCAGGCGGCATGGGGTCCCATAGGTTAAGGCATGTAGGTGGAAATGAGATGGCTCTTGCGTTACGGCGTCTGGAGGTCATGAGTCATTGGAGCTTTTGACCTGTCCACGAAATCTGCTTTTTTAATGAGGCTTGCCGCAGCCAACATGCAAACACCAGCAGTAAGGTGATAGGTCCACCAGCTATGGAGTTGGAAGGAAAAGTTGCGTCAGGAGCCGTAAGACGCACCAAAGTACAAGGCGGCCCCAATCATTTATTGGGTCTGCGAGCCGTCGGCAAGTTGGCAGATCCAAACATGATGCCGCACGGTGTCTATTGAACTGTTCACCTACAAGCGACGGGTTTCGCCTGTGCCTCAAGCACGGTACCCGGAGCCCGGTGCGAAATTGACGTATGGCGTATCCTAGAGGGCGAAATAATTTGCAATTATTTGGCAGTTGGTATGTAATGGTAGCGGATAACCCATGTATTTCACTTGTGAAACTTTCTAATCGTAATTAATTTTCGGAGATTGAAAATGCCACAACATCCATCCCTTTCCTTTGCTGCGTTGAAAAAAGTCGAAGCTGTCCTCGTCTTGTCGAAGGGAGACCGCACCTTCTATGACAGCCTGTTGAACAATCCAGGGAATGCAGTACTTCAGTTTGGTATAGATATGACTACGAATGAGATAGAAGCTCTCTCTGACGTAATATTGGGTACAAGCAATTCGCCCTTCGTAATCAAACCCGCTACTAGCAACCTTGATAAATTCGAACTACTTCGTACTCAGTGGAAGCGTGTAAACGCATTTCATGCGACGGGAATATGCTAGATCGCAATATAATTATTAAGTAGATTTTGAAATCTTTAAATTTAGTCGGTTTAGATCTGCTATTAGATGATTCTGGTGTATGGCATTTCTTAGAAATCAACGAAAACCCCATTGGGCTTGCGTTTGCCGAAACGTTGTTTGAGGATTACTTCCATAAAGAATTTAAATCCCCTATAAAAGAAATATGTGATGTCTTATGTCAAAACGATGCACTAAGAATTGGGCTAGTGCTTCCATATAAATTTAGCGTAAAGAACTCTGTCGATGAAGATGATTTCTCGTTTTCCAACATTGGCAGTGAAATTACTCATTCGACGCTGGGTATAATTGATGATTTCAGAAGAATAAAAAGTGAACTTGAACTAAGAGGCAAAAAATGCTATGTTCTTGACAAAAATTCTGTTTTCGAACGTAATGGCAACATTATTTCTCTGTGGGGCGAAAAACTTGACTCCGTTTTAAATAGATGTGGGATTTTTCACTGGTCCCAGTACGCGGGAAAAACTAGGATTGTTAATGATGTTAGAGCACGATTAGTTTGCAAAAATAAATTTTTAGCACAAAAAATATTTTTTAGCATGGGCAATGCGAGCAAGCACCCCTCGTACTATTCCTTTAATCAAACTGTATTTTTCGAAAACTCCGAAAAAACGGTATCTTTTCTAAGCAAGCTGTCCGATCAAGATTCCTGGATAGTAAAAAAACCAAATTGGGGAGGTGGCAGTAATGGAGTGACTCGCTTGTCCGCGAAAGAAGCGCTAATGCAGGTATTAAAATTGCCGTTTACTTTATCATATCAAACAGATTTTATGCAGGCTGCGGCTCCAAATTCATGGATATTAGAAGAATGGTATCCATCGAAACCTGCCTATAAAAATTCAAATCGCTACCAGTTTGATGTGCGCGCAATTTTAATAAATGGAAATTTTGTTCTTTGTCATGCGAGAAGAGCTCTTGCGCCGAGTAAATTTCTAGAAAGTATGCCTGATGCTGAGGCATCATGGCTTACGCCGTTAGGGAGCGGGCTACCAATATTTTCCGAATGTAACGCAGATCATGATGGTGTGATTTTGACGAATGAAGAATTACAAGGCTGTATAGCGTTCTCTGAGTCAATTGTCAAGAATTTAGAGCGTTGGTGTGGAACAATAACATGTAAAGACATGCTTTCATTTTTGCCACAACCCGGAAAATTGTATGGCAAACTTTCTCAAGGAATTGAAATAAATGTGCAAAATAATCTTCCTGGTTAAAACCTAATCACAATTTGATATCCTCAAGTTTCATTGCGCGTTCCGCGTCTGAGTAGCGTTTCACCATTTGTTCAAACCATGCTTTCTCAGCAGTGCTCTGCACCTCACTCCATAGGTCTGATGAATATGTACCTCTTCCTTCCCATGCCGAAAATTTTTTGATTTTCAAAATAATTGTCCGCAACGGGAGATAATGATGTATTTTTTGCAGCCTATCAAGAAAAATAGAAATCTTAGCTGCTACCCCAATATTCTCAATTCCGGTAAAAGTCGCATATGCATAAAAATCAATACCGCAATCAATAATTGATTGTACAACATCAAATTGCCTAGCATATAAATATTTATTCGAATTTGTATTAAAACAAAATGATGATTCGTCAAACCCTTTAAAGCAGCCAATCCTAGAGTATTTACCGTAATTTCTCAAACGCTCTATATCGAAGTCTGACAGAATATCGCGAAATAGGCTATTGGAAAGATTATCTTCTGATCTAAGGTATACCGTACTATCCAATCCCCGTGCCTCCAAGGCACTGAGCATTAATATAGGCCACTCCGGAACCAGATCAGGTTGTCCACCTGACAAATCAATAATATTAGGTCGATCTTGTTCATTAAGATAAAGATCTATTATTTGTTCACAGTTTAGCCATTTTCCGTATTTTGGATTCCCAGAAAGCCGGTTTTCATCTACATAGCAATACCAGCATCGCCAGGTGCATCCTGATAGCTGAAAAACCTGTGTTTTTACTGGTCGAACTGTGGGATAGTTACTCAGCAAAATTCGTTGTATTCTATTTCTCTCTATCTCGTCTAACGCACCGCCATGCAGCTTAAAATTGGAAAAAATTCTGACTCTACCCATTCCATCACAATTCGAAATTGTATACTCGTCTTTCTCCTCTTTACTGCTGCTCATATCAGAAATAAGAAATTTCTTTTCCCGCGAATTAAAAATTCTATCTCGCATCTTGGTGATCAACTTATCTGAATCAATAATTCCACGAGAGGGATTCATAGGATTTTTCTATATAGTGTGAATTTATTATGTCGCTCATATCGTGCGAACTGACGGTTCCGTTATCATGAGATACCAATAGTTTTTTTTCGCTAGCCCAATAAGCTACAGCAATCGGCATGGTTAAGAACTCTAGACGGTCAAGCGAAATACAGGTATTAGTGTCCCATAGTTGTATGGTGCCGTCCCCGCTAGCAGATGCACAAATGCTACCAAAGATATGAGCTATCGTCCAAACACGTTCGGTGTGCTCAACAAAACGCCGGACCAATCTCAAAGACGAATCGAAAATAGCAACTGAACCATCATAAGAGGTTGAAACAAAAAAATTATCAACCGCTAATACTGAAGTAACACAAGAAGAATGCGCCCGAATTTCGTAAATTAAATCAAGCTTTATCGCACACCAGAATTTCACTACCCCATCTGCGCCGCCTGTTACTAATATTTTTTGACAAGAACTTAATGCGACAGACCAAACACATTCGTTACTTACCAAAACGGACTTAATCGGAGTGAGATTATTGCTATCCCAGTATGTTAGCAATCCATCACCAGAAACTGACCATAAGAATAACTCATCTCGCGAGAGTATCAAATCATTCACCCAGCGCCTATGGGCAGTTACTTGCTTAGACTGAAATCCCGAAGATATGTTAACGACTCGAATAGTGCCATCAGTCAAGGCAGCGAAAACGCTCCCCCGGCTTTTAGATAAAGCTACAGAATTTACCCAGCCATCACAAATTTTTATTTCAAAAAAATTAGGACTATTGTCGATATTTCGCCAAACACGTATGCTCCCATGCGCGCCTGCGCCAACTACATCGAGACCGTCACTGCCCGAAGACATCCTCCAAAATTTGGAAGTTTGCGGAGGTCTAAAAAGACTTGCCACTACTCCACAGGCTATCTTTCCCTCATTTTCTGCAACTACTCGTAGGTATTCGCCAGATGCAAAAAATTCTTCGAGAATTGAATAACCTCCAATAAACTCCTGAAACAAGAAAAGCTGCGGAAAAAAATCCCAACTTGACCTTTCTTGTACCTCATCTCTCAAATGTTTATTACGGGAAATGTCAAAAATTAAGACACTAGGAACAAACCTTTTGACGAGTTTGATGGCCTTTTCAGTCAGTTCGCTGCGCTGATAGCAAGATGAACCAACAACGAACAGAACACATAAATTTTCCTCAAGAAATTCGGTAAGCGAGATTTTCATAGCTGAGCTACCTAGATATGTTCCTAGTATTAATAGACTAGAAGAAAAATTTCTGATTTATGTATTGAATTCTTGTTCTACCATAGTTCTAAACTGATACCAGCCCCTAAAGTTTTTGTTCCACTCATCAGGAGTAGCCAAAGGAAATGCTTGATGCTCCACGGGAGATGCGTGAAGTGGCTGCGAGCCGACGAGGCGCGAAAAAAGTTGCAAATCCTTATCCATTTCGGGAACTATCCCGTCGTGAGTCAAATACGAAACTCGTGCACACCGAGCAGCACTTATCTTTGCCAACAATAAAGGATCCAAAATTAGACGACGCTCTTCCATTGTGACGTACGGAAGATGCCAACCTAAGGGAACAGTTTTCGGCTCAGTTATGGTGCGTGGATCAGATCGTTCCATTGCAAGTTTCATTGCCTTTGCCAGCTCGAATATTTCTGGCTGAGCATCGGCATGGTTACGAAGTAGGAAAAAGTTCTCCCATTCAGTAGCGCTTACAATTACTGATATGTATAAAAAAGGTTCTAATAATCGATTAACAAGTTGTTTATGCAGACCTAATGTGTTCATTTTCTCAGCTTGCTCTATTGCACTGGCTGCTGCTGCAAGCCAAATTTCCTTTGCATGTTTCTGAGTTTCAACATCTACCTCAGAACTAGCCTGCATTCCTGGCTGATTTTTCCCCCAATGCAGGGGGCACGCCGGATTGATTTTTACCTGATCAATTAGCTTTCTAACCGGAATAGCTCTGCTAGAGCTTGCATTTCTACTAAACACTCTATGCGTCATAAGTTCAGCATGAATAAACCGGGGGTAGGCCAGCTGAAACGTCGTCAACCTGGCGCCGCTAGGAGCGCAACTATCCTCAATAATTTTTACTTCAATCACAATTTTTACTCCTATATCCCACTTTTATCTCGAATCGAACTTATCAGTTGCCAATTATCAAGAATTTACAATTTTAGCAAGTCCTTTAGTCTACGAACTTCTCTCGTATTTGTCGATAAAAAGATATGCTTCCAGTGTGTGGACTGCGAACCGTACCAATTTTTACATGCAGAAACCCGAAGTCGGTTACTTGCCATATGATAATTCTCGGAAATATCGGTCGCCGCTATTGCCCAAGCACACATTAGAGTGTGTCGTCGTGAAGGGCAATTACGCTAGTCTCGAATCGAGGTCAACAGATTAGTCAGGATGTTTCAGGTAAATGTGAGCGGCAGGACCATTCCACTTAAAGTACACATCATAAGCGTTCAAAGCTTCTAACGTAGCTCTCGCAGCCCCGCATTCATGCGGGTTTTAAGCGGATACCCCAGCGGGTGTGATGGGAAATGAGGTGGCTGCACACCGAAAATTGCTGTCACAGCGGATGTTGGCATCAGTTGATCGCGACAAGATGAACAGGTTTTGACCTGCAAGCTGGTCGTTGCCTAGCCGGTGAAAACTGTTGATGGTAAAGGCTCTTTAAAACACACCAGAGCCTACATCATGAATGCGAAGATTACTTCAACCGAGCTGCCGAAGACAACGAACGACCACAAACCGGCAATGCCGTCGAACACGACCACTGTCTCGCAAACATCCGTGGCCGGTGCATCGCCCAGCGTGACTGGACCGATTAAAACCGCCGCTACGCCGATTTCATCGACGCCGACGGCAGATAGGATGGGAAGCGAAGGAAAACCCGATACAGGCGTGTCAACTACGCCCAAGACCGAGAAGAAGCCGAAGGCGCCGACGAAGATGGAAATCGCATCCGCCATCTACGTGCGCATGTCGAAGCAAAAAGATATGACCCGCAAGCAGATCGTTGAACAGTTTGTAGCCGAAGCGAAGTTGAGCGCAGCGGGTGCCAGTACCTACTACCAACTGATCAAGGCGAAGCTGGGTTGATAAAACGATTCTCGACGAGACACAGGTTAGATAAGGTCAAGGCCGCTTTCGAAATATTGCTTGAAGGTCGTGCCGTCATCTAGCTTCCAGTTGTCTCGTCCGTTGATCGAGTATCCAGTGACGATTCCCGCCGCTTGCGATGGAGTCTTGAACATATGGTCGCGTCTAAAGATCAACTTCTCGTTTAAGCTTTCCAGCACTCCAGATGCAATCATCATCTGTCTTAGTGCGACAGCCCCGCCGGTTAGACTCGAAGCTGGCTTCAGGGCCGCATCTGAGCCTTCCAAGACGACCATGCCCTCTTCCGTCCAAACAGCTTTGGCGTGTAGGCCGCTAACCCTAAGATGAAAAACGGAAGACGGCTCAAGAACCTTGGCTGCTGGCGTAGGGGTATGCTTATCCAGAGCAGTGTTTTGTGAGTCTATAACGTTTCTGCGGACGACAAGGGGATCTAGCAGGCGATGCCCCAAGACCCCAAGAAGCGTCTTTGCAAAAGCCAAAAACTCCTCCATCGCATCCCGATCAGCTCTTGGTAAAGCTGGAAGCGCTGGTGTCTGATTATTCTCCAGCTGATAGCGGTTTACTTCACCTGCCATCACGACCAGGCGCGCTTCCAAATAGCGTACATGAGCTTTCGTAAGGTTTTCGTCTTTGCTGCTGAAACTCACCAGCTCCGACCAAAACTCCTTCCCTGACAGGTGGCTGTGCAAGCGATCAGCGAGCACTTCAGCTTCGCCGATATATGCGATTTCGGCACCAGTCTCGTCATTCACACCGAACAAAATATAAACCCCGGGACGTTGGACCTCGGGCCACTCGCGTAATTCGCTAAAAAGCGAGCGAGGACATGCAAGAGCCTGCCCGGTCCAGTTTGCTATTTCGGCGTGACGAATGCCAGCTACCGTGTCGTTTGGAAGATAGATCCTTATGCTTTTTCCCATTTCTCTGCCCTAGCTTGAAGTGCTAGAACAATAGCAGAACACGAGGCTGCGGTTCCATGAAAAACGCATCCGTAGGTCATCGATAAATATCACACTAGAGCAACGATCGCTACGCAGCGTTTTCCCTTCGTTCAGATTTCGGCTGGCTTCGCCCTTCAGCAATCATCTTCGTCAGCCACTGTTCCAAGAAATTGTTCAGTTCCGCTTTTGCAAGCGGGCTGAAGGCCATCAATTCTGGGCAAAACACTTTGCGAGAGCCGAAGCAATCACTGTACGTCAGCGCGCCAACGGTCTCCGCCAGCGGAAACACTTCGATGGTCATATCAGGGGCAGGTATCGCTGCACCATGCAGTCGCTGGATGTAGTGGCTCATACGAAGCACCAAGCGATGCTTATGGCGCTCGATCATGTCTACATGCACATCGGTATGTCCAAGCGCAGTGAGTTTAGCTGGTCCGTTCATCTCATGCAGGCTGGGGAGAAGTTGCAGCAGCTTGATGTAGTTTTTTTGGTAGAGGTCCATGTTGGTTCCGTGTTATTTTCGATACGGGAACCATCCATGAAAACATGAAGGCAGACAACGCAGTCCGGGTATACATTGTCGGCCAGCTAACCATGTGAGAGCGAGATGTTTTATCGAAAAATGACTATGAACGCCCTCAAATTTAAACCAGCATCAGGAGTAGTAGGCCTTGAAAAAGAAGAAAGAGCAAAAGAAAAAACTAGCAACCGTTTTTCTCAATACCGATGCGGTCTCAAATAGGGACTACAGCCACCACGACGCCTGGATCAAAAATGAAGTCATCATCACTAGCGGGGAATCCTTTTATCAGGAAGAACTGGATAGCATCGCTCGTGGTGCAACTATTTTTGTTTACGCTAACCTCATAGGGGTTGTGGCTGCAGGTACAGTACTTGATGAGCATTCCGTTGCCGTCACTGATCCCAACCTTCTCGTATCGGATGAATCGCTTGAGTACCAAAAAAAGGTTTCTTGGTTTGCTGACATTGCTAGAAATCCGGTTCATTACAAGATAGTCAAAGATCTTTGCGGTACACCTTCACGAGCAGTACGATCTATAGTCACGAATAAAGATGCTTTGCGGGACTTGGTAGCAGCCCATGCAAGTGATGCCGATATCGCAGCAATCGAAGCCAAGTACGCCCACAATCCTACGGAAGCGCGAGCATGGGCGTTAACGCGTCTGTGCCAGGGTAAATATCGCGACGACTTGCTTGCACTATGGGATGACCGGTGTGCAGTTACTGGGTGTTCCTTGCTTCCCGTACTGCGTGCCTCTCATGCGATACCTTGGTGTTCATCTTCCAATGCCCAGCGCCAAGATCCGAACAATGGCCTTCCCCTAGTTGCCACGCTTGATGCACTGTTTGACCGCGGCTTGATCGGCTTTGCTGATGATGGGATGATGCTCTGCTCCACGGCATTTACAACGACTGACCGCCAATTGCTTGGTGCTCCGGCAAACTTGCGCAAAACGCTCAATGATGCCCAGAAGACGTACCTTCGTGCACATCGAGAACGGTTTCCGCTACTAATCCCTTAATCCACGAGGATCCTCACCTGTGACGTCACATGCAGGAAAGATACAATTTGGGGTGGATTCAATCGGTGCGATAGGAATTTGTGATGTAAGGCGCTTCGGGCACCTTAGCCAACGGTCAGATTTTTTTCAACCGGCCATCGCAGCACACATCAGCAGATTTTTTGACTAGATGTGGGGTCGAAAATGTGATGGCAAGTAACTCGTTGATTAAGGTGGAATTTTGGTGTGATCGCAGACTCATGCGCTTCAGAGCCGCATGAACAGTGGCTCTTGACCTGAGCCACGCGTCATCATTGAACGCGCATCCGGATCGGTCAGCAAGATCTGCGTTTCGCCAGTCGCTTCCAGCCTCGCTTCGATTTCCTTGAGGGCAGCCATCTGCGATTTCATCGCCGCAATCTTGTCGTTCAGTCGGGCGCTGCGCGCTTGCTTCGCCGCCGGTTCCTGCCTGTCGGCCGTATCCAAGTCTCCCAAATAGCGGTTAATGTTGGCCTCGATTTCTTCCATCCTGCGCTTGAGCTTGGCCTGCGTGAAATTGCGCTCACTGCTGTTGACCGCCTTGAACTTGCTGCCGTCAATCGCAACGACCGCATCAGCAAACAGATCCAGTTGCTGGCATAGCACGACGAACTGCCGGCAGACGTTACGGATTGCCTTGCCGTTGTCCTTGCTGAAGTTTGCGATCGTCTCGAAGTCCGGTGTCAGTCATCGCATCAGCCACATAAGTTCGACGTTACGCTGCGCTTCGCGCTCGAGTCGCCGGCTTGATTGGATAGGATTGAGGTAGCCGTAAATGTAGAGCTTGAGTAGCACGGCTGGGTGATATGCCGGCCGTCCTGTTTTTGCTGGCTGAACACCCTCAAAGCCCAGTAGTTCTGGCAGAAGCGTACCTTGCCCTCTGGCGTCGCCTTCGATAAAGCGTTTCATCTTGCACCTGTATTGATGAGATACTGGCTTAACGTTTACCCAGCGGCATCCGTTTACACGAAAACAGCGTTTTTACACGGCCTGGGCCAAGAGCAGACTTTCGGACTGCCTTAGGACGCGGCCACGAAAATACCCTCGGGGGACCCCGAGCTGGGACGGTTTAGAAAGATTTTTCCCCGTCGAAATTATTAAAGGACAGCTAATGAAGATCAAGGACGTAGCAAGCAGTGCGGTGGAAGAAGCAATGCAGATTTTCGATGCGCAGTGGCGGGGTTCGGACGAATACAGCGGCTGGGAGCGGAATAAGAACTATGCGTACGCGATTGATCACAAAGGCCAGCTGTACCCGCCCAAAAAAATTATTTCCATCGCTACCGATACGCCGGCCAACACCTTTTACGGTGGCAGACCTTCGAATACATACTTAAGATCGCGTGGATTTACCATCGTTGAGCTAGAGAGGGACGACTCCCAGCAGGCTAACGAGGATGGCCCGTTTAGCGGGCTACTCAAGGAGATTGGGACTGAGGGCGAAAGTGAATTCTATCCCGGCAATCAAGAGGATGCACGCGATAGAACACTGCGTTCCGTGGTACAACGGCGCGGCCAACCTCAATTTCGGGCTGATCTGATTAAGGCTTTCGACGGAAAATGTGCCATCTCAGGGTGCGACGTCGTGGCTGTTCTGGAAGCTGCACATATTACGCCTTACTTGGGCCCTGCGACCAACACGATCACGAACGGCCTTCTGTTACGTGCAGATATTCATACCCTATGGGACTTGGGACTCGTTGCCGTCGATCCAGAGGAGTTTACCGTGTGGGTCAGTCCCATCCTTACTGCGCCGATGTATCGGGCTCTGGAAGGAAATCCACTCCTCATGCCACCGCAAAAGCACCGCCGTCCTTCAGTGGAAGCACTTCAGGTCCAATGGGATAACGTGCGGCGTCTTCAGTAGAAAAGGGCTGGAGGGAAGCGGATTACCCGGACAATTCTATACGGGCGCGAGCGGTATATCTTGGCGAAGCAACCGTGGGCCACAGGTACCCGGAAGGACCGCTTTGGGTCGTACCGGCCTGTGGCGGCCATCATTGAATTTTTCAACCTGGTACCCTGCTATGCTGGAGCGAACGGCAGGATTCAGTCAAAAGCGGACCGGGGGTAGATGGCTATCGCGTGATCACGAAGACGTCTACAGCACAAATTGGCAAGCGATGTGTCCGCTAAAAATCGCAGAATTTTATGAAGCATCCGCCTGCCCATCATTCAAGCGCCCCACTAAAGCGGGCTGTTAACTCAATGGGAGAAAAATGTGAAATTCTGGAAATTCGAGATGCCGACTGAGCAGCAACTGGACGCGCTCGTCGCGATGGGCGAACTGCCTCCGCCCGTCGCGGTTGCTGGCCTATCCAATACTTACGACGACATTGCGCGCAAGCTCAGACCTGGGGATGGTGTTGTGCTTGGAAAACTAAAAGGCGAAGAGGGCAAGATCGTAGTGTTTGGAAAGGTTCGGAAGGTGGGAAGTACGCCAAACTGCATCGAAATTCAGTGGGCTAAGGCATCACAAGATGTCTTTCCGACCGGAAGTGGATTGACGCACTGGCAAACCAAAACAGCATTCGAGATATCATCGCAGCCGGCGGAGCGATATGGTCTACGGCGATTCATCGACTTCCACATCAAAGATGGGACGTAACAAATGGTTCGACCGGACACGCTCCGGGATTGCGACTCGGGCAACTTCTACACTATTCCTTGTTACGTACGTCCGCTTCGGGGTGCGGATTCAACCGGCCATCGCAGCACACATCAGCAGATTTTTTGACTAGATGTGGGGTCGAAAATGTGATGGCAAGTAACTTGTTGATTAAGGTGGAATTTTGGTGTGATCGCAGACTCATGCGCTTCAGAGCCGCATGAACAGTGGCTCTTGACGAGGTGGAGGGGCTTGGGAAGCTTCTGCTCTACCATTGAGCTACACCCGCGAAGCCTGCATTTTACGCGGGATGACGAGGACTTGGCAAACTTGTGCGGCGCTTTCGAATTCCCCGGGAATTCTCCCATGCTTTGCAAAAAGACATGTGAAGACGCATCGGTAGGGCATCATTTTTGTTGATAGAGAACAACAACGCGAACAGCCAGACGCGGTGAATGATCAGCTATGCGGCTAAAATACACCAAATTATTGTCGCCGTAGCCTGTACGGCGCAGACTAGCAAGAGAAATGTTGCTACAATCATGTGACAGTTTAGCATTCCCGCTGTTCAACCTAAAAGGATATCCCATGAAGAAAATTCTGATCGCTTCGGCAATCCTGTGCTTTGCTTCCGCACAAGCCATGGCTCAATCGGCTCCAGTTCCTGCTCCAGCAGCAGCTGCTCCAGCAGCTGGCGCTGCCGCCGGCGCCACCGTTGCCGGCCTGAGCACGAGCGCCCTGATCGCCATCGGCGCAGCAGTTGCCGTTGTGGCCGGTGCAGCTAGCTCGGACTCGACCACCGCGCACACGACCCCAAGCCACGTCACCAAATAATCTGTCGACGCCTTTGGCTGAAACAGACAAGACCAAGCCCGCGGACTGACGTCAAACCGCAAGACGCTGGCTTGGTCTCACGAGAAGCCGGCCTTGTCGTACGCAGCGCCACTTCCTCGATAAAAGCCCTTTTTCATTTCTTGAAAACGGGCTTTTTATTTTTCTTCAATAATGCGCGCGCCAAAAGCAGCAGCCGTCAGGAAAATGAAACGCCCTGACCAATCATGCATAGTTAATGAAAAACCAGCCTCTCCACAAACGCATGGGATTTGCCCTGCAAGGCTTGGGCGCCGCCTTCCGCATGGAATCGAGCTTCCGGCTGCAATGCCTTGCCGCCCTCCTGGTATTGCTTGTACTTGCCTGGTGCCAGCCAGCGATGATCTGGTGGGCTTTGTTATTGCTCAACTGTGGCATGGTCCTCGCGGCGGAGCTCTTCAACACCGCCCTCGAAAATCTGATTGATCACCTCCACCCGGCCCTTCATCCCAGCATCAAGATCGTCAAAGATTGCGCCGCAGCAGCCGTGCTCATTCTCAGCATCAGCGCTCTATGCGTGTTTGTTGCTTTTTTGCTTGAAAACGTTGCGTGCTAAGCAGGAATACCGGGGGAGCAAACTACAATACAGGACGAGCCAAAGTGCGTGCCTCTCTGGCTCCATGGAGTCGGGAGAAAGTACAAATATTCTTGTACTGTACCTCTGTCGGCAATATTGATTTTTTGCCAGTATGTACGCCGCAGCATCCAAGCGCGGCAAACCGGGCAAGTTTTAAAGCATGTCGAATGATGAATTACTCAGTTCTATCCAATTTACATTAATGCATACATGACTACTCCCCCTCATACCGGCAATTCTTTGCGCTGGTTCCGGTTCACGTTTATGGTCATTTTTCCAGCAAGGTTCCTTTGGAATTAATTGAAATCCAATCGGAAAGTTATTGGGGTAAAGACGATATCGCGTGGTTTGAAGTGCGTTATGGCCGGGGATGAACTACCGCGCACGCATCAAGAAATAGTCTTACGCAATTCACACTGAAGTTTATAAGGTTTAGCAAGTCATCATGAAACCAATTGAAAGCATTTTTATACAGAAGACCAAGTGGTATTGCAGCAACCAGGCGGAGAAATATTTCTTGACCATGGCTGATGTATTGGCGATGTTCATGGCATTTTTGGTGGCAGGCTTGCTCACTTTGGATTACCATGAACTCAGTGCATTAGATACCGACATGGGCACCTCGCGAATGTTCAGCTATTGCCTATTGTCCCTCGTGACAATTGCAGGCTTCAAGATGAAGGGACATCATGCTAAACGCCGCCCGTATTCCAACGAAATCAAGGAAATCCTGAAAATCGCACTGGTCATGGGCCTGATCGATGCAGCTCTAGTATTCCTCGGCAAGCGCGATTCCTCGCGCGCAATGCTGCTGACTACATGGTTACTTGTCCCCGTCTTTGTCCTGTTGGCGCGCGCGTTGGTAAAGTACCCGCTACTGAAAGCCGGCGGGTGGATACGTCCCATGGTTATCGTCGGCTGGGGTGACAATGCCCTGCAAACGGCCCGGGCATTCGATGAAGAAGCGTTAATGGGCTATCGTTTGATCGCCTTCCTTATCCCGGAGGGGCAGGAACGCTTCATCCATCATTATCTCAATCGCAATGGAGAAACCATACCTTGGTTGCCAATGGGCGCGGCGCCGGAAGAAACATTGGCCCGCCTTGGCAATCCACATACGGTGGTCGCCCTGGAGCAAGGTGGCATCGATGCGTATCAGAGCATGATCCAGCAAGTGAGCCGTCAAATTGCCAATATGCAAGTGGTGCCTGCCGTACGCGGCTTGCCGCTGTATGGGATGGAAGTCAATCACTTCTTTACGCATGAAGTATTACTGCTCACCATGCGAAATAATCTTGCTCGGCCGGGCCTACAATTGATCAAGCGCAGCTTTGATCTGGTGGCAGCCATTGCAATCATGATCATCGGCTCCCCTATCCTTTTATGGATTACAGCTAAAGTCATGACATCCGGCCGGCCGGTATTCTATGGACACAAACGAGTGGGACAAAATGGCAAACACTTTCTCTGCTATAAATTCCGCACCATGGCCGTCAATGCCGATGTCCTGCTCAAGGAATTATTGGAGCGCGATCCAGAAGCCAGGGCAGAATGGGATCGCGATTTCAAATTGAAAAATGATCCCCGTATCACCCCCATCGGCCACCTGTTACGCAGAACCAGTCTTGATGAACTACCGCAACTATGGAACGTACTGAAAGGCGAAATGAGTCTGGTGGGGCCCCGCCCGGTGGTAGATGCTGAATTGGAGCGTTATGGCAACCAGATTGATTACTATCTAGAAGCAAAACCCGGGGTGACTGGCCTTTGGCAGGTCAGTGGCAGAAACGATGTCAGCTACGATACCCGTGTCTATCTGGATGCCTGGTATGTGAAAAATTGGTCATTATTCAATGACATCGTTATTTTGCTCAAGACCGTGAAGGTCATATTCAAAAAAGATGGTGCATACTGAATAGAAGGAGATAGGAGGCGCAGCGCGCATTGCAATTTCTGATTGCCACGCGCGCTTGCGTCACTTCTCCAGCCATGTCAAAACCCTTGAAGCAGGCAGCGTAGCCATTCACGATGCTTGGGACGGTGATGCGAAGTCATCTTTCTTCGCATGGCTTTCGTTCCCTGACCGCAGTCGATAACGAATTTTATTGCGTCAAATTTCTTAAACTAAAGAAATTTATCAAATCGCAACTACGTCCGCCCAAGCAGCCGCCAGCTTTCACTCAGCATATCGTACGACATATTTAATGTTTTAAGAGTGCTGAATAAATTCCTGAATGTTCTTCTTGAAGACTTCCACGGAAAATGTGTTCGCATGTGCGCGAATATCATCAGGTACAAGCACTGCCGAACATCGTTCGTATCTTTCAACGGCGCCATTGAGCGATTCAACGGTGCTGTCGGAGAAAAAGAATCCAGTTTTACCATCAATCACTGTTTCCAAGGCTCCACCTTTTGCCAATGCAATAACCGGCCTTCCGGAAGCCATTGCCTCCAGCGGTACGATGCCAAAATCTTCAACACCCGGAAAAATAAGCGCTTGGCACTCGGAATACAATTTCTGAATATTGGCAAATGATTGCCGACCGAGAAAAGTAATATTGGATTTAGAAATCTTCTGCAACTTTTTCAGTTCACTTCCTTCACCGACGATGATCAGTTTTTTTCCGCTTTGATTAAAAGCATCAACGGCCAAGTCTGCTCGCTTATAGGGAACCAGTTGCCCCAGCATCAGATAATAATCAGAAATATCCTTGGAAATGCTAAAATCAGCCATGGAAACCGGAGGATGAATAACCGTTGCCTCGCGCCTGTAAAATTTACTGATACGCTGTGCAACGAAATTGGAATTCGCAATAAATTTATCAACCCGCATTGAACTTAACGCGTCCCATATTCTGATCCTATGCATCAAAAATGGCATAAGAAGACGCGTAACGAAACCAGAACTCCTGCGATAGTCATGATACATATCCCACGCATAGCGCATGGGAGAGTGGCAATAACAGATATGTTTCACACCGGGAGGTACAACAATTCCCTTTGCCGGCCCACTTTCACTAGAAATAACAAGATCATATTTACTGAAATCAATTTGTTCCAATGCCATCGGCATCAATGGCAGATATTTTTGATAGAGTTTTTTGGCAAATGGCAGACGAGATATAAAAGTTTCATAGAGCTTATGGCCGGGAAATTCGCGCTCAGCCATCTTCATGTCAATAACATGGGCATAAATATCAGCCTCGGGATACAGTTCTGCCATTGCCTGCAAAACCCTTTCACCACCCCGCATGGTAACCAACCAGTAATGTACCAATGCTACTTTCATCTTATCTTCCATCTTTCAATAAAATCGACATCGAGGTCCATACCTGCTCCACATCCAACTCGTCCATGCACCGGGCTTTTGCACAGTCTGCATAATTTTGGCCGTCATAACACGGACTACAAGCGACTTTATTACCAGTCTTCAAAATAATCGTATCCTTGCGGGCTATCGGCATAAACGCATTGGATGGCGTTGGACCAAACAAGCTTACAAGTGGGGCCTGCGTTAACGCCGTCAGATGCAATGGCCCGGTATCATGGACTAATACACATTGAGCCTTCTGAAGCAAATGCAATAATTCAAAGAGGTCAGTTTCAGCAATTAAATCAATATGAGAAATATCAGAAAATGTAGAGCGCACCCAAGTATCACCAGGCCCTCCTGCCAACACCACTGCGTAACCTGCATCGATTAACTTTTCAGCAATTTTTCTATAATTCCCCACTGGCCAACGGCGTAGGTCATCAGTGCGTAACATATTCTTGGCACCACCTGGCAACAATACAACATATCCCTTGGGTAAAGCATCAAGATACTGTGTCGATTCTTTTCTGATCGTACTATCCAGCAAAACCTTACCGATATAATGCCCTGCATCTGCAATATCAATATTCAGATCCGCATCTTTGCCTGATAACAGGCGAAAGTATTCATAGACACGGTTTCTATGCGGCATGAGATTAATTTTTCTCTTACCTATACCAAATGAAATCCGATGTTTGGGCGACGAAAACAAGGTCAGCAAACGATAACGCCAGTCAAAATAAGCAGTGGCAATACGGTGATATTTCTCTCCATTCAGCCCCAGTTCCGTGGAAAAAGCCAATAGCTTGAGCATCCTTGGAATCAGCGGACCGCTCAAAATCTTCTTCTCATCAATCTCGATGACCTTCGTAGCAACACCTGTGGCGCGCACAAAAGTAGCAAGACTGCTACTGGTCAGCCAGTGAACCTCATGTTCGGGATATTGCATCTGATAGCAGCGCAATGCGATTGCTGCCTGAACAACATCGCCAATGGCACCCAATTTTACAAATAATATTTTCACGCAACAATCCTCTATCAACTTCACATCATTGATTTTTTTTATCAAAATTCGTACGCTCTGATAATGCAGATGCAAATCCCCAAACTACCCACAAATATATGAAATAAAATTGTGTTCCAAAAATCAGGCAGATCAGGGGAATAATCGAAATCTGGCGGGAAATCGCTCCGCCCAACCTCTTGTAGAAGTACCAAAAGGCGATAAAAAATGCAAATAGCCCGAGCAATCCGCTTTCTATTGGAATAGTGTAAATACCAAGTCCAGTTAAATCCCACAAATCAACCGCAGGAAAAACGCCCAAATAATCCGGGTTATTTCTCACCAATGAATAATTCCCCAAACCGACACCTAATATCGGGTTATCCAGGATAATGTTGGTACCAATAAAAGATCCACTAACCCTTCCCATTACAATACTTGGATCATTTTCTCGACCAATCAAGGAACCTTCGATATCCGCAATATTATTCACATATCCCATAATGTGATTTCCATAAAACGTATATCCAACTACCGCAATCGAAAGACTGAAAAAAATCGGCAGAAGTTTGGCGGAAAGACGGCGCTGACTCAGCAAACCATAAATAACAAAATAAAATACGAGCAAGAAAATAGCAGCCTTGGATTGTGCCGCAAGAATAACCATGAGAAAAATAATGGAAGGCTTCGTTAGCTTCTTATTTGCGACAATATCCAGACAGAATAACGCTGCATAATATGCTCCGAGAGGCCCGCCTTCGACAAAGAAGCCTTTCAGCCGATGCTTTTCTCCGTAAGTCATGCCTGTATCAATTCCGGCAAATGATGCAATAAAACACAAGAAGAAAAAAGCACCAAAAACCGCATTCTGCGTCAGAAAACAATGCAGCATGTCTTTTGCACGCTCACCATTCCTGCAAAGAAAAAAAGTATAGGAAAGTGCAATACCACATAAAAGCAGTTCAAAAAAACGTACCAGCGAAATTACATATGGTTCCTTCAGTAAATTATCCACCAGGGCGGGCTGGAAGAAATCCACAAAAGGGTTTTTGACCAATGTAGATAACAGCAGAAATAAAAAAAGGAGCAGAAATATAATCCCTCCCGATTTTCTCACATTTCCTGGTTGCAACATGATAAATGGCAACATTAAAAGTGCCAATAATTCACCAGCTTTGATTCCGTAAAATCCAACATCGGTCAACTGGCACATAAGCACCAACGATAGCGCACCGGGAGAACATAATGCCGATACAAAGCGTTTCATCATATCAAAACACCATTTCCCATAAAAATATTCCATTAACTTAAAAAGGAGAAATTGAAAATCTATTTTCCTTCAAGCATCAAATCTGAAAATATATTCAAATATCTATCTATCCATGACTCTACATCCATAAATCGATCTGCCGATTCCAACGAAAAATCGCGCATATCGTCAATAATGGATGGATTTTCCTCAATGGCAAGAATGATTTTTTTCAACTCGTCTGACGAATCTGGATTAAACAAAAAACCATTGTTACCCTCACTAATCATTTCTGGAATTCCGCCTCTTGAACTTCCAATCACGGGAATTCCATTAACTAAAGACTCAAAAACAACGGTTGGAAGAGTATCATTCCATAGCGAAGGAACAATTAAGACATCAATATTTTCAAAAAATTTATCGGGTGAAATATAACCAATAAAATTTATACGTTCCCCCTCATATTTTTTCAATCCGCGCACATAATCTGCTGACCCACTCCCTGCTACCGTCAAACTGATATTATCGAATGCAGAAAGCCCAGAGAATGTCTGCAATAAAACTTCGATGCCCTTTGCCTGAACTAGAGCACCGATATAACCGAATCGAATATTTCTCTTGTCGATGCCCTTTTTGGGTATCGCTGTCACTTTGAACTGTTTTGCATTTAGAATGGAAGTTTTCATCTCAGATTTTGCAAATAACCCATTCTGCAAATGATGCTGCAGTACGAAATCACTTACGCCAACAACACAATTTACATTATTAGATAAGGTTTTATGGCAAAGTCTGAATGCCTTGCATTTATTACATTGTTTCTCGCAACGTTTCCCATCCTTGAACATATTGGAGTTCGGACAGATAGCATACTGATCATGCAATACCTGAACAATGGGAATGTTTGACTTTCTGATTGCCGGCCAGACAGCTGCAGAAAATCCGACTACATTATGTGTATTGACAATATCCGGCTGAAATTCATTGATTATTCTCTCAACTTTCTTCGCCATGGAAAAATTATATATATCATTCAAATGCCAGCGTAACCTCTGCAGTGAACTTTTATTATCTTTACTGTAGTTCCAATAAACATTTTCAATGCGAACTCGAATAACCCTGATACCATCTATAAATTCTTCATGATCATCTTCTGCACAAGTACTGAGCACGCACACCTCATGTCCTTGAGATGCAATTCCTTCCACTAGTGACTTTAAGATAATCTCAGCACCTCCGCCAATATAGGGAGAGTAAAGAGTATTTATAAATAATATTTTCATCAACTTATACTACCATGTACTTTTAAAATATATAAAATAAACAATATAAAATATTATTGTGACGCCAATCTGGATCCAATTTTCTTGGCAGGAACACCACCCCAAATTTCAAAAGCAGGAACATTTCTATTAACTACCGCTCCCGCTGCTATCACAGCACCATTCGCGATATCGACACCTGGCAAAATTATAGAATGTGCGCCCAACCATACATCATTTCCAATACTGACCCCACATTTTTTCATATCCCAAGGCTGATCCCGAATTAAACTTGATGCGTCGATACCGTGATTGTTTCCAATAACAGTAACAAACTGCCCGAACAAACAATCATTGCCAATTCTGATATCACATCCAGATGCCCGTATATTGCAATATTCATTTATTGCAGTATTTTTACCTACGGACAAACTGCCACCTCTCTTTTCTCGTGCGAGCGAATCGGCAACGGAAATTAAAAGTGTACCGTTTCCGATAGATGCATTCTCCCCAACAGCCAAGACACTATGTTGATCGACAGAAATACTGGCGCTTCTGGAAACTCGTACACCTAGCACTCGTAATTTCGCCCGTCGAACAGTAAAACGCAAGTAGCAAAGAAAATCATGAAATATCAATGCAGTAAATATGATTATTATTTTCATATATCTAATCAACTATGAATATAATTCGCATCGAGTTTTTCCTGTGCCGGCCGAATAATTCCCAAACGGAGTGCCAGATAAATCGGACTAAACAAGCGCACTATGCCTGTCGCCGTATACACGCGCGGATAAGGGCGTAACAGTCTTTTTGCCAGCTTGAAACGCCAAATTTCAAGCATACGATCCCATCTGTTCAAAAGATCAAGTTTCCCAATCTGATACTTCTTGTAAAATGTAAGATGATCCTGCAAAAAATCTACACTGACATGTGTGGAATTCCGTCCAGCTGATACCGAACCAATACTAATACGATATGCGACCAAGGGCTGCGGTAACCAGCCGAAAGATTTTCCTGCCTCCAGCATATTAATCCATAGAGGCCAATCGTCCAGATGGGAAAATGAAATATCGATTCCACCAATTTGTTGATAATCTTTTTTTCTCAAAATTATCCCAGGCGCCGGAATTTCATTACGAACATATA
This sequence comes from Janthinobacterium sp. SUN026, assembly GCF_030397625.1. Taxonomy (NCBI): domain Bacteria; kingdom Pseudomonadati; phylum Pseudomonadota; class Betaproteobacteria; order Burkholderiales; family Oxalobacteraceae; genus Janthinobacterium; species Janthinobacterium sp. SUN026. The sequence goes on along the minus strand of NZ_JAPQNU010000009.1, from coordinate 167,507 downwards.
GTGATTTCAATAATTTATCTGATGGACCAGAAATAAGAGCAGAATTTTTTTCACTTGGAATAACTTTGCTCTTAACAACATCAATTTCTGAAGAGTCAATAAATGGAATTACCTTGGAAACGATGACGGAATGCGAAGAATCACGGGCCATAGCCATGTATCCCTTTATCGCATCTGGAAGCAAGAAATCATCACCAGCAATAGGTTTAATCCATGCTCCACGCGCCTCAGAATATGCCTTCGCCACATTCCTGCATATTCCTTGGTTAGTCGCACTTTTGAGCAGTACTATGCGCTGAAATGACGCTTCGTGCTGTAATTTCCATTGTTCAACCAAATTGACAGTATTGTCTTTTGAAGCATCATCGCTGACAACAATCTCAAGGGCCGGGTAATCCTGCTGCAACAGGCTATTCAATGTTTCAACAATCGTTTTTTCACTATTGAAAGTTACAACGACAATAGTTACTGGCAGAATATCCATCGCACTCATTTATTTTTTGCCTCTTGTCTTCCTGTCAAAGCACGTTCAGCATAAGGCTGCCCTCCGCTAACGATGGTATTTTGGGGAATGTCCTTGACCACTACCGATACAGCACTTACCACGCTATTACTGCCGATCTGGACGCCTTTCAGGATAGTTGCTCGAGAACCTATAAATACATTAGTGCCTATATGAACAGGTTTGCTCTTATGTAGTCCAGCATTCCGCAAATGTGGCTCCAGTCCATGGAAGTCCGAATCGAAAATACTGACTTCCGGTCCAATCAAGGTATCTTTTTCAATATGAATGGAACTACGTTCTGCAATCATACATACGTTATTATTGATAAAGACACCATCCTCGATGGATATCGTCGACTCAAATTCACGCGCTTCGATATGCATATATCCGGAAAAAAACAAAGGTGATGGGAACGTACCAAGGGTGCAGCGTCCAAGAGTTATCGTTCCTTTACCTGAAAAAAATACTGGCTGAAGAATTTTTGCACCGTTATCAATAACGGTAGCAGTGCTGAGTAGACGGTAAAACTTAACGCGTGGCCATTGAATAATCCGTATCAACTCCAGATATAAACGATTTTTAACACGTTTAATCAGATTATCCCGGACTATCATGCTTTTTTTCTTTTCAGTTGCCATTCCATCACAACGACATACATCGTCAAGAAATGCAAGAAATAATTCAGTGCATAGGCCATTGCCACACCTTTAAATCCAAATTGATTCGCCGCAAAAACAGTCAAGGCATACAATGATACTGAAAATACTATTTCAGTTACTATGAATATTTTCATCATCGCTTTCCCAACCAAGACATACCCAAGCAACCAACTTGTAACTTTTATTACGTCACCAATAAGCTGCCATCCCATTAACTCATTTATCTTGCTGAAATCCGAGGAAAAAAGAATAGTCGTAAGAACTCCGCGCAGGAGGTAAATAATCAGTGCGAATATTGAAACGGCTGGCAACACTATTTTAAAGGTATTCCAGACCTCATCTCTTAGAACTTGATCTTCCTTTATTTCTGAAATTCTTGGAAGGTAATACAGGGAAAGAGTTGTGGTGATTAATGCAAGATAAATGGTGCTAATCTTGTTCATCGCATCCCAGTATCCAGCATGCTCCATATCAAAACTGCTGGTAAGATACGACCGAATCAATATTTGAGTAACAGGGACGACTGCGGCAGAAACAAAAGCCATTATTACGAAACGCCCCAACAGTTTTACCATCTGCGGATCAATGCGGCCGAAAAATACCGCTGGCTTGAACCAATCCAGTTTTCCACATGCTAGCATTGTTGTGGCCAGCGACAGGGCCTGCGTCAAACTCAAAGCAATCATTGCTCCTCGCAAGCCTAAATACCACGCAAGCACACCAGATACCAACAAGCCGATAAGAGAGCTAGCGATATTTGCCACGACATATCGTCTTACTTCTTTTTGTCCCGCCAGCACCGCCAGAAACAAGGCATTCAAACTAATCAGAACCAGACACACTGCCAGCCAGATTAACGCTTCCGTATAGTCATTTCCAGAAAATAACCATTGGCTCAATGAACCACTGAATATAACCAGGGAAATACTGCCAATGATCGAACCAAGAAGTGTCAGAGTGCCGGCTGTGCGAAATAGCCGCTTCTTGAGATCCGGTGCATCATGGTATTCTGCAGCATATTTTGTTACTCCAACATTCAAGGCCCCGGCAGCGAATGTCGTCACCATGGCAATGAAATTCTGCAGTTGGCCAATCGCTGCAAAGCCTCCTGGCCCAAGATAAATGGCAAATATTTTGTTGAGAACCAGCCCTGTCCCCATTCGCACACTAACCGCAATACCGTTCAGCAAACTGGTTTTTAGTAAACTCATGCAGGACTCTATTCGACGGAAAATTGACGGATAGCAGATATCACCGCGTCAACATCGTCGAAAGACATGGTAGGCCCCAGAGGTAAACTGAGGACTTCGGCATGCATGGATTCGGAAATGGGTAGAGCGCCTGCGCGCAGTCCAAGATGCGCATATGCCGGCTGCAGATGCGGGGCGATCGGATAATGAATTACTGTGCCAATACCCTGTGATGCCAGATGTTGCGCCAACTTCTGGCGCTGCGCATGACGTATAACAAATAAATGCCATACCGGCTCGCAGCCCTCTGCGACCTGGGGTAAACGTATTCCAGGAATATCTTTCAATCCATCCAGATAACGCATTGCAATGGCGGAACGGCGCGCATTTCCCGTATCGAGCAATGGTAATTTAACGCGCAGGAACGCTGCCTGCAACTCATCAAGCCGGGAATTATATCCAATGACATCATTATGATATTTGACTTTCGAACCGTAATTGCGAAGCACACGAATACGTTCAGCGAGCTCCGAATCATTGGTTGTCACAGCTCCCCCATCCCCCAAGGCCCCCAGATTCTTGCCTGGATAAAAGCTCCAGGTAACAGCATCACCATGACTACCTAAACGTTTTCCCTGATACTTGGCGCCATGGGCTTGCGCGCCATCCTCCACTACTTTCAAACCATGTTCTCGGGCAAAATACATGATAGGCGCCATTTCAGCAGGCTGACCGTAAAGGTGAACCGGCATGATGGCTTTGGTGCGCGCGGACAGTGCGGCCTTCAACAAGGCTGGATCCATATTCGAAGTCCCAATGACCGGTTCGACAGGTACGGGAGTCGCTCCAACATGACTAATCGCCAGCCATGTCGCAATATAGGTATTGGAAGGTACAAGAACCTCGTCCCCAGGTCCAATACCCAGTGCTTTTAATGCCAGGATTAATGCATCCAGACCATTGGCAACACCAATGCACTCTTTTGCACCGCAATAATCAGCATATTCTTTTTCAAACTGCGTTACTTCATTTCCTAAAATATACCAACCTGATTCAAGCACGCGTGAAAATGCTGCTTTCAGTTCGTCGGCTTGTTCTAGCTGAATGGATTTAACATCCAAAAACGGTATCATGGCTTTCCTTTTCAATGGCAGCCGTAAAAACCAACCACGGCCGGTATCATTAATCAATTATTCATCGGCAATTGAGAATGCCGATACACTTGCGATATCATTCAAGAAAATGGCAGGAAATATTTATTTCCACCTGGAGTAGCGTTTCAATTTCTCAATACGCATGGCAGTATCAGGATTATTTTTCAGATTATTTCTAACTTCGATCCAGAACGCCCAAAATATAGCCAGGGCAGCGGCAGCTACCCCCGTCAGCAAGACGATGATGCTACGTCTAGGTTTCGATTTTGTATCCGGGACAATTGCGTTATCGAGAACTTGCAGTACTGAACCTTCTTTCGCTTCGTCAACTTTTGCAAATTCAAATTGTTTGGCAAACATTTCAAATAATGCTTCCTGATATTTCACCTCACGTAAACTTCTCGTAAACTCCAGACCGAGTTCAGGTACGGCGGTCACAGCTACTGAAATATCACCATTTCCGGCATTCGCACCTGTTTCTACTTTTCTTAACTGTGCCTGCAAGCCGGCAAGCTCTTGCTGACGATGAATGAATTCCGGATTGCTGGTGGTGACGGACGTGCGCATGACACCCAACTCAATTTCTTTCGCGGCAATAGCCGCCTTAATATTTGCGGCAACCTTGATGACCGCTTCTGCCTGTTCATTTAATTTTATCAGGCCTGTTTTTTCCTGTATCTTCCGCAATGCCTCTTCGGCACTGGTCAAATCCTGCTTGGTTTTCTGCAATTGCTTCTCAAAAAACAATCGTCGTTTCGATGCTTCGGTAACAGCCAATACCGATGTCATTTTTTGAAGCTCTTCTACATACCCGTTCGCCAGCGCTGCCGCAAGTTTAGGATCCGCATCCGTAACTTCGACGGATATCAGATTTTCTTTTCCGCTAGATATTTTTGTTGCACTCTGCAAGTTATTCCGAACATCGCTCAAAAATTTATTTCCATACACAGCATCAAGCTTATAGCGTGAAATCAAATTATCGGCGACCGTTCTGCTATTCAAGATACCAACATACGTATCGTTAGGACTCTTCAGTGAACCGCCTGCCAAACCGCTCAGGCTTCCCAACTGGCCTAATAAGGCTGCAGAACTTGTCTGCGTTTGCGGAGGCAATACCTGCGCTCGCGCCGTATACATATTCGGCAACAACAATGCCACTCCCGCGGCGATGCACATGGATACAAACGTAGAAACAAGAATGATTTTTTTATTTTTTGCGACAATAATAACCAGATCTATCAGATCTACATTTCCTTCGCGCCCGAATGTTTCGGACCGATCCTGCGCTTTATCGATATTGCTCATTCATACTCCCTTGCTTAATATTTTTCTTTCTTGTAGCAAGCGTGTCACCACATATCTGCATACAAGACAAATCACGAATTTTTCAGGAAAAATACATTTCGTCTGGCAGAAAACAATTCCATCAATGGAATCATTTCAACCAAGAAATCAATACCTTATAAAGAAACCACATTCAGAAATTCGCTATAGTCCCGGATATAGTCACCAGCATCATAGGTATGCGAAGCAAAGACCAACAGAACGGCATCCGAGGAATATTTATACTGGATACCCCAGGTTAAAGGTGGAAGATAAATTCCAAGATTAGGAGAGTCGAGCACAAACTCTTGGCGAGCCTTTCCATCGTCAGCCACAACAGAGCAGGAACCATGCACACAAATTAAAAACTGATGACATGCATGATGGGCATGTTCGCCTCGCAACTCTTTGCTTGGAACGCCGAAGACAAGGAAATAGCGTTCCGCATCGAATGGAATTTCTTTCTGAAATTCTCCAACGGATAAGGAACCTCGAATATCCTTAATCAGGGGGAATTTATATAGCCGTACGCCAGCAACATGGCATAAAGCACCCTCCTTGCTAAAAGACGAGGCGAGGGTGCCAGCTTGACCGACGGTTTCACCTACCGGTTCGCTGGAATGCGTGTACCCGACAACGCGGGCAGGATTGCCTACTACAATGGCGTGCGGCGGTACGTTCTTTGTCACCACGGCACCCGCGCCAACCATCGCATTTTCAGCGATGACCAACCCGGGCAATATCACCGCACCAGCACCAATGGAGGCTCCGCTGCGTATTGATGTACGCATGATCTGTCCGCGATTTCTTTTTCCACCGGGAAATTTTTCGTTAGAAAAAGTTGCGTTCGGCCCGATAAAAACATCGTCACCTATGGATATGCCATCCCATAACTGGACACCGCACTTCACCGTGACCCGATCGCCAATCACTACATCATTTTCAATAAAAACATGGTCGCCTATGCTGCACTCACTGCCGATTCTTGCCCCAGGCAAAATATGGGTAAATGCCAGTACATGGCTAGCCTCTCCAATCGCGGCACCTGGCTCAACAATTGCGTGACTATGAATATGATTTTTATCATTCATTTTAGACATTAAATATAAATAGCATTGAACGGTATCTTGATATTGCGCTGTCAAGCTGCATAAAAAAGAGACTCCGCTGATTGAATCAGAATTATTCTCGATTAATCGGCAATCAATCTTTCAATACTTTCAGTCCTGCCGCACCCAATCCAAACTGATAGAAAATAGAAGTCCAGTCCTTCAAGCTCTGCATGAATGTGCTGCGTTCAATCTTCTCCGGCACCACAACCGTATCACCAGGATTCAACGCCGTGCCACCGAGGCCACCGAACCAGCCAGTGCCTTGGCTGCTTTGCGCCGTGCCATCGGCACGAATCACGTACATTTCGGATTTATCCGCATTCGCGGTGATGCCGCCAGCTTGCTGTACATAGTCGTTAACCGTGCGCTGTGAACGGTAAACGAACGCGTTTTGCTGGAAGACAGAACCCAGCACATCCACGGTACCAGGGCGGCGCGGGATCAGGATCGAGTCGCCATCCTGCAGCGGCAAGTCGGGCAGGTTTTTCACTTGCGTATCAACACCCGGCAAATCAAGCACAATGCGGCCTTCCGCCTTGACGGTGCGCAGCTTTTGCACAATGCGGCGCTGCTGCTCCACTTCAGCCGCAGTCTTCGCTGCATTTTCCTTGTCGCCCGAAGCAGACATGCGCTGAGTCGCATTCGATTCCAGGTCGCGTTCGAAGCGGTCGGCCACTTGGTTCAGTTTGATTTGCTGGGCGCGGCGCACGGATTCGCGGTTCAACTGCATGGCGTACAGGTAGCCGTTTTCATTGGCGCCACCGACACGGGCGATCAGCTCGCGCAAGGTTTCACCTTTTTTCAGCAAGAAAATACCGCTCTGCTTTGCTTCGCCAGCCACGCGCACGTATTCATTCTGGATTTGCGCTTGGACGGGTACAGCGCCTGGTGCGAACACCCGCAGGATATCGGTAGGCTTGACGGCAATGCCGGCCAATTGGCTGCTGGAGACACCTTTATCGGCCACCAATTCCAGCACGGTCTTGTATTGGTTATCGACGTTTTTCTCGACGATCACTTGCTTGGTTTCCGCAGCCGAATCAAAGCCGCCGGCCCAGCTCAGTACATCGGCCAGTGTCGCGTTGCCTTTCAACTCGAAAATGGCCGGCTGCTTCACGCTACCCGTCAAAGCCACCAGCGGACCCACTTCAGGGATATAGATCACGTCGCCGTCGCGCAAGGTGACGTCACGGCTCTTGTCACCCTTGACCAGCATGTCATAAAGGTCGAAGGTGCTGACGGTGTCCTTGCCGCGCTTGAGCTGGATATTACGCATGCTGCCGGTGGCGTCCGGACCGCCCGAGGTAAACAGGGCGTTGAGCAGGGTGCTCATGGAATTGAGGGTATACGTACCAGGACGAACAGCATGGCCAACCACATACACTTGCACGGCACGCGTTTGCGCGATGCTCGCTGTCAGGTCGAAGTTGGTGTAGATCTTGCCGATGGCCTTTTTCAAATAGCCCTGTAAATCCTTGTACTGCACGCCGCTGACCTTGATGGAGCCGACGCGCGGAATGAAAATCGCACCGCTGCGGTCAACCGTGGCGCTGACGTCAATGTCAACCATGCCCCAGCCGCGCACCTGCAACTCGTCACCCGTGCCAATCACGTATTCCTGGTTCACCTGGACACCATCGAGCGGCGCGAAGGTGGACGGCACGTCGCTGAACAGATCCTTGCCGAAGATGCTCAGTTTCTTTCCCGTCACGCCATCGACATACTCTTCGAAAGCGCCGGCCTTGGTACCTGCCGCAGCCTGTTTGCTAAGATTATTGGCAGCCAGCGTTTTCTCCTGGCGCGGATCACTGCGGCCGCTACGAATACTGGGCAAGGTACCTGCGCCCGACTCACTTGCCTGTGCTCGAGACAGGTTCGAGCGCGACATGTCAGCCATGTCCAGGTCCTGCCCTGCGGCATAGGTAGAGGTTGCCCCCAACAGGAAAGCCGAGAAAATCATGTGTTTCACGAAAGGCGGGGGAGTACGAAATTGCTTTTTCATGCTGGTCTTTGTCTGGATGAATGTTGTATGAATAAAGGGAGCGCCATGCGCGCTTAATACTTGCCCTGCCAGGTCACGCTGATTTCCTTCGGGCCGGGATTGATCGACAGGCCCGATTTGCTCTGGTCGCGCTGCGCGTGCCACAGCCAGCTGCCCATGGCGTAGCCGACGATGCCGCCGGCGACCGTGTCGGACACCCAGTGCTTGCGGCCGAACACGCGGCCAGCGGAACCCACGGCAGCCACGCTATACAGCCATGGCGCATCGTATTCCTTGGCAAACGGCGTCACGGCGGCAAAGCCGATGGCGGCATGCGCAGAAGGGAACGACGAGTTTGAACGGGAACTGCCGCTACCGACGCGGCTCCACGTTCCGAGGTCTTCCTCTGGACGGGCGCGGCCAAACGCATATTTCCCGGCCACTGCCACGCCCGTTGCCGCGGCAACCGATTGCAGGGAAATGAGTCCCGTATTTTGCATGCGCTCATCGCCAAGGGCGAAGGCGGCGGCAGCGGCGCCCACTGCCGCGTACGGCATGGCCTTGCCCAGCTTGTCCCAGTTGCGGTAGACCTTGGAATCCTCGTGCTTCTTGACGAAACGGTCGACGGGCTTGTCGCTGAGGGCTGATGCCAGCACCACGCCCCCGACCACTGCCGTCGCCTTGAGCCACTCAGGGGCGCTGGGCGTTGCAGATGCGGATTGCTCCAGGCGTGCGCGCATGGCGGGCCATGGGCTGACAAACGGCCGGTCTGGCGGATTGACGGCAGGCAGGTGCTGTTCGTCCGGACGCTCGGCAAAGTTGCCCAGACCATCGTAGCTGTGCATGTCGGCGCGCGGACGCTCGAACATGTCGTACAGATCGCCCGGCGAGGCCACCATTTGCCCCACGTCGCGCGTCCATGGCGCAAGGGCGAAGCCGGCTGTCGATTGCGTATCCATCGGCAACATACTGTTCAGCGGCACGGAAAGGAAGATGCCACGGTCCTGATACGGCTTCGACGGCGTACCAGGGCTGGTGATGTCGTTGCCGTTCGTATGCGTGTACCAGGCGCCGACTTCGATACCGGACTGGAAGCGGCGCTTGAATTCCACGCGCACGCCCGTGTCCTTGGCCAGGAAGCGGCCGGCGCGCGCCGTCACGGTAATATCGTGCGGCAAGCGGTAATGCAGGGAGCCGATCGCCGTCACCGTCTTGTAGTCGCGCGAGTCGAGCAAGCCCTTGTAGCCACGCTGCTGCAAGGCATCGACAGCCACGTCGGCCGCCCAGCGACTATCCTTCGGCAGGTACAGCACCTGGCCGCCCACGCCGCGGAACATGTCTTCATACAGGCCGGCCGACATGCGGGTATACACGCGCTCGGCGGGATTGTCGTATTTGTTCAGCAAGACGCGGCTCAGCGAAAAACGCCCGCCGCGCAAATATTCCGCGATATCGGTACGTACGTGCGGCAAATTGCTGTTCGATGGCTGCTTGACGCCCGATACCGTTTCCAGCAACTGCAGGCTGGCGGCGCTATTCAGGTACAGACCGTCGCCGAGGCGGCGGTCGTAGTTGGCTACCGCCGAGATCGAATAACGGAAGGCGCCGCTCGGGTCATTGAAGAAGAAGCCCACCTTGGGAGCGACCTTGAAGCGGTTCGCCTCCCGGTCCAGCGATTTGATTTGCACCACGTCGCCATCGACGCCAACGCCGACGGCCAGTTTGCCGTCGTCCTGGAGGACATTGGCGGCCTTGGCGGGAGCAGGTGCGGAAACGGCGGGAGCAGGCGCCGCTGGCGCCATGGCAGTCGCGGAAACGGCAGCAAGTACCGGCGCGGGCGCAGGTACTGGTGCTGCGGCAACGACGGGTGCCGGCTTGTCGAGGAATTCCTGCAGCCAGCCTTGCTGATCGTCCCGGATCACATCGCTTTTTTCAGGATAGCGCAGCAGCACGACGTCGAGGAAGGTCTTGCGGTCGATCTTGCCTGCCAAATAGTCATTCAGTTTTGGCAAATCAAAGAATTCGTAGGTGGCGATTGGCTGGTCCAGCTTGGTATACGTGATGCGCAGGGTCGTCACGCCCTTTGGCGCGAAGGCGACAGCCGTGCGCGCGGCACGGCCAACGGCGCGGCCCATGTTCGAAATCCGACTGTTGGTCAAGCTCAGGCTAAGGACATTGCCTTCCTGCTCGACGCGGATGTTCTTGTAGTCCTGTTTGACCAGCGCATTGACCAGGTCGGCGCCATACACGGCATCGCGGTGCCATTCTTCCTTGCTCGGCAGCGGTGGCGGATTCTTGTCGTCGACGAAATACGGCGGTTCGTACACCTTGGGGACAAACTCGCGTTCGCCAAACGGAATGCTGATAAAGGCGTTCACGCTGAACTGGTCGCGGTTGCGTGCCGCCTGCAAGGCAAGCCAGCCCCAGCGGTACTCCAGGCCCACGGACGCGCCTTTGCGGCGCTTGCCGGCGTCCGTTTCGCTGGCGCGGAAGTCGCGCAAGTAATTCGTTGTATCGTATTCGGCCACCACCGACCAGCGCGGCAGCGCGGCCGGTGTCCAGCGCGCGCCGGCGAACACCCCGTCCGGGCGTTTATGGGCATAGCCGAGGCTCGCTTCGATATTCTTGCTGGCGCCAAAAGTCTTGGTGGCAACCACATATTGGCCCTTGAACAACTCGGTACCGAACAAATCCGTCATGCCGACGGCAACGGACGGCATCCACTCCGTTTCCGTCCACAGGCGCAATTTGCCGTCGACGACTTTATCCTTGTAGCGGCCATAGCCACTGCCATATTCACCGGGCACATTGGTAAAACCGGGTATGCCCGTTATCGACACATAACGTCCCGTCATTTGCAGGAAAGGCAGGATATTCGCCGTCGCCCATAACTGGCCATACGGGCTGTCGTAGCTGTAACCGACGCTGAAGGTGCCATCCGTTTCCACCACGGCGCTGGGCATATTGATATACCCGGACTGGCCACCATGATTCGGGGTCGCGGCCATCACCGAAGGCGCGCCAAGCACCAGACAGCCACACCAGGTATATTTGATTGATTTTCTGAGTACGCTTAACAAATCCGGCTACCTAAAAGATCCTGCACCTGGAATTCCTGACAATGTATTCAGAAAATCAATGAGCTTGGGGAAACGTGAATGAAACGAAAAAAGGCCAACCGACGGGCATCTTGCAATGCCACGCATCAGTTCGCCACTAAAACTCGGTACTTCCGGGCAATTGATCGTTGCTTAATCATGCCTCAGGAATATATGTCGCAGAATTTTAACATTGTTTTCTTGTAGCAAATGCTTAACTTGTTTCCCTAGCGCCACACCTGCCCATGCACCGCAAACGCCGCCTGCGGCGCTGCGGCAGGCGGGAAAGGTCACTTCAAACTGCCAAATACTTTGCCGATAATCTTGCTGCCATATGCGAGCGGATTGCTGCGGATGGCTTTTTCTTCCTCGCCGATCATCAGGTACAGGCCGTCAAGCGCACGGTCCGTGACATAGCCTTCCACCGTCGATTGCTGCTGCGGCACCAGTCCCGTCTTGCCGATCTGGCTCATGGTGCTGTTGTACTTGCTGGCCAGGCCGGAACGGTCGGTAACGGATTTCACGATGGGCAGGAATTTGACGGCCAGGGGTGCCGATGTCTTCTGGCGGAAGAAATCCGTGACGGAGGTATCGCCACCGGACAGGATATTTTTCGCATCGCTCACGCTCATCGATTTGACGGCGTCGAGCAGCAAGGGCTTGGCCATAGGCACGGCCGACTCGGCGGCACGGTTCATCGACACCACCAGGTCGTCCAGTTGCTGGCCGCGACCCGTCATTTTCAGCAAGGGCTTGGCTTGTTCCAGGATGCCGGGCAGCTTAATCTTCACCTTGTCGTTATTGAGAAAACCATTTTCGATGCCCAACTTGGCAACGGCGGCGGCCGATCCGGCTTCCAGCGCCGCCTTCAAGCCATTGCTCGCATCCTGGTTACTGAGAGCATCCAGGGGACCGGCGCCTGCGCCGGACGACAGCAACACCAACGCGCACAGGAGGGCGGCCGAACGGCCAGGGAAAGGGTTCAGGCGCATAGTTTTCCTTTTCTAGAGAATAGACAGACTACCTTCTGCTGGAACCTTAGCACATCAAAACTGCAAATACTGCAGCAATTTTTTGCGTCTTGGGGAAAACAAGGGGTGCCACAGATGGCGGAGGGAAAGGACTATACAACATCAGCTGTTGTATCCGCGCACGCTAACGCCGGCGGCATAGTTCAGTCTGCTATCGCCGCCAGTTGTTCGCGCACCCGCGCCAGATCCGTCTCGCGCATGCGCGCCGCCGTCTGGCGCAGGGATTTTTCCGCGCCGGCCACGCCGGCCGCCGCCGCCATCGACAGCCAGATATACGCCTGCTGCAAATCGCGCGGACCACCCTGCCCGCTGGCCGCCATCAAGCCCAGATTCATTTGCGCCCGCGCATGGCCCTGGCGCGCGGCCAGCGCATACCAGTCCCAGGCGGCGGCATAATCCTGCGGCACATCCTGTCCATTGTCATGCCGCAGGCCCAGTGCGAACTGGGCCAGGCTGTGGCCTTGTGCTGCGGCACGGCAGTAACAGGCGCAGGCCAGCTGGCAGTCTGGCGCCGGACCGTCGTCGCGGTCGTGCAGCACGCCCTGCATGTATTGCGCCGGCGCGTAATCCTGCTCGGCGGCGCGGCGGTACCACTCCAGCGCCAACGACAGATCCTGCGGCACGCCCTGGCCATGTTCATAGCGCAGGCCCAGGTCGAACTGGGCCCGCACATGCCCCTGGTCGGCCGCCTTGCGATACCAGAAGATGGCTTCCTGCGCATCGGCAGGCATGCCCTGCCCATGCTCATGCAGGAGTCCCAGCTGATACTGGGCCGCGGGAAAACCCTGCCCGGCCGCCTGGCGATAAAACACTTGCGCCCGGGTATAGTCCTGCGCGCCATGTTCATGGTGCAGGCCCAGGTTGTGCTGGGCCGCCGCGTGCCCCTGGCCGGCCGCCTTCACATACCACTCGAGCGCCGCCTGTTTATCGCAGGGCACGCCCTGGCCATTGTCGTAGATCAGGCCCAGGTTGAATTGCGAACTGGCGTGGCCCTGCTCGGCGGCGCGCCGGTACCAGGTGACCGCCTGCCCGCTATCCTGCGGCAGCACGTCGCCATTTTCATAGCGCAGCGCCAGGTTGAACTGGGCCGGCGCATAGCCTTGCTCGGCCGCCTTGCGCATCCAGGCCGTCGCCTGCCGGCGGTCCTGGCGCACGCCCTGGCCATTATCGTAGCGCAGGCCCAGGTTGAACTGCGCCCGTGCATAGCCCTGTTCGGCCGCCTTGCGGTACCAGGCGATGGCTTGCACGAAATCCTGCGGCACGCCCTTGCCATTGTCATACATCATGCCCAGATTATTCTGTGCGCCCGCGTCGCCCTGCTCCGCCGCGCGGCTGAACCACAGCATGGCTTGCCCGCTATCTTGCGCGAGTCCCTGCCCCTTCGCATACAGCCAGCCCAGGTTGTACTGGGCCGCCGCGTAACCCTGCTCGGCCGCCTGCTGGTACCAGTGCGCCGCCTGCACAAAATCCTGCGCCACGCCCTGCCCCTTCTGGCACATCACACCCAGGTTGTATTGCGCATGTTCCAGGCCCTGCGCAGCGGCCAGGCCGTACCAGTGCAGCGCCAGCGCATAACTTTGCTCGATGCCCTGGCCATTGAAATGCATGAAGCCCAGGCTGTGCTGGGCGTTCGCATTGCCCTTCTCGGCCAGCCCTTTCAGACGCAGGTAGTCAGCCGTGTAATGAGCAGCCGTGTAACGGAGATCGGCAAGCGACATGGGTCAGGCCTCGATGGCCAGCGTCTGCGACAGCGCGGGAGCGGCATCGGCGATCAGGCGGTTCTGCTCCTGCAGCACGCCGATGAAACTGCCCAGCGAAATGGGCCGGTGGTACAGATAGCCCTGCATCGTGGTGCAACCCTTGTCCTGCAGGTAGCGCGCCTGGCCTTCCGTTTCCACGCCTTCGGCAATCAGGTGCAGGCCCAGCCCGCGCGCGATGGAAATGATGGCCAGGATGACGGGATAGTGCCCGTGCTCGTCGTGGATTTCCTTCACAAACGACTGGTCGATCTTGATGGTGTGGATGGGGAAGCGGTGCAGGTACGACAGCGAGGAATAACCGGTGCCGAAATCATCGATGGCCACCGACACGCCCAGTTGGCACAGCTTGTTCAACTGCTCGATCGCATACTGCGGGTTGCGGATGCAGATGTTTTCCGTGATCTCCACTTCGATCTTTTCCGGCGCGATGCCATAGCGCGTCAGCGCGCCGCGCATCTTCTCGAAAAAGTCGCCCCGGTCCAGATACTGCGGCGACAGATTGAGCGACAGGCGCACGGCTTCGCCGCCGGCCGCGTTCCACTGCACCAGGTCACGGCACAGGGCGCCCAGCATCCAGTCCGAGATCGGCAGCATCAAACCGTTCTCCTCGGCGAACGGCAGGAATTCGCCGGCCGTCAACAAGCCCCGCTGCGGGTGGTTCCAGCGCATCAACCCTTCGGCGCCGACGATGCGGCCCGTCATCACGTCCACCTGCGGCTGGTAATACATCTCCAGCTGGTTCAGCTCCAGCGCCTTGCGCAGGCTTTGTTCGAGCGCGATCTTCTGGTGCGACACGTCGAGCATGGACTCGTGATAAAAACTGTGGCCATTCTTGCCCAGCGCCTTGACCTGGTACATGGCGATGTCGGCATGGCGCAGCAGTTCGTCGATGGTCTCACCGTCGCCCGGATAGATGGCGATGCCGATGGAAGCCGAAATATGCACCTGGTTGCCATCGAGGTCGAAGGGCTGGTGCAGGCATTCGAGGAACTTGTCGGCAATCAGGCGCGCATCCTGGCGGTCGCGCAGTTCCGGCAGCACGATGGTGAATTCATCGCCGCCCTGGCGCGCCAGGGTATCGCCGCGGCGCAGGCAATCCTTCAGGCGCAGCGCCACCTGCTGCAGCAGCTCGTCGCCCTTCACGTGGCCGAGGGTGTCGTTGACCAATTTGAAGCGATCGAGGTCGATGAACATCACGGCCAGTTCCGTCAGCTTGCGCCGCGCCTGGATCACGGCCAGTCCAAGACGGTCCTTGAACAGCATGCGGTTCGGCAGGTCCGTCAGGATGTCGTGGTAGGCCTGGTAGGAAATGACTTCCTCGGCGCGCTTGCGGTCGGTGATGTCGCGCGCCACGCCGTAGGTGCCGAAGTATTCCTGCTTCCGAGCTTCGTGATCGTGGCTGTGCATGCCGATCGAGTTGAGCGGAATCGTCATCAGGGTGTTGTTGAAGGTGCGGTCGCTGCCGCTGCCGCTATGGCACTTCAGGCGCAGTTCCACATTGCGCGACGCGCGTTCGTCGATGCGGCGCTCATTGAAGGCATAGCGCGCCCGCTCCTGGTCTTCATCGTGCACGAGGATCGAATAATGGCTGCCGATCAGCTCTTCGCGGCTAAAGCCCAGCAACTGGTGTACCCGGTCGTTGATGAAGGTGATGCGGCCTTCGTGGTTCAGGGTGTAGATGATGTCGGGCGAGCTGTCGACCAGGTAGCGGTACATCTTTTCCGAGTTTTCCAGCTGCAGCGCGATGCGCTCGTTTTCCAGCGCCAGCTTGCGCTTTTGCAGCGCGTTCTCCACCGTCTTGAGCAGCTCCTCGCGGCTGTACGGCTTGCGCAGGTAATCGTAAGCGCCACGCTTCAAGGCGCCGATGGCCGCCTCGATGCCGACGTCGCCGCTCATGACGATCACGTCGCCCTCGATGCCGCGCCGGTTGATGTGGTCCATGATTTCATGGCCGCTCATGTCGGGCAGGCGCAAGTCGAGCAGGATCAGGTCGAAGCGCAGTTTCGACAACTGCGCCAGCGCCTCGCTGCCGCAGGTGGCCGTGTACAGCTGGTAGCCGCGGTCCTTCAGCAATTCGTGAAGGGAGGCGAGCAAACGGGGCTCGTCGTCGACCAGCAGGATGCGCGGGCTGTTTTCCAGGTCAAACGGAATGGCGGAGGAGTTCATGGACGTTACGAAGACAAGGCGGTATTGCCGGGCGCGGGCAGCGCGGCTGCAGCACTCGCCGGCAAGGGAATGGGCAGCAGAATTTCAAACGAGGTGCCGGACTTGCTGCTGCGGCAGCCGATCACGCCATGCAGGCGGGTGACCAGGTCATGCACGATGGACAAGCCCAGGCCGTGATGCGCCCCTTCCTTGCTGCTGCGCACGGGAGAAAACAGATTGGCCAGCACTTCCGGCGCCAGGCCGGCGCCATTGTCGCTGACGCACAGTTCCAGGTACAGGCGACGGTCGCGGTTGACGTGGCCACGGTTCGCCACTTCGATGCGCCCGCCATCGGGCAAGGCTTCGACGGCGTTTTTCAGCAGGTTGAGCAGGATTTGCTTGAGCATGTCGGCATCGGCCTCCACTTCGCATGGCGCATCCTGCATGCGCGTGACCACCTCGATCTTCGGCGGCAGGAAGTCGGTGGCGCGGAACAGGCGCAGCACATCGTCGACCACGCGCGCACAATCGGTCACGCCACTGGCCGCCACCGGCTGCAGATCGGCCAGGCCGCCGATCAACTGGCCGACTCTGTCGATTTCCTCGTTCAGGATCGACATCTCGCCCGTGACCGGCTCCTGCTTCTCCAGCTTGTGATCGAGCACGCTCAGGTAGTTCTTGATGATGGACAGCGGGTTGTTCACTTCATGCACGACGCGACGCGACGCGGCGCGGTATTCCTCGGCCACGTGATCGAGCTGGCGCCGTGCCAGGCCGCGCGCGCTGATGGCCGTTTCCAGCGCCGTGGCGGCCTGGTTGGCATAGGCGCGCAGGAAACCCTCGCGGTTCTGGCACGCGGGAATCTGCCACGCCGCCACGCCGCCAATCAACACGCCCAGGCTGCGCTGGCCCGCCACCAGCGGCACGCAAACCAGGCTGTCGGTACCAAGAATGCGGAACAGCTGCTCCTCGACGATGCCCAGCGCCGGCATGTCGCGCTTCAGGAACGCCAGTTGGCACTCCAGCGCCGAAGCGGCCAGGAGCCCGCCCTTGGCCAGCGGGATCGAGAAGCCGGCCAGACGCTGCTGATGTTCGCCCGCCGCCACGCCGACGAGCGCATGGCCGGTGGGGTTTTGCAGCAGGATGACGGCGGTGTCGAAATCGAACAGGATGCGCGCCGAGCGCGTGATGGCTTCCAGCAGGCTGCTTTCTCCCTGCTGGCGGGAGAAGGTCTGACCCACTTCGGACACCAGCACCATATTGCGCACTTCATCGGACAGACGCCGTTGCACCGGATCGACGGATGGCGGCGCATACGCGGGCGGCGTGGCGATATCGTCCGCACCGGCCAGGTCGATGCCCAGGTGCTGCGCCGCCTGCGCCACCTGGCGCGCGACGCTGCCGGCCAGGTCTTGCAGTACCTCGACGTCCAGCGCGCACAGGCTTGCCGCCTGCGTGATCGATTCCGCATCGTCGGCATGGCAGCACAGCAGGTGCGCCAGGCGCACGATGCGGATTAGAGGATGGCTCGCTTCCAGGCGCGCCAGCGGTTCGTGGTGATACAGCACGCTGTCGGCCAGGAAGGAATCGAGATGCCAGCGTTCGATCAGCCAGGCGCCCGCTTCGGCATGCGTGATCTGCAAGGTGCGCTGCTCCACCGCGCACAGGGCGGCATCGTCGCGCGCCGTGAAATTGAACGCGTATTCCTTTGGCGCCGTGGCCAGCAAGGCCAGGCGGCCCACGTTGTGCAGCAAGCCGGCCAGATACGCTTCCTCGGCGTGCGGATAGCCCATGGCCTTGGCCAGCGCGCGCGCCATGACGGCGGCCGACAGCGAGCTTTTCCAGAAGGCGCGCAAATCCGTGCTGCCGGAATGGGGGAAGCTGTTGAAGGTCTGGAAGACGGATTCGCTGATGACCAGGGTCTTGATCATGTCCGTGCCCAACGACACGAGCGATTGCTCCAGGCTGACGACCTTGCCCTGGCGATGGTAGGCCGAGCTGTTGGCCACGCCGAGGATCTTGCTGGTCATGCCCGCATCCTTGGCGATCAGGGCGGCCAGCTCCGGCATGCCGGCATCGTCGGCCTGCAGGTGGGCGATCAGCTTGATGAGGATCTGCGGCATGGCCGGCAGGCGGGCAATCAGCAGGCGATTGCGAATATCTTGATCAGATTGATGCATCGTATCAGGCATTGCCGGTTCGAAAAGGATGAGCGCTCAGCAGCGAAGCGCGGCCACGTCAGAGGAATCCTCTACTCCTGTAACCCAAAAAATGTCGCCTGAGAGGATGCCGGGAAAAGAAGTCATCTTATCATAAGCGCCGAATATTACTTGCAATATAGAAAATTAAGTTGAAATAAATCTAGCGTTCTGCAGTGGAAACTTATGCCTTGAAGGAACCCAGCAAACGGTGACGGAAGCGCCGCGATATCAGCCACAGCGCCAGCGCCAGGCCCGTAAACGCCAACTGGCCCGAGGCCAGCCACAGCACGGAACCGGACAGCAGCGGCGAGATCACGCCGGCCACCACGGCGCCCAGCAAGGTGCTGGCAAACGACTGGCACGAAGCCACCGTGCCGCGGATATGCGGGAACAGATCGAGCGCCAGCAGGGTCGCGCCCGGCCCCACCAGCGACATGCCGAAGGTGTAGAAGAATAGGGGCAGCACCGACCAGGGCAAGGAGGGCGGCAGGAACAGGTGATACACGACATTGACGCTGGCGGCGCACAGCAGGAAGGCAAAGCCGATGCCGATCTGGCGCGCGAACGTCACCTTGCCGGCGATGCGGTTGGCCGCCGCGGCGCCCATGAAGATGCCGCTCACGCAGGGAATGAACAGCCAGCCGAATTGCGATGGCCCCAGGCCCAGCTGCTTAGGCAGCATTTCCGGCGCGGCCGTGATGAACAGGAACAGGCCCGCGAAATTGAGGGCGACGATGCCAGCCTTGATGTGGAACAGGGGCGAGCGCAGGATCTGGCCATAGCTCGAGGCGAGAAAGCGCGGATTGAACGGCTGGCGCTTTTCCATCGGCAGGGTTTCGGGCAGGCGCCAATAGCAGAACGCCAGCAGCACCACCGTGTAAAAGGCGAGGAACAGGAAGATCGAGCGCCAGTCGAACCAGATGACAATCCAGCCACCGAGAATCGGCGCCACGGCCGGCGCGATGGAAAAGATCATCGTCACCAGCGACAGCAGCCGCGCCGCTGCCGCATCGGCATACAGGTCGCGGATGATGGCGCGGCTGATCACCACGCCGGCGCCGGCCGAGACGCCCTGCATGATGCGGAAGAACCACAGGTAGTGCACCGTGTGCGCCGAAGCGCAGCCGAGCGAACCGATGGCAAACATCAGCAGCGACACGAGAATGACGTTGCGCCGGCCAAAAGTATCCGAGATCGCGCCATGCCACAGCACCATGCCGGCAAAAGCCAGCATGTAGAACGTCAGCGACTGCTGCACTTCCAGCGGCGACGCTTGCAGCGAACCCTGGATCGCGCCAAACGCGGGCAGATACGTATCGATCGACAGGGGCCCCAGCATCGACAGCCCGGCCAGCATCATGGCCAGCGCACCGCGGCTCAGCGGCGCCATGTGGCTCGGCGTGGGAGGAGGAACGGGGGTAACCGGGTCGGGCGGCACATCGGCCGGAGGGGTGGGAAACATGGCGGATCCAAAGTGGCGCGCGAACCGGTTACGGTCCGCGCGCGTGATACTGCATTTTTTAGCGCGTAAAACACCTGAGAAAACCGTAGCGAGCGGCCGCCAATTGTGGCCGAGAAGCGCAACCGTACAAAAGTACGGTGAGCATCGCAAGCCGCAAGTGGCAACGCGCAGTAGGTTTAATCAGATGTTTTTCGGTTTGGCTTCTTCTCTACGGTTGTAGCCGGCGACCATATCAAAGCGGAACAGACGGCATTCCAGCGCGCCGTTGAAGAATGGCGTCTTGCGCGCTTCTTTCAAACGCAGCAGCTTGGGCAGACCCAGGTCGGCCGTGAACAGGAACACGGTCCAGCCGGCAAAGCGCTGCTTCAGGGTCGTGCCCATGGCCGAATAGAAGGACGTCGACAGTTCGTCTTCCGGGATGGTGCTGTCGCCGCGCACACCGATACGCTCGCCGTACGGCGGGTTGGTCAGCATGATGCCCGGCACGTCGCTTGGCGGCTTGACTTCCTGCGCCTCGATCTGTTTCAAGGGCACGTCGAAGCGCACACCGGCGCAACGCAGGTTATGGCGTGTCATGGCGACCATGTCGCCCGAGATGTCGCTGCCGAAAATGGTCGGTTCGGCGGGCAGCGGATTGACCTTGATGGCGTTTTTCATGGCATTCCACGGCGCCGGATCGAAGTCGTGGAAGTTTTCAAACGCGAACTGGCGCGAGGCGCCCGGCGGAATCCCCTGCAGCATCTGCGCCGCTTCGGCCAGGATGGTGCCGGAACCGCACATCGGGTCGAACAGCACCATGCCAGGCTTCCAGCCCGACACGCGCAGCAGGCCAGCGGCCAGGTTTTCGCGCAGCGGCGCGTCGCCCGTCTCTTCGCGCCAGCCGCGCTTGAACAGGGCTTCGCCCGAGGTGTCGAGGTACACGGTGAACGTATGTGCATCGAGGAAGCCGACGATGCGCATGTCCGGCGTCTTGGTGTTGACCGATGGACGCTCGTTGAACTGGTCGCGGAAGCGGTCGCAGATCGCATCCTTGATTTTCAGGGTCGTGAACTCCAGGCTGCGCAGCGGCGATTTGACGGCCGTGACGTCGACGCGGATCGTGTGGTGCACGCCGAACCAGTCTTCCCAGGATTGCGCCAGGGTCAGGTCATAGATATCGTTTTCCGTCTTGTAGCCGGAATGGGCCATGCGCATCAGCACGCGCGAAGCGATGCGCGAATGCAGGTTGATGCGGTAGGAGTCCAGCAGGTCGCCCGAGCAGTGTACGCCGCCCGGCACCTGGTTATGGACCTTCATGGTCGAACTATCCTGGGCGATCTCGCCCAGTTCCTCGGCCAGCGCCGCTTCCATGCCGCGCGGGCATGGGCAAAAATATGAAGCCATGGTTGGTGTACCCTTATTCCATTGTGTTGAACGCCCGCTAAATTACAGGCGCTGCTTACTACGTTAAAAAATACGACGTTTAAAAAACTGCTTTTTCTTGACTACCCTACCAGCGCGCGTTCGACAAAATCGAGGCGGTCCTGGCCCCAGTACCCTTCGCCATCGACGATGTACCACGGCGAGCCGAACACGGAAGCGGCGGTCGCTGCCTCCGTGTTGGCGTCGTATTCGGCCTGCACGCTGGCCGTTTCCGACGTTTTCAGCAACTGACGGCCATCGAAACCGGCGTCAAACGAGATCTGCACCAGGGTTTCCTCGTCGCCGATGTTGCGCTCTTCGGCCCACAGGCCGCGCATGATGGCGTGCGCCAGGTTCAGCGATGCCTCCACGCCGTGCGCCAGGCGCGTGGCGATGATCAGCTTGGCCGACGCCTCCGGCGACACGGGAAAAAACTTGGGCTGCAAGGTCAGGGGAACTTGCAAAAAGGCCGACCAGCGCGCCAGTTCGGCCAGGCGATACGCCTGGCGCTGCGGTGCGCGCTTGGCCAGCGGCAGGCCGCCCGAGACGCTGAAAACCTTGCCCAAGTCGAAGGGCCGCACGTCGATCTGTGCGCCCGTCCTCGCGGCGATGGCCATCAGGCGTGCGTGCCCCAGGTAAGTCCATGGCGAGTGGGGCGCGAAGAAATACTGCACGACTTTGTTCTGACTTGCACTCATCTCGATTCCCTTAGAAAGGCTTGACCACGACCAGCACGACGACGGCCAGCAGCATCACCACCGGCACTTCATTAAACCAGCGGAACCAGGTGTGGCTGCGCTTGTTGAGACCTTTTTCAAACTTGCGCAGGATGGCGCCGCAGGCGTGGTGATAGCCGAGCAGCAGCACCACGAACGTCAGCTTGGCGTGCATCCAGCCCGGCATCTTCATGCGGCCTTCGCCCCCACCGTACAGCATCCACATCAACGCCAGCCCCAGCACCATGGCCGGCAGCGCCAGCAGGGACATGAAGCGGTACAGCTTGCGCGCCATCAGCAGCAGGCGCTCGGTGGCCACCGTTTCCGTCTCCATCGCCAAATTCACGAAGATGCGCGGCAAATAAAACAGGCCGGCAAACCAGGACATGACGAAGATGATGTGGAAGGCTTTGGTCCAGAGAAAGAGCATGGGGTTCCCAGTGTCAGAAGTGGAGAGAAACGAGAGCACGGGCCGCCTTGTGGGCAGCCCGCGAAAGAGACTATTTGCGTACTTCGCCGTGGCCAAAGACCACGTACTTGAGCGAGGTCAGGCCTTCCAGTCCCACCGGGCCGCGTGCATGCAGCTTGTCGTTCGAAATGCCGATCTCGGCGCCCAGGCCATATTCAAAACCGTCGGCAAAGCGCGTCGACGCGTTCACCATCACCGAGGCGGAATCGACTTCGCGCAGGAAGCGCAGCGCATCGCTGTAGTCTTCCGTGATGATCGATTCCGTATGCTTCGATGAATACTGGTTGATGTGGTCCATCGCTTCGTCGATGCCGTCGACGACCTTCACCGACAGGATCGCCGCCAGGTATTCGGTGCGCCAGTCTTCCTCGGTGGCGGGCACCAGGTGCGGATAAGCAGCGGCGGCCAGGATCGCATGGCTTTCCGGATCGGCGCGCAGTTCCACCTGCTTGGTCAGGTACAGTTCGGCCAGCTGCGGCAGCACGGTCGCGGCGACGGCACGCGACACCAGCAGCGTTTCCATGGTGTTGCAGGTGCCGTAGCGGTGGCACTTCGCGTTGAAGCCGATATCGATCGCCTTCCTGATATCGGCCTTGGCGTCGATATAGACGTGGCAAATGCCATCGAGGTGCTTGATCATCGGCACGGTTGCCTCGTCCATCAGGCGCGCGATCAGGCCCTTGCCGCCGCGCGGCACGATGACGTCCACGTACTGCGGCATGGTGATCAGGGCGCCGACGGCAGCGCGGTCGGTGGTGTCGATGACTTGCACGGCATCGGCCGGCAAGCCGGCTCCCTGCAAGCCCTCGGCCACCAGCTTGGCCAGCGCGCGGTTGCAGTGAATCGCTTCCGAGCCGCCGCGCAAGATCGTCGCGTTGCCGCTCTTGATGCACAGGCCGGCCGCGTCCACCGTCACGTTCGGACGCGCTTCATAGATGATGCCGATGACGCCCAGCGGTACGCGCATCTGGCCCACCTGGATGCCCGTCGGGCGGAACTTCATGTTCGAGATTTCGCCGATCGGATCGGCCAGCGACACGATCTGCGTCAAACCTTCGACCATGGTGGCAATGGCAGCGTCGGACAGGGTCAGGCGGTCGAGCATGGCCGGCGCCAGGCCGGCGGCAGCAGCCGCATCGAGGTCGCGCTGGTTCGCCGCGCGCAGCAGGTCGGCATCGCGCACGATGGCGGCGGCGATCAGGCTCAAGGCGCGGTTGCGCGTGGCGCTGTCGGCACGCGCCATGGCGCGCGAGGCGGCGCGCGCGCGCGTGCCCACGTCCTGCATATATTCTGTGATGTCCATGCTCGTATCCATATAGTAAAAAACTAGCCTCGGGCGATCTTCAGGCCCAACTGCAGCATGGCATCCCAGGCATCGCCCGCGTAGCCCTTGGCGCGCAAGCCCTTGATCATCTTGTCCACTTGCGCCGCCTGCTGCAGCGCCGCTTCCAGCACGGGTAGCGAAATGCGCCGCAGGGCCGGTTCCATCATCCGCTCACGCGGCCCCCAGATGCGGTATTCCTTCAGCAGCGCACCCAATGGACGCCCTTGCGCCATGCCGGCCTTCAATTTTAACAGCGTGCGGATTTCTTCGGAGACGGCCCACAAGACCAGCGGCAGCGCCTCGCCCTCGCCTTTCAAGCCCTCGAGCATGCGCACCAGGCGCGCCGGGTCGCCAGCCAGCATGGCTTCGGACAGCTTGAAGACATCATAGCGGGCCACGTTCAACACCGCGTCCTGCACTTGCTCGTACGTCAGCTTGCCCGCAGCATGCAGCAAGCCCAGTTTCTGGATTTCCTGGTGCGCCGCCAGCAAGTTACCTTCCACCCGTTCGGCGATGAAGTCGATGCTGGCCCGTTCGGCGCTTTGCCCCTGCGCGGCCAGGCGCTGGGATATCCAGGCCGGCAACTGCGCCCGTTCCACATTCGGAATGTCGATATACACGGCCGCCTGCTGCAGGCTGGCGACCCAGGCCGCCTTCTGCGTGGCCCAATCCAGCTTGGGCAAGGTGATCAGGGTCAAGTTGTCTGGACTGAGGTTTTTCGCGTAGCTTTGCAGTGCCGCGCCGCCATCCTTGCCCGGCTTGCCGGTGGGGATGCGCAGCTCGATCATTTTCTTGTCACCGAATAGCGACAGCTCCTGGTTCGCCGCCAGCAGTTCGCCCCACTTGAAGCTGCGCTCCACCGTCAGCACGTCGCGTTCAGAATATCCCTGTGCGCGCGCCGCGCGGCGGATCTTGTCGGCCGCTTCCAGCGCCAGCAGGTGTTCGTCGCTGGTGATCACATACAGCTGCGCCAGCGGCTTGGCCACATGCCCATCGAGCGCGTCTATCCGCAATTGCATGGCGTCCCCGTTACTGCTGCGGGGCTGCCGGCGCGACCGGCGTCACGGGCGCCACTGGCGCCACCGACATGGCCGGCAGCACCGGCTTGATGGCGGCCAGGCGGCGCATGATCTGCTGCACCAGGTCGTTGCGCATGTCGCGGTACAGCGCCGCTTCTTCCGTTTCCTTGGCCAGTACCTGCGATTCATCGAAGGTAATCGGACGCACCAGGCTGATGGTCGTCGGCGCCAGCAACTGGTTGCCGGCCTTGTCCACCACGCGGAAATTGATCGAATAGCCGAGTTGATACTCTTGTACCCGGCCATTTTTGTTCAACGACAAAATGGTCTTGGTCCGATTCCTCTCCGGGTCGCTGAGCACTTCAAGGACGGCGTCGGCGCCATCCCTGGTGTTCACCACTTCCGTGCTGCCAATGGCGCGGATATAGCGCTTCAGGCCGATCGCCAGCGGCGACGTGTCGGGCAAGCCGATATACATCGTCGCGAACGGCAGCATGAAACTGCCGTTCGAACCGCGCAAATGAAAGCCGCAGGCCGACAGCAAAACAGTCAGGCCCAAAGCCAGCACGGCACGGCGGCCCAACAGCGATACGGAAGAGGAAGTCGTCATGATTACACCACGATGCTGATTAACTTGCCTGGCACGACGATGATCTTCTTCGGCGTGGTCTCGACATACTTCTGTACACTTTCGCACGCCAGCGCGGCCGCTTCGATGCTCGCCTTGTCCGCATTCTTCGACACCGTGATCGAGCCGCGCAGCTTGCCGTTCACCTGGATCATCATCTCGATCTCGGACTGTTCCAATGCGGCCGGGTCGACTTGCGGCCAGGCGACGTTCAACAGGTCGCCGTGCACGCCCGCGTAGCCCAGTTCCTGCCACAGCACATGGGTGATGTGCGGCGCGACGGGATTGAGCAGGCGCAGGAAGATCGAGAAGCCTTCGGCGATCAGGGCCTTCGACTGCGCGCTATCGTCCAGCTTGGCCGATTCCAGCGTGTTGAGCATCTTCATGCAGGCCGACACGACGGTGTTGTACTGGATGCGCTTCAAGTCGTAATCGGCTTGCTGCAGCAGCTTGTGCAATTCGCGGCGCAGGTTTTTCTGCGCGTCGCCCGTCGCCGGTGCGGCGCCGCCAGCCAGCGCGGCTTGAATCGTCGCCGACTGGGCGTAGCCGAAGTTCCACACGCGGCGCAGGAAGCGGTTCGCGCCTTCGACGCCGCTGCCCGACCATTCCAGCGTCTGTTCCGGCGGCGAAGCGAACATGGTGAACAGGCGGGCCGTGTCGGCGCCGTACTGCTCGATCTGCGCTTGCGGGTCGATGCCGTTGTTCTTCGACTTCGACATTTTTTCCGTGCCGCCGATTTCCACCGGCTGGCCGTCGGCCACCAGGATGGCGGATTGCGGACGGCCCTTGTCATCGAGCGACAGGCGCACGTCGTCCGGGTTGAACCAGGTGGTCTTGCCCGCGGCATCCTTGCGGAAGTAGGTTTCGTTGAGCACCATGCCCTGCGTCAGCAGGTTGACGAATGGCTCGTCGAACTTGACCAGGCCGAAGTCGCGCATGATCTTGGTCCAGAAGCGCGCGTACAGCAAGTGCATGACGGCGTGTTCGATGCCGCCGATGTACTGGTCCATCGGCATCCAGTAATCGTTGCGCGCGTCGACCATGGCGTCGTTCGAGCCTGGCGAGGTATAGCGCATGTAGTACCACGACGAATCGACGAAGGTATCCATGGTGTCCGTCTCGCGGCGCGCCGGCTTGCCGCACTGCGGGCAGTCGCACTGCAAAAAGGCTTCATATTTGTTCAGCGGGTTACCCGTGCCATCCGGCACGCAGTCTTCCGGCAGCACCACCGGCAAGTCTTTTTCCGGCACCGGCACCACGCCGCAATCGGCGCAATGGATCATCGGGATCGGCGTGCCCCAGTAGCGCTGACGCGAAATGCCCCAGTCGCGCAGGCGGAACGTGGTTTTCTTTTCGCCCAGGCCCAGTTCGGCCAGGTCGGCGGCCACCGCATCGACGGCGGAGGCGAAATGCAGGCCGTCGTATTTGCCGGAAGCGACGCAGACGCCATCCTTGCTGCCATACGATTCCTGCCAGGCGTCCGTCGAGAATTCCTGGCCTTTGACTTCGATGACTTGCTTGATCGGCAGATTGTATTTTTTGGCGAAGCCGAAATCGCGTTCATCGTGCGCCGGCACGCCCATTACGGCGCCATCGCCATAGGTGATCAGCACGTAGTTGCCGACCCAGACTTCCACCTGCGCGCCCGTCAGCGGATGGGTGACGAACAGGCCGGTCGGCATGCCCTTCTTCTCCATCGTTGCCATGTCCGCTTCGATCACGGAACCGAGCTTGCATTCGGCGTTGAAGGCGGCCAGCGCAGGATTGCTTTGCGCGGCGTGGATGGCCAGCGGATGCTCGGCGGCCACGGCGCAGAAGGTCACGCCCATGACGGTGTCCGGACGGGTAGTAAACACATACAGCTTGCCGTCGCCGATCAGGGCGCCATTCGCGTCCTTGATGTCATGCGGGAAGGCGAAGCGCACGCCCGTCGACTTGCCGATCCAGTTGGTCTGCATGGTGCGCACGCGCTCGGGCCAGCCCGGCAGCTTGTCATCCACATATGCCAGCAATTCTTCCGCGTAATCGGTGATGCGCGCGTAGTACATGGGGATTTCGCGCTTTTCGATCAGCGCGCCCGAACGCCAGCCGCGGCCGTCGACGACTTGTTCGTTGGCCAGCACGGTCTGGTCGATCGGATCCCAGTTCACGGTACCGGTCTTCTTGTAGATGATGCCTTTTTCCAGCATCTTGAGGAACATCCACTGGTTCCATTTGTAGTATTCGGGCTTGCAGGCGGTCATTTCGCGCGACCAGTCGATGGCCAGACCCATCGATTCCATCTGCTGCTTCATGTGGGCGATGTTCGAATACGTCCATTGCGCGGGCGGCACGTTGTTGGCCATGGCCGCGTTTTCCGCCGGCATGCCGAACGCATCCCAGCCCATCGGCATCAGCACGTTGTAGCCGTTCATGCGCAGGTAGCGGTACATCACGTCATTGATCGTATAGTTGCGCACGTGACCCATGTGCAGCTTGCCCGAAGGGTAAGGCAGCATCGAGCAGGCAAAATACTTGCCTTTTGGGAAACGCGGGTCGTGTTCGACGGCTTTATAGGCGTCGATCGCCTTCCAGTGCGATTGGGCGGCTTGTTCGACGTCGGCGGGACTATATTTATCTTGCATGATGTGCGGCCAATAGTGGATATGAACCGAGCATTATACTGGTTGTCGCCGCCCGATAGCGCGGCGCGCCGGCGGCCCGGTCTCGCATATTTCGGCCGGCGCACAATTATGCTATGCCGTATGCAACAATACATATGCCACAATCTTGTTCTTTGCATCAACGCCGACCATGATCGTCTACCAGGAATATCCGCCCATCCCCGCCCTGCGGCCGTGGCTGGACTGCGTCTGGACGTGTCGCGTGCAAACGGGCACCACGCCCCTCACGCACCAGGTCTTACCGGACAATTGCATCGACATCCTGTGCCAGGACCAGCAGGATGCCAGCTTTGCCGTCGGCATGATGACGGCGCCGATTGCCGTCGTCAGCCAGGGTCTCGTGCAGACGGTGGCGGCCCGCTTCAAGCCGGGCGCGGCCGCACGCTTTTTCCAGCTGCCCTTGTGCGAACTCAACGATGGCCGCACGGGCTTGCAGCAACTGTGGGGCCGCGAGCTGGCGGCGCGCCTCGGTGACGCCCTGTGGAGCGAGCCCTTGTCCAATACGCAAAGAGTTTCTATTTTGCAAGATTATCTGCTGCTGCGCCTGCGCGCCGCGCCGCCACGGCGCCAGGCCGGCGCGGCCGAACATGCGATCGCGGCCATCGAGCGCGCATCCGGCCAGGTGCGCGTGGAGGGCCTGGCGCAGCAACTGGGCGTGTCGCGCCAGCACCTGGCGCTGCAATTTCGCCAGCAAGTCGGCATCAGCCCGAAGCTGTTTGCCCGCATCTGCCGTTTTCGCGCCGCCAGCCGGGGCCTGACAAGCCTGGCGGGACAGCCGGACTGGGCGCAAGTGGCCTTGCAATATGGTTATTTCGACCAGTCGCATCTGATCCACGACTTCCAGGATTTCGCCCGCAGCTCGCCCGAGGCGTGGCTGACGGGCCGGCGCGCGTGACCACCTTCCATTTTTCCAATCGCGCGGCGCGCGCCGGTGGCATCATGGCGCCAGGTACTTCGCCGACTATTTCAACCAACAGGAGCAGAACATGATCAAGGGCTTGCGCACCGTCACCTATCCCGTCCCCGACCTGGACAAGGCCAAGGCCTGGTACAGTCAGGTTTTCAGCACGGCGCCCTATTTCGACCAGCCGTTCTATGTCGGCTTTGCCATCGGCGGCTTCGAGCTGGGCCTGCTGCCGGGCGGCGAAGCGGGCACGCAGGGCAGCGTGACGTACTGGGGCGTGGACGGCATCGAGCAGGAAGTCGAGCGCATCGTTGCGCTGGGCGGCACCCTGCACCACCCGATCACGGACGTGGGCGACGGCATCCGCACGGTGGAATTGCTCGACCCGTTCGGCAACCAGATCGGCCTGATCGACAATCCCCATTTCGATACGGCCAAGGTGGTTTGAATTGCCTCAGGCCGCTTCGCCCTGCAGCCATAGCCGGAACTGCTGCAAGGCCGTCTTTTCATGTGCCGTTTCGGGCGTGATCAGGTAATACGCGCGCTGGCCGCGCAGTGGGCGCTCGCATGCGATCTGCAATTCGCCGCGCGCCAGTTCCGCTTCGACCAGCATGCGTGGCAGCAAGACCACGCCCTGCCCTTGCACGGCCGCCATGGCCAGCATGGAAAACAGTTCATAGCGGGCGCCGTAGTGCGCCCCGTCGCGCCCCTCGCCCTCGACCTGCATGGCGTCAAACCACTGGCGCCAGGCGCCCGGGCGCGTACTTTGTTGCAACAAAGTTAATTCCAATAAATCCTGCGGCTGCCAGTCGCTGCGCGCCGCCAGCAGGCGGGGGCTGGCGACTGGCACGATTTCTTCGTGCATGAGCAAGGTGGCGCGCGTGCCGGGCCAGCGCGCCAGCTGCTCGGGCGTGCCCGCGTACAGGGCGCCATCGTATTCCGTATCGGCAAACATGAACGGTTTTGTATACGCATCGATATGCACGACGATGTCCGGATGCAGGTCCGCCAGCGAAGACAGCCGCGGCATCAGCCAGCGCGTGGCAAACGTGGGCACGGAAGCGAGCTGCAAGGCGCCGCCGCCGCCCTGTCGCGCCATGGTGTCGAGCGTGTCGCGCTCCAGGCCATCGAGGCGGGCGGCGATCTGCCGCGCATACGCGGCGCCGGCGCTGGTCAGCAGCACGCCATGGCGCGTGCGCTGGAACAGTTGCACGCCAAGAAAAGTTTCCAAGGATGAAATCTGGCGCGACACGGCGCTTTGCGTCAGCGACAGTTCGCGCGCCGCGTGCGTGTAGCTCTGGTGCCGCGCGGCCGCCTCGAAGCAGTTCAGCGCTTGCAGCATGGGGATTTTGCGTGACATGGGAATATCCAGCCGGTAAAAGAACGCCAGTATGCCGCAAGATATGCGCAACACGCATGTCTGGGTGCGAAAAAATCGTTTGCGCAAGGCTAGGCAAAAACCTACCATGAGTCATATTCAATCTTGCGCCGATCACCGGCGCTCACCTGCGAGGCCTGTGATGAGCAAAACCGTATTCGACTGGAATTCCCCCCTGCTGCTGGAAGAACAACTGACGGGCGACGAACGCGCCGTGCTGGAAGCGGCCCGCGACTATTGCCAGGGCAGCCTGGTGCCGCGCGTGCTTGAATCGTTCCGCCATGGCCGCACGGACGCTGCCATCTTCCGCGAAATGGGTGAACTGGGCTTGCTGGGCACGACCATTCCCGAGGAATACGGCGGTGCCGGCCTGAACTACGTCTGCTACGGCCTGGCCGCGCGCGAAGTCGAGCGCGTTGACTCCGGCTACCGCTCGATGATGAGCGTGCAATCGTCGCTGGTGATGGTGCCGATCAACGCTTTCGGCAACGAAGAAACCAAACAGAAATACCTGCCGAAACTGGCGACGGGCGAATACATCGGCTGCTTCGGCCTGACGGAACCGAACCACGGCTCCGACCCTGGCAGCATGGTCACGCGCGCGCGCAAGGTGCCGGGCGGCTATAGCCTGTCGGGCGCCAAGATGTGGATCACCAACAGCCCGATTGCCGACGTGTTCGTCGTCTGGGCCAAGGACGATGAAGGCGCGATCCGCGGCTTCGTGCTGGAAAAAGGCTGGAAAGGCCTGTCGGCGCCGGAAATCCACGGCAAGGTGGGCTTGCGCACCAGCATCACGGGCGAAATCGTCATGGATGAAGTATTTTGCCCGGAAGAAAACGCCTTCCCGGACGTGCGCGGCTTGAAAGGCCCGTTCACTTGCCTGAACAGCGCCCGCTACGGCATCGCCTGGGGCGCGCTGGGCGCGGCCGAAGACTGCTACCTGAAGGCACGCCAGTACACGATGGACCGCCAGCAATTCGGCCGCCCATTGGCCGCGAACCAGCTGGTGCAAAAGAAACTGGCCGACATGTTGACCGAAATCACCATGGGCTTGCAAGGCTGCTTGCGCCTCGGCCGCATGAAGGATGAAGGTTCGCCCGCCGTGGAAATCACGTCCATCATGAAACGCAACAGCTGCGGCAAGGCGCTGGACATCGCCCGCGTGGCGCGCGACATGATGGGCGGCAACGGCATTTCCGACGAGTTCGGCGTCATCCGCCACCTGGTCAACCTGGAAGTGGTCAACACCTACGAAGGCACGCACGATGTGCACGCGCTGATCATCGGCCGCGCCATCACCGGCATCGCCGCGTTCAACTAATGGACGCCTTGGCTTCCACCTTGCGGCCCGCGCCTTTGACCGGCTTGCGCGTGCTTGACCTGTCGCGCGTGCTGGCCGGCCCGTGGGCCGGACAAATGCTGGCCGACCTGGGCGCCGACGTGGTCAAGGTTGAACAACCGGGCCGCGGCGACGACACGCGCTCCTGGGGGCCGCCGTATCTGAAAGACGAGGATGGCCGCGACACCGCCGAGGCCGCCTATTTCCAGTGCGCCAACCGCAACAAGCGCTCCCTGTGCATCGACCTGGCCGCCCCGGAAGGGCAAGCCCTGGTGCGCCGGCTGGCGGCCGAGGCGGATGTCTTGCTGGAAAATTTCAAATTGGGTGGCTTGAAGCAATACGGCCTGGACGCGGCCAGCTTGCTGGAACTCAACCCGCGCCTCGTGTATTGCTCGATTACCGGCTTCGGCCAGGATGGGCCGTACGCGGCGCGCGCCGGCTATGACTTTTTGATCCAGGGCATGGGCGGCTTGATGAGCATCACGGGCGTGCCCGACGGCCAGCCTGGCGCCGGGCCGCAAAAAGTGGGCGTGGCGCAGACGGACATCCTGACGGGCCTGTACGCCACCATCGCCGTGCAGGCGGCGCTGGCCGAACGGGAACGCTCGGGCCTGGGTCAGCATATCGACCTGGCCTTGCTCGACGTGCAAGTGGCGGCGCTGGGCAACCAGGCCGCCAATTACCTGTGCGGCGGCAAGGTGCCCCAGCGCATGGGCAATGCGCATCCGAACATTGTTCCATATCAAGACTTTCCCACGGCCGACGGCGACATGATTCTGGCGATCGGCAACGATGGGCAATTCTCGCGCTTTTGCGCCGTCGCCGGCCATCCGGAATGGGCGCAGGACGAACGTTTCGCCACCAATCCGCAGCGCGTGGCGCACCGGGCAATCCTGATTCCGCTGATGCGCCAGGCCACGGTGATGCGCACGACGGCCGAGTGGATCAGCGCCTTCGAGGCGCAAGCCGTGCCGTGCGGCCCCGTCAACCGCATCGACCAGGTCTTTGCCGACCCGCAAGTGGTGGCGCGTGGCTTGAAAGTGGAGATGCCGCACCCGACGGCGGGCACGGTGGCGCTGGTGGCCAATCCCGTGCGCCTGTCGGGCTCGCCGGTGCAGTACCGCTTGCCGCCGCCATTGCTGGGACAGCATACCCAGGAGGTGCTGCAGCAATGGCTGGGCCTTGATGGCGGCCAGATTGACGGTTTGCGCGAACGCAAGGTCGTCTAAAGAAAAACGCCGGGCAGTGGCAACACTGTCCGGCGTTTTTTATTGATTCAGCCTTATTTCAGCCTTATTTCAGCACCAGTTTCAGCGCCGGCTTTTCACCGTAATCTTCATAGCGCTCGTTGATGCCGGCGATACAAAACGTGATTTCTTCCAGTAAATCAGGCACTTGCGCCTTCATGCTTTCGGCGTCCTGCACCACGATGTCGAGCACTTCGTTCGGCTTCAAACGGAACTGCGTCATGTTTTCGTCGTCGCGCAGGTAGCTGAGGCAATCGACCCAGGCATCCATGCTGTTGCCGTAAAACTCGGGGAAACCGAAAGCTTGTACGCATTGCGCGTGAAAGCTCGCTGCGTCGGTGATGTCTTTTCCATTCAGGATGGCAGTGGCCATGGTCTTCCTCAGTTCTTCAGCGACAGCACATCCTGCATGTCGAACAGGCCGGTAGGCTTGTCGGCCAGGAAACGCGCGGCGCGCAGGGCACCGTGGGCGTAGGTGACGCGGCTGCTCGACTTGTGGCTGATCTCGATGCGCTCGCCGATGCCGGCAAATAACACCGTATGGTCGCCTACGATATCGCCGCCGCGGATGGTGGCAAAGCCGATGGTCGACGGGTCGCGTTCGCCCGTCACGCCTTCGCGGCCGTACACGGCGCATTCCTTCAAGTCGCGTCCCAGAGCGCCGGCCACCACTTCACCCATTTGCAGGGCCGTGCCCGATGGCGCATCGACCTTGAAGCGGTGATGGGCTTCGATAATTTCAATGTCGTAGCCTTCGGACAAGCTTTTCGCGGCCAGTTCCAGCAACTTCATGGTGACATTCACGCCCACGCTCATGTTCGGCGCGAACATGATGGCCGTCTTTTCAGCGGCGGCGGCAATGGCGGCCTTGCCAGCGTCATCGAAACCGGTGGTGCCGATGATCATCTTGATGCCGTGCTCGGCGCAATATGCCAGGTGCTGTAAAGTGCCTTCAGGGCGCGTGAAATCGATCAGGAAGTCGGCGTTCGCCAGGCCCTTCGCCAGGTCGGACTCCGTCAGCACGCCGGCCGGCTTGCCGAGGAAGGCGGCCGCATCCTGTCCGATCGATGGCGAACCGGCGCGGTCGAGCGCGCCGGCCAGCACGGCGTCGGGCGCATTGCTGACCGCTTCGATCAGGATATGGCCCATGCGGCCGCTGGCGCCAGCGATGGCAATTTTCAGTTCAGTCATTTTATTCTCTTACAGCAACTTATTTGGTGGGTTCGGCAGCAGGTGCAGGTACAGGCTCGGCGGCAGGCGCAGGCGTCACTTCCGGCTTGCTCACAGGAATAGCAGGGGCGGCATCGGCCGGCACGGGCACGGCGCTCGGCGCCACGGGCGACGGCACGGCGGCGGCTGGCGCGTCGGCCTTGGCGACCTTGACGAACGGCGACGGACCGGCGATGCGGTCGATGTATTCTTTCTCCGTTGGCAAGTTACCGCCTTCGAAACGTTCAACCTTGCCATCCTTGCCGAAGTACACGACCACGCGGCTGCTGGTGGTTTCGCCACTGCCCCGTGCCAGGCGGAATGGATAATCCCAGCGGTCGGCATGGAAGATATCGGTCAGCAGCGAGGTGCCGAGGACGAAACGCACCTGATCGCGCGTCATGCCCACTTTCAACTGAGCCAGCATCTCTTCGGAGACAAAGTTGCCTTGTTGAATGTCAGGACGGTAGGGCGAGAAAAACCACATGAATTTCTGCAGCGGCGTAATGGTGGTCGTTTGTGCGCCCTGTTCGGGAACCAGTTCCTTGCCTTCTTTTTGAGCAGCTGCCGGTTTTTCACCCAGGATGCCACGGTTGGCGCAGCCGGACATGGCCAGCGCGACACAGACCATGCCTGCCAAGACTGGTGCTCGAAATGGAATACGGTGCCAGAGAGATGGCAATACAGCCGGTGTTACGCGCATAAATGACCTCAATTGGATGAACAAAACGCCAGGAGTGACCGGCCCGCCAAAAAAAAGCATATTTTGGCACTCCCCGACAAAACGCTATATGATAAAGCACCTGACCCACATACGAGCAACAAACATGAGTAACAATCCTAGTGATCTCAAGGCAAGCGGCCTGAAAGCCACCCTGCCACGGCTGAAGATACTCGATATCTTCCAGAGTAGCCCGGTACGCCACCTGACCGCGGAAGACGTCTACAAGATTCTGCTGGCCGACAATATGGATGTCGGTTTAGCAACTGTCTACCGCGTCCTCACGCAATTCGAACAGGCCGGCTTGCTCAATCGCAACCATTTTGAAACCGGCAAGGCGATTTTCGAGCTCAACGAAGGTTCCCACCACGACCATCTGGTGTGCCTCGACTGTGGCCGGGTCGAAGAATTCTTCGACGAAGACATCGAAGTGCGCCAGCAAAAAGTGGCCGAAGAGCGCGGCTTCAAGATCGCCGAACACGCTTTGGCCATCTACGGCAACTGCATCAAGACGGCTTGCCCGCACAAAACAGCCTGACCCAAGCCGGCCGTTTCCGCAAGGGAACGGCCGGCGCGCCAGGCAGTACGATCAATGATGGCTCAGTGCGCTTGACAGCAGCTTGGCCGTGATATCGACGATCGGGATGACGCGCTCGTAAGCCATGCGCGTCGGCCCGATCACTCCCAACGTTCCCACGATCTTGCCGTTGACTTCATACGGCGCCGTCACCACGCTCATCTCATCCATCGGCACCAGGTTCGATTCGCCGCCGATGAAAATCTGCACGCCCGTCGCCTTGCTCGACACGTCGAGCAGCTGCATCAAGCCCGTTTTTTGCTCGAACATGTCGAACATCTGGCGCAGCGAATGCATGTTCGACGACAGATCGCTCACGCTGAGCAAGTTGCGCTCGCCGGAAATCACCATGTCATCGCTATGGTCGGCCATCGCTTCGCTGCCCGCTTCCACGGCCGCCTGCATCAAACTGCCCATATCGTCGCGTAACTGGCGCAATTCGCCCTGCAGACGCACGCGCACGGCGTCGAAGGACAGGCCGCCATAATTCTGGTTGATGTAATTGGCCGATTGCACCAGTTGCGCCGGCGTATAGTCGGCCTCCGTCAGCAATAAACGGTTCTGCACGTCGCCGCCGGGGGCGACGATGACGAGCAGGATGCGTTTTTCCGACAGGCGCAGGAATTCGATTTGCTGGAACACGGATTCGCGGCGCGGACTGAGCACGACGCCGGCAAACTGCGACAGCGACGACAGCATCTGCGCCGCGTTGGCGATGGTTTTTTGCGGTTGCGGCGTCTGCAGGCGCATGCGCGATTCCACCAGGTGCTCGTCCAGGTGCCGCACGGTCAGCAAGGTGTCGACAAAGATGCGGTAGCCGCGCGGCGTGGGGATGCGTCCGGCCGAGGTATGCGGACTGGAAACATAACCGAGCTCTTCCAGGTCGGCCATGATGTTGCGGATCGTGGCCGGCGACAGGTCCAGGCCGGAAATTTTCGACAAGGCGCGCGAACCGACCGGCAGGCCGTCGGCGATATATCGCTCGACCAGGGCTTTCAGCAGTGTTTGGGCACGTGTATCGAGTTGCATGGTGTTTTATTTAGGCAAGTATTTTGTTAAGCAAGCGGCAACGAAAGCGGCCGAACGTGCATCAACAGCGCCTATTATGCACGTTCGCCCGGCCTGCGGCGATCAATCTTCCAGTTGCCCTTGCAGCCACAGCAACAATTCATCAAAGTTGGCGCAGATGGCGTCGGGCTGCACGCCTGCGGCCAGGTGCGCATCGCTGCCCTTGCGGTTCATCCAGACGGCGCGCATGCCCGCCCCCTGCGCTCCCGTCACGTCGAAATACAGGTCGTCGCCGACATACACGGCTTCATGGGGCGCGACGTCCAGCGCGGCGCAAGCTGCCAGGAAGATGCTGGCGTCGGGCTTGGCCACGCCAAAATCGCTGGCGGCGATCGATACCTTGAAATGCTGCGCCAGGCCGATAATGTCAAGGTCCGCATTGCCATTCGAGATCGAACCGACCAGCATGCGCTGGTGCATCCAGGCCAGGCCCGGCAAGACGTCGTCATAGGGCTGGACGCGGTTGCGCGCGGCCAGGAATTGCAGGATGGCGCCGTCGACCAGGGCGGGATCCTCGCCGGCAGCCTCGAAGGCGGCCAGCAGGCCCGCGCGGCGCAACTCGATCAGGTTGCCATGGAAATGCGGTTGTTCCTTGAGCATGGCCAGGCGGTGCTGGCGCAGCACCTCGATGGAAAACTGCTGCGCCACCTTGGGCGCATGCGTGGCCAGCCAGTCGTGCAGCAGGGTTTCCGCGGCGGCAATCACGGGCGCGATGGGCCACAAGGTATCGTCGAGGTCGAACAGGATGGCCTTGGGCGGCACGGCGGGTTTTACGGGAACAAGGGACATGGGACTCACAATGGGATGCTGCGTCACGGTGCGCAGGATGCGCCTATTGTCGCACCGATCGCCGCCGCCGGCATGGCTGCGCCCCCGTGAAATGGGGCCGGGCCAGCGCTTCCCGGCGAAAAATTGTTACAGGGTGATACAAGGCAAGGTCATCGAGCTTGCCAGATAGACTAAAATAGGCGCCATTCCAATGCGGCGCCAGCGTCCGCGTTGCGCTACCCAACCTAATTCGTTTTGGAGAATGTATGAAAAATTTGTACCTGCGCTCGATGCTGGCGGCGGCTTGCGCCGTCACACTGGCAGCCTGTGGCGGCAGCGGCGGCAACCTGTATCTGCAAGTCTCAGTCAGCGACCTGGCCAAGGATGGCCTGATTCTCCAGAATGACGGCGAACGCTTGCCGGTTACTGCGGGCCAGACCATCGTTGCCTTCACCAAGCTGGTGAAGACCGATGATCGCTACAATATCACCATCGCGGAACAGCCCAAGGGC
The DNA here is from genome assembly GCF_030397625.1 of Janthinobacterium sp. SUN026. NCBI lineage: Bacteria > Pseudomonadati > Pseudomonadota > Betaproteobacteria > Burkholderiales > Oxalobacteraceae > Janthinobacterium > Janthinobacterium sp. SUN026. Next base: position 129,943 of record NZ_JAPQNU010000009.1, on the reverse strand, counting down.
GCCGTTTGCACCATCATCAATGGCGTTGGCAAGGCATCGAGCTACTCCGTGACCACGGCCGCGGTGAGCTGCAAGACCAACACCTACCCGCTGACAGGCACGATCACTGGCCTGACCGCCGGTAACTTGCGCCTGGTGATGGGCTCCACCGGCACCACCCTGTCGGCTGGTGCCACCGCCTACACATTCGAATCGGTAGCTGACGGCGCCCCGTACGGTATTTCCATACTGGCTCAGCCAACGGGCCTGACGTGCCGCTTCCAGGGTTCAAAGAGTGCCGACGCCAGCGATACGGTCGGCACGATGGGCTCTGCCGCCACGACTGCGGCCACACTTGACTGCACGCCGCAGTAATCCTTGCGATCCGTCACCTATTTTTTGGAGAAATACATGAAGTTATCCTGCTTGCGCCCACTCGCCGCACTGCTGCTGACCCTGGGACTGGCCGCATGCGGCGGCAAGGCCTCGTATGAAGTCAGCGGCACGATCTCAGGCTTGAACAATGAAGGACTGATCCTGGCCAATGGCGGCGAGGACCTCCCGGTTGAAGCCGGCAAGACCTCGTTTACCTTTAAAAAGCGCATCGACTATGGCACCGAGTACAACATCACCTTCAAGCAACAACCGGCCCATATGAATTGCGGCATCAGCGGCGGTTCCGGCTCGGCTGGTCATTACATCAATATCAGCGCCGCTGTTACTTGCTCGCAAAACAGATATACCGTGGGCGGCACGATTTCCGGCCTGACCGTGGATGGCCTGGTACTGATTAACGGTAGTACACTAACACCGGTGCTCAAGGATGCCACGACCTTTACCATAGGCGGCTCTGTCGCCTATGGCGAAACCTATGCCATCAGCGTTTCCGCTCAGCCGAAGGGTCTGCAGTGCGAGCTGGCGCCAGGTACTGAAAAAGGCACCATGGGCGAAGGGAATGTGACAGCGCTGAAGATCGTCTGCAATCCGGCCTGAGTTGCGGCAACGGTAGCCGCCAGGCGGCTACCGGGAAGAGATATCATGAAAATCTATAGTTGATATTCAAAATATAAATTGGAGTTATATGTGGCGATGCAGCATAATGCATCTGTCTCCTCCAACTCTTCCAAGAATTGGATTTAGCCCGCTTTCACCAGCGGGCTTTTTTTTGCCCAGAATTTCTCACGCGGGTTTATTCAAGCCCGGCTGCAACATCTGCACAATGCTGGAGAAATCCTGCTGCGCATAACCGGCTTGCGCATGCATCTGGTACATCTGACGCACCAGGCCGCCCAAGGGCGTGGGCGCGTTCGCCGACAGGGCCGATTGCTGCGCCAGGCCCAGGTCTTTCAGCATCAGCGCCGTGCCAAAGCCGCCCGTGTAATTGCGCGACGCGGGCGTACCGTCCATGACGCCTGGCCACGGGTTGTACACTTCCAGGGTCCAGTTGCGGCCCGAACTCTTGGCCATGATGTCGGACAACACTTTCGGGTCCAGGCCATGCGCCACGCCCAGGTTCAGCGCTTCGGCCGTGCCCGCCATCAAGATGCCTAGCAGCATGTTGTTGCAAATCTTCGCCACCTGGCCCGCGCCCGCCTCGCCCGCATGGAAGATGTTCTTGCCCATCTTTTCCAGCAGGGGACGCGCCTGCTGCAAGGCCGCTTCGCTGCCGCCGACGATAAAGGTCAGGGTGCCGGCTGCCGCGCCCGCCGTGCCGCCCGAGACGGGCGCATCGATCATGGTAAAGCCCCGTTCGCTGGCCGCCTGTGCCACTTGCCGCGCCACATCGGCGGCGATGGTGCTGCAATCGATGAACAGGGCGCCGGGCTTGGCCGAGTCCAGTACGCCGCCCGCCGCCAGGTACAGCTCCTGCACATGCTTGTTGGCTGGCAACATGGTGATGACGGCGTCGGCCGTCTGCACGGCCGCGCTGGCGGAGGCGGCCGCCGTGGCGCCCGCCTCGACGAGCGACGCCACTGCCGCCGGCGTCAGGTCGAATACGGATACGTGGAAGCCGGCGGCCACCAGATTGCGGGCCATCGGCGCGCCCATGTTGCCCAAGCCGATGAAAGCGATATGTTGCATTTTTGAAGTCTCCTGTTGTTCTTTTAATGTAGGTCGCGCAAAGGATGGCTATCCCACGGCGCCGTGAAATACCCATTGAGATACGCGTCGCTGACGTCGGCCAGGCTGGCTGGCTGCCACTGCGGCGCGTTGTCCTTGTCGATCAGCAAGGCGCGCACGCCTTCGCTGAAGTCCGCATGGGCACAGCACTGCACTGCAACGATCAATTCCAGCTGGAACACTTGCGCCAAACTCATATGGCGTGTGCGTTCGCGCATGGCCCAGACCAGAGCGGCGGAGCCGGGCGCGCCCTTGTGCAGCGAGTGGGCCGCCTTTTGCAGCCAGGCCGAATCGCCGTCATACGCGGCGATGGCGGCCACCACTTCGGGCAAGGTGGGCGCTTGCGTCAGCGCGGCAATGGCGTCGAAGTTGGCGCGCACTTCGGACACGGGCAGCATGGACGCGGGAGCCGAGAAGCCGCGCAGCAAGCGGCCCAGCTGCTCGCTGTTCGCCTGCGGGCTGGCTTGCCATTGCGCCAGCGCCAGCGCGTCGAGCACCATGTTCCGCTCTTCCTGGCGCAGGAAATAGTCGCCGAGGCCCGCAAACAGGGCGTCAGCCGCGTTCATCGGTGCCCCCGTCAGCCCCAGGAACAGGCCGCTGCGACCCGGCATGCGGCCCAGGAACCAGCTGCCGCCCACGTCCGGGAACAGGCCAATCGTGATTTCCGGCATGGCGATGCGCGTGCCTTCCGTCACGACGCGGTGGCTGGCGCCCGCCATCAGCCCCAGGCCGCCGCCCATGACGATGCCGCCGCCCCACACCAGCAGCGGTTTCGCATACGTGTGGATGCGGTGGTCGAGCCGGTATTCCTCGGCAAAGAAGGCCAGCGCCTGCGGGTTCGGCACGACACCCGCTTGCTCGACGACGGCCGAACGCAGGCTGCGCACGTCGCCGCCCGCGCAGAAGGCCTTGTCGGTCGACGATTGCAGCACCACGCAGGCGATGGCGTCGTCACCGGCCCAGCGCACGAGGGCGCCATCGATGACGCGTATCATCTCCAGGGTCAGCGCGTGCAAGGACTTTGGCGCATCAAGGGTGATGACGCCCAGCTTCATGCCGCCGGGACAGTCGCGCTCTTCTATCTTGACGGTCTCAACCAAGGTTTCAGCCACAGTATTTTCAGCCATTCTTCCACTCCGCCGGACGTTTTTCCAGGAACGCTTGCACGCCTTCTTTCTGGTCTTGCGTATCGAACAGGCCCAGGAACAGGGTGCGTTCATCGGGCAGGGAAGCGACGAGCGGATGGCTGCGCGCGCCCTGGATCAGGGTCTTGCACGCCGTCACGCTGCTGGGGCTTTGGCGGGCCACCTTGGCGGCCAGGGCCAGCGCCGTGGCGGCAGCCTTGCCGGTCGGCACGACTTCCTCAACGAGGCCGATGGCCAGGGCCTTGGCCGCATCGACCCGCTCGCCGCACAAAATCATGCGCTTGGCCCAGCCTTCGCCCACCAGCCACGGCAAATGCTGCGTGCCGCCCGCGCACGGCAGCAGGCCGACGGACGCTTCCGGCAAGGCCATCTGCGCATGTTCCTCGGCAATGCGGATATCGCACGCCAGCGCACACTCAAGCCCGCCGCCCATGGCATAGCCATTGATGGCGGCGATGCTGACGCCGCGAAACGCGGACAGCGCCTCGAACGCCTCGCCAAAGGCGGCGGCCATGGCGAACGCCATATCCTTGTCGCCGTCGGCAAACACCTTTAAATCGGCGCCGGCCGAAAAGAACTTGGCGCCGCCGCCCGTGATCACGAGCGCATACACGTCCGGGTCGGCATTCAGGTCGGCCACCAGGTCCCTCAGCGCATTCAGGCTGGCCAGGGTCCACGTGTGGGCGGGCGGGTTGTCGAGGGTTACCAGGGCCGTATGGCCACGGCGTTCCAGCAGCAGATTGGTATACACTTTGGTCATCGTAAGGTCTCCGTGGCGCCATCTTTCAAAATCGCTCGCGCGACGATCAGGCGCATGATTTCATTCGTCCCTTCCAGGATCTGGTGCACCCGCGTGTCGCGCACGTGGCGCTCGAGCGGATACTCGCGGATATAGCCGTAGCCGCCATGCAATTGCAGCGCATCGTTGGCCACATTGAAACCCACATCCGTGGCGAAACGTTTTGCCATAGCGCAATATGCCGTGGCATCCGGGCTTTCCTGGTCGAGTTTCCAGGCAGCCAGGCGCACCATCTGGCGCGCCGCCACCAGTTCCGTCAGCATGTCGGCCAGCTTGAATTGCAGGGCCTGGAATTGCGCCAGCTCGCGGCCGAACTGCGTGCGCTCCTTCATGTACGCCTGCGCCCGCGTCAGGGCCGCCTGCGCCGTGCCCACCGAGCACACGGCGATATTGATGCGTCCGCCATCGATGCCCTTCATGGCGATGGCAAAGCCTTCGCCTTCCGCGCCCAGCAAGTTGCCAACAGGCACTTTCACCTGGTCGAAGCTGATGATGCGCGTGGGCTGGCTGTTCCAGCCCATCTTTTCTTCTTTCTTGCCATATACGATGCCGGGCAGGTTCGCCGGCACGGCAAACGCGGAAATGCCGGCCGCGCCCTCGCCGCCCGTGCGCGCCATGACGATCAGCATATCCGTCTGGCCCGCGCCGGAAATGAAGGCTTTCGTGCCGTCGAGCACATAAAAATCGCCCTCCTTCACGGCCTTGGTGCGCAGGGACGCCGCGTCGGAACCGGACTGCGGTTCCGTCAGGCAATAGCTAGCCAGCTTCTGGCCGGCCGCCAGGGCCGGCACCCACTCGTCGCACAGGGCTTCCTGCCCCCAGCGCGACAGCATCCAGGTGGCCATGTTGTGGATCGTGATATAGGCCGTGGTCGAGGTGCAGCCGCCGGCCAGCTCCTCGAAGACGATGGCCGCATCCTGGCGCGACAGGCCCAGGCCGCCCCAGCGCTGCGGCGTGTACAGGCCGCAAAAGCCCATCTCGCCCGCCTTGGCAATCGTTTCCACCGGGAAGATCGATTCCGCATCCCAATGCGCCGCGTGCGGCGCCAGTTCGCCCTCGGCAAACGCGCGCGCCGCCTGCTGGAACTCGCGCTGCTCGTCGCTCAGTTCAAAGTCCATGCCAGCTCCTTATTTGAGGCTGATGGTGGTGTTGACCTTGCCCACCGAGGCCGCGTCCGTGAACCAGCGCTGGGTAATCGTCTGCGTCTGCGTGTAGAACAGCACGACTTGCTTGCCGAACGGGCCCAGGTCGCCCAGTTTCGAGCCACGTGAACCCGTAAAGCTGAACAGGGGCACGGGCACGGGGATGGGCACATTGATGCCGACCTGGCCCACGTCGATTTCTTCCTGGAAATAACGCGCGGCCGCGCCGCTTTGCGTGAACAGCGCCGTGCCATTGCCGTTCGGATTCGCGTTCACCAAGGCAATCGCTTCATCGAGCGTATCGACTTCGACGACGATCAGGACGGGGCCAAAGATTTCCTGGTCATATACGACCATGCCGGGTTTCACGCCGGACAAGATCGTCGGTCCCACGAAGTTGCCGTTCGGATAGCCATCGACCTTCACGTCGCGGCCATCGAGGGTCAGCACGGCGCCCTGCTCGATGCCCTTGGCGACCAGGCTGTGCACGCGATCCTTGGCTGCGCAGGAAATCACGGGACCCAGGTCCGGATTGTCCTTGCCCGCGCCCACCGTCAGGGTTTGCGCCTTGGCCGCCAGTTCCGGCAGCCAGTCGCGCGCTTCGCCCACCAGCACGGCGACGGACGCGGCCATGCAGCGCTGGCCGGCCGCGCCGAAGCCTGCGCCCAGCAGCTGGTTCAGGGTCTGTTCCTTGTTTGCGTCAGGCAAGACGACGGCATGGTTCTTGGCGCCCATCATGCATTGCGCGCGTTTGCCGTTCAAGCTGGCGCGCTGGTACACATGCGTGCCCACCTTGCTCGAACCCACGAACGAAATCGCCTTGATGTCCGGATGGTCGCACAGGGCGTTGACCACGTCTTCGCCGCCGTGGATCACGTTCAGCACGCCGGCAGGAATGCCCGCCTGCAAGGCCAGGCGCACGAGTTTTTCCGTCACCAGCGGGTCTTGCTCCGATGGTTTCAGCACGAAAGTATTGCCGCAGGCAATCGCCATCGGGAACATCCACAGGGGGATCATGGCGGGGAAATTGAACGGGGTAATGCCCGCGCACACGCCCAGCGGCTGCATCACGCTGTAGGTATCGACGCCGCCGGCCACGTTTTGCGCGTATTCGCCCATTTGCAGGGTGCCGATATTGGCCGCATGTTCCACCACTTCCAGGCCGCGGAAGACGTCGCCTTCCGCGTCGAGCAGGGTCTTGCCCTGTTCCATCGTCAAGGTGGCGGCCAGGTCGGCCATGTTTTCACGGATCAATTGCTGCAATTTGAGGAAAATGCGGGCGCGCGCGCCGATCGGCGTCTTGCGCCAAGTCTTGAAGGCGCGCTGGGCCGAGGCGATGGCGGCGTTGACTTCCTCCGGCGTGGCGAACGGCACACGGGCCAATACTTCCTGCGTGGCAGGGTTGACGACGTCGCGCCAGACGGTGGTGGTCGATTCGACCCACTCGCCGTTGATCAGCAGTGGAACGGTAGGGATGGAAGTTTGCGTGGTCACTCGGTGTCTCCTCGTTGGGGGTATAGGTCTGTTTGCATTATTCGCACAATACGGGCCGCAAACAAGGCGTGAAAATGCGAGATAATGCAAAGATGAATCTGTTAATCTGCAAAGATTGTAAATTTGCAGACTCCACAAACCGGGGAAGGAGAAGCGCGATGGCAAAGGTTTTCATGGGCGTGCGCCTGCAGCGCCTGCGTGAGGAACGGCGCATGACGCAGGTGGCGCTGGCCAAGTCCCTGGGCATTTCGCCCAGCTACCTGAACCAGATGGAGCGCAACCAGCGCCCGCTGACGGTGCCCATTTTGCTGCGCATCGGCAGCGTGCTGGGGGTCGATCCGCAAATCTTTTCCGAGCACGACAGCGCCAGCCTGGTGGCCGACGTGCGCGACGTGTTCGGTGAATTGCCCGACGCGCCGCCCACCTCGATGGCGGAATTGAAAATGCTGGTGGAAAACATGCCGGAACTGGCGCGCTCGATTTTGCTGCTGCAGCGGCGCTACCGGGTGATGGCGGAGCGGGCCGACACGCTGGCCGCGCGCCTGGACGATGGCAGCCGCGGCGCCAGCTCGGCGGCGCCGTCCACGGACGAGGAAGTGCGCGAATACCTGAACCGGCGGCAAAATTACATCGACGAGCTGGACCGGGCGGCGGAAAGCGTGGCGGGCGAACTCGATCCGGCCCTGCGCACGCTCGATGCGCTGCAAGGGCGTCTGCTGGAACGCCACGGCATCCGGGTGCAACTGTCCGATGGCGACGCGGGCATGGTGCGCAAGCACCGCTATGATGCCCAGCAACAGATCTTGTGGCTGCCCGATACCCTGACGGGCGGCCAGCGCGCCTTCCAGATGGCGGCGCAAATCAGCCTGCTCGAGCACAGCGAGCTGATCGATGCCCTGGTGCTGGCGGCGGGGTTCTCCGGCGCGGCCGCGCAAACGAGCGCGCGCCTGGCGTTTTCGAATTATTTCGCCGGCGCCCTGCTGATGCCGTATCAACGCTTCTTGCAGGCGGCGGAAACGCGCGCCTACGATATCGAGCGCCTGGCGCACCAGTTCGGCGTGGGCTTCGAGGCCGTGTGCCACCGGCTGAGCACCATGCAGCGCCCCGATGCGGCGGGACTGCCGTTCTTCTTCGTGCGCGTCGACCGCGCGGGCAATGTCTCGAAGCGCCAGTCGGCCACGGACTTCCACTTTTCCAGGGTGGGCGGCACGTGCCCCCTGTGGATCGTGTACGACGCCTTCAGCCATCCGGGGCAAGTGCTGACGCAAGTGGCCAGCATGCCGGACGGCTGCACCTATCTGTGGATTGCGCGCCAGGTCAGCACGGCCTCACCCGGCTTCCGGGCACCGGGCAAGACCTTTGCCGTGGCGCTGGGCTGCGATATCTCGCAGGCGCACCGATTGATCTATTCGAAGGGGCTCGATTTGCACGACCCCACCAGCGCCACGCCCATCGGCACGGGCTGCAAGGTGTGCGAGCGGCAAAGCTGCCCGCAGCGGGCGTTTCCGTCGCTGTTGGCGCCGCCGCCAGCGTCCGCCTGACTTACTCGACGAGCCGGGCGCGCAGCGCGTCGAATTCGCGCGCAAATTCCGCGCGCCAGTCGCGCCGCGTGCTCTCATCGATCCAGGCCGCATCCAGGCCATTGAGCATGAAGCCGCGCATGTCGTCCAGGCCGAAGCCGAACTCCCGCATCATCATCCAGGCGCCCGTCGGCGTCACGTGGTGCAGGGTCGGGTCGTCCGTGTTCGGATGCAGTTTCAGGCCCAGCTTGGCCATGGCGCGGATCGGGTGATCGAGTGCCCAGCGTTCGGGCGCCAGGGTGCGCAGATAGTAGGAATTGGTCGGCACGACCGTAAATACGAGGCCCCGCTCCACGCAGCGCTGCGCCAATTGAGGATTATCAACAATCGTGTAGCCATGGTCGACCCGGTCCACCTGCAACTGCTCGATGGCCGTCGCCACATTCATCCACGGCATGCCGAATTCGCCCGCGTGCGCCGTGCACTTGAAGCCGGCCTCGCGCGCGGCGCGGTAAGCTTCGATGAAGAGTTCTGGCGGGCGGTCGTTTTCGCGGTAGTCGATGCCGATGCCGATGACTTCCGGCGCGCGGTAAGCCTTCATCCATTCCACCATCTGCACGGCTTCGGCGGGACTCGCTTCACGGTCGATGCTGGGGATCAGGCGGCCGATCACGCCGAAATCGCGCTGCGCGTCGCGGATGGCGGCCACGATGGCGTCTTGCGCCGCGTCATAGCGGATGCCCGACACGCGCACGGTGCCGGTGGGGTTCCAGAAGAATTCCGCGTAGCGCACGCCGTGGCCATGCACGTCTTCCAGGTATTCGTAGGCGAGGCAATACAGGTCCGTCGGCGAGACGATCAGGTGCGCGTCGAGCGCGCGCAGCACGCGCAGCACGCCGACGGGCTTGTCGCCGCGCGTGTAAAACGCGTCGATTTCCTCGGGAGTGACGACATTGCCCGTCTTGGCGGCCAGCGCACGGAAAGTGGCTTGCCGCACCGTGCCGAACAGGTGGCAATGCAGCTCCACTTTCGGCATGGCGCGTAAAAACTGTTCGATGCTCAGGGGGGAATTAGACATGAAGCTCGTTTCGTAGTGAAGTGGGTCAGACGAGAATGGCGGCCAGGCGGCGCATCAGGCGCTCGATGGCGGCCGGGCCGTCGGCCAGCATCGCCACTTGCGTGTTGATCGGTGCGCGGCGCGGCACGCGGAATTCGCACACCGTCATGCCGCGCGTCAGTTCGCCCGTCAATTCGATGGCCACGTGGGCGCTCTGGAACTGGAACAGCTGCGGCGCTTCCAGGTACAGCGCCACCACGGGGTCGTACATGGGCATGGGCACGGAACCGTCGGCACTGCGGATGCGCACATACGCTTCCAGGTAGCCGGCCAGACGCTGCGCGCGCGGCGTGCCGATGGCGCGCAGCTGCTCCACTTCCACGTTCGTCACCAAGAGCTGGCGGCACAGGTTCAGGCCAAACATGCGCAGCGGGATGCCGGCCTTGAACACCTGGGCGGCCGCTTCCGGGTCCGCATAGATATTGAATTCCGCCGCCGCCGTGTGGTTGCCCTGGTCGGTCGAGCCGCCCATCAGGATGATTTCGACGATTTTTTCCGCGATGTCCGGCGCGCGGCTCAAGGCCGTGGCCAGGTTGGTCATCGGTGCAATCGCCATGATGGTGATCTGGCCAGGATACTTGCGCACGGCGGCGATCAGCGCGTCGACGGCGTGGCCGGCAGCATCCGTGGCGGCGCCAGGCGGCAGGATCTCGCCTGTCGTCGGCATGCCGCTGTCGCCGAGGATGCGCTGCGCCGTTTCGATCACGCCGGCCAGCGGCTCTTCGCAGCCGCGGTAAATCGGCACCGTCAAGCCATCATGGGCCTTGATGCGCAAGGCGTTGTCATAGGTGATGTCGACGGGCGCATTGCCCGCCACCACGCTCACGCCCAGCCACTCGATATCGGGATTGCTGCCCAAGAGCAACATCGTCAGCCAGTCGTCGAAACCGGGATCGGTATCGAGCCATATCTTTTTCAAGGATTGGGTCATGATGCTTTCCAGTAAGAAATTACGCGCCCAGCCACAGGGCGCTGTCGGACGGCAGCACGAAGGAGACGGCCGTGCCTTCGCGCCAGGCGGCGCCGCCGGCCGCGCAAATGCCTTTGACCTGGCCCAGCGGCGTTTGCAGCAGGTATTCGACGGTGTCGCCCAGGAAGCCACGCGCCAGCACGGTACCCGGGTATTGACCGGCCGCGTCGTCGGGCGCGCAGACGCGCACCTTGTCCGGACGCCAGCCCAGCACCGTGGTGCCGGCCGCGACGGGCGACGTGTACGGCAAGCTGGCGCCCGCGTGGTGCAGCGCGCCGTCGCGGTAGTCGAACAGGTTCTCGAAGCCCATGAAATTGGCAACGAAGCGCGTCGACGGCGTATTGAAGACGGCTTCCGGCGCGGCCAATTGCTCGATGCGCCCGCCATTCATGACGACGATGCGGTCGGACAGGGCCAGCGCTTCTTCCTGGTCATGCGTGACATACAGCATGGTGATGCCCAGCTCGCGCTGGATGCGGCGCAGTTCGGCGCGCATCTGCACGCGCAGCTTGGCGTCCAGGTTCGACAGCGGTTCGTCGAGCAGCAGCAGGGCCGGCTCGACGACGATGGCGCGCGCCAGGGCCACGCGCTGCTGCTGGCCACCGGACATCTGCGCCGGCAGGCGCGTTTCAAACCCTGTCAGGCCGACGGCGGCGATCACGGCTTCCACCTTCGTTTTCAGCAAAGCTGGCGCGACCTTGCGCAAGCGCAAACCGAAAGCGATGTTGTCGTATACATTCAAGTGCGGGAACAGCGCGTACGACTGGAAGACCATGCCGATATTGCGCTTGTTCGGCGCCAGCTTGCCGATTTCGCGGCCGTCGAGCACGATGCGGCCCGACTGCAGCGGCATCAGGCCGGCGATGGCGCGCATGGTGGTGGTCTTGCCGCAGCCGCTGGGGCCGAGCAGGGAAATCAGCTCGCCCTGCTCGACGTGCAGGTCCAGGTCTTTCACGGACGTCGTGTTCTTGGCGTAGCCGAGGTTCAGCTTGTGCAGTTCCAGATAACTCATGGTGTGTTGCCTCTTACATGTATTTAGAAATGCCCAGCACCTTCTCGGTCACCATCACGAAGGCCATGGTGAACAAGACCAGCAAGGTCGACAGGGCAGCGATCGACGGGTCGAAGCTGTTTTCCATATGCCCCAGCATCTCGATCGGCAAGGTGCTGATGCCCGGACCCGTCAAGAACAGCGAGACGGGCACCTGGTTGAACGAGGTGACGAAGGCGAGGAAGAAGGCGGCGATCACGGCGTTGCGGATATTCGGCAGCACGATCATGAAGAACGCGCGCAAACGCGACGCGCCCAGCGTGATGGCGGCATCCTCGATATCGACGCGCAGGTTCACCAGGCTGGCGTACACGACGCGCACCGAGTACGGAATCAGCAGCGCGATATGGCCGATCAAGAGGCCCACGTAGACGGGCGCATTGATGGTCAGGACCAGGTGGTGCAGCAAGCCCAGGCCCACGAGGATGGCGGGAATGATCAGCGGCGACGTCAGTATCTGCCGGATGGCGCCGATGCCCGGCGGCGGCATGCGCGAAAACGCATACGCGACGGGAATGCCCAGCAACAGCGCGATGACGGTGGCGATCAGGCCGATTTCCAGGCTGGTCTGGAAGGCGCGGCGGAACTCGGGCGCCGACCACACTTCAAGAATCCAGCGCAGCGAATACGACTCGGGCGGGAACGCCAGGGTTTCGCCGCCGGAAAAACCGGCCAGCACGACGATGGCGAAAGGCCCCAGCAGGAACAGGAATACCAGCCATAAAACGGCACGTGAAAACAGGCTTTCTTTCATACGGAACTCCGGCTCGAGGAAATACGTTTAAGGCCGGCATTCACCAGCAAGGTCATGCAGACGAGGATGACGGCGATGACATTCGCCGCGCCGAAATCGCTCTCCACGCTGACCTTTTGGTACAGCAGGGTCTCCAGCATCAGCACCTTGGTGCCGCCCAGCAGGGCCGGCGTCACATAGGCCGTCACGCAGCCCGTAAACACCAGAGTGCCGCCGACGACCAGGCCTTCCTGCGTCAGCGGCAGGGTGACCTTGCAGAATACTTGCCATGGATTGGCGCCCAGGGTGGCGGCGGCCGGTTCCACGTCGCGCGGCAGGTTTTCCAGCGCGCCCGCCAGCGACATCAGCATCAGCGGCAGCAGCAGTTGCAGCAGGCCGACAAACACGGCGAACTCGCTGAACAGCAGGCGCAGCGGCTCTTCCGTCAAGCCCATGTTGACCAGCGCCGCGTTGACGGCGCCATTGCGGCCCAGCAGCACGATCCAGGCGTAGGTACGCGCGATCGGCGAGACCATCAGCGGCAAGATCATCATGCCCACCACCAGGCCGCGCCACTTCGGCGACACGCGCGCCACGGCTTGCGCGGCCGGGTAGCCGAGGATGATGGAAGCGAGCGTCACCAGCGCGGCGACGCGCAGCGTGCGCCAGAAGATGGTGCGGTTGAACTCTTGCGAAAAGAATTCGACGAAGCGGTCCACGCCCCACTGCATGCCGTCGCCGACGCGGAAGGCGTCGACCAGCAAGGCCAGCACGGGCAGCAGGAAGCAGACAACGATAAAGATCAGCGCCGGCAGGACCAGCAGCAGTCCCAGGCGCTTTTTTGGATCAGCAAACATGGTGTTTTCTCCTCGTCACCACTATTTGCTCATGGCCTTGTTCCACTGCGTCATCCAGTTGCTGCGCTGCTTGATGATGGTTTCCGGTTTGACGAATTTCAGCGAATTGATCTGGTCGGCGCCATAGGTGTTGAATTGCGCGGCAGCCACGGACAGGCGCACGTCCTTGTTGACGGGCGAATCGACCAGGTTGGTCGCCAGCTGCGTCTGCACTTCCTTGGACAGCCAGAAATCCATCAGCTGGTACGCCAGGTCCGCATTCTTCGAGCCGGCAACGATGCCCATCACGTTCATGCCGGCCGCCTGGCCTTCGGCCGGAATGCTCCATTTCAGGGGCAGGCCAGTCTTGAGCATTTGCGACCAGGTGAAGCGCGCCACGGGCGCGGCCCAGATTTCATCCTGGGCAAACAGGGCGGCCAGCTGCGCGCTGTTTTTCGAGAACGTGACGACGTTGCCCTTCATGCCGACGATCTTGGCAAAGCCGGTGGCGTAATCGTCCGTCTTGCCGCCCCAGGCCGCATCGGCCATGCGCAGCATCAACGGGCCCTGCGTGGTGCTCACGTCGGGGAAGGCCACGCGGCCCTTCAGTTCGGGGCGCCACAGGTCCTTCCAGGACGTCAGCGGGGCGATCTTGTCGCTGCGGTACACCAGTCCCACGGAATACAGGGTGTAGCCGACGGCGAAATTGCCGCCGACGGGGTTTTTCGCCACATCGTACAGGGCCTTGTAATTGCTCAGCTTGGAGTAATCCATGGGCTGGATCACGCCCTTTTGCGCCGCTTCCAGCATGCCGGAATCGGACAGCAGCACCAGGTCGATCACCGGGTTCTTGCTGTGCACCACCAGCTTGGCGATGCGGTCCGCATTATTCCCCGTTTCCACCTTGATATCGCAACCGCATTTGGCCTTGAACGGCTCGTACACATACTTCATGAACAAGGGCTGGGCAATCGGGTAGGCCGAAATGACCAGCTCGCGTTTTTCCGCGTGGGCGGCGTTGGCCAGCAAGCCTAGGCTCAACGCCAACATGAGGTGCTTTTTCAAGATGCTTCCTTTCAGGGGACGGCGCTGCGGGACAGCGCCTGTAAAGATGAATCAGACTCAGAAATAATGTCGCATGCCGACGATCAGCACGCTTTGCGTCTTGCCGCCCGAGGCGCCAAAGCCGAACACGCGCGCGAACGTCGCATCGCCGGCCGCTTTCTGGTAGCTCCAGGTGATGGCGACATCGGTGCGCTTGGACAGGAAATAATCGGCCTGGAAGTTGACCTGATGCCATTTCGGCGTCTTGTTGATCACGTCATATTTACCAGTGGTAAAGAAATACGACGCGCCCAGGTTCAACGCTTCCGTCAGCTTGTGGTTCACGTTCAAGTCCACGTTTTGCAGGGTCAGGTTGCTCTGGTCCAGGTAGTGGTAGCGCACGTTGGTGTACAGCGCGCCAAACTTGGTCCTGCCCACATTATAAAAGCCTCCCGTGCCGGCGATGGCCTGGCTGTCCACGCCCGCGCCCTTGACGGCGCTCTTGTTGAAGATCAACAGGGAGCTGCCATAGTCATTGCCGATGGCGCCATTCGGTGCGTCCGGGCTGTTCGGGCGATCCATCTTGGTGTAGGCGACGGCCCAGCTGAAGGCATCGACTTTGTAGCCGGCGCCCATGCTGTAGACGCGGTTGCGGTTGGAATCTTCCGGGTTTTCGCTGAAACCGTACAAACCCGTAAACGACAGGTTGCTGATGTTCGGGCTGACGTACTTGACGGCATTTTGCACGCGCAGGTTGTTGTAGCCATTGTCGTTGTCGCCGATGTGCACGCCGTTACTGGCGATGACCACCGGACCCAGCAGGTCCTTGACGGCTTCGTACTGGCGGCCCAGGGTCAGGGTGCCCTTGTCGTTGCTGGACAGACCCACATACGACTGGCGGCCGAACAGACGGCCGCTTTGCGCAGCCGCGCCCGTCATGACGTTAAAACCGTTTTCCAGCGCGAAGACGGCCTTGGTGCCGTTGCCCAGGTCTTCCTGGCCGCGGAAACCGATGCGGGGATTCTGGTTCGTGCCGCTCAGCGCATGCGTGCGGCTGCCGTTACCCTCATCCGATACATAGCCGATACCGGCCGACAGCAAGCCATACACTTGCACGCTGCTTTGCGCCTGCGCCGCGCCCTGCGCCGCCAGCAAGCCCCCAACTACCATCGTTCCAGTCATCCATTTGTTCATCGCCGCCGCCCTAAAAAGAATAAACCCTGAGTTTTTTTGGAATTATTTTATTGATGCGTCCCTTGCCTGGCGTACCGCCGCGAGTGCCGGCGCCGCATTCCAGGCTCTTCTCCTGAATATTGTTGCATTCAAGACAAGTAAAGACCAGTCCAGAATATGGTAAATTGCGGGATAAGAAAATTTGTTTATTTTTATAAATCCATTACTTTTTCTAATAAGCAAAACCATGCATGAGTTGAGCAAGAAGATTTCCTTACGACATTTGCAAGCGTTTGCCACCTTAGCCCGGGTAAACAGCTTCAGCAAGGCTGCACAGGAATTGTGCGTGACCCAGCCGGCCCTCAGCGCGTCGATCAAGCTGCTGGAAAATCAACTGGGAAAAAAGTTGTTTAACCGCACAACCCACCAGCTGGAACTGACGCGCGAAGGCAAGCTGGCGCTCGATTACGCCACGCATTTATTGAATACGGCGAGCAATACCTTTGCCGATATCCAGCGCGCCATCGGCAGCGGCCGCCACCGCATCCGCATCGGCGCCATCCCCTCGGCCATGGCGATGACGGCCGTGGTGGTGGCACGCTACTGCGAACAGCATGGCGATGAAGTGGAAATCGTCCTGTCGGACATGCCCAACGATGGCTTGCTGCACGCGCTGCATTCGGGCCAGCTGGACTTTTGCGTAGGCATCGAGGTGCCCGGCTCCGTGTCGCTGGAAAGCGTGGGCCTGTTCGAGGACGAGCTGGTGCTGGTGACGGCGGGACGCCATGCGCTGGCGCCGCTCAAGGAAGTGCGCTGGGAACAGCTGGCGGGGCAGGAAATCGTCGTGTTTACCAAGGGCAGCATCTGGGAGTTCGCCTCGAGCGCCCTGCGCCAGCATGGCTTGAGCCCGTCGAGCCTGTACCAGATGATCCATAGCGAGTCGCTGTATGGCGTGGTGCGCGCCGGCATCGCCGTGGGCATCATGCCCAGCCTGTACACGACTTTCCTCAACGACGAGGACTTGCACGTGGCGCCGCTGCGCCAGCCCACCTGCAAGCGCAAGATCGCCTTGATGCGGCGCAATGAAATCAGCCGCAACCACCATGTCGACGACTGCTTTTCAGCGTTGCGGCAAGATCTGCAACAGGTCGACCAGTGGTTTTGAGTTAAACCGGGGGCTTAGGCCGGCGCCTTCAGCAAGTTCGCCAGGGCAACATACTGCTCCAGGCCCACGGTTTCCGGACGCAGGGTCGGGTCGATGCCGGCCGCCTTGATCTGCTCTTCCGTAAACATCCCGGCCAGGCAGTTGCGGATCACCTTGCGGCGCTGCGAGAAAGCTTTCATGACCACCGCTTCCAGGGTCGCCTGGTCGCACGCCAGGCGTTCAGCCACGGGGATCATGCGCACGATGGCCGATTCCACTTTCGGCGGCGGGTCGAACGCCGTCGGCGGCACGATGAACAGCAGCGACATGTCATAGCGCCATTGCAGCATCACGGACAAGCGGCCATACGCCTTGCTGCCCGGTTCGGCCACCATGCGCTCGACGACTTCCTTTTGCAGCATGAAATGCTGGTCCTGCACCAGCGGCGCGAAGTCCGCCAGGTGGAACAGCAGCGGGCTGGAGATGTTGTATGGCAAGTTGCCCACGATGCGCAGCTTCTGGCCGGCCGGCACGGGAATTTGCGCGAAATCAAACTTCAGCGCGTCGCCCGAGTGGATCGTCAGCTTGGCCGGGTTGAAGGTCTTTTCCAGGCGCACGATCAGGTCGCGGTCCAGCTCGACCACATGCATCTGTTTCAAATGGCGCAGCAGCTGCTCCGTCATGGCGCCCAGGCCGGGGCCGATCTCGACCATGGCATCGTCCGCCTGCGGCGCGATGGCGGCCGTGATGTCGTCGAGGACGAAGCGGTCATGCAGGAAGTTCTGGCCAAAGCGTTTGCGGGCAACGTGTTTCATATTCTGTTTTTCTATTCTAGAGGCGGTGTAGCGTGGTAAAACCGGTGGGCGGTCAGGCGCGGGTGCTGGCGCGCAGCATGGCGAGCGCCGTTTGCAGGGCTTGCTCCATGCTGTGTCCATCGGCCAGCCCCAGCCCTTGCGCGGCCAGGTCCAGCGCCGTGCCGTGGTCGACCGAGGTGCGGATCAGCGGCAAGCCCAGCGTGACATTGATGCCGCGCCCGAAGGTCGCGTATTTCAGCACGGGCAAGCCCTGGTCGTGGTACATGGCCAGCACGCAATCGGCATCGGCCAGGTATTTGTGCTGGAACAAGGTGTCGGCCGGATACGGTCCGCGCGCATCGATGCCGCGCGCTTGCGCCGCGGCAATCGCCGGAGCGATGACATCGATTTCCTCGCGTCCCAGGTAGCCGCCCTCGCCCGCGTGCGGGTTCAGGCCGGTCACCAGGATGCGCGGCGCGGCGATGCCGAATTTCTGTTGCAGGTCGCGCTGGAGAATGTCCAGGATGACGGCCAGGCTGTCCAGCGTGATGGCGGCGGACACGTCCTTCAAGGGCAGGTGCGTGGTGGCCAGCGCCACGCGCAGGGTCGGTTCGCCATGGCCGGGTTCGCCGGCCAGCATCATCACCACCTGCGGCGTATCGGTTTTTTCTGCCAGGTATTCCGTATGGCCGGAAAAGGCCACGCCGGCGTCGTTGATCGTGCTCTTTTGCAAGGGTGCCGTGACCATGGCGCCAAACCAGCCGGCCTGGATACCTTCCACGGCCGCGTCCAGGGTAGCGAGCACGGAGCGCCCGTTTTCCTTGTCCAGCACGCCGGGGATGACATTGTTCACGGTGGGAATATCGATCACGGCCAGGCGGCCCGGTCCGAACTGGGGCAAGCCGCTGTTGCGCACGGCTTGCAGCGACAGCGCCGCCAGGCGGATGTCCGGGTCGATCAGGCTGGCCGTCAGCGCCAGGAAGGCGGCGTCGCCCAGCAGGATGCAGTTGACTTCATTGCGCATGGCCCAGGCCGCGCGTATGGAGATTTCCGGGCCGACACCGGCCGGTTCGCCACAAGTGATGGCGATGGCCGGGCGGCGTGCAAGGGGCAAGTTACTCATGCGCAATGAATCAGCAGCATTACTGGTCGTCCGCGCGGAATTCGACGTAGGCACGGTCGCGCACTTCGCGCGCCCAGTTTTCCGTCGCTTCTTCCAGCTTGCGTTCGCGCAAGGCATTGCGTGCGGCGGCGCGCTGTTTCTCTTTCGAGACGTCATCGCTCTTGCGTTCCAGCACTTCGATCAGGTGGAAGCCAAAGCTCGATTCGATCGGCTGGCTCACTTCGCCCGGTTTCAGCGCATTCATCGCCGTTTCAAATTCCGGCACGGTGTCGCCTGGATACAGCCAGCCCAGGTCGCCGCCCTTGGCCGCGGAACCGTCGTTCGAGAACAAGCGGGCCAGGTCTTCGAACTTGGCGGCCTTGTTATCGAGACGCTCTTTCAATTCCAGCAATTTGCGCTTGGCTTCGGCAGCCGACAAGGTCGGGGTTACTTTCAGCAAGATATGGCGGGCATGCGTCTGCTGCACGGCAGCGACGGCTTGCGCTTCGGCCGCGCTGCGGCGGTCTACCAGCTTGAGGATGTGGAAACCGGTGTTGCTCTTGATGATAGGCGTGATCTGGCCCGGCTTCAGTTTCAGCAGCTGTTCCGTGAACAGGGGCGGCACGCGGTCGCTATGGCGCCAGCCGATATCGCCGCCGCTCAGCGCATCGCTGGCGTCGGAATAGGTAGCGGCCATCTTGGCGAAATCGGCGCCCGTGCGCAGCTGGCGGCTGACTTCTTCGGCGCGCGCGCGGCGTGCGGCGATCTGTTCGGGGCTGGAATTTTCCGGAATGCGCACGAGAATCTGCGCCAGGTTCAGTTCCACCTGTTCGCTGGCGGCCGCTTTTTCCGCTTCCAGGAAGTTATCCACTTCGGAATCGGAAATCTGGATCTTGGCGTCGACTTCATGCTCGCGCAGGCGCTGCATGATGATTTCATCGCGGATTTCTTCGCGGAAAGTCGCAAACGGCGTGCCTTCCTTTTCCATCTGGTTGCGCAATTCCTGTACCGTCATTTTTTGCTGTTCAGCAATACGGCCAATCGCGCGGTCCAGGGTCAGGTCATCCACGCGCACGCCCATTTCCTTGGCCAGCTGCATTTGGGCGCGCTCGACAATCATGCGCTCCAGCAATTGACGACGCAGGTCGGCAGGATCGGGCAAGGGCACGTTCTGCGCCTTCATGCGCTGCTCCACGCTCTTGATGCGGGCCGCCACTTCATTACGCGTAATCACCTCGTCATTGACGACGACGGCGATGGAGTCGATGGTCTGGCCACTGCTCGAGGCCGGTGGTGTGAACCCCTTGGCCGGTGCCGCGGCGGCGGGCTTGGCGACAGGCGCTGACGCAGCCTGTTGCGCCCAGACACTACTGGTCGTGGCGCCGGAAATGGCGCACAACAAAACCGTTGCAATTTTGAGTTGGTGCATACTGGCATTACGCATAATGTGTAGAGCGCTCATGAGTTCAGGTGAATAAAAAAACCGGTTTGTGCCAGCGCCGGGAACACCGGCGGCGGCAACGGTGCCTATCTTAACGGAGTGGCTGGCTCAGTGTCTGGTAACCAGGGATGGTTTTTGTAAAAGTTTCCAGGCCATTCGCGCCCAGACCCAGGCCATTCGACAAGCCCGTCAATTCCAGCTGGAAGAAGATCGGCGTCGAAACGGTATTGGACGTCGTCACGAAACGCTGCGCGCCCATGCGGAACACCCAGCAGTCGCCCTTGTATTCCAGGCCGATCAGGCTTTCCAGCATGCTGCGATCCTTGATGGAGTAACTGATGCGTCCCACGCCATACAGGCGGTCCGTCAACGGCCATTGCGTCGACACTTCCGCATTGCGCAAACTGCCGCGCTGGAAACGATTGCTGAAATTCAATACTTTCTTGGCGCCTGGCTGATATTGCAAGGTGTAGTTATAGCTCATCAAGCGGCGATCGCTGGGATTGTACTGCACCAGGCTGTCGGCGGTCCAAGTCTCGGACACGCGGCCCGTTGCGGCCAGCAGGATATCCGAGCGCGACTGGTTGACGGGCGTGGTCGAATTGAGCTGCACGCGCTGGTCGGCAAAATAGAAACGCTGGCCGAAGGTCAGCCGCATGCGTTCCGTGCCGTCGGCCTGCAGGAAGCGCGATACCAGGGCGGCCGTGACCTGATTGGCGTCGCCGATGCGGTCGCTGCCGACGAAACGGTTTTCCGTGAAGATCTGCGTCAGGTTGAAGGTGCCGTCGGCCGTATCGAAATTCGGAAACTGCGTCTGGTCGCGGTACGGCGTGTAGACATAGAACAGGCGCGGCTCCAGGGTTTGCGTGCCGCCCTTGGCGCCAAACAGATTCGTGTCGCGTTCAAACACCAGGCCGCTGTCGACCGAGAAGGTCGGCACGGCGCGTGTAAACGAGGTCGTCGGGAACAGCGCCTTGGTCCTCGCGTCATTATCAAGCTGATAAGCACTGGCATTGAGCATCAGCTTGGGCGTGATGAAGTAGCCAGGGCGCATGATGGGGAAACTCACTTGCGGCACAGCCACGAGGCGCGACCCTTGCACCAGGGTCGGGTGCGCGAAGCGCGTCGCTTCCGCGTCGAAGGTCCAGTCGAAGCCGCCCCAGACGTCATATTTGCCAGCGTGGAAGTTCACCGCCGGCAAGCGGTCATACGGACGCGACACGGTCACCGTGGGATCGGGATCCTGCAGCACCTGGTAATTCTGCACGCGCGCCGTCAGGCTCCAGTCCTCGGTGCGGTAATCGGTGCGCAATTCGCGCAGCAACTGGCGCTCGGTGGCGGTGGCGACGGTTTTCGAAAAATCGTTCGGGTAATTATTGTCGGACGCTTCGCGCAAATCCCAGCTGTAGCTCCAGCCCTTGGCCAGCGCCTGCTCATGCTTGGACTTGATCATGTAGCGGTTGGTCTTGGTTTGCTTGTCGTTAGGCAAGAATTCAAACGACGTTTCGCCCTGGTACAGGCCGGCATCCGTTTCGCCCATGTAGCGGCCCGTCGCACCGAGCTGGATGCCGCGCCGCTGGATGTAGCGCGGGTACAGGGTCAGGTCGCGGTTCGGCGCAATGTTCAGGTAGTACGGCATCAGCAGCTCGAAACCGTTCTTCGAGGCAAAGCCCGGCGTGGGCGCCAGCCAGCCCGACCGGCGCGCGCCCGACAGCGAAAACGAGATGCCCGGCGTGCCCAGGATCGGCACGTCCTTGAAATAGATGATGGTCTTGCTGCCGGTGCCCACGTCGCGGCCCGTATCGAGGTTCAAGGTGCTCGATTTCAGGTACCAGTCCGGATTCGGCCCTTCGCAGGTACTGTAGGTACCGTCGATGACATTGGCTTCATCGGGGTTGATGAAGTCGACGCGCTCGGCCTTGCCCTGGCCGCCGCCCACTTCGAAGCGATACGTCGGGTTGAGCAGGAAACCCTTGCCGGTCTCCATGTTCAGCTTCAGGACGTCGCCCGTGTAGTAATCGCCGAAACGCCACATCTTGATATGGCCCTCGGCGTCGAACTCATCTTCAACTTGTTTGTAACAAGCTGTATCGGCCGTCATTTTTGTGGTTTTTCCGCGCTCGATCACGACATTTTGATCGAGATTGAGCTCCCTTTCGGGGCGTCCCTTCATGCTGTTTGCCGTCATGACGGTGGGCGCGTCGGGATCTTCCACATGAACCGGACGC
The DNA here is from genome assembly GCF_030397625.1 of Janthinobacterium sp. SUN026. NCBI lineage: Bacteria > Pseudomonadati > Pseudomonadota > Betaproteobacteria > Burkholderiales > Oxalobacteraceae > Janthinobacterium > Janthinobacterium sp. SUN026. The sequence goes on along the minus strand of NZ_JAPQNU010000009.1, from coordinate 108,110 downwards.
GGCGCTTTCTGGGCGTGGACAGGCACCGTCGTGGCGGCGACAAGCGCGCTGATGGCGAAAGCCCAGCGCTGCGAAGGGGGGGAGGCCGAAAACCAGCTCATGAATTGGAAGGGGCAAGCACCATTGACAGGCGATTTTTTGATTTGAATCCCTTATTATATGGGAATCTGCACCATCAACCCGATTCCACAGGCCGCTTAATGTCATTCTCCCCCAATTCCCCTGCCGCGCCGGCCTCCGCCGACGCTCGCCTGACCCTGTTGAAAGCCTGGTTGGCCCCGCTGAACCTCGTTGCGCCCGATTCCGCCCGCCCCGCTTCCAGCGATGCGAGCTTCCGCCGCTACTACCGTCTCGATGTGCTGCCAGGCAATACAACATTGCCAGGAAGTACATTGATTGCCATGGATGCGCCGCCCGAGCGCGAAAACGTGCCCGCCTTCGTCAAGGTGGCCGGCTTGCTAAAAGGCGCCGGCGTGTCCGTGCCCGAGATCATTGCGCAAGACCTGGACAATGGCTTCCTGCTGCTCTCCGACCTGGGCACGACCACCTACCTCGACGCCCTGAACCACGACAATGCCAGCGTGCTGTACGCGGAAGCGCTCGAGTCGCTGATGAAAATCCAGCTGGCCAGCCAGCCGGACGTCTTGCCCGAATTCGACCGCGCCTTCATCCTGCGCGAAATGAATTTGTTCCCGGAATGGTTCATCGGCAAGCACCTGGGCGCCACCTTGACGGATGTACAACAAACCCAGCTGGACAAGGTCTTCGAAGCCATCACGGCGAATATCTTGTCGCAGCAGCAAGTTTTCATGCACCGCGACTACCATTCGCGCAATTTGATGCACATCAACGATGGCTCGATTCCCAATCCCGGCATCCTCGATTTCCAGGACGCCGTCTTCGGCCCCGTCACCTACGACATCGCCTCGCTGCTGCGCGATGCGTATCTCCAGTGGGACGAAGAACTGGTGCTCGACTGGGTGATCCGCTACTGGCAGCGCGCCAAGCAGCTGGGCTTGCCAGTCAATCCCGACATCGACGCCTTCTACCGCGATTTCGAATTCACGGCCCTGCAGCGCCACCTGAAAATCCTCGGCCTGTTCGCGCGCCTGAATTACCGCGACGGCAAGGATCTGTACATGGGCGACCTGCCAACCGTGCTCGACTACGTGCGCAAGACGGCCAACCGCTATACGGAACTCAAGCCGCTGGTGCGTCTGCTCGATGCCCTGGAGAATAAGACGCCGCAAGTCGGCTATACCTTCTGATGACACCCGCCAAAACCTACTGCGCGTCGCGCTTTGCGGCCGGCGATGCTCACCGTACTGCAGTACGGTTGCGCTTCTCGGCCACAAAGCACTGCCGCTCGCTACGGTTTTGTCAGGTGTCGCTACTGCAGAATTAACTTATTGTGCGGCTCACGCCACGCAACAATTACCGAACAAAACAGAAAACGAGTCCTACCCATGAAAGCCATGATCTTTGCCGCAGGCCGCGGTGAACGGATGCGTCCGCTTACCGATACCTGCCCCAAACCGCTGCTGAAAGTGCGCGGCCGTCCACTGATCGTCTGGCATGTGCTGAACCTGGTGCGCGCCGGCATCACGGACATCGTCATCAACCATTCCCACCTGGGCCACCAGATCGAGGAAACCCTGGGCGACGGCAGCGCGTATGGCGCGCGCATCGCCTATTCGCCCGAGAGCACGCCGCTGGAAACGGCGGGCGGCATCGCCCAGGCGCGCCACCTGCTGGGCGAGGAGCCATTCCTCGCCATTTCCGGCGACATCTATTGCCCCTACTTTGATTTCACGCAAGTACTCGACGTGCTGGCCGACAAGGACGTGCTGGGCACGCCGTATCCGGCCGACCAGCGCGACATCGCCTGGACGTACCTGGTGCCCAATCCCGACTTCCATCCCACAGGCGACTTCGGCCTGACCTTGTTCGCGATCAACAATACGGACGACACCAAGTGGACCTTCGCCAATATCGGCGTGTACCGTCCCGAGATGTTCGACGGCATCGCGCCCGGCAGCCACGCCAAACTGGGCGATTTGCTGCGCCAGTACGCGGACCAGGGCCGCGTGGGCGGCGAAGTCTATCCGGGCGAATGGACGAATGTGGGCACGCCGGCACAGCTCGACGCCCTCAACGGCGTCACGGCCAAGGCCAGCGCAACATGATGGCCAACTACGCGGCACGGCGCGCGGCGCTGCTGGCGCAGATGCTGCCGGGCAGCGTGGCCATCCTCGCCACGGCGCCCGAAGTGCCGCGCAACAGCGATTGCGATTATCCGTACCGCCACGACAGCTATTTCTATTACCTGAGCGGCTTTACGGAGCCCGACAGCGCCGTGGCCCTCGTGGCCGCCAGCGCCACGGCGCCGGCGCGCGCCATCCTGTTTTGCCGCGCCAAGAATACGGAGCGCGAAATCTGGGACGGTTTCCGCCACGGCCCCGAGGCGGCGCGCGCCAGCTTCGGCTTCGACGCCGCCTTCCCCATCGAGGAACTCGACGTGGAAATGACGCGCCTGCTGGCCGACGTCCCCGCCATTTACTATGCGCTGGGCGGCAGCCTCGATGCGCAGGTCAAGGTCTGGCGGCACAACGTGCGGCAAAAGGCCCGCAGCGGCGTCACGGCGCCCGCCATCGCGCATGACATCCATGGCATGCTCGACGCCATGCGCCTGCTGAAAGACACGCAGGAACAGCAGTTGATGCGCCGCGCGGCCGCCATTTCCAGCGCGGCCCACGCGCGCGCCATGCGCGCCACGCGGCCCGGCATGCACGAATACGCGCTGGAAGCGGAGCTGCTGTACGAATTCCGGCGCAGCGGCGCACAATTCCCCGCGTATTCCTCCATCGTGGCCGGCGGCGACAACGCCTGCATCCTGCATTACAACGCCAACAACGCGGTATTACAGGACGGCGAGCTGGTACTGATCGACGCCGGCTGCGAACTCGATGGCTACGCCTCCGACATCACGCGCACCTGGCCCGTCAACGGCCGTTTCAGCGGCCCGCAGCGGGCCCTGTATGAACTGGTGCTGGCCGCGCAACAGGCGTCGCTGGACATGGTGCGCCCCGGCTTGCCGCACAGCGCCATCCACGAGGCGGCCGTGCAGGTACTGGCGCAAGGCATGCTGGACCTGGGTTTGCTGGACCGGCAAAAAAGCGGCAGCGCGCAGGACGTCATCGCCGACAAGGCCTATATGCCCTTCTACATGCACGGCACCAGCCACTGGCTGGGCATGGACGTGCATGACGTGGGCGCCTACCGTGACACGGACGCGCCCGGCAAGCCATGGCGCGCTTTGGCACCGGGCATGATGCTGACGGTGGAACCGGGCATCTATGTGCGCCCCGGCGCGGGCGTGCCGGAGCAGTTCTGGCATACCGGCATCCGCATCGAAGACGATGTGCTGGTCACGCCGCAAGGCCATGAAGTCTTCAGCACGGCGCCCAAGGGCGTCGCTGAAATCGAACAACTGATGTCACAGGATTAACGCCGCCGCATGCATACACCGTCCACTTTCGATCTCGCCATCTGCGGCGCCGGCCCCGTCGGCATGGCGCTGGCCGCCCTGCTGGTGCAACGGGGCTGCCGCGCCGCCGGCATCGCCATGCTCGACGCCAAATCCCTCGACCAAGCCAGGCGCGACCCGCGCACCATCGCCCTGTCGCACGGCAGCCGCCAGATTCTCGAGGAAGCGGGCGCCTGGCCCGTGGCAGCGACCCCGATTCACCAGATTCACGTCTCGCGCCGCGGCAAGTTCGGGCGCAGCCTGATGGACCGCGGCGAGCATGGCGTCGAGGCGCTCGGCTATGTGGCCCGTTACGGCGCCGTCGTCAGCGCGCTGGCCGACGTGTGCGAACGCCTGGGCGTGGCCAGCCTGCGCCCGGCCCTGGTCACGGGCAGCGTGGAAGACGCCGACGGCGTCAGCGTGCAGATCGACCAGGCGGGCGCCGCCTCCAGCTTGCGCGCCAGCCTGCTGGTGCAGGCCGAGGGCGGCCTGTTCGGCCAGCAGCCGGAACGCGCCGTCAGCCGCGATTATGGTCAAAGCGCCATCATTGCCCACGTGCGTACCAGCGATCCCGTCGCCCACCGCGCGTACGAGCGCTTCACCGATGAAGGGCCGCTGGCCCTGCTGCCGCAGGACGACGGCTACGCGCTGGTCTGGTGCGTGCCGCCCACGCGCGCGGAACAGTTGCTGGCGCTCGACGAAGTAACCTTCCTGGCGCGCCTGGGCGCCGCCTTCGGCAGCCGCCTGGGGCGGTTTACCCATACGACGCCGCGCCTGGCCTATCCGCTGGGCCTGAACGCCCAGGCGGGCGGCACGGCGCGCACGGTCGCCATCGGCAATGCGGCGCAAACCCTCCATCCGGTGGCGGGACAAGGCCTGAACCTGGGCTTGCGCGACGCCGCCGTGCTGGCCCGCGTGCTGGCGCAGGACAGCAGCCCGGCCGGGCTGGAACGCTACGCCAGCCTGCGCCAGGCCGACCGGGGGCTGACCGTGCGCGTCACCGACACCATGGCGCGCATCTTCACGGGCAGCGCGCCCACGCAAGGCTTGCTGGGCCTGTCGCTGGGCCTGCTGGACGCATTTCCCCCTGCGCGCAAGACGCTGGCCGAGCTGATGATGTACGGCCGCCGCTAAGTCTTAGCAATAAGGAAAGGGCACGGGCGAAAAAGAAACAGGCGGGCGATCCGGCATGGAGTAAACGGCCCGCGGATGCGACAATGGCTGTCACCTGGCTTTTGGCGACCGTTCCATGACAGATGCATTGCCCGCAGCACCGCCTGCCGCTCTTCCCGAAGTCCTCTTTTCCCGCCTGCTGGAAGACGCCCTCGACGCCGTCATCATCATCGACGAGCAATGCCGCATCCGCTATATCAATGGCGCCATGCAAACGCTGTCGGGCTATGCCAGCGGGGAATTGCTGGGCCAGACCCTGAACGGCCTGCTGCCTGACGCCGTCGGCGCGCAGCACGACAACCACGTGCTCAATTACATCCGCAGCTCGCGCACCTCCAGTGTGCTGGGCAAGATACGCGAATTCGCCATCCGCCACCGCGACACGCAAATGATCCCCATCGAAATGAAGGCGATGGACCTGGGCGTGGTCGATGGCATGCGCTATTTCGGCGCCTTCTTGCTCGACGTGCGCGAACGGCGCGAACTGGCGGCGAAAAACGCCAGCCTGCTGGCGCAGCTGGAACAGCAGGCGCTGCACGATGCGCTGACGTCGCTGCCGAACCGGCGCGCCTATGAAGCGCAAGCCGAGCAGGCGATGGCGCGCGCGGCACGCAGCGGCGCCGCCCTGAGCGTGGGCGTGGCCGACCTCGACCACTTCAAGAAGATCAACGACCGCTATGGCCATGCCGTGGGCGACGCCGTGCTGCGCACGGTGGCGCAGGCGCTGCGCGACACGGGACGCATCACCGACGTGGCGGCGCGCCTCGGCGGCGAGGAGTTCGGCCTGCTGTTCCCCGACGCCAGCCTGCAGCAGGCACACCAGGTGGCCGAACGCATCCGCGCAGCCGTGGCGGCGGCGGTCACCGTGCTGCCCGACGGTTCCCCGCTGCACGTCACCATCAGTATCGGCGTGGCGCCGCTGGTGCAGGGCGCCAGCCTGGATGCGGCCATGTCGGATGCCGACAAGGCCCTGTATGTCGCCAAGCACCAGGGACGCAACCAGGTCGTCGCGGCAGCGGCCGGCCAATAAAAACGGCCCGCGCAAGGCGGGCCGCTCCTCCTGCACCGGGAGACTTTACTCGATTGCCTTCACCATATCCTCGATCACCTTCTTGGCGTCGCCGAACACCATCATCGTGTTCGCCTGATAGAACAAATCGTTGTCCAGGCCCGCATAGCCGGACGCCATCGAACGCTTGTTGACGATGATGCTCTTGGCCTTGTAGGCTTCCAGGATCGGCATGCCGGCGATCGACGATTTCGGGTCTTTCGCCGCCGGGTTGACCACGTCGTTCGCGCCCAGCACCAGCACCACGTCCGTCTGGCCGAATTCGCCGTTGATGTCTTCCATCTCGAAGACCTGGTCGTACGGCACTTCCGCCTCGGCCAGCAGCACGTTCATGTGGCCCGGCATGCGCCCCGCCACGGGGTGAATCGCATACTTGACGGTCACGCCCTTGTGCGTGAGCTTTTCCACCAGTTCTTTCAGCGAGTGCTGCGCGCGCGCCACGGCCAGGCCGTAGCCGGGCACGATGATGACGGTTTCCGCATTGCCCATGATAAAGGCGGCGTCGTCGGCCGAACCCGATTTCACGGGACGCTGTTCCTGCGCACCCGCCACGCCGGCGGCCGGCGCATCGCCGCCGAAGCCGCCGAGGATGACGTTGAAGAACGAGCGGTTCATGGCCTTGCACATGATGTACGACAGGATCGCGCCGGACGAGCCGACGAGCGAACCGGCGATGATCAGCATCGAGTTATTCAGCGAAAAACCGATGCCGGCCGCAGCCCAGCCCGAGTAGCTGTTGAGCATGGACACCACCACCGGCATGTCGGCGCCGCCGATGGGAATGATGATCAGCACGCCCAGCGCAAAGGCGATGACGGCCATGACGATGAACGGCGTCCAGGCCGGCTCGGCGCCGTCGGCAAAGCAGAACACCAGGCCCAGCGCGATCATCACCAGCGCCAGCACCAGGTTGAGCATGTGCTGGCCCTTGAAGCTGACGGGCGCGCCCTGGAACAGGCGAAACTTGTATTTGCCCGACAGCTTGCCGAAGGCGATCACCGAACCGGAGAAGGTGATGGCGCCGACAAAGGTGCCGATGAACAGCTCGAAGCGGTTACCGATGGGCAGCGCCTCGCCCTGTTTGGCGATATTGAAGGCCCACGGTTCCGACACGGCCGCCACGGCGATGCACACGGCCGCCAGGCCGATCAGCGAATGCATGGCCGCCACCAGTTCCGGCATCTTCGTCATTTCCACGGTTTTCGCCAGGTAGGCGCCGATGGCGCCGCCCGTAACGATGCCGATGATGACGAGGGTCAGGCCCATGCCGCCCGCTTGCTGCTCCTTCAGTTTCAGGATCAGCGCCACGGTGGTGACGGCGGCAATGGCCATGCCGCTCATGCCGAAGGCATTGCCGCGGCGCGCCGTCGAGGGCGACGACAGGCCTTTCAAGGCCTGGATGAAGCACACCGAGGCGATCAGGTACATCATCGTCACCAGGTTCAGGGTGACGAAGCTCATGGCGTGACTCATTCTTTTGCTCCTTGCTTGGCTTTCGGTTCTTTTTTACGGAACATCTCGAGCATGCGCTGCGTGACGAGGAAGCCGCCAAACACGTTGACGGCGGCCAGGGCCACGGCCAGGGTACCGGCCGCCTGCGCCAGCGGGCCTTGCGTCAGGCCGGCCGCCAGCATGGCGCCGACGATGATGATGGCGGAAATGGCATTGGTGACGGCCATCAGCGGCGTATGCAGCGCCGGCGTGACGGTCCAGACGACGTGGTAGCCGACATAAATGGCCAGCACGAAGATGATCAGGTTAATGATGGTGTGACTGATTTCCATGATGTGGTTCTCTCCCGGTGCCGCGTTGTTTTTGTAACTTATTTACGTAAGATTTCGCTGCCCGCACACACCAGGCTGGCCTTGATGATTTCATCCTCGCGGTCGATCAGCAACTGGTCGTCCTTGTCGATGATGAGCTTCAAGAAGTCCAGCACGTTGCGCGCATACAGGGCCGAAGCGTCGGCCGCCACCAGGGTCGCCAGGTTCGGTTCGCCCACGATGTAGACGCCGTGCTTGAGCACCGTCTTGCCCAGTTCCGAGAGCGGGCAATTGCCGCCCTGCTCCACGGCCAGGTCGACGATGACGGAACCGGGTTTCATGGCTTTCACCGTTTCTTCGGAAATGAGCACGGGCGCGGCGCGGCCGGGAATCAGCGCCGTGGTGATGATGATGTCGGCCAGTTTCGCCCGTTCATGCACCAGTTCGGCCTGGCGCCGCATCCAGTCGGCCGGCATGGCGCGCGCATAGCCGCCCGAGCCCTTGGCGATCTCTTTTTCTTCCTCCGTGAGGAAAGGCACGTCGAGGAACTTGGCGCCCAGCGACTCCACTTGCTCCTTGACGGGCGGGCGCACGTCGGACGCCTCGATGACGGCGCCCAGGCGCTTGGCCGTGGCGATCGCCTGCAGCCCTGCCACGCCCACGCCCATGATCAGCACGCGGGCCGCCTTGACGGTGCCGGCCGCCGTCATCAGCATCGGCATGAAGCGCTGGTAAGTGTTGGCCGCCACCAGCACGGCCTTGTAGCCGGCGATGTTCGCCTGCGACGACAGCACGTCCATCGACTGCGCGCGCGTGATGCGCGGCACGGCTTCCAGCGCGAAGGCGGACAGGCCGGCCGTGGCCATGGCGGCGATATTGTCCGCGTCAAATGGGTTCAACATGCCGATCAGCACCGTGCCGCTGGCCATCAGGGCCCGTTCATCGGCATCGGGCGTGCGCACCTTGAGCACGATGGCGCAGCCATAGGCTTCCTGGGCGGTGCCGATCTGCGCGCCGGCGGCGACATACGCGTCGTCGGGAATCGACGCCTGCAGGCCCGCTCCCGATTGCACGACGATCTGATGTTTGGCTGCCAGCTTCTTGACTGTCTCGGGCGTTGCTGCCACCCGTGTTTCACCAGGCCGTGTTTCGGCCGGTATGCCTATCCTCATGATGCCTCCGCTAATTGATAAACTGACTAGAATCTAACACGGAAAGCAGCGCGTTAAACGTTTGTGAACCAGCAACTTTTAGTCGTACGACACTAATTTCACCAGCATCCCACGATTCGTTTCACCATGCGGCGCGGCGCCCATATTGTGGGAAAGGTGTGTCAATCTCACCACAGTCGAGCGTGCGTGCGCGCTTGTTTTGGCCACAGGGAAAGCCTATATTAGCGGGCGTTTCCTGCCATCTTGGCGACTAAGCCCCCATGCTAGTGCGCTCCCCGGGAAAGACGTAAGTACCTCCCACCGCTATTTGCTAAAACGTTGTCATTTATCAATATGTCCGCGCAACAGAAGGCCGGGTTCAAACCGCGCGCGCAGAACAAGATAAAATGTCGGCTCTTTCAAGGATGGAATCATGCCGAGAATCTGGAAACCCTCTGTCACCGTTGCCGCCATCGTCGAGCGCGACGGCCTGTTTTTACTGATTGAAGAAGAGACCAGCGAAGGCATCAAGCTCAACCAGCCGGCCGGTCACCTCGACCCGTTCGAGTCGCTGGAACAGGCGGTGATCCGCGAAACGCTGGAAGAAGCGGCCTACGATTTCATCCCCACGGCACTGGTCGGCATGTACATGTCGCGCTATCAGTCACTGCGCACGGGCGAGGACGTGACCTATTTGCGCTTCACCTTTTGCGGCACGGCCGGCGCCGAGCATGACCGCCCGCTGGACGAAGGCATCATCCGCACCCTGTGGATGACGCGCGACGAGCTGGCGGCGTGCCAGGAACGCCACCGCAGCCCGCTGGTGCTGCAGTGCGTGGACGAATACCTGGCTGGCCGGCGCGCGCCGCTGGCCCTGCTGCACACGCATGCGTCCGTTTTCAATAGCGCATAGCAACACGCATTGCCATATTATTAAAGTAACTGGAAAGCAAGATGAGCAAGAAGAAAGTCGTTATCGGCATGTCGGGCGGGGTCGATTCCTCGGTCGCGGCATGGATGCTGAAGGAACAAGGCTATGAAGTCATCGGCCTGTTCATGAAAAACTGGGAAGATGACGACGATTCGGAATACTGCTCCACGCGCCAGGACTGGATCGACGCGGCCAGCGTGGCCGACGTCATCGGCGTCGATATCGAAGCCGTCAATTTCGCCTCCGAATACAAGGACCGCGTGTTCGCCGATTTTTTGCGCGAATACCAGGCCGGCCGCACGCCGAACCCGGACGTGCTGTGCAACGCCGAAATCAAGTTCAAAGCCTTCCTCGACCACGCCATGACCCTGGGCGCCGACCTGATCGCCACCGGCCACTATGCGCGCGTGCGCCAGGCGCCCACCGATGCGGGCCGCTACGAGCTGCTGAAAGCCGTCGACGCCAGCAAGGATCAAAGCTACTTCCTGCACCGTTTGAACCAGGCGCAGCTATCCAAGACCTTGTTCCCGCTCGGTGAAATCCCGAAGACGCAAGTGCGCCAGATCGCCGAGAAACTGGCCCTGCCGAACGCCCAAAAGAAGGATTCGACGGGCATCTGCTTCATCGGCGAACGCCCGTTCCGCGAATTCTTGAACCGCTACCTGTCGTACAAGCCGGGCCCGATGAAGACGGCCGACGGCAAGACCGTGGGCGAACACGTGGGACTGAGTTTTTATACCCTGGGCCAGCGCAAGGGCATCGGCATCGGCGGCGTGAAGTCGTACCAGAACGCGGACGGCAGCAGCGACGCCTGGTATGTGGCGCGCAAGGATATCGCCAACAACACCCTGTGGGTGGTGCAGGGCCATGACCACCCGTGGCTGCTGTCGCCATCCTTGACGGCCGACCAGGCCAGCTGGGTGGCAGGCAGCGCGCCGCAGGCGGGCGCCTTGAGCGCCAAGACGCGCTATCGCCAGGCCGACGTGGCTTGCCAGCTGCTGCCGGACGGGAATGAACTGTTCAGCCTGGCGTTTGACCAGGCGCAATGGGCCGTCACGCCGGGCCAGTCGGCCGTGCTGTATGACGGCGACGTGTGCCTCGGCGGCGGCATCATCGCCAGCGCCACGGGTTTGGCTGGCAGCTAGGAATTGCCTTGCGCGGCGGCGGCTAGGGCTTGCTGCTTGCGCACCATGGCAATGACCGTATTGCGCACGGTTTTCAGGACCGTGTCGGCCATGAAGGGTTTCACGATGAAGCCCGACACGCCCATGGCGTGGGCCGCCTGCAGCGAGGTGGCGTCGATGCCGCCCGAAACCATGAAAATGAGCGTCTTCGGATACTGGGCGCGGATGGTCTGCACCACATTGGTCCCGTCTTCCACCTGCTCGCGCGCGATGCACACGAAATGCGGGTGGTGCTTGACCAGCAGCGCCAGCCCCAGCGCGCTGGTATGCGTCTGCCCGCAGACATCGTAGCCGCCATCGGTCAGGACCGTGTTCAGCAGGCCGCGCGCCACGGCGCTGCTATCGATCAGGACTGTCTTTAACATCATGATTACTTTCCTTGCTTGATTTATTCCGTGTTCTGGCCAAAAGAGCTCTATTTTTCCCACACGAGCTTGTTCCAGGTCACGCCTAACGTGACATCCGTTTTCAGCGCCACTAACTTTCTTGAAAGATACAGTATTTCCCGCTCTTTTCGCAGGCTTTCGCCCAGCGCGCCCGGCAAAATGCCCGCGCCAGCCATCACGGCATCGATATTGCCGTAGGCGCGCAACAGTTTCGCGCCCGTCTTCAGGCCGATCTTCGACACGCCGGGGATACTGTCGGTGACGTCGCCCATCAGCGCCAGCAGGTCGGGCAGCAGTTCCGGCGGCACGCCGAACTTTTTCTCGACCCAGGCGTGGTCGTGCCAGATGCCCTTGAAATGGTCCCATACCAGCGCGCCGTGGGCGATCAAGCCGTGCAAATCCTTGTCGGTGGTGGCGATGACGGCCGCGCCGCGCCCCTCGTGCAGCCAGCGCATGACGGCCGTGCCGATCACGTCGTCGGCTTCCACTTCGGGAATGCTGACCACGTGCATGCCGAAGCTGGCCAGCGTGGCGTAAAAGCCGGGCAAGGCGTCGCGCAGCACCTGCGGCATGGGCTGGCGCCCCTCGCGGTAACCGGCATACAGGGCGTGGCGCCAGGTCGGGCCGCCAAAGTCGAAGGCCGGCAGGATGTGCGTCGGCTCGTGGTCGTTGATGAGGGTACGGAACGACGACAGCGCATGGCGCAGCGCGATCTCCGCCTTCAGGTCGGAATCGGGTTCAGGACTGGCTTCGTAGACGCGGCGTACGATATTCAAGCCGTCGATAGCGAGGAGTCTGGCCATGCGGTAAGTGGATACTGGTTGAATCGGGCATTTTACCGTATGGTTCCCCGCACATCGGCCTTGAATGCCGCTTATTTGGCGAAATCGTAGGGCCCGCCACGTTCGAGAGCACGCTGGTAGGCCGGGCGTGCATGGATGCGCTGCAGGAAGGCCGTCAGCTTCGGCAGGCGCTCGTCGAGTCCGCCGCGCATGGCCGCCGCTTCCAGCGGAAAGCTCATCTGGATGTCGGCCGCCGTGAATTCATTGCCGGCAAACCATTTGGTTTTTTCCAGCCCCGCTTCCATATAGGCCAGTTGGCTGTTGATATTGGGCATGATGAAGCTGCTCTTGACCTTGCTGGCGATGCCGCGCGCGATGGGTTTGACGAAAAACGGCATCGGCGACGACTCGACCTTGTCGAACACCAGTTTCAGCAGCAACGGCGGCATGGCCGAGCCTTCCGCGAAATGCAGCCAGTAGGTCCAGCGCAGCTTGTCCGGCGTGCCCGCCGCCGGGATCAAGCGGCCATTGCCGTAGCGCTCGACCAGGTAGTCGATGATGGCGCCCGATTCGGCGATGGTGTTGGCGCCATCCGTGATCACGGGCGACTTGCCCAGCGGATGCACGGCCTTCAGCGAAGCGGGCGCCAGCATGGTCTTCGGGTCGCGCTGGTAGCGCTTGACCTCGTAGTCGAGGCCCAGTTCCTCGAGCAGCCAGAGCACGCGCTGCGAGCGCGAGTTGTTCAGATGGTGGACGACGATCATGGTTTTCCCGGTAACAATGGTTGAGTTCCAGTATAGCCGGGGATGGCCGGATCGGGTCAGCGCAAGCGAATCGACGAAAAAATTGCGAAAAACAGTATTTTCAATTGATAACTTTTCAATAATCCCTTATCTTGTTTTGTTTCCAATAAGTAAGGAAACCCCTGTGGATTTCGACGCAAACAACACACCTCCCCGACAAGAAGCCATCACCTTCAGCGCCACCGGCAGCGAATACTTCCGTATCTGGATCGTCAACCTGCTGCTGAGCATCGTCACCCTGGGCATTTATTCCGCCTGGGCCAAGGTGCGCCGCAACCGCTACTTTTATTCGAGCACCCACCTGGCGGGCGGCAGCTTCGAATACCACGGCAACGCCGTCGCCATCCTGAAAGGCCGTATCGCCGCCGTGGTGCTGATCGCCGGCTACAACATCGCCTTCCAGGTCTCGCCCGTCGTGGGCTTGCTGATGTTCGTGCTGCTGGCCGCCATCCTGCCCTGGCTGGTCTGGAAAAGCCTGCAATTCAAGCTGTACAACACCAGCTACCGCGGCATCCGCTTCGGCTTTGGCGGCAGCGCCAAGGAAGCCTACAAGTACTTCCTGTGGCTGCCCATCCTGAATACCTTCACGGGCGGCCTGATGACGCCTTTCCTGCACCAGCGCCTGAAGCGCTTCCAGCACACGCAAAGCCGTTTCGGCGCCACTCATTTCAGCTTTGACGCCACGGTCGGCAGCTTCTACAAGACCTATTTGCTGTTCTTCGCGTTGCTGCTGGGCGGCTTGCTGGTCCTGATTTTCGTCGTCTTCGGCAGCGTGTTCGCCTCGTTTGCGGCCAATGCGAATGACAAGACCAAGGTTGGCAGCCTGCTGTTTGCCATCGGCGCCCTGTACCTGTGGGCGTTCACCGTGCTGCCGCTGTTCCTGACCATGATCCAGAACCTGATCTGGAACCACACACGCCTGCAGCAGCACCAGTTCCAGTCGCAGCTGACGTGGGGCCGCACCACCTTCGTCATGCTGAGCAACCTGCTGGGCATCGTCGTCACCCTGGGCCTGTTTACGCCATTCGCCCATGTGCGCTGGCTGAAGTACCGCCTGGAAGCGACGTCCATGCTGGTGCACGGCAGCCTGGACGAATTTGTCGCCGCCACGGGCCAGCAAGTGTCGGCCACGGGCGAAGGCGTGGTCGACCTGCTGGACTTCGACCTGTCGCTGTAGCATGACGCTCGATCACCACGCGCCGGGCGCGGCCCCCGTGCCCGCGCGCTATTTCGACGGCCAGACCTCGCGCCTGTACCACGTCACGCTCAGCGTGCGCGATGGCCAGGCCGTGCTGGCCGGCGACATCGAGCGCAGCTGCCCGCTGGACGAGCTGCACGTGTCCGAACGCAGCAGCCACGCCGTGCGCAAGGTCAGCTTTGCCGATGGCGCCTACCTGGAAATCGCCGACCAGGCGGCCTTCAACAGCCTGCTGCACGACACGGGCCACCGCGACGGCTGGGTGGTGCGGCTGCAGCAAAGCTGGCGCGGCGCCCTGCTGGCCACGGTGGCCACCATCGTGGCCCTGTGGCTCAGCTATCAATACCTGCTGCCGCTGGCGGCCAAGGGCATCGCGTACACCCTGCCGCAGTCGGTCGAACGGCAGCTGGGCCAGGGCGTGCTCGACATGCTGGACCGCCATGTATTCGCGCCCAGCCAGCTCGATGGCGCGCGCCAGCAAGCCTTGCGCGCCCAGTTCGCCCGCCTGGCGACGCCCGGCGACAGCACGCCCGAGCACCGCATCGTGTTTCGCAAGAGCAAGATCGGCCCGAACGCGTTTGCCCTGCCGTCGGGCGACATCGTGCTGACCGATGAAATGATCGAACTGCTGCCGGACGACCAGGCCATCATGGGCGTGCTGGCGCATGAGCTGGGGCATTTGCAACAGCGCCACCTGACGCGGCGCATCATCCAGACTTCGGCCGTGGGCGCCGGCGCCGCGCTGCTGTTCGGCGACGTGTCGACGGTGGTGGCGACCCTGCCGCCGCTGCTGCTGGACCTGAAGTATTCGCGCGATGTCGAACGCGATGCGGACGACTACGCGATCGCCATGCTGCGCCAGAACGGCATTCCCCTGGAACACCTGGCGCAAGTGTTTGTCGCCCTGGGCAAGCTGGACCACGGCACGCCGTACCTGTCGAGCCATCCGGCCAGCACCGAACGGGTCGAGCGCATCCGCGCCGCACAGCGCTAAGCACCCACGCGGCGTCCACCGGGCGCCGCGTTCTTTCCAGCCAGCACGTTCCGTGAATCGAAGGTAGACTCATCAGTTATCAGTCTGACTTCACCGGAGTGCCCATGCACCTAGTACCATTTCGCTACCTGACCTTCATTGCGACGGCAGCCATCTTTGTCCTGTCCCTGTTTTACTACGATCACTACTGGCTGCCCGTGCTGGCCGGCGCGCTGACCCTGGTCGGCATCAGCGACCTGCTGCAAACGAAGCGCGCCCTGCGCCGCAATTACCCCATCCTCGCGCATTTCCGCTTCTTTTTTGAGAGCATCCGCCCCGAAATCCGCCAGTATTTCCTGGAAAGCGACAGCGAGGCGACGCCGTTCTCGCGCAGCCAGCGCAGCATCGTCTACCAGCGCGCCAAGGAGCAGACGGACAAGCGCCCTTTCGGCACCCAGCTCGACGTGTACGAAGCTGGCTATGAATGGATCAACCATTCCATCGCCCCCGCCAAGGTGACGGGTCATGACTTCCGCATCGACATCGGCAACCATCCGGACTGCCCGCGCGCCAAACCGTATTCGGCCAGTGTCTTCAATATCTCGGCGATGAGCTTTGGCGCCCTGTCGGCCAACGCCATCCTGGCCCTGAACGGCGGCGCGCGCAGCGGCGGCTTCATGCACGACACGGGCGAAGGCAGCATCAGCCCCTACCACCGCGAAAACGGCGGCGACCTGGTATGGGAAATCGGCTCCGGCTATTTCGGCTGCCGCAACCAGGACGGCACGTTTTCCGAGGAACGCTTCATCGCCAACGCCAGCTCCGAGCAGGTGAAAATGATCGAGCTGAAGATGTCGCAGGGCGCCAAGCCGGGCCACGGCGGCGTGCTGCCCGGCCCGAAAGTGACGATCGAAATCGCCACCACGCGCGGCGTGATGGTGGGCGAGGATTGCGTCTCGCCGGCCGCGCACAGCGCCTTTTCCACGCCGCTGGAAATGCTGCACTTTATCGACCGCCTGCGCACGCTCTCCGGCGGCAAGCCGACGGGCTTCAAGCTGGCCATCGGCCACCCGTGGGAATTCTTCGCCATCGTCAAAGCCATGCTGGAAACGGGCATCACGCCCGACTTCATCGTCGTCGACGGCAGCGAAGGCGGCACGGGCGCCGCGCCCCTGGAATTCACGGACCATGTGGGCACGCCGCTGCAGGAAGCGCTGGTGCTCGTGCATAACACGCTGGTGGGCGCCAACCTGCGCGACAGAATCAAGATCGGCTGCTCGGGCAAGATCATCACGGCCTTCGACATCGCCCGCCTGCTGGCGCTGGGCGCCGACTGGTGCAATTCGGCGCGCGGCTTCATGTTCGCGCTGGGCTGCATCCAGTCGCAAAGCTGCCACACGGACCGCTGCCCCACGGGCGTGGCCACGCAAGACCCGCAGCGCCAGCGCGCGCTGGTAGTGTCGGACAAGATCTCCCGCGTGGCGCACTTCCACCAGAACACCATGAAAGCGCTGGCCGAACTGATCGCCGCCGCCGGCCTGGCGCATCCGCAAGAACTGCGCCCGCACCACCTGGTGCGGCGCATCTCGCCAAACCAGGTGAAACTGGCCTCGGCCCTGCTGCCCTTCCTGGAAGCGGGCCAGCTGCTCGACCCGAGCCAGCTGCCGCAGCTGCCGCCCGTGTTCGGCCTGTACTGGCCCAAGGCGCAATCGACATCGTTCCAGCGCCTGGATTGAACCCGGCCTTGCGCAAGTGGAGCAATACCACTTAATAACCACTTGCGCAAAAACCCAAATCCAATACAATACCAAAATAAGGTCAAAACCAAGGCAGCTTTCCGGTGAGCGCTCCATTGCGCCGCCGCGGGCCACAATACGGACTTGTCGTCATCAGAATGAATACCGGAGGAGTTGCAGCATGGAGCAGGGTTTGCGCGAGAAAGTAGGACAGCTATTCATGGTGGGCTTCGACGCCCTGCAGGCGGACGAGCATATCAAGACCTTGATACGCGACAAGAAGGTGGGCGGCGTGATCCTGTTCCGCCGCAACGTGCACACGCCAGCGCAAGTGTCCGCCCTGTGCCGCGAGCTGCAGGAGATCAATGCGGAAGTGTCCGACATTCCGCTGCTGATCTCCATCGACCAGGAAGGCGGCATGGTGATGCGCATCGAGCAGGGCGTCACGCCGATTCCCGCCGCGATGGCTTTCCAGGCGGCCGGCTCCATCGACGATTGCGAACGCATGAACCAGATCAGCGGCGATGAAATGCGCCAGGTGGGCATCAACCTGCTGCTCGCCCCCGTGCTGGACGTGAACAACAACCGCAACAACCCCGTCATCGGCGTGCGCGCGTATGGCGAGGATGCCGCCACCGTCATCGACTACGGCATGGCGGCCATGCGCGGCCAGCGCGCCAGCGGCATGGCCGTCACCGCCAAGCACTTCCCCGGCCACGGCGACACGGCCATCGACACGCATTACGCAATGGCGCTGGTCCCGCACGACAAGGAACGCCTGCGCGCCGTGGAACTGGCGCCCTTCCGCGCGGCCATTGCCGGCGGCGTGGATGCCATCATGACGGCGCACGTGGTCTTCCCCGCCTTCGAAGCCGATACCAGCGTACCGGCCACCCTGTCGAAAGGCGTGCTGACGGACCTGCTGCGCGGCGAGATGAAATACCAGGGCGTCGTCATCACCGACTGCCTGGAAATGGCGGCCATTGCCGACGGCATCGGCATCCCCAAGGGCGCCATCGCCACCCTGCAGGCGGGCGCCGACATCGTCCTGATTTCTCACCGCGAAGCGCAGCAGACGGCGGCCATCGACGCCGTCATCGCCGCCGTGGAAAGGGGCGAGATCGCCATGGAACGCATCGACGCGGCTTGTGCCCGCGTGGCTGAACTCAAGCGCAACCGCGCCGTGCGCGACTGGCGCGCGCGTCCGCTCACCCCGCCGGCGCTGATGCAGCCGGCCGCCATGGCCCTGTCGCAGCTGCTGCAAAAGGCGGCATTGCGCGTGCAGGGCGACTACCGCCCGCTCGATGCCAGCCTGCCCGTGACCCTGCTGACGGTGGAAGTGCGCTCGCGCAGCGAAATCGACGAGGTGGCGCTGGGCCGCAACAAGGAAGCGCGCAGCTCGATGCTGCCGGCGCTGCTCGAAGCAGGCCTGGACGTGCGCGAGTACGCCTTGTCGGCCGAGGCGCTGGACGACGAAGTCAATGCAGCCATCGCCTTTGCGCAAGGCGCGCAGCAGATCGTGCTGCAAACGTATAACGCCATGTTCGTCGACGGCCAGCGCCGCCTCGTCGACGCCCTGCCGCAGGATAAACTGTGGCTGGTGGCGGGCCGCCTGCCGTATGACCTGGATCTGGCGCCGAATGCGCAAGGCCGCCTGGCCGCCTTCGGCTGCCGCCCGGCCGCGCTGGTGCCCGTGGTGGAAAAACTGGCGGGCAAGGCGTAAAGCCACGCCCCTCTCCTGCACATGCCGGGCCTTGCCCGGCATTTTTTATGCCGCGTCGCAATCGAAGCGCACGCCCGTCATCTGTTCGCTCAGCGTCCATAGCCGGCGCGCCTGCCCGGGGTCGATGGCCCAGCGCCGCACGCCCGGCCCCATGCTGTCGTCCTCCACCAAGGGGGCGATATCGCCATCCTCGCAATACACGCCGCCAATGCCCTCAAGCTGCGCGCTGGTGGCACACCAGACGGTGGTGGCCGCTCCCTGCGCCACATTCTTGAAACCCGACTGCGGCGGCGGATTCACCTGGCCCGCATCGTCAAGCGCTCCCACCCTGCGCAAATCATCCTGGTCCAGGTGGCGCACCAGCGGCGTCAGGATGGCCCCCGGATGCAGCGAGTAGGCGCGCACGCCGTGCGCCGCACCACGTCGGTCCAGCTCCACGGCAAACAGCGCATTGGCGCTTTTCGACTGCGCATACGCGCGCCATTTGTCGTACGGCTGGCGCAGGAAATGCGGGTCGTCCAGGTCGACGCCCGCCTGCCGGTGTCCCAGCGACGACACGCACACGACGCGCGCGCCCTGCGCCTGCCGCAAGGCGGGCCACAGGCGCGCCGTCAGCTGGAAATGCCCCAGGTGATTCGTCGCGAACTGCACCTCGTAGCCGCGCGCATCGCGCAGCAAGGGCGTGGCCATGATGCCGGCGCCGTTCACCAGCAGGTGCAGGGTGCGGCCGGTGGCAAGGAAGGCGGCCGCGAATGCGTCGATCGATTGCGGATCGAGCAGGTCGAGCGCCGCGACCTCCACGCCAGCCATGCCGGCCAGTGCCGCTTGCGCCTGATGCTGGTCGCGCGCCGGCACCAGCACCCTGGCGCCAGCGCCAGCCAGCACGCGCACCGTTTCCAGCCCCAGGCCCGACGCGCCGCCCGTGACGATGGCCTGCACGCCGGACAGGTCGCAGCCGGCCAGCACCTCGCTGGCGGTCGTGGCCGCGCCGAAGCCGGAATGAAGGGGAATTTGCCTGTGATCGTCGTATGTCATATCTGCCTCTGCATGTGGGTGGCCAGCGCGGGATGGCTGGCGACATGCGTATTTTGCGCGGGCTGTTCTGGACGGTGAATGGCGTAAAATCCGTAATACTATCGCCATCGTCCAGAATTGCCGCCACCATGGATTTGCTCTCCGATGTACTCTCGCTGTTTGATACGCGCAGCTCCTACTTTGCCGGCCTGAAGGCGGGCGGTGCGTGGGCCATCGACTTTCCGCCGCCGGACGGCATCAAGTTCAACGCCGTGATCGAAGGCGCTTGCTGGCTGACGGTCGCGGGCATCGACGCTCCCGTGCAGCTGCAGACGGGCGACTGCTTCCTGCTGGCGCCGGGACGCGCGTTCACCCTGGCCAGCACGCCCGGCTTGCCGGCCGCGCCAGCGCTGGAAGTGTACCGGTACACGCAGCAGGGCGTGGCCCGCCACGGCGCGCCGCAGCACGATTTCTTCCTCATCGGCGGACGCTTCCACTTTGGCGACGAGGCGGCCATCCTGCTCGACTGCCTGCCGCCGCTGCTGCACGTGCGCGGCGATACGGACCAGGCCAGCGTGCTGCACTGGGCCTTGCAACGGCTGGCGCAGGAACTGCAGGCGACGGCGCCCGGCGCGGCGCTGATGACGCGCCACCTGGGCCACATGATGCTGCTGCAAATGCTGCGCCAGTATCTTGAAGCGCAGGCCTCGCACCCGGTGGGCTGGCTGTTCGCGCTGGCCGATCCCCGGCTGCGCGCCGCCATCGAAGCCATGCACGCGCAACCGGCGCGGCGCTGGACCTTGTCGCAGCTGGCCGCCGTCGCGGGGCAGTCGCGCTCCGCCTTTGCCCTGCACTTCAAGAAGCGGGTGGGCGTGACGCCGCTCGACTACTTGCTGCGCTGGCGCATGCGCCTGGCCACGCGGCGCCTGAAGGACGGCAGCGCACCCGTCACCTTGATTGCGCAGGCGCTGGGCTACGATTCCGACAGCGCCTTCAGCCACGCCTTCAAGCGCGTCATGGCTTGCTCGCCGCGCCAGTACCGGCTGCGCCATGCGAACGCGCAGGCGTAAAAAAACCCGCGCTTGCGGGTTTTAATCATACAAGCTCAGCGCGCCGGCACCGGCGGCAAGGCCGCTACCGCCAGCAAGGCAAACGGTCCGAGAAACAGGCCGATGCCGAACCACAGTCCCCCGTGGCGGCCGCGCCGGCTGGCCAGCAGCCAGGTGGCGACCGCAAACAAAAACATGAAGATCAACAGTATCGCCATTGCCACTCCTTGCCATGCGGAAAGCCCAGTGTAGCCCACGGGCGCGCCCGTGGCTAGACGTACATCAGTCTTGGCGCTGCACCTGCATCAGGATCACGCGCTTGCTGCTGCCATCGGCTGGCGGCGTGCTTGACGGCGGCGGCGGGCTGTCGCACGAGCCGCAGGAACCGCAACCGCTGCCGCAGCCCGGCGCCACCTTGAAGAAGGTCGACATCTTCGCCTCATCGAGGCCGCAGCGCACGAGGCCCCGCACGATGGCGCGGCGCACGCCCGCCGGCAGGTACTTGGTCGAAAAATGCAGCAGCGCGGCTGCGACGATCAGGGCGACGATGAGGGTTTGCCACATGGTTTTCTCCTAAGCGCCCAGCATCAGGGCGACACGATACGTGATGAACGAGGCGGCATACGCCAGCGCAAACATGTAGCCGGCCATCAGCAGCGGATAGCGCCAGCCACCCGTCTCGCGCTTGACCACGGAGAGCGTCGACAGGCACTGCGGCGCGAACACATACCAGGCCAGCAAGGACAGCGCGGTCGCCAACGACCACGAATGGGCGATCAGCGGCTCCAGGGTGGTGGCCAGCGCGTCGCCCGTTTGCGACAGCGCATACACGGTGCCCAGGGCGCCGACGGCCACTTCGCGCGCCGCCATGCCCGGCACCAGCGCGATGCAGATCTGCCAGTTGAAGCCGATGGGCGCGAAGATCACTTCCAGGCCGCGGCCCAGGATGCCGGCCAGGCTGTAGTAGATCGGCGGGTGGATGGCGTTATCCGGCGCGCCGGGGAAGGTGCTGAGGAACCACAGGATGATCATCAGGCTCAGGATGATGGTACCGACGCGCGTGAGGAAGATTTTCGCGCGCTCCCACAGGCTGACGGCCAGGTTGCGCAGGTGCGGCCAGTGATAGGCGGGCAATTCCAGCATCAGCGGCTGGTTACCGCGCACGCCCATGCCGCGCTTCATGACCCAGGCCACGGCCATGGCCGAGATGATGCCGGCGAAGTACAGCACGAACAGCACCAGGCCTTGCAGGCTCAGATAGCCCCATACCTGGCGTTCCGGGATGAAGGCGGCGATGATCAGCGCATACACGGGCAGGCGCGCCGAACACGTCATCAGCGGCGCGATCATGATGGTGACCAGGCGGTCGCGCGGATTCTGGATGGTACGTGCCGCCATCACGCCGGGAATGGCGCAGGCAAAGCTCGACAGCAGCGGGATGAAGGCGCGGCCGGACAGGCCCACGCCGCCCATCAGGCGGTCCAGCAGGAAGGCCGCGCGCGGCAGGTAGCCGCAGTCTTCCAGGCTCAGGATGAAGAAGAACAGGATCAGGATCTGCGGCAGGAACACCAGCACGCTGCCGACGCCGCCGATGATGCCTTCCACCAGCAAGCTTTTCAGGTGACCGTCTGGCATGTTCGCCGTCAGTACGGCGCCCAGGTGGCCCACGCCATCGGTGATCATTTCCATCGGCGTGGCGGCCCAGGCAAACACGGCCTGGAAGATCAGGAACATCAGCACGGCCAGGATAATGGGACCGAACACGGGGTGCAGCACCACGTCGTCGATCTTTTCCGTCAGGTTGCCCTTGTCGCTCGTGTCATTGCTGACGGCGGACAGGATGCGGCGCACTTCGCGCTGGGTTTCTTCGACGGTGACGGCATCGATGGCCGCCAGCGGTTTCGCTTCCACGGCCGGCAGCGGCAGCATGGCGTCGATGGCGTTCAGCAAGGCTTTTTCGCCATCGTGCTGCACCGCCACGGTTTCCACCACGGGCATGCCCAGTTCCTGCGACAGTTTCACCGTGTCGATCAGCATGCCGCGCTTGCGCGCCACGTCCGTCATGTTCAGGGCCAGCAGCATGGGCAGGCCCAGGCGCTTGACTTCCAGCACCAGGCGCAGATTCAGGCGCAGGTTGGTGGCGTCGACAACGCAGATGATGGCGTCCGGACGCGGGTCGCCGCGGCGCAAGCCGCCCACCACGTCGCGCGTGATGGCTTCATCGGGCGTGGTGGCCGACAGGCTGTAGGCGCCCGGCAGGTCGAGCAGGCGCACGGGCTTGCCGGCTGGCGAGGTGAAATGGCCTTCCTTGCGCTCGATGGTCACGCCGGCGTAGTTCGCCACTTTCTGGCGCGCGCCCGTCAAACGGTTGAACAGGGCGGTCTTGCCGCAGTTCGGATTGCCCAGCAAGGCAATTTGTGGCTGATGCTGCGGCTTGTGCACGCCTGCATCCACGATAGTTTCGACAGCACCCATGGTCATTCCGGTTGAAGCAGCGGTTGAATCGTAATCAGCGCCGCTTCGAAGCGGCGCAGTGCGAACGTGGCATTGCCGACCTTGATGGCCAGCGGATCGCCGCCGGGAATGCCGCGCTTGAGCATGCGGATTCGTTCGCCGGGAACGAACCCCAGCTCCATCAAGCGGCGGGCCAGGTCGACGCCGTCCTCCGTCTGTCCTGCCGTGTGGGGCGTGATATGCAACACCGTGCCGCTCTGGCCGACTGCCAGCGCATCGAGCGTCATCATGGGTGGAACTAGAGTCATGAGCAAATTCCGTTCAAATTAAGAACACCTGATACCGGCGACGGCGCAAGGCGCCTCGCACCGGTTCCAGGTTTGTGAGGTAAAACGCAACTGTTGCGCATTACCGACAAGCGGCCATTCAATCTGTCCAGACGGCGACCGTCCGAGACAATACCAGCATTATAAACATGAATGCGAATAGTTTTTATTTAGCCCGGAGAGCCGCCCCCATCAAGGGCTGCGTCATTCGGAAACATGGCCTGTGAAGCTGCGGCGCCAGGCCGCCAACTGCCGCACACTTGATCAAAATCACTTGCATTGTCCCCAGCTTTGCGCGACAATGAAACGTAATGATAATGATTCTCATTAAAACACTAGCAACAATGCTTTCCAGCACTAGTGTCTGTTCATCCTCCAGCCAGAAGGTGTATCAATGATTGTATGTGTCTGCAACAACATATCTGATCGTGAAATCCGTCAAGCCGTCGATCTTGGCCTGTCCAGCATGGCCGAACTGCGCCGCGACCTGGGCGTGGCCACCTGCTGCGGCAAATGCCACACCTGCGCGCGGGAAGTGCTGAACGATCACCTGAACGCCACCGTGGCGCTGCAAGAAACCGTATTGATGCGAGCTGTACTGACAAACTAAAGAAAGCGATGAACGCCATGACGATGATGCCCCCGCCCGTAACGGTGCAGGCCGTGCAGCAATTTGCCGACTTCGACAAGAAGCGCAACAAATTCGCGCCGCTGATGGCCATCGTCGTCCTGCACATCGCCGGCTTTTACGCCATCCAGAGCGGCCTGCTGAGCCGTGTGGTCACGGCGGCCATGCCGACCATCACCACCATCAGCATCATCGCCCCGCCGGCGCCGCCCAAGCCGCCAGCGCCGTCCGTACCGAAAACCGTGGAATTGAGCGCCCCCGTGCCGCGCGCCGTGATCCCGCCGCTGCCGCTGATCGCCGTGGCGCCGAGCGAACCGACGATCACGCCGCCGCAGCCGACGCGCGCCGAAGCGGCACCGGTTGCCACCGCTGCGCCGACAGCGCCATCGACACCGTCGCCCACGCCTCCGGCGCCGTCGACGCCGCGCACCGTCAGCAGCGTCGAATACATCAAGGCGCCGCAACTGATCTACCCGAATCTGTCGCGCCGCCTGGGCGAGAGCGGCACCGTGGTGTTGCGCATCCTGATCAATGAAAAGGGCTTGCCCGAGCAAATCCTGATCCATAAATCGACCGGCTACGGCAACCTCGATGAAGCAGGCCGCCAGGCAGCCCAGCGCGCGCTGTTCAAGCCGATGATCGAAAACGGCAAGCCTGTTCCCGTGTACGTGTTAGTACCGCTGACCTTCCAACTGAGCTAGCCTTCCGGCGGCCCTTGCGCCGCTGCCAGCCCGCAAGCACCGCACCCTGTGCCCTGCTTGCTTTTTTGCGCCCTGTTTTCTGTACCAGTCAAGCAACTGCTTGTTTCAGTCTGCCAGCCTACATCCCCGGGCCAGGCAGACTTTTTTTTGCGCGCTACATCTCCGCCCACATCCTGAGCAGGTTGTGATAATGCCCGGTCAAGCCCACCGTCGCCGGCGAATCGCCGTGTTCTCCGCGCACGCTCTGGATGTTTTGATCGAGCTCAAACAGCATGCTGCGCTTCCAATCCTCGCGCACCATGCTTTGCGTCCACAGGAAGGAGCAGATGCGCTCGCCGCTGGTGACGGGCAGCACCTGATGCACGCTGCTCGACGGATACACGATCACGTCGCCGGCCGGCAATTTCACTTCATGCGTGCCATACGCATCGACCACCACCAGCTCGCCGCCTTCGTACTCGTCCGGTTCGCTCAGGAACACGGTCGACGAGACGTCGGCGCGCATCGATTGCATGCCGTTTTTCGGCGTGCGGATGGCGCCGTCGATATGCAGGCCATAGTGTTCGCCGCCCGCATAGCTGTTGAAGAACGGCGGCAGGATGCGCAGCGGCAGCACGGCGGAAAAGAACAGGGGATTGGCCATCAGCGCGCGGCTGACGATCTCGCCCAGTTCCAGCGCCAGCGGCGAACCTTCCGCCAGCTGGCGGTTGCGCTTGACTTGCGCGCCTTGCGCCCCGACGCTGGCGCGCCCGTCGACCCAGTCCGTCTGCGCCAGGCGCTGGCGAAACTGCGTGACCTGTTCCGGCGTCAGCACGCCGGGTATATGCAGCATCATCTTGCTATCCTTTTTCAGTAAATATCGCTGCCTGATTATCGCATCGCCGGCAGCGGCCAAGAAGACACAAAAGCAAGAACGGAGCAACATTTCCCGCCTTTTCAGCACGGCCATGCAGGCGCACCAACGGCGGCCAAATAGCAGCATGAACGCGAATGAGAATGGCCTTCATTTTCCTTAACAAATAAAAAACGGAAAAATGTGCCAATCCATTTGAGAATGGGTTTTATTCGCACGATATTTACGTTAAAAAGACGGAAAAATGCCGTTTACCGCCCGAAATCGCCCATATTTTGCGCTATCATGCGGGCATAGCGAAACCGGCAACCTGCGCGCCACCAGGCAGCCAGCGCCACCCGGCAGTGAACGCCAGCAGCCTCCGGTTTCATCATCGAACGCGACACAGAACAAAGGAAATCCCATGAAGGGCGATAAAGAAGTCATCCGCATGCTCAACGCACAGCTCACCAACGAACTGTCGGCCATCAACCAGTACTTCCTGCATGCGCGCATGTACAAGCACTGGGGCCTGGAAAAGCTGGGCAAGAAGGAATACGAAGAATCGATCGGCGAAATGAAACACGCCGACAAGCTGATCGACCGCATCCTGATGCTCGACGGCCTGCCGAACCTGCAAGCGCTGCACAAGCTGCTGATCGGCGAGAACACGCCGGAAATGCTGGAATGCGACTTGAAGCTGGAACGCGCCGCGCACGCCACCGTCAAAGAAGGCATCGCCATCAGCGAAAAAGCGGGCGACTACGTCTCGCGCGACCTGTTCCTGATGATCCTGGAAGACACGGAAGAACATATCGACTGGCTGGAAACGCAGATCGACCTGATCGCCAAAGTCGGCATCCAGAACTACCTGCAAAGCCAGATGGCGATTGAAGAGTAATTTTTCTTCGAGGCAGATAAAAAAACCGGCAATCGCCGGTTTTTTTACGTCCGCGCCTTATTGCGGCACGGTGTCCTTGAACGATGGCCGCTCGGACAGTTTGTCGAACAGGCGCGCCAGCGCGGGGTGATCGGCGCGCCAGTCGATTTCCGGGAAGCGGAAGCTGAGCCAGCCGAGGGTGCAGCCCACGGCCACGTCGGCCAGGGTGTAGTTCTTGCCGGCGCAATATGCACTCTCGCCCAGGCGCGCTTCCAGCGCCGCCAGGCCCAGGGTGACTTTGTCCAGCTGGCGCGCGATCCAGGCCGCGCTTTGCTGTTCGGGCGGGCGCTGCGTGCGCTCCAGGCGCACCAGCACACCCGCGTCGAGAATGCCGTCGGCCAGCGCTTCCCAGTTCTTGATGTCGGCCCGCTCGCGGCCATTGCCGCCGGCCGGCAGCAGCTTGCACACGGGCGTGAGCGTGTCGAGGTATTCGACGATGACTTTCGAATCGATCAAGGTGCTGCCATCCTCCATCACCAGGCAGGGCACCTTGCCCAGCGGATTGGCCTGGGCGATGCGGGTTTCCGGCACCCACACGTTTTCCAGCTCGAAGACATAGTCGAGCTTTTTTTCCGCCAGCACGATACGGGCTTTGCGGACATACGGGCTGGCGAGGGAACCGATCAGTTTCATAGGTACTTTAAGGTAAGGGAGCAGCAAGCAGTATAGCATCGGCAGCAGCGCTGTTTGGCAGCACGCGCCCGGCGGCCCGGCGGGTGTGGCAGGCACGCCGCATCGGGGCCGGATTCGGCCAAATTGCGCTGCGCCGGCGGCCAACGGACGGCTGGCCAGCGGCCAGCGGTGGTAAAATCGCCCTTTACTGTGGCGCCGTCAGTGTTGCTGTATTGCAATAGCCCTGCCCTCCCCGCGCGCCACGCGCCAACCGTTTCTTTAACTTGCGTCCGCTCTCATGACTTCTACTACTCCGTATTCCACGCTGTCGGCCCTGTCTCCGCTCGATGGCCGCTACGCCAGCAAGACCGATCTGCTGCGCCCGATCCTGTCCGAAGCCGGTTTCATGCACCACCGCGTGAAAGTGGAAATCTCCTGGCTGCAAGCGCTGTCGCAAGCCGGTTTCGCTGAAATCAAGCCGTTTTCGGCCGAAGCGAGCGCCCTGCTCGACAAGATGGCAGCCGACTTCTCGGAAGCCGACGCGGCCCGCATCAAGGCCATCGAAGCGGTCACCAACCATGACGTCAAGGCCGTCGAGTACTGGCTGAAGGAACAAGTGGCGGACGTGCCGGAACTGGTGGCGGCGTCGGAATTCATCCATTTCGCCTGTACCTCGGAAGACATCAACAACACTTCGCACGGCATGATGCTGAAAGCGGCCCGCGATGGCGTGATGCTGCCCGCATTGAACGGCCTGGTGGCCAAGCTGACGCAAATCGCGCACGACAATGCGGACGTGCCGATGCTGTCGCGCACGCACGGCCAGACGGCCAGCCCGACCACCCTGGGCAAGGAATTTGCCAACGTCGTGGCCCGCCTGCAGCGCGCCGTGAAACGCATCGAGCAAGTGGAAATCCTCGGCAAGATGAATGGCGCCGTCGGCAACTACAACGCCCACCTGTCGGCCTACCCCGGCTTCGACTGGCCGGCATTCTCGCAGGCCGTCATCGAACAGCGCCTGGGCCTGGTGTTCAATCCGTACACCATCCAGATCGAGCCGCATGACTACATGGCCGAGCTGTTCGACGCCTTCGCGCGCGCCAACACGATCTTGCTGGACCTGAACCGCGACATCTGGACGTACGTGTCGCTGGGCTACTTCAAGCAAAAACTGAAAGCGGGCGAAATCGGTTCCTCGACCATGCCGCACAAGGTCAACCCGATCGACTTCGAAAACTCGGAAGGCAACCTGGGCCTGGCCAATGCCGTGCTGAAACACCTGTCGGAAAAACTGCCCGTCTCGCGCATGCAGCGCGACCTGACCGACTCGACCGTACTGCGCAATATCGGCGTGGGCCTCGGTTACACCCTGCTGGCCTATGACAGCTGCCTGCGCGGCCTGAACAAGCTGGAAGTGAACCACGCGCGCCTGGAGCAAGACCTGGACGCGACGTGGGAAGTGCTGGCCGAGCCCGTACAAACCGTGATGCGCCGCTATGGCATCGAAAACCCGTACGAGCAGCTGAAAGAGCTGACGCGCGGCAAGGGCATCTCGAAAGAAGCGCTGCAAACCTTCGTCAATGGCCTGGCCATTCCGCAGGATGCCAAGGACGTGCTCCTGACCATGACGCCGGCTAACTACATCGGTATCGCCGCGCAATTGGCCAAAGCCATCTAAGCAGTTTCCACATGGGGATCTTCACGATCCCACTCCCGCGGGGCGGCCAGCACACAAATGCTGCCCGCCCCGCGGTTTTTCCGGCAATCTTTCTTGTAGAATCTGCAGCACGCAGCGCAATTTGCTTTTCTTTGGTATATTAGGCCGAATTAGTCCTAACACGTACTACTTTCAAGAAAGCCGTCGATGCAACGCTACACCACCACCGCCATCATCCTGCACTGGCTGACCGCCCTGCTGATCATCAGCGCCTTCGTCATGGGCCTGGTCATGGTCGATATTCCCGGCCTGACGCCCACCAAGCTCAAATATTTCTCGTGGCATAAGTGGCTGGGCGTGACCGTGCTGGCTATCGCCGCCATCCGTCTGCTGTGGCGCAAGGCCAATGTGCCGCCGCCGCACCCTGCCAGCATGGTGGCCTGGCAAAAGAAGGCGGCCGACGCCATGCACGTGCTGCTGTACATCCTGATCTTCGCCGTGCCCGTCTCCGGCTACCTGTACACCCTGGCCGCCGGCGTGCCCGTGGTCTACCTGGGCCTGTTCCAGCTGCCCGTCATCATGGCGCCGAACCCGGAACTTAAGCCACTTTTAAAAGAGATTCATTATGTTCTGAACATGACGATGGCCGCCGCCGTGGCCGCCCATGTGCTGGCGGCGCTGAAGCACCAGTTCATCGACCGCGATGGCGTACTGAAACGCATGCTGCCGTAACACCGACTTCACCCTTGCTCACTGAAACTCCAGGAAAAATAAGATGAAAACCACCCAACGCATCGTCCTCGCTTCCCTGCTGGGCCTGTCCGTGGCCGCCACTGCCGCCACCCTGCTGAAAGTCGATCCCGCCAAGACCAGCGTGTCGGCCGTGTTCAAGCAAATGAACGTGCCCGTGGAAGCGAAGTTCAAGAAATTCAATATCGCCATCGATTACAACCCGGCCACGCCGGATGCGTCGAAAGCATCGGTGGAAATCGAGACGGCCAGCATCGATATCGGCGACCCGGAATACAACAAGGAAGTGGCCAAGAAAGAATGGTTCAACGCGGCCCAGTTCCCGAAAGCCACCTTCGTCTCGAGCAGCATCAAGGCCGCCGGCGCGGGCAAGCTGACGGTCAGCGGCAAGCTGAGCATCAAAGGCAAGACCACCGACGTGACCTTCCCCCTGACGGTGAAAGCCGACGGCGGTAAATATGCGTTCGACGGCGCCCTGCCGATCAAGCGCCTGACCTACAACATCGGCGAAGGCGAGTGGAAAGACACGAGCATGGTTGCCGACGAGGTCACCATCAAGTTCCACGTCGCTGCGCAGTAACACCTGAGAAAACGTCCATGACTGCGTTGCTCTTGCCTCGTCGTACTATTCGTACTGCCTTCGGCAAGGCGCCTTGCCCTGAACGTTTTTCAACCGTTACTGATTAAAATCACACCACCAACCGATTCTTTTTAGGATATTGATGAAACTTAAGCACTTGATGATCGCCGTGCTGGCAGCCGCCGGCGCGGGTTCGGCCATGGCCGCTACCGACACCTACAACCTCGACCCGACGCACACGTTCCCCAGCTTCGAAGCCGATCACATGGGCATGTCCGTGTGGCGTGGCAAGTTCAACAAGACCAAGGGGACGGTCACCCTGGACCGCGCCGCCAAGGCGGGCAGCCTGGACCTCGTCATCGATGCCGATTCGATCGACTTCGGCCTGGACGCCATGAACACGCACGCGAAGAAAGCGGACATGTTCAACGTCGAGAAATTCCCTGAAATCACCTACAAGAGCAAGTCGCTCAAGTTCAACGGCGAGCAGCTGGTGGAAGTCGATGGCGAACTGACCCTGCTGGGCGTGACCAAGCCCGTCAAGTTGAACGTGAGCAAGTTCAAGTGCATCATGCACCCGCGCTACAAGCGTGAAGTGTGCGGCGCCGATGCCACGGCAGAATTCAAGCGCAGCGACTTTGGCTTGAACTACGGCATGCCGGCGTTCTCGCCGGAAGTCAAGCTGGCCATCCAGGTGGAAGCCATCAAGGCCGATTAAACACTGCCTTGCCGCATGACAAGCCCGCCTCACTGCCCGCAGCCAGGCGGGCTTTTGCATGCGCCATGCGAATCCGCTGGACTTTTCTATCGTGCGGCATCAGTATCAATTTGCCATGACGTGCAGGCCGCACCGCTCTGGCACAACCACTCATCCATCGCGCGGAGGATTACATGAATTTCATTATCTGGATCGTTATTGGCGGTGTCATCGGCTGGCTGGCCAGCATGGTCATGAAAACGGATGCGCAGCAGGGCATCTTCCTCAATATCGTCGTCGGTATCGTCGGCGCCTTTCTGGGCGGCTGGCTGCTGGCGCCCCTGTTCGGCACGGGTACCATCAACAGCGACAATTTCAGCCTGTCTTCGCTGCTCGTCTCGTTCCTGGGCGCCGTGATCCTGCTGGGCATCGTGAATCTTTTGCGCCGCGGCAAAATACGCTAAGCAGACCAAAAGCAGCACATCCGCAAATGGCCGGGCCGCGCAGGCGCCCGGCCATTTTTATTGCTGCCAGGACAATTGTATGGACAATACCACAGCCGCGGCACGGGAAAATGCCAGCTGGCAGCCGCTTTCTGCCCCTGTGACACCGAAAATAGTGTCATTTAAACAAGCAACTACAAACATGCCGCCGGGAAAATGTGATTGACTAGTGCGAGTTCGGTGCGGATACTCTAGGTCGCCCGCTGAGAAAAAACACTGGGTACACGTTGGTTCCGACTTCCCTTCATGTAAAAGACTAGAACTCGAATGAAAAAATCTTTAATCGCGCTCGCCATCCTGAGCAACTTCGCACACGCCGACGAAGGCATGTGGATGCCCCAACAGCTGCCACAAGTAGCCAAGGAACTGAAAGCGGCCGGACTGAAACTCGATCCGACCACCCTGACCAAACTGACCGAGTTCCCGATGGGCGCCATCGTCAGCCTGGGCGGTTGCTCGGCCTCGTTCGTCTCGCCGCAAGGCCTGGTTGCCACCAACCACCATTGCGTCTACAACAGCGTAGCGGTCAATTCGACCAAGGAGCGCGATTTGCTGGCCAACGGTTTCCTGGCCAAGACGTTCGCTGAAGAATTGCCGGCCGCCCCAGGCAGCCGCATCTTCGTCACCTCCGCCGTGACCAATGTCAGCGACAAGATCATCACCGCCGACGTGGCCAAGCTGCAAGGCAAGGCACGCATCGACGCGATCGAGAAAAACCAGAAGAAACTGGTCGCCGAATGCGAAAAAGAAGCCGGTTTCCGCTGCACCGTGTCGAGCTACTACGGCGGCCTGGAGTTCTACCTGATCAAGCAACTGGAAATCCGCGACGTGCGCCTGGTGCACGCGCCTCCTGCCGGCGTGGGCAAGTTCGGCGGCGACACCGACAACTGGATGTGGCCACGCCACACGGGCGACTACGGTTTCTACCGCGCCTACGTCAGCAAGGACGGCAAAGCTGCCGACTTCAGCAAGGACAACGTGCCATACCAGCCAAAACACGTGCTGAAACTGGCCAAGGATGGCTTGAAAGAAGGCGATTTCGTCATGGCGCTGGGCTACCCTGGCCGCACCAACCGTCACCGCCTGCCATCGGAAGTGGCATTCACGTTTGACTGGAACTACCCGGCCTTCGTGAAAGCGTCGGGCGAAACCCTGGCCATCATCGCGCGCGAAACCAAGGACAACAAGGATGTTGCCCTGAAATACGCGGGCCAGGTGGCTGGCGTGAACAATTACTACAAGAACCGCCAAGGCATGCTCGATTCGTACGCGGGCAGCGACTTCCTGGCACGCAAGACGGCAGAACATGAAGCCCTGAAAACCTGGGTCAACGCGAATGCTGCCCGCAAGGCGGAATTTGCCGGCGACATCGAGCAAGTGGAAAAGCTGATCGCCGAGCGCGATGCCGACACCAAGCGCGATTTCTTCCTGGGCTACGCACAGCCACGCCTGCTGAACACGGCACGCAGCCTGTACCGCCTGTCCAACGAAAGCACCAAGGCCGACACGGAACGCAAGTCCGGCTACCAGTCGCGCGACTTGCCACGCCTGGAAGCGGGCATCACGTCGGTCGAGCGCACCTACGATGAAAAAGTCGACAAGGCGCTGGTACTGAACAGCCTGGCCAAGTACGCCGCGCAACCGGCAGCACAGCGCCGCGCCAGCTTTGACGCCGCCATCGGCATCAAGGACGGCATGTCGCAAGCCGACCTGTCCGCCGCCCTGGACAAACTGTATGCGGGCAGCAAGCTGGCCGACAAGGCCGAGCGCGCAGCATGGCTGAAACGCACGCCAGCCGAATTCCAGGCCAGCAAGGACAGCTTCATCCAGGCAGCCGTCGCCATGTACCCGGATTCGCTGAAAAACGAAGCGGAAGACGAAGAACTGGCAGGCAAGATCCAGCAAGCCTACGCCAACTACATGAAGGCAAAAATTGCCTTCATGAAGAGCAAAGGCCAAGCCGTCTATCCTGACGCCAACAGCACCCTGCGCGTCACCTTCGGCCGAGTTGCCGGCCGTGACCATGGCGCCGACGGCACCACCTGGACCGCGTTCACCACCGTCAATGGCGTCGTGGCCAAAGCCACGGGCCAGGGCGAGTTCAATGCACCGGCAAATCAACTGGCCGCGATCAAAGCCAAGGACTTCGGTAAATTCGTCGATCCGAAACTGAAAACCGTGCCGGTCGACTACCTGGCGACCCTGGACATCACCGGCGGCAATTCCGGTTCGGCTGCGCTGAACTCGAAAGGCGAATTCATCGGCCTGGCCTTCGATGGCACCTTGGACTCGATCATTTCCGATTGGGACTACAACAAGGCCAACACCCGTTCGATCCAGGTCGACCTGCGCTACATGCTGTGGAACATGAAACACATCGACCACGCAGACAACCTGCTGAAAGAAATGGGCGCTGAATAACAAAAAGCAATAACCCGGCAACGGGCGCTTTAACCTGAGCCACTCCTGCGGGAGTGGCTTTTTTTTCGCCTAACGTTTTTGCACTTTCGCAAAACGGTAAGGCACGGCTTGCTCCGCGCCAAACACTTGCGCGCTGCCACTTCCCAGCGGCAACATGACCCGCCGGCCATCCTGCAGCAGCAAGGCCAGATCGGCGCCGGGAAAGCGCTGCGCCAGCAGTGGATAGGCTTGCCGTTCGATGGGGGCGGCGGGAATCACGATGCGGTAATCGCTCTCGCCAAAGTCCAGCAGCAGCGCGGGAAGCGCTTCAAGCCCCGGCAGCGCCGTGATGCGCAGGCGCGCGCTTCCCTTGACGAGCTCGAAGGCCGACCACAGGGGCAAGGTGCGCTGCGTCGCGCCGATCTGCAGCAGCGGCGCGTGGCGCGCATCCGCCGACGTCAGCACGATGTCAGGCCGCTCTTCCGGCACGGCGCCATCGATGGCCAGCAGCCAGCCCCGGTAGCGTATCAACGCACCCTGCGCAACGGCCGTGACGGATCCGCCCTGCGCCACCGGCTCCTTGCCCGCAGGCAAGCGCAATGGTGCCGCCTGCGCCGCCAGGCCTATCCCCCACACCAGCGCCGCCATCGCTGCCATCGCCGCCTTGCCCATGCCGCCTCCCCTCGCGCGTGAAACGTATTCATAACACAAGTACGGCAACCAGCCCCTGCGGCGCCTCAAGGCAGGAGCGCCGGTGCTACAATTGGCCCCTAGCGGGCGTACTTACCCAGCGCGCCTTCCCCCTCCCAGACTCAGACCGCTATGCCACCAGACTTGCGCACGACCTACGAACTCGGTAACCACAACCAGACCACGACCTGGCTGGAATGCATCACCTTCTATCAAGATCTTGCAGCACGCTATCCGCAGGTGCTGCACTTCGAACAGATCGGCCTGTCCGACTCGGGCGTGCCCATCCACGCTGGCGTCGTCAGCGCGGATGGCGTGTTTGACCGCGAGCAAATCAAGCGCGCAGGCCGCACCGTATTCTTCAACAATAACGGCATCCACCCGGGCGAACCGGAAGGCATCGACGCCTGCATGGCCATCGTGCGCGACCTCTGCACGCAGCCGGAACGCCTGGCGGCGCTGGGCAGCACGGTATTGCTGTTCATTCCGATCTACAACGTCGATGGCAGCCTGAACCGCGCCAACACGTCGCGCGTGAACCAGGATGGGCCGGAGCAATTCGGTTTCCGCGGCAACAGCCGCCACCTGGACTTGAACCGCGATTTCATCAAGTGCGACAGCCTGAACGCGCAAGTGTTCAACCGCCTGCTGGCTAGCTGGGACCCGGACGTGATGGTCGACACGCACACGTCGAACGGCGCCGACTACCCGTACACGATGACCCTGATCCACACGCAGACGGATAAGCTGGGCAATGGCCTCGGCCCCTTCCTGCAAGACACCATGCTGCCGCACATCTTTGCGCAGATGGAACAGGCCGGCTGGCCCACCTGCCCGTATGTGAATCCCGTCAAGGACAGTCCCGACCACGGCATCGCCGAATTCCTCGAAGTGCCCCGTTTCTCGACCGGGTTTGCGGCCTTGCATCACGTCATTGGTTTCATGCCGGAAACGCACATGCTGAAACCGTTTGCCGACCGCTACGCATCCATGCGCGCCCTGCT
Source organism: Janthinobacterium sp. SUN026 (assembly GCF_030397625.1). Classification (NCBI taxonomy): domain Bacteria; kingdom Pseudomonadati; phylum Pseudomonadota; class Betaproteobacteria; order Burkholderiales; family Oxalobacteraceae; genus Janthinobacterium; species Janthinobacterium sp. SUN026. Next base: position 72,875 of record NZ_JAPQNU010000009.1, on the reverse strand, counting down.
CGACATCACCATGGCGTTCACGGTCAAACATGGCGAACAGATCAAGCAGCTGCGCGCGCAAGCGAAGGCGGCCGGCCGCACGCAAGCCGCGTGGCCGATCCACTGGGCCATGAATGAAGAACAGCCGTCGACCTTCCCCTTCAAGGGCTATGCGGCGCAATACACGCCGAGTCTGCTGGGCGACTACCAGCGCCTGTCGTATGACCGCTCGCAGCCGTGGGAACGCGATATCAAGTATTACAACCGCTTCGATGCGGACGTCACCGTGGCCGCGCCGAAAGCCTATATCGTGCCGCAAGCGTGGCGCGAAGTCATCGAACGGTTGCGCTGGAACGGCGTCGAAATGAGCCGCATCACCACCGAACAGACGCTAACGGCGCGCTACTACCACATCACCAACGTCGGCACGCGGGCCACGGCCTACGAAGGCCACATGTTCCACGACAATGTAGAACTGGAAACGCGCACGGGCCAGTTCACCGTGCAGGCGGGCGATTATGTCGTCGGCCTGGACCAGGACAACGCCCGCTACGCCGTGGAAACCCTGGAACCGCAGGCGCACGACAGCTTCTTCCGCTGGGGTTTCTTCAACAGTGTGCTGGAGAAGAAAGAAGCGTTTTCCGATTACGTGTTCGAAGACATGGCTTCCGAACTGCTGCGCGACGAGCCGGCGCTGGCCGCCAAGTTTGCCGACTGGAAAGCAGCGAATCCCGCCCTGCTGAGCAATCAGGAAGCCGTGCTGAACTTCATCTTTGCACACTGCCAGCGCTTTGCCGAACCGGAATGGCGTAGATATCCCGTGATTGCCCTGATGTAAATCAAGGCTGTAGCGACTGCAACATCCTGGCGCCGCATCGGAGACCCCGGTGCGGCGCCTCTTTCTGTGCCCTGCCCACAAGGTAATCCCATGCACTACGCACTGAACCTGCGCACCTTTATTTACAGCCATTATTTTTACCTGGGCTTGCGCGTGGCCATCGGTCTCGTCGGCCTGGCCTTGCTGACCCAGGAAATCAGCGACAGCAATACCGCCATGACGGTGTGCATCGGCGCCCTGTGCACGACCCTGATGGACATGCCCAGCCCGCTGCGCCACAAGTTCAATGAGATGCTCGCTTCCGTGCTGCTGTGCAGCGCCGTCACTTTGCTAATCAGCCTGTGCGGCCCCGTGCAGTGGCTGTTGATGACGGTGCTCGTGCTCGTGAGTTTCCTCGCCAGCATGATGGTGGTGTACGGCAAGAAATCCATGCCCTTGCAACTGGCCGCCCTGTTCATCATGACCATGTCGATGGAGCACCAGATGACGTGGCAGCAATCGTTCCACCATGCGGGCCTGTTCATGCTCGGTGGCCTCATCTATCTGGCGTACGCCATGGCCATCGCCTGGGTCTTGCGCCACCGCATCAAGCAGCAAGTGCTGGCCGAAGCCCTGTTCGAACTGGCCGCCTACATCGACATCAAGGCCGATTTCTACGACACGCGTTTTAACCTGACGGAACAGTTCAACAAGCTTGTGCGCCATCAAAGCATCCTGGCCGACCGCCAGCAAGCATCGCGCGACTTGATTTTGCGCAGCCACAAGAACAGCAAGGATGCTATCGTCGTGCAGGTGCACGTGTGCATGCTGGATCTGTATGAACTGATACTCTCCACGCACACGGATTACGCGCTGCTGCGCCAGCACCTGGCGGACTCCGACGTGCTGAAATCCTTGCACGACCTGGCCTACAAGGCGGCGCGCGACATCGAAGCCGTGGCCTACGCCGTAACGCGCAAGCGCGCCTCGTATGCGCAGATCAGTTACGACAAGGAATGGGCCGATATCGAAGAGGAAATTGCCCGCCTGCATGCAAAAGGCGATGCTGCGCAGGAAGCGCTGGCCACCCTGCGCGCGCAGCGCAACAAGATCCGCGCCATTCTGAAAATGATCGCGGAATTGCACCTGGCCAGCCAGAAAGTGTATGACAACGTGCCGTTCTGGAGCGGTGCGGACATGGCGCCGTTCCTGTCGCAGCAGAAATACGAGCTGAAAACCCTGCTGTCGAACCTGCGCCCGGACTCGCCCGTGTTCCGCTTCGCCCTGCGCGTCTCGATGGCCATCTCGGTGGGATTGCTGATCGGACACTGGCTGCCATATGCGGCGCACAGCTACTGGATCGTATTGACCATCGTCATCATCTTGCGCCCCACGTTCAGCATGACGCGCCAGCGCCGCGCCGACCGCATCATCGGCACCATCATCGGCTGCATCATCACGGCCATCGTGATCCGCTTCGTGCACAGCAATATCGTGCTGATGGCCATCCTGTTCCTCTCCATCGTGGCCACGCCCACCTTCATCTATTTGCGCTACCGCTACACGGCCATCGCCGTGAGCCTGATGATTCTGCTGCAAATGCACCTGGTGGCGCCCAGCAACCCGAACCTCGTCAGCGAGCGCCTGATCGACACCCTGATTGGCGCGTTTGTTGCCACCGTGTTCAGCTTCGTGCTGGCCAACTGGGAATACCAGAGCCTGCCACGGCTGGTGCGCCAGGTGCTGAATGTGAATGTGAGCTATATGCAGGCCAGCTTCGCGCTGCTGCAGGGGAAATGTTTCGATGACTTCGCCTACCGCATCGAGCGCAAGCGATTGATGGACAGCCTGGCTGCGCTCAGCTCGGCGCTGGTGCGCATGCTCGATGAACCGGCCAGCAAGCAGCGGGCCGTGGAAGACATCAACCTGTTCATCGTGCAAAATTATTTATTGGTCGCCCACGTGGCGGCGCTGCGCTCGATCCTCGGGCGCCACGCCAGCCAGCTGCCCGTCGCCCCCGTCAACGCCCTGCTCAGCCACAGCCATACGCAAGTGTGTCTGACCCTGTCGCGCGCACTGGAACAGCTCGACAACCAGGCCGCCATCAGCGCCCCGCTGGCCGCGCCTGCCGCGCCGCCCGTCAGCGACGTGGCCTGGTCAGGCTGGCCGCTGGTGCAGCGGCGCATCCGCCTGTTGCAGGCCGATGCGGACAAGATCGTGGTGCATAGCGCGGCGATCGTGCATATTGTAGCGCCGCGCTAAGCTGGCGCAACTTACTTCAGATACTGCTCAAACCAGCCGATGGTGCGCTTCTGCAAGTCGCGCTGATGCTCGGGCTTGCGGAAGGAGTGGCCTTCGCCATCGTAGATGAACAGGCTGGACGGCACGCCCATGGCGCGCAAGCCGTGCCAGAATTCCAGCGACTGGGCAGCCGGCGTTTCCACGTCGCGCTCGCCCACGTAGATCAGGGTCGGCGTCTTGGCCGCCTTGATCGATTCGATGGGTGAAGCCTTGCGGTAGACGGCGGGATTGTCATACGCGGAGGCGCCAAAGAACGGGATCATCCACTGGTTGATGCCGTTCTGGCCGTAATAGCTGATCCAGTTCGACACGCCCGCGCCCGCCACGGCCGCCTTGAAGCGGTCGCTGTGCGTGACGCCCCACATGGTCATGAAGCCGCCATACGAATGGCCGATCAGACCCAGGCGTTCCCCATCGATGGGCGCCACTTTTTGCGCGGCATCAATGCCGGCCAGGATGTCGCGCCAGTCGCCGCCGCCGAAGTCGGCCATGTTGGCGCGCGTAAAAGCCTGGCCCTGGCCAAAGCTGCCGCGCGGATTGGGCAGGAAGACGAAATAGCCCTTTTGCGTCAATTCATGGATCAGGGTGTTCGCTCCCACGTAACGGGGCGAGGCGGCGGCGCCCGGGCCGCCATGCACGTTGACGATCATCGGGTAGCGCTTGCCTGCGTCCGCCTTCAACGGCCCCAGCAGCCAGCCTTGCACCTTGTATTGCTCGTTGTTCCAGCCCACGTTCTGCACCGTCAGTTGCGGCGCAAAACCGTCATTGTCGCGCGTAATCTTTTTCAACTGCCCCACCGGTCCCGCCACCAGGTAGCTGGCGTGCGTAAAATCTTCCTGGGCGGCAGCGGCGTGACGGCCATCGGCGCTGAACGACAGGCGGCCATCGCTGCCGCTGCTGCTGAGCTCACCGAGCAGCACAGGCCGGGCCGGGCCGCTTTGCGCATCGACGGGCACCAGCGCCAGCTGCGAATCGATCAGGGCCGTTGCCAGCAAGCCGGCGCCGCGCCAGACGACGCCATTGAAGGTGCCGCGATAGTCTGGCGTGAGATTGCGCGGCGTGCCGCCGGCCAGCGGTACGGTGTAGATATCGCCGCCGATGGAGCCGAAATCGCTCATCAGGCCGCCGATGAAGACCACCGTCTTGCCATCCGGCGAGACCGATGGCAGGTTCAGCTGCATGGCCGGCGACGCGATCACGCGCAAGGCGCCCGTGGCCGCATCAATATGGCTGAGCTTGGCGACCCACCAGTTGCTGTCGCCATTGCCTTGCGCGCTGGTGGCGACAAAGCCGCGGCCATCGGGCGTCCAGCTGTATTCATACACATAGGTGTCGCCTGGCGACAGCAGACGCGGCTCGCCGCCGCTGGCCGGCACGACAGCGATGCGTTGGGCATCGTCTTCGCTGCCCACTTCGCCCACCTGGCGCGCCCCCGCTTCCACGGCGCCGGCCAGCTTGCGCGCGCCCACCGTCGCGAGCAGGGCCAGCTGCTTGCCATCCGGCGACCAGCGCGCCGTACTGGCCACACCTTTGATGCTCGTCAATATCTGGGTTTGCGCCTGTGTCATCGTGGCCAGGTACAGTTGCGCCGTGCCCGCCTTGGCGTCGTAGCCGACAAAAGCCAGCTGCCGGCCATCGGGCGACCAGCTAGGCTTGTCGTAGGAGCACACGGCGCACGGATCGAATTGCTGCACGATGGCGCCGTTGGCGGCGTCGCGCACGACGATGACCGCATGCGGGCGCTGCGGCAGTTCGCCCGCCCTGCTCGATTCGATGGCGGCGATGCGCTGGCCATTGGCCGACAGGGCGACGGCGCGGTAATCGCGCAAGGCCGGCTCGGTGGCAGAAGCGGCCTGTGCCAGGGTGCCCAGAAGGCTGCTTGCCAGCAAGCCGCAAGCGGCCAGATCAGTTATTTTCATCATGTAAATTCCGGTTAGAAATAAAAAAAACCGCCGGCAAGCGCGGCGGTTTCGGATGGAACAGACTGCATTAGCGGGCCTTCTTGCCCAGGTGCGAATGCCGCATGCTGTACAGGAAGTAAATGGCTACCGTCACCGCCATCCACACACTGAACACAACGAACGTCGTATGCGGCAAATCGCGCATGATGTACAGGCAAGCGAGCACGCTGAGGCCAGGAATCACGTACGGCCCGAACGGCACGCTGAAGCCTTCGATGCGGTTCGCGCCCTGCTTGTGGCGCAGCACGGGCACGGCGATCGACACCACCATGAAGGCTGTCAAAGTACCGATGCTGACCATGTCCCACAAGTAAGTCGCATCGACGGAACCGGCCACCACGGCCACCACCAGGCAAACGATGATCGTATTGCTCACCGGCACCAGGGTGCGCGGGTGGATCTTCTGGAACGACTTCGGGATCAGGCCGTCGCGGCTGACGGCAAACAGGATGCGCGTCTGGCCGTAGATCGTCACCAGGGTCACGCTGAAGACGGAAATGACGGCGCCGGCCGACAGCACCAGCGCGGGCCAGGTCTTGCCCGTGACGTTTTGCAGAATCACCGCCAGGCCCGCTTCCTGGCCTTCGAACAATTTCGCCTGCTGCGCGCCGAGGGCGGCCACGGCCACCAGCAAATAAAACACGGTGACGATGAGCAAGGCGCCAAGAATGCCGCGCGGCACATTGCGCGTGGGATTTTTCACTTCGTCGCCGGCCGTCGCCACCGTATCGAGGCCGATGAAGGAGAAGAAGACGGTGCCGGCCGCCGCCGTCACGCCCGTCATGCCGGCAAAGCCCTTGCTGTTGTCGGCATTGAAGAAGGGGAAGAAATTGTCGGCATTGAAGCCGGAAAACGCGATGACGATGAAAAACACGAGGATCGCCAGCTTGATGATGACCATGATGGCGTTCATCAGGGCCGATTCCTTGGCGCCGCGCAGCAGCAGGAAGCCGCACATGCAGATCAAAAAGATGGGCGGCAGGTTGATGTGGCCGGCATGAAACTCCATGCCATGCGGGCCGGAAACGATCATCGGCGTGCGCAGCATCTCGGGAATGTGCCAGCCGAAGGCATTTTCCAGGAAATTATTCAGGTAGGACGACCAGCCGATGGCCACGGCACTGCCCGCCAAGCCGTATTCCAGCAGCAGACAGGCGGCCATGATGAAGGCCAGGAACTCGCCCACGGTGGCATAGGCAAACGAATACGAAGAGCCGGAAGCGGGAATGCGGAACGACAGCTCCGCATAGCACAGGGCCGTCAGGCCGGCCGTGATGGCGGCGATCAGGAAAGACAGGACGACCGAAGGGCCCGCCTTGGGGACGGCTTCGACCATGGTAAAGAAAATGCCCGTGCCGATGGTGGCGCCCACGCCGATCATGGTGAGGGAAAACAGGCCGATGGACCGGCTCAAGCCACTGCTGCTGAGGCCTTCACCATATTCGACCGTGGTATCGATCGGCTTGGTGCGGCAAAGTTTCTGGACCAGGGTTTGGCTCACTAGCATTCCTTTATGAGGCACACGTATTTTCGCATGACGGGTAAAAACAAATAGCACTCCGGCCCCACCTGGCAAAAAACCGGAAAGATCGCGTCCATTTTCAAAACTAAGCGATTATAGGGCTTTCATCGGTTCAGCTAAACAGAACTTTGATGCAAGGAAACAACGCCAGGCGTGCGCCATCAAACGCGCACTGGCGTTAGTGCTGCATGGAATGGCCAATATGAAAGAAAAAGCGCGCCGCTGCAAGTGCAGGGGCGCGCTTTTGATTCAGCTCAACTAGGCTGGATTACTTCTTGCCGTGCGGCACATCGGCCGGCGGCCAGCCCGCTTCGTAGCCTTGCGGCACGTCGTCGCGGCGGTCTTTCGGCGCCAGACCCAGCGCGTAGTACAGCACCGTCAGCAGGATCAGCCAGGCCGGTCCCACCATCAGGGCGATGCGCGTATCGGGGAAATACGCCATCAGGCCGATCACCAGCGCCAGGAAAGCCAGCGAAATCCAGGAACCGTAGGGCGCGAACGGCATGCGGAAGGCCAGGTTCTTGATTTCCAGCGGCGTCAAGGTCTTGCGGAACTGGATTTGCGTGACGAGGATCACGCCCCAGGTCCAGACGGCGCCGAAGGTGGAAATCGAGGTGACCCAGATAAACACTTTTTCCGGCACCAGGTAGTTCAGCAGCACGCCCAGCAGCAGCGCAAACACGGATACCAGGATGGCGCGGCGCGGCACGCCGCTGGCCGTCGTTTCCGCAAACGCCTTCGGCGCCTGGCCTTGCAGCGCCAGGTTGTACAGCATGCGGCCCGTGCTGAAGATACCGCCATTGCACGACGACAAGGCTGCCGTCAGCACGACGAAGTTGATGATGCCGGCGGCCGTCTTGATGCCCAGGCGTTCGAACGTCATGACGAAGGGGCTGCCGGTGGTGCCGATTTCATTCCATGGGTAAATCGACAGGATGACGAACAGTGCGCCGACATAGAAAATCAGGATGCGCCAGAACACCGAATTGATGGCGTCGGGAATCGATTTCTTCGGGTTCGCCGCTTCGCCGGCCGTCAGGCCGATCATTTCCACGCCCAGGTAGGCAAACATCACCATCTGCAGCGACATCAGCACGCCCTGCGCGCCATTCGGGAAGAAGCCGCCATGCGTCCACAGGTTGGAAATGCCGATGGCCACGCCGCCATTGCCGAAACCGAAGATGATCATGCCCGTGCCGCCGACGATCATCAGGATGATGGTGACCACCTTGATCAGGGCAAACCAGAATTCGAATTCGCCGTAGGCTTTCACGGCCAGCAAATTGATCGCGCCCATGGAGCCGAGGGCCGCCAAGGCCCAGATCCAGCGCGGCACATCGGGGAACCAGATGCCCATGTAGATGGCGACGGCGGTAATTTCCGCCACGCACGTGACCAGCCACAGGAACCAGTAGTTCCAGCCCGTCAGGTAGCCTTGCAGGGGGCCCAGGTAATCCTGGGCATAGCGGCTGAAGGAACCAGCCACAGGGTTGTGCACGGCCATTTCGCCCAGCGCGCGCATGATCATGAAGATGACCGCGCCACCGATGATGTACGACAGCATGATGCCGGGACCGGCCATCTTGATCGCATTGCCGGAACCCAAAAACAGGCCCACGCCAATCGCGGCGCCCAGCGCCATCAGGCGAATCTGCCGCTCGCCCAGGCCGCGGTGCAAGCCTTGTTCACTCGTTTTCATTACGTGTCTCCGTTTTTTTCTTGAATACACCGATCCCTCCACCCCAATGGCGGTTCCGCTCTTGCTGGAAAGGAGGAAAAGGCGAGCCGGCGACAGGCGCCGGCATGCTCAGCTGATCAGGCCAGTTCGGCGATCAGTTCGATCTCGACGCAAGCGCCCAGCGGGATTTGCGCCACGCCGAAGGCGGAGCGGGCGTGCTTGCCGCTGTCGCCGAAGACTTCGACGAACAGTTCCGAGGCGCCATTGGTCACCAGGTGCTGTTCCGTGAATTCGGAAGTGGAATTGACCAGGCTCATGACCTTGACGATGCGCTTGACCTTGCTCAAGTCGCCGCCGCACGCGTCTTGCAAGGTGGCGATCAGTTCGATGGCGATGCCGCGCGCAGCGATCTTGCCTTCTTCCGTGGTGACGTCCTTGCCCAGTTGCCCCACCCAGACCTTGCCATCCTTCTTGGCCAGGTGGCCGGACAGGAAGACGGTGTTGCCCGTGCGGGCATGCATCACGTAAGCGGCAGCTGGTGCGGCAACGACTGGCAATTCGATGTTGAGGGCTTTGAGTTTTTCGTAAAACGACATGCTATTTCTCCAAGAAAACAATATAAGCGAAACCAAAATTCATGCACGGCAGGGCACGGAGGATGACGCCCTGGCAGCGCGGCAGTGACCGACAACAGTGCCAGATTAAACGTCATCATATTGGTGAACCAGCAGTTTTAGTTCACAAATAGGCCCGGTTATTCAGTGGATTATACCGACAATCAAACAAAATTCAGCATCGGTTCATGAAGCATGCTCTCCAGGCATCGAGCGTGTATTTTTTCATTCAATTATCACTTATGCAATGTCAAGCCCTCCGGGTCAAGGTTTATCGCCTCCAGAAATGCCTGGTCATGCGAAACCACAAGTAACGCCCCCTGATATTGCAGCAGCATCTGCTCGAGCGCCTGCAGGCTGGCCAGGTCCAGATGATTGTCGGGCTCATCTAACAGCAGCAATTGTGGCGGCGTCTGCGCATACAGTTCGGCCGCCAGCGCCACCTTCATGCGCTCGCCCCCGCTCAGCAAACGGCTGGGCATGGTGGCGCGCGCGCCGGCAATGCCCAGCAGCGCCAGCCGCGTGCGCAACTCGCCTTCCGGCACAATGCTGTTGCGTTCCTGCAAACGTTGCACGGCGCTCCACTCGCCGTCTTGCAGCCCAGCATGCTGGTCCAGCCAGGCCACCTGCGCATGGCAGCGCAGCGCGCCGCTGGCGGGCGCCAGCTGTCCCGCGATCACGCGCAGCAGGGTCGACTTGCCGCTGCCATTGTCTCCCGTCACGGCCAGGCGGCGCGGGCCGCTCAGCACCAGGTTGATGGCGTGCGCCTGGCCATGCGGCAAGACCAATTCGCGCAGCTCCAGGATCAGTTTCCCGTTCGGCACGCCACTCTCGGGCGCCAGCAGCAGCCGTTCGGCCTCGGGCGCGCAGCGGGCGCTGGCGTCCATCACCCTTTGCTGGCGCGCCTGCTGCGCCTCTTGCGCGCGCACGCGCAGCCTGCCCTGGCTATCCTGGCTTTTCTCCTTTTTCGCGTCCAGCAGCAGCTTGCTTTGATTGCCTTCGCGGCCCTCGCGCTCACCGCGCGTCACCCGTTTCTGCTGGCGTTCGGCCTGCTGCTGCGCCTCGCGCTGTTCACGCCTGGCGCCGGCCTTTTCCGCTTGCAGGGCGGCGGCGTAGCCAGCCTGCTCCAGCGCGCGCTGCTGCGCAAACAGGGCGTAATTGCCGCCATAGCTGCGCAAGCCATGCGGCGACAACTCGACAATTTCATCGACGTGCTGCAGCAAGCCGCGGTCATGGCTGATCAGCAGCAAGCCGCCCGGCCAGCGCGCCATCTGCGCCACCAGGCGGGCACGTTGATGGACATCAAGGTGGTTGCTCGGCTCATCGAGCACCAGCCAGTCCGCCTGCGACAGCCAGGCGCCTTGCAGGGCGATGCGCTGGCGCTCGCCACCGCTCAGGCCAGCCGTCGGCGTGTCGGCATCGACATGAGATAAATCAAGCGCATCGAGCGCCTGGCGCAAGCGCGCGTGGGCATCCCAGCGGTCTCCCACCAGGGCGTAGTCGGCCTCGTCGATGCTGCCTTCGGCGATGCGCGCCAGCGCTGCCAGCAAGCTGACCACGCCAGCGAGGGCCGCCACGGTGGGATAGCGCTGCGGATCGAGTTCCTGTGCCACGTAATGCACGGCGCCGTCACAGCGCACGGCGCCAGAGGACGGCTGCGCCTGGCATGCCAGCAGGCGCGCCAGCACGCTCTTGCCCACACCGTTATCGCCGACGAGGCCGATACGTTGCGGAGCAAACGCGAATTGCAAATCGGAAAACAGGGTGCGGCCATCGGGCAGCACGAAGGAAAGACGGTCGAGTTGTAGTAATGCGGGCATGGATACTCCTTGTACGTGCAGACAGGGCTGGCGAACCCGCGCGGCGCAAAGGCGCTGTGGCGGGAAGGGCGAGGCCGTGCACAGCACGGCAGTATCAATGGCGCATGTCGAAGTGTCCGGAATGAATAGTGGAAGAAACCGGAGTTTAGCAGAAGATGAAAGCTATTGCCCGATGCGGGCCACGTGGAATTTTTGTCATATCGATCAGCATTTGTCGCACAGATTCAATCTTATTCTCCACGGCTGCGGTATTTTTCATCTTGTCGCAAAGCAAGAATTTCATCGTCGGCCCATCGCAGCGGTGGAACCCGATGCTGGAGCGGCATTCGATGGCAAGACGATGTTATGCGCGAGCCATGCAATGGCTTCGCAGCAGGACTTTTCTTATAAACATGTTTCCTTGAGGAAACTTCCAATAGAGACGCCTTTCCTGAATCCGCGCAAGGATGCAAGCGGAAAAGAGGGGCGATTATTTATGATTAGCAAATGAAGAGGTGTCGGTATGTTTAATTATCCACGTAGTGGCCCGGCGCGGCGCACAAACCAGTTGGCGATGGCAGCCGCTTCGTCGCCTGCGCTGCCTGCCATGCGTCCCGCCATCCTGGCATGCCTGCTGGGTATTTTCTCCCCTGCTGCCCAGGCAGGCCTGGGCGACATCATCTCGCCGGCCCAAGGGCCCGTTGCCGACGCCAGGGCCATGCATGCGCGCTCCTTTTCAACCGTCCTGGACGCATCGGCCTCGACGAGTTTGCCGTATTCCAGCCACAGGATCGTCCTGCCCGATGGCGGTGTCGCCACGGAGTTTGCGGATGCCGGCGGCTTCGTATTCGCCGTGTCGTGGGCCGCCCCGACCATGCCTGACCTGGCATCCCTGCTGGGCGCCTACAAACCCTCCCTCGATCGCGCCCAGGTCGCCCAGCGTTCGTCGGGGATTCGTTCGCCGCGCCTGCTCAATGCCACCGCCGGCGACTGGACCATCGTTTCAAGCGGACACCTGCGCGCCTATTCGGGCTACTCCTACCTGAGTTCCCGGCTGCCGGCAGGCTTCGACCTGGCGACACTGCGCTAAGCGCCTCTCCCAATTCACCCCCTCAAGGATTCCATGAAAACGCCCCCCTTCGCGCACCGCTTCCGCCTGCCATTGATGTCCGCGGCATTTGCCCTGTTCGCCACCCTCGCCCTGAGCGCCTGCGGCGGCGGGTCCGGCTCGTCAACCCCTCCTCCCGTGCAGACTAACCCGCCCGTGACCCCGCCCGTGGTGGCGCCTCCCGTCGTCAGCCCGCCTGTGGTGGTGGAGCCTCCGGTCGTCACCAATCCGCCCGTCACCCCCGTCGATCCGCCGATCATCATCAAGCCTCCGGAAAACAAGCCCGGCGGCTCGCCGTTGAATCCGGTCGCCGCCGTCATCGGCGACGACAATGTCGCGCCTATCTATGTCGATGCCGGTCCTGCAAACGGCAACGGCAACACGCCGAACGCGATCTTTGTCGATGTCAAAATTTGCGCTCCGGGCAACACCAACAACTGCGCCGTCATCGACCATGTCCTGGTTGACACCGGCTCGGTCGGACTGCGCGTGTTTGCCGCCGACATGCCCTCCCAGCTGCTGGGCAGCCTGGCCAGTGCCACTTCAGGCGGTGAACCGTTGGGCCAGTGCATTTCCTTCATTTCCGGCACCACCTGGGGCAGCGTCCGCAAGGCCGACATCCGCATGGGCGGCACCAATCAAGGCGGCAAGCTGGCCACCAACATGGCCATCCAGATCATCGCCGATCCGGGTGCCAAATTTGCCAGCATCCCTGCATCGTGCCAAACCCAGGGCACCATGCTGAAAACGGCTGCGGACGTGGGCGCCAAGGGCATCATTGGCGTGGGCTTGTTCGCGCAAGACTGCGGCTCCGCGTGCACGGTCTTTGCCGCGCCCGTCTACTACGCGTGCTCCTCGGTTCCATGCCGCCAAATTCCAGTGCCGCTGGCGGACCAGGTTGGCAATCCCCTCACGGGCTTTGGGGCCGACAACAATGGCAACATCATCATCTTGCCCCCCTTGTCGAACCACGTTGCCGAGCGCGCCGAGGGCATGCTGATCTTCGGCCTGGGAACCCGCTCGAACAATGCCCTGCCAGCGGGCAGCTCGGTACTGGGCGCCACCAATCTCGGCTACTTTTCGTCGGACTTCAATGGCCGTACCTTGAGCAACAGCTTCATCGACAGCGGCTCGAGTATTAACTTCTTCCCGGCTGGCGGCAACTTCATCTCCTGCAGTGGAGCAATCTCCTCCTTCTTCTGCCCCGGCGGCACCCTGTCGCTCACGGCCTCGAACACTGGCCGCGCTGGCACGGTCTCGAGCGTCTCCATCCTCACCGTGGACGCATCGGCCGCGTTCACCGCGCATCCGACCGCCCATGCGTTCGAGGGCTTGGCCGGCGCCGTGGGCGCGCCTTACCTGACCTTGAACATGGGGGCGAGCTTCTTCTTTGGCCGCTCGGTTGGCATGCTGATCGATGGCCGCTCCGCAGTGGGGGTGAGCGCCACGGGACCCGCCTTTACGCATACGCCTTAGCCCTCCAGCCGCCGGCCGCCAGCGGAAGACGCTCCCGGCCGGGACTCCTAGCGCTGGCCCAGGGTCGTGTCGCCGAACAGGTGCTTGTACTCGCGCGGCTGCGAGCGCCAGTACTGCGGTGGCGCCTGCACTTGCGCGCCCAGCTGGGCCGCCGCATGCCAGGGCCAGCGCGGATCGAACAGGATGGCGCGCGCCAGCGCCACCATGTCGGATTGACCTTGCGCAATGATGTCTTCCGCCTGCTGCGCTTCCGTGATCAAGCCCACGCTGATGGTGGGCAAGCCGCTGTCGCGCTTGATGCGCTCGGCAAACGCCACCTGATAGCCGGGACTCACGGGAATTTGCTGCTGTGGCGAAATGCCACCGCTGGAGACGTGGATGAAGTCGGCGCCCAGCTGCTTGAGTTCCTGCGCGAAGCGCACGCTTTGCTCAATTTCCCAACCGCCCTCGACCCAGTCGGTGGCGGAAAGGCGCACGCCTACGGCCACGCTGTCGGGCACGGCGGCGCGCACGGCTTCATACACTTCCAGCGGAAAACGCATGCGGTTTTCCAGGCTGCCGCCATACACGTCGGTACGGTGATTGGACAGGGGCGACAGGAACTGGTGCAGCAGATAACCGTGCGCCGCATGCAGTTCGATGCCTTCGATGCCGAGCGCATGCACGCGCTGGGCGGCCGCGACAAACGCGCCCTTGATCTGCAACAAACCCATCTCATCGAGGGCGATCGGCACGGTTTCGCCGGGAGAGTGGGCGATGGCGGACGGCGCCACCGTTTGCCAGCCGCCCTCGGCCAGGTGCACGCAGGCGCCGCCCTGCCAGGGCGCGCGGCTCGACGCCTTGCGTCCTGCGTGACCCAGTTGCACCACCAGCGGAATCGGCGCGTGGCGGCGGATCGCCTGCACCACGTTGGCCAGCGCCGCCTGGTTCGCATCCGACCACAGGCCCAGGTCTTCGGCCGAGATGCGTCCCTCGGGCGAGACGGCCGTCGCTTCCGTCATCAGCAAGCCCGCCCCGGACAGGGCCAGGTGGCCCAGGTGGATCATGTGCCAGTCGGTGGCGTTGCCGTTGTCGGCCGAGTACTGGCACATGGGCGCGATGGCGATACGGTTGGCCACGAGCAGCGGCCCCAGTGCATATGGCGTGAATAACTGGCTCATGGCGGACTCCGGAAAGGGGAATGCACCGATTCTACTGTGCTTTGGAAAGCGCGGCTTACACCTGCTTACGTTTGATACAGCGCAAGGGCTAGCCTTGGGCCGACGCGACCGTTAATCTGGACACATCAACAACAGCGCAACACCTTGCCACCCAGGAGAACACATGAACACGACGACTACCGCCAGCCGCATCCACCCCTTGATGGCCGGCGCCGCCATTTCCGTGACCGTCCTGTGCCTGGTGGGCGCGGCGTCCATCGCCGGCATCCTGCCCAATTCGCGGGCCAATGTGCCTGCCACGCCAGCCATCCCTGCCGACGTGGCCGCCATGACGCCGGCCAGCGCCGCGGCCCTGGCAGCGCCCGTGACGGCCCCGCTCGCCGCGCCTGTCGTGGCGCAAGCCGCCCCGGCACCAGCCCCGGCTCCCGTCGTGCACAAGCGCGTCGTGCACCACACGCAAGTGGCGCAGGCGCGTCCTGCCTACAACGATAACAATGATGGCTACCGCGACACGGCTTACCGTGAACCCGTACGCCAGCCGCAGCCAGTGCCTGCACCGGCGCCGGCACAACCGAACTACGTGGGCATCGGCACGGGCGCCGTCATCGGCGGCTTGATCGGCAATCAGGTCGGTGGCGGTCGCGGCAAGGCGCTGGCGACGGTGGCCGGCGTGATCGGCGGCGGCATGCTGGGCAACGCGGTGCAGAATCAGGTTCAGCAGCAGCCACAGCGATAAAAAACCTGCTAAAACCTGCTGCGCGTCGCGCTTTGCGGCCTGCGATGCTCACTGTGCTTCAGCACAGTTGCGCTTCTCGGCCACAAATCATCGCCGCTCGCGACGGTTTTTCAGGCCTGTCAATCGTAAGGACCAAGATAGTCGAGCTTGCCCACGGCCACGCCATTGTTTCTGAGGATGGCGTGGACCATGGAGACGTGGAAATAAAAATTCGGCAAGGCAAAACTGAGCAGGTAATTGTCTCCCGAGAATTTTTTCCCCTCGTCGGTCCAGTTCAGCACGACTTCCTTCTGTGCGCTACCCGCCATCTGGCCCGCATTCACGCTGTCGATGTAGGCGATGGTGTTGGCGATGCGCTCCTGCAGCTGCTCGAACGACGCTTCGTTATCCTCGAACTTCGGCGCCGGTACGCCGCTCAGGCGTTCGACCGACATCTTCGACGTATCGCTGGCGCGCTGCACCTGCGCCGTCAGATCCAGCATGTCGGGCGCCAGCTGCGCGCCCAATAAAATCTCGGGCACGATGCCATCTTCCTCCACATGGGCTTGCGCCTTTTCCAGCAAGGACGAAACGACCCGCAAGCCGCGGATGAAGACGGGAATGGTTGCCTGATACATGGACACGGACATGGCGGACTCCTGAGAATGAACGATGAGCCAGTGTACCCGAGGCGCCGTCTTCCGGCAGCGCGCACCATGCCACTCCTGTGCGCCAGCGCACCGAGCGGCCCAGTTGCCCTTACTTGTCCAGGTTCACCTTGCCATCCGGCGCATGGCCGGGCTGTTCCGCCGCTTCCGGCTGCAGTGCTGGCTGCGGCGCCGGCTTGTCCTTGCGCTTGCCGCTGAAGAACCGGACGATGGCAGCGCCGCCGCCCACCACGGCCAGGATCAGCACTTTCTTGAAGGCCAGCAACAGCGCCAGCAGTTTGCCAAACAGGCCCAGCTTGCTGGCCACGCCGCCCGCCACCAGCGCCGCCAGGCCATATTCGGCCACCTTGTCCGTCTTGCTGTCGAAATCCGTGTAGCGGTTACCCTCGGTAAATTCCGTGAACGCCGTCACTTGCTGCATCTCTTTCTTGATCGCCTCGATCTGCTGCATGCTGGCGATCGCGTTCAGGTTCAGCACGCCTTCGCGGCCCAGCACGCGCACGTTGTAGTTGAGCGAGTGCTCGCCGCCATCGACCATCAAGTCCTTGGCCCAGTACAGCTTGTGCGTATCCTTGGCATAGCTGGGTTTTTCCGCCCAGCCCATCAAATGGATGCCGGGATAGCCCTGCTTCTTGCGCTCCGCATTGTTTTCCAGCACGGACGCCTGCATATCCTTGAGCAATTCGTCGTACTTGATGCTGTCCGCATCGTCATCCTTGATATGCCCTTCCTTTTCATACGTGACGATGACACCCCAGCTGTCACGCTCGAGCACGCTGGTCTTGGCGGGCACGATCATGCCCAGCGATACCATGCCCGGTGGATTGCCCCAGGCATCGACCAGCACGCGCTCGGCGTCCGTCGGCGACAGATAACGGAAGTTGGCGGGCAAATCCAGGGTAGCGATGCCGCCCGGCAAGGTGATCTTGCCGCGCTGCAGGTGCAACTGGGCGAGGAATTGCTCGGCCGTCATTTCCGGCGCAGAAGCCTTCTCATCGGCGGGGGCGGCAGCCGTCAGGCCGGAGAGGGTCAGGCACAGCAGGGCTGTCAGCAGGCGTTTCAACATGAACGGTCCAATAAATTGCAAAAGGGGAAATATTTTAAACCAGTTGATTGCCTAATGGATAATTATTTCTGTGCGGCATCTTTTTGGCAAAAAAAGCGCCAGGCGGGTTTCCCCGGCCGGCGCCTGATGCTGCGTGATGGCGGGACGATCAGGAGGTACGCACCACCATCAAGCCCGCGCGCAAGCCCACGCGCACGTCCGGGTTCGGAAACACCACCAGCTCTTCCGCATGCTGCACCGTGTAGACATGGTCGCCATCGCTGGCGATCACGGCGTGCTGCGGCAGGGACGTGAAATTCTGCGTGCTGCGATCGAACGCCATGCGGAATTCATCGCTGTGCTTGATGATTTCCTGCGCCACCTTGAACACGTGCGGTTGCGCCTTGACGGGCTGCGCAGGCAAGCCGCGCAGCAAGCCATCGAGCGCCCGCGACACATCGTCGAACAGGGACAAATCGTTCTGCCCCAGGGTACCCACGCGGCCCAGTTCCACCGTGCTGGCGGCCGCGCCGAAATGCTCGGCCGAGTAATAACTGTAGGTGCCGGCCGACTGCGGGTTCATGATGATGGCGCCGATAGCCGCCTGGCCCAGCCAATCGATCAGCTGTGCCTTGGCGTCGTCGGCCACCAGGTCGGGCACGATGGCAAACGTGGGGTACACGGAAGGCCGGATGGCCGTGTGCAAGTCCAGGTGCCAGCGCACGGGGCCCGCCGCGTCAAAGAACGCTTTTGTCGCAGCGATCATTTCATCGGCGCGCGCGCTTTCCGCCGCTTGCGCCAAACTCCCCCGCACGGGGCGGAACATGCGATTCAGGTCGGCGTCGATGAAACGCTTGCCGGCCCGGATCGCATCGACATTGCCCACGCAAACGAGCAGGTCGACGGCCAGCGTCGACGCATCGCGCGACAGGGCGTCAAGCAGATGCGCCAGCACTTCGATCGGCCCCGTTTCGTCGCCATGCACGCCCACCGAGACGGCCACGCTGGCGCGTCCCGCATCGGCCTGCGGCTTGACGACTTGCAGCATGCCGGGCGCCGGCAAGGCCACCGTGAAACCGGCGTTGGCGAACAGCTGCGCCACGCCGCTGAAATCGGCCTGCGCCAGCGCCTGCACGGCTGGCGGCAAGCCGCCAGCGCCCGCTACTACCTGGGTTACTACCTGCGTTACTGCTTGCGTCATTACACCGCCGCTTCCGCTGTGGGTTTCGCCGTGATTTTATTCACGGCTTCCGACAAGGTCCACACGTCCAGCATGGCTTGCTCCAGTTCCGTCGCCGCCACATACGCCGACAGGCCCAGCGCGCCCGTCACGGCATCGACAGCCTGGCCTGCATTGCCTTGCTCTGCGCGCGCCAGCACCTGCGTCAGCAGACGCTGTTGCGTGCGGCGCAGCGCTTGCTGCGCGTAGTTGCGCAACTGCTCCTGCGACTTGCCTTGCGCGGCCAGCTTCAAGCCACGCTCGAGCGTGCCGATACCCGCCTGGCTGCGCAGGGCCAGGCCCACTTGCAGGAAGGCCGCCAGGTCCATCGCCGCAGGACGCGGCACGGACAGGGCCGGGAACAGGAAGCCGGCGACGACTTCCAGCGCATCGACCGCATCCCACGCCTGCACGAAGGCTGGCGTCAAGCCCGGCACCAGTGCGGCTTCCGACTTGATGCCGACGGCTTTCAGCAGGTCGCGCTTCGATTCCGCGCCAAACAGGCGCGTGAGTTCGGCCAGGCCGGCGCCGCGCAACTGTTCGGCAGGCACCGACAGCACGCCGGCGATCATCGTTTGCTGCAGCACGCGCGTTTGCGCGTCGACCTTGATCGACACGTCGCGTGGGATCGTCAGCGCGTCCGCATCGAGCGCGTCGAACACGGGCGCCAGGTTCAGCGCCACCCAAGCCTGGCCCCAGGCCAGGATCACGCTGGACTCGTCCACGCCGTGCTCCGCCGCCAGGTTGCGGATCATCAGCGGACCGCAGCGGTTGATCACTTCATTGGCCAGCACGGTCGCCAGGATGGCATTGGCCAGCGGGTGGTCGAGCGCCGAACGGGTTTCCACCAGCAAGGATGGGAAGTACGGTTTCAGGACTGGCTCGGCCCAGGTTTCACCGGTCAACGGCAGGCTTGAGAGGATGCGCTTGAAGCGGTTCTTCACGTTGGCGATCACCACGGCCAGTTCCGGCGTGGTCAAGCCACGGCCGTCGGCCTTGCGACGCGCCAGTTCGGCCACCGACGGCAGTTGCTCCAGTTCGCGCGACAGGGCGCCCTCTTCTTCCAGGCTGGCGATCAGCGCGGCATAGCCATCCTGCACGGCGCTTTCGCTTTGCGCCTGCAATTCGCGCACCAGCAAATGCGTCTGCTGCGTGTTGTCGCGCAAGACCAGGCGCTCGACGTCGTCCGTCATCGCATACAGCTCGCGATTGCGGTCGGCTTCCGTCAGCTTGCCCGCATTGACTTCCACGTCCAGCCAGATTTTCACGTTGACTTCATGGTCCGAGCAATCCACGCCGGCCGAATTGTCGATCGCATCGGTGAAGATGCGCCCGCCCGTCAGTGCAAACTCGATACGGCCGGCCTGGGTCGCACCCAGGTTGCCGCCTTCGGCCACGACTTTCACGCGCAGCTCATTGCCGCTGACGCGGATATGGTCATTCGCGCGGTCCTTCACCTGTGCGTGCGTCTCGGTGGAAGCCTTGATATAGGTACCGATGCCGCCGTTGTAGAACAGGTCCACGGGCGACTTCAGGATGCGGTGCATCAGTTCTTCCGGCGGCAGCGAGGTTTCGGCGATATCGAGTGCGGCGCGGATTTGCGGCGACAGTTCGATCGTGCGGGCGGAGCGCGGATACACGCCGCCGCCTGTCGAGATCAAGTCCTTGTTGTAGTCATCCCACGAGGAACGCGGCAAGGCGAACAGGCGCGCGCGCTCATCGAACGAGACTGCGACGTCCGGTGTCGGGTCGAGGAAGATGTGACGGTGGTCGAACGCGGCCACCAGTTTCAGCTGGCGCGACAGCAGCACGCCATTGCCGAACACGTCGCCCGACATGTCGCCCACGCCGACCATGGTGATCGAGGTGGTATTGAGGTCGTGGTCCATTTCATAGAAGTGGCGCTTCACGGCTTCGAATGCGCCTTTTGCCGTGATGCCCAGTTTCTTGTGGTCGTAGCCGTTCGAGCCGCCCGAAGCGAACGCGTCGCCAAGCCAGAAACCGCGCTGCACGGCGATGCCGTTGGCGATGTCCGAGAACGTGGCCGTGCCCTTGTCGGCGGCCACCACCAGGTAAGGATCGGCTTCATCGAAGCACACTGTGTCGACCGGCGGCACGATATTGCCAAGCGAGCGGTTGTCCGTCACTTCCAGCAGGCTGGAAATGAACAGGCGGTAGACGGCTTCGCCTTCGGCCGCGATGGTTTCACGCACGGCGTCCTTCGGCATCATCTTGCAGACAAAACCGCCCTTCGCGCCAGCCGGCACGATGACGGCATTCTTCACCATCTGCGCCTTGACCAGGCCCAACACTTCCGTGCGGTAGTCTTCCATGCGGTCGGACCAGCGCAAGCCGCCACGGGCGACAGGGCCGCCGCGCAGATGCACGCCTTCGAAGCGGCGCGAGAAGACAAAAATCTCGCGGTAAGGACGCGGTTCCGGCACCAGCGCCAGGCTGCTGGTGTCGAACTTGAAGATGATCTTGTCGCCGGCTTGATTGTTCTGGAAGTAGCTGGTGCGTAGCGTGGCGCTGATCAAGTCGGCCAGCGCTCCGAGGATTTCCTCGGTGTCCGCATGGTTCACGGAAGGCAGGCCGGCCTTGATGGTAGCGATGGCCTCCAGGGCTAGCGCGTGCTGCGCGTCGGACAGCGCCGGATCGAAGCGCTGCAGGAAAGCGTCGACCAGGGCTTTGACCTGGGCCGGCTGCTTGCGCAGGCTTTCGGCAATGTAGCGCACCGAGAAGCGGCTGCCCGTCTGGCGCCAGTAGCTGGTGTAGGCGCGCACCAGTTGCACTTCACGCGTCGACAAGCCGCCTTCGATGACCAGGCCATTCAGACGGCCATCTTCGGCCGTGTCGTTGAACAGGGCGGCAAACAATTCCTGCGCCACGGCGACGACCGATGGCTGCGCCAGTTTCGCCGCGCTGGCGGCATCGACCGTCAGGCTGGTGACGAAATAGCGCGTGCCGTCGAACAGCGAAACCGAATACGCCTGTTCGCGGTCGATGGCCACGCCCGCGTTGTGCAGGGCCGGCAGGATGGTCGACAGCGGCGGCACCTTGTTGGCCGAGTACAAACGGATGGTGGTAACGGTGCCCGTCTCGATGCGCACGGCCACGTGTGCCGGGTCGGTATTGCGCAGGATGGTGTCGAGGTCGCGGAAGGCGATGGCCGGCGCGGTGGCGGCCACGTAATCGAGCGGCAAAGTAGCGCACAGTTTACGCAGGCTGGTGCGCAGTGCCACGTCGGGCACGGCGTCGGCCACGGCCGCAAAACCGTTATGCCAGCCATCGAGCACGCCCAGCAACGGCTGTTCGATATCCGTTTCCAGGTCCAGCGGGTAGCGGGCGGCGTGGGCGATCAGGTAGACGCGCGCCAGGGGGCCGTCGGCCACCAGGGTCTGCGTGCTCACATGCGTGGCGCCGGAACTGGCTTGCAGGGCTTTTGCGAGGCTCGATGCCACGCTGGCGCTGTAGCGCTCACGCGGCAGGTAGACCAGCACGTTCAGGTGGCGCGCATACACGTCGCGGCGCGCGAAGACCTTGGTACGCGGCTGCTTGTACAGCGAGACGACGGCGCCGCACACTTGCGCCAGCCAATCGAGGTCCGCTTCCAGCGCTTCCGTGCGCGGCAAGGATTCGAGGATTTCGCGGAATTTCTCGGCGCGGAAGCCTTGCTGGCGCACGCCTGCCAGGCTCAAAACCTTGGCCACGCGGCCGCGCGCAAACGGCAGCGCCGCCAGCGGGGTAGAATTGCCGGCGCGGGTGAACAGGCCGACGAAGCAATGCTCGCCCAGGATCGCGCCTTGCGCATCCATGTCGCGCACGCCGATGAAGTCCAGCTGCTGGTCGCGGTGCAAGGTGCCCGCCACGTCGGCCTTGACGATGGACAGCGCCGAGTCGCGCTTGGCCAGGGTGTCGAAGTCGCCCGGGATGTTCGCCAGGCAGGTGCCGTACACGGGGTGCGCCGTATCCTGCAGCACGCCGACGCGGCTCGGAATGTCGCGTTCGAGTTCGCGCACGCCCGGCTTGACGCGGTAATAGGCGTAGCCAAACACTTCAAAGCCGCCGCTGCGTGCCCATTCCAGGAAGGCGGCCACTTCCGCGCCTTCTTCGCCATGCTGCGATGCGGCCGTGGCGACGGCGGCCAGGCGCTCGCTCATGGCAGCGGCATCGCGGCGCACGATGGCGGCGTCACGCGCCACCATGTCAATGGCGGCGACCAGCGCGGCCAGGGCTTGCGGCGCCAGCTCTTCGTCGAGCAGCACCAGCACGTACGATTCGAGCGGGTCGCCCGACTGGCGCACCGCTTCCACGCTGCCGTCGGCGGCGCGGCGCACGGGCAGCACGGTGTTCATCACACCGCGCACGGCCAGGTGCTGGCGGCGCATGGCCATGACGATGGAGTCGACCAGATAGGGCATGTCTTCGTTCAGGATCAGCAAGGCGCTCGCCATGCCGCCACGGCCATCCGCATAGCGCAGGGTGGCGATCTGGCAGCCGTTGCCGGTACGCTTGGCCGCTTGTGTGAAGCCGTCGACCAGCACGGGCGCCAGGCTGTCGGGCGCGATGTCGGCCAGGTCTTCGGCGTCGAGCGAGTCGAGCCATGCCTGCACCAGTTGCACGACAGGCGCTGCCGCCTTGCCTGCATTGCCAGCCGCGTTAATCAGCTCCAGCGTTTGTGTACGCAAATCTTGTGGCGTGTGATTCATCTTGCATCTCCATTACGGTAATGTGAATGTCCAACGCTGTCGTTCGGGCTTGTGGCTGGGCGGCAGCGGTGTCAAGAGACGGGGGTCGCCCGTCCAATTCTGTCTGTGCTACGGATAGTCTGTCTCGGATTTTTTCTGTGTATTGTCTATCGCCTACAAATCGTACAATCCCGGTAAGTTGAGGATGATCGTCAATTCTTCAAGCGCCGCATGCACTTCCAGCGCCAGTTGCGGATCGGCCAGGTCGCCCGGCTCCAGATGGTCGCGGTAGTGTTTTTCCACCCACTGCACCAGCCGATGGTACAGCGTTTCCGTCATGATCACGCCCTGGTGCATGGCGCGCGCTTCGGTTTCCGTCAGGGCCACGCGCAAACGCAGGCACGCAGGCCCACCGCCGTTGCGCATGCTCTGGCGCAGATCGAAATGTATCAGTTCATCGATGGGACCACCGCTGGCCACCAGGCCATCCAGGTAGCGCGACACGGCGCGGTTTTCCTGGCATTCCTGCGGTATCACCAGCGCCATCTTGCCGCCCTCTTTCGTCAATAGCTGGCTGTTGAACAGATAGCTGCTGACGGCGTCCGCGATCGGCACCTGGCCCGTGTCCACGCGCAGCGCCTGCAAATCGGCCCCCGTGGCGGCAACGCCGCGGTGCAGCTGCGACAGGCTTGCCTCTTCATCGGCAAACGCCTGCTCGTGATAGAACAGCACGTTGCCATTGCCGACGGCGATGACGTCGTTATGAAACACGCCCTGGTCGATCACGTCAGGATTCTGCTGCACGTACACGGTGCGCTTCGCATCCAAGCCATGCAGGCGCGCCACGGCTTGCGTCGCTTCCAGGGTCTGGCGCGCCGGGTAGCGCTTCGGCGACGGCGCGGAAGGGTCGAACTCCACGCGACCATACACGAACAGTTCAACCGATGGCGCGCCGTGGCTTGCGCCCAGGCGCGTGTGGTTGGCCGCACCCTCGTCGCCAAAGGCTGGCGTCGAAGGCAGCGCCTCGTGCACGGCGAAATGCTTGTCGTCGCTGAAAATGGCGCGCAGGCTGCGCGACGACTGCGCATGCTCGAAGGCGCGGTGCAGCTTGTTATTCAGGTTGGCGGCCGTGAAATGCACGCGGCCATCCTGCGTGTCGGCCGACGGACTGACCGTGGCGGCATTCGCCGTCCACATGGGCGAGGCGGAATATGCGCAAGCCAGGATAACGGGCGACTCCTTGTAGGCGCGCGCCAGCACTTCGGCATCCGTGCCCGTGAAACCGATGGAGCGCAGCAGGCGGAAATTCGGCCGGTCCTGCGGCGGCAGCAAGGCTTGCGCAAAGCCGCGCGCGGCCAGGGCGCGCATCTTGGCCAGGCCCTGCAAGGCGGCCTGCTTCGGATTCGAAGCGCTTTTCACATTGCTGAACGAGGCCACGTTGCCGAACGATAGTCCGGCATAGTTATGCGATGGCCCGACCAGGCCGTCAAAGTTGTATTCGCGCGTGCTGTGCATGGGATTTCCTTAAAAATTCAGGCCGGGCGACAGCTTGGCTGGCATTTCCAGCGCGCTGTTCTCGATCGAAGCGACCGGGTAGGCGCAGTAATCGGCCGCGTAATACGCGCTCGGACGGTGGTTGCCCGACTTGCCGATGCCGCCGAACGGCGCCGTGCTGGCCGCTCCCGTCGTCGGACGGTTCCAGTTGATGATGCCGGCGCGAGCGCGCGTTTGAAAAGTTTGCCACAGGGCCGGATCGTCGGACAAGAGCGCCGCGGCCAGGCCAAATTCGGTGGCGTTGGCCACCTTCAGGGCCGCATCGAAATCGGCCACGCGGATCACCTGCAGCAGTGGACCGAACCATTCCTCGTCGGGGATGCCGGCGGCATCGGTGACGTCGACGATACCTGCCGTGACAAAACCCGCCTGCGGATTGAGCTGGCGCATCTGCAGCAAGGTGGTGCCGCCCCTGGCGACCATATCCGCCTGCGCCTGTACCAGGCGCGCGGCCACGGCACTCGATACGACAGGGCCCATGAATGGCTGCGGCTGCGCGTCGGAAGCGCCGATGCCCAGTTTCGCGGCCACTTCCACCAGGCGCTCGACAAACGCAGCACCGGCGGCGTTGTCCTGCACCACCAGGCGGCGCGCACAGGTGCAGCGCTGGCCGGCGGAGACAAAGGCGGAGAAAATCGCGTGGTGCACGGCCGCGTCCACGTCCTTCACGTCCCACACGACGAGAGCATTGTTGCCGCCCATTTCCAGCGCCAGCATCTTGCCCGGCTGGCCGCCGAACTGGCGGTGCAGGCTGATGCCCGTCTGGCAGGAACCCGTAAACAGCACGCCGTCAAGGTGCGCATTGGCGCCCAACGCGACGCCCGTGTCGCGCCCGCCGTTGACGAGGTTGACGACGCCATCCGGCAAGCCGGCCTGCTGCCACAGCTGCACGGTTTTGACGGCCGTGCGCGGCGCATATTCGCTGGGCTTGAAGACGATGGTGTTACCGGCGATCAGGGCCGGCACGATGTGGCCATTCGGCAGGTGGCCGGGAAAATTGTACGGGCCGAAGACGCCGAACACGCCATGCGGACGGTGGCGCAGGACGGCGTCGCCGTCGGCGATCTTGCTTTGCGTGATGCCCGTGCGCGCGTTGTACGACTGCACCGAGATATCGATCTTGTTGGCCATGGTGGCCACTTCCGTGCGCGATTCCCACAGCGGTTTGCCCACTTCTTCCGAGATCAGCAGCGCCAGCGCTTCGGCGTGCTCCTTCAGCAGCTCGCGGAAGCGCACGCAGATGGCGATACGTTCCTCGACGGGCGTATCGGCCCACGCTTCGAACGCTGCGCGGGCGGACTGGCAAGCCTGCTCCACTTCGTTTTCCGTCGCTTCCAGGCTGGCCCAGGTCTGCTTGCCGTTCGACGGGTCGATGGTGAGCAGTTCGCGGCCCGTGCCTGGCAGCCAGGCGCCGTTGATGAAGTTCGATGCTGCGGTAGACGAATTAAATACGTTAGACATGGGGATGCTTCCTCGGGTTGAGTGACAAGGTGCGCACGGTGTCGCCGTGATGGCAACGCAGCAAATGCAGTTCATCGTCGTCCAGCGCAATCTTGCCGCTGTGCGGATTGGCGCTGGTGACGATCATGCGGAAATCTTTCAGGTCGGTATTCGACACCAGGTAAGGCTCGGCCTGGACGGCGTCGCCGCACACTTCAGGCGCAGCCTCGGCGTCGAGCACGGCCGGCATGCTGTCGCGCATGGCGCGCAGTTCGGACACGCGCGCCTGCAGCACGGGACCGGCGTCGAAAATGTCGACATAGCCCTCGAAGTGCAAGCCTTCCTGCTCCAGCAGGCGGCGCGCGGGCGCCGTGCTCAGATGCACCTTGCCGATGACTTCCTGCGCTTCGTCGGGCAGGTAGGCCACGTACATGGGCTGGCGGGGCATCAACTCGGCGATGAAGGATTTTTTGCCGAGGCTCGTCAAGTCGTCGACGTGGTGGAAATCCATCTTGAAGAAGTGGCGCCCCAGGCCCTCGTAGAATGGCGAGCTGCCGTCCGGCGCCTGGTAGCCGCGCATCTCCGCGATCAGCTTTTCCGTGAACAGGTGCGGGAACTGGGCGATGAAGAGGAAGCGGCTTTTCGACAGCAGCTTGCCGTTGTTGCCGCTGCGGTAATCGGGATGCAAAAACAGCGAGCACAGTTCCGTGCTGCCCGTCAGGTCGTTCGACAGGTACAAGGTTTCCATGCGCGTAAACACGTCAAGTTCGCGGCTGGAATGGACCAGGGTGCCGATGCGGTAGTTATAGAACGGTTCTTCCAGGCCCACAGCGCCCTTGATGGCGCACACGCCGGCCAGGCGGCCGGTATCCGTATCCTCCATGACAAACATGTAGTCGCGCTTTTCGGGCGGGATGGTTTCGGCGAACGAGGCGCAGGCGATGGCCAGGCGGTCGCCCAGCATTTTCATGTCCGGCTTGAGGGTGGTCATGCCGGTGCCGACCTGGCTGGCCAAGCCGTACAGGGCGGCCAGGTCAGAAGCGTTGATGGCGCGTACTACTAGCATAATGTTCTCTCGGTTAGATGCGCACGCAAATGACGCTGTCGCCTTCGGCCACGGCCAGCGCCTCGAGCAGCTCTGGCGGCAAGCCGACGGTGTCCTGCGCTTCGAGCGCATCGCAGGTAAAGGTGACGGCGCGGAAGTTGCGCTCCGCGCCCGAAGCGACCGCGTAATGCACTTTCAGGCCCGTGCGGCTGGGCGTGACGCCTGCGACGACGCGGCGCGTGAGCGAGCCCGTAAACGAGCGCAGCGCATGCTTGTGCGCCTGCAGGATCGGGCCGCCATCGAAGATGTCGATGTAATCGTCGGCTTCAAAGCCTTCTTCCGTCAGCAGGTTGAAAGCCAGTTCGCCGCTCGGGTGGATCTGGCCCATGGCCGCCTGCGCGTCGCCGGGCAGCAGCGGCACGTACACGGGGTAATGCGGCATCAGTTCGACGATCAGGGTGCGGTTACGCGCGCCGCCGATGACTTTTTCGGCATCGAGGAAATCCATCTGGAAGAATTTGCGGCCCAGCGCATCCCAGAACGGCGACTGGCCGTCGGCGTCCGTGATGCCGGCCAGCGGCACGAAGAAGCGGTCACCGAAACGGTGCGGCGCCAGCACGGCAAACAGCAGCCGCGCGCGCGACAGCAAGGCCGCTTCCAGGCCCGCCTGCTCCATGTTGCGCACATAGAAACCGGACAGCTGCGAATACGCCGTCAACTCCGAACACAGGGTCAGGGCATGCACGCTGTGGCTGATGTTCAGGTCGCGCGAGACTTGCTGGATGACGTCGTTGCGAAAGGAAAAATAGGTGCCGTTCGAGCCGGCCGAGGCGAAGATGGCGGCCGTGCCGGCGATGCTCTTGTCGAGCAGGGATTCAAGCACGAAGAGATACGATTCTTCGCTGGGGATGTCGACATGGGCGGCAAACGAGGCGATGGAGCGCTCGACGGAGGCGGCGATTTTTTCGCGCGTCCTCGGCAGGGTATGGACACCCGGCATGGTTACCGCGGCCAGCGCTTCGAGGGCTGTAATATCCGCAATTTCTACCGGACGGACAACATACATGGGTACTCCTTCAATGCTGACAATGCTGGGGTAGAACCAAGCCGGCCCGCAGCAAAGCGGCGGGCCGGTGATCACACAGGGAGCGAGGCTAGCCTCAGGCTTTCAGCATGCCGTCGATGGCGACGCGCAGCAGACGGCCCGCTTCGGCGATCTGTTCGTCCGAGACGATCAGGGCCGGCGCCAGACGCACCACGTCCATGCCGGCGATCAGCACCATCAAGCCTTGCGCTTCGGCCGCTTTCTGGATGTCTTTCGCGCGGCCCTTGAAGGCATCGCTGACTACCAGGCCCAGCAGCAAACCGCTGCCGCGCACGACGGAGAACACTTGCGGGTAATCCGTGATCAAGCCTTGCAGCATGGCGATGGTGTTGACGCTCGCTTCTTTCACGCGGGCCAGGAACGCCGGCGTGTTGATCGTTTCTAGCACGGTCAGGGCCACGGTGGCGGCCAGCGGGTTGCCGCCGTAAGTGGTGCCGTGGGTGCCGACGGCCAGGGTTTGCGCCAGTTCGTTCGTGGTCAGCATGGCGCCGATCGGGTAGCCGTTGCCCAGCGCCTTGGCGGCCGTCAGGATGTCCGGCGTGACGCCGTAGCCCATGTAGGCGAACAACGCGCCAGTGCGGCCCATGCCGCTCTGGACTTCGTCGAAAATCAGCAGGGCGCCCGTCTTGTCGCACAGGGCGCGCAGCTCCTTGAGGAATTCCGGATTGCCTGGCACCACGCCGCCTTCGCCTTGTACCGGCTCGACGATCACGGCGCACACGTCATCGCCGATGGCGGCGCGCGCCGCTTCGATGTCGTTGTAGGCGATGTGGTCGATCGACGGCGGCAGCGGCTCGAAGCCTTCCGTGTACTTGGCCTGGCCTCCGACGGAGACCGTAAACAGGGTGCGGCCGTGGAAGGAGCTGAAGCACGAGATGATGCGCGACTTGTGCGCGCCAAACTTGGTGTGCGCATACTTGCGCGCCAGTTTCAGGGCCGCTTCGTTGGCTTCCGCGCCGGAGTTGCAGAAGAAGGCGCGGTCGGCGAAGGTCGCTTCCGTCAAGGCCAGCGCCAGGCGCAGGACGGGCTCGTTGGTGTAGCCGTTGCCCAAATGCCACAAATTATTGATTTGCTTGGTCAACACGTCGACCAGGGCCGGATGGCAATGACCCAGGCTGTTGACGGCGATGCCGGAGGTGAAATCGAGGTAATGCTTGCCTGACTGGTCCCACAGATCCAGTCCGGAACCGCGCACGGGCACCATGGCAGCAGGGGCGTAGGTAGGAACGAGGACCTGGTCAAAGGTTTCCCGGGTGACTGGACGAGCCGTTACGGTCGAATCAAGCTTGGCATTCATAGCATTTCCCCATCAATATGTTAGGTACTCCGCAGCTACGACAGCTACGTGTGTACTGCATTATAAAAAGCGGGATGCTAAAACTCTTTTGAATCTGCGACAAGGATTTTCACAATTCATCACAGCTGCCTTGACGCGAGGCTAGGCCAGCGGCATCAGCTTGCGCTGCCGCTCTTCACGGGGGGTGTTGCCAAATAAAGTGCCAAACGCCGTGGAAAAGTGCGAACCGGAGGAAAAGCCGCACATCAGGCCAACTTGCACGATGGAATAATGTGTATCAAGCAATAATTGCCGCGAGCGCTGCAGGCGCAGCTCCAGGTAGTAGCGCGACGGCAGGCTGCCCAGGTATTGCTTGAACAGCCGCTCGAGCTGGCGCCGCGACAGGCCCACCAGGCTGGCGATGTCATCGGTCGACAGCGGTTCTTCGATATTGGCTTCCATCAAGGTCACCGCTTCGGACAATTTCGGCTGCAGCACGCCGAAACGCGCCTGCAGGGCCACGCGCTGGCGCTCTTCCTTGCCGCGCACCTTGTCCACGCACAACGCTTCCTTGACGAGCGCCTGCACGTCGGCGCCAAAGATGGTCTCGATCAGGGTCAGCGAAAAGTCGATGCTGGCCGCACCGCCGCAGCAGGTGACGTGCGGACCGTCGATATCGAACAAATGCGGCGTCAAGATGGCCCGTTCGGCCTTCGCTTCCGCATCGGCATACAAGGCCCAGGGCAGGGCGATGCGCACGCCATCCATGACGCCTGCGTCGGCCAGCCACAGCACGGCAGCACCCACGCCGCCCCAGAATGGCGCCGAGCGGCAGCGCTCGATCACGGCCCGGCACAGCTCGGCGCGCAGCGGCGCTTCCGTTTCATCGGCCACCAGCAATGCGATATGCCAGTTGCCGCCCTGCGCGGCCACCTGTTCCGGCGTGCGCACGTCCAGCTGCAGGGCCTCCGGTCCCACCGCCCGCGCGCACAGGCGCAGCGGCTGCACCAGGCCTGCCCAGGTAATCGATTCGGCATCGCCGGCATGCACCAGCAGCAAACGCAGCGGTTTGTCGAGGCCGATACGGGAAAGATTAGCGAAGGACATCGGCGAGGCGGGCCAGGGGGCAAGGGCTGAGTTGCCCACATGATACCGGACTTCCGCCCGATCGAGCCCCTCATGCAAGGGCACATCCTGGCGCTGCGGAAAAAAGCGGGGCGGAAGGATATAATCCCCCCCATGGGTGAACGATATTTAAAAAGTATCCGGCTGCTGGCCGAATGCATGCAAGGCTTCGAGCGGTTTTCTGGCGACTTCGTGCGCCAATACGGCTTGACGCATGCGCAATTCGACATCATCGCCACGCTCGGCAACACCTGTGGCATGTCCTACAAGGAACTGGGCCAGAAAACCCTGATCACCAAGGGTACCTTGACGGGCGTGGTGGATCGGCTGGAACAAAAGGGGCTGGTGATCCGCGAACGTTGTCCACGCGACAAGCGTTCCTATTACGTGCGCCTGAGCTGCGCGGGCGAACAGGTGTTCCATGACGTGTTCCCCAAGCTGACAAAGCAGGGCCAGCACCTGTTCGACGGCTATACCGAAGACGATTTCATGCGGTTGGAAACCACCCTGGCGGGATTGAAACACGCCATCGCCAACGGCCACGGCTGACCATTCACCAAGCACAGACATTCAAACAAGACAAAGGAAACCAAGTTGAAAACCACACTGCTCGAAGGCAAAAAGCCCGCTCATTTCGATAAACACATCATCGGCAACCTGCTGCTCAACGCCAGCACGCCGGAACTGGTGCGCCAGGAAAAACTGATCATCGGCGTGCGCAACGAAGACGGCGAAATCTACCGCCTGATCGGCGCCACCAAGCACAACAGCTTCATGAACGCCGTCGAGGAATTGTTCGACCTGGGCCTGACGGATGAACTGGAAGACAGCGACGAGCTGGTTGAAGGCTGTGACGCCATCTTCAGCGAAGCTCTGTAGCAGCGCTTTCGACAGGACCTGCTGCGCGATGGTCCTGTCCAGCGCTGTGACGAACGCTGTCGTTAAAAAAAGGCATGCCACCGATACAGGGGCATGCCTTTTTTCGTTTACGGGGCAGTTGCTTGCCTTTTGCTAAGCTGTTTGCGAAAAGATCATGGTTAAAAAGTTCCGCACGGAAATATTGCGAGTATAATTTTTTCAATGAACAGACTCGACGCCTTTAAAAGCATCGCCGCACAAGCCGCTCGTGGCGAGCTGACCTTTCCTGCCAATGTGGACGCTTCGCTCAAGCTGCAAGAGGCGCTGGCCGATCCCGACTGCCATATCGAAGCCGCAGCCAAGCTGGTGCAGGCTGACCCGCTGCTGGCAGCGCGTACGGTGGCCATCGCCAATTCCGTGGCGTTCAACCGTTCCGGCAATGAAATCACCAGCGTGCGCAACGCCGTGCAACGGCTCGGCGTGCGTACCCTGCAGTCGGTGGTGGCATCGCTGATCGTGCGCCAGCTGGGCAGCACCATCACCGATCCAGTGCTGCAAGCGAAGGCCAACCAGTTGTGGGAGCATACGGCGCATGTGGCGGCCCTGTCGCAGGTACTGGCCCGCCGCGTCACCAAGGTGGACCCCGATACGGCCCTGTTTGCCGGCATCATGCATGAAGTGGGCGGGTTCTATCTGCTGTCGCGCGCGGCCGAATTCCCCGGCATCCTCGACGGCGAACCGGAAGACTGGGTCGAACATGGCGAACAAGCGATCGGCCATGGCGTCCTGACCAAACTGAAGGTGCCGGAAGCGGTGATGGGCGCCATCGATGCGCTGTGGGAAGGCTTGCGCGCCATTCCGCCCGAATCGCTGGGCGACACCCTGCTGCTGGCGAATGACCTGGCGCCCGTCTCGTCGCCCCTCAACGAAAGCCCGGCCGCCATCGCCGTGCGGGCCGCCCGCGCCGCGCGCAGCATCGATTGCCTGATCGGCGACGATGCGACCTTGTCGAGCATCATGGAAGAATCGGACGATGAAGTGCAGTCGCTGCTGAAGGTGCTCGTGCACTAGGCATGGTTCAGCGGGCATGGCCGATGCCTACTGGCTGAGTTCCCGCCCCATCTGGCTACCCATGCCTGGCTCATGCAGTTCATGGGCATAGCCTTATTTCTCTCTACCGCATCACGTTTTTACCATATTCCCGAACCATCTCTTGGCGGCTTATCCGATATTAAAGATAAAAATCCGAAAAAGAGACAAACAATAATCTATGGACAACATGGTACTTATTGGATAGGAAACGTTCTATTCAATGGTTCCATTACTTCCCCCCCTGAAAAAAATTAATCAAGCATAGGAAAATATTTAACCTTCCTTTTTTGAATCACCCCTGGAAAGTAAAATATACAATGGGGATATTGGCCAATCAGACTTCATAGTGCGTTTTTCAATTCACTGCATCGGCCAGGATGTTTCATCGGCCACCTCCAGCAAGCCAACTTGAATATAATGGAACACCAGCTCCCTGTTTTACCCGACAACGTCGGCTATGCAGCTTCTTGAACCTGCTGCATCACGTCCTGAACGATGACTCCCTGCTGCAATACCACCACCCGCTGCGCCATGGCGATGGTTTCCGGGCGGTGTGCAACGATCACGCGCGTGAGCTGGATTTTCTGGATCGCGGCATTCACCGCTTGCTCGTTGCGCGTGTCCAGGTGGCTGGTCGCTTCGTCGAGCACCAGCAGCTTCGGATTCTTGTACAGGGCGCGCGCCAGCAGGATGCGCTGTTTCTGGCCACCGGACAGGCCGCTGCCGATATCGCCCACCAGGGTATTGAAGGCCATCGGCATGGCGGCGATTTCCGCATGCACGGCCGCCAGGTGCGCACAGGCCTGCACCTGCTGGTAATTGGGGGAAGGGGCAAAGAAGCTGATGTTGTCGGCGATCGAGCCGGCGAACAGGGTGTCTTCCTGCATGACCGTGCCCAGCAATTGCCGGTAATTCGTCAAGCCCAGGCTGCCCAGCTGGATGCCGCCGATGAGGATTTCGCCTTCCGTCGGTTCCAGCAAACCCAGCAGCAGCTTCATCAGGGTCGTCTTGCCGCAGCCGGACGGGCCCGTGACGGCGATGCACTGGCCGGCGGGAATGCTCAGATTGAGGCCGTTCAAGACATTTGGTTCGCTGGCGGCATAGCGGAACGTGAGGTTGCGGATCTCGATCGATGGCGAGATATCGTTCATGTCGACCTCGACGTCGCTGCCATCGGTTTCCGCGTCGGTCAGGACGATGTCGGCCACGCGCTCGCCATGCAGGCGCAGCATGCGCAGCTCAAAGAGTTTATCGACCAGGCTGGCCATGCGCTGGCTGAACTGGTCCTTGTAGCTGATGAACGCGAACAGCATACCCACCGAAAAGCGGTTGTCCAGCACGGCCAGCGCCGCCATCCAGATGACGATCACCCTTTCGGCGCTGAACAGCAAGGTATTGGCCGTCTGGTAAGACACCGATAACTTGGCGATGCGCAGGTCGGCGTTGAACTGGTCGGCCAGCGCGTTGGTCCAGCTGGCGCGGCGCTCTTCATTGCGGCCGAACAGGCGGATGCTCTGGATGCCGCGCACGGATTCCAGGAAGTGCGTCTGCTGCCGGGCCGCATGGATGATCTGTTCGGCCGTCGCTTCGCGCATGGCATTGAACAAGGCCCAGCGCAGCAACACATACAGCAGCACGGCGATGCAGGCCACGCCCGCCAGCAGCGGGCTGTAGACCAGCATCATGCCCAGGGTGGCCAGCACGAGCACGCCATCGATGGCGCCTTCGACGAATTGCGTCGTCAGGCTGCGCTGCATGGTCTGGATGGAATTGAAGCGCGAGACGATGTCGCCCGTGTGGCGCTTCTCGAAGTACGGCAGCGGCAACTTGAGCAAATGGGCAAAGGCATTCCCCAGCCATTGCAGATTCAAATTCGTGGCCAGTACCGTGGTGATCCAGGAACGCACGGCGCCGATGGCCGTCTGCACCAGCACCAGCAACAGAAAGCCGCAACCGAGCACGGTGATCAGATCGCGGTCGGCGGCCAGCAGCGCCTCGTCGACCAGCCACTGCATGTAGAACGGCGCCACCAGCGCGCACACCTGCAAGGCCAGGCCCAGCACCAGCAATTGCAGCAAGCCGCGCTTCAGGCCCACCACGCGTCCCATCAGCGACAGCAGGGAAAACTGCTGCTTTTCCTCGACCTTCTTGAACTCGGCGGTGGGCGTCAGTTCCAGCGCCACGCCCGTAAAGTGTTTCGCCACTTCCGCCAGCGGCAGGCGGCGCTCGCCCACGGCCGGGTCGTGGATCACCACATGGCTGCCGGAGACGGACTTGAGCACGACAAAATGGTTCAAATCCCAATGCAGGATGGCGGGCAGTTTCAGCTCGGGCAAATGCTGCATGTCGAGTTTCAACGGTCGTGTATGCAGGGCCAGGCCCTGCGCCATCGCCATCAGCCCTTTTAACGTGACGCCCTTGAGGGAGACGGAAAAGCGCCGGCGCATGCTGGAAATGTCGGTCTGGTGGCCCCAGTAGCTGGCCACCATGCACAAGCAGGCCAGGCCGCATTCGGCCGCTTCCGTTTGCAGCAGGACGGGCAGGCGCTGGCTGCGCCAGAAGGACAGGTGGGCGAGATCAGGGAGGTGCATGAGTATTGTGGAAAATCAATATGAGGCTTACAAGCGCCCGGAAATGCTGAACAGGGGTTCGAGCACCCATTCATACAGGCGCCGCTGTTCCAGCAGCACGCTGGCGTCGACCAGCATGCCCGACTTCAGGGGCAGGGTTTCGCCATATGCCTGCACGCTCTGGCGCTGCAAGGTCAAGCGGATGCGGTACAAGGGTTCGCCATTCGTGCCGCTGACGGCGCCCGGCACGGCCAGCTCTTCGGGGCGCAGCGAGGTGCTGGCCACTTCGCGCACCAGCGCCGGATACTGGCCGAATTTCTGGTACGGATACGCCTGGTAGCGCAGCAACACCGTCATGCCCGGCTTGATGAAGCCGACCGAGCGCGACGGCGCGTAGATTTCCGCCTCCAGCTGGGCGCCTTGCGGCAGCACGGAGGCGAGCACGCTGTTGGCCGCCACGGTTTGCCCCAGTTCGGTGGTGATGGCCGTGACCATGCCATCCTGCGCCGCGCGCACGAGGATTTCGCGGCGCGCCTCGTTCTCCGTCAGGTCTTGCTCGATGGCGGAGACATTGCGCTGCAAGCCTTCCGTGTCGCGCTGCGCCTGCACCTGCAGGTCGCGCACGTCCGCTTCCGTGGTGGCCAGGTCGCGCTGGCTGGCCGACTTGATGCGCTGCAATTCCGCCAGGCGCTGGTGCTGGTCCAGCAGTTCGGCTTGCTTATCCTGCAGTTGCGCCGACGAAATGTAATGGGTGGCGTGCAGATCGCCGTAGCGCTGGTAGGACTGTTCCGCCAGGGTAATGCGGCGCTGCTGCAGCATGATCTGGCCGTCCATGCGGGCGATTTCCGCCGCCAGGTCGCTGGCACGGCGCTGTCCCGCCGCCATGCGCTGGCGCGATTGCAGGCGCGACTGCTGCAATTCCGCGTCATAGCTGTCGCGCCGGCTTTTCAGCAGGGTCGAGACGACTTGCTGCGGCGCACCCGCATTGGCGCTGCTGCGCTCGCCCGACAGCACGAACAGCACGTCGCCCGCGCGCACTGCCTGCCCTTCCTTGACGCGCACCCCGGCGATGACGCCCGCCTGGCCCGGCATGACGCGGATCACGCCGCTGGTCGGCAACAGCACGCCCTGCGACTGCGCCTTGCGCGTGGTGCTGAAGAAGATGAAGAAGGCGACGATGGCCAGCGCGATGGCGAGGAACAGCCAGGTCAGGAATACATGGCTGACGGGCCGCGCCAGCAGCACCGTACCGTACTG
This sequence comes from Janthinobacterium sp. SUN026, assembly GCF_030397625.1. NCBI lineage: Bacteria > Pseudomonadati > Pseudomonadota > Betaproteobacteria > Burkholderiales > Oxalobacteraceae > Janthinobacterium > Janthinobacterium sp. SUN026. Next base: position 36,803 of record NZ_JAPQNU010000009.1, on the reverse strand, counting down.
TTTGTTGCTCAGATGCTCAATGGCTTGCTGGCGGAACAGGGGCTGGGTCGGCGGGGAGGGGCTGGCGGCGGCGGAAGCGCTGGGCTGGTCACGCAAGATGATGGACTTTTCGAAAAATAGTTTTAATCAGCCAAAACTGAACCTTGTTATGCCAGAGTGCCACATTTTACCAATCAGACCCTGGCCCAACATTCCAAAACCACATGTCCCTGTCTTTCAGAATGCAATACGATATTTATTTTCATTCGCATCAAATATTCAATTTTATCAAAACGGCATCCAAAAAATCAAGAACGAACCTCATGCATAAGCAACCCATATCTTTTCTAAAAAATACGAGGAAAATATCCTGATTTTCAAGCCATTTGAAATTTACCTATTTTGCATGCCTCAAAAAATATCTTTGATAATTTAACAATCAAAAGAAAATTCTACATCAATCCCATAAAATAAGTCCATCTAATTATCGCGGGATGAAAATTTAAAAATCACCAGAATTTTATTTCAGATACCTCAACCAGGTTCAGAAAATGACTTCCGTTTCGAATCAGGTGATTGCCCCCCTGCATGGCTGCGCCCGGACCATCCCCCTGGTCCTGGAAGAAATCAAGAATGGGACGGTGCGGTGCCGTCGCTGCTGAAGGTGTTCGTCCATCAACCAGCAGGCTTCTTGCCCGCTGGCGGCGGTGCCGCCGGCTTGACCGTGTCGACGATCAGCACATGCTTGTCCATGGCCTGCGTTCCCTGCTTTTGCTGGACGACTTGCGTGGCGACCGCCTTGGTACTCAACAGGGGTTTCGGATGGCGTGGCATGAACATGGCGTACCTGCTGGCAGTGGGATAGGCCCCATATGTGCAGCAAGTATCAAATTATCAAGCCACCCTCAAACACCGGACAAAAAAAACCCGCTCGAAAGCGGGTAAAGTCCAAAGCTAGGGATGTCCTGAAAGAGACAGCCCTATCTTATGCGGTGCGCCGCGCCAGCTCCGTGCGCTGGCACACTTAGCGCGCAGATTATCCCGGCGATAGCTGCACGTCCGTTTCCTGCCAGGCGCGCAGCTGCCGCACGCGGGCAAACCACGCCTGGATGTGCTGGTACTGCGCCAGCGGCAGCCGCACGGCCTCGCTGTACATCAGCGGCGCGGCCACGGCGAAATCGGCCAGGGTCACGCCTTCTCCGCTGAGCCAGCCGCGTCCCGCCAGATGCGCGTCCAGCACCACGGCGCATTCATGCAGATCGCGCTCGCCGCGCGCTTCTTCCAGCGGATCCGCCGGACCATTGCCCGTCATGCCCTTCCAGGCGCGTTCCCAGGCCAGCACGCTGATGGCGGGCGCGAAGTGCTGCGCGGCCCAGAACAGCCACCGGTTGACGTCGGCGCGGGCTTGCGGCGCCTGCGGATAAATCGTCTGGCCCGGCACCTGCTCGGCCAGGTATTGCATGATGGCGCACGATTCCCACAGCAGAAAAGCGCCATCGGCCAGCACGGGGACCTTGCCGTTCGGGTTCAGCTCGGACAGGCGGCGGCGGTCATCCGCATTCATCAGGTCGACTTCCGCCAGTTCCAGCGGCAAGCCGAGGTGGATCGCCGTCATCAGGGCACGGCGGGCATTCGAGGACATGGGGTGGTGGTACAGGCGCATGGCAGATGGCTCCGGTGAGTGAAGAAGCCACCATCGTAGTCGCCGTCACTGACAGTTTTTGTCAGGAGCAGATGTCAGGATTCCGGGGCGCTAGCTTTCCGGATCAATCTCGTGCGCCTTGCGCCAGGCATCCAGCAGCACATGGCGCCGCGTGGGATAGCGTTCGTCATGCTGCTGCACGCTGGCGATGCGGTCGATGCGGAAATGCCGGTAATCGCCACGCAGCTCGCACCATGCGGCCAGCAGGCGCTTGCCTTCGAAAAACGCCAGGGCAAACGGCCACACCGTGCGCGAGGTGGCGCTGCCATGCTCATCCTGATAGCCCAGGGTGAGCTTCTGTTCGTAGCGGATGGCCTCGCGCACGGGCTGCACGTAGCGGTCGGCAGGCTGCGTGCCATCGGCGGGGCGCCCCAGCGGTACCCACAAGCTGGTCTCGGCCATGCTGTCGCGCAAGTCGCGCGGCGAGGCGGCCGCGATCTTCGCCAGGGCATTGCTGGCCGCCTGCGCCAGGCCGGCATCACCCTGCCGGCGCACCCAGCGCGCGCCCAACACCAGCGCTTCCAGTTCATCGGCGCCAAACATCAGCGGCGGCAAGAAGGCGCCACGGCGCAGCACATAGCCGATGCCGGCCTCGCCCTGCAGGGGCGCGCCCAATTCGGCCAGGGTCTGGATATCGCGATAAATCGTGCGCTCGGAAACGCCCAGCTGCTGCGCCAGCTGGGCCGCCGTGACGGGCACGCGCCTAGCGCGCATGGCGTCCATCAGCAGGAACAGGCGGCCGCTGCGGCTCATGGACAGGCCTGCAAAGCCTGGTCGCCCATGACCAGGGCCGACAGGGCCGGCACGTACAGATAGCCGTCGGACGCCAGGCGCGCCGCGCGCGTCCCCTCTTGCACGCCGGTGATGCCGTAGCAGCGCTGCAGCCGGCCGGCGGCTGGCCACCAGTAGACGGCCGCCTCCTGGTCGGGAAAGCGCTGGCGCACGCTCTCGGCCTGCGCCGCCACTTGCCGGAAATCGCGGTAAAGGGCGGGGGCGATGCCCAGCTCCGCGGCAAACGCCGTTTCCAGCGCTGCCGTCTCTGCCAATTGGGCCGCCAGCGCCGCCGTTTCACGGTCAAGCTCATCGGCAGGCACGCCCGCCTCGATCAGGCTGCGGCGCATGCGCTCCGGGCCGGCCTGCGCGCGCAGGAACGCCGATTCCTGCAGCGCCAGCACTGCGCCGGCGGGGATGTGCATATGGTGCGCGGCCGGGAAGACGTACAGCGCGCAACTGCCCGCGCAGACGGTGTCGACGGACAGGTCCCACTGCTGCTGACGCAGATAGCGCCCCAGCAACATTGCCGCCTGCGGATCGCCGCCATCGCTATTCACCCGCAACAGCACGGTGCCTGGCGTGGCCAGCAGCCGCACCTTGTCCACATCACCGCCAGCGATGGCGCCGCGCAGGACGATGGCATCGCCGGCCACCCGGCTGACATCCGCCGCGCCGGCCAGCGCGTTCACGCCCATCATCGCCGCCATCCATAAAAAACGCTTCATCATCATCCATCACAAAAAAAAACGACCACCGCGAGGGGTGATCGTTCTTGGGTTCGCTGTGCAAAAACCTGCGTTTACACCACGGCGCCGTCGGTTTCGTCTTTTTCCTTGATCGGCTTGATCAAGTCTTCGCGCTTGACGCCCAGCCACATGGCGATCGAGGCCGCGACGAACACGGAGGAGTAAATACCGAAGCAGATACCGATGGTCAGCGCCAGCGCGAAATGGTGCAGGGTCTGGCCGCCGAAGACCAGCATCGACAGCACCATCATCTGGGTGGAACCGTGGGTGATGATGGTACGCGAAATGGTGCTGGTGATCGCGTTGTCGATCACTTCATGCACGGAAGCCTTGCGCTGCTTGCGGAAGTTTTCGCGGATACGGTCAAAGATCACCACCGATTCGTTGACGGAATAACCGAGCACCGCCAGGATGGCCGCCAGCACCGTCAGCGAAAATTCCCACTCGAAGAAGGCGAAGAAGCCCAGGATGATCACCACGTCATGCAAGTTGGCGATAATGGCCGAGACCGCGTATTTCCACTCGAAGCGCACGGCCAGATATGCCATCACGCCCAGGATCACCACCACCAGCGCGTTCAAGCCGTTCTGCGTCAGTTCGTCGCCCACTTGCGGGCCGACGAATTCGACTTTCTGCAGCACCAGCGCTTCGTTGCCGGCGGCGTCCACGCAGGCGGTCTTGATCACGTGCTCGCCCTTGTCGGTGACGGTATCGATGCCTTTGGTCGCGCCTTGCTCGACCTTGCACAGGGTTTCGAACACGCGCTGCGAGGTATTCGCGGCAGTCACGCCCTTTTCCACCGGCAGGCGTATCATCACGTCGCGCGCCGTATCGAAGCTGGTCACGCCCGGCTCTTCATAGCCCATGGCGATCAGGGTGCCGCGTATGCCTTCAAGGTTGGCCGCTTTCGGGTACTTCACCTCCAGCACGGTGCCGCCCTTGAATTCCACGGACAGGTGCAAGCCCTTGTGGAACAGGAAGAAGACGGCGGCAATGAAGGTCACGGCCGAAATGACGTTGAAAATCAACGCATGGCGCATGAAGGGAATATCTTTTTTGATCCGGAAAAATTCCATGAAATCCTCTGAGTTCTGTTCTGTGCGTCCGGCGGCTGGGCCGCCGGACGCTATCGCTGTTGACGCTATTCGGTAAGTCGGAGCCCCGGCTTATTTGCTCGTGCCCGGTACCCAGACCGTGCCGATCGACAAGGTCGTCAGCTTTTTCTTACGGCCATACCAGAGGTTGACCACGCCGCGCGAGACGAAAACGGAGGAGAACATCGAGGTCAGGATGCCCAGGCAATGCACGACGGCAAAGCCGCGCACCGGGCCGCTGCCGAAGGCCAGCAGCGCCAGGCCGACGATCAGGGTGGTCACGTTCGAATCGAGAATCGTGGCCCAGGCGCGGTCGAAGCCGGCGGCGATCGCCGCTTGCGGCGTATTGCCGGCGCGCAGCTCTTCGCGGATACGTTCATTGATCAGCACGTTGGCGTCAATCGCCATGCCCAGCGCCAGCGCGATCGCGGCGATACCTGGCAAGGTCAGCGTCACCTGTATCATCGACAGCAAGCCGACCAGCAGCAGCAGGTTGGTGGCCAGGGCCAGCACGCTGAAGGCGCCGAACAGCATGTAGTAGGCGATCATGAAGATGGCGATGGCGATGAAGCCGTACAGGGTCGAATGGAAGCCCTTGGCGATGTTTTCCGCGCCCAGCTGCGGTCCGATTGTGCGTTCTTCGATGACGGTCATCGGTGCGGACAGGGCGCCCGAGCGCAACAGCAGCGCCAGTTCATTCGCGTTTTCCGCGCCGCCCATGCCGGTGATCTGGAAGCGCGAACCGAGTTCCTGCTGGATGGTCGCTACCGACAGCACTTCCGGCTTGCCCTTTTCAAACAGCACGATGGCCATGCGCTTGCCCACGCGTTCGCGCGTCGCTTCGCGCATCTTGCGTCCGCCGTCGCCATTCAGGTCGATCGACACGGCCGCTTGCTGGTTCTGGTCGAAGCTGGCCGTGGCGCTGGAGATATAGTCGCCCGTCAGGATCACGTCTTTCGCCAGCACGACAGGGACGCCCTTGCCGACAGTGAACAGTTCCGAGTTGAACGGGATGGCGCTCGACAGTTCGGTGCCAGGCACGATGGTTTCATCGACCAGGCGCACTTCCAGGGTGGCGGTGCGGCCGATGATGGCTTTCGCGCGGGCCACGTCCTGCACGCCAGGCAATTGCACCACGATGCGGTCAGGGCCTTGCTGCTGGATCAGCGGCTCGGCCACGCCCAGCTCGTTGACGCGCTTGGACAGGGTGGAAATATTCTGTTTTACGCCTTCGTCGATGGTTGCCTTCAGGGCCGCCGGTTTCAGGGTGATGTTCAGTTTCAAATCGCTGCCTTCGCCCGCATCGGCGAACGCCAGTTCCGTCATCTGGTCGGACAGGACATTTTTTGCCTTCAGGCGCGTCTCGGCGTCACGGAAGTTGATTTGCACGCTGTCGCCCACGCGCTCGATGCCGGCGTGGCGGATATTCTTGTCGCGCAACACGCTACGCGCGGCGGACTGGACGCCCTGGACTTTCTTGTTCAGTACGGCTTTCGCATCGACCTGCATCAGGAAGTGCACGCCACCGCGCAAATCCAGGCCCAGGAACATGGGCAAGGCATGCAATTTTTGCATCCACATCGGCGTATTGGCTTGCAGGTTGACCGTCACGATGAACGCGGGATCGGTGGAATCGGGGTTCAGATCCTTTTCCAGCACCAGTTTTGCCTTGAACTGGGTATCGGGATCGGCAAAACGCACGCGCACGGAGGCGAGATTGCCGGCGCCATCCATGGTGACACCTTCCGACTTGACGTTCTCTTTCGTCAATATTTGCTCGACTTGCGTCATCAGCTCGCCCGTCACTTTGACGGTCGACTTGCCGCTGGTTACTTGCAGCGCCGGTGACTCACCGAAATAGTTGGGCGCCGTATAGAGTGCGCCCAGCAATAAGGCGACGACGATGATGATGTATTTCCAGGCAGGATAGCGATTCATAGTGATTCAGCGTTCAGTGTTGAGCGTCGGAGGCGTCGCGAGGGGCGGCGGATAACCGCCCCGGATCTGTCATTGCCAAGGCAATGACAGCGAGGAATTACAGCGCCTTCAGGGTGCCTTTAGGCAGCAAGGTGGTGATGGAGCTCTTTTGCACCGTGATTTCGGTGCCGGCCGCCACTTCGATGGTGACGTAAGCGTCCACTACCTTGGAAACACGGCCCAGCATGCCGCCGGCGGTGACGACTTCGTCACCCTTGGCCAGCGCGTCCATCATCGCCCGTTGTTCTTTGGCGCGTTTTTGCTGTGGGCGGATCATCAGGAAATACATGACCACGAACATCAATACCAGCGGCAGGAAGCTGGTCAGGTTGCCGCCGAGGCCCAGGGCTTCGGTTGGGGCTTGCGCATAAGCGTTGGAAATGAAAAACACGGTGACTCCAGTTCTAATCAGTTTGAAAAAATAGCGCTGTATTCTAGCATTGGCTATACGTCATAACCCGAATTGCAGGCATGGCAACTTTAAATGGGGCTAAAAAAGCATTATGCAATGCTTTATCGCCCCAGTCCAAGCACCAATACACAAAACTTCAGGCCATGCCGCAGCCAGGGCTCAAGCTAAGCTTTTCTTAAGTTCCGCGTGCGCGTTCCGCATGGAATTGCAGGGTAAACGCGTGGAAACGGTCTTCGTCCAGCGCCTCGCGCATCTGGCGCATCAAGTCCAGGTAATAATGCAGGTTGTGGATGGTGTTCAGGCGCGCGCCCAGAATTTCCTTGGACCGGTGCAAATGGTGCAGGTACGCGCGCGAGAAATTGCGGCAGGCGTAGCAGCTGCAGGTCTCGTCCAGCGGCGCCTGGTCTTCCTTGTACTTGGCGTTCTTGATCTTGATGTCGCCAAAACGGGTAAACAGCCAGCCATTGCGGGCATTACGCGTCGGCATGACGCAGTCGAACATGTCGATGCCGTTCGACACGCCCGCCACCAGGTCTTCCGGCGTGCCCACGCCCATCAGGTAATGGGGCTTGTTGGCCGGCAAGCGCGGACCCACGTGGGCCAGCATGCGCATCATGTCTTCCTTCGGCTCGCCGACGGACAGGCCGCCGATGGCGATACCAGGAAAATCGATCTCTTCCAGCTTGGCCAGCGACTCGTCGCGCAGCATTTCGAACATGCCGCCCTGCACGATGCCAAACAGCGCATTCGGGTTTTCGCCGCGGTGGAACTCATCCTTCGAGCGCTGCGCCCAGCGCAGGGACATGCGCATGGACTTGGCCGCTTCCTCGATGGTGGCCGGACGGCCCTGGATTTCGTACGGCGTGCATTCGTCGAACTGCATGACGATGTCGGAATTCAAGACGCGCTGCACCTGCATCGACACTTCCGGCGAGAGGAACAATTTATCGCCATTGATGGGCGAATTGAAATGCACGCCCTCTTCCGTGATCTTGCGCATGGCGCCCAGCGAAAACACCTGGAAGCCGCCCGAATCCGTCAAGATCGGCTTGTTCCAGCCCATGAAGCCATGCAAGCCGCCGAATTTCTCCATGACGGTGTTGCCTGGACGCAACCACAGGTGAAACGTGTTACCCAGGATGATCTGCGCGTCGATCTCGTTGAGTTCCAGCGGCGACATGGCTTTCACGGAACCGTAAGTGCCCACTGGCATGAAGATCGGCGTCTGCACGATGCCATGGTTGAGTTTCAAGGTGCCGCGGCGTGCCTTGGTCAGACCGCTCGTGTCGGTCTTGAGTAGTTTAAATTCCAGCATGTCAGTCTTTCACGGGAGTATCAAGGTTCAGCGCAGCGCGCGATTGCGTGGTGAGCAGCATCGCGTCGCCATAGCTGAAGAAACGGTAATTCTGCGCGATCGCATGCGCGTAGGCGCTGCGGATCGGCTCATAACCGGCAAAGGCCGACACCAGCATCAGCAGGGTCGATTTCGGCAAATGGAAGTTGGTGATCAGGCGCGTTACCGTTTTAAATGCATAGCCGGGCGTGATGAACAGGGCCGTATCGGCGCTGCCCGCCACCAGCTGGCCGCTTTGCGAGGCCGATTCCAGCGCCCGCAGGCTGGTCGTGCCGACGGCGACCACGTCGCGCCCGGCCAGTTGGGCGGCGCGCACGGCGTCGACGGTTTCCTGCGGCATGGTGTACCACTCGGTATGCATCTTGTGTTCGGCCAGCACCTCCGTGCGCACGGGCTGGAAGGTGCCGGCGCCCACGTGCAGGGTCACATAGGCAAAGTTGACGCCCTTCGCTTTCAGCTGGTCGAGCAGGGCCTGGTCGAAATGCAGGCCGGCCGTCGGTGCCGCCACGGCGCCGGGCACCTTGTTGAACACCGTCTGGTAGCGCGTTTCGTCAAATTCGTCCGCATCGTGCTCGATGTAGGGCGGCAGCGGCAAACGGCCATGCGCCTCGATCAGCTCGAACACGTCGGCGTCGAAGTGCAGCGTAAAGAATTCGCCGGCGCGCTGGCCGACGATCACGTCGAAGGTGTCGGCCAGGCGGATGCGGCAGCCGGGCGGCGGCGACTTCGAGGCGCGCACCTGGGCCAGCACGGTGCGGTCGTCCAGCACGCGCTCGACGAGCGCCTCGATCTTGCCGCCGCTTTCCTTGACGCCGAAGAAGCGCGCTTTGAGCACGCGCGTATCGTTCATCACCAGCAGGTCGCCCGCCTGCAACAGCCCGACGATATCGGCAAAGCTGCGGTCAACCAGGGCGTCGCCGTCCAGATGCAACAGGCGCGAGGCGCTGCGCTCGGCCAACGGAGTTTGCGCAATGTTTTCTTGCGGCAAATTAAAATCGAAATCGGAAAGCGAATACATGCGTTTTGCTTCAAAAGTACGTCAAAAATGATTAGGAGTGCGCAATGGAACATCTGGCACTATACTGTGCGCCTATACAGGCATTACAATAATCCGCCGCAACAACTACGACTGCGGTACGCACAGGGTGTGCCGGACAACCCTCTATTTTACGCTAGCGGCACCAAAACCTTGCATATGTCCGATCCAAAGCCCGATCTTCCTCCCGCAGCCAAGCCCGCCGCGAAGCCGAAAGCCGCCAAAAAAGTGGTCAGCACGGAAAGCCGGCTGGCCAAACTGGGCTTGCGCACGGATATGGACCTGGTGCTGCACCTGCCGATGCGCTACGAGGACGAAACCAAGGTCTACACGATACGCGACGCCTGCCTGCGCGGCGGCGAGTCGTGGCAAGTCGAGGGCATCGTCACCAAGTGCGAAGTCAATTTCAAGCCGCGCAAGCAATTGCTGGTGACGATCGCCGATGAAACGGGCAATTTGCTGCTGCGCTTCATGAATTTCTATGGCAGCCAGGTCAAGCAACTGGCCGAAGGCACGCGGGTCCGCGCGCGCGCCGAACTCAAACACGGCTTTTTCGGCGCCGAGATGGTGCACCCGACGTATAAGGTGGTCAACGAAGGCGCGCCGCTGCCCACAGCCCTGACGCCCGTGTACCCGTCCGGCGAAGGCCTGTCGCAGCACGTGCTGCGGCGCGAAATCGCCGACGCCATTCGCCGCATCGACTGGCAAGACACCTTGCCCGATCATCTGCTGCGCGACATGCAGCTGTCGCCGTTCCGCGCCGCCGTGCACCTGCTGCACTATCCGCCGCAGGACATCGATGAAAGCGCGCTGATGGACCGCTCGCACCCGGCCTGGGTGCGCATGAAGTTCGATGAGCTGCTGGCGCAGCAGCTGTCGCTGAAACGCGCCCAGCGCGCGCGCCGCTCGAAAGGCGCCGCCTCGCTGCCCGTCGTCGGGACTTTATCGAAGGCCTTCGGCGCCGCCCTGCCCTTCAAGCTGACGGGTGCGCAGGCGCGCGTGCTCGAAGAAATCCGCGCCGACCTGCGCCAGCCGTATCCGATGCAGCGCCTGCTGCAAGGCGACGTCGGCAGCGGCAAGACGGTCGTCGCCGCCCTGTCGGCCACGCAAGCCATCGACAGCGGCTACCAGGCCGCGCTGATGGCGCCCACGGAGATCCTGGCCGAGCAGCACTTCCGCAAGATCGCCGCCTGGATGGAGCCGCTGGGCGTGAAGGTGGCCTGGCTGACGGGCAGCCTGAAGAAAAAGGAAAAGACGGCGGCGCTGGCCCTGATCGAATCGGGTGAAGCGCAGCTGGTGATCGGCACGCATGCGCTGATCCAGGACAATGTGCTGTTTGCCAAACTGGGCCTGGTGATCGTCGACGAGCAGCACCGCTTCGGCGTGGGCCAGCGCCTGACCTTGCGCAACAAGGGCGACAGCGCGGCCGTGCCGCACCAGCTGATGATGTCGGCCACGCCGATTCCGCGCACCCTGGCCATGACGTATTACGCCGACCTGGAAGTGTCGGTGATCGACGAGCTGCCGCCGGGCCGCAGTCCCATCGTCACGCGCGCCATCGACCAGAACCGGCGCGACGAAGTCATCGCCCGCGTGTATGCGGCCGCGCTGGAAGGCCGGCAGGTGTACTGGGTCTGCCCGCTGATCGAGGAATCGGAAGCGCTGCAGCTGCAGACGGCCACCGACACCTACATGATGCTGGCCGACGCCCTGCCCGCGCTACAGGTGGGTCTCGTGCACGGCCGCCTGAAGCCGGCGGAAAAGCAGGAAGTGATGGACGCCTTCATCGCCGGGCATATCCACGTGCTGGTGGCCACTACCGTCATCGAGGTGGGCGTCGACGTGCCGAACGCTTCGCTGATGGTGATCGAGCACGCCGAGCGCTTCGGCTTGTCGCAGCTGCACCAGCTGCGCGGGCGCGTGGGCCGCGGCTCGGCGGCCAGCGTCTGCCTGCTGCTGTACCAGGGCCCGCTGGGCGGCGTGGCGCGCCAGCGTTTGATGACCATGCGCGAGACGACGGACGGTTTTGAAATTGCCCGCCGCGACCTGGAAATCCGCGGCCCCGGCGAATTTCTCGGCGCGCGTCAATCCGGCCAGGCCATGCTGCGCTTCGCCGACCTGGAAACGGATCAATGGTTAGTAGATCAGGCGCGCGACGTGGCGCACGACCTGCTGCACGCCACCACGACGGCCGCCGCGGCCACCGTGGAAGCGCACCTGGCACGCTGGCTGGGCGGGAAAGAGGAATTCCTGAAAGTCTAGGAGCGCCCTACATGCACATCCAGAAGCGGTTCGCCAGGTCCAGCATGAAGTCGGGCCGCAGATAGGCCAGGAAGACGAGAGCCAGCAGCGCGGCGCCAGCCAGGCGCCATAGCCAGGTGCGCCAGCTGGCCATTACGCGGCCACCACCACGCGCTTGACGGCGCGCTCGTCGATGGGCAGGTTGATCAGCGCGGCCAGCAAGCCCAGGCCGATGGTGATCATCCACACGATGTGGTAACTGCCCTGGTGCTCGTACAGATAGCCGCCCAGCCACGCGCCAAGGAAACTGCCCACCTGGTGCGAGAAGAACACCATCCCCGCCAGCATCGACAGATGCTTCACGCCGAAGATGCCGGCGATGATGCCGTTCGTCAGCGGCACGGTCGACAGCCACAGCACACCCATGCCGGCGGCGAACAGGTACACGGACCACGCCGACAAAGGCGCCAGCAGGAACACGGTGATGACCACGGCGCGCGTCACGTAGATGGCCGACAGCAGGTAGCGCTTGGCGATCTTGCCACCGAGTTTGCCCGCATAGTAGGAGCCGACAATGTTGAACAGGCCGATCAACGCCAGCGCCGTGACGGCGATGTTCGGATTCATCAGGCCCTGGTCCTTCAGGTAGGCCGGCAAGTGCACGCCGATGAACACCAGCTGGAAGCCGCACACGAAATACCCTGCCAGCAGCAGCCAGAACGAACGGCTGGCGATGGCTTCGCGGAAGGCGGCGCCCACGCTTTGCTGCGGGCCGCTGGCGTGCGACACGGGCGGTTCGCGCAAGTAGAAGGCCATCGGGATCATGGCCAGCAGCACCAGCGCGGCCAACACATAAAAGGCGTTTTGCCAGCCCACGGCGGAAATCAGTTGCTGCTCGACCGGCATCATCAGGAACTGGCCGAAGGAGCCGGCCGCCGACGAGATGCCGAAGGCCCACGAGCGCTGCTCGGGCGGCGCGCTGCGGCCGATGATGCCGCTGATGGCGCCAAAGGCCGTGCAGGCCAGCGCCAGGCCGATGAAGATGCCGGAACCGACGATGAACAGCGTGGGCTGCGTCACGAGCGCCATCCACACCAGGCCCGCCATGTAGCTGATGGCGCCGACGATGACGACGCGCATGGTGCCGAAACGGTCGGCCGCCATGCCGGCGAACGGGCCGAAGACGCCCCACATCAGGTTTTGCATGGCCAGCGCCAGCGAATACGTTTCGCGCGTCCAGCCATTCGCTTGCGAGATCGGCTGCATCCAGAAACCCAGGCCATGGCGCACGCCCATCGCCAGGGTCAGCACGACGCCGCTGGCGATGAGGACGGTTTTCAGGCTGGGGCGGGATGAGTGCAATGTCATGGGATTCCTGGTTACGCCTGGTCGGCGCTGTAAACGAGGCCGATCTGGCCACGCATGGTGTCAAGGTTGTGCATCAGCGCCACGCTATCCACATGCGGCATGACAGGGCTTTCCAGCAAGCCGGCGCGGATGCAGCGCATCGCTTCGATCGCCTCGTGCGCATAGCCGTTGCCCAGGTGCGGCGCGGCGACGACGCGGCGTGCGCCATCCATCGTTTCGACGATCAGGTGGTCGGGCTTGTAAAAACGGTTGGGCAGGCGAATCCGCCCCAGGCTGCCGGAAATGGTCATTTCCGTCGGCGTTTGCGCGCGCAGGCTGCAGGCGCAGGACGAGGTGCCCCCGCCCGCGTGCCGCAGCGAGAACACGACCTGTTCATCGACGCCGGTGGCGCCCATCTCGGCCAGCGCCTGCACCTGCGATACGGGGCCGAGGAAGAAGGCCGCCATCGACAACGGATAGATGCCCACGTCGAGCAGCGCGCCGCCGCCGAGTTCCGGATTGAACATGCGGTGCTCGGGCGGGAAATTGGCGACAAAGCCGATGTCGGCCTGCACCTGCTGCAGCACGCCGATTTCGCCGCTGGCGATGATGCGCTGCGCTTCCTGCACGGCGGGCAGGAAACGGCTCCACATGGCTTCCATCAAGAACAGTTTTTTGTAGCGTGCCAGGTCGACCACGGCCTGCGCTTCGCGCGCATTCATGGTGAACGGTTTTTCGCACACGACGTGCTTGCCGGCGGCCAGGCACAGCATGGCATTTTCAGCATGCAGGGTGTGCGGCGTGGCGATATAGATCACATCCACGTCCGGGTCCATGGCCAGCGCCTGGTAGGAACCGTGGCAACGCTCGATGCCGAATTCGGCGCCGAAGGCCTGTGCGCCAGTCTCGCTGCGCGAAGCCACCGCCACCAGTTGCGCACCGGGTGCATCGCGCAAGCCATTGGCCATCGCGCGGGCGATCTTGCCGGTGCCGAGGATGCCCCAGCGGACGGTATTTTCCATGCTATTGATCTCTTTCTGCGCCAGCCACCTTGCGCTTCGGGCGGAACACCGCCGCGTCATTGTAAAAATCGTCGTCCTGTCCCTCGCACCAGCCGGGCAAACCGAGCACGGGCAGCGGCGTGAAGTCCGCCGTGGTGAGGCTTTGCTGCGCCAGGTCCTGCGCCACCCGCTCGTCGAGCCAGGCGCGGCGTGCCGCATCGTCCAGGGTGAAATAGGCGTCGCCGGCGAAGATCACGCGCGTATGCGCCGTGATGGCCTTGCGCGGCACCACCAGTTTTTCCATCAGCGCGTGGCCGAACAGCCAGACCTCGGCGTCGCCGCCGGCGTCAAACTTGTCGCGCTGCGCAATGAACGCGCTGCGCCAGTCATGCCCGCGCAGCGCCGCATCCAGCGCGCGCCCCGCATCGCTGTCGCGCAGCACCAGCAGGGCGGAATTTTCGTCAAAAATCGTCGCGCCGTCGCGTGCGGGACCGCGCGATTTGCCGACGCCGGACAGGGCGATCTGCGCCGCCTGCAGCGCGTTCAGCTGCCGCTTGATGCGCGGGAAGGTGAGCCACACGAGCGCGTTGAAAAAATCGTGCAGATTGTCGCGCGTGGGCACGCCGCCCGTCGCGCCGATGAACTCCTCGTAGGCGACGCCATCGGGCAGGTCCGCTTGCGGCACGAAAGCCAGCGGCAGGCCGGAGGGATTGCGCAAGTCCAGCGCCCGTGCCCGGCCGTTCAACGCGGCGATCACCGTGTCGCGCTGCAGGTCCAGCTGCCGTCGCGCCGGCAGCACCGTGGCAAACCAAGGGCGGGTCCAGTCTATCGATGGCAGCATGGAGTGATTACACCATTTTCCAGTTGATCTGCTCGCCCGCATTGAGCGGAATCACATGGCTGTCGCCCAGCGGCAGCGAAGCTGGCAAAGTCCAGCTTTCGCGCTTCAGGGTGATGGTGTCCGTATTGCGCGGCACGCCGTAGAAGGCGGGGCCGTGGAAGCTGGCGAACGCTTCCAGCTTGTCGAGTGCGCCGGCCCGTTCGAACGCTTCGGCATACATTTCCATCGCATGCAGGGCCGTGTAGCAACCGGCGCAGCCGCAGGCCATTTCCTTGGCGCCTTGGGCGTGCGGCGCCGAATCGGTGCCGAGGAAGAAGCGCTCGTCGCCGCTGGCGGCCGCCGTCATCAGCGCCAGGCGGTGCTCTTCGCGCTTGAGGATGGGCAGGCAGTAGTAATGCGGGCGGATGCCACCCTTGAAAATCTCGTTGCGGTTGTACAGCAGATGGTGCGCCGTGATGGTAGCGGCGATCGGGCCTTCCGCTTCGGCCACGTACTGCGCCGCATCCTTGGTGGTGATGTGTTCGAACACGACGGACAGGGCCGGGAAGGCGCTGCGCAGCGGGCGCATCACGCGCTCGATGAAGACGGCTTCGCGGTCGAAAATATCGATCTCCGGATCCGTCACTTCGCCGTGCACGAGGAAGGGCATGCCCACTTCCTGCATCACTTCGAGCACCTTGTAGCAATTTTTCAAATCCGTCACGCCCAGGTCGGAATTCGTCGTGGCGCCGGCCGGATACAATTTGACGGCCTGCACGATGCCGCTATCCTGCGCGCGGCGGATTTCGTCGGGCGAGGTGTTGTTCGTCAGGTACAGCACCATCAGCGGATCGAAGTTCACGCCTTGCGGCACGGCGGCCAGGATGCGCTCGCGATAGGCGGCGGCATCGGCCGTGGTGGTGACGGGCGGTTTCAGGTTCGGCATGACGATGGCGCGGCCGAACTGGCGCGCGCTATGCGGCAGCACGCTGGCCATGACGGCGCCGTCGCGCAGGTGCAAATGCCAGTCATCCGGACGGGTGATGGTGATGGAAGCGGGGGTGTGATCGAGTGTGGACATGGCGGCTGCTCTCAGGCGGTCATTGCGGATAGCGCCATTTTACCAGCCGCGGGGCCGTCCCGCCGGCCAGGATCACCTGTATGCGCGGCCTCCCGGACGGCAAAACGGCCGGTATGCGCCGGCCGTTTTCAATATCAAGAGTACACGCGAATCAGGATTTGGCCTGCGGCTCTTCCTGCTTCGCCACCCAGGCGCGAATATCGGCCAGCATCCGGTCCAGCGCGGCGCGGTCGTACACCTGGCCACGACTGACCACCAGGCGGATCTGGCGCGTGGCGCCGATGTCCTGCAGCGGATTCGCGTCGAGCACCAGCAGGTCGGCCGCCTTGCCTGCCGCCACGCTGCCATAGCGATCCAGCTTGCCCATGAAGCGGGGGCCGTTGATGACGGCCGACTGCAAGGCTTGCTGCGGCGTCAAGCCATACTGCACGTACAGGCCGATTTCATCGTGCAAGGCCTGGCCCGGGTAGTCGAAGGAATTCAAAAAGCCCGCATCCGTGCCGGCGATGATGCTCATGCCCTGCTGCTGCAAAATCGGCAGCAGCTTTGCCGATTGCTCGAACTGCGCGTGACGCAGGGCGATCGCTTCCGGGCCATCCTTGGCGGCGCGCTGCACGCGCCAGTCGTAGGTGGCGCGCAAGCCCTTGCCGATGTATTGCAGGGCCGGATCGTGCGTGTGATCTTCGCGGTCCAGGTAAGCCGTCACGCGCGAACCCCACAGGGTAGGCACGATGGCCGTGCCGCGCGCGGCCAGGTAGCTGGAGGCCTTGCGCGCCGTCGGTTCGTCGTAGCTTTGCACGCTTGCATGCATGGCCTCCTTGCCCGTCATCGTGCCGGCGGCCACCTTGTCCGTCAGCTCCTGCTCGCGCGGCGTGGTGGCGCGCAGCAGATACGATTGATGTTCAATCGTTCCCAGGCCTGCATCGGCCATCTGCTCCAGTGTGAGCTGCACAGGGATATGGCCCGAGGTGCGCATGCCCCGTTCGCGCGCCTGGCGCAGCGCTTCCAGGTACAGCTCAGGCTTCAGCGTGTTTTCCGTGATCTTCACGAAGTCCACTTGCTGCGCCTGCAGGCCGTCGAGCGCACGCGTGACTTCCTGCGGCGTGCCCACTTCGATGGTGCCCTTCCACAGCGGCTTGATGCCTTCCAGCTTGGCGCCCGACGTGAAGATGGTCGGCCCTTGCAACTGACCTGCGTTGATCTGCCGGCGCCATGCCAGCACCGTGTCGGGCAAGTCGCCCGAGCAGTCGCGCACCGTGGTGATGCCGTGCGCCAGGTACAGGGGCAGCAACTGCTTGTTCTCGTCGATCAGCTCGGGGCCGCCGCCAAAGTGCACATGCGTGTCCCACAGGCCCGGCATCAGGTATTTTCCGGGCAGGCGGATGGTCTGCTTCGGCGCATAGCTGCGCAACTGCGCGTCGTCGACGACGGCGACGATGCTGTCGCCCTTGAGCAGCACGGTCTTGCCGTTGACGGCGCGACCGCCGGCAACGTCGATCAGGGTGGCGTCGCGCAAGGCGATGTCAACGGCGATCTTGTCGGCCGCGTGGGCATGGGCGAGCAGGCCCAGCGCCAGCATGGCGCCGGCTATTTGTTTCATGACAGGCATTCGTACTCAACTTCAAAAAAAATTAATGGATGATCTTGGCCAGGAAGTCGCGCGCGCGGTCCGAGCGCGTCGTGTTGAAGAAGTCATCCTTGCTGCAATCCTCGATGATCTTGCCCTGATCCATGAAGACGATGCGGTTGGCCACGCGCTTGGCAAAGCCCATTTCGTGCGTGACGACCATCATCGTCATGCCTTCCTGCGCCAGGCCTACCATCACGTCGAGCACTTCGTTGATCATTTCGGGGTCCAGCGCCGACGTGGGTTCGTCGAACAGCATGGCGATCGGGTCCATCGACAGCGCGCGGGCGATCGCCACGCGCTGCTGCTGGCCGCCCGACAGCTGGCCCGGGAACTTATCCTGCTGCGACAGCAGGCCCACGCGGTCCAGGTACTTCAAGCCCTTGGCATTGGCTTCGTCGGCGCTGCGGCCCAGCACCTTGATCTGGCCGATGGTGAGGTTTTCGCGGATCGACAAATGCGGGAACAGCTCGAAATTCTGGAACACCATGCCGATGCGCGCGCGCAGTTTCGACAAATTCGTTTTCGGATCGTTGACGCTGATGCCGTCGACGATGATCTGCCCCTGCTGGATAGGCTCAAGGCCGTTGACGGTCTTGATCAGGGTCGACTTGCCGGAGCCGGAAGGGCCGCAAATGACCATCACGTCGCCCTTGGCGACATTGGTGGTGCAGTCGGTCAGTACCTGGAACTGGCCATACCATTTGCTGACGTTATTGAGTTCAATCATCTTGTTCTTTCTTTTTCGGTTAGCGAATGATGGCGACGCGTTTCTGCAGGCGTTTTACCAGGAACGACAAGGCATAGCACAGCACGAAATACACGACGGCGACAAACACGTACATCTCCACCAAGCGGCCGTCGCGCTGGGCGATCTTCGAGGCGGCGCCGACAAAATCGGGAATCGACAGCACGTACACGAGCGACACGTCCTGGAACAGCACGATGGTCTGCGTCAGCAGCACGGGGATCATGTTGCGGAACGCTTGCGGCAGCACGATGCTGCCCATGGTTTGCCGGTAGTTCATGCCCAGCGCCTGGCCGGCCCACACCTGGCCACGCGGAATCGACTGTATGCCGCTGCGCATGATCTCGCAATAATAGGCTGCCTCGAACATGATGAAGGTGATCAGCGCGGAAGGAAACGCGCCCACTTTCACGGGTTCGTTCGCGCCGATGACCCAGGCGGCGATATACGGCACCAGGAAGTAGAACCAGAAGATCACCAGCACCAGCGGGATCGAGCGTATCAGGTTGACGTAGCTCGATGCCACGCCCGAAACGATGCGGTTGCCGGACAGGCGCATCAGCGCCAGCAGGGTGCCCAGCACGATGCCGCCGACCATGGCCAGCGCCGTCAGTTTCAGGGTGAAGACCATGCCGGTCTGGAACAGGTAGACCCACGAGCGGGAGATGACATCGAAGTCGAAATTACCGAACATATCAATGTCCTCCCGTCTTGGCGCCGGCGACGATGAAGCCCGGGATGGCGACCTTTTTCTCGATCAGGTGCATCAGCACCACCACCAGCAGGTTGACGACGACGTAGATGATGGTGGCGGCCGAAAACGCCTCGAATACCTGGAAGGAAAACTCCTGGATGGCGCGCGCGCTGGCCGTCAATTCGATCAGGCCGATGGTCAGCGCCACGGAACTGTTCTTGATGATGTTCAAAAATTCGCTGGTCAGCGGCGGCATGATGACGCGCGCGGCCATCGGCAGCAAAATGAAGCGGTAGGTTTGCGGCAGGGTCAGGCCCAGCGCCGTGCCGGCCAGTTTCTGCCCGCGCGGCAGCGCCTCGATGCCCGTCGTTACCTGCACGGCCACGCGCGACGAAGTAAAGAATCCCAGGCACAGCACGGCCGTGACGAACGGCGCATTCGGCAGCGACTTGACCCAGGCACCCAGGTCAGGCGGCAGCAACTCCGGCATGACGAAATACCAGAGGAACATCTGCACCAGCAGCGGCACGTTGCGGAACAATTCAACGTAGGCATTGGCCACGCCCACCAGCCATTTGTTCGGCAGGGTGCGGATGGTGCCGATCACCAGGCCCAATATCAGCGCCATGATCCACGCCGCACCGGCCGTGGCCAGGGTCCAGACGAGGCCAGACCACAGGGTGTCCATGTACGTGCCCACGCCATCGGGAGAAATCTCCCAGAAAATGCGCCAATTCCAGTTGTAATTCATGATCATCCTTCCATGCAGCTCAAGGAAAGCGGCTTGTCCGCCACCCGTCCCGTAAATAAAACGGGAGGCTTGCGCCCCCCGATTTGTTACGCACTCTTGTTATTTTTTCCGTTTGTCCGAGGTCTTCTGCGCTTCCGGTACGGCCGCATACGCAGCCGGGTCGCCCGAATCGGTCGGATTCGTGAAGACCGCCTTCAATTGCGGCGGCATGGGAAATTTCAGGTTGATGTTTTTCGGCGGGATCGGCGAGGTAAACCATTTCGCGTAGATGCGGTTGATATCGTCGCTCTTGTACAGGCGGATCAGCGCGTCATCGACCACTTTCTTGAAGGCGGGATCGCCCTTGCGCAGCATGATGCCGTACGGCTCGACCGACAGCGCTTCCTTGGTGATTTCGTAGTCGTTCGGGTTTTTCGAGTTGGCCACTTGCGACGCCAGCAGGATATCGTCGTTGGCTTCGGCCACCGCGCGGCCCGTTTCCAGCATCAGGAACGATTCAGGGTGGTCCTTGCCGACGGCAATCGTCATGCCCAGGTTTTTTTCCTTGTTCAGGATGGTCATCTGCTTGATGGTCGACGTGCCTGCCGTGGCGACCAGGGTCTTGCCGCGCAAGTCTTCCAGGGTCTTGATGTTCGAGGTTTTTTTCGACAGCACGCGGTTGCCGATGACGAACATGGTGGGGGCGAATGCCACCTGCTGCTGGCGTTCCAGGTTGTTCGTCGTCGAGCCGCATTCGAGGTCGATGGTGCCGTTGGCCATCAGCGGGATGCGGTTGGCCGACGTGACGGGGCTCATCACCACTTTCAGTTCGCTTAGGCCCAGGTGCTTTTGCAGGGCCGTGACGACTTTCATGCACAGGTCGATCGAATACCCCTGGTATTGCTGCTTGTCATCGAGATAGGAGAAAGGCACGGAGCCGTCGCGCACGCCAAGGGTGACGGAACCGGCTTTCTTGATCTTGGCCAAGGTGCCGGTCAATTCCTGAGCCTGGACTGGCGACATGCTGCTGATGACACCGACGCTGAGCAGCGTGGCGATGATTTTGGTCAATTTCATAAATTCTCCTGGGCGGACAAACCGGATGGACTCCGAACGAAACAACTGTGGTGCAGACGCCACCAATGGAATTAATTTTATTTCATTTTCAGCGCTGGACTAGCCGTTTTCTGCGATTGCCCGCAAATAGGCGCTATACGCGCGCCTGAATCGGCGCGGCTGTAGCATTTTTCCTACTGATTTCGCCTTCCCGATTTATTTTGCCGGCGCCAGCCCCGCCAACTCGTCCTCTTGCGCCTCGTCGTCCATATTTGCCTGCTGGCGTTGCCACATCTGCGCGTACAGGCCATCGAGCGCCAGCAATTGCGGATGCGTGCCCCGCTCGACGATGCGGCCATGGTCGAGCACCAGGATTTGCTGGGCATCCGCCACCGTCGACAGGCGGTGCGCAATGACCAGGGTGGTGCGGTTTTTGGCGATGTCCTTCAGCTGCGACTGGATCGCCTGCTCGGCCTTGGAATCGAGCGCCGAGGTGGCTTCGTCGAAGATCAGGATGGCCGGGTCTTTCAGCAAGGTGCGGGCGATGGCCACGCGCTGCTTTTCGCCGCCCGACAGTTTTAGCCCTCGCTCGCCCACCATGGAGTTGTATCCATCTGGCAAGCTTTCAATAAAATCATGGATCGATGCCGCTTTCGCCGCCGCCACGATGGCTTCCTTGCTGGCGCCCGGCTTGCCGTAGGCGATGTTGTATTCGATGGTGTCGTTGAACAGCACTGTATCCTGCGGCACGATGCCGATGGCCGCGCGCAGGGAATCCTGCGTGATGGCGCGCAAGTCCTGGCCATCGATGGTGATGCCGCCGCCATCGACTTCATAGAAGCGGAACAGCAAACGCGACAGGGTCGACTTGCCCGAGCCGCTATGCCCCACCACGGCCGTCGTGGTGCCGGCGGGAATCTGGAAATCCACGTCGAACAGGATTTGCCGCTTGGCTTCATAGCTGAAATCCACATGCGCAAAGCGCACGGCAGCGCCCCGCGTGACGAGCGGCTTGGCTTCCGGCGTATCGGCGATTTCGCGATTCTCGTTCAGCAGCGAAAACAGGCGTTCCATGTCGGCCAGGCTTTGCTTGATTTCGCGGTAAATGACGCCCAGGAAATTGAGGGGAATATACAGCTGGATCATGAAGGCGTTCACCAGCACCAGGTCGCCCAGGGTCATCGTGCCGGCGATCACGCCCACCGTGGCGCGCCACAGGATCAGGGTAACGGCCGTGGCGATGATCAGCGACTGGCCCGTATTGAGCAGGGACAAGGAAGTCTGCGATTTCACGGCGGCCGATTCATAGCGCTGCAAGCCCTCGTCGTAGCGCTTCGCCTCGTAATCCTCGTTACCGAAATACTTGACGGTTTCATAGTTGATCAGCGAATCGATGGCCTTGGTATTCGCCTTGGAATCGAGGTCGTTCATGGTGCGGCGGAAATGCGTACGCCAGTTCGTCACCAGCACGGTAAACGCGATGTAGGACACCAGCGCCACCGCCGTGATCACGGTGAACCAGATGTCGTAGTGCAAGACCAGATAGCCGAGCACGAGGGTGATTTCCACCAGGGTCGGCAGGATGTTGAACAGGGTGTAGGAAATGAGCGAGCCCACGCTGCGCGTGCCCCGCTCGATGTCACGCGTCATGCCGCCCGTCTGGCGGTTCAAGTGAAAGCGCAGGGACAAGGCATGCAGGTGGCGGAACACTTGCAGGGCGATGGTGCGCACGGCCCGCTGCGTGACCCGCGCGAACAGGAATTCGCGCAATTCCGTAAACAGGGTGGTCGACAGGCGCAGCAAGCCATACGCCACCAGCAAGCCGACCGGCAATACCAGCAGCGCCTGCGGATGGGCCGCCGTGATCGTCATCGCATCGACGAGTTTTTTCAGGATCAGGGGCACGCCCACGTTGGCCAGCTTGGCGCCCACCAGGCATAGCAGCGCCAGCAGCACCCGCCATTTGTAGACCCAGAGATACGGCAGCAAGGTCTTGATGGTGGCGAAATCGCTGTGGCTGGCGGAGGCTGGCGAGCGGGGCGGAGGGGGAGTCTGGGAACGGCGCATGGCGAAGGTCGGCTTTTTATGGTTCAATCGGGGCAATTGTAGCCTTTCATGAGAATAAAAGATGAGCACCTCCCCCGACCGTCCCGACAACTGCCTCGCCTCCGGCCTGCCCGCCGGAAAAATGCCGGAATTGCGCATGATGCCAGCGCCGTCCGACGCCAATGTGTACGGCGACGTGTTCGGCGGCTGGATCATGGCGCAGGTCGATATCGCCGGTTCCCTGCCGGCCACGCGGCGCGCCAACGGCCGTGTCGCCACCATCGCCGTCAACTCCTTCGTCTTCAAAAACCCCGTCTTCGTCGGCGATCTGCTCTCCTTCTACGCCGACATCGTCAAGGTTGGCAATACCTCGATCACCGTCAATGTCGAGGTGTATGCCGAACGCAACCGCCTGCAGGCGTGCATCGTGAAAGTCACGGAAGCCACCCTGATCTATGTGGCGACGGACTCCGACCGCAAACCGCGCAAAGTGCCGCCGATCGAGACCTTGCTGTCGCCTTGATTGTCGCTGTTACATTAATCCCACGTTTTATTTTCAGACGGCATGGATAGCCAGCGCCGCATCTTCCTGCAGAGCGCCGCCCGCATCGGTGCGCTGGCCGCCGCCGGCAGCGTGCTGTCCGGTTCCAGCGCGAGCGCCGCCACGCGCCTGAATGGCGCCGGCTACCCGTTTGCGCTCGGCGTCGCTTCCGGCTCGCCCTTGCCGGACGCCGTCGTGCTGTGGACGCGCATCTGCTACGACCCGCTGCATGCCAGCGCCACGCCCGCCATCGCCCTGAACGTGCGCTGGGAAGTGGCGGACGACGAGGCGTTCCGGCGCATCGCCGCCAAGGGCCAGGCCACGGCCACGCCCGCCCTCGCGCATAGCGTGCACGTCGATGTGGGCGGCCTGGCGCCCGGGCGCTGGTACTGGTACCGCTTCATGCTGGGCGACGCCGTCAGCCCCGTGGGCCGCACGCGCACGGCGCCCGAGCCCGGCGCCATGCCTTCTTCGCTGAAACTGGCCGTCGCCTCGTGCCAGCACTGGGAATTCGGCGCCTACGCGGCGCACCGGCACATCGCCGCCGCCGCACCCGACCTGGTGGCCTTCCTTGGCGACTACATCTACGAATGGGGTCCATACCAGCTGCAGCACCCGAGCCGGGCCGTGCGCACGCATGAAAGTTTTACTCTGGACGACTACCGCGCCCGCTATGCGCAATACAAGAGCGACCGCGACTTGCAGGGTGCACACCTGGCGGCGCCGTGGATCGTCACCTGGGACGACCATGAAGTGGCCAACGATTACGGCAATGACCGCGACGAATTGCTCACGCCTGCCTTTTTGCAGCGCCGCGCGGCCGCCTACCAGGCATTTTATGAACACATGCCGCTGCGCCTGCTGCCGCTGGGCCGGAGGGGCTTTGTCGACATGCGCATCTACCAGCGCTATGACTGGGGCCGCCTGGCGCGCTTCCACGTGCTGGACGACCGGCAATACCGCGCCTACCATGCGTGCGCCAAGCCGGGCCGCGGCGGCTCGAATTCCGTTACCACGCGTAACTGTCCCGACTTGCGCAAGCCCGAACGCACGATGCTGGGCGAGGAACAGCAGCGCTGGCTGCAAGCCGGCCTCGATGATTCGCCTGCGCGCTGGAACATTTTGGCCCAGCAAACCCTGATGGCGCAATCGAGCCAGGTGCCCATCCTGCGGCCCGGTGACGAACGCATCTGGACCGATGGCTGGGATGGCTATCCGATGGCGCGCCAGCACTTGCTCGACGCCTTGCGCAGCAGCAAGGCCAGCAACCCGCTGGTGCTGTCGGGCGACGTGCACACCTTTTATGCCACCGAACTGAGCCGCAACGCCATGCGCCCTGCCGGCAAGGATAATCCCGTGCTGGCCACCGAGTTTTGCGGTACCTCAATCACGTCGAGTTCCCGCCCGCAGGCACGCACGGAGCAGTACGTGGCGATGAACCCGCACATCCGCTACGGACGCAGCGACAAGCGCGGCTATATGTTGCTGGACATCACGCCGGAGAAAACCACGGCCCTGTTCCTGGGCCTGGAGAACGTGCGCGACAGCGCGTCGGCCATCGCGACACTGGCCAGTTTCACCGTCCAGGACGGCAAGGCTGGCGTACAACGCATCTAGCCTATGCTTTTCAAGGCGTCGCGGTAGCGCCGGCTGACGGGCACTTCGCCGCCCGTGGACAGCACCGCGCGCGCATCGCCCGACTCCAGCGGCACGATGCTCCGCACAAAATCGAGGTTGACGATGTAACTGCGGTGCACGCGCAGGAAGCGCTTG
The DNA here is from genome assembly GCF_030397625.1 of Janthinobacterium sp. SUN026. Lineage (NCBI taxonomy): Bacteria > Pseudomonadati > Pseudomonadota > Betaproteobacteria > Burkholderiales > Oxalobacteraceae > Janthinobacterium > Janthinobacterium sp. SUN026. The sequence goes on along the minus strand of NZ_JAPQNU010000009.1, from coordinate 12,024 downwards.
CCGTCGAGGCGGCGCTCAATGGCCGCCATGGTCGAGCGCAGCGGATAGTCGTGGCCGCGCACATGCAGATTCACATAATTGCCCCACGCCTGTATCCACTCGATTTCAAAGGCCGGCAGCAGAAAATCCTTGCCCAGCTTGCGCACCAGAAAACGTTCCGGCTGCTGCACCGGTTCCACGGCAGGCCCTTCATCGGGTTCGCCCAGCAAGGTCGCTTCGCCTTGCCAGCGCATCAGCAGCAACTGGTAAAAGCCCGTGAACAATAAAATGGAGAAGTAAGTACGTACATCCTTGATATATTCATACGGCAACTCGCGCCACCAGTTACCGAAATCGTAGTCGCTGCCGGCGCTCCAGTAAGCCAGTTTGCGCAAGGCCACCATGGCCAGCACATGCACGAGGCTGTAGACCAGCGACGCGGCCAGGTGCCAGCGCAGGTTCTGGCGCTGGAAAACCAGGTGCAAGGGGCGAAACTGGTTAGCCAGGATCACCACCGGTACCAGCGCCAGCAGCACCAGGTTGCTGCTCCACTCCCACACGGCCACTTCCCATAAGGGCGTATCGAGCCCGGCGCGCACGCGGTCGGCCCAGCTGATCCAGCAGTTGAGCGACGTTTGCAGCAGATACAGGACGATCCAGAAAGCTGGCTCGGCGATCTGGCGCCAGCGTTGATATCGTTGCAACAAATCGGTGGAAGACAGGCGCATGGTGACGGACAGTGAATAAGTTGCATGATTGTAAGGTCCCAAAGCCGTCCCAGCGCCACCGCTCGTCACAAACAGCCAGCGATTGATCACTTTTCGCTGGTTCGCCCCGTGCGGCCTGCCTATGCTGAGGCATTCCCTGACCGACGGACCCCACGACCATGACCACAGATTCCCGCCGTTACGATATCGATGCCTTGCGCTTTCTTGTCTTCAGCCTGCTGATCGTCTACCACACGGCCATGCTGTACCTGGATGGCGCCGCCTTCCACATGAAAAGTACTTACTTGACGGAAACATTGAACTTTCCCATGGTCTTTATCAACCGGTGGCGCATGGAAATCGTGTTCCTTGTTTCCGGCGTGTCCTGCGCCATGATGACGCAGGCGTCCAGGGGTGCGTTCCTGTGGCGCCGGGTCAAGCGCCTGTTGCTGCCCTTGCTGTTTGGCGTGCTGGTGGTGATCCCCGTGCAACCGTATTGCGAGGGCGTCAGCAACGGCCTGGTCGAACCTGGCTATGGACCATTCCTGCTGCATTACTTTGGCGGCTACGCCTGGCCGGCCGGCGCATTTACGGGCTGGAAAACCAGTTTTACGTGGAACCATCTGTGGTATCTGGTGTACCTGCTGCTGTACACCATCGTACTGGTGGCCTTGCAGCCGCTGCTGGCCAAGGCAAGACCGCTGTTTGCGGGCCTGCGCGGCTGGCGCCTGCTGGTCCTACCCGCCCTGCCAACGCTGGCGGCAACGGCTTTCCTGAAGCTGCGCTATCCGGAAACCCATGCGCTGCTCAAGGACTGGTACGCGCACGCCATCTATTTCACCATGTATCTGTATGGCTGGTGGCTGGGCAATGACAAGGGAGTGTGGCAGGAACTGGCGCGCTTGCGCTGGCAGGCGCTGCTGCTGGCGCCCTGCGCGTTTGCCGTGTATCTGGGTTTTGACCTGGTGGCTTCGGAAAACCTGCTGACCTGGGCCTCGTTTGGCTCCTGGCCTATGCGCAACCTGTACATGTGGCTGGCCATCTGCGCCATCCTGGGCTGGTCGCACACCTTGCTGAATAAACCGTTTGCCTGGCTGCCATGGGCGCGCCAGGCCGTCTTTCCCTGGTACATCTTGCACCAGAGCGCGATCGTACTGCTGGCCTACTGGCTGGTGCCGTTGCAGCTGGGCCCCGTGCTCGAGCCGCTGCTGATCTTGGCAGGCACGGTGGCGACCTGCTGGCTGGGGACGTCGCTGCTGATCAGCAAGGTGAGCTGGCTGCGTCCCTGCTTCGGCTTGCCCGCCCGGCCACGGCAAGCCGTGGCGGCGGACACAGCCCTGGCGGCGAGTTAAGCCGCTTTCTTTTCGTCGCGCAATTGACGGCGCAAGATCTTGCCGACATTGGTTTTCGGCAATTCATCGCGGAACTCGATGTATTTCGGCTTCTTGTACGCCGTCAACTCATGCTTGCAATGCTCGCGGATCTGTTCCACCGTCAGGTTCGGATCCTTGCGCACGACAAACACTTTCACGGCTTCGCCCGAGTTGGCATCCGGCACGCCGATGCAGGCGCATTCCAGCACGCCCGGGCACGACGCAACCACGTCTTCCACTTCATTTGGATACACATTGAAGCCGGAAACGATGATCATGTCTTTCTTGCGGTCCACGATCTTCACGTAGCCGCGCTCGTCCATGACGCCCACGTCGCCCGTCTTGAAATAGCCGTCGGCCGTCATCGACTTGGCTGTCTCGTCCGGACGCTGCCAGTATCCCGCCATCACTTGCGGGCCGCGCACGGCGATCTCGCCCGGTTCGCCCAGCGGCACTTCCACGCCATCGTCGTTCAAAATCGCCACTTCCGTCGACGGGAAAGGCAAGCCGATGGTGCCCGTGAATTCCGTGATATCGACGCGGTTACCCGTCACCACAGGCGACGTTTCCGACATGCCATAGCCTTCGATCAGCGGGCAGCCCGTCAATTTCAGCCAGCGCTCGGCCACATTGCGCTGCAAGGCCATGCCGCCGCCATTGCACACTTTATAGCTGGAAAAATCGAGCTTGGCGAAGTCGGCATTGTTCAGCAGCGCGTTATACAGAGTATTAACTGCCGGGAAGACGATGATCTTGTGCTTGGACAATTCCTTGACGAAACCGGGAATATCGCGCGGGTTGGGGATCAGCACGCTCATGCCGCCCAGGCGCATGCCCATCAGGGCGCTGACCGTCAGCGAATAGATGTGATACAGGGGCAAGGCGCACATGAAGCCCATTGAGGTCGCACGCATTTCCTTGGTCATCACGGGCGACATCCACGCCTCGTTTTGCAGCACGTTGGCGATCACGTTACGGTGCAACAACATCGCGCCTTTCGACACGCCCGTCGTGCCGCCCGTGTACTGCAGGAAGACGATATCGTCATGTCCCTGCTGCACCGGCGTCAAGGTCAAACGGGAACCCTCGGCCAGCATCTTGTTGAAGCCGATGGCGCCCGGCAAGGAAAACGCGGGCACCATTTTCTTGATCTTGCGCACGACGAAGTTGACGATGGCGCCCTTCAAGCCACCGAGCAAGTCGCCCATGGTGGCGACGATCACATGCTTGACCTGGGTGTGCGGCAATACCTGTTCCACCGTGGTGGCGAAGTTTTCCAGCACGATGATCGCTTCGCTGCCCGAATCGATCAACTGGTGCTGCAATTCGCGCGGCGTGTACAGCGGATTGACGTTCACCACGGTGTAGCCGGCGCGCAAGATCGCCGCCATGGCCACCGGATACTGCAACACGTTCGGCAACATGATCGCCACGCGCGCGCCCGCTTGCAGGCCCTTGCTTTGCAGCCAGGCCCCCATCTGCTGCGACAACTGGTCAAGCTCGCGGTAGGTGAGGAATTTATCCATGCACACGAAGGCGTTGCGGTCCGCATATTTCTGGAACGACTCTTCCAGCAAATGCGTGACGGAACGGTATTGCGTGCAATCAATCTCTGCGGGAACGCTGTCCGGGTACGACTTCAACCAAATCTTGTCCATCTCGCCTCATCTTTATCTGTAAAAGGGACGCGCCTCCTGGCGCATCTCACACTGTTTATGCTGCTATCTTTGTTTCGTCACGCAGGGCGCGACGCAAAATCTTGCCGACGTTGGTCTTCGGCAGTTCATCGCGGAACTCGATGTATTTCGGCCGCTTGTAACCCGTGAATTGTTCCTTGCAGTACGCGGCCAGCACTGCCTGGGTCAGGTTCGGATCCTTGCGCACGACAAACACTTTTACGGCCTCGCCCGAGTGTTCGTCCGGCACGCCCACGCAGGCGCACTCGAGCACGCCAGGATGGGCCGCGATGACGGCTTCGACTTCGTTCGGATACACATTGAAGCCGGAGACGAGAATCATGTCTTTCTTGCGGTCGACAATTTTCACGTAGCCGCGCTCGTCCATGATGCCCACGTCGCCCGACTTGAAGTAGCCATCGGGGGTCATGACCTTGGCCGTCTCGTCGGGACGGTTCCAGTAGCCGCTCATCACTTGCGGGCCACGGATGGCGATCTCGCCCGTCTGGCCCAGCGGCACTTCCTTGCCGTCGTCGTCGAGGATGGCGATGTCGGTCGAGGGCACGGGCAAGCCGATGGTGCCGGAAAACGCCGTGCTGTCGGCGCGGTTGCAGGTGGCGACAGGCGACGTTTCCGACAAGCCATAGCCTTCGATGATGGACACGCCCGTCACTTGCAGCCACTTGTCGTTGACGGCTTGCTGCACCGCCATGCCGCCGCCATTGGCGATCTTCAAGCCCGAGAAATCGAGCTTGGCAAAATCGGGGTGGTTCACCAGCGCGTTATACAAGGTATTGACCGCTGGCAGCAGGTTGAATTTGTACTTGCCCAGCTCCTTGATCAAGCCCGGAATATCGCGCGGATTCGGGATCAGGATATTCAGGGCGCCCACGCGCGTGCCCCACATCGCGCACGCCGTCAGCGCAAAGATATGGTACAGCGGCAAGGCGCAGACGACGATCATCTGTTCCTTGCTGTTCTGGTCGAGCGCCGCGCCCGACCACGCTTCGCTCTGCAGCACATTGGCGATCACATTGCGGTGGCTCAAGGTTGCGCCTTTCGACACGCCCGTCGTGCCGCCCGTATATTGCAGGAAGGCAGCGTCATGGACGCTCAGCTCGACGGGCGTGAGTTTCATGCGGCTGCCCAGCGCCAGCGCCTGCTTGAAGCGCATGGCGTTCGGCAAGGAATACGCGGGCACCATCTTCTTGACATTGCGCACGACAAAATTGACGATCATGCCCTTCAAGCCGCCGAGCATTTCGCCCATGCTGGCGACGACGACATGCTTGACGGCCGTCTTGCCCAGCACCTGTTCCAGGGTATGGGCGAAGTTTTCCAGCACGATGATGGCTTCGCTGCCCGAATCATTGAGCTGATGCTCGAGTTCGCGCGGCGTATATAAAGGGTTGACGTTGACCACCGTGTAGCCGGCGCGCAGCACGGCAGCGATCGCCACCGGATACTGCAGCACGTTCGGCATCATCAGGGCGACACGCGCCCCCTTCTTCAGGCCGCGGCTTTGCAGCCAGGCGCCCAGCTGGCGCGAATAGGTGTCGAGTTCGGCATAGGTGAGGAATTTGTCCATGCAGACATAGGCATTGCGATCCGCATATTTCTGAAACGCTTCTTCCAGCAAATGCACCAGCGAACGATATTGATCAGGATCGATGTCGGCGGGGACGCCGGGAGGATACGACTTCAGCCAAATTTTTTCCATCCTGTGCCTCTTGTCTCGAATAATCGTGGGGGAGCCGGCGCACCCTGCCGGCGCGGATCATTGCTGCGGATTCTGTCGTCCTGCAGTCAGTTTGAGCATTCTGACGAGCAATTGCTCTATGCTACTAATGCGATGCTATCGGGCGCCGGGCTTCCATGCAAGCGCTTTCAACAGTATTCGAGCGGCAACTCTAGGGGTATTTTGTGCTGCACTGCAACATGATAAATACGCTGTTGCAGGATCGTTCGCCTTGCCGTCCGGGACAATCTTTACGGGTCACGGGCTGGACAATTGTTCCAGCGCCTGCCTGCGCTCAGGCTTCTTGATCTGGGCCATTGTGTGCACTGCAGCATAAAAAGCACGAAAGTTCTTTTTTTCTTCCAGCAATTTTTTGAAGGCCGGCAAAAATTCATTGTAGGTAGACACGGAAGCCAGGTGCGCATTGCTCAACGGCTGCTCGATCCAGCGGTCGTAACCGGCAAAACCACCCCAGTTTTGCTTCAGGACCTGATACGCTTCTTGCAATGCCGCAAATACCTGCGCCTTGCGCACGCGCTTGTCCGCATCGCTGGCGGCGCTCGCATACACGGTTTCCAGTTCGCCCCGGTATTTCAATAGCAAGGCCAGGAAATCCTGGCGCCGCGCCGCATACTGGGCATACGCCGCGCGCATGCTGTCATTGCCCTCGCGCGCCAGCCAGCGCTGCACGCCGGCCTCTTCCACGGCACTGGCAAACGACTCGTTGAAGGCCGAGTCGCCAGGCACGTACACCACCTGGTGCGCCAGCTCATGGAAGATCAGGCGCGCCAGTTCCGCATCGTTGTAATTGATAAAGGTCGACAGCAGGGGATCGTCGAACCAGCCCAGGGTGGAATACGCGGGCACGCCACCCACCTGGACGTCGTAATGCTGGGCTCGCAACTCGTCGGCATACGCGAGCGCCTCCTCCTTGCTGTAATAGCCGCGATAGCTGACGCAGCCGGCGATGGGAAAACACCATTGCAGCGGCTGCAGCGACAATTCCGGCGTGGCCACCACGTTCCACAGCACAAACGGGCGCCGCAATGCCGCATAGTTCTTGTAGCTGCCATTGTCGGGCAAGTCCAACTCGCTGACGGCAAAGCGGCGGATCTGCTGCGCCTTGGCCAGGCGCACTTTCAGGCGCGGCTCGGTGGCGGGGTCATCGAGCCAGTCGCCGATGGGACGCGCGCCGGACCACAGGGCATATTGCCCCTGCGCCGCTTGCGTGTAGTAGCGCAACTGCGTGCAGCCGCCCAGCAGCAGGCATACCGTGCCGACGAGCAAGCGGGCCGGCCAGCGCGCCATGGTCAGGCAGCCTTTTCCACTTCGACCAGCGTATCGTAGAAGGTCGGCGCGCGGCCCATGTCCGTCAAGCGCTGGCTGGTCACTTCGTTGGCGTTCTTGCCGTCGCTGGCGAGTTTCTTCCACCACACGGACAAGCCCACGACCAGGCCCCGTCGCGCCTTGTCCGTCACCCTGGCCTTGGCCACAAAGCTGCCGCGGTCATTGAAGATGCGCACCATGTCACCGGCCACGATGCCGCGCGCGGCGCCATCGTCGGGATGGATATCGAGGTGGGGCTCGCCTTCGGCCGCGCGCAGGCTTTTCACGTTCACGAAGGTGGAATTGAGGAAATTGCGCGCCGGCGGGGAAATCATGGCCAGCGGATAACGGGCCGCCAGCGCGGGATTGCTGGCCAGCGATTCATGCGGCGCGATATACGTGGGCAAGGGATCGAGGCCCGCCAGCGCCATGGCTTCCGAATACAACTCGCACTTGCCCGATGGCGTGGGGAAACGCCCCTCGGCAAATGGCGCTTCCGGCATGGCCAGCTTTTGCCAGCCCGTGCGTTTCAGCGATTCCCAGTCGAAATGCACGGCGCGCGCATCCGTCGCATCGAATGCCTTGGCCGCCAGCGCATCGTCACTTTCCTGGAAGCACGGGTCATCAAAGCCCATGTATTGGGCCAGCAGGCGGAAGATTTCCGTATTCGCCTTCGCTTCGCCCAGCGGCGCCACGGCCGCATTGTTGGCCATCATGTACAGGTGGCCATAAGTGGCATGCGTATCGACGTGTTCCAGCTGCGTGGTGGCGGGCAACACGATGTCGGCGTAATCGACGGTATCGGTCTGGAAATGTTCGAGCACGACCGTAAACAAGTCTTCACGGGCAAAGCCCTGCGCCACTTTCGAGGAATCGGGCGCCACCGCCAGGGGATTCGAGTTGTAGACGATCACGGCCTCGACTTGCGGGCCGAAATCGGCAGAACTTTCTTTCAATAAATCGTCGCCGATGGTGCTCATGTTGATGGTGCGCGGCGTGCCTTTGAGCAAATCGGGGCGCTGCAGGGCCTTGCGGTTGATGGGGAAGGAACCCGAGCTCGACAGCTGCATGCCGCCGGCCGGATGGCGCCAGGCGCCCGTCAGGGCGGGCAGGCAGGCGATATTGCGCACGGCCATGCCACCGCCATGCACGCGCTGCACGCCGTAATTGGCGCGGATGGCGGCGCCCTCGCCGGAGCGGCACGCCTGGCCGTACAGGCGCGCCAAGTCGACCACTTCCGTGGCCGTGATGCCGCACACTTCAGCCACCCGTTCGGGCGGCCATTCCAGGGCCCGCTGTTTCAAGGCATCGTAGCCTACAGTGTAGCGCTCGATGTAATCATGATCGAGCAAATCTTCCACAATCAAGACATGCATCAAACCCAGCGCCAGGGCTGCATCGGTCCCCGGCAGCAAGGCGACGTGCTGATGGCACTTTTCCGCCGTCAACGAACGGTAGGGATCGATGGCGATCAGGGTGGCGCCATTGCGTTTGGCTTCCTGCGCGCGCATCCAGAAGTGCAAATTCGAGGCGATCGGGTTGCCGCCCCAGATGATGATCAACTTGGCGTTCTGGAACTGTTCCAGGTCCGTGCCGATGCTGGCGCCCACCGTGTAGCGGTAGCCCGTGGCGCCCGCCGAGGCGCAGATGGTGCGGTCCAGCAAGGAAGCACCGAGCTGGTTGAAGAAACGCGACGACATCGACTCGCCCTGCACCAGGCCCATGGTGCCGCAGTAGCTGTACGGCAAGATCGCCTGAGGATCGCGCGCGGCGATCGGTTTCAAACGGGCCGCGATGGTCTGCAGCGCTTCTTCCCAGCTGATGCGCTCGAACTTTCCTTCCCCCTTCTTGCCCACGCGGCGCAGCGGATGCAGCAGCCGGTCCGCATGGTAGGTGCGCTCCGTGAAACGCGATACCTTGGTGCACAGCACGCCCGCCGTGGTCGGGTGGTCGGGATCGCCCTTGACGGCTGTTGCCACCCCGTCGGTCACGGTGACCAGCAAGGCGCAGGTATCGGGGCAGTCGAGCGGGCAGGCGGCGCGCACTTGGGTGGTGGTCATGGGGGCAATCCAAAAACGTTGGGGGAAGGCGATACTGTAAACCATTCCGCGCGCTTGCTGTTGGCGCCGTGGCAAGCACGTCCGTGCGCTGGATTTACCCGGCAAACAAGGGCTACAATGCACTATTAGCCGCGTCTGTTTTTGATCAAACAAGCGCGGTCCGGCGCGCCATACATTGCTGCGCGCCAGCATCCACAGGAGAGTCCCATGAAACTAGTTGATCCGATCTTGGCGTTTCAATCCGAGCTGCAAGGTATCCGCCGCGACCTGCACGCGCATCCCGAGCTGTGCTACGAAGAACAGCGCACCTCGGACGTGGTCGCCGCCAAACTGACGGAATGGGGCATTCCCGTGGTACGCGGTCTGGGCCGTACTGGCGTGGTCGGCATCATCCAGCATGGCACGTCCAAGCGCGCCATCGGCTTGCGTGCCGATATGGATGCCTTGCCGATGCAGGAAATGAATACCTTCGAGCATGCTTCACGCCATCCGGGCAAGATGCACGCCTGCGGCCACGACGGCCACACGGCCATGCTGCTCGGCGCCGCCCATTACCTGGCGCAACACCGCAACTTCGATGGCACGGTCTACCTCGTCTTCCAGCCGGCGGAAGAAGGCGGCGCCGGCGCGCGCGAAATGATCGAAGACGGCTTGTTTACACGCTTTCCCATGGATGCCATCTACGGCATGCACAACTGGCCGGGCGCGGAAACGGGTACCCTGAGCGTGGTGGAAGGGCCAATGATGGCGTCCAGCAATGAATTCCACGTCACCGTCAAAGGCAAGGGCGCGCACGCGGCCCAGCCGCACAAGGGCATCGACCCCGTCATGGTGGCCGTGCAAATCGCGCAAAGCTGGCAAACCGTCATCACGCGCAACAAGAGTCCGCTCGACACGGCCGTGCTGTCGATCACGCAAATCCATGCGGGCAGCGCCACCAATGTGATTCCCGATGACGCCAGCCTGGTCGGCACCGTGCGCACCTTCACCACACCCGTGCTGGACCTGATCGAAGAACGCATGCGCGACATCGCCGTGCACACGGCCGCCGCCTTTGGCGCGGAAGTCGATTTCCACTTCAAGCGCAACTATCCGCCGCTGGTCAACCACGCGAAGGAAACGGCGTTTGCCGTGGAAGTGATGAAAAGCGTGGTCGGTGCCGACAAGGTCAACGCGAATGTTGAACCGACGATGGGCGCGGAAGACTTCGCGTTTTTCCTGCAGGAAAAAGCTGGCTGCTATATCTTCATCGGCAACGGCGATGGCGAGCACCGCGATGGCGGCCACGGCCTGGGTCCGTGCGTCTTGCACAATGGCAGCTACGACTTCAATGACAATCTGCTTCCCATCGGCGCCAGTTTCTGGGTCAAGCTGGCCGAAGCGAGCCTGCCCGTCACGTAAATCAGCTCAGCTTATCCGGACCGGTGCCCAGGCGCTGGCCCGGATTCAGCGCTTCCAGGGCCAGCAAGGCAGCCGCGTGGTCTGCCGTCGGGTGGCTGGCGGCAAGGGTTTCATAGCGCTGCGTCACCAATTGCGTCACCGGCAAGGTGACCTGGGCCGCTTCCGCTGCCGCGAGGATGTTGTGCATGTCCTTGATCTGGCTTTTCACCTGTCCACCGGCAACAAAATTGCGCTCCAGCATGCGCTGGCCATGCACGTCCAGAATCTTGCTCTCGGCAAAACCGCCGCGTATGGCTGCCCGTACGGCGCTCGCATCGGCGCCGGCCGCCTGCGCCAGCAATAACGCTTCCGCCACGATATTCAGGGTGGCGCCGACGATCAGCTGATTGCACAGCTTGGCAACCTGGCCGCTGCCGGCCGGCCCCACCAGGGTCGGGCGCCCCATGGCCGACAGAATCACTGCAACCCGCGCGTAATCGCTGGTGCTGGCGCCGGCCATGATGGCCAGGGTGCCCGCCTGTGCCCCGCCGACGCCACCCGACACAGGCGCATCGATGAAGGCATGGCCTGCCGCCTGCAAGGCGGCATGAAATTGCTGGGCTTCTGCTTGCTTGGTGGAACTCATATCAACCCAGAGCGCCCCTGCACGCAAGGCTGGCAGCGCCTCTTGCAGCACCTGCGCCACGATGGGCCCGGCTTCCAGCATCGAAATGACGACGTCCGCGTCATTGACCGCCTCGGCCACGGAAACGGCGGGCTGCGCCCCTGCCTCACGCAGGACTTGGGCCTTGCTGTGCGTGCGATTCCAAATTGTGACAGAATATCCAGCGCGCAGCAGGCACCGGACCATCGGATCCCCCATCAGACCGATACCGAGAAATGCGATTTTTGTAGAGAATGTCAATTGAACCTCTGAAATCAAACGGGTGGCGGGAACACTGTGCAAAACTGGGTGTCTGCGCAAACAAGACGAGCCTTACGGCCAATTTTACGATGAAAGCCTCTATGTCCTTCAAGAAGAATATCCTCAAATCCATCGCCGCCGTTGCCGCGCTGATGGCAGCCAACGCCGGCTTTGCCGCCGACGACAAACTGATCGACTCCGTCTACGGCGAATATGCCAAGGGCGTGAAGGTACAAATGGTACGCGCCGGCGTGACCTCGAACTGGGATAAGGCCTGGTTCGTATCGAATGGCACACAACTGAGCGGTTACTGGGATGCCAGCATCGGCGGCTGGGATGGCAAGAGCTATCGCAATGTCCCCGGCCAGCATCAAAAGCTGTGGGACCTGGGCTTTACCCCCGTATTCCGCTTTGAAAACACGAACAAGCTGGGCTTCTATGCGGAAGGCGGCATTGGCGTACACATGCTGTCCAAGCTGTACGATAACGACGATAACCGCCTGTCGACCCACTTCCAGTTCGGCGACCATATCGGCGTTGGCTATATCTTCAATAACAAATGGGAAGTCGCTGCGAAGATCCAGCATTTCTCGAACGGCGGCTACAAGAAACCGAATAGCGGCGTCAATTACATGAATGTCAAAGTCGCTTACCATTTTTAATGGTTATGACAAATGAACAGGGCACCGCGTAGCGGTGCCTTTTTTTACGCCTGTCTGCTGACAAAATCAAACCGCCAGACGTAAAAAAACCCCAACCGGATCACCGGAAGGGGTTTTTTCGAATAACAAGCCTGACGATAACCTACTTTCACACTGGTTGCAGCACTATCATCGGCGCAAAGTTGTTTCACGGTCCTG
>NZ_JAPQNU010000008.1:0-191272 GCF_030397625.1 Janthinobacterium sp. SUN026 | reverse complement strand
GCAAGAGCAACTCGACGCGGTAGCCAGACGACTCAACGAGCGCCCCAGGAAGACGCTACACTACCAAACACCGGCTCAACGATTTGAACAGTGTGTTGCGTTGACCGATTGAATCCGCACCCCAAAGCAGTCATTAATACTCATCCGGGTCAGCAGTCTCGCCGAACAGGAGTTTCCCTGTGTGCCAAATCGATCGCCCAACGTTGTGGATGAGTTGCTCTCCTTGCCGCAATGGGGAGTCTTCTTCATCGACGCCCGCGAGCTTGATCGCATCTGTGACCTTTGAGCCGGTAGGGTGTGCATCTCCCACTCGCATATCATAAACACCGGCAATTTCAGCAAATACACGCCTGGCTCTGTCGTCTCCAATTTTTTCAGCCAAAATACTCTGGAGTAATTTGTTTGAGCCAAGCTTGGCTCTCTCTTTGTGTGTAGAAAGTTTGCGTAGGTCAGCTATATTGAGTCTGTCCGAGAATACGCGAATGATGTCCTTGGCTAACCTGAGTAGGGACGCCCTGTCTTTGCTAGCAAATCTGGATATTTGCTGCCCTGCCTCGGAGTCATCAATGTCATGGGTGAATAGAGATATTTCATATTTATGCCTGAAGCCGTCTTCCAAAAGCCTCATGCTTCCAAAAAACATTTCTTCAACAGCATATGTGGATGCTGGTTTTACCTTCACCTGCGCTTCGAGCAGCTCACTTGAAACTTTTCCTTCAGGAGCTACATTATGCCCTGCCCAGACATGCTGCTCCCATGAGGCAAGTCGTGCAATATCATAAGCATATACAGTGATAAGGTCAGAACTGTTTATCCCGAAATGCGTTTTAAGTCCTGACGTGGATTTAATAGCTCCAGTTTCAGCCGTGTACCATTCCAACTTAAATTCTCGGCTATTCAGAAGCTCATTTACAACGCTGGCCCGAAACCATAGCCAGCGGCCTATATCCTCGTTATCAAGCTCTTTTGATTTCATTCGCGTTCCATCGGTGTCCACGATGAATTGCGGAAGATTCGGATCTGGATCTCCGCGAACGCGAAGGCTTTTTGATTGGTGGTCTATCCATTCCTCACGCCAAAACTCCCCTTCTACCCGTACACCTGTATAGCCGCCCCGATGCCCCTTTGAACTTTCATGGTCAGTGTTCGAGTCATTCTCAGGACCCAACACAGGAGCGTCTTCGTCCTCATCTACGTCGGTTCGCCAGGCTCGAAACATTGCCCACGTTCCACCAAATACATCATCAAGCTTGCGAACAATTAGGCTGAATTTTCCATTATCTCTTTCCTCATTGTAAGGCTGCAAATTTGAATATGCGCTGTCCTCGAACACAGGAACGTTTTCTACTCTCTGTCGGTAGTATGCAATGCGGAGCGACAGGTTTCTGGCAGCTAGATAGTCAAGTAAAAATTCTCTTTTTATTTCTATCTGACTACATTCGCCATTCCCACTGAATGTCTCGCGCGCTACTATAACGAAATTTTCTTCAGGTCTGATCCAGTTGCTCCCCTCTTTAATCAGATTCAGCGCAATTACTAAATCAGGGCTCAGTATCCATTTTTTTCCACCGACAACTGGTTGCGGATGCTCATAAACGAGATTGACGCCTATTGGCTCTTTATCATTGTATTGATATTGGTCGATGGACGCATAATATCCATCTTCATATGCATAAGGCAGGACCGTGTGCCCAATGCCTAGGTCTCTCCATCCCAGACGTTTTTCCACCAGTTGGCGATGTTCTGGCGGGAATGCAACGGAGCCACAGCCGAAATACTCACTGACATGGCCTGCCGCTTTTACATCGTCTTTCTTACTCTCAACTGACGCTCGCAAAGGGACCCACGCCGCGTTCGAAAATACCCTGCGGGTTTCTTTAGTCTGAAGAATCCACTCTTCACTCATGGTCGAATTTCCTTTATTCATGGCAGCATGCTGGGATTAATTAGTAGCCTTCGCGTGGCCTTCGACAGGATGGTTTGCGCGAGCTGGCAGATCAACAGGGCCATCTATGGATGTCGCAATATCAATTATTAATCGCCCTAAATACGTAGTTAGTGGATGACTGCTCTTGGCCGGTTGCCGTCATTGGCAGGTTCCGCCCCATTGCAGACGACTGTTACTTGTTAGCTTTCCGGTCCAAGACTTCGCCCAAAGAAGTGTCCGGGAACTTACGCCAGTCTCGAGGTTCCGTACTCCGAACAAGATTTTCAACAGCAGCCAGAGCGTCGCTGTTCTCAACACCAACTGCTGTCGCGAGAACGTGATTTTGCGTGTGCCGCTCTGAACGGTTCGCTCGTGCTTTAGCTAATGGGATGCCTTTGCGTGAGGCCTTGCTGTTTTCACCGTACGTGTTGCGGCGGTCTTTCTCGTAGCTGAGGCACTTTTTCTCTTGAGGAGTTTTCGGTTGCACTGCCATGTATCTTTCCCTTTCACATCCATAGCTGAAGGTCCGTTTCTGGCCGATTGCCGATTCTTTTAGTCGAAATGCCGATTAACATTAGTATCAGTCTTTAATGTGCTAATGGTAAAGGCTATTCGATTAGGAGCGGCTGCTCCCGATCATTAGTAAACAATTTTACAACTGTAGCGTATGTTGCAACATGATATAGAAAAAGAAGCCGCGATGCACCAGTCATGTCAGCAACTACCTCGTTAAATCTCCTCGGCTTACCAATCTGCCAGCGACTGCCAGCCTCAGGCATATTAAAATACCGTCCCATGACCTCCCCCGCCTCGACCTCTTCCCTCCCCGACAGCATCTTGCTCCCTTCCCTGGCCGTACTGGGAGGGCAGATTTCCGTCAATCTGGGGGCGGCGATTGCGAAGAATCTGTTTCCCGTCATTGGCGTGGAAGGGATCACGGCGTACCGGGTGGGGTTTTCGGCGCTGATACTGCTGGCCATCTTCCGGCCCTGGCGCTATCGCCTGACGCGCAAGGATGTACTGAACTTGCTGGTCTACGGCTCCGTGCTGGGGCTGATGAACTTGCTGATTTACCGGGCGTTTGCGCTGATACCGATCGGTATCGCGGTCGCCATCGAGGTAACAGGGCCGCTGGCCGTGGCCATGCTGTCGTCGCGGCGGCCGCGCGATTTGCTGGCCGTCGCGTGTGCCGTGTTCGGCTTGTATCTGCTGCTGCCCCTGCAAGGCAGCCCGGGCAGCCTGGACCCGGTCGGTGTAGCGTATGCGCTGGGGGCGGCGTTGTGCTGGGCGCTGTATATCATCTTCGGCAAGCGGGCCTCGACCTTGCAAGGTGGGCAAGCCGTAGCCTGGGGCATGACGGTGGCGGCCATGGTGACGGTGCCCATCGGCATCACCTATTCGGGCACAGCCTTGCTGGCGCCGTCGATTGCCTTGATGGGCCTGGCCATTGCCATGCTGTCCAGCGCCCTGCCGTACTCTCTGGAAATCTTTGCCTTGCGCCGCTTGCCACAAGGCGTGTTCGGCATGTTCAGCAGCGCGGCGCCCGCCGTCAGCGCGCTGGCCGCCATGGCCGTGCTGGGGGAACTGCTGAGCCTGACCCAGTGGCTGGCCATCGCCTGCATCGTGTTCGCGTCGGCCATGGCGGCGCTGGGCGCACAGGGTGGCAAGCGCTAGCGGCATTCAGCCATCCGGCATCGAGTCCTGCGCGCTTCCCGCAGCCATTCCTGCGCCGCCGGGCATCGCTGCGCCGCTGACGGACAGGTTTTGATGCCCGCCTGTAAAATACGTCATTGCTTGCCATATCGTGCACTTCCGCCTCACCGATGACATATCCATTTCTTTTTCGCTTGTTTTCCCCTCTCGCCGCCGCAGCCTTGCTGCTGGCGCCAGTCGCCGCCGCACAGGCGGCCGCTCCTGCCGCCCTCACGGGCAATGCCGAAGCGGGCAAGGCGGCCTTTCGCAAGTGCGCCTCTTGCCATCAGGTGGGGCCATCGGCGCGCGGCGGCTTCGGCCCCAAGCTGACGGGCGTGATCGGCCGCAAGGCCGGTGCCACCACCGACTATAAATACTCGGCGGCCATGAAAAACGCGAATATCGTCTGGACCGAGCAAAACCTGGCCGGCTTCCTGAAAGCACCGAGTGATTTCATTCCTGGCAACAACATGCGCTTCTGGGGCATCGGCAGCGCCCAGCAAGTGGCCGATTTGCTGGCCTATCTGCGCACGCAGTAAGCGCATGCAATAAGCTAACGTCAGCGTCTAAGCTGGCCGAGTGCCAGCCTGCACGCATGCAGGCACATGCACGCGCACAAGGCGGCATCAGGCCCGTGACGCCAGATCCAATTCCCGGCGCTTGCAGCACGCCCTTGCGCTTCTTGTGCGCCGCCTCATAGTCGCGCAGACGACTCTAAGGCTTGGCCGGCAGCTTGCGCACGCACAGATAGATGGAATACAGCGCCGCCAGTCCCACCAGCACGTACACGCCGCGCGACGCCGTCGACATGGCGCCCAGGATGCGGGCCACGATATCGATATCGAACAAGCCCACCAGCGCCCAGTTCAAGCCGCCCACGATGAGCAGGATCATCGAGATCCAGTCGACCACGTTCAGGCGCTTGGCCGACATTTCCTCATTTGCCGCACCGTCCGATCCTGCCTGGATATTCGCCATGTCAGCCTCCTGTGAATAAGAAGAAAGACCCGCCGTCGGGTCTGTGCAAGGAACAGTGTAGGCGCTGCACCGGCATGCGCCAGTCGGACGATACCGGGTATCGAGGTAGGACGCGTCTGTAATACGACGAGTGATTTTATCTGGCAACAAACCATGCCGCTGTTGCTAAACAGGCAGTGACTAATTCCAATATGGAAATATTTATAGATTACTTAGTACCACGCTGCTACACTCATTTCACCCCAGCAACTTCAGGGGACAAGCGCCACGCCATGCCGCAGGCATGGGAGACGGCCACCATGGGACAACAGCTGAGGGGACATGAATATTTCAAATATACGTATCGGTGTGCGCCTGACCACAGGCTTTTTGCTCACTTCGCTATTACTGGCCGTGGTGGTGGTCATCAGCACATGGCAGCTGTCGGCGGTAAGCGGGGAAATCGACAGCAGCGTGAACCAGCGCTATGCGCGCATCGCGCAATTGCAAGCCACGCGCAACAGTACGCAAGAACAACCGGCCCTGCGCGAACTCGACCAGCAGATCGCCACGCAATCGGCGCAGATGCGCACGGCGGCCGAGGCGGCCATGGCCCGCGCGCACGATACCAGCGTGCTGATCATTGCGCTGGGCCTGGTCGGCGGCATGTTGAGCCTGGCGACGGCCTGGTTCATCAGCAGCGGCATCGTGCGGCCCTTGCGGCATGCCGTCAAAGTGGCGCGCAAGGTGGCTGGCGGCGACTTGAGCGAACATATCCGCGTCGATTCCCGCGATGAAGTGGGGCAACTGCTGCAAGCCCTGAAAGACATGAATGCCAGCTTGATCACGATCGTGGGCGAGGTACGCGGCGGCACGCACGACATCGCGGGCGCCTCGGGCGAAATCGCCGCCGGCAACCTGGACTTGTCGCAGCGCACGCAGGCGCAAGCCAGTTCGCTGGAACGCACGGCCGCCTCAATGGACGAGTTGACGGGCACCGTCAAGCAAAATGCCGATAACGCGCGGCAAGCCAATCAGCTGGCGCAATCGGCCGCCGCAGTGGCAGGCAAAGGGGGCACGGTGGTGGCGCAAGTGGTCGATACCATGAGCTCGATCAACGCTTCGTCGAAAAAGATCGTTGACATCATCGGCGTCATCGACGCCATCGCCTTCCAGACGAATATCCTGGCCTTGAACGCGGCTGTGGAAGCGGCGCGCGCCGGAGAGCAAGGGCGCGGCTTTGCCGTCGTGGCCGCTGAAGTCCGTACCCTGGCGCAACGCTCGGCCGGCGCGGCCAGGGAAATCAAGCAACTGATCGGCGACTCCGTCGAGCGGGTCGACGCAGGCGCGCGCCTGGTCGATACGGCCGGCGCCACCATGCGCGAAATCGTGGCCAGCGTGCACCGCGTAACGGACATCATGGGCGAAATCAGCATGGCCAGCGGCGAGCAATTGTCCGGCATCGAACAAGTCAATGCCGCCATCGTGCAAATGGAACAGGTAATGCAACAAAACGCGGCCCTGGTGGAGCAGGCATCGTCCGCGGCGGCCAGCATGCAGCAGCGCGCCACTCTACTGTCAGGCACGGTTGGCATCTTCAAGCTGAGCCGTGATCAAGTGTCAGCCCAGGCCGCGCACGGCATCAGCCTGGTAGCCGCACAGACCACGCACGCCGTCACCGCGCCGGCAAACCGCACTACCGCAAGCGTTAGAGCGCGGCTGAAAGCCTGAGTTCCCCAGCTCATCGCCGCGCCGCGACAAAATCGCTATAGCTGCTTGTACATGACCGTGGTGGCGTCCAGCCGGTCACCGGCCGGCGCCAGCGCATAGCCGGGGATGCTGCCCGCCGCCACGTAGCCGAGCGACAAATACAACGGTTCGGCATGGTCGCTGCTGCGCGTGTCCAGGGTCAGCAGGCTGCGCGGCAAGAGGCGCGCCTGCTCTTCCAGCGCCTGCATCAGCTGGCGCGCGAGGCCGCGCCGCCGGAAAGCGGGTGCGACCAGCAGCTTGCGCACTTCGGCCCGGTGCGCCTGGTTGGGATTGGTATCCCAGTCCAGCTGCACGGCGCCCGCCACCGTCCCTTCCACCTCGGCCACCAGCAACAGGCGCACGCCGCGCGTGACGGCCGGCAAGACGTTATCCGTCCAAAACGCCTGGCTGGCCGCCGTGTCGAACGGCAGGATGAAGCCGATGCTGGCGCCGTCGTGTACGCATGCCTGCAGCAGCGCGCCCAGCTCCGGCAAGCGTTCGAGAATGTCGGCGGATGAAAAATGGCGCAGCGATGCGGGCATGGCGACCTCAGACAAGAAAGAGAAAATAGCGGGCGCCGCTGTCCGGCGGCGTCATGAAGGCGCTGGCGCCGTGCAGCTGATAACGCAAGCAGTCGCCGGCCAGCAAGTCGTGCGAGCGGCCGTCGACGGTCACGTTCAGCTTGCCTTCCTGCAGCAACAGATGATGTTCCATGCCGGGCCGGGGCGAGGCCGCGTAGGCGATCGTCACGCCCGCGCCCAGCTCGCATTCGAGCGCTTCGCCGGCCAGCGCCCGCGCCGGGGGCGAGACGGAGCGGCGGATAAAACCGGTGTCCGGGTCCGTCC
This sequence comes from Janthinobacterium sp. SUN026, assembly GCF_030397625.1. Classification (NCBI taxonomy): domain Bacteria; kingdom Pseudomonadati; phylum Pseudomonadota; class Betaproteobacteria; order Burkholderiales; family Oxalobacteraceae; genus Janthinobacterium; species Janthinobacterium sp. SUN026. The sequence continues at coordinate 184,102 of NZ_JAPQNU010000008.1, read as the reverse complement.
ACACGCTTTGCTGGGCCCGCCGCAGCAGGGGCGGAAAATCGTCTTCCACCATGCGCAGCAGGCGCGACATGGCCAAGCCATACGCGGCGCACAGCTTGCCCAGCACGTTTGTCGTCGGGCTGACTTCGCCGTTTTCCAGGCGCGATAAAGTCGCGCGGCTGACCTGGCTGGCACTGGCCAGCTGGTCCAGCGACCAGCCCCGCTCCACGCGCAACTGTTTTAACCGGGCCGCCAGCCGCTGTTCCGTATCGTTCTCTGCGAGTGCTAAATTTTCCATATATGGGAATTTATCCCTCATATGAAAAACAGTCAAGCTGTTTGAGCGCGCTAGCCCGCCATGCGCGACGCGTGGCGGCACAATTCCAGGAAACCCGTCAAACGGGGCGAAAGGATCTTTTTGGATTGGCGAATCAGGTAAAAGTTGCGCTCCAATGGCGGCAGCATGGTTTCCAGTTCCACCAATTGCCCGCTGGCCAGCAAATCGGCCACCACCACCCGCGACAGGCAGGCGATGCCCAGCCCGGCCGCCGCGCCATACTTGATCGCTTCCGAGTTGCTGAACTCGCCCGCGGCGCGCAGGTAGTGCAAATACGGCACCAACGCCTGTTCCACGGCTTCATGCGTGCCCGAGCCTGCTTCACGCAGCAGCCAGCCCGCCTGGTTCAGCTCCGTAAAACTGAGCAGATGGCGCAGTTGCGCCAGCGGATGCGTGGGCGCGGCCACGATCAGCATCTGGTCCGTCAGCCACGGCTCCACCAGCAAGCCCGCTTCGTGGCACGGCCCTTCGATCAGGCCGATATCGACACGGAATTCCGCCACGGCGGCCGCGATGTCGGCCGTGTTGGCAATCGTCACTTGCGGGATGCTGCGGCCGTACTGCTGCGCCGCCTGCGCCAGGATCTGCGGCAACAGATAAATGCCGATGGTGGTGCTGGCGCCGATTTGCAGGCTGACGGGCACGGACGGGTCGGCGCCCGCGAACTGGCGCTCGATGCTGGCGGCCCCGTCGCGCATCTGCCGCGCCTGCGGCAACAGCAGGCGGCCATTGTCGTTGAGCAGCAAACGCTTGCCCACCCGGTCGAACAGTTGCGCGCCCAGCAGCGCTTCCAGTTCATTCAGGGCCGCGCTGGTGGCCGATTGCGACAGCGCAATGTGTTCGGCCGCCGCGCTGGTGCTGCCCGTGTCCGCCACGGCCAGGAAAATCTGTAACTGCCGCAAGGTCAACGCCATCTCACTACCTATTTTATCGGTTAAACATACAAAAACAATCCGTTTTACCATTTAATCGACGAACTGTACAGTCATGCCATACGCATAAAAACATGGAGTACGGCATGTCTTCCCTATCAAGCACCAATACAACAAGTTTCAGCGACCGCTACGGCCGTTTGCTGCCCGGCCTGCTGCTCAGCGGCGTGATCGCCTATGGCGCCATTGCGCTGGGCAAGCTGGAATGGATGCAAAGCCACGGCATGAGCGCGCTCACCCTGGCCATCATGCTCGGCATCGTGCTCGGCAACAGCGTGTATGGCCGCCTGGCGCCCACCTGCGGCGCGGGCGTGGCCTTTTCCAAGCAGACATTATTGCGACTCGGCATCATCCTCTACGGCTTCCGCCTGACCTTCCAGGATATCGGCCAGGTGGGCCTGGCCGGCATCGCCATCGACGCGCTGGTGCTGGCGTCCACGTTTGGCCTGGCCATGTTCCTCGGCACCAAGGTGTTCAAACTGGAACGCAACAGCGCCATCTTGATCGGCGCGGGCAGCTCCATCTGCGGCGCGGCGGCCGTGATGGCAACCGAGCCCGTCGTCAAGGGGCGCAGCGAGGATGTCACCGTGGCTGTCTCCACCGTTGTTGTGTTCGGCACCATCGCCATCTTCCTGTATCCCTTGCTGTACCGGTGGAACCTGGGCTGGCAGGTGCTGGGCGCCACGCCCACCGCGTTCGGCGTGTACATCGGTTCGACCGTGCATGAGGTGGCGCAAGTGGTGGCGGCTGGCAAGTCGATCGGGCAAGAGGCGGCGAATGCGGCCGTGATCGCCAAGATGGTGCGCGTGATGATGCTGGCGCCGTTTCTCGTCATCCTGTCGGCGGTCTTGGCGCGCAGCAAGGCCAGGAGTGGCAACGGCGGCCACGACAAGGCGGCCAAGCTGGCCATCCCCTGGTTCGCCTTCATCTTCATCGGCGTGGTCGCCTTCAATTCGCTGGGTCTGCTGCCAGCAAGCATGGTGGCCACCATCACCGATATCGACACGGCCCTGCTGGCCATGGCCATGGCGGCCCTGGGCTTGACGACGCACATGTCGGCCATCCGCCGCGCCGGCATCAAGCCCCTGCTGCTGGCCGGCCTGCTGTTCTGCTGGCTGATCGCCGGTGGCGCCGCCATCAACCATGTGGTCGCCAGCCTGTTTGCATGACACTCGCCGCTGTCGGGCCGGGGTAGCCGACACGGGAGTCGAAAACTTCGTACAATAAGCGTGTTTTGACTCTCAATCCGGCTCCGGCCCCACCCAGGAACACCCATGCATCTCTCGAACTGGCTGCTTTTCTGCAGCGTCGCCCTGCTCGTCACGTTTTCTCCCGGCCCGGCCGTCCTGCTGGCCATCTCGAATGCCATCGCCGTCGGACCGCGCCGCGCCATGATCAGCAGCATGGGCAACGGTTTCGGCTTGTTCATCATTTCCGGCGTGGCCATGGCCGGCATGGGCGTCGTGCTGGCCACCTCGGCCACGGCCTTCATGCTGCTGAAACTGGCTGGCGCCCTGTACTTGGTGTTCCTGGGCATCAAGCAATGGCGCAGCAAGACCAGCGTCGTGGCCGATGCGCCCGTGGCACCCGGCGCGGCGAATCCCAACACGTTCTGGAAACTGTTTCGCCAGGGCTTGACGGTGGCGCTGACGAATCCGAAAGCCATCCTGTTCTTTTCGGCATTGTTTCCACAATTCATCACGCCGGGCGAACCGGTGGCCATCCAGTTCACCGTGCTGACGACCTCGTTTGTCGCCTGCGCCATGCTGGCCCACTTGTTCTACGCCAATCTGGCGCGCCTGCTGAAAACCCAGCTGGCCACGCCGGGCCGCGCCAAGCTGTTCAACCGCATCTGCGGCGGCGCCTTCGTCTTGCTGGGCCTGAGCCTGCTGCGCCTGCGCAGCAAAGCAGCGTAACTAGTCTTTTTCAGTCAAGAATGCCTCGATGCTGGCCGCCAGGGCCAGCGGCGTTTCATTCATCGGATAGTGTCCCGCATTGCCCAGCACCTCAAGCCGGGCTTGCGGGTACCACGCCAGATACGTGCGGCGCATCAGGGCCGCGTCAAAACGGGGGTCGTGCTCCCCCACCAGCGCCAGCAACGGCAGTGCCACGCGCGCCGCCTTGATTTCTTCACTGAAATCCGTCCCGCTCCACGCGAGGAAGTAGCGTGCAAACGCGGCCCGATCCGCACTCTCCCACGAATATTGCGCCTTCCAGTCCAGCCAGGCGGCAGGCAAGCGCCCGCCCGTGCTGCGGTCGATGATGGCGCGCCGCGCCTGCTGGTTGCCGCTGGCGTCGAGAAACAATTGCCGCGCCGCCCCGTCGAATGCCACGCCGCAGCTGGGCACGGGCGCCACGGCCACCAGTTTGCGCAAGCGCAAGGGCGCCAGCAGGGCCAGCCGTTCCAGCGCCATGCCGCCCATCGAGTGGCCCACCACGCTGAAGGTGGCAAAACCGAGCGCATCGGCCAAGGCCAGCGCGTCGCGGGCGACCTCTTCCATCGAATACTCACCGGCCGCGCCGCGCATGCCGCCATAGCCGCGATTGTCCATGAAGACATAGCTGAAAGCGCCGCCGTCGAGACCCGCTTCCATCGGGGAAAAAGCGTGGGCGTCGCCAAACCAGCCGTGCAGGACGATGACGGCGTGCGGGCCATTGCCCACGCGATGAAAGGTATTGTGCATGTTCACTCCTGAAAAGAGTGTGATGGTAAGCGGCCGGCAAGCGGCCTGCCTTCGATGACAGGTCAAATACTGTAGAGTATGGGCCATGGATGATTTTTATACGGAAGTGCCCCGCCCCTTGATCGCCACGGCGCGCGACCATGCCGCCGATGCCGTCTTTCCCAGCCATAGCCATGCGCGCGGGCAATTCGCCTATGCGGCGCGCGGAGTCATCAGCGTGCACACGCCGCAAGGCAACTGGCTGGTGCCGCCGCAGCGGGCTTGCTGGGTGCCGGCCCGGCTCTCCCACGGCATGCGCATGCATGGCGCCGTGACCATGCACAATGTGTTTATCGACGCACCGGCCATCGCCGGGATGGGCTTGCCACCCCATTGCCAGGTGCTGGACGCCTCGCCGCTGCTGCGCCAGTTGCTGGCCGAGGCCGTGACCGTGGAAGCCTTGTACGTCGAAGCATCGCGCGCCGGACGGCTGATGGCCTTGCTGCTCGACGAAATTGCCGCCGCCAGCCCCCTGCCCCTGAGCGCCCCGCTGCCGCAGAAACCGCGGCTGGCGCGCCTGTGCATGGACATGCTGCGGCAGCCGAGCCTGGACAGCAGCCTGGATGCGATGGCGGCGCAGGCCGGCATGAGCCGGCGCACCTTTACGCGGCAATTCCGCGCCCAGACGGGGCTGGCCTTTGCCCAATGGCGCCAGCAAGCGTGCCTGCTGGCGGCCATCACGCGGCTGGCGGACGGGCAAGCCGTCACCCGTGTCGCGCTCGACCTCGGCTATGCCAGCCCCAGCGCCTTCACGGCCGCCTTCCGCCGCGTGCTGGGCCAGGCGCCCAGCGACTATCTGGCCTAGGCAATGGTGGCGGCGATGCGCTGCGACAATGCCTGTGCCAGTTTCTGCACGTGGTAGCCATCGACAAAGCCATGGTGCGCTTGCGCGGAAAACGGCACCCGCATGCGGCCATCCTCTTGCGCGGGGCCAAACTTGCCCCAGGTAAAGGTCGGGATATCGGCGTCGCGGTGGCGGTGGATCGGGTGTTCGATGGCCGCCAGCTCCAGCCACGGCAGGCAAGTGATGAAGATATTGTTGCGCTGCTCGCGCTCGGTCTCTCCCTCGCCCGTATTGATCAGCGCGGAGCTGGCTTCCGCGAAGCGCTTGGCTGCCAGGCTGCGTTCGATGAACAGGTCGAGCTGGTCCGTCATCGTGAAACGCGTGTAGTTCAGGTTCTCGTCACCATTGATGACGGTATAGGAAGCGGGAAAATCATCGATCCTGATCACTTCGCCCTGGTAGATGCGGTACATGAACTGATCGATATCCCTGACCGTATTGAGCAGGCAAAACAGGAAAAAATGAAACACGGGGATTTTCCGTTCCTTGCACCAGGGCCGGAAGTCCGGCACGTCGAGCTGGAAGTTGATGTTGACGAGGGGATTGTCGAATGCCCGGAACAAGTCGTAGCGGTCGCGCCGCTTTTCAAAATTTTTCATGCGGCGAGTGTAGACGATGGGGGGACTGGCGGGCAAGTCATGCCGTATCGGCTTGCCAATAACTTATCAATGCGACATGGAGCACCAATCGCTCCCTGTTATTCCTCACTGCGGCTTGACTGCCTGGCGCGCAAATCAAGAAAAACATGCCCCAGGATTTTTCTGCCTTGTATATCGACGATCACAGTCAGATAAGTATCATCGCGGGGAACGGGAATGCCGATGTGCTGAAACTTTCCATCTGACGACTCATAAATATGCGCGACCTGCCAATTCCAGTCCGCGGCGTCGCCAAAGTCACTCCCGATGACCAGATCGGCATATGCCCAAAGATCGACGACTTCCCTGGCGGTCTCGGTCACCTTCAACATAGGCGCATGGAAGGTTTTTTGATATTCGTCATTCGACAGTAAATGTGTTTTCATTTTTTATCTGCATTTGGCCGCCGGCCGGGATAAGCCGGTCGCAAGCCTCCCCGTATCGGGAGGCTTATTTCCGCCGGAATTACGACGCTTGATTAATCTCGTCGTCTATCATATTGGCGAACAGGTCGAAACTCAGGATACCCGTGCCGATGCATGAAAAGACTGTCGTACCCGCCGCATCCTTGATCGTCAATCTCTCGGTCCAGTCGTTCTGATTCATGCACTTCAGGCTGGCACCAGGCCAGGTGACGCCGTCCACATGCAAGCCCCGCGCCGAGAAAGCCAGTTCCTGTGTCTTGACATTCAGGAAATTGCCGAAGAAGCGTTTCTTGTATACCTCGCCGCTGCTGATGTAGCGGAAAGTCACGCGCTCGCCGTCCGCCAGCTTTTGCTTCAAGACGGGCATGCGGTATTCCAAGTGACGGGAGCGAAATTCGTCCATGAATTCGTCAAAGCGCTTGAGTTCTCCGGTAGCCCATATCCAGGGCTGGTCGGCGCCCGTGCGGTAGGCAAAGTTATTGATCATGCCGGTCATGGCGGTGGAGCCGCCGGCAAACAGATACAGATCCTCGATATCGGCAAAGGCGGCATAGCTGCGAATGCCGTTCAATTCATGCACCACACCGTCTTCATGCAATTCAAAACGGCTATTCTGTCGCTTGAGCATTACCGCGCGCATGACCAGTACCAGCACGGCGAGCAGCAATAGAAAAGCCGCCGTGCCGTACAGAATAGTCAAATTGCTGTGCGTGCCCAGCTTGGCGCCATTACGCAAGGTCATGGCCTGCGTATCGGTCAGTGTTTTCTGAGGTATGGTCGTGCTCAGGTACAAGACAAAACCTGCCACTGCCGCCAGGATCGCCGCAAATACCGCAAACAGCCTAGGCACCGTCTTGCCATGAAAATACACGGCGAGTGCTTTATTGGTTTGCGGGATACTAAAATTGCCCATGTAATCTTCCTGTTAAATGATAGGGAGGGTTTTACAACCCGGAGGTCGAAATATATTCGGCCCGGATTGTCTCCTATCTATTACAGGAATGGCCACACGCACGCACATTCAATACTGATTTCTTACCATAATGCCCCTGATTACTGGCCGGCCACAGTTATTATCTGGCATTGCAGAATTTCCCGGGCCACCTCGGCCACGCCTTCTTCCCGCTCTTCCATTGTCGGTGCATGGGCGAAGCGTTGCAATTCCCCGTCCAATTCGAATGCCAGCTCCCGTGAATGGCGCACGATGCCCTGCAATACAAAATACTTCCATTGTTCGTCATTACCGGCCAGCACCGTTTTTATATAGGGGGCAAGGCGCGGCCCGATGCCGGCCAGATACGGCAGGAGCACGCCGGCCACGGGCCAGTTCACATCCTGCACCCATTCCAGGATCTGCGGCATGGCTGGACGGACTTCCTCCCAGCTCAAGGCGATCAGGGCTTGCGCGTTGCGCGTATCGTGTTTATCGCGCGGCAATGGCAGGCTCATGCGAAGCGTCCCCTCATGCGGTGCCGCCGTGCGCCAGGCCCCGCTGCACCTTCCACGCCAGCGGCAAGGTCAGCAGCAATACGGCCGCCAGCGCCAGCAGGGCCGTGTGCACGCTCGTATGGTCGCCCAGCGCGCCGAACAGCACGGGGGACAGCGCTCCGCCGCCGATGCTGCCCGTGTAGAACAGGGCGAACGCATGTTCGCGCTTGCCAGGTTCGGCCAGTTCCGGCACCACGCCATACAGCACGGATGAAGTGCCATTGAGCGCCAGTCCCAGCAAGGGCAGCATGGCCATGACGCCGGCAAGCGGCAGCCACAGGGCCAGCACGATCAGCAGCGAGGTCATCGATTCCGTCAGCCACACGGTCTTCATCATGCCGATGCGCGCGCCCAGGTAGCCGCACAGCAACTTGCCGAAGGCGCCGCCCACGAACAGCAGCGACAGCGCCACGCCGATGCCGGCCGTGCCCGCGCCCTTGCTTTTCAGCAAGAATGGCAAAAAGGTGAGAAAACCCATGCGCACGGCGCTGTCCAGGGTGCCCGTGGCCAGCAAGGCGCGAAAGCTCGCCTTCGAGCCGCTGCCGGCGATGGTCTTGCCCGCCTTCTTCGCGCCCGCCTGCAGCTCGCCCGGTTTCGGCAGCAGCCACCACAGCAAGCCGGCCGCCGCCAGGCCCAGCAAGCCCAGCAAGGAGACGCTGGCTTGCCAGCTGCACACCAATAACAGCAAGCCCACCAGCGCGGGAATCAGGGTCTTGCCGATATCGCCGGCAAAGTTGTAGTGCGACAGCGCCTCCTTCACGCCGCCACCCGCCTCGTGCGTGTCGGTGACGATGGACGAGGCCAGCGGATGCTGCGTGCTGGCGCCCAGGCCGCCCAGCAGCAAGGCGATCAGCAAGACGGCCAGGCCGCCCGCCTGCCCCGCGATCAGGTAGGCGACGCCGGCCAGCGCCGTGCCGCCCACCAGCATGCGTTCGCGCCCCCAGCGCTTCGCCATGCGGCTGGCCAGCAACTGGAAGCCGGCCATCATGCCCGAGTAGGAGCCGCGCAACAGGCCCACCATGGCGTAACTGATGCCGAACTGCGCCTGCCAGATGGGCAGGAGCACATAGATGACATCCGTCAAGCCGTCATGCACGGCATGCGCGCTGCAGGCAGCGAACAGCGAGCGGCGGCGGATCGATTTGTCGGAGGGGGACGATACAGTGGCAACAGCGGCGGCGGATGGTTCAGTCATGACTTCGGCGGGAAAACGATGTGGACAGTGCAAGCTTACTACAGGGGCTGGCGGCGCAGCAGCACCTTGCCATACGTGCTCCAGCTACGCGTGCCGCCAACTTCAGGGTCGATAGCAAAACGGCAACCCTGCACATAGGTAACCGCCGCCTCGACCAGTTCCGCTGGCAGGCCTGGCGCTTCGGCCACGATGCGTGCAGGGGCTCCTTCGCTGCCGATAAACATGCGCAGCACTATGCCGCTGTCATTGCTGGCCGATTTGTCGAGGTTGTTATAGCCCTGGACGCGCTGGGAAGGCTGGCAGCTGCCCGGTACCAGCAAGGGACGCAAGAGCTCGGTATCGTCCAGGTCCCATACATATTGAACACTAAAATTTTCCTTGGCCGCTCTATCAGCAGGGAATACGCACTGCCTCACATTGCTCAGCGCCGCATCGTCCAAAACTTTCCACCCCGAACTGCGTGCCACGGATGCCGTTGCCACCTTGCCATCCTGCCCCACGGAAAAGCGCATGCTCGTCTTACCTTCCAGTTCATACAGGCGCGCCTCGCGCGGGTACACTTGGGGCGGACAGGTCGCGCCCGGCATCGCCTGGCCAAGCGCGGGCAGGATGGCCAGCACCGCTGCCGCGCAGCGTAATGGGAAGCTTGCTTCATGCATCGGCATCGTTACTCCAGCAATTGCTATTAAATAAGTTTTCAATTTTAGCAAATTGCCATGAACACCAGCAAGCCGCTGGCGAAACGACGGCAGGCGCGCCACCCGGCGAGGATGGCGCGCCTGCCCATGCAAAACCTTGCTTGCCCGCTTATTTGGCCATTGCATCCTTGGCCATGCCATCCTTTTTCATCTCATCCTTCTTCATGCCGTCTTTTGCCATGGCATCTTTCGCCATGCCATCCTTGGCCATGTGGTCCTTCTTCATGTGTTTCTTCGCCATCGGCTTGTGCATGCCGTCCTTGCCCATGGCGTCCTTGTGCATGGCGTCGGCCGAGGCGTCCTTGGCCATGGGGTCTTTCTTCATGGCATCCTGGGCAAACGCGGCACCCGACATGAGGATGGCGGAAGCGAGGATGGCGGCGAAGGTGGTGATCGTGGTTTTCATGATATGTCCTTGTCTCTGGGTTAGTTGGGCAAATGCCCGGTGTGAAAGCGACTGCGGTGCTACGGGTGCTGCTTGCTGATAAATAATAGGAAGGCCGGGAGGTGGTCAGGGCCAGGCGCATTGCCGCAGGCAGTACGATTACGCACTGGCCGCCTCTCCGGCCATCCTAGGAACCGCCGAACCAGTTGTAGCCCTGATTCTCCCAATACCCTCCCGGGTAGGTGTTCGTGACGAAAATGGCCTGGATGTGCTTGGGATTCTTGTAGCCCAGCTTGGTCGGCATGCGCAATTTCATCGGGTAGCCGTACTTGGGCGGCAATTCCTGGCCGTCGTAGCTCAGGGCCATGATGGTTTGCGGATGCAGGGCCGTGGCCATGTCGATGCTGGTGAAATAATCGTCGGCGCACTTGAAGCCGATGTATTTGGCCGTCGTGTCGGCGCCGACCCGCTTCAGGAAGTGGGAAAACGGCACGCCGCCCCACTTGCCGATGGCGCTCCAGCCTTCCACGCAGATGTGGCGCGTGATCTGGGTTTCCTGCGGCAAGGCGCGCAATTGCGGCAGGGTCCACGGCTTCCTGTCGGCGATCAAGCCGCTCAGTTCCAGGCGCCAGGCGTCGCCATCGACTTCTTCCACCTCGTCTTCGCCGTAATACGCGTTGAAGGGAAACGGCCGCGTGATCATGGAGTCCGGGTAGGTCGGCGCCAGTTTGGTCGGGTCGAACAGCCAGCCCTGTACCCTGTCGTTGAAGCGCGACACGGCCGCCAGCGCCGTCTCGATGCCGGACGGGTCGCTGACGTTGCAGCCGGTCAACAAGGACAGGCCGCCCAGAGTCAGGCTGCGCTGCAAAAACAAACGACGCGACGGTTGCTTGATCTGGCGCAAGGCGTCGTCCAGCATGGCCTGGCCCTGCCTTGGCACGAGGATGGTTTTTTTCATGATCGTCTCCTTAGCGGCCGCGCAGCATGGCGACCAGGGTGCGCGGCACCAGCGCCACCATCAGCAAATGCACGCCGACAAAGCCCGTCAGCAGCGCCATGGCGATGAAGTGGACCCTGCGCGCGCTCTCGTAGCCGCCGATGAGTTCGCGCAGCAGGGGGAATTGCACGGACTTCCACAGCACCAGGCCGGACAGCACCAGCACGATGCAGTCGAGCATGACGAACAGGTAGGCGGCGCGCTGTACCATGTTGTAGCGGCGCGGGTCCGCATGGGCCAGCTTGCCCTTCAGGGCAGCCATGAAATCGGCCAGCAACAGGCGCGGCGTCAGGGGAAAGAACTGGCGCCGCAGCCGTCCCGAGGCGATATTGATGATCAGATACAGCAAGCCATTGGCCACCAGCAGCCACATGGCGGCGAAATGCCATTGCAGGGCGCCGCCCAGCCAGCCTCCCAGGGTCAGCGCGCGCGGCAGCTCGAAGGGGAAAAATGGCGCCGCGTTATAGATGCGCCAGCCGCTGGTGGCCAGCACCACGACGGCCACGGCATTGAGCCAGTGCGTCAGGCGCAGCCAGACGGGGTGGATCACGTTCGCTTGTCCGTTCATCACATCACTCCCTTCGCGCAGGATGCCGTGCTGACGGCTTGCAGGATGGCGCTGCTGTCGGCCCGCTGCACGAAGGCGACCACTTGCAGCTGCTCCGGGCGCCAGCTGGCGGGCAGGTTGACTTCGCGGCGCAGCCGGGCGTGGCCTTGCGCCAGCGCAACGGGTCCCAGCCACAGGCGCACGGCCGCATCGTGATGCAGGGTGGCGCCGCGGTTTTCGCCGCGCAGCACTTTCGAGACGATGGCGCTTTCGCTGATGGCCACATACAGCTGGCCGCCCGTCTGCCCATCCGGCGCGCTGGCATTGGCTTCAAGCAATAATTTTCCACCCGGCCCAGGCGTGGCGGACAGGCTGATATTGACGGGCGCGGCGGTCGCGTTGATGCGGCGGATGGCGGCCGGCAGTTGCGTATCCCAGCCGCGCAATTCCGTGCCGCCCACAAAGAATTGGGGCGTGTAGGCCACGTGGCGGGGCTGGTGGCGCAGCAACTCGGCCTGGCGCGCATCGAATTGCGCCTGCGCCAGCGGGTCCGTCCAGCCGATCTGGTCCCAGTACGTGACGTGCAGGGCCAGCGGCACGACCAGGCTGGCCGCCCCCGCTTCCTTGCGCAAGGTGCTCAGGCGCTGGTCGGCGGGCGGGCAGCTGGAGCAGCCTTCGCTGCTGTACAGCTCCACCAGCGCCGCCGTCTGCGGCCCGCTTTGCACGGCGCAGCGCTGGCCGGCCGCCAGCTGCGCGTACGCGGGTGCCGTCGCGGCCCACAGGCAGAGCGGAACGAGGCTGGCGGCAAGGCGGTGCTTGATATGCATGATGACTACCCGTTATAGTGAATGAAGAAGCGTGCTTGCCTGTCAATTCGCCGCAATGGCCGGATTGGTTACAGCCGCCGGCAAAATTAGTGATATTTATTTTTTTCAACGCCTGTCACCAAAGGCCTGCATGCAACGAATACCTGTAAGCGAGCACCTGCATGGCACGGAATTGCGGCTGCATGGCTTGATGCTGCGCGGGCTCGACGGCGATGCGGCGGCGTATCGCAGTTTCTTGCAGGCCAGCAGCAGCCATTTGCGCGCATTCCTGCGGCGCCGCCTGCAGCGCTGGCCGGACGAGGTGGAAGACCTGGTGCAGGAGTGCCTGCTGGCCATCCACAACCAGCGGCTGACGTATGACACGGGCGTGCCGCTGACGTCGTGGATCCATGCGATCGCCCGCTATAAATTGATCGACTGGCTGCGCCGGCATGGACGGCGCGAAGCGCAGCACTTGCCGTACGACGAAGAAGATAGCGCGCAGGAACTGTTTTCCAGCGCCGATGCCGAGGCGGCCGAAGCCAGCCACGACCTGGGCAAATTGCTGGCCAGCTTGCCGGCGCAGCAGCGCGACGCCATCGTGCATACCAAGCTCGACGGCTGGTCCGTGCGCGACACGGCGGCGGCCATGCAGATTTCGGAAGCCAGCGTCAAAGTGGCCGTGCATCGCGGCTTGAAGGCACTGGCAGCCAACTTGAGGATAAGGACACGATGAAAACCGATGACTTGATCGCCATGCTGGCCAGCGGCCCCGACGTGGCCGCCGCGCCGCCCCCGGGCGCCCGCTGGCGCGCCGCAGGCACTTTGAGCGCCGGCGTACTGGGCAGCGTGGCGCTGATGGCCATGTTGCTGGGCGTGCGGCCCAACCTGGAACAGCTGGCCCGGCTGCCCGATTTCTGGATCAAGGTGGGTTTCGTCGCCTGCCTCTGCCTGGCGGCCTGGCATGTCGGCCGCCGCCTGTGCATGCCCGGTGCGCCGACGCGCGCGCTGCCCCTGCTGCTCGCCCTGCCCCTGCTGCTGATGTGGGCGCTGGGCGCCATCATCCTGCAGGCAGCCCCTCCCGGGCAACGCGCCGAGCTGTTCTGGGGCGCCACCTGGCGCAGTTGCCCATTGCTGATCGCCACCCTTTCCCTGCCCATTCTGGCCGCCGTGCTGCGCCTGATGCGCCAGCTGGCCCCCACGCGCCTGCGCTTGGCGGGCGCGGCCGCCGGCTTCGCGGCCGGCGCCATGGCGGCGCTCGTCTACTGCCTGCATTGCCCCGAGCTGGCGGCCAGCTTCGTCGGTTTCTGGTACGTGCTGGGCATGCTGGTGCCGACCGCCATCGGCGCGGCCCTTGGCCCCAAGGTGCTGGCCTGGTGAGCCAATGACCTCCTTTTCAAGGCAGTGAATCCGTTTTCGTTCCCCGTGCGTATAAGTCAGGCAGCCTGCAGTTTCTTGGACTTGTCTGTCAACGCTAACAAAAATCGGGAGAATCGAAATGTCCTTGTCACACTCGAAAACCGCGCTGGGCGCCGCCCTCATGGGCAACCTGCTCGCCGTATCCTTCACGTTGGCCATCGCGCCAGCGGCCCACGCTTCCAGCCACCGCGAAGCGCCATTCATCACGCAAAACCCCAAGGTCGACGCCACCGACTTCTATATGTTCCGCAGCTATGAAGCGGGCCGCGGCGCCTACACCACCCTGGTGGCCGACTACATTCCCCTGCAGGACGCCTACGGCGGCCCGAATTACTTCGCCATGGACCCCAACGCCCTGTACGAAATCCATATCGACAACAATGGCGACGGCAAGGAAGACCTCACCTTCCAGTTCCGCTTCACCAACACCATCAAGGATGGCCAGTTCACCGTGGGCGGCAAGAAAGTCTCGATTCCGCTCGTCATCAACGGCGGCGCCATCGATAGCGTCAACCCGGCCGGCCTGAACGTGCGCGAAACGTACAGCGTCACCGTGGTGCGGGGCGACCGCCGCACGGGTACCAGGAGCGCCGTCACCAACGCCAGCGGCGGCGGCACGACCTTCGACAAGCCCGTCGACAACATCGGCAACAAGGCCATCCCCAACTATGCCGCGTATGCTGCGCAACATGTGTATGCCGTCAATATTCCCGGCTGCGCCACGCCGGCGCGCATGTTCGTCGGCCAGCGCAAGGACCCGTTCGTCGTGAACCTGGGCGAAACGTTCGACTTGATCAATATCAAGGCGCCCGCTACGGAATTCGCCGCGAATGCGGAGTCGGCCGCCAAGGATGACCTGGCGCGGAAAAATGTCACGGCCATCGAGATGGAAGTGCCGACCGCCTGCCTGACGGCTGGCAGCGACCCCGTCATCGGCGGCTGGACCACGGCCAGCCTGCGCCAGGGACGCTTGCTGAACCCGGCGCCGGGCACGGCCACCACGGCTTCGAAGGAAGGCGGCGCATGGGTGCAAGTGTCGCGCCTGGGCATGCCGCTGGTGAATGAACTGGTCATCGGCCTGAAGGACAAGGACCGCTTCAACGCCAGCAAACCGTCGGGCGACGCGCAATTTGCCGACTACGTCACCAACCCGACGGCGCCGGCGCTGGTGGAAGTGCTGTTCGGCTCGGCTGGCGCCAAGGCGCCCACCAACTTCCCCCGCAACGACCTGGTGGCCACCTTTTTGACGGGCATCAAGGGCGTGAACCAGCCAGCGACGGTCGTCGCCTCTGAAATGTTGCGCCTGAACACCTCGATCGCCCCCACCGCCGTCGGCGCGCAAAAGCGCCTGGGTGTGATCGATGGCGATAACGCGGGCTTCCCGAACGGCCGCCGCCCCGGCGACGACGTGGTCGACGTGGTGCTGCGCGTGGCCATGGGCAAGCTGTGCACCCTGAACATCGGCTGCGCCCCGGCCGACGCCCCGGCCGGCGCCCTGCACTTCACGGACGGCGCTTTCCTCGATGAAACCTACTTCACGGCGGGTTTTCCCTACCTGAAAAACCCCATCGCCGGTTCGCCGCAACTGTAAGCCTACGAGGAGAATACGATGAAAAAGCTCCATGCATGCGGCGCCCTGGCGCTCACCTCCCTGCTGGCCGGCTGCGGTGGCGGCGGCAGCAGCCACGGCGGCGATAACGGCGACGGCGGCGTCACCCCTCCGCCCGTGGTCTTGCTCGACGCCTTCTATGTGGCCGTCAGCAACGTCATCCTGACCACCAGCGATGACAAGGACGGCGTCGCCATCGACGCCATCATGGCGACCTCTCCGGAAAATACGGAGCCGGTACCGTTGTAACGCGCGGTCACCGAGTGCGGGCGCCGGAGACAGCGTTCTCCGGCGCCCGCCCTTGCCGCCCTACTCCACCGTCGATGGCGTCCACGATGAAAACACCGATTTCCCTGCTGTGCGCCTGCCTGCCCGTGCTGGCGCTGGCCGCGCCCTACACGCCGAAAGACGGCAGCGCCGTCATCGAGCAATTGCCGCGCCGCGCCGACGCCACGCAGCTGGCCTTGCGCGGCCTGCGCCAGCAACTGAATGACACGCCGCAAGACCTTGCCCTGGCCACCAGCCTGGCCCAGCGCTACATTGCCCTGGCGCGCAGCGAAACAGACCCGCGCTACCTGGGCTACGCGCAAGCGGCGCTGGCGCCTTGGTGGCGGCAAGCGGCGCCGCCCCTCCCCGTGCGCCTCCTGCGCGCCACCATCCTGCAAAGCACCCACCATTTCGCTCCCGCCCTGCAAGACCTCGACGCCGTCATCGCCCAGCAGCCGCAAAACGGCCAGGCCTGGCTGACGCGCGCCACCGTCCTCACCGTGCAGGGCGACTACGCCCAGGCGACAGCGGCCTGCGCCCGGCTGTCCGCCTTGACGACGCAGCTCGTCACCGTCACCTGCCTTGCCAGTATCGCCAGCGTCACGGGCCGCGCCGCCAGCAGCGAGCGCTTGCTGGACCTGACCCTGCAACGCAGCGCCGGCGCGGCGCCCGAGCTCGACAGCTGGGCCGCAACCCTGCTGGCGGAAATGGCCACGCGGCGCGGAGAGGCGGCGCTGGCCGAGGCGCGCTACACGACGGCGCTGGCGCGGCAGCCGCGCGACAGCTATCTGCTGGGCGCCTACGCGGATTTCCTGCTCGACCGGCAGCGCCCGCAGGAAGTCGTCAAATTGCTGAAAGAGCAGCAGCGCATCGACGCCCTGCTGCTGCGCTACGCGCTGGCGCTGCAGGCGCTGCCCGGCCAGCAGACGGCCTTCCTGGCGGCAAAAGCGGAACTGGCGGCCCGTTTCAATGCCGCCATGCAACGCGGCGACACCGTGCACCAGCGGGAACAGGCCCGTTTCGCCCTGTTTTTGCAACAGGATGCGCCGGCCGCCCTGCAACTGGCGCAGAAAAACTGGGCCATCCAGAAGGAAGTGCCCGACATGCGCATCTTGCTGGAAGCATCCGTGGCCGCGCGCAACTACGCGGCGGCGCAACCGGTGCTGGCCTGGATCACGGCGCATGGCGTGGAAGACGTGGCCCTGCAGCGGCTCGTCAGGCAGCTGGGGCCGCAGGATGGGCAAAAACTTAGTGCCGCAAAGAAAGCAGGTGCGCTGTGAACGCCCGCATGCTCGCGTTGCTGCTCACCCTGTGCGCCTGGCTGGCCCCCGCGCAGGCGCACAAGCCCAGCGACAGCTACCTGAGCCTGGCCGTGCACGGCCAGCAGATCGACGGGCAATGGGATATCGCCCTGCGCGACCTCGATTTCGCCATCGGCCTCGATGGCAATGGCGACGGTGCGCTGACCTGGGATGAAATCCGCGCGCGCCACGCGGCCATCGCCGCCTACGCGCTGCAGCGCCTGCAGCTGGCCAGCGACCGGGGCGTGTGCCCCTTGAAGGCCGTCGAGCAGCTGATCGACCAGCATACGGACGGCGCCTACAGCGTGCTGCGCTTTGCGGCCACCTGCCCCGGCAACGCCGCGCCCGCCACCTTAAGCGTTGGCTACACCCTGTTCGCCGACCTCGACCCGCAGCACAAGGGCTTGCTCAAGATCGACAGCGGCGGCGCCACGCAAACGGCCATCTTCGACCCGGACAGCCCGCGCCAGACGCTGTCCCTGGCTGCACCCGACCGCTTGGCGCAGTTCGGCGCCTACGTCAAACACGGCATCTGGCATATCTGGATCGGCTACGACCATATCCTGTTCCTGCTGTCGCTGCTGCTGCCGGCCGTGCTGCTGCCGGGTTTGCGCGAACAGCGGCAAGGCTTGAAAACGGCTTTTTATGACGTGCTGAAGGTCGTCACGGCGTTCACGCTGGCCCATTCCATCACATTGACCCTGGCCAGCCTGTCGCTCGTTTCGCTGCCGTCGCGCTGGGTGGAATCGGCGATTGCCGCGTCCGTGATCCTGGCCGCGCTGAACAACCTGCTGCCCCTGTTCCGCGGCAAGCGCCCCGTGGCCGCCTTCATATTCGGGCTGATCCACGGTTTCGGCTTCGCCAGCGTGCTGCGCGACCTGGGCTTGCCGCAGGGTTCCCTGCTGGCCAGCCTGTTCGGCTTCAACGTGGGCGTGGAAATCGGCCAGCTGGCCATCGTCGCCGCCTTCCTGCCGCTCGCCTGGCTGCTGCGCAAGACGTGGCTGTACCGGCAAGTGCTGACCGTCGGCTCGCTGGCCATCGCCCTGGTCGCTTGCGTGTGGCTGGTGGAGCGGGTAGCCGATATCAAGCTGATTTCAACGTGATGGCCGCCCGATAGCGTTGCTGGACAGCCACTGCCGGGCCACAAGTCCCGGCAATCGGGCTACAATACGAACAATTCTCAATCGCATCAAGGCCTGTCTGTCCTGTGGACCGTGGCATGGAAAGGTTGCATGCTACGCCCCGAACTGGAACTGCATCGGCAAATCGAAGTCCTCTACAGCGACCACCATGGCTGGCTGCAGGGCTGGCTGCGCCGCAAGCTGGGCAACGCCTTCGACGCGGCCGACCTGGCGCACGACACGTATCTGCGCATCCTCGCGCGGGGCCGCGCGCCCGCTCCCGTCGAATCGCGCCAGCACCTGGCGCAGATCGCCAACGGCCTGGTGGTCGACCTGTTCCGCCGCCGGCATATCGAGTCAGCCTACGCGGACGCCATCGCCGCGCAGCCGGAAGCGCTCGTGCCGACGCCGGAAATGCGCGCGCTGATCGTCGAAGCGCTGATGGAAATCGACGCCATCCTGGCCAGCTTGCCGAACAAGGTGCGCGACGCCTTTTTGCTGTGCAAGCTCGAAGGCATGGCCTACGCCGACATCGCCGCGCGCCTCGACGTGTCCGTCTCCTCCGTGGAAAAATACATCGCCCGCGCGCTGCTGGCCTGCTGCATGGCGCAAGGCGCATGAACCACCATCTGGACAGTGCTCCCATCGCCCCCGCCGTGCTGCAGCGCGCCGCCGAGTGGATGGCGCGGCTGTGGGCGGAAGACGCCAGCGCGGCCGATGCCGACGCCTGCGCCGCCTGGCGCGCCGCCCATCCCGAGCACGAACGGGCCTGGGCCCGGCTGCAACGCTTCGCCCGGCAATTCGAGGCCCTGCCCCGCGAAGTGGCGCGCGGCGCGCTGGCGCCGGCCCAGCGCCATGCCGCCGGCCGCCGGCGCGCCTTGCAGCTGCTGGGATTGATCGCGGCGGGCGGCGGCACGGCCCTGCTGGCGCACGAATCGGGCCTGTGGCAGCGCGCCGCCAGCGATTACCGCACGGCTGTGGGCGAGACGCGCGCCATCGTGCTGGCCGACGGCACGCAAGTGGTGCTGGACACGGCCAGCGCCATCGATATGGCATACAGCGCCGGCGAACGGCGCATCGTGCTGCGCGCGGGCGCCATCCTCGTCACCAGCGCGCACGAAACGGCGCCTGTCTACCGTCCGCTGCTGGTGGCGACGCCGCAAGGCACGGCCACGGCGCTGGGCACGCGCTTTGGCGTGCGCCTCGATGCCGACGCCAGCAAGGTGGCCGTGTTCCAGGGCGCCGTCGCCCTGCAGCCGCGGCAGGACGGCGCCGCGCCCGTGCACCTGCAGGCGGGCCAGCAGGCCGGCTATACGCGCCGCGCAGTGCAAGACATCGGCAAGGTGGAAGACAGCGCCGCCGCCTGGGCCGATGGCCGCCTGGTGGCCGAACGCATGCCGCTGGGCGAACTGCTGGCCGAGCTGGGACGCTACCGTCACGGCGTGCTGCGCTGCGACGCCTCCATCGCCGGCCTGCGCGTGACGGGCGTGTATTCGCTGCGCGACACGGACCGCTCGCTGGCCAACCTGGCCCTGAGCCTGCCCGTGCAGCTGCGCTACCGCACGCGCTACTGGGTCAGCGTGGGGCCGCGCCAGGCGTCCTGAAAAATATAGGCAAAATAAATGAAAAAACGTTGAGGGTTTTGGCTTTTCGTTCGGAATACGGGAAGAACCGATTTTTTCCTTCCACTTTCCAAGGATCTGCACCATGCCCCCTCGCCCGACCGCCCCCAAGCTGCGTCCATTCCCCCTCGCCGTCGCCATCCAGGCCCTGTTCCTGGCTGGCGCCGCCATGGGCGCCCTGGCCGTCACGGCCCCTGCCGCCCACGCGCAAACGCTTGAGAATGCGCAAGCCAAGCGCCCCTACGCGATCCCCGCCGGGCCGCTGGAGCGGGCCTTGACCGCGTTCGCCAGCGCGGCCGGTGTGGAACTGTCGGCCGACGCGGCCCTCTTGCAGGGCAAGCGCAGCGGCGGCCTGGCGGGCAGCTATACCGTGCGCCAGGGCTTCGACGAACTGCTGCGCGGCCAGGGCGTGCGCGTCGTGGCGGGCGCCAACGGCGCCTATGCGCTGCGGGCGGACGCCTCGGCAACACCATTGCCGGCGCCTGCCAGCGCACAGGCAGCGCAGGCCAGCGCCACCCTGCCCGCCATCACCATCAATGCCACGGCCGAACGCGAAACGGCGACGGGCCCCGTGCGCGGCTACGTGGCGCGGCGCGCCGCCTCGGCCACCAAGACGGATACGGCCCTGAATGAAAACCCGCAATCCGTGTCCGTCGTCACGGCCGATGAAATCAGCGACCGCAACGCCGAATCGCTCGACGAGACCCTGCGCTACACGGCGAGCGTGACGCCGAACCAGCGCCCGCTGGGCAGCGACGATTCCTCGCTGCTGCGCGGCTTCACCATCGAAACGAACGGCATCCTGCAAGATGGCTTGCGCAATTCGGGCCGCACGTTTGGCGCCTCCATCGAGCCGTATGGCCTGGAACGCCTGGAAGTGCTGCGCGGCCCCGCGTCCGTGCTGTACGGGCAGATTCCGCCGGGCGGCATGGTCAACGCCGTCAGCAAGCGTCCCAGCGCGGACGCCGTGCGCGAAGTGGGGATCGAGTACGGCAGCTACCAGCGCCGCCAGCTGAAAGCCGACGTGGGCGGCACGCTCGACGCGCCAGGCGCCTGGACTTATCGGGTCGTCATGCTGGGCCGCGAAGCGGACACGCGGCTGGATCGCGACCGCGACAACCGCCTGTACTTCGCGCCGTCGCTCACTTGGCAGGCAGGACCGGCCACGCGTTTGACCCTGCTGGCCCGCTACGAGCAGGACAACCAGCAATACGCGTTTCCCAACCAGCTGCTGGCGCCAGGCTCGCGCGGCCAGGTCGCCCCCGGTGTCAACCTGATGGGCGACGACAACCGCTTCAAGCGCCGCAATACCATGCTCGGCTACGAGTTCGAGCATGCGTTCAACGATACGTGGTCGCTGCGCCAGAACCTGCGCTACACGCACCTGAAGAACGACCGCACGGACATGTTCCCCCTGGGCTTGAATGACGATGGCACGGTGAAGCGCTATTTCATGCCCGTCGATACGGCGTCGAAAAGCCTGTTCGCCGATACCCAGCTGCAGGCGCGCTTCGCCACGGGCAGCCTGGCGCACCAGGTGCTGCTGGGCGTCGATTACGCGAACATCCGCAACACGGACGAATACCGCCACCAGCAGGGCTTTATCGAGCCGATCGACCTGTACCAGCCCGTGTATGGCAAGCAGCCCCTGGTCCCGGCCAAGTCGCCGACCCGCGCGGACGCCCCGTCGCGCCAACTGGGCCTGTATGCGCAGGATCAAATCAAATGGGACCACTGGGTCGTGACGGCGGGCCTGCGCCGCGACAAGGCGACGCAATCGCGCGACGTCACCGACCTCCATGCCGGCAGCGTGAAAGCGGACTACCACCAGTCGCCGTCGGCCACCACGGGCCGCGTGGGCGCCGTCTACCTGTTCGATGGCGGCTGGGCGCCGTATGTCAGCTACGCCACCTCGTTCTCGCCCGAACTGGGCGTCACGGCCAACGGCGACGCCCTGAAGCCGTCGCGCGGCAAGCAATTCGAGGCTGGCGTGCGCTATGAACCCGTGGGCCAGCGCGCCAGCTACACGGCCGCCGTCTTCGACCTGGTGCGTGACAACGTCACCACCTCCGACATCGGCAACCCGGGCAGCCTGCTGCAAACGGGGCAAGTGGGCTCGCGCGGCCTGGAACTGGAAGCGCGCACGGAGTTCGCCAGCCGTCTGAGCCTGATCGCGCAATACACCTACCTCGATACGGAGGTCAGGAAAAGCAATAACGGCGACCTTGGCTTGCAGCAGTCGGGCGCGCCGCGCCACAGCGCCTCGGCCTGGGCGCGCCAGGCGTTCAACCTGGGCACGGCCTTGCCCGCGTATGCGGCGCTGGGCATGCGCTTCCTGGGCGCCATGCGCTCCAATTCGGACGGCGACAACCTGAACATCCGCAATGGCGGCCTGACGCAGTGGGATGCGGCGCTGGGCGTGTCGCGCGGGCCGTGGCAGTTTTCCCTCAACGTCAACAATGTGCTCGACAAGCAGACCCTGTATGACTGCGGCTACCTGCCGGGCCTGTGCTACCGCAATGCCGAACGCACGGCCAACGTCAGCGCGATGTACAGGTTCTGATGCCATCGCTGCACATGCGCCCCGCACTGGCGGCGCTGCACCGCTACGCCGGCCTGCTGATGGCCGGCTTCCTCATCGTGGCCGGCGCCACGGGCAGCGCGCTCGCATGGAAGGATGAGCTGGAAGCGGCCATGCTGCCCGCCGTCTTCCGCGCAGCGCCGCCAACGCCGGGCGCGGCGCCGCTCGACGCCCTGCTGCTGCGCGAGTCCATCGCCGCGCGCTTTCCCCAGGCGAGCGTCACGTACGCGCCGCTGTCCGCGCCGCCCGGCCACAGCATGGTGTTTTACCTGCGCCCGCCCGGCGACGCGCCGCTGGCCAGCGACGAAGTGTTTGTCGATCCTTATACGGGCGCCGTGCTGGGCCAGCGTCGCTGGGGCGCGATAAGCCAGGGCGCCATCAACCTGCTGCCCTTCATCGAGCGCCTGCATTACGCGCTGGCGCTGGGCGACACGGGCTTGTTCATCTTCGGCCTGGTCGCCATCGTGTGGACGGTCGATTGCTTCATCGGCGCCGCCCTGACCTTCCCCGCGCGCCTGAAAAAACGCTCGCCGGGCAGCAAGCCGTGGCTGCGGCGCTGGCGCCCGTCCTGGCTGCTGCGCCGCCATGGTGGCAGCTATAAACTGGTATTCGACCTGCACCGCGCGGGCGGCCTGTGGCTGTGGGCCATGCTGCTGGTGTTTGCCTGGAGCGGCGTCGCCTTCAACCTGTACGGCGTGTATGCGGCCGTGATGCAGCCGCTGTTCCCGCACCAGGGGGCCGAGGAAGCGGTGGCGCGGCACACGCCTTCGCCGGGCCCGCAGCTGGACTGGCCCGCTGCGCGCGCGCAGGGGCGTCTGTTGATGCACGCGCTGGCACAACGGCACGCGTTCGCCATCGTCGAGGAAAACGCGCTGTCCTACGAACGCGCGCTGGGCGTGTACAGCTACAACGTGCGCAGCAGCCGCGACGTGCGCGCCCACAAGGGATTGACCACCGTCTTCTTCGACGCGGCCAGCGGTCGGCAACTGGCCGCGTGGCTGCCCACGGGCGCGGCCAGCGGCGACACCATCCGCAGCTGGATCAGCGCCCTGCACATGGCCTCGATGTGGGGCTGGCCCTTTAAGATGTTCATCTGCGCCATGGGCTTGCTGGTGGCAGGCTTGAGCGTATCGGGCGTGCTGATCTGGCGCCGCAAGCGCCAGGGGCAAGCCAAAGCCAAAGCCTTCATTCATTAGCGCAGCTAATAAGAGCATGCCGATTCCAACGGCTTATCAATAGGTGGCAGACGCCGTAGAGTAGCTCCTGTTAATGACTGAAGGAGCTTGCGATGAACCGCGTCACCCTGAATAACGGCATCACCATGCCCGTCGCCGGCTACGGCGTCTTCCAGATTCCCGACCCCGCCGAATGCGAGCGCAGCGTCATCGACGCCATCGCCGCCGGCTACCGCCTGATCGACACGGCCGCTTCCTACCTGAACGAAGCGGCCGTCGGCCAGGGCATCGCCCGCAGCGGCGTCGCGCGCGAGGAACTGTTCGTCACCAGCAAGCTGTGGGTGCAGGACACGGGCTACGAGCGCACGGCACAGGCCATCGAGCAGTCGCTGCAGCGTTTGCAGCTCGATTACCTGGACTTGTTCCTGATCCACCAGCCGTTCGGCGACGTGCACGGTTCCTGGCGCGCCATGCAGGATGCATATCGCAGCGGCAAACTGCGGGCCATCGGCGTGAGCAATTTCCATGCGGACCGTTTGATGGACCTCATCGCCTTCAACGATATCGCGCCCGCCGTCAACCAGATCGAGATCAACCCCTTCCACCAGCAGGCGGACAGCGTGGCCTTCATGCTCGAGCACGGCGTGCAGCCGCAAGCGTGGGCGCCGTTCGCCGAGGGCCGCAACAACCTGTTCCACAATGAATCGCTGCTGGGCATCGCTGGCAAGCACGGCAAGTCCGTCGGCCAGGTGGTGCTGCGCTGGCTGACGCACCGCGGCATCGCCGTGCTGGCCAAGACCGTGCGCCGCGCGCGCATGGCGGAAAACCTGGAAATTGACGATTTCGACCTGGACGAAGCGGACATGGCCGCCATCGCCACCCTGGAAACGGGCAGCAGCAGCTTCTTTTCGCACCGCGACCCGGCCATCGTCCAGTGGATGGCCGAACGCACGCTCGATATCTGAAAGGAACGACAGCCATGCCGATGAAACAAGCAAACACGACGGGCCGCCGCGGCTTCCTGCTGGCGGCGGGCGGCCTGGCCGCCGCGCCGCTGATCGGCCAGGCGCAGGGCCGGACGGTGCAAGCAACGGTGGCGAACCGCCGCAAGCTGGGCCAGCTGGAAGTATCGAGCCTGGGCCTGGGCGTGCAAAACATGAGCCGCACCTACCAGACGACGATCCCCAGCCGCCCGGAGATGCACAGGATCATCCGCACGGCGTTCGAGCGGGGCGTCACCTTGTTTGACGCGGCCGAGGCGTATGGCCCGCACGAGGTGGAGAGGATACTGGGCGTAGGCGTGGCGCCGTTTCGCAACGACATCGTCATCGCTTCCAAATTCGGCTGGGACATCGACTTGCAGACGGGCGAGCGCCGCCCGGGCCGCAACAGCCGCCCGCCGCACATCAAGCTGGCCGTGGAAGGCATGCTCAAACGCCTGCGCACGGACCGCATCGACTTGCTGTACCAGCACCGGGTGGACCCGCAAGTGCCGATCGAGGACGTGGCCGGCGCCGTGCAAGACCTGATGCGGGAAGGAAAAGTGCTGCATTGGGGCTTGTCCGAGATGGGATTATCAACGCTGCGGCGCGCTCATGCCGCCCTGCCCGTTTCCGCCGTGCAAAGCGAATACTCGATGCTGTGGCGCGGGCCGGAAGATGGCGTGCTGGTCCTGTGCGAGGAACTGGGCATCGGCTTTGTGCCGTGGAGCCCGCTGGGCGTCGGCTTCCTGGTGGGCGCCATCGACGCGAAGACCCGCTTTGCCGACGGCGACATCCGCCAGCTCGAATCGCGTTTTTCACCGGAAAACCTGCCGCACAACTTGGCGCTGGTGGCCCTAGTGAATAGCTGGGCCACGCGCAAGCAGGTGACACCGGCGCAGATCGCCCTGGCCTGGCTGCTGGCGCAACGGCCATGGATCGTGCCCATTCCCGGCACCACGCAGATGGCGCATCTGCTCGACAATATCGGCGCGGCGGAGGTGCGGTTTACACCTGCGGAAGTGGCGGAATTGAACCAGGCCGTGGCCGCCATCCGGGTGCGAGGGGCCAGGCTGCCCGATGCCGTGCTGACCTACTCGGGCGTGGAAGCCGCAGTCCGGCCGACCCTCAGGGAAAAGTGATGAAGGCTACCGGCACGGCGTCCGCCAGCCACACGCCATTGGCCGACACGTAAAACACGTGGCCCTGCGCCTGCATGGCGGCTGCGTCCACCGTCAGCACGACGGGCTTGCCGTGGCGCGCGCCCACGGCGACGGCCGTTTCGCGGCTGGACGACAGGTGCACGTGGTTGCGCGATCCCGGCAGCAAACCGCCGGCACGAATCGCTTCGACAAAGCGGCTGGCCGTGCCGTGGTACAGCATGGCGGGCGGCGTGGCGGGCGGCAGAGCGATATCGACGGCGGCCAGGGAATGGCCCTGGTTGGCGCGGATGCGCAAGCCGTCGGCGCTGATGGCGT
Source organism: Janthinobacterium sp. SUN026 (assembly GCF_030397625.1). Taxonomy (NCBI): domain Bacteria; kingdom Pseudomonadati; phylum Pseudomonadota; class Betaproteobacteria; order Burkholderiales; family Oxalobacteraceae; genus Janthinobacterium; species Janthinobacterium sp. SUN026. The sequence continues at coordinate 158,555 of NZ_JAPQNU010000008.1, read as the reverse complement.
AGCGCGTCTTGCTGTCGCGCGCCACCACGTCATCCAATTGTTCACGGGAAAGGCGGCGGCCATGCTGGGCCGATTGCGCCAGCAACTGGCCGATGTCGGCCCAACCGTTGGTATCGAGCGCGAGGCCGATTTTTTCGGGGGCGTGGCGCAATATGAGGGAAAGAAATTTACTGGTATTTACTAAATGATCGGTCATGCCCCAGTCTACCGTTATCAGAACGCATATGACAAGGTCAGGCGTATGGAACGGGGTTCGACCGGATGGAAATGCCGGTCGTTCACCCCGTCCGCCGCCTCGCCAGGCAGGCGCGACGCATAGTAATAATCGATATCGCTGGCGCGCTTGTCAAACAGGTTGAACACGTCGAGCGACAACCGCGTCTTGCGGTTGAGCTGATACGCCAGGCGCGCATACGCCAGTGTAGTCGAAGCGGAGCGCACGCTATTGTCCTCGATCAAGGGACGGGGACCAAAATAGCGCAATTGAAAAGCGCCCGACCACGGGCCCTGGTCCGTCACCGTCACGCCGAACGAAGCCACCTTGTCGATGGCACCGGGGATATGGTTGCCCGCCGGATCGTCTTGCGTATAGCGCGAGCGCGAAGCGGCCAGGTCCAGGTCGAACAGCAGCCAGGGCGCGGCAATATAATGGTTGTTCCATTCGATGCCGTGGCGGCGGCTGGCGCGGCTCGCTTCCGTCTCGCCCGCGTCGCCGACGAACAGCAATTCCGACGCGATGTCGAGGCGCCACAGGGCCAGCGAACTTTGCAGTCCCGGCAGCCATTCCGTGCGCGCACCCAGTTCCATGCCTTTCGTCGGCACCATGGGCGTCACGGGCGTGGCAGCTTGCCCGTCAGGCAGGCGCGTCTGCGTCGTGCCCCGTGCATCGTTGCTATGAAAACCTTTTCCGTAGTTCACGAAGAATTCCGTCTTGCTCCACGGACCAAGAATCAGGGACAGCTTGGGCGACACCACGTGGTCGTTCGCCGTGCCGCTGTTGCCGTCGATACTACTATCGACTTTGAAACGGTAGGCGTCGTAGCGCAAGCCCGCCACCGAACGCAGCCACGGCAGCCATTGCACCGTGTTTTCGCCGTACAGGCCGATGCTGGCTTCGCGCACTCGGTCTTCGCGCACCGTACTCTGCCGTACTCGTTCCACCGTGTTGTACAGGCCCACGGGCGACAAGCGGTCGTAGCGGGCTTGCACGCCGACCTTGTTGCGCATGGGCAGTCCCGCCAACTCCGTGCTCCAGCTTTCGGCCGCGTTCACGCCCGCCACCGTGCGCCGCTCGCTTTGCTGGAACTGGTCGCCGGCGACCGGATTGGCGAGGAAATAGGTGAAATCGCTGTTCAATTCCAGTTGCGAGCGGATCAGGTAGGCATCCAGTTCGAACAGCCCCTTCTCCGTGCGCTTGCGCATGGCGTACGACAGGCTGTAGCGCGACGTGTCGCCGCCGTCACTGGGCGCCAGCGAGCCGAAACGGCCGATCTGGCCCGACGCCACGGCGCGCAACGGCACCTGGTCCGTGGCGTTCCAGCTGTTCTTGTACGCCATGCCCGTCACGCTGAAGCCGTCGTCCGGCGTGCCCTGGCTGTAGCGCAGCACGCCGCTATATTTGCGCACGTTTTCCGGCACGTCCCAGGGACCGTTGTTGCGGTTCACTTCCAGGCCGTACAGCAAGGTGCCAGGCCCGGCAGCGGCCGAATCGGCGACGACGCCGCGCACATAGCCGTGCTGGCCGACGGACACGCTGGCCTGGCCTTGCGACAATTTGTCGGCTAGGCGGATGCGGGCGCTGCCTGCCGAGGAAAAATCGCCTTCGCCGGCGAAATACGGCCCCTTCTTGTAATCGATGCGCTGCACCAGTTCGGGGATGAGGAAATTGAGGTCGGAATAGCCTTGCCCATGCGCATGCGTGCGCATGTTGACGGGCATGCCGTCGACGTGGGTGGCAAAATCCGTGCCATGGTCGAGGTTAAAGCCGCGCAAAAAATACTGGTTGGCCTTGCCGTCGCCGCTGTGTTGGGTGACGATCAGTCCCGGCACGAATTCCAGCAACTCGCCCGTGCGCAAGGCGGGCCGGTTGACGATCAGTTCATTGGTGATGACGCCCTGGCTGGCCGCGTCCGACGTGCCGACGGCGTTGTCATAGTGGCCCGTCACGCGCACGGTACGCGATGCCTCGGCCCCTGTGGCCCCGTCGGCCGGAACTTGCGCCGCCACTTGGCGCCCCATGCCAAACAATGCCAGTGCACAAGCTGCCACCAGTTTGCGTTTTCTCAATAGCATCGCGTCTCCCCTTTTTATGATGTCAGTACGGGCTCCTGCTGGCTATATATACGCGGCGGATGGGCGCCTGGATTCAGCCTTTTCAAGGAGCGAGCGTGAACCTGAACGACAGCACCGGCAAGGCAGGCAGTCCCCCTTCCGACGTGCGCAAGCGCGACGTGCTGCCGTATATCCTGCTGTTCATCCTGCTGGCGGGGCTGCTGGCCGTGCTGGCGGGCGCCCTGTTGCCGCCCTACTACCATGCCGTGCCGGCCCTGCTGTGGAGCCTGGGATTTTGCGTCAGCGGCATGCTGCTGGGATTCCTGTTCGGCATACCGCGCACCCTGCCCTCGGGCACCGTCAACATGGCGCCGCACGACGAGCGCAGCAATGGCAAGGACCGCGCCACGGACGAGCCGCCGGCCGCCGGGGCCGATGCGGCGACGGGCAACGCCAGCAATACCCTGTTCCTGGGCACGCCCACGCCCATGGAAATCAATTCGAATCTGGTGGAAGTGTCGGACTGGCTGACGAAAATCATCGTCGGCGTGGGCTTGATCGAGCTCAAAAGCCTGCCCGGCAGCGCGCGCAACATGGCCGCCTTCATCGCGCCGAGCCTGGACACGGACACGCCCACAGCCATGGCCGTCGTGGGCGGCATCATGCTGTTCTTTTCCGTGCATGGTTTTCTGATCGGCTACCTGCTCACGCGTATTTACCTGTCCATCATGATCAAGCGGGCCGACAGCATGGTCAAGAACGAATCCGTGCGCCTGCAAAGCGGCAAGGAAATCGAAGTGGCGGAACTGAGTCGCTTGCAGCAAAAATCGCTGGAGGACATGCAGGAAGCCGTGACGCAGCTGTTGCTGGCCCATCCGCCGTGCGAGGGCGCGGCCGTCACGGCCCTGGCCGGCATGCAGGCGGAGAAAAAACCCGCCAGCCTGGTGCTGTGGCTGGACGACCATCCGCGCAACAATACCTTGCTGGTGGAACAGCTGGAACGGGAAAACATCAAGGTAGACCAGGCGGTCTCGACGCGGCAAGCGCTGGCCATGCTGCAACAAAAGCCCTATGCGCTGCTCATCACGGACATGGCGCGGGTGGAAAACCGCCGGCGCATCAAGGATGCGGGCATACGCACGGTGCGCGAAGTGCAGCAAGCCCAGCCCGGACTGCCCATCATCGTGTATTGCAGCAAAGATACGATCGCCAGCTACGGCACGGAAGCGGAGGCGGCCGGCGCACGCTTCATCACCACCTCGGGCACCAGCCTGCTGGCCAGCGTCAACAAGCTATTGCATGAGGAACGGGGGGATGGCGCTCAATCTTCCACGCAGTAACGGTAACTGCCCACGTAATACAGCGAACTGCGCTGCGGGTGCGCCAGCTGATTCGGCGCAAACACGCACACGCTGGCATCGGCCAGCACGCCCTGCGCCTGCGCATCCGTGCATGCCTGCGCCAGCCAGCTGTCGCCATACGACGCGCCATCGAGCAGCTGCGCCAGCGGCGCGGCCGACGCCAGCATGGCGCTCTCGAAACAGGCCGGTTCATAGGACGTGAGGCCCGTTTCCAGAAAGAATGGCGACGGCACGGCATCGCCGTCTTCCGTGTACGTGGGCGACAGATAAGCCTGCAGCGCTTCCCAGCTGGGAAAGCGCCCGTTGCAGGCAAATACGTGGACGATGGGCTCGCTGTCGGACACGCTTACAGCTTTTCCATCTTTTGCCGCACGGCCGGCGCCGTCGAAGCCGTCGGCGCCAGTTCCAGATAGGTTTTATAGGCCGCTTTCGCCTTGGCGGCATCGCCGGCCTTGGCATACGCATCGCCCAGGTTCAGGTAGGCAATGGCGCGCGACGGGTCCATCTTGACCGTGTTTTCAAACCAGCGGGCCGCTTCGCGGTATTTTTCCTGCTTGTAGAAGACAAAGCCCAGGTTGTTCGCCGCCAGCGCAAAGTCGGGGCGCAATTTCAGCGCTTCCGTAAATTGCGCTTCCGCCGCCGCATACTGTTTCTCCTTGTACAGCTGCAAGCCCCGGTCGTTGGCCCGTTGCGCCAGCTGGCGCGTGGACGACGGCACGGCGCCAGGCGTGACGATCTTCTGTTCGCCGCCCTGCAAATCCTTCACCGTGACGCTGGCCGCTGCCGGTTTGGCGTCCAGCTTGCTGTTCAGGGCAATGGCTTCCGTCGACAGCTGCGTCGTGTTCGGGCTGAGGAATTCCGTCTCGCCCGGCAATTCAAAGACGAAATCGCCCCCTTCCGAGCCAGGCAGGCTGCCGAATGCGGGCGTCTGGTTCGAGACGCTGGACACGGCCGGCGCCACATAGGCGGCCAATTCCGTGGCCGTAATGAGGCCGTCGCCGTTCAAGTCGCCCTTGCCCGCCAAGCCTTGCAGCAAGGTCCACGTGAACACGGAGTGACCGTTCGGTCCGCCGTCGGCCACCAGCTGGTCGCCGCCGCCCGCCGTCAGCATTTGCCGGCCGATGCGCTTGGCGTTGTCGCGCAGGAAGGAACTGGAGCCGGCGCCGCGCGTCAGGCCCAGGCCGCTGTAGCAGGCATCCATGACGAAGAACGCGTGCTTGGCCGTCAGCGATTCCGCGATATTCTGGATTTCCGTCATCGGAATCGCATCCGTGGCGAACTGCGCCGGATCGGAATCGACGGGCACGATGTAGCCGAGGTCGCGTCCGGAACTGAGCTTGCGCGTGGCGCCATGGCCCGCGAAGAAGACGAAGATGCGGTCATTCTTTTGCACGCCGCCATGCGCCAGCTTGTCGTGGAAGGCCGCCAGGATATTGTTGCGCGTCGCTTCGCCATTTTTCAGGGTCACGACACGCTCGGGCGCAAAGGCGAATTTCTCGATCAGCGTCTCGCGGATGCCTTGCGCATCGCGCACCGCATATTGCAATTTCGGCCATTTCGCGTAATCGTCGATGCCGATCACCACGGCCCAGGAATTGGCGTAACCGGTGGTGACGGGCACCTTTTCCGGCGCCGGGGCCGTGCTTTTCGCGACCTGGAAGCTCGTGCCATCCCATCCCGCGAATTGATAGCCTTCGGCGATCAGCTTGTCGAGCACGGCCGGCAAGGCTTTCACCGTGCGCTCATGGATGTCGTGGAACAGGACGATGCCCCGTCCCGCCTTGTCGACGGATGCCAGCACGCGATTGGTGATCGAGCTGGGCACGGGGTCGGCCCAGTCCAGCGAATCGATATTCCACATCACGGATTTCAAGTGCGCATCGGCCAGCGCGGCCATGCCTTCGCTGTTGCGCGCGCCATACGGAAAGCGGAACAGCGCGGCCCGCTCGGGGCTGATGGCCTTCAACAGCGTATCGGTGCCGAGGATTTCGCCTTTCAGCTTGTCGCCCGTCTGTTTCGACAATTGTGCGTGGCTGAAACTGTGGTTGCCCACGGCATAGCCCTCTTTCATCAGCTTGCGGCTCACTTCCGCGCCCGCGCCCAGCTTGGCGTGGCCTTCCGCGTCCAGGCTGCCCAGGTTGCGGCCTACGTTGAAGAACACGGCCGGCACGCCATACTGTTTCAGGATGGCGCTGATTTCTTCCGTGTAGCGGCGGTGCGGGCCGTCGTCAAAGGTCAGCACGATGGTTTTCTTCGGCAAGCCGAGGCCGAAGATTTCCGCTTCGTCCTTCTTGGGTGCGGGCTTGGCTTCGGGCACGGAGCCAGCCGGCGGTGTTGCATACGGCACGACGATGCCGTTTTCCTTGAGAATCTGTTCGCGGCTGTAGAGTTTTTTCAGCTGCGCCACGTAATCGTCCCACCGTTCACGCTTGAGTTCGATGGCACGCTGGCCCAGGTTGCCGAAGATTTGCCGGATTTCCTTCTCGTAGTTGCGCTCGATCTCGCCCAGCGCGTCGAGGTCTTCCGAGATGCGCTTGTGCAGCTTGATCGCGGGCAGGGACGAATCCTTGGCCACGTCGGCCAGCATGCTTTGCAGCAGTTCGCGGAACGCCAGGCGGTCCGCGTCGTACAGGCCGGGATCGGATTCGATATAGGTCAATAAAATGTCGAGCGCCTCGAAGCGGCCCGGATTGGTGGGCGCCGTCAATTGATCCAGCACAAGATCGAGCCTGGCGATGCGCTCCTGGTTTTCATGGAACAGCGCCTGCCCCACTTTGCGGGCTTCGTCGCGCGCCCCTTCGGGCAGACTTTGCTCGTCGGCCAGCAGCACGATAATCTTGCGGAAATTGCCCAGCAAATCGCGGAATTGGGCGGCCACCGCGGCCGTGTCGACGGTCGATTGGGGCGCGGCGGCCGGATTGCCCGCGGCGGGAGCGCCCGGCGCGGCGGTGGCGGCGGGACGGGTGTACGTATAAATGCCGGCCCCAGCGGCGAGTGCCACGACAACGGTGGCGGCGATCTTGATCGGCTTGGAAGTCACAGGCTTGTCATTCCCTTCACATACTATGCATAGCATTCAGATGGCGCGGATGCGCAAGATGCATAATTGTAAAGCACGCCTGGCACAAGCTCAGCCCGCACACATGAATTTCGGCAATAATATGGCTGTAAATATGACAACCAAGCTCCATCGAGCATAAAAACGGAAAAGACGATGCACAAGAAACTCTGCGCAGCCGCGCTGATGCTGGGCGTGGCCCTGATGCTGCTGCAACTGCGCGCACATGCGGGCGACGACGTGATCAACGTGGCGGGACGCGTGTGCCTGCCCCATTGAGCCGCGTCCCGCGCTGACGCTACACCTTGGCCGGCTCCCAGTAATTGGCCAGCCCCAGCTTTTTCAAGCCGGCCGCGACGAAACGCGGCTCCAGCAATTCTTCCGCCGTCAACGGTTGCCGGATCAGCTTTTGTTCCTGCGCAAACGCCAGCACCCGGCGGTAATGGCGGTACACGGCGTCATCGTACAGGGGCGACCAGCGCTCCTTCCACTGCAAGCCCGGATCGTCGTAGCTGCGCCGCACCACGCTGTCGGGCGTGCCGTTGCGCGTGCCATCCTTGATGACGGCTTCGCGGTTGCCGTCGAGCGCCGCCCAGTGCTGGGCCCGCAGCCAGGCCGTGGCCACGAGTTCCGCGATGTCGGGATGGGCTTGCGTAAAATCGCGCCGCGCCCACAGTTCCGCCCGCATTTTACGCTCGGGTAAGCCCTTGCTGGACCAGATGATACGGCCGATGCCCTTGTCTTCCAGCGGATAGCCATTGATCATGAACAAGGCGTCGACGGCGCCCGTGGCCAGCGCGGCCGTGCCCGGTTTGAGGTCCATATTAATCAGGCGGAAATCCGTGGGCGACATGCGCTGGTCGGCGATCAGCTGGCGCAAGCCCAGTTCCCACGGCCGGCCCCGGTGCACGCTGATGCGCTTGCCTTTCAGCTCGGCCAGGGACGTGGCGCGCGAACCGGTGGGCACCAACAGGAACTGGTCCGTGCCCCGCCCCGCCGGCACGATCACCTGCGTGCGCACGCCGCCCGCGTTGAGTATGACGGACGGCAAGTCGCCATACGCGGCCATGTCGATGCGTCCGCTGGCGAACGCTTCATTCATCGTCGCGCCCGTGTCGCCCGTGACGGGCAGCCATTCCAGCCGCACGCCCCGCTGCTTCAGTTCGCGCGCCAGCCAGCCTTCCTGCTGCACCCGGTAGGCGATGCCGCCCAGTTCCGCCTTGCCATTCTCTGCAAAACCCGTCGAGGCGATGCGCAGGGCTGCCGGCGGCGCCCCCGCCTTCGCCGCCGACACTGCCTGTCCCGCCAGGGGCAGCAGCGCCAGCCCGCCCATCACCGTGCGTCGCCGCATCGCATTCTCCTCATCATCAAGCATGGCCACTGTTGACGTACTTCCCGCTCAAGCCGCCCGGCGCGCGAGCGCCAGCGCCGCTTCGAAAGGACGGGGGTCGATCCACGCGCGCACGTCGACCTTGCTGGGCAGGAAGTTCCAGCGGAACAGGAAATCGCTGAAATCCTGCAAGCCCGCGATCGACGTTTCCGCCAGGTCCGTGTCCAGGCGCAAATGCGCATCCTTGCCGTAAGCCACTTGCACCCAGTGCTCGCTGGCATTCGATTCGCGCGCGAGGAAACGGCGCGTCTCGTCCGCATGGCCGCGCGCCCACGCTTCGGCCCGCAGCACCTGGTCGACCAGGGTGACGGCGGAAGCAAAATGGTTGTCCAGCAAGTGCGCATCCACGCTCAGGGTGCGCGGCGTGCCGTTGTTGGCGCGGATCAAGGGTTCCGGATGGCTACCCGTGTCGATCACCGTATGCAAGCCGAACTGCTGCGCCAGCTGGGCGGCCGACGCGCCTTTCAGGAAGATGGCGTCCACCTCGCCCCGCAAGAGGCCCAGCAATTCCGGGCTTTGGCCGCCGCGCCGGGCGCCGCTGAACAGGTTTGTTGCCGCGCCCTTTTCCGGCGCCGCCTCGCTCTGGCCCGTGTTGACCACATAATCGACCAATTCCACGTCCGCCACGGCCAGCCCTTCCAGGCTCAGCGCATTTTCCAGCCCGCGCAAGGCTTGCGCGCGCGCAAAGTCGATCTGCGCCTTGCTCCACAACGGCAAGCCGAAACGCCGGCCCTTCAAGTCGCGCACCGTCTGGATGCCGCTGCCGGGCAAGGTCAATATCAGCTGCGTCTCGTCCGACCACGACAGGCCGATCACGCGCGTGTCGCGCCCCGCCGCGCGCGCCCACAGGGCAGGAATATTGCCGCCGTGACGCACGGAATTTTGCAGGGTATGGTCGAAATGCGATTCGCGCACGGCTTCCTGGTCCGACTCGCGCAGCGAGCGCAAGCCGGTGCCGTCGGCGCGCAAGGCTTCTTCCAGCCAGCCTTGCTGCAGGGCTATCCCCAGGCCCGTCGGGACGGGGCAGCGCGTGTACCACAGGGTGTCGAGTGCGTTGCTATTGCTCATCTTGTATCTCCGAGTTGATGGATATCAAAAAAACTACAGCGCCATCCTGCGCGCCCATTCATTGCCATCCCACGAGCTGCTGGGGTGTTCTTCCCGCGCCACGGGCGCATGCGACTCGTCGAGGTCGCTGAAATCCGCATGCAAGCCGTCGCGGATGGCGACAAAGCCGGCCGAACCCCGCTGGCGCGGGTGGGCCAGCGGCACGTCCTGCACCCGCCGCACCTTGCCGGGACGCGCATCGAGCACGACGATGCGGTCGGCCAGGTAGACGGCTTCATCGATGTCATGCGTGACCATCACCATGGTGATGCCCTCGTCTTGCCACAGGCGGCGCAGCTCCTGCTGCAGGCGCAAGCGGGTCAGCGCGTCGAGCGCGCCCAGCGGTTCGTCCAGCAGCAGCACGTCGGGCCGCCCCACGAGGGCGCGGGCAATCGCCGCCCGCTGCGACATGCCGCCAGATAACTGATGCGGATAGGCATCCGCATAGCCATCGAGGCCCACGCGCGTGATTTCCGCCGCCACGCGCGCGGCCCGCTCGGCCAGCGGCACCTTGGTATTGCTGAAAGCCACGGCCACGTTTTGCTGCACCGTCAGCCAGGGGAACAGGCGGTGATCCTGGAACACGAGGCCCCGGCGCAGATCCGTGCCACGGATGGGCGCGCCATCGTGCAGCAGCAAACCCGTGTAATCCGTGTCCAGGCCCGCCAGCAGGCGCAGCAGGGTTGATTTACCGCAACCGGACGCGCCCACGATGGCGACGAATTCGCCCGGCGCGATGGTCAGCGAAATATCGTCGAGCACGGGCAGCGGCGCGCCTTTCAGGGAAAACGACTTGCTCACGTGCTGCACTTGCAAGCCGCCGCTCAGGTGCTGCTGTTGCGGCGACAAGGTCGATGGGGAAACAAAATCATTCATGGCGCACTCTCTGCGGTGGGGGCGAGGGAAGGAATGGCGGCGGGCGGCGAGCGGCGCAGCCAGCGGCTGCCGTGGAAAACCAGCCAGGCGGCCAGCCAGGGAAATAGCCAGATCAGGAACACATTGCGCAAGCCCGTCAAGTCGGCCAGGCGGCCCGCCGCCAGCGCGCCGGCCGTGCCGCCCACCATGCCGAACAGGGTCAAATGGGCGGAAACGCGGGCCTTGTCGACGGGCGCGCGGGCGATATTGTCTGTATTGACGAGGTTATTCACGCCCAGGCCCAGTCCCAGCAGCACGGAGGCGCCCAGGTAGGCGATGCTGGAAGGCCACAGGCCGAGGATCAGCAAGGCCGCCATGATGGCCAGGTGGGCGCCGCCATACAGTTGCTCGCGGTAGCGGCTGGCTAGCACGAAGCGCCCCAGGAACAGCAGCACGAGCACGCAGCTGAGTCCCTGCACGGCCATCAGCCAGACGGAGTGGTGCGCAGGCCAGCGCAGCACGCGGATGGCCAGCAAGATGGAAAACACGCCCACGCTGGACGCCGTGAAGCTGGCGAGGATTTCAAACAGATAAGTCACGCGCACGATGGGCAGGCGCAGCAGTTCGCGCAGGCTGGCCGCGCCCGGCAGCGTGGAGTGCCCGGCCTGCTTGCGCGGCGCCGTATTGTCAGGCAACACTTGCCAGCCCAGCACGGCCAGGATGGCGAACATCAGGGCCGAGATCAAAAATCCCGCCTTCAGCCCCAGTTGCGCGATCAGGTAATTGCCGCACAGGGGTCCAAGAAACTGCATGCCGAGAATTAATGTTCCCTTGTACCAGCCCGCCTTGCCCTGCCCCAGTTCCGGCAGGCGCACGAGAAACACGGTGCTCATGGCCACGATGCGCAGCGAAATGCACAAGCCCACCAAAAACATCAGCAGGGCCACCCATTGCCAGCCGGGCAGCCACGGCAGCACGCAAAAGGCCAGCGCCAGGCTCAGGCTGACACCAGCGTACAGATGCTTCGGATTGCCGCGCGACAAGATGTAGCCGGCAGGAATGGTGCCCAGCGCCATGGCCAGGGTTTCCGCGCTGCTGATCGCGGCCAGCTGGAAATTGCTCACGTGCAAATGCAAGCCCAGCAAGGTGGCCAGCACCTTGTTCATGCCGATGGTCACGCCCGACAGCAGGGTCAGGCCGATAAAGCGCAGCAAGAAGGCGCGCAGCTCCCCTTCGCGGGCGCCGACGGCCGCGTCCGGTTGGAATGGCAAGGATTCACTCACTGCTGCGCCCCTTCACCAGCAGGCGCGCGAGGCGTGCAAACGCCACGTTCATCGCTTGCGCCAGCAAGGCGATCACGAGCACGGCCAGCAGCACCACATCCATGCGGCCCGACACTTCGCCGTTGAGCAGCAATGAACCCATGCCGGGGCCGGTTGAAAACAGCAGTTCGCCGCCCAGGCAAGCGAGCCAGGCAAACGCCAGCGCATGCGTGACACCCGTGACGATGGCTGGCATGGCGCCCGGCAGCAGGATCTGGCGCAAGGTCTGCCAGCGCGTCAGGGTCAGCACCTGTCCCACTTCGCGCAAGCGCCCTTCCACCTGGCGCATGCCCGCATAGGTGTTGAGCACGGTGGGATAGAAGGCGGCGATGGCGATCACCAGCAGCTTGGCGCCGTCGCCATTGCCCACCCACAAGCCCAACAAGGGAATCAGGCCCAGCAAGGGAACTTGCCGGATGCTGTGGAACAGGGGGCCGATCAATCGGTCCGCCAGCGGCGACTGCGCCATCAGCGCGCCCGTGACGATGCCGGCGCTGCCGCCCAGCAACAGGCCGGCCAGGGTACGGCCAAGGCTGGCGCGCAGGTGCACCCACAGCTCGCCCGTGATCACCAGGTCGCACAAGCTGTGCGCCAGGTCGCCCAGAGAAACAAAGATATACGCGGCAGCCGCGCCCTGGCCGGACGCCCATTGCCAGGCGCCCAGCAAGGCCAGTGGCAACAGCGCGCCCTTGATGATCTGGATCAAACGTTGTTTCATGCGGCGCCTCCCTTACCATCGCCACTACGCTTCCAGCGCATCAGCCGTGCTTCCAGCGCGTGGCAAGCCCGGTCCAGGCCGAAGCCGATCACGCCCGTCAGCACCACGCCGACCATCACCACGTCGAGGCGGAACATTTGGCGGCCCATTTCCATCATCTGGCCCAGGCCGCTGTCGGCGGCCAGCAATTCCGCGCCCACCAGCACCATCCACGAGCGCGACAGGGCGATGCGCATGCCCGTCAGCGCTGCCGGCACGATAGCCGGCAAGACGATCAGGCGGATGCGCTGCCAGCGCGAGAAGCAATACACTTGCGCTACCTCAAAGTAGCGCAGCGACAGGTTGCGGATGGCGTCATGCACGGCCAGCGCGACGATGAAGAAGCTGGCCTTGGCAACGATAAACACCTTGAAACTCTCGCCGATGCCGAACAGCAGGATGAACAAGGGAATCAAGGCGACGGTCGGCAACTGGCGCAAGACATTGAAGGTGGGGTCGACATAGGCGCGCAAGCCGGGCGACAGGCCCAGCACGACGCCAAAGGCCAGGCCCGCGCTGGCGCCCAGGCCGAAACCGGCCAGCAGGCGGAACAGGCTGATGCCCAGGTGCTGGCCCAGTTCGCCGCTTTCGGCCAGGTCGCGCGCCGTCAGCAGTACTTGCCATGGCGACATCAAGATGTGCGCAGGCATCCACTCGAAGGTGGTGGCGGCCGTCCACAGCAGCAGCAAGGCCAGCGGCGACGCCCACACGGACCAGGGTGAACGGATAAAGCGCTGCAGCAAGGGGACTGAGGCTGCGCGCGCTGGCGCGGGGGTGCGCGGCAAGGCGATGGCGCGGGCGATGGAAGTCATGGCGCCCAGTACGTTTGCAGTTTCAGCTGCGCCAGCGCCGCGTTGACGAACTGGGGCGCGAACAGGCTGTCGACTTGCAGGGGCCGCCCGATCAGGCCCGCGCTCTTCGCATATGCCGCCTCGCCCACGTAATGCTGGCGCAGGCTGGCCGTAAACAAGGGCGACCAGCGCGCCTGCCATGGCGTGTGGTCGCCCGCCAGTTCGCGCCGCACCACGCTTTCCACCTGGCCCGCGGCCGCCTCGGTGCGCACGTATTCCTCTTCGCCACCGGCGCCGGCGGCCCGGTGGTGTTCGCGCACATAGGCCGTCACCACCAGCTGGGCCAGCTGCGGCCAGCGTTGCAGGAAGCCGCTGTCGGCCCACAGTTCGGCGCGCATCTTCCAATCCTGCGGCGGCGCCTTGCTGGACCAGATGATCTTGCCCACCTTTTTATCTTCCAGCAAGAAGGCGTCGCTGAGGGTAAAGAAGGCGTCCGCGCCGCCCGTCGCCACGGCCGCCGCGCCCGCCTGCGGATTGAGGTTGAGGATCTTGACGTCGCGCAAGGTCATGCCATTCGCTTCCAGCAGGCGGGCAAATGGGTATTCCCACGGCCGGCCCCGGTGCAGGGCGATCTTCTTGCCCTTCAAATCCTTGATCGAACGGGCCGTGGAACCGTTCGGCACCACGAGATAGGTATTGTTGGCGCTGCCGCCGGGCAGGATCAGCCGCGTCTGCAAGCCCGATGCATTGGCGATAATCGATGGCAAGTCGCCATACTGGGCCAGGTCGATCGAATGGTTGGCAAACGCTTCGTTGACCTGCGTCGCCACGGAATTGGTGGTGACGGGCACCCATTCCAGCTTCACGCCCAGCTTGCCCAGTTCGGCCGCCAGCCAGCCCGTCGACGCCACCTGGGCGGCCGAGCCGGCAAACACGGTCTTGCCGGACGGCGCCGTGCGGGCCACGACGGCGATGCGCACGGCGGCCGGCAACGGCTCGGCCGCCACAGCGATGGCTGGCGCCAGCAGGCTGGCCGCCACGATGACGGCAGACAGCTTGCGCCAGCTCAAACGTAAGAATTTCAGTGACATCTGGGGCCTGTTCTTGAAAGTTATACCAGGTCGGTGGCGGGTAACAAGGACAGCGAGCGCGCCGTGTCAATCAGCTTGCTCATCTTCCATTGCTGCAGCAGCACGCCGGGACCGAAATCGCGCGAACCGCCGATGGCCTCGGCCGCGATCTGGATCTTCGCGCCCTCTTCCAGCAGCAGGATGAATTCGGCCAGCTTCAGCAAGCCCTGCTTGCCCCACACGGTGGCGCCGCCATTCGCTTCCAAGATGGCCGTCGCATGCGTGTTGCGGGCGATTTCGCCGAGGATGAAATCGACTTCCGGCTGGCGGCGGTCGATATAGATGGGAATTTCGCGCACCAGCTGGTAGCGCTGCACGGGCACGTAGCGGATCGGCAGGGTGCGGTGCGTCTGCGCCCACGCGCCCAGCGACGGCGAGTGCACGTGCGAGATCGACGTGACCTCCGGGCGCTCGCGGAACAGTTTTAAGTAGCGCGCGCCGCCGTTGTTCGCGTCGCCCGCGAGCACCGTGCCGTCGAGCGCCAGCACGGCCGCCTTCAGGGCCTGGCCGCGGCGGAACGGGCCCGGATCGTTGACCACCACCACCTTGTCGCCGGCGGGCGTGCGCTCGACGAAACCCACCGTACCATTGGCCGTCAGGCTGCCCGTCTCGCGCAAGCCGTCGAAGGCGATCTGCGCATCGCGGCGCACCTGCTCCACGAAGGCCAGTTCGGCCGCCGTCAACTCCTGCACCTGTACTTGTTGTGCTTCCGCTTGTGCCACGTCCGTCATGTCATGCTCCATTCGTTGGGGTTGGAATACGGGTCAGTCCTGTCTCTACTTTCGCAAGACGCGTGCCAGCGCCAGCGCGGGGAAAATGGTGCATGGCTGCTGCCTGCGCAACAGCGGCTGCTGGCGCGGCAGCAGCACCGTCCGCACGCGCTGTCGGCCAGCCAGCAAGCGGCGCGGGCACGTTTCCTGCACGGTTACAGGCTTCCACCACCACGAAGGAATCCCATGACTACCGCACCATCCCCCGCCGTCGATACCGTCTGGTTCACGCGCTGCCCCGTGCCCACGGCCACGGGCCTGGCCTATAAACTGGGCTGGCTGGACGAGGAATTCGCCCGCGACGGCATCGCGTTAAAGACCCTGCAGGAAGTGGGCGGCGAACTGGCGCGCCACCACTACGACCACGGCTTGTCCACGCTCGTGCGCGAAGGCGGCAACCTGCTGGCCCTGCCCGCGCGCGCGCAAGGGGCGCCCACGCGCCTGATCGGCCTGACCTGGATCGACGAGTGGCAAGCCATCCTCGTGCGCCCCGGCTCCGGCATCGCGACGCCCGCGCAGCTGCAGGGCAAACGTCTGGCGCTGCCCGTGTTCCGCGCCGAGGACTTGCGCGACAACCGGCGCGGGCGCAGCATCGCGCGCGGCATGAGCCTGGCCGGCTACAAGGGCGTGCTGGCGTCGGCCGGCCTCACGCTCGACGATGTGCATCTGGTGGAAGTGGGCGGCGAGGCGCCGGCGCAAGTCAATCTGGGCGCGGGACTGTGGCAAGGCATCGCGCCGCTGCTGCGCGGGGAAGTCGATGCCGTCTACGTAAAAGGCGCGGCGGCGGCCGAGGCGGCCCGCGCGGCGGGGCTGGAAGTGGGCATAGACATCGACGCCCTGCCCGACCGGCGCTTCCGCGTGAATAACGGCACGCCGCGGCCGATCACCGTGCATGAGACCATGCTGGAACAGCATTTCGAACTGGTCGTGCGCTTCCTGACGCAAACCCTGCGCGCCGCGCACTGGGCCCGCAGCCACAAGGAAGACGTGCTGGCCATCCTGCAGGGCGAGACGCGGGCCGGCGCCGACGCCGTGGCCAAAGCCTACCGCGACGGTTTTCACCTGACCCTGGCGCCCGACCTGTCGGAAGAAAAAGTGGCGCTGTTCCGCCAGCAGAAGGATTTCCAGCTGCAGCACGGTTTCCTCGACCGCGACGTCGATATCGAGGCGTGGATCGACCGCCGGCCTTTGGAAAAGGCGCAGCGGCGGCTCGACGCGCTGCTGCAAGCGGCGGCGTAAGCTGGCGCCATAAACGACAAGGCCGGCGCAATCGCCGGCCTTTTTACATCAGGCGGTCACGCTCAGAACTGCAGCGTGTACGACGCCCCCACCGTGCGGCCCTGGCCGATGATGACGGTGTCGCCATTCACGGCGCCCGGCACGAAGCTGGTGAGCGTGTGGTTGCGATAGACCTTGTCGGCCAGGTTGTTCGCATATGCCGTGATGCGCTGCTTGCCGCCCGGGAGCACGTACGACAGGCGCGCATTGGCCAGCGCGAAGCCGCCCTGGTTCAGCAGGTCGCGCGCGGCATTTTGCGGGTCGACATAGTAGTACTGCTTCGACGTGTAGCGCACGTCGCCGCTGAAGACCAGCTGCGCGCCATTGCCCAGCGGGTAGCGGTAGTCGGCAGCCAGCAAGGCCGTCACGTGGGGCGAGCGCACGAATTCATTGCCGGAGCGGTCGCCGCCATTGTTCTGGATGGCGAAATCGTCGAATTCCGTGCGCAGCAGGCCGATATTGGCGTTGAGGTGCAGGTTGTCCGTCGGCTGCGCCTCGAGTTCGAATTCCGCGCCGTTCACGTGGGCCTTGCGCACGTTTTGCAGGTAATTGACGCTTTGCGTGGGGTCGCCGTTGTACACGCCCGTGATATTCACCTGCACGTTCTTGTAGTCATAGTGGAAGACGTTGGCGTTGAAATTCAGGCGCCCGTCCAGCCATTCCGACTTGATGCCCGCCTCGAAGGAATTCAGGGTTTCCGGCTTCACCGTATTCAATGCTCGCACATCCGTGGCGCTCGTATTGTAGCCGCCGGACTTGATGCCGTGCGCGTATTTCAGGTAGCCGCGCAGGGTGCGGCTGAAGCGGTATTCGGGCGTCACGTCGTACGTCAGCGCATTCCACGTGGTCGACGGATTCGACGTGAAATTGTTGTTGGCCACCGAGGCGGCCGCGTAATTGCCGCCCTTGACCGTGTTCCACCAGTTCGATGCATCGCCAAACGCCACCGTGTTCGATGCGGCCTGCACGCGCTGCAAATCGAGGTCCTTGGTTTCCGTCGTCCAGCGCAGGCCGAAGGTGGACAGGAACTGCTCGCTGAAGTTGACGGTCGTGCTGCCGAAGATGGCCGCGCTGCGCGCCTTGTGCCGGTAGACGGTGCGGTTGTAGCCGACTGGCTGGGTGCTGCCCGCCAGCGCCGGCACGGTGCCGTTGGGCAGGCGCGCGCCGGCCGAATCGGAATCGATCTTTTCATTGAAGTAGAACAGGCCCGCCACCCAGCTCACGGCGCCATTCTGCGGCGATGTCAGGCGCAGCTCCTGCGACACCTGGCGGCTGCTCGCCTTCGAGCGGCTGCGGCCCACTTCCAGCGGCGTGTTGTCGCTGTCGCCCGTCGCTTCGTTGCGGAAGTTTTCATAGCCGGTGATCGACGTCAGGGTCAGCTCGCCCAGCGCGTATTCCAGGTTCAGCTGCGCGCCGCCCTGCTTCACGTCGCTGTCGGCCGGCGCATTCGTGCTCACGTCATCGGAATTCGTGCTGGGGACGTAGCCATTGCGGTACACGCCATTCGCGCCATAGCTGGCCACGGTGGTGGTGGCGCCCTTGGTCGTGTAGTCGCGATAATGCAGGTTCAGATTGGCCGTCAGGTCGCGTCCGATCAGGGCCTTGAGCTGGCCGCGGATGGCGCTGTCCTTGAGCTTTCCATCGCGTTCGCCCGTAAACTGGTTGTGGAAGCGGCCCTTGTCCTGCTGCTCCGTATGGAAGGACAAGCGCCCCGCCAGCACCTCGTCGACCAGCGCGCCGCCGATGGCCCCTTCGGCCAGCTTGGTGTCGTTGCTGCTGTAATCGACCTTGGCGTAGCCGCTGGACTTGAACGACGGTTTGCGCGAAATCACGTTGATGGCGCCGCCCGTCGTGTTCTTGCCCCACAGGGTGCCTTGCGGGCCGCGCAGCACTTCCACCCGATCCAGGTCGAACAAGGGAAAGCCCGTGGCGCTGGAATTGCTGATGTAGACGTCGTCGAGGTAAAAGCCGACGGGATTCGGAAAATCGATCTGCTGCTGGCCCGCGCCCACGCCGCGTATCCACCAGCGCGGACGGCCATGCTGCTGCGTGCCGGCCGAGGCGTTCGGCACGTAATTGAGGATTTCGCTGGCCGAGCGGCCGATGCCCGTGTCGAGCAGCTCCTTGCCGCCCAGGACCGTGATCGCGCTGGGCACCTTCTGCGCGGATTCTTCGCGTTTTTGCGCCGTCACCGTCACCGATTGCAGCGCGGCACCCTCGCCGGCACCGTTCGCATCGGCCGCGGCGATGACCTCTGCACCGGGCGCTTCGGCATGGGCCATGCCATGGACGAGCATCAGGCCGCCGATGGCAAAGGCCGAGCGCAGCGCGCGGCGCACTGGCGTCAAGTGAAAGGGGAAAGAGGAAAAGGCGGCGGGGGCAGTCGAACGGCGCATGGGTGATTATCCTTGAGTAAAGTCAAAACGCGAGATGGTGATGACCTGTATTGCAAGGGGCATGCCCGCTGCCGCAGCGCAGCAAAATCGTCGTTAAGTGATTGATTTAAAAGGAAGACTATCGGAGTGATAGTGCTGTTGATTTGGCAGCAGCGGCGCCGCCGCGTGCTGCCTGCGCGACAGCAGGCGGTGGCGCTGCTGTCGCGGCAACAGGGGATACTCAGGCGGCGCGCAGCAGTGCCGCCGTGTGGCCACGCACGAGGGGCAGCACTTCCTCGCCCACGCGGTACGCTTCTTCCAGGTGCGGCGTGCTGGCCAGGATGAAGGCGTCGGCGCCCAGCTGCACCAGTTCGTCGAGGCGTTCGGCCACTTGCTGGTAGCTGCCGACGATGCCCTGCGTCTGCCCGCCCCGCAGCAGGTTGAAGCCGGACCAGATGTTCGGCGCCGTGATCAAGTCCCTGTAACTGTTCAGGGTCGTCGGGCGGTTGCCGCGCTGGCGCGCCGCGCCCACGGAATCGCCGCCATCGGCACCGAGGAACTGGCGCAGGGTGGCCGCATCGACGGCCTCGAAACCCTTGCGCACTTCGTCCCACGCTTCTTCTTCCGTGGCGCGGGCGACGATGTCGACGCGCACGGCGCACTTGATCTTGCGGCCCAGCAGCGCCGTCTTTTCATGCACGCGGGCGAATTTCTCGCGCAGCTGCTCGAACGGTTCCAGCCACGTCAGGTAGTAATCGGCATGCTTGGACGCGGAACCGAGGGCCGCGTCGGACGAGCCGGAGAAATAAATCTCGGGGAAATCCTGCTCCGACAGCGGCGTGGCCAGGCCCGCATCCTCCACCTGGTAAAACTTGCCCTGGTAGGAAAACGGCCCGCCGCGCCACACGCCGCGCACCACGTCGAGAAATTCCGTCGTGCGCGTGTAGCGGTCGTCGTGGCCGGCCGAATCGCCCCACCACAGCTGCGCCGGCCCGCCGCCGCCCGTGATCACGTTGTACAGCGCGCGCCCGCCCGTGGCCCGCTGCAGGCTGGCCGTCATGCGCGCGGCCACCACGGGGTTCAGGAAGCCGGGCTGGAACGGGATCATGAAGCGGAAAGTGCTCGTTTCGCGCGCCAGCAGCGCGGAAATGGCCCACGGTTCGTCCGTCATGGGGAAGGATGGAATCAAACCGCCCTGGAAGCCGGACAATTCGGCCGCACGGGCGATTTCCGCCAGGTAGTCGATGTAAGTAAAACCGTCGGCGCCGCCGCCACCGAGGCCGGCCTGGCGCAGGTTGTCATTGCCGGGAAACCAGTCGCCGCGAAACGGCGTGCGGGCGCGGTGCGAACTCGGTTCGCCATGCGTGGGGATGCGCCAGAAAAAATCGATAGCCATGTAAGGTACTCCTTGAATAGGTTGGATACGGGGACTCAAGCCGCTTGCAGCTGCGCGCTCAACGCCGCACGCACGCGGGGCAGCACGTGTTCGCCGATGCGGTAGGCTTCCTCGAAATGGGGAATGGCCGCCAGCACGAAGCTGGACACACCGGCTTGCGCGTAGGATTCGAGCGCTGCGGCGACCTGTGCATGGCTGCCGACCAGGGCCCCGCGGGCGCCCGTTTGCGCTTGCGCAAAGCCGGGCCAGAACAAGGCTGCACCGCCCGCCGTGCCATCAGCCGACGGAGCATCGTCAGGCAGGCCCGCCCCGCTGCAGTAGCGGCGCGCGTCGCGCAAGGCTTCGTCGAACGTTTCGCGGGCCAGCACGTCGATGCGCAAGCCCGCCGCCACGGCGCGGCCCAACTGGCGCGCCTGCGTGTGCAGGCTGGCGATGGCGGGCTGCAAATCCTTCACGGGCGCCGCGTCGAAGACGTGCACGTCGGCCTGGCGCGCCGACAGGGCCAGCGCCTCCGGCGACTCGCCGGTCAGATAGATGCCGTTGACGGGATGGTGCGCCAGCGGCCCCTTGAAGCCGCCGTCCTGTACTTCGAAGAACTTGCCCTTGAAGCTGAACGGCGATGTATTCTGCACGCCGCGCGCCACCGTGATGAATTCATCGATGCGAGGCAGGATGTCGGCATCCGGCGCTGAATCGCCCTGGCGCCGGCGCGCTGCCGCGTCGCCGCCATGGCCGATCTGCCAGGCGAAGCGTCCCCCCGTGAAGCGCTGGAAGCTGACGGCGTTCTTTGCCGCATACACGGCCGAACCCCAGGCCGCGTCGAATTCCGCGATCAGTTTCAGGTGGCGCGTGCTGCGGGCCAGGTAGCCGGCGACGATCCAGCTTTCATCGCCCTGCGTATCGTGGCGCACCTGGATACCGTCGAAGCCGGAAAGATCGGCCGCGCGGGCGATCTGGTGCAGATAATCGAAATAGTTAAAGGGCGGACGCGCGCCGCGCGGGTCGCTCACGCCCGCCTGCAGGGGGCTGGGCGCGCCGGCGGCCCGTTCGCCACGGCGCGTGATGCCGGGCGCCGCGTAACGGCCATCGCCGCTGGTGGGCAATTGCCAGATGAATTCTATGGTCATGCGTGGACTCCTGTCGTGGGTCGAAGAAAAGACCGTACGCGCATCGCGCAGCGGCCTGCCCTACCCTCCTCGCAGAAAACATGCCATGCCCAGGATGCCCGCCGCGGCCCGCCGCTGTTGATTTGGCAGCAATCCGCTGCCCCCATGGCAGCAATGTGCTGCGCGCGCAGCAGCCATGAAAAAAGCCGGAGCCGCATCGCTGCGGGTCCGGCTCCGGGAGGTCGCTCATGCGCCTAATCGATGGCGCCCGCCTTTTTCAGGAAAGTACGCAGGATGTTGCGGCTCAGGTTCAGGTGTTTGGCCGTGCGCACCTGGTTGCGCTCATTGCGCTCCCACGCGGCGCGCACCAGTTCCTGCTGCATCGCTTCGAATTCCACGGCTTCGCCCGAGTCGAGCAAGGCTTGCCAGGCGCGGGCAAAGCGCTCGGCCGCCAATAAATCGTCCTGGCCGGGCGCGCCGTGGGCCGCGTAGGCGATGTCGGCGCCGCCCGCCCAGGCGTCTGGCACAGGCACGGAGACAGGTGCGGAGACAGGTACGGCAGCTGGCGCCCTGTGCCAGCCCGACAGGCTCAAATCTTCGGCCCGCACGACGCCGCTGCGGCAGACGAGCAGCGCGCGGTGAATGACGTTTTCCAGTTCGCGGATATTGCCAGGCCACGGATAGGCCAGCAAGGCCTCTTGCGCGTCCAGGCCCAGTTCCACCTCGCCCAGGTGCAGGCGCTGCGCATAGATGGCCATGAAGTGGCGCGTCAGCGGCATGACGTCGCCCGGCCGCTCGCGCAGGGGACGCAGCGGCAGGCCGATCACCTGCAGCCGGTAATACAGGTCTTCGCGGAAGCGCCCCGCCCGCACGGCTTCGGCCAGGTCCACGTTGGTGGCGGCGATCAGGCGCACGTCGATGGGGATGGCGCGCCGCGCGCCCAGGCGCACCACTTCGCGCTCCTGCAGCACGCGCAGCAGCTTGACCTGCATCGCCAGCGGCAAGTCGCCGATCTCATCGAGGAACAGGGTGCCGCCGCTGGCCGTCTCGAACCAGCCAGGCTTGCCCTGCTGCGCGCCCGTAAACGCGCCTTTTTCATAGCCAAACAGCTCGCTCTCGACGAGGGTTTCGGAAAACGCGCCGCAATTGATCGCCACGAAGGTCTGTTCGGCGCGGCCGCTCAAGCCGTGCACGTGGCGCGCAATCAGTTCTTTTCCCGTCCCCGTTTCGCCCGTGATCAGCACCGTCGCCTCGCTGGGGGCAATGCGTTCGATCAGCTCGTGCAACTGGCGCGAACGGGGGTCGGCAAAGACAAAGGCCGTGGCGCGTACCAGCAAGCTCATTTGCTGCGGGTCGCGGAAGGCGACCAGCGCCTCGCTATCACCGTCGTCGCCCGCGCCGCGGGCCAGGTGGGCGCTGCGCGCGAAATCGCTGCTGAAATTGTGGGCTAAGAGTTCCATGGGCCGACTATACCGCGCTCCATCTCCAGGCGTGAACGAATGGTGCCGCGCTAGCTTATCCGGAATTTGCATATGCGGGCGCTGCTCCCATGCTGGCCCGAAGCTTGCATGGTCACGGCAAAACGCCATGTCGCCAATCCACCACGGAGTTCCTCCCATGCCAGCACGCCAGCTTGTCCTGAACGTTTTTTTGCAACGCCACGGCCACCATCCCGCCGCCTGGCGCCATCCATCGGCCAGCGCCAGCGGACGGCCCGACCTGGCCTGGTGGCTAAACGCCGCCAGACTGGCCGAGGCGGCCAAGTTCGACAGTTTTTTTATCGCCGACTTCATCGGCCGCGCCGGCGACGTCACGCCGGAGACGGGCCGCGCCGCCATCGGCCTGCCGTTCGAGCCATTTACCCTGCTGTCAGCCATTGCCGCCGTCACCCGCCATATCGGCCTGATCGCGACCGTCAACACCAATTACGAGCATCCGTACCACGTGGCGCGCAAATTCAGTTCGCTCGACCACCTGAGCGGCGGGCGCGCGGGCTGGAACATCGTCTCCTCGTTTGGCGAACACACGGCGCGCAATTTCGGCATCGATACACCGCGCAGCCACGCCGAGCGCTATGCGCGCGCCGATGAATTCGTGGCCCTGTCCAAGATGCTGTGGGATAGCTGGGATGACGATGCCTTCGACCGGCCCGACCGCGCCAGCGGCCAGTTCTACCAGCCGGCAGCGGGCCATGCGCTCGATTTCCAGGGCCAGTACTTTGCCTCGCAAGGCTTGCTGGACTTGCCCCGCCCCGTGCAGGGCCACCCGGTGCTGGTCCAGGCAGGCAATTCCGAGACGGGCCGCGAATTTGCCGCGCGCCTGGGCGAGATGGTGTACTGCTCGGCCACCTCGCTGCCCGTGGCGCAGGCGTACTACGCGGACGTGAAGGGCCGCATGGCCAAGTATGGCCGCGCCGAGGATCAATTGAAAGTGACGCCGGGATTATCGGTGGTAGTAGCCGAATCGGACCAGCAGGCGCAGGACCAGTTCGGCGAGCTGCAGGCACTGGTCGATTTCAGTAATCTGGAATTTGGCGGTTTTGATTTATCCGGCTATCCGCTCGACGGCCCCCTGCCCGACCTGCCCTACCAGGCGCCCGAAAACGGCAAGGGACGCTTCCTGCAGCAACTGGAGCTGGCCCGCCGCGAGAACCTGACCTTACGCCAGCTGGTGCTGCGCTTCCGCGTGGCGCGCGGCCATTTGCAGGCGATCGGCTCCGTCAAGACGGTGGCCGACCTGATGGAACAGTGGTTCGTGGAACGGGGCGCGGACGGCTTCAACGTCGTGCCGCCCCTGCTGCCGCAAGGCTTCGAGGCATTTACAAGGCTGGTGGTGCCGGAATTGCAGCGGCGCGGCTTGTTCCGCACCAACTATGCGGCCAGCACCCTGCGCGGACATTTGGGACTGGCGCGGCCCGCCAACCCGCAGACGGTAGCGCGGGCGCGGGCCGCCTGAGCAGCGATGGCCTACGCCTGCTCTGGATCGAAATGCTTGCGCAAGCCTTGCCAGCACGCGAAATAGTCGTTTTGCAGCAGGCCGCCGTCCAGCGCGAATGGCGTCGGCTTGAGGATGGTGCGCGTCTCGAACATGAAGGCCATGGTGTCGCCCACCTTCACGGGCGCGGACGTGTCGCTGTGCGACGCCTTGTCGAAGGTCTGCGCATCGGGGCCGTGACCGGACATGCAGTTGTGCAGGCTGGCGCCGCCCGGCACGAAACCGGCCGCCTTGGCGTCGTACACGCCGTGGATCAGCCCCATGAATTCGCTGGCCACGTTGCGGTGGAACCACGGCGGGCGGAAGGTATGCTCGGCCGCCAGCCAGCGCGGCGGGAAGATGGCGAAGTCGATGGCACCGAACAGGGGATTTTCGCTGGGCGCCTGCAGCACGAGGAAGATCGACGGATCCGGGTGGTCGTAGCTGATCGAGCCGATGGTGTTGAAGCGACGCAGGTCATATTTGTACGGCGCGTAATTGCCATGCCATGCCACCACGTCCAGCGGCGAATGGTCCAGGGTCGTGCGCCACAAATGGCCGCCGAACTTGGCCAGCAGTTCGCATGCGCCGTCGATGTCTTCATACGCCGCGTGCGGCGTGAGGAAATCGCGGCTGTTGGCCAGGCCGTTCGAGCCGATGGGGCCCATGTCGGGCAGGCGGAAGGCCGTGCCGAAGTTTTCGCACACATAACCGCGCGCCTGGCCGTCCGGCAGGGTCACGCGGAAGCGTACGCCGCGGGGGATGACGGCGATTTCCTGCGGTTCCAGCTCGATCAAGCCCAGTTCCGTGGCAATGGCCAGCCGGCCTTGCTGCGGCACGACCAGCAATTCGCCATCTGCCGAGTAAAAGAAGCGCTGCATGGAGCGGTTGGCCGCATACACGTGGATGGCGCAACCGCTCATCGCTTCGGCGCTGCCGTTGCCGGCCATGGTCTGCCAGCCGTCGATGAAATCCACCGCCGTGGCGCCGTCGGGCAGCGGTAACGGGTCCCAGCGCAACTGGTTCGGCGGCGTCGGCGGCATGGCGTGGAAGTCGCTGACGATGCGGGTGTTTTCCAGCAAGGTAAATGGCGGATGCTGGCTGGCGGGGCGGATGCGGTACAGCCACGAGCGCCGGTTCTGCGCGCGCGGCGCCGTGAAGGCCGTGCCCGACAATTGTTCCGCGTACAGGCCCAGAGGCGCCTGCTGCGGCGAATTCTGCCCCTGCGGCAAGGCGCCGGGCACGGCTTCCGTGGCAAACTCGTTGCCGAAGCCGCTTTGGTAGCCGGCGCCTATCATGCGCGCTCCCCCAGGCCGTCGGCCGCGTCGCGCAGCAAGCCCTGCACCACATCGGCCTTGCCGATGGCACCCATCGCCAGCAAGGCGAAACGGGCGAGGAACAGGGGCGAACGCTGTTCGCCCAGGCCGCCCATGGTGTGGCACAGCTCCGTGTACAAATTATCCAGTTCGATATCGGTCATATTGTCTCCTTGTTACTTCGATTGGGCGATGCCGGCCGCCGCCAGCGCTGCCGCCACCTGCACCGCCTGCACTTGCCGCCAGCGCCCCAGCACATGCCCATCGGGGCGCACGAGGTAAAACGTCCCAGGCTGCGCGTCGAATAGCGAGAATACCTGCGCAGTGTGGTCCCAGGCGCACTCCTGCGCCCCGCTGCGGGAAATCGCCACGGTCGTCAGCGGCAAGGTGTCGCCCAGCGCCGCCAGTGCGGATGGCACAGACCCGTCCTCGCTGAAGTACAGTCCCGTGAAATGGCCATCGGCGCGGTTCAGCAGATCGGTAATATACCCCGCTTTTTGCCCGCCGTCGTATGGCAGCGCCAGCGGGCATTCCGGCAAGACCGTGCCCGGCGCGGGGCCGGCGGCAAACGTGTCGCGGTCCGGCGCATTCAGGGCCGACTGCTCATACGCGATGGCGCTCGTCTGGCGCGGGTTGATCAGGGAGCGCACGTGCGCATGCTTGCCCGCCAGGCCCAGCACGGCCGTGCGCATCAAATCAAAAGCGAAAGTAGGCGGTGCCATGAATTCCGTGCTTTTCGTGCCGTGGCGCAGGTTTTCATGGGCGGCGAACACGCGCTCGTCCGAATAGCTGTCCAGCAAGGCATGCGGCGCCTGGCCCTTGACCACGTAGGCCAGCTTCCAGGCCAGGTTGTCCGCATCGTCGATGCCGGAATTGGCTCCGCGCACGCCGAAGATGGGCACGAGGTGGGCCGCATCGCCCGCGAACAGCACGGGGCCGTGCCGGTATTTTTCCAGGGTCAGCGCATTGGCCTTGTAGATGGTGATCCACACGGGATGCCACGGCGCCGTTTCGCCCATCATGGCCAGCAGGCTGTCCACGCGGGGCGCCACGTTTTCCAGCAGCACGGCCGCCTGCGCATCCTCGTCGTCGCGCAACTGGTAATCGATGCGCCAGATATCGTCGGGCTGCTTGTGCACCAGCACGGTCGAACCGGGATTCGACGGCGGGTCGAAATACGCGAGGCGCTCCGTCGGGCGCTCGCTCTTCAGGTGGATATCGACGATCACATAGCGCCCTTCATAGCTGGTGCCCTGCAATTTGAGCCCCAGCGCCTCGCGCACGGTGCTGCGCCCGCCGTCGGCCGCCACCAGCCAGTCCGCCTCGATTTTATAGGTTTCATCGGGCGTCGCCACGGTAACGCTGGCGCCGTCGGCGCGCTTGTCCACGCCAGTCACCCGCGTTTGCCAGCGGATATCGATCAATTCCGGCTGGCGCTCGGCCGCATCGAGCAGGAATTGCTCGATATGGTATTGCGCCAGGTTAACCATCGGCGGCAACTTCTGGTTCGCGTCTTGCGGCATCGTAAAGTGCAGCACTTCCTCGTCGCGGTAAAAACTGCGGCCGCCCACCCACGGCAAACCCTTGCTGATAAAGCCGTCGAGCGCGCCCAGGCGTTCGATGATTTCCAGGCTGCGCCGCGAGATGCAGATGGCGCGGCTGCCCGTGCACACGCCGTCGTCCGCTTCGATCAGCACCGAGGGTACGCCGTGGCGGGCCAGGCCCAGGGCCGTGGCCAGGCCCACGGGGCCGCCGCCGACGATCAGCACCGGGACATGCTGCGTGGCGGCACCGGCCGGTTTGCCGGGCGGATACACCTTCGGCACATGGGGGTAAGGGTGAAACGTGTCGCTCATGATGGGTCCTCTTCGATCAAGTATGGTCTTTGCCGCCGCGCGCGATGGGCAGGGTCAGCACGATGGCCGCGCCCGCCACCAGCAGGACGCTGGCGTACAGCAAGCCGGTGGCAAAGCTGTGCGTGATATCCTTCAGCCAGCCCACGACGACGGGATTCAGGGCCGAGCCGATATTGCCTGTGGCATTGATGACGGCGATGCCGATGGCGCGCGCACCCAGGCTCAAGGCCCGGTCCGGCGTCGTCCAGAAGACGGACATGGCCGTATAAGCGCCCGTTGACGCCATGCACACGCCCAGCAGCTGCAGCACGGGGTTGGCCGAGTACGCCGTGCACAGCCAGCCGGCGGCCGACAGCAGCATGGGCCAGACGATGTGCCAGCGGCGTTCCTGCAGGCGGTCCGAGCGGCGCCCCCAGGCGATCATGCCGATCACGGTGCACACTTGCGGGATGGCCGCCAGCAAGCCGATCTGCGTGTTGCTGGCATTGCTATTGAAACTTTTCACGATCAATGGCGTCCACACGGCCACCATCGCCAGGGTGTTAACCAGGCAGAAATAGGCGATGCCGAATTTCAGCACGGTGGGCGACAGCATTTCCGCCAGCACCGAGGTTTTTTGCTGCGACGCAACAGGCTTCTGCTCGGCCGCCAGCATGCGCGCCAGCACTTGCTGCTCCAGCTTGCCCAGCCAGTTCGCCTTGGCGGGCGAGTCGTCCAGGTAGCCGTACACGGCCAGGCCCAGCAGCACGGACGGCATGCCTTCGAGCAAGAACAGCCATTGCCAGCCCTTCAAGCCCCAGTGACCATCGAGCCCCAGGATCAGGCCCGACAGGGCAGAGCCGATGGCGGCCGTGACGGGCATGGCGATCATGAACAGGGCGTTCGCCCGCGCCCGATAGGCGCTGGGAAACCAGTAGGTCAGATACAGCAGCATGCCGGGCAGGAAGCCCGCCTCCGTCACGCCAACGAGGAAGCGCAGCGCATACAGGCTGGCCGGGCCGCTGGCGAACAGGGTCGCCGTCGAGGCCAGGCCCCAGGCGATCATCATGGAGCCTATCCATTGACGGGCGCCGATGCGGGCCAGCACGATGTTGCTGGGAATGCTGCAAGCGATGTAGGCGATGTAGAACAGGGTGGTGGCAAAACCGAACTGGGTGCCGGACAGGCCCAGGTCTTGCATCATGGTCAAGCCGGCGAAGCCGATGTTGATACGGTCCAGAAAGGAAAACACGAACAGCAGGAATAAGAATCCCAGCAAATGGCGCGACACCTTGCGCATCACTTGCTGTTCCAGTTGATTGGTGGCCGCGTCGAGGACGGGCGTGGCGGGGGTGGCCGCGGGGGCGATGGTCATGCTGGTCTCCATAAGGTGTCGCTCTCCCCTTGCTATTGTTATTGGGTGAGAGCGGCCGGGTGATCCCGGCTTGCAACACAGTATGCAGACGCGCGCCGCAAACCCTGTCCCCATTTTGGGGACGTTTCGCGGCTAAAACAGTCAAAAAGGCGAAGCCAGCCCTACGCCAAAAGGACTAAGGGGCTGGCGCCATGCATAGCGCAAACAGTTGCCGCTGGCTGGAAATGCCCAGGCGTTTATAGGCGCGCTTCTGGTAGGTGATGACGCTCGATGGCTGCACACCCATGGTCTCGGCAATTTCCACAGCCGTGAGACCTTCGAGCACGCAGCGCAGCACGTCCAGTTCGCGCTTGCTCAAGGCGGGGCAATGCTGGCGCAGCCTTGCCAGCATCAGCGGCGCGACGCCTTGCGTGGCCTGGCCCTTCAAACTGTAGTGATGCTTGACGGCATGGGCAAACAGCGGTGACAGGGTTTCGATGCCCGCCACTTCGCCGGGCTGGAACTGGCCCTGGCTGCTGTCGCGGTAGAAATTGACGGACAGCCAGATATCGCCGGCCGGCTGCAGCAGCAGGGACAGGCGGTCCGACACATTCGGCTTCTGGTAGCAGACGGCGCGGTAGCCGGGATGGTCGATCTCGTCGCTGGCCTGCTGGTGCAGCACGATGGCGGGATCGATTTTCCGCCCCGGCGCCGGGGCGATCACGCGCTGGTTGCCATCGAGCGCATAGTAATGGCGGGCGTAGCTGTCGGCGATATCCTGCAAAAAGCGCCCGCCGCGCCGGTCGGCCACGGCGACGGTGCGGGGACGGTTGCCGAATTCATAGGCAAAGATCGTGCACTGGGCAATGGGCGCGACCGTGCTGACCGTCTTCAGGATGGCCCCGGCGACGGCGTTCACGTCCGCATGGCCGATGGCCGCCATCAGCTCCAGGGTACGCCCGAAGTCCAGCTGCCCTTCCGCCGGCGGCCGCTCGACGCGCCAGTAACGCATGCCCGGCTCCTTACTGCCCGCGTTGCGGCAAGACCCAGTCCGGCCGGATGTAATGGCAAGTGTAGCCGTGCGGCAAGCGCTGCAGATAATCCTGGTGCTCCGGTTCCGCTTCCCAAAACGGGCCGGCCGGCGCCACTTCCGTCACCACCTTGCCGGGCCACAGGCCGGAAGCGTCGACGTCGCGGATCGTGTCCTCGGCCACCCGTTTTTGCTCATCGCTGGTATAAAAGATGGCCGAGCGGTAGCTGGTGCCGCGGTCATTGCCCTGGCGGTTTTCCGTGCTGGGGTCGTGGATCTGGAAGAAAAATTCCAGGATCTTGCGGTAGCTGATGGTGTTCGGGTCGAAAATGATCTCGATCGCTTCCGCATGCGTGCCATGGTTGCGGTAGGTGGCGTTGGCCACGTCGCCGCCGCTGTAGCCCACGCGCGTGGCGATCACGCCCGGATAGCGGCGCAGCAAGTCTTGCACGCCCCAGAAGCAGCCGCCGGCCAGGATCGCGGTTTCCTTGTTTTGTGTCATGTTGATCATTCCTTGCTCTGAGATACTGGGATTAATCGTTTATCTTACCCTGTCGCGCGATTTTCTTCAGCGGGCCAGCAAGCGCTTGAGCTGCGCCGCCTGATAGGCGCCGATGGCGTCGTTGAACAGGCAACGGATCAAGGGATCGTCGACGGTGTCGGCTTCCACCAGTTCGGCGCGCGTAGCTTCGTCGAAAGGACCATCGTTGATGCGCATGTACATCGACGTCAGCGATTCACCGAGCACCAGCGCCGCGTGGCATTTCACCAGCGGCACTTGCGTCGTCCAGCCCGGCGCCTCGCCCGTGTCCGGCACGAGGTCGATCAAGTCGCCATGCGTGCGGTAATGCAGGATGGTGGCCGCGCCGTCATGGCCGTACAGCGCCAGGCGCCACACGCGCGGGGCCTGGAAATAACTGTCCTCGGGCAGCTCCATGTCGCGGTAGCGTTCGAGCAAGCCGCGATGGCAGAAGTCCAGCACCAGCGCCGTGTCGGCATCGTTCAAGGGCGCGAAACGGCGGGCGATGTCCGCCGTGGCGGGCGCAAGCGCCTCCGGGCGGTAGTCGAAATCCACGTCCTGCGGCCCCACGGGAATGACCCAGGGCAGCGGCGCGGCCGGCGCCATGCCCTGCGCGTCGAGCAGCACGGCCGTCGATGGATCGAGGCGGAAGATGTGCGTCTCGGGCAGCGCGGCGCCCATTTCATCGGCAAAGCGGCGGTAGGTAATCGGGAACATCGCATGGTTGTACCAGGACCAGTCTTCCTGCACGAACTGGCAAGAGCTGGGCACGAGGTAACGGGGCGCCAGGGCGCGCAGCTGCGGCACCCAGTCGTCGGGAAGTTCCACCGGCCCCCGCGCCGCCTGCGACGGTGCGATGACGGCGATCTCGCGCATGGTCTGGAATGGCCACAGCACCATGTCCCAGGGCGCGAAGGCGGCCAGCTGCGCCAGTGTTTCGGGGCCGATCCAGGAATCGACGACGTTGAGCACATTCAAGCCAGCTGCGCGCACCTGGAACAGCGAGTCGACATCGTCATCCAGCGCGCGGCGCGGGATCACCTCGATGCTGCCCACCTGCACGGGCACGTCCACGTGCAGCTTCTCTACTTGCGTGAAATCGAGCGCGCGCAGCATCGCGAACAGTTCGTCGAAGACGCAGTACAGGTAGATGGGCGTGGCGCGGTCCAGCGCATCGAGGCTGTCGAGCGAGCAGTGGTCGTCGTGGAAGTGCGAGATGAAGACGGCATCCCAGCGCAGCCGGCGCACGGCGTCCAGGTCGAAGCGCACGGGCGGAAACGCGTGGCAGTTGCGGCTGAACGGGTTTTCGACGATGGGGTCGAAGGCGATGGCCGTGCCTTCGCATTCGAGGACATAGCCGGCGTGCAGGATGCGGGAGATTTTCAGGGGCATAAGCAAATTCAGGTTGGGCAGCGCGCCATGATAGCTGAAAAGGCGGCCGCCCTGCCCCGTGTTTACTTAGTACGGATTATTCAGCACATCCATCGCGAAATACGTAAAGATCATGTCCGCGCCCGCGCGCTTGATGGCGCCCAGGGTTTCCTGCACCACGCGGCGCTCGTCAATGGCGCCCGCCTGCGCGGCGAACTTGATCATCGCGTACTCGCCGCTGACCTGGTAGGCGCCGATCGGCAAACGCGTCGCTTCGCGCAGGTCGCGGATGATGTCCAGGTAGGCGCCGGCCGGTTTCACCATCAGCGCGTCGGCGCCTTCGGCTTCGTCGATCAGCGATTCGCGCACCGCTTCGCGGCGGTTCATCGGGTCCATCTGGTAGGTCTTGCGGTCGCCCTTCAGGGTGCTGCCGGCCGCGTCGCGGAACGGGCCATACAGGCCGGAGGCGAACTTGGTGGAATACGCCATCACGGGCGTGTCGTGGAAACCGGCCGCGTCGAGCGCGCCGCGGATGGCCGCTACCTGGCCATCCATGGCCGCCGACGGGGCGATGATGTCGGCTCCCGCCTGGGCGGCGATGACGGCCTGCTTGCCCAGGTTGAGCACCGTGCTGTCATTGTCGACCGTGTCGCCATGCAGGATGCCGCAATGGCCGTGGTCCGTGTATTCGCAGAAGCAGGTGTCGGACATGACCACCATTTCCGGCACGGCGTCCTTGATGATGCGCGACATGCGCGCCACCAGGCCGTCCGGGTTCAGAGTGTCCGTGCCGTGGCTGTCCTTGTGGTGCGAAATGCCGAAGGTCATGACGGAGCGCAGGCCGGCGCGCGCATAGCGCTCGACTTCCTGCGCCAGCTTCGCTTCGGGAATGCGGCGCACGCCGGGCATGGACTTGATGTCGATGAATTCGCTGCTGCCTTCGTCGACGAAGATCGGCAGGACCAGGTCGCGCGGATTGATCTCGGTTTCGCGGAACAGCTCGCGCAGTTGCGGGGTCGCGCGCAAGCGGCGCATGCGCGAAGTGGGGAATTGTGCTGGCATGGGATGACTGGCTTCAGGTTAACAACGCCAGCAAGTATACGCCGATCGCGCCGATTACGCCGGGCTGCCCGGCAAAAAAAGCCGCGCAGGTCAAGAAACCCCGCCCTGCGCCGTCATTGCGCGTGCAGCAGGGCCGCCACTTGCCAGCGCATGTCGGCCGCCAGCTGCACCAGCATGGCGCCGCGGCGGCGCGCATCGGCGCGCTTTTTCGACGGCACCAGCTCCAGCTCCGGCATCCGGCAAGGGCCGCAAGGCAGGCGGTAATTGCCGTCGCTGGTGGGCAACGCATGCAGTTCCTGCCACGCCAGGTCGTAGTCGCAGGAGATATGGCGGCGCCGGCGCCAGTTCAGCGCGATGCGGTTGACGTTGCTGACCAGGTCCAGGTGGCCGCAGCCGAAAAAGTCGCCCAGGTCGCGCAAGGCGGCCACCATCAGGTTTTTCGGCCGGCAGCCGTGCAGCGCCCGCGTGGCCTCCTTCACCGCCTGCGCGCCGGCGGGCGAGCGCAAGCCCTGCAAGGCGCCCAGCTGGATGACGGCGCCGCCAGGCTGGGGCCGGAACAGGAAACTGGCCAGGTACAACGGCACGCCGTCGCGCGTCAGGCGCAGGCACAGCTCCCCTTCGCGGTGGCTGTCATGGATGGCCGTCAGCTGCAAGCGATAGCTGGCGCCGTCCTTGCCTTCGATGGTGGCCAGCACCAGCGCGCGCCGCGCCGCGTACTCCACCAGCGGCCGCGCGCCCGCCTGCCACAGGAAACGGTAATGCCCGCACAGCAGGTCCACCCTCGCCGCGCAGCCCAGCTGGCGGCTGGCGTAGGGACGATATATCTTGTAGCGCAGGCTGGGATGGGCTTGCGCCAGCGCCGCCAGGCCCGGCGTCGCGGCGATGACCGCTTGCCAGCGCGCGCGCTGCAGGGGGAACACGAGCGCGCCCAGCGCCGCCTTGATCCGGTGGCCATGCTGGCGCAGTGGCGCCGGTTGCGGCGCGGCGTTGTCGCCGGTGGCGGTAAATGTATGCATGAAACGGCTCTACTGAACGGGACGCGGCGACGGCCGCAGGCAGCCCGGCACGGGCCGCTGCGCGCACGCAGCCGCTCTACGCGGGGTAGAACGGATGATAGGGGGAGGCGAAAATGAAGGGGGTTACAAGTTGGTAATGTGCGGATATGCCACGGGCACTGGCAAGCTAGCGCAGCAGCCGCAAGCGCAGGCGCAGGCCCGGCGCCGCATCCTCGATATCCAGGCTGCCGCCATGCAGGGCCGCGATGGCCGCCACGATGGACAGGCCCAGGCCATTGCCGGGCAAATGTCGGCTCTTGTCGAGCCGGTAAAAGCGCTGCGTCAGCTTCGGCAATTCTTCCGTCGGCACGCCGGGGCCGTTGTCGCGCACGGCCAGCCAGCAGCCCCGTTCATCGCTGCCGGCCGACACTTCCACCGTGGCGCCCGGGCCCGCGTACTTGATGGCGTTGTCGACCAGGCTGGCCAGGGCGCTGCCCAGCAGATTGCGGTCGCCGCGCGCCGGCACAGCCTCGCCATACATCTGCACCAGCAGCACGCCCTGCTCGTCGGCCGTGGCTTCGTACATTTCCACGATGTCGGCGCCGATCTGCTGCAAGTCGATGTCGTCGAAATTCTCGGGACGCATGCCCGATTCGGCCGCCGCGATCTGCAGCAGCTTGTCGAACACGCGCGTCAGGTCGTCGATGTCGTCGATGGCCGCCTGCGCCGCACTCTCGTAGCCGGCCACGTCCTGCTGCTGGCGCAAGGCGCCATCGAGCTTGTTGCGGATGCGCGCCAGCGGCGTGCGCAAGTCGTGCGCGATGGCGTTCGACACGTGGCGCACGCCTTCCATCAAATGTTCGATGCGGTCGAGCATGCGGTTGATGTCGCGGCTCAGCAAGCCGAATTCATCCTCGCTGGAGACGGGAATGCGCCGGCTCAGGTCGCCCGCCTCGATTTCCCCTGCCGTGCGGCGGATCTGCCCGATGCGCGCCTCGAGCTGGCGGCGGAACAGCCACGCGCCCGCCACCACCAGCAGGATGGCCACCCCGCCGCCATAGGCCAGCGAGCGCAGCACCAGGGTGCGGATCGACTTGCCCTCTTCCATGTCGCGCCCGACGAACAGGCGCGCGCCGCCCTCCAGGTCGCGGATCAGCATGCGCGCGGGCACCCGGCGTCCTTCCCGCGTGACGTCGCGGTGCAGCAAGCGGCCCACGGGGCTGCCCACGTCGGGCCAGGACGACAGATTGCCCGCCACGCGGCGGCCGTCGGCGCCCACCAGCAGGAAGATTTCCGTGTCGCTGTCGGTGCGGTCGGTCAGCAAATGGGCGATTTCCGCCGTCGTGCGGCTGGCGTCGTCCTGCTGGTACAGGGCGGCGAGGCGCTCCGAGAGCAGGGTCAGCTTGCGGTCCACGCTGCGATCGAGCACGCCGATGGTGCCGAAATAGAAGACGGCGCAGACGATGCTGATCGAGACGACCACCAGCACGCCATAGCCGAGCGCCAGGCGGGCCGCGATCGAGCGGTGCCAGTTACGCACTGTCGATCACGCCCAGGGTGTAGCCGACGCCGCGCACCGTGTGGATCAGCGGTGGCGAAAATTCCTTGTCCACCTTGGTGCGCAAGCGGCTCACCTGCACGTCGATGACGTTGGTCTGCGGGTCGAAATGGTAGTCCCACACGGCTTCGAGCAGCATGGCGCGCGTGACGGACTGGCCCTGGTGGCGCATCAGATATTCGAGCAAACGGAATTCGCGCGGCTGCAGGGCGATTTGCCGGTTGGCGCGCGTCACGCGCATGGTGCGCATGTCGAGCACCAGGTCGGCCACCTGCAGCTGCGTCGATTCGGGCACGGGCGCGGCGCGCCGCAGCAGCGCCTCGATGCGCGCCAGCAGTTCGGCGATGGCGAACGGTTTCGACAAATAATCGTCGCCGCCGCTGCGCAAGCCGCGCACGCGCTCGTCGACGCTGGACAGGGCCGACAGCACCAGCACGGGCGTGTTGCGGCCCATGCCGCGCAGGCGCGCGACGATGGCCAGGCCGTCGATCTCGCCGGGCAGCAGGCGGTCGAGCACCAGCGCATCCCAGTCTTCGCCGCAGGCCAGGCGCATGCCGTCGATGCCATTGTCGCAGGCGGTGACGTCGTGGCCAGCCTCGCGCAGGCCGGCACAGATATAGCGGGAAGTTTCAGCTTCGTCTTCGATGACCAGGCAGCGCACGGGAATTCCTTGTAAAGAGCGGGACAGCAAACATGCGCAGCATACGCCAGGCGCGCGCCACTTGCCAGCCCCGCCGGGCGGTGTTCCCCTGCTAGTTACATTTTCCGCGCAGTTTGGCGATCGCCACGAAGGGCAAGGCATATACGCCGCCGATGGCGAGCGGGCCGATGCCGGTGGGCTGGCGCTTCAAGCCATCGGCGTGCAGGCAGTCTGGCACCTTCGCTTCGGCAAAGGCGGCGGCAAACTGCTCATATTTTCTGTCGGCGCGTATCGTCACCTGCTGCATGGCCGGCTGCGGCAGAGAGTCGCGCACCTGCGCCTCTTCCGCCAGCACGGCGCGCACGGCATCGCGTATCATCTTTTGCGTCAGTTGCGGTGCCGGCCCAGGACCCTGTACCGGCGCCGCTTCGGGCGCCTGCGCGCCCGCTGGCGCCGCACCGCACAGCCATATCAGAGTAACAAGCTTGCGTGCCATTTTCATCGTCATCATCCATGCATGCCAGGTTTGCAATATTTCTCATAATATAGCAGCATTCATGCGCGCCGCCGCGTGCGGCGAACGATGGCAGGGTCGGGTACAATACAGCCTCGACAATTTTTGGCCGCGCCCGCGCGCGCATGTGCGCAGGTTTATCGGCGCCTCCCGGCTTGCCGCGGCCTGCATAGCCACCACTGCCATTAACGAACAGCAGGCACGCCCGGCGCGCGCCACAGACAAATACAGCCATGAAACCGACCCACTCTCTCGCACTGGCGCTGGCCATCACCTGCGGCAGCGCCGCCGCCGCAGACACCAAGCAAAGCATGCTGTTCGATGAAATCCCCATCGGCAGCTGGAGCACTTCCGCCGAACTGGGCGCCATCACCACCTCGGGCAACACGGTCGGCACCTCCGTCACGGGCAAGATCGACGCGCGCCAGGAGCTCGATGACTGGAGCAACCAGTACATCTTCAGCGGCTACTTCAAGGAAGACGAAACGACGAACGACGACGGCGAGAAAGTGCGCGAACGCTCGGCGGAACGCTTTTCCGCCTCCGCCAAGGCCGCCTACAAGCTGATGGCCGACCATGAAAAACTGTTCGTGCTGGCCTCGCACGTGAACGACAAGTTCGGCGCCTACACCAAGTACTCGACCCTGGCCGTCGGTCATGGCTCGCGCTGGTACCAGTCGAGCGACAAAAGCGTCGACGTGGAAATCGGTCCTGGCTATTTCAGCGGCACCAACGACGCGGGCGAATCGGAACACGGCCTGACGGTGCGCGGCGCGGCCGCCATGAAGTGGAAGATCAGCCAGTCGGCCATGTTTACGCAAACGATCAGCGTGGAACGGGGCACCTCGAACACCCACTCGATCGCCGAGACGGCCCTCAGCACGAAAATCAACGGCACCATGCAGATGAAGGCCGCCTTCAGCGCCCGCAACGACACGCGCGTACCGGACGACAAGAAGAACACGGATACGCAAACGTCGCTGACCCTGGTCTACTCGTTCTAGGCGCGGACTGGCCATGCTGATGCGGCGTCTGCGCGTATGCGCCCTCCTGTGCGCCGCGGCGCTCCTGAGCGGCTGCGCCGCCGTCACCGTCAGCGCGATCTCGCCGGCCGACTACCTGCAGCAGCGGCGCGGCGACATCCTCACCACGGGAAAATTGAGCGCCGCGGCCAGCGAGGTGCTGCGCATCATCGGCAGCGACATCGCCGCCTGCGAAGCCAATACGGGCAGCTGCCGCGCCGACCTGGCCCGCTCCGAGCTGCTCAGCGACGAGCAGCGCCTGGCGACCCTGTCCGAATTGTGGCTGGAAAGCGCGCTGGCGGAAGAAAAACAGGGCGGCCACGCCAGCGCCGAACTGCTGGCCGCCTGGCTCGAATCGGCCCGCTACGCGTATGCCTACCTGTTCTACACGACGCGCACGCCGGGCCAGCGCGCCTTCGAGGAACGCCAGACGCAGATCCGCGACTACTATAACTATGCCGTGCAAAAAGCCGTCGGCAACCTGTTCCGCCACCGCGGCGAATACCGGCCCGACGGCCATGTGATCCGCGTCGCCGGCTGGCAGATCGACAGCGAATTGTCGGCCCTGCGCCTGCCCGAGGACGGCACCTTGCCCGAAGAACTGCTGCCGGCCACCTCGCTGTCGTTTTCCGGCCTGCGCAATGTGTACCGGCGCGACGGCTTCGGCGCCGACCTGGTGGCCGTCATGCCCAAGCCCCAGGCGTCGAAAGGCGACTATGTACCCTACCAGGAAACCCGCTTCCCCGTCGTCACGGCGCTGATCCGCTTCGACGGCAACAGCCTGCAGGAAGTGCTGGCGACGCAGCAGTTGCTGGTGATGCTGGTCGACCCGACGCGCAACGAATCGACGCGCATGGCGGGCCAGGAACTGCCGGTGGCCGCCAATTTCACGGCCGGCTATGGCTTGTGGCTGGCCCGTTCCGGCTTCGGCGTGCAGGCGCTGCGCACCCTGTTCGGCCGCGCCGACGGCATTTCGCGCCCGCAGGTGCACCTGATGCAGCCCTACGACCCGAACAAGCGCACCATCGTCATGCTGCACGGCCTGGCCAGCAGCCCGGAAGCGTGGATCAACGTGGCGAATGAGCTGATGGGCGACGAGCAGCTGCGCCGCCGCTACCAGATCTGGCAAGTATACTACCCGAGCAATGCACCGCTGGCGGCCAACAACGCCGCCATCCGCCAGGCGCTTGCCGCCACCCTGGCGCAGTTCGACCCGGCTGGCAAGGCGGACGCCGCCAACGACATGGTCTTGATCGGCCACAGCATGGGCGGCGTGCTGGCGCGCCTGATGGTGTCCGACGCCAGCAACACCCTGCTCGACGCCATCACGGAAGAATACAATTTGAAGGGCAAGAAGGCGGAAAAAGTGCGCGCGGGCCTGGCGCCCTACCTGAATTTCACGGCCATGCCGCAGGTGAACCGCGCCATCTTCATCGCCGCGCCGCACCGCGGCACCTCGTTCGCCAACCACAAGGTGGCGCGCTGGATCGCCAACCTCGTCACCTTGCCCATCACCATGCTCGACCAGTTGTCCGACGCGGCCGGCAGCCTGGCGCAGCTCGACACGGGCAGCAGCGAGCCGCTGCGCATCCCCAACAGCATCGATAACCTCAGCGACAAGGACCCGTTCGTGCGCCTGGTGGCCGACCTGCCCATCAACCCGAAAGTGCGCTATTACTCCATCATGGGCAACGACACGCCGGACCTGCCGCTGGCCGAATCGAGCGACGGCGTGGTGCCCTACGCCAGCGCCCACCTCGACGGCGCGCAGTCGGAAAAAGTCATCCCGTCCTGGCACAGCGTACAGGAAAGCCCGCAGGCGATCCTGGAGATACGGCGGATTTTGCGGCTGCCGGACAGCTTGCCATAAGGCATCGCAGGTCGAATGCGCGGAGCAGCACCCTGCGCAATCCCACCTACCCGGCCTGCCTGCCTCCAGCCCTTGCTCATCAGCATCGCCACGGCGCCGTTCAAGAGGCAAGAAAGCAATGACCATGACCGCGCGGCCGCATATCCAGCTGCCTGATGCGGGAAAAGTGCGCTGCTCGCTTGATAAAGTTGCGAAACATGATAATCTTGTGAGTGAGATGTCAGCCGCATTTATCCGAGGAGTGAACATGACAGCACATCTGACTCACAGCACCCTGGCGCCCGACCTACAGGAATGGACAGATAGGGACTTGCGGGCAGTGGAACAATTCTCGCAGTTGGTGGGTGCGCAACTCGACATGCTGGCGCACGGTCCCGAGCGCGAGCGCCTGATCGACCTGGCCACACGCGCGCTCAATGCGGCGCGCGCCTCGCTGGTCGCCACGCCGCCATCGATCCTGCTGCAACTTCCTGCATCAAAACTCAAGGTTTCAGAAGTCATTGGCCAGGGATGGGTGGAACTGTCGCAAGCGTCGCTGTATCGCGCCGTGGAAAGCCAGCGGTTTTATTGCGTGACGCCCAAGGGACGCAGTATCGGCAAGGAGTTTCCGGCTTGGCAATTTGTGCAGCCCGTGCCGGAATTGATCGCGCCCGTGCTGGCCATCCTGGCCGGCCAGCCAAGCAGTGAAATCCATGCTTTCTGGATCAGCAGCGCAGACGAACTCAACGAACTTTCGCCAGCAGAGATGCTTGCAGGCAAATCGTTTGAAACGCGGCCCGCAGTGCATCCCAGCCAGCAGACGCTGCTGGATCTGCCGGCCAGCGAGAGATTACGCAAGGTCATGGCATCGGCAAAGTGGCAGCATAGGGGGATGGCTGACATCATAGGCTAGTCCCGCATGACGTCTGAACTGCAAGAAACACCAATTCCGCCAGACATGGCCGCACGCCTGCCGGCATTGGCATCGCTGCGCACTGAATTATTGAGCAATATCATCATCCTTCAGGCCGGCCAGGCCCTCGTGCGCGCGGCGTGGAACACGGCATCCATCTGGCCGGCGAAGGTTGAACGTACCTACCGCTTCGGTCCGCCCGCCGAGCTGGCCAATGCGCACGGCTTCCCCTATCACTGGGTATATATTGCGGACGATGCCTACACGGCAGCCTGGGAAGCCCAGCTTTGCCGTAACGATGCCACGCGCCCGGGCACCTTTTACATCGCGCACAACGCGCAACAAGCGCTGATCGCGACGCTGTCATTCAGCGTGCCACTGCGGCTGCTCGATCTGACGGGCCTGGCCGCCAGCCGGCTGGGCATCTATGACCAATTGCGCAGCCCCGATCACGGCTGGTGCCAATGGCTGGGCTGGCAGCTGGATCGGATCATTGCGCAGGAAGCCGGCGCGATTCACGGTTTCATGTATCCATCGCGCCACATGAGCAAGCTGGGCAGCGACATGGCGTGCCAACACGTGCGATTCGGCGACACCGCGGCCTGTGCACGCCTGCTTGCCGATCGCCTGCGCGTGGATCCGCCCTGACCTGCCTCCCCTACGCCGGCTCGCGCCACTTGTCCTTGATTTCCAGCATGGCCGGCAGCTGTTCGATGAACAGCGCCAGCAGCTGCGGGTCGAAGTGCGTGCCGCTGTCGCGCTGCATGGTGGCGATGGCTTCGTCGACCGTCCAGGCGCGCTTGTACGGGCGTTCGCTGGTAAGGGCGTCGAAGACGTCGGCGATGGCGACGATGCGGCCTTCGTGGGGGATTTCCTCGCCCTTCAAGCCTTGCGGATAGCCGCTGCCGTCCCATTTTTCGTGGTGCGTCAAGGCGATGGTGCGCGCCATTTTCAACAGGCCGCCCGCGTGCTCGCCGATGATGGCCGCGCCGATTTCCGCGTGGCTGCGCATGACTTTCCATTCGTCCGCATCGAGCTTGCCCGGTTTTTGCAGGATGGCGTCGGGGATGCCGATCTTGCCCACGTCGTGCATAGGCGCCGCGTTGAGCAAGTCTTCCGCCCTGCCCGCGCTGTAGCCGGCCGCCAGCGCCAGCTGGCGCGCATAATAGCTCATGCGGATGACGTGCATGCCCGTCTCGTTGTCCTTGTACTCGGCCGCCTGGCCCAGGGTCTGGATCACCTGCAGGCGCGAGCGGCGCAATTCCTCGGCGTCCACCAGCGACAGATGCGTGCGCACGCGGGCGCGCACGATGGGCGGGCTGACGGGTTTCGTGATGTAGTCGACGGCGCCCGCGTCGAAGCCGTCCGCCTCGTCCTTCACGTCGCACAGGGCCGTCACAAAAATGACGGGGATGGACGCGGTGGCCGGCATGGCCTTCAGCTGGCGGCACACCTCATAGCCCGTCATGGCGGGCATCATGATGTCGAGCAGGATCAGTTCGACAGGATTGTTCTGCGCCAGTTCCAGCGCCTTCTCGCCATCCTTGGCATACAGCAGGCGGTAATCGTCCTGCAAAATCTGGCGCAGCACCTGCAGATTCGTCGCTTCATCGTCGACCAGCAGCAGGATCGGTTTGTCTTCGTGTAAGGTCATCGTTAGCCCAATATCAGGAAAGGTCGGCAGGCGTTGGCGCTTCCAGCCACGCCAGCAGCTGGCGCAGCACGCCCGCGGCACGCGCAAATTCAAAGTCGTCGATGGCGCTGGCCAGCGCCTGCAGGCGCGGCTGCTGGCCGTGCGGCGCCAGCATGGCGGCGATCTGCGCCATCAAGGCATCGTCCAGCTGCCCGCCTTCCAAGCTGGCAATGGCTTGCCGCAGCAAGGCGCCAGCGGCGGCTGCATCGAGGGGCGCGCTGGCGGCCGGCGCCTGCATGGCCACGGCCGGCATGCCCGCCTCTTCCAGCTCGCCGGCCAGCGCCATGAAGGCGGCCGCCAGCTGCACCAGCAATTCGGTCACCGGCAACTGGCGCGCAATCGCTTGTTCGATGCGCCCCAGCAGGCTTTCGACCTGCACCAGGCACAGGTTGCCCGCCGCGCCCTTGATACGGTGCAGCAGGTGGCCGGCCACGCTGCTGCCGCCCCGTTCCAGTTCCGCCGCCAGCATGGCGGCGCAGTCGCCATTGGCCTGCACGAAGCGCGCGATGGCGCGCTGCAGGGCTTCGCGTCCACCCCACAGGGCGATGCCGCGCTGCCAGTCCACCTGGCCGGCAGCGGCGCGCGCCGCCGCACCGGCCGCCGGCGGCGGCATGGCCACGGCGATATCGAGCAGGCGGGCGATTTCCGCCGTCAGCTTGTGCATTTCCAGCGGCTTCGAGGCGAAACCGTTCATGCCGGCCGTCTGCGCGGCGCGCCGGTCCTGTTCCAACACGCTGGCCGTCAGGGCGATGATGGGCGTCGCCTTCAAGCCCTGCTCGCGCTCGTGCACGCGGATCAGGCGCGTCGCTTCCAGGCCATCCATGCGCGGCATCTGCACGTCCATCAGGACGATGTCGAAGCTGCCCTTGCCGAATTCGCGCACGGCGCTCTCGCCATCGCTGGCGGCGATCACCTGGTGGCCGGCCGCGCCCAGGCTGATCAGGAGCAGCTCCACGTTCTGCGGCACGTCGTCGGCCGCCAGGATGCGCAGCGGCGGCAAGGCCACCACGGGCTGCTCGCTGCGGCGCGCCACGGCCTTGCCCGGCGCCAGCGGCAACAGCACGTGGAACACGCTGCCCACGCCCAGAGTGCTTTCCACCGTGATGGTGCCTTTCATCAGCTCGACGAGCTGCAGCGAAATCGTCGTGCCCAGGCCCGTGCCGCCAAAGCGCCGGCTCATCGAGGAATCGGCTTGCGTGAACGGCGCGAAGATCTTGTCCAGGCGGTCGGCGGGAATGCCGATGCCCGTGTCGTGCACGGCGATATGCACCTGCTCGCCCTGCATGCCGACGGCCACGCGCACATGGCCCACTTCCGTGAACTTGACGGCGTTGCCGATCAAATTCGTCAGCACCTGCTGCACCCGGCGCGCGTCGCCCAGGAAGAACTGGCCCATGCCCGGGTCGATGTCGACATGCAGCACCAGGTCGCGCGCATGCGCCGTGATGCGCAGCGACGCGGCCACGTGGTCGACCAGGTCCGGCAGCGAAAAGTCCACCAGTTCCAGCTCGGTGGCGCCTTTTTCCAGCTTGGCCGTGTCGAGGATGTCGTTGAGCAGTTCAAGCAGGGAACGGGCCGACTGGCGCACCGTGCCCAGGTGGCGGCGCTGCAGGCTGTCCAGGGCGGTCCCCAGCAGCACTTCCGTAAAGCCGATGATGG
Organism: Janthinobacterium sp. SUN026; assembly: GCF_030397625.1. Classification (NCBI taxonomy): domain Bacteria; kingdom Pseudomonadati; phylum Pseudomonadota; class Betaproteobacteria; order Burkholderiales; family Oxalobacteraceae; genus Janthinobacterium; species Janthinobacterium sp. SUN026. The sequence goes on along the minus strand of NZ_JAPQNU010000008.1, from coordinate 115,284 downwards.
CGTTCATCGGCGTGCGGATTTCATGGCTCATGTTGGCCAGGAAGCTGGTCTTCGATTCGGCGGCCAGCTCGGCGCGGTCTTTGGCCGCGCGCAGGTTTTCCTGCATGGCGCGCCGTTCGCTCACGTCGGTGGCCAGCTTGACCACCTTGAACGGCTTGCCGTCCGTATTGAAGATCGGGTTGTACGACGCCTGTATCCACACTTCCCGGCCATCCTTGCCGATGCGCTTGTACTCGCCCGTGTTGAATTCACCCTGCGCCAGGTGCTGCCAGAACGCGATGTAGTCGGGCGAGGTCACATAGCCCGGCTCGCAGAAGATGCTGTGGTGCAAGCCCAGCACGTCGTCGGACCGGTAGCCGATCAGGTCGAGGAAGTTCTCGTTGGCCGCCAGGATGCGCCCCTGCAGGTCGAATTCCGCGACGGCCGTCGCGCGCGAGATGGCCGTCACCTTGCCTTCGTACTCGGCGTTGCGCAATTCGCTTTCCGTGATGTCGAGGATGACGCCGTCGATCCAGCGCACCACGCCGTCGTTGTCAAGCACGGGGCCGCTGCTTTCGCGCACCCAGCGTTCGCGCCCGTCGCGGTGGATCAGGCGGTAGACGTTCTCGAAGTCGCGCTTTTCGCCGGCCGCCTGCACGCAGGTGTCGTTGACGCGCTGGCGGTCGTCCGGGTGCACGAGGTCGAACAGCCTGACGCGGCCCTCGACGAAGTCCTGCGGCATCCAGCCCGTCAGGTTGAAGACGGCGTCGCTGATGAAGATCATCTTCCATTCGGGCGCAAAGCTGCAGTGGAAGGACACGCCGGGGATATTGCGGATCAGGGTGCGGTACTGGCGCTCGCTGTCCTTGAGCGCCTGCTCCATGCTGCGCGACGAGCGCATGTCCGTGACAAACGCAACGAACAGGGGTTGGCCCGGCGTGTCGATCTTGCCGATCGCCACGCGCATGGGCAGCACGGCGCCATCCTTGTGGCAGCCATCGAGCTCGCGTCCGCTGTCGAGGATGCGCGAGGCGCCCGTTTCCAGGTAGTCGCGCAGATAACCCTCGTACTCGGCCGCGTCGGACGGCTGCAGCAGCACGCTGGCGTCGCGCCCCACGATCTCCGCTTCGCGCCAGCCGAACAGGCTTTCCGCGGCGGGATTGAAGGAGCGCACCTTGCCCTGGCCATCGATGGTGATCAAGCCGTCGGCCGCCGTATCGACGATGGCGCGCAGGCGCGATTCGCTGGCGCTCGCATGACGCAGCAGCTGGCGGTAGCGCAGCAAGCCGTTCGCGGCGGCGACAAACACCGTCAGGGTGACGGTGATCAGGGCCACGGCCAAGGCCACGAACGAAGCTTGCACCGTGATCGTGTTGTCGCCTGCCGTGGGGGTGCCGGAAAAGCGCGCCGCCAGCATGCCCGTGTAATGCATGCCGGAAATGGCCAAGCCCATGACGGCACTGCTGACCAGCAAGGACGCCAGGGGACTCATGCGCAAACGCATGGCGCTCAGGCCGAAGCGTATCCACAGCGCCAGCATGGCCATGACGACGGCCACCACCAGCGACAAGGCAAACAGCCAGGGCTGGTAATGCAGGGTCAGCGACGTCTGCATGGCGGCCATGCCGCTGTAATGCATGGAGCCGATGCCCACGCCGACGAGCACGCCGCCCACCACCAGCTGGCGCCAGTTGATGCTCGGGCGCGCCAGCATGTGCAGCGCCACCCACGATGCCGCCACGCCGGGCAGCATGGAGAGCAGGGTCAGGCTGGGGTCGAAGGAGACACGCGTGCAGATGTCGAAAGCCAGCATGCCGATGAAGTGCATCGACCAGATGCCGCCGCCGAGCGCGATGGCGCCCGTGATGATGGCCGTCTGGCGCTGGAAGCCGCGCTCGCTGCTGCGCGCCATGCCGGCGATCTGCAAGGCCATGAACGAGGCAAAGATGGCGATCCCGATGGAAAACAGCACCAGCCAGGCGTTGTGCGTGCCGTAGATGTACTGCATGGTATCGGTCGATACGGCAAAGATGGAACTAAACATACTGTCGTGGCATAAGGTGAGTGAAACGTGACGTCGCAAAACATGACGGCGCACCGCGCGCGCCGGCGCCACGCTTTTTACTAAAGCGGCAACACAGCGGAAATGACAACGGTAGCAGTCGACCAGGGCAAGGCTCGGTCATCACGCCCGCGCCTGCCGCGCGGGGGAAAGGTGCTTTTTACAGAGTGAAAAAGCGGAATGCGTACGAACTCTGGCGCGGATGGCTGGCCGCCAGCGTGACGATGATTTTTTAAAGAGCCATGAGTATAGTTGCTTTGCGAACATATTCATAGGACTTCAGCAATACTATAGCAAGAAACACAATATTCTGAGGTCGCGATGCGACAGCACTCGCCCGTTCAGGCTGGCGGCCACAGCGCGCGTATGGCGGAAGAGGCCTGATAGGTCGCACCGGCGCGCTCGGTCACAGGGATACCGGCCAGTGTACAGCGGCGGCCCAGCTCGTCCTTGATCTGCCGCAACGACCAGCGCTGCGGCACGGGCAGATCCATGCCCACCACGCGGATCAGCGGGCAATCGTCGAGGGTCGTGTGCAGCAGCAGCTCCACGCGCGCCATCGGCGGCCCGCCGCGGTAGACATCCACCGCGCCCGCGTAGGTGACCACCTCCAGCGCGCGCATCTGCTGCGGCGCCAGTTGCAGCACCTTGTCATGGCCGGGCAAGCCCCGCGCCAGCCGGCGCAGCAACACGCCCGCATCATTGATCTCGACATGAAAAGACAGATCGGGGCCCGGCAGAAAAAGCACGCCGACGATCCAGGCGGTCAGCGCCGGCAGGCCCAGCAGCACCGCCTCGCCCGCATACGGCACGTCGCGCCAGACGGCTTGCACGATGAAGGCAAGGATCAGCACGCAGCCGCCCAGCAGCACGCTGCGCCACAGCACGGGGCGCATATTGGCCATCATCGCCGCATGGCAGCTGGCATCGTCGGCCGGCGCAAAGCGTACCCATTCGGCGCGCGCCGGCTTGCAAGGCCTGGCGGGAATACCGCTCAAGCGTTCTGCGCCAGCATGCCGCGGAACCATGCCAGTTGCTCGCGCGTCAGGTAATTGGCGCCATCGCCATGCAGCAGGACGATCTCGATCTCGGGAGGAATCGAGGCGAGCAGTTGCGCGCCCGTAACGGGAATCTTGGGAAAATTGATGCCGGCCAGGAAGGCGGGATCTTCCGCCACCGTCACGCAGCGGCGCTCGGGATTCGGCGACGGCACGAGGAACAGGTCGATCTGCTCGCTTTGCCCGCCGATGACGACGTGCAATTGCGCGGCCAGCAGTTCGGGCAGGATCAGCTCGATGTTATTCTCGGCGCGCGATTGCTGGAAAGCGCTTTTCAGGGGCGTGAGGAGAGGAATGGCGGTCATGGCAAAGTGGAAAGATAAAGACGGCGGCAGTGTAGCAGAGGCGCCCGGACGGGCGCGCTCCGCTGGCGCAACGGCTACATCTTGTAGTTCAACGAGACAAGTACGCTGCGCGGCGCGCCGTAGCGCGCCAGCCCGCCGGACCAGGAATAGCCGAGCGCCTGGTAGTAGCGGCGATCGAGCACGTTGTCGATGCTCGCGCGCAGCTGCAGCTGCTCGCTGATCCGATAGCCGGCCGTCAGCCCGACGATGGCGTACCCGCCCTGCTGCGTCAGGTAAGCCTTGTCGCGGCGGTCGATCTTGTCCTGCGCATACACGGAGGCGCCCAGGTTCCAGCGCGCCAGGCTGCCGCTCAGCTGCACGTTCGTGTACAGCTTGAACAATTGCTTCGGCTCGTCCGTGGCGATGCGCTGACCGATGTTCGCGGCCACGCTGTCCTTCGTGTACTTGGCCAGCACATGGGTGTAACCACCCGAGATCTGCCAGCCAGGCAATGGCGAGCCCGACAATTGCAAGTCGACGCCTTCGCTCTGCACCTGCCCCGCCGCGCGGGCGCAATAGATGGGACCGCCCGTGGGGCAATTGACTTCATCGGTCATGGCGCGGTTGTTTTGCTTGATGCGGAACAAGGCGCCGCTGGCATTGAGCCTGCCGCCAAAATATTCGCCCTTGACGCCCACTTCCAGGTTGGTGCCGCTCAACGGCGGCAAGCCATTGCCTTTGACATCGAGCACGCTTTGCGGCTGGAATATCTGCGTGCCGCTCGCATACACGGAGTGATGCGGGTCCAGGTCGTAGACGAGGCCCGCGTACGGCGTGAATTTCGCGTTTTCCGTCAGGTCGCGGCGCCACGTCGGATTGGTGGCATACCAGCCCGTGACATCCTGCGCATACCAGCCGAAGCGCCCGCCCAGCACCAGGCGCAGCGGATCGGCCAGGCTGAAGTTGCCGGCCGCATACAGCCCCTTCTCGTCCGTCTTGCGGCCCCAGTTGTAGGGCTCGAACGGCGCGCCGTTCATGCGGTAGGCGCGCGGATTCCAGTGACGGATGTCGATCACGCGCGTTCCCGCGCCTTCCCAGCTCTGGGCCGCGTCCGAATCGTCGTGGCGGTAGCTGGCGCCGACGATGACGTCATGCTGGCGGCCGAACCAGGTGACAGGGCCGCTCAAGCGCCAGTCCGCCACCACTTGCTCCGTGTTGTACTTCCAGCCTGTTTCCGACTGTTCCAGCAAAAACGTTTCGCCAGCGACGCGGCCGTTGGTGGTATTGCGCGTGCTCGACGAGGCGTCGATATGCGTGATGGCGAAGCGGCTGCGCCAGCCCTTCTCCAGCTTCGTCTCCAGGTCGGCGAAGACGACGTTGTTGTCGCGCTTCTGGAAGGAATCGGCATTGTTCAGGAAAGTCGAGCGGGGCAAGTCCATGTGGCGGCCATCGGGCAAGGTCGGCAAGCCGACGAACACGCCGTCAGTGCGGCTGTGCTGGCGCGAAAAGCCGATGCCGGCCGTGGTCGATGGCGTCAGATCCGCCTCGACGATCGCATACACGGTGCTGTTCTTGTTGTTGACCACGTCGACGAAGCTGTCGCTGTCGCGCAGACTGGCCGCCACGCGCCCGCGCACGCTGCCCGATTCGTTCAGGGCATTGCTGGCGTCCACCGTCAATTGCCGGTCCTTCCAGCTGCCCAGGTGAATGGATGCGTCCAGCAAGGGCGTGGCCGTGGGACGCTTGCGTATCATGTTGATGCTGCCCGACGGCGCGCCTGCCCCTTCCATCAGGCCGGTGGCGCCGCGCACCACTTCCACGCGGTCGTACATCAGCATGTCGGCGGAGACGTTGCGCTCATTGAAATCCGTCACGTCCAGCGGCAAGCCATCGACATTGATGTGGCTCAAGGCGAAGCCGCGCGCAAAATACCTGGTTTCCTGGTCGGACACGCCCTGCGTCTTGCCATACAGGCCGGGCGTGGCGCGCGCCACGTCCTGCAGGGTGGTCAGATCGAAATCTTCCATTTGCTGGCGCGAAATGACGCTGACCGTTTGCGGCGTGTGGCGCTGCGACAGGTTCAAGCCCGTCGCCGTCGACAGATTGCGCGAGGTATACAAGCCCGTGCCTTCCGTGGCGCCGTCCGCCTCGGCGCTGACGACCACGGCGGGCATGCTGGCCAGGCCGCCATCGGCCGTATTGGTATTGATCTTGCGCAACAGATAATTGCCGTTGCCACCGTCCGTCACCTCCAGGCCGCTGCCTTGCAGCAATTGTTGAAGGCCGGCGGCAACGCCATGACGCCCCTGCAAGCCCGGCGTCGCCAGGCCGTCGAGCGCCACGCCCTGGGTGGACAGGTTCACGCCGGCGGCGATGGCGAACGATGCCAAGGCGCTGCGCAGGCTGCCGGCGGGAATGCTGTAATCGCGCACGCTTGCGGACGAGGTGGCTTCAGCGGCCAGCGCTGTCTGCGGCAAGCCGGCGCCAGCCGCGCCCACGGCCAGCAGCAAGACCAGTGCGGCGCGCACGGCGCCCGTGGTGGGATGGAGCGCGAGCGGCGTCCACGGGGAAAATAAGCGGTGCTGCACAGCCATGTAAAACCCTTTCGATGGTTCGGATTGTTCGTTCTCTACCTTGTATGACGAAGCAATCTCAAAAAAGGGACAGGCAAGCGGCAAATAATTTCTTCAGGCTGCCTCGACACTGATCCAGTAGCGCGTGCGGCGCGCCAGCCGGATCGGCAGGGAACGCTGCAGCAAGAGCAGGATGTTGTCCGGGTCGTTCAACTGGAAAATACCGTCCACGGGCAAGGCCGCCAGCGCCGGATCGCAGCGCAGCACGCCAAAGCGATAGCGCGCCACCTGTTCCAGCACCTCCCCTAGCGGCATGCGTTCGGCGATCAGCACGCCCCGCAGCCAGGCGTCCGCATGGGGTGACGACGGCGTCAAGGCCGACACGGCCACGTCGTCGAAACTGCCCTGCCGGCCCGCATTGATCGTGCGCAAGCCGTCGGGCGCCTGCGATGGCTGGATCTCGACGGCGCCTTCGCTGACGCTCACCTCGGTGCGCGGCGCCAGCACGCTGCCAAGGTGGCGCACGCTGAAGTGCGTGCCCAGCGCGCGCACGGTGCCATTGCTGCTGCGCACGAGGAACGGTCGCGCCGGCACGGCCGCATCGTGTGCCGTGGCAACGTGGATTTCGCCCGCATGCAAGGCCACCAGCCGCGCCGCGTCGTCAAAACGCACGTCGATGGCCGTGTCCGTATTGAGCACCAGTTGCGTGCCGTCGGGTAATGCCATATGCCGGATTTCACCGCGCGCCGTGCGGATCGCGGCGCGCCACGCTTGCCAGGGCGCCGACTGGCTGGCCAGCCACAGCGCGGGTCCGGCCGCGATCAGCCCGGCCAGGCCGTAGAGCACGGCACGCCGCCGCGGCGATTGCGGCGCCGCGTCCGCCGCCTGCCGCAGCGCGGGCGGCACGCCGGCCAGGGTGCTGCACACCAGCTCGGCCCGCTGCCAGGCCGCTTCGTGCGCGGGATCGCTGGCGCGCCAGGCCTGGAACGCCTGCTGCTCGCTTGGAGTCAAGGGGCCCGCGTGCAGGCGCACCAGCCATTGCGCCGCCGCCCGCGCGGCGCGGGGATCGATGGCCGCCGTGCTGGCGGTGCTCACAGGATCAGCAGGATGCAGCGCTCGAACGCCTGCACCATGTAGCGCTTGATGCTGCGCTCGCTCACGGCCAGGCGCCGGGCGATTTCCCCGTAGCTAAGGCCGTCGACATGGGCCAGCAGGAAGGCATTGCGCACCAGCGGCGGCAAGCCGTCGAGCATGGCATCGATGCGCTGCAGGGCTTCGCGCACGAGCAAGCGCTCCTCGGGCGACTGCATCAGCAGATCGGGCTGCTGCGCCAGGGTTTCCAGCCACGCCTGCTCCAGCGACAGGCGCCGGTAATGGTCGATCAGCAGGCGCTGCGCCACGGTGGTCAGGTAGGCGCGCGGCTCGCGCATGGTCTGCCGGCCTTCCGGCGGCGCCGTCAGCAGGCGCACGAAGGTATCCTGCGCCAGGTCGGCCGCATGGTCGGCGCACTGCAGCTTGGCGCGCAGCCAGCGCATCAGCCAGCCGTGGTGATTGCTGTAAATGACTGCGATCGATTCGCCGGATTGCGCAATGTTCACTAGGGACTCCGATGCGCTCAAGGCAAGGCGCGGCCAGGACGATGGCCGGCCGCAAGGCAAGCGACTCAATTGATAATAATTCTCATTATCACAAATCATTGCCCGCGGCGTCAATGCCGGCGCCCGTCCCGTCCGGCAAACTGTTGTTTCAGCGCGGCGGCTGGCCGTTCAGCGCGTATCGCTTGCCGTGGCGATCGGTTACGCCAGACGAGGTTTCTGGGACTTGGCCGCCAGCACGAAGGGAATGGCAAACGGCCCCAGAAATACCACCAGGATGGCCCTGAGAGCAGTTGTTTTCAAGGAACGGCGTTTGGCGATGAAGAGACAGGCGAAGGCCGACAGGGACCAGATCAGGGCCGGCAGGTAGGTAGTCATCATGAACTCCGGAAGCGCCTTGGAAGGCAGGAAACCATGCTGACACGGAAATATGAGCATCGCAATGGCAAATCAGGCATCTGCCATTGCGATGGGCGGCCACGCACCCCGCTTTCAGTCATTCTTAAGACTGCAGGCGGCGGCCGGCCGGCGATGCGCTCAGTGCTGGCCGATCTTCATGATCTTCAGCGCATTCGTGCCGCCGACCTTGCCCATCGGCTCGCCCCAGGTCAGCACGACGGTATCGCCCTTGGCCACGACTTTATGTTCCACCAGCAAATCTTCCGCCTGTTGCAAGACCTTGTCGCGGTCCGTGCCGGACGTCAATTCCAGCGTGCTGACGTTGCGGTACAGGGCCAGCTTGCGGCGCGTGCCCACGCTCGGGGTCAGCGCGACGATGGGGATGTCGATATTGCAACGGCTCATCCACAACGCCGTGGAACCCGATTCCGTCAGGGTAGCGATGGCTTTTACGCGCAGGTGATGGGCCGTAAACAGGGCGCCGTAGGCGATCGACTGGTCGATGCGCGAGAACGTGGCGTTGAGGAAATCGGCGTCCAGCTTGCAGGTATCCCACTTTTCCGCGTCCAGGCAGATGGCGGCCATCGCTTCCACCGTTTCGATCGGGTAACGGCCCGACGCCGTTTCCGCCGACGTCATGACGGCATCCGTGCCGTCCAGCACGGCATTGGCCACGTCGGACACTTCCGCGCGGGTCGGCACGGCGTTGACGATCATCGATTCCATCATCTGCGTGGCCGTGATCGCCAACTTGTTCGACGCGCGCGCCATCTTGATCATGCGCTTTTGCAGGGCCGGCACGGCCGCATTGCCCACCTCGACCGCCAGGTCGCCGCGGGCCACCATGATGCCGTCGGACGCGTCGAGAATTTCTTGCAGCGCAGGAATAGCTTCCGCGCGCTCGATCTTGGCGATCATCATCGGCTTGTGGTCCCACGCTTCGCCCGCGATATTGGCCAGTTGGCGCGCCATGACCATGTCGGTGGCGTTTTTCGGGAAGGACACGGCCACGTAATCGGCCTGGAAACTCATCGCCGTCTTGACGTCTTCCATGTCTTTCGCCGTCAGGGCCGGGGCAGACAAGCCGCCGCCCTGGCGGTTGATGCCCTTGTTGTTCGACAATTCGCCGCCGATTTTCACGGTCGTATGGATTTCGCTGCCGACGACCTTGTCCACCGTCAAGACGATAAGACCATCGTTGAGCAACAATACGTCAGCGGCGCGCAAGTCGCGCGGCAATTCCTTGTAATCGAGGCCGCAGCGCTCGATGTTGCCCAGTTCGCCGTTTTCGCCCCATTTCGCGTCGAGGATGAACTTGGCGCCGTTTTCCAGGAAAATCTTGCCTTCTTCAAACTTGCCGACGCGAATCTTCGGGCCTTGCAAGTCGGCCATGATGGCCACTTCGCGGCCGCACAGGGCTGCCGCTTCGCGCACCATGCGGGCGCGGTCGATATGGTCTTGCGCCTTGCCATGCGAAAAGTTCAGGCGCACGACGTCGACGCCGGCCTTGAACATGCGGACCAGGGTATCGATATCGTTCGAAGCGGGGCCGATGGTGGAAACGATCTTGGTGGCGCGTTGCTGTACTTGCATGGTCATGGTGTGCTGCTTTCTATAAAGTTCGTGCTGCTACAAGGGCCGGCCTTGTGGGCCGGCCGTCCTGGTGCGCTGGATCAGCGGTACTACGTTCTTACTTGGCCGCCATCAGGGCGACCGTGGTGTCCAACATGCGGTTCGAGAAGCCCCACTCGTTGTCGTACCACGACGACACTTTCACGAGGCGGCCCGAGACCTTGGTCAGGGTCGAATCGAAGTTCGACGAGGCCGGGTTATGGTTGAAATCGATGGAAACGAGCGGTTCCGTCTGGTACGTGAGAATGCCCTTCAAGGCGCCTTCCGATGCCGTTTTCAGCAAGGCGTTGACTTCCTCGACGGTCGTATCGCGCTTGGCGATGAAGGACAGGTCGACCAGCGACACGTTGATCGTCGGCACGCGCACGGCAAAGCCGTCGAGCTTGCCATTCAGTTCCGGCAAGACGAGGCCGACAGCGGCCGCCGCGCCCGTCTTGGTGGGGATCATCGAATGCGTGGCCGAACGGGCGCGGCGCAAGTCTTCATGCATCACATCGGACAGCACCTGGTCATTCGTGTAGGCGTGCACGGTGGTCATCAGGCCCGATTCGATGCCGATGGCGTCGTTCAGTGGTTTCACCAAGGGCGCGAGGCAATTCGTCGTGCACGAGGCATTCGAAATGACCGTATCCGAGGCTTTCAAGACGTGCTGGTTGACGCCGAACACGATGGTGGCGTCCACGTCCTTGCCGCCCGGCGCGGAAATGATGACTTTCTTTGCGCCCCCCTTCAAGTGGGCCGAGGCTTTTTCCTTGGTCGTGAAGAAACCCGTGCATTCGAGCACGACGTCGACACCGAGTTCGCCCCAGGGGATCAGGGCCGGGTCGCGCTGCGCGAAGACGCGGATGCGGTCGCCATTGACGAGCATATTGTCGCCGTCGATGGTGACGACGCCGGGAAACTTGCCGTGCACCGTGTCGTAGCGCGTCAGGTGCGCATTCGACTTGGCGTCGCCCAGGTCGTTGATGGCGACGATCTCGATATCCTGCTGCTTGCCGCCTTCATAAAACGCGCGCAAGACATTGCGGCCGATGCGGCCATAGCCATTGATGGCAACTTTGATGGTCATGCTGTCTCCTTGATATTGTTTGAATGACTTACTTAACCACTATTTCTCAGTCCCGCCGCGATGCCATTGATCGACAAATGAATCCCCGTGCGCGCCGCCGCGTCCTGCTTGCCCTCGCGGAAGCGTTTCAGCAGTTCCACCTGCACGTGGTTGAGCGGATCGATATACGGGAAACGGTTGCGTATCGAGCGCTGCATCAGCGGATTGGCTTGCTGCAACTCTTCCTGACCCGTGATCAGTTTCAAGGCGTCCAGGGTGGCCGCGTATTCGGCGCGGATGCGCGTAAAGATGGCGTCGCGCAAGGCCTTGTCCTTGACCAGTTCCGCATACTTGCCGGCGATGGCGATATCGCTCTTGGCCAGGACCATGTCCATGTTCGACAGCAAGGACGTGAAGAAAGGCCAATCCGTGTACATGCCGCGCAGCACGGCCGCCCCGTCAGCGGGATGGGCGGCCAGGTAGGCTTGCACGGCGGAACCGAAACCGAACCAGCCCGGCAGCATCAAACGGCATTGCGCCCAGCTCAAGACCCAGGGAATGGCGCGCAAATCCTCGATGGACGTGGATTTCTTGCGCGAGGCGGGACGGCTGCCGATATTCAGCGCGGCAATTTCCGCGATCACCGTCGATTCCCAGAAATACTGCTCGAAACCCTCCGTGCCGTAGACGAGGTCGCGGTAGGCGTTCAGTGCCGTGCCGGACAGCTCCTCCATGGCAGCCAAATGGCCCGCGCCGGCCGAGGCTTTCGGCTGCAATTGCGCCTGCGGCAGCAGGGTCGACTGGATGGTGGCGGCCACCAGCACTTCCAGGTTGCGGCGCCCTACTTCCGGGTTCGCATACTTGGCCGTGATGACTTCGCCCTGCTCCGTCAATCGGATCTGTCCCTGCACGGCGCCGGCCGGCTGGGCCAGGATGGCTTCGTAGCTGGGTCCGCCGCCACGTCCCACGGAACCGCCGCGGCCGTGGAACAGGCGCAGCTTGATCTGGTATTGCTTGAAGACCGTCACCAACTCGATCTCGGCCTTGTAGAGCTCCCAGCCGGACGTGAGGAAACCGCCGTCCTTGTTGCTGTCCGAGTAGCCGAGCATGACTTCCTGCTGGTTCGCGCGCGATGCCAGCAAGCCACGGTAGAACGGCAAGCCGAAGGCGCGCGCCATGATGGCGGGGCCGGCGCGCAAGTCGTCGATGGTTTCGAACAGGGGGATGATGTTGACGTCCACTTCGCGGCTGCCCTGGCGCAGCAAGCCCACTTCCTTCAGCAGCAAGGCCACTTCCAGCAAGTCCGAGACGCTGGCCGCCTTGGAGATGATGCAGTTCGGCACCGATTCGCGGCCGTACTTGACGTGGGCCTCGCGCACGGCGCGGAAGATGTCGAGTTCGGACGTCGTTTCCTCCGAGTACTGCGCATACGGCGACGTCAGCAGGCGTGGCGACTCCAGTTCGGCCAACAGCAAGCTGATGCGTTGCTCTTCATCAAGGTCCAGGTAGACGAGGCCAGGCTGGGCGCCCGCGAACAGTTCGCCCACGACGCGCTCGTGCACGTCGGAATTCTGGCGCAGATCGAGCGGCGCCAGCGAAAAGCCGAACACCTTGACGGCGCGGCGCAACTGGCGCAGCCGGCCACGGGCCAGCGCGCGCAAGCCATTGCTGACGAGCGAATGCTGGACCACGTCCAGGTCGGCCAGCAGGTCGGATGCCGCAGCGTAAGGCTGCACGCCGTCTGCCTGCTTGCCCTTGCCGGACAGCACGACGCGCGTGGCGTCCAGGCGCGCGTGGATGCCGTGCAAGGCGCGGCGGTACGGCTCGTCGACCCGGTGTGGGGACGCATCGGCCGAACGCTCGGCCAGCGCGCGCAGCGGCTCGCTGCACGCGTTCAATATTTGCGCCAGCGACAGTTGCGAAGCGAGCTTGCGCAATTCGCCCAGGTAAAAATCGAGTACCTTGTCGGCCTGCGTCTGCAGGGTGCTGCGCAGGATGTCGGCCGTGACGAACGGGTTGCCGTCGCGATCGCCGCCTATCCAGCTGCCGACCTTCATGAAATTGGGCAATTCCGCATCTTCCCAGCGGGCATCGCGCTGGGCCAGCATGGTTTCCAGCGAGGAATACAGTTTCGGCAATTCGCGCAAGATCGTGTGGTCGTAGAACGACAGGCCATTGGCCACTTCATCCATGACGGACAGTTTGCTCGTACGCAGCAGACGCGTCTGCCACAGGGTGACGATGCCGCGGCCCAGCGCTTCTTCGTTCTGTTCCGCTTCTTCCGGCGTCATTTGCACGCGGTCGCGCTCGCTCAACAGGCGCGCGATAGCCATCTGGCAATTCTGGATGCTCTTGCGCTGCACTTCCGTCGGATGCGCCGTGAAGACGGGACTGACGAACGCATCTTCGAAGAACGTTTCCAGCGCATCGGCCTTGCCGGCGTCAAACACATTGCCGACGGCATGGCTGAGGCTACCCTGGCGCGGCGGCGAGCCGGCGATCAGATGGGCGCGCGTGCGGCGGATGTGATGTTGATCTTCCGCAATATTGGCCAGCAGCGAGAAATAGCTGAAAGCGCGCGTCAATTGCGTGGTTTCTTCCTGCGACAGCGCTTGCAGCGCGTCCGACAGCTGCGCGCGCGCCGCCTCATCATTGTCGCGGCGGAAACGGATGGCCAGCTGGCGCACATGTTCGATGCGCTCGAAGGCGGGGTCGCCCAGGTGGTTGCGGATGGCGTCGCCCAGCAGACGGCCCAGCTGGCGGATATCGCTGCTCAGCAGCTCGTCTTTCACTTCATTCATTTGCATGGTATTCATTTCCTGGGGCGGCCACGGCGGCACCGCACAGATTGCGTAGTACGCGCTTCCCGGCCCGGGAAACGCCCATCGTCGAATTTGTAGTAAATTTACCTTATTGCTTCACCATCCTCTTGATTTCCATCAATAAAAATCATATCCAAAGGGCCGACAAGGGCTTACGAGCTGTTTGCCAGGGCAACAATATGAAAATTTACTACGCATTTAAGCGAAAGGCAATCAACTTTTGTCTTTCGAGGCTGAAAAGTGACGGCGCAACACACATGGCCGGCGCTCTCCTGTATGCTGGCGGCTGAAACAAGGATGTAATCCACATCTTTCACACACCGGACAAAACCGTAGCGAGCGGATGTGAGTTGTGGCCGAGAAGCGGAGCTGTGCGGATGCACAGTGAGCATCGGAGGCCGCAAGTCGCGACGCGCAGCAGGTTTGTCGGGTGTTTTACTCCCTTCTCCCATGCGACTGACTGCCTACACTGACTACACCCTGCGCACCCTGATGTACCTGGGCGTGCACCGCGACCGGCTCGTGACCATCCAGGACATTGCCGACCTGCACTCCATCTCGAAAAATCATTTGATGAAGGTGGTGCACCAGCTGGGCCTGTCGGGCATCGTGGAAACGGTGCGTGGAAGAAATGGCGGCCTGCGCCTGGCGCGCGACCCGGCCGAGATCAATATCGGCACCGTCGTGCGCGAAACGGAAAACGATTTTTTCATGGCGGAATGTTTCAACAAGGAAAATAATACCTGTCCGCTCACGCCCGATTGCCTGCTGAAGGCTAAGCTGGGCCAGGCCACGGCCGCCTTCCTGGCCGTGCTCGACACGGTGACGCTGGCATCGATACTCGACGCGACGCCGGGCGCGCCGGCGCTGGCGGCGGGCGTCATCCCCCTGCGCGTGGCAAAGTAAGCGCACCAAAAACAACAATGCCCGGCGAACCGGGCATTGTTTCCTTCAGCAACTCCTGTTTACATCAATGCGCGCTGGCGCCTGCCGCGCCGATGCCCGTTTCCGAACGCATTTGCTGCGCTTCGTAACCGGCGCGGTCGATGCGCGCGCGGGGGCTCTTGTCGAGCACCGAGAACAGCCAGATGCCGACGAAGCCGGCCGTCATCGAGAACAGCGCCGGCGAGGCATACGGGAACAGCGCTTCGCCATGGCCCAGCACGTCGACCCACACGGACTTCGACACCACCGTCAGCGCGACGGCCGTGATCAAGCCCAGGAAGCCGCCGATGGTGGCACCCCGCGTGGTGCAATCCTTCCACAGCACCGACATGAACAGCACGGGGAAGTTGGCCGAGGCGGCAATGGCAAAAGCCAGCGAAACCATGAAGGCGATGTTCTGCTTTTCAAAGGCGATGCCCAGCACCACGGCGATAATGCCCAGCACGATCGTCGTCACGCGCGACACTTTCAATTCATTGGCACCCGTGGCCTTGCCCTTCTTGATGACGGTGGCATACAGGTCGTGCGACACGGCCGACGCGCCCGACAGGGTCAGGCCCGCCACGACGGCCAGGATGGTGGCAAACGCGACCGCCGACATGAAGCCGAGGAAGACATTGCCGCCCACGGCCTTGGCCAGGTGCACGGCCGCCATGTTGTTACCACCCAGCAATTTACCTGCGGCATCCTTGAACTCGGGATTGGTGCTCACCAGCACGATGGCGCCAAAGCCGATGATGAAGGTCAGAATGTAGAAGTAGGCGATCCAGGTGGTGGCCCAGAACACGGATTTGCGCGCTTCCTTGGCGCTGGGCACCGTGAAGAAACGCATCAGGATGTGCGGCAAGCCGGCCGTGCCGAACATCAGCGCCATGCCGAACGAGATGGCGGAAATAGGATCCTTGATGAAGGAACCGGGGCCCATGATGGCTTCCTTGGTGGCGTGCACGTCCACCGACTTGGCGAACAGCGCTTCCGGGCTGAAGTTGAACTGCGCCAGCACGGCCACGGCCATGAAGGTGGCGCCGCCCAGCAGCATCACGGCCTTGATGATCTGTACCCAGGTGGTGGCCGTCATGCCGCCAAACAGCACGTAAATCATCATCAGGGTGCCGACCAGGACGACGGCGATCCAGTATTCCAGGCCGAATAGCAGCTTGATCAGCTGGCCCGCGCCCACCATCTGCGCGATCAGATAAAAGGCCACGACGACCAGGGTGCCGGACGCGGAGAAAATGCGGATCGGCGCCTGCTTGAAGCGGTAGGCGGCCACGTCGGCAAAGGTGAAGCGGCCCAGGTTGCGCAGGCGCTCGGCCATCAGGAAGGTGATGACGGGCCAGCCGACGAGAAAGCCGATGGCGTAGATCAGGCCATCGTAGCCGTTCAAAAAGACGGCGGCGGAAATGCCGAGGAAGGAAGCGGCCGACATGTAGTCGCCCGCGATGGCCAGGCCGTTCTGGAAGCCTGTGATGCCGCCGCCGGCCGTATAGAAATCGGAAGCCGACTTGGTTTTCGCGGCCGCCCACTTGGTGACGAACAGCGTGAAGATGACGAAGACGGCGAACATGATGATCGCCGTCCAGTTGGTCGGCTGCTTGACCGCCTGGCCCAGGTCGGCGCCGGCCGCCAGCACGCTGCTGCTGGCGCCCGCCAGCAAGGCCAGGCTTGCCAGGCAGGAGAGTTTGCGTTGCGTCAATGTGGTGCCGCTCATGCTTGCACCCGTGCCTGGATGGCGTTGCTCAAGTCATCGAATTGCTTGTTGGCGCGGCGCACATAGATGCCCGTGACCAGCACGGTAAACACGATGACGAACAGGCCGATCGGCATGCCCCAGGTCATCACGCCGGTACCCGTCTTAGTGGCGAGGAATTCCTTGTCGAAGGCGATGAGCAGGATGTAGCCATAGTACACCAGCATCATCAGGCCCGTCAGCGCCCAGCCGAAGCGGGAACGCACCTTGACCAGTTGATGATAGTTGGGGTCGCTCTTGATTTTTTGAACGAGATCGTCATGCATTGTGTTGCCTCCTGTTATGTAAAAGCTGCTCTGTTGTTTTCGAGCTTGGATTCACAGTACAGCGCGAGGCTTACCCGCCCCTTACGGCAACGTTTTTTCTCGCCGGGGCAACACAAGGCAGAGAAAATCAGTTCAAGGCGGCCGCCGGCCCGAAGAACTCGTGGTGCGTCTGCTGTTCCGGCACGCCCAGTTCGCGCAAGTATTGCTTGACGGCCCGCATGAATGGCTGCGGCCCCAGGAAGTAGGCATCGACGTCGCGCGAGACCGGCAGCCAGCTGTTCAACTGCTCTTTATTCAGCAAGCCGACGGCGTCCGGCGCGGCGGCACCCGGCGCATCGTGTTCGCCGCCATGTTCCGCATAGCAGTAATAACGCTGCAGCTGCGGGTGCTGCGCGGCCAGTGCATCGATCTGCGCGCGGAATGCATGCACGCCGTGGTTGCGCGCCGCGTGGATGAAATGCACGGGACGCTTGCCGCGCAGGGCCGCCGTCAGCATGGCCAGGGTCGGCGTGATGCCCACGCCGCCGCTGATCAGCACCAGCGGCTTGTCGCTCTCCGTCAGCACGAAGTCGCCCGATGGCGGCGTCAGCTGCACGGTGTCGCCCGCCTGCACGTGGTCGTGGAAGAAATTCGATACCTTGCCGCCCTCTTCGCGCTTGACGCTGATGCGGTAAGTCTGGCCATTGCTGGCGGCCGACAGGGAATACTGGCGGCGCATGGGCACGCCATCGACGGTGGTCACCACGCCAATGTATTGACCTGGCGCAAAGTCGGGCACGGGCTGGCCATCGGCGGGCGCCAGCAGGAAGGAGGTGATCTCGGCGCTTTCCACGCTCTTGCTGCGCACGGTAAAGTCGCGCGCGCCGCTCCAGCCGCCTGGCGCGGCCGCTTGCGCCTTGTAGATGCGCCCTTCCTCGCCGGCCAGGATGTCGGCCAGCTGGCCGTAGGCCGCGCCCCAGGCATCGATGACGGCGTCGCTGGCCACTTCTTCGCCCAGCACTTCGCGGATGGCTTGCAACAGGCTGGCACCCACCAGCGGATAGTGCTCGGCGCGAATCTGCAAGGCCACGTGCTTGTTGACGATGGTGGCCACCAGGTCGCCCAGCGCCGCAAGCTTGTCGATATTTTTGGCATACATCAGCACGCCATTGGCCAGCGCCCGCTGCTGGTCGCCGCTGTGCTGGTGCGCCTGGTTAAAGTACGGCAGCACTTCGGGATGGTCGCGGAACAGATTCTTGTAGAAATGGCGGGTCAGCGCTTCGCCGCCCTGCTCGAGGATGGGGACGGTGGCAGTGATGATGGCGCGTTGTTCCTGGGTCAGCATGTAAAACTCCTGTGTATCTATTAATGGATCTATTAGTAAGCGGTGTCAGGCCAGCGATTCAATGGCCGGGTACAGATCGTGGTCTTCGCGCCGCATGCGCTGGAACAGCGCGTGCAGCACGGTATTGGCTTCGCTGCGGAAGGCGTCCGGTTCGGCTTCCAGGCGCACGGGCGTATTCCAGCGGCCGGCGAAATCCAGGTAGGCGCCGGCGATGCCGTGCATCTCGTTTTCGTACTGGCGTCCCAGCCGGGCCACCTCGGCCACGCCGCACGCTTGCGCGGCCGGATACAGGTAGCGCTGCTCGACGGCCAGGTGCAGCTTGATCAAGCCGCTCATGGCGATGATCTGGTCGGCAATGGCCTGCGCCTGCGCGGCGACACCGCCGCGCGCCAGCTGGCGCAAGTCATCGATGGCGGCCAGGATGGCCAGGTGCTGCTGTTTGAATTTGTCGATATTCATGATGTTTTTCTCTTGTTGAGTGTTCCCAGTGTAGCGGAATTCGCTTAAACATGCAAATTACATGCATCTTTAAAGGCGCAAATGTTTCCCACAAGAATGTACATCGACATGCGCCACTATGTGCGGCACAGAACACAAGCTATGGCCACGCCTGCCTATAATTTATTCATCACAGCGCGTGCCCGCTTGCGGCCGCGCCGCACCCTCCACTCCAGCCAAGGATGAGCATGAGTATGAAGACGGACACGGTCAAGACGGGCACGAGCCAGGCGCAGCAACTGGCCGGCATCATCAACGAACACCACACGGCATTGCTGGACGGGTGGATGGCCGGCCTGATCGCCCGCCTGGTGCGGCGCGACAAGATCGCCGAAAACGAGCTGCGCCAGCAGGCATCGCAATTCCTGCCGCTGCTGGCGGGCGCGCTGGAAAACGGCGACTCGTTCGACATCGAAGGCGGCGCCTGGGACGACACGCGCCAGCTGCTCGCGGAAATATCGCAGTCGCGCGTGCGCCAGGGCTATTCGCCGATCGACACGGCAAGCTTCATGTTCTCGCTCAAGGAACCGCTGTTCGCCTACCTGCGCCAAGAAATCACGGCGCAGCCGCAGGAACTGGGCGACGCCATCGTCAGCACCAGCAAATTGTTCGACGAGCTGGGTTTGCTCACCATCGCCATCTACCAGAAGGCGCGCGAACAGGTGATATTGCGCCAGCAGCAGGAATTGCTGGAACTGTCCACGCCCGTGGTGCAGCTGTGGCAAAACGTGCTGGCCCTGCCCCTGATCGGCACCCTCGACAGCGCGCGCACGCAGGTGGTGATGGAAAGCCTGCTGCAAAAGATCGTCGACACGGGCGCGCTGATCGCCATCATCGACATCACGGGCGTGCCCACGGTCGACACCCTGGTGGCGCAGCACCTGCTGAAAACCATCGCCGCTGCGCGCCTGATGGGCGCCGACTGCATCATCAGCGGCATCCGTCCGCAGATCGCGCAAACCATCGTGCACCTGGGCGTGAACCTGGAAGACGTGATGACCAAGGCTACCCTGGCCGACGCCTTCGTCGTGGCCCTGAAGCGCACGGGCTCCAGCATCACCTACCAGCAGCAAACACACTGAGGCGCCTATGGAAAGAATCCCCATTTTACGCATGGGCCGGCTGCTGCTGGTGACGATCCAGGTGGACATGCACGACCGCCTGGCGATGACCTTGCAGGACGACCTGACCACCCGCATCGTGACGGACCGCGCCACGGGCGTGCTGATCGACATTTCCGCGCTCGACATCGTCGATTCCTTCATCGGCCGCATGATCAGCAACACGGCGGCGATGGCGAAAATCCTCGACGCGGGCACCGTCGTCGTCGGCATGCAGCCGGCCGTCGCCATCACCCTGGTGGAACTGGGCCTGACCCTGGAAGGCGTCAGCACGGCGCTCAACGTGGAACGGGGGATCAAGCTGCTGGAACGGGGCGGCGCATGCGCATGACGGGGGCGCCGTGCTAGGCGCGCAGGCACAGGAGCTGGCGCAGGCCGGAGTGCAGCAGATTCTGCCCCTGCACAGCGACGAAGACGTCGTGCGGCTGCGCAAGCAGGTGCGCGACAGCATGGTCGCCATGGGTTTTGGCCTGATCGAACAGACCAAGATCATCACGGCGGCCAGCGAACTGGCGCGCAACACCCTGCGCTACGGCGGCGGCGGCGAAGCGCGCATCGCGCGCGTCTGCGATGGCGCGCGCCAGGGACTGGAACTGCGCTTTGTCGATGCGGGACCTGGCATCGACGATATTCCCCTGGCGCTGACCGATGGCTATACCAGCGGCGGCGGGCTGGGACTGGGGCTGGGTGGCGCCAAGCGCCTGGCCGACGCCTTTCACATCGACACGGCGCCCGGCGCGGGCACCACTGTCACCATCGCGAAATGGAAGCTGTTTTGAACCACCTCGAGCAAGCCCCTGACATTGCCAGGCAACGCCGTTTTTCCGTCGGCGAACCGAGCGAAATCGCCACGGCGCGCCGCGCCGGCAACGAACTGGCGCGCCACATCGGCTTCGACGACGTGCGCACGGGCCAGCTGGCCATCATCATCAGCGAAGCGGCGACCAACATCGTCAAGCACGCGCAGCGCGGTGAAATCCTGCTGCGCAAGGTGCTGCGCGGCGGCACCAGCGGCATCGAAGTGCTGGCCATCGACAACGGCCCCGGCATGGCGAATGTACGCCAGCACATGCAGGATGGCCATTCCACCACGGGCACCTACGGCGTGGGACTGGGCGCGATACGCCGCCTGAGCCAGGAATTCGACCTGTACACGGCGCCCGGCAAGGGCACGGTGCTGATGATGGTGGTCTGGGGGCCGAACGCCAGCAGCGCCATCCCGGCCAGCCCGAACTGGCAGATCGGCGCCGTGTGCCTGCCGCTGGCCTCGGAACAGGTATGCGGCGACGCCTGGAACGTCGTCTGCGAAGGCCATGAACTGAGCCTGATGGTGGCCGATGGCCTGGGCCACGGCCCGCTGGCGGCGCGCGCATCGGAACGCGCCAGCGCCCTGCTGGAACACGACACGCCGGGACTGCCGCCGCTGCCCGCCCCCTTCATCGAGCTGGCCAACGGCGCCCTGCGCGCCACGCGCGGCGCGGCCCTGGCCCTGGCGCATATCGACAGCGCGCGCCGCCAGTTGCGCTACGCGGGCGTGGGCAATATCGCCGCCTGCGCCTTCGATGCGCGGCAGCGCCGGCATTTGCTGTCGCACAACGGCATCGTCGGCAGCAACCTGCGCAAGGTGCAGGAATTCTGCTATCCGTGGCAGCCTGGCGCGACCTTGATCATGCATAGCGACGGCCTGCACACGCGCTGGGACCTGGAACAGTATCCGGGCCTGGCGCACTGCCACCCCAGCCTCGTCGCCGCCGTGCTGTACCGCGATTTTGCGCGCGGGCGCGACGACGTCACGGTGGTGGTGCTGCGCGAACATGAGGAACAGCAGGCCGTGACGGGGGAAAGGAGCGAAACGACATGACACGACGCATATTGACGGCCCATATCGGCAGCGAACTCGATGTGGTGGGCGCGCGCCAGCGCGCGCGGCAGATCGCCGCCCTGTGCGGCTTCGGCGTGCAGGACCAGGTGCGCATCGCCACGGCCGTATCGGAACTGGCGCGCAACGTCTACAACTACGCCGGCAGCGGCAAGGTGCATTTCGCCATCGATGGCCAGACGGCGCCGCAGGTGCTCAGCATCCGCATCGAGGACCAGGGCCCCGGCATCGCGCAGCTGGAACAGATACTGGCCGGCACCTACCGCTCGCCGACGGGTATGGGCCTGGGCATCCTGGGCGCCCAGCGCCTGATGGACCGCTGCCATATCCGCAGCGCGCCAGGCGACGGCACGCAGATCACCCTGCACAAGCTGTTCCCGCGCGACGCGCCCCTGCTCGACGGCGGCAAGATCGGCACGCTGTCGGGCAGCCTGCAGGCGCTGCCGTCGGACATCACACTGTCGGAAGTGCAGCAGCAGAACCGCGAGCTGCTGACCACTCTGGCCGAACTGAAGACGCGCCAGGACGACCTGCTGCAGCTGACGCGCGAACTGGAAGACACCAACCGCGGCGTGGTGGCGCTGTTCGCGGAACTGGACGAAAAAGCCGACCACCTGCGCCGCGCCGACCAGATGAAATCGCGCTTCCTGTCGAACATGAGCCATGAATTCCGCACGCCGCTCAGCTCCATCCGCGCCCTGTCCAAGCTGCTGCTCGACCGCATCGACGGCGATCTGTCGGAAGAGCAGGAAAAGCAGGTGCTGTTCATCCTGCAAAGCGCCGTCAGCCTGAGCGACCTGGTGAACGACTTGCTGGACCTGGCCAAGATCGAGGCGGGCAAGGTCGACGTGCACGCCAACAGTTTCCAGGTGGCGGACCTGTTCAGCGCCCTGCGCGGCATGCTGCGCCCGCTGCTGGTGTCCGATACGCTCACCTTGACCTTCATCGACCCCGATCCGGCGCTGCACATCCACACGGATGAAGGCAAGCTGTCGCAAATCCTGCGCAACTTCATTTCCAATGCCCTCAAGTTCACGGAAGCCGGCGCCATCATCGTCAGCGCCACGCCCTTGCCGGAGCAGGACGCGATCCGCTTTTCCGTCTCCGACACGGGCCTGGGCATCGCCGCCGAAGACGTGCAGATGATCTTCGAGGAATTCAGCCAGGTGGAAAACCACATGCAGCGCAAGGTCAAGGGCACGGGCCTGGGCTTGCCCCTGTGCCGCAACCTGGCCACCCTGCTCAATGGCACGGTGAGCGTGGAAAGCACGCCGGGCCACGGTTCGCTGTTTTCCGTCGTCCTGCCCGCCAGCTACCACGCGCCCGAAGGCAGCCTGCCCCCGTGCGCGCCGGCCAACGACAATGGCAACGACCAGCGCATCGCCGTGCTGGTGGTGGAAGACAATCCGCCCGTGCGCCTGCTGTATGAAAAATTCCTGGCCGGCAGCGAATTTCGCGTCGTCCCCGCGCGCAGCGTGCGCGAGGCGCAGGAGCGCTGGGAACAGCAGCGCCCCGCCGCCGTCATCCTCGATATCCTGCTGCACGGCGAAACGGCCTGGCACTGGCTGGCCGAGCTGAAAAACGACCCGCTGCGGCGCCAGGTGCCCGTCATCGTCGCCACCGAGATCGACGACGTGCGCAAGGGCCTGGCCCTGGGCGCCGACGCCTACTACGTGAAACCGCTGCCGCGCCAGCAATTGCTGGCGACACTGCGCGCGCTGATCGGCAATCCACACCACCGGCAAGAGCCGGTCCCGCCGCAAGGCACAACCACCTGGGACAATGCGCATGCTACCGGATAACAACAGCGATGCTCTGATCCTGAACGTCGATGACAGCGATGGCGCACGCTACGCCAAGTCGCGCATCCTCCAACGCGCCGGTTTCAAGGTCATCGAAGCGTCGAACGGCGGCGACGCGCTGCTGCGCGCCCGCCACGACCGCCCCAACCTGATCCTGCTCGACGTCAAGCTGCCCGACATCAACGGCCTGGAAGTGTGCCGCCAGTTGAAGGGCGGCGCCGAGACGAACACCATCCTGGTGCTGCAAACCTCAGCTTCCTGCATCGGCACGGCCGACAAGATCCGCGCCCTGGACGGCGGCGCCGACAATTACCTGGTCGAGCCGATCGAGGCCGATGAACTGATCGCCAACGTCAAGGCCCTGCTGCGCCTGGGCCGCGTCGAGCGCGCGCTGCGCGACGTGGACCGCCGCAAGGATGAATTCCTGGCCACCCTGGCACACGAATTGCGCAACCCGCTGGGCCCCATCCGCACGGCGCTGGCCCTGCTGTGCAAGCTCGATCCCGTCGTGCCGGCCGTGCAGGACAATGCGCGCCGCACCATCGCCCGCCATACCGATCACCTGGTGCGCCTGGTGGACGACCTGCTCGACGTGTCGCGCATTTCGCAGGGCAAAATCTCGCTGCAATGGGAAAGCGTGAGCCTGGCCAGCGTCATCCGCAGCGCGCTGGAAACGAGTTCGCACAGCATCGAGGCGCGCGGCCATGCGCTGGACGTGAACCTGCCCCGGGAAGAACTGTGGGTCTGCGGCGACGCCGTGCGCCTGTCGCAGATCGTCGCCAACCTGCTGCTCAATGCGGCCAAGTTCACGGCGCCGGGCGGGCGCATCGCCATTACTGCCGAACGCGAAGGCGACAATGTGCGCATCCGCCTCAGCGACAACGGCATCGGCATCGCCGCGGCCAGCATCGACAGCATCTTCGGCCTGTTCGAGCAGAGCGGCCACTCGCCCGACCGGGTGCAGGATGGCCTGGGCATCGGCCTGTCGCTGGTGCGCAACCTGGTGACCCTGCACGGCGGCCAGGTCAGCGTGCGCAGCCCCGGCGTGGGACTGGGCAGCACCTTCGAAGTCCTGCTGCCGCTCGACGCCAACGTGCCGCTGCCGGCCGCGCCGGCACCGCAGACCGCCACCGGCGGCAGCCAGCGCATCCTCGTCGTCGACGATAACCGCGATGCGGCCGATACCCTGGCCGAACTGCTGGAAATGTACGGCCACACGGTGCGCACGGCCTACACGGGCGCGCAAGCCACCGAGCGCACGCTGGAATTCAAGCCCGACATCGTCTTTCTCGATATCGGCCTGCCCGACATGAGCGGCTACGACGTGGCCGTCAAAATGCGCCAGTTGCCGATACCGCAGCAATTCCTGCTCGTCGCGCTGACCGGCTACGGCCAGGAACACGACCGCCAGGCGGCCCTGCAGGCCGGTTTCAACGAACATTTCGCCAAACCCGTCGATTTCGGCAAGCTGGCCATGCTGGGATTGCATATCGCCCCCTGAGCGGGGTGGCGGCTGCCTGCGGCCAAGGCGTCGGCTATAATCGGCGGCCGCCTCACCTCTGGAAGCATGACATGACAACCCGCACGCCGCTGCTGCGCATCACCATGATACTGGGCGCCCTGCACGCCCTCCTGGGCTGGCTGCTGCTGCCGTCGCTCCCCGTCGGCCTGGCCGGCTGGCTGCTGGGCGGCCTGGTCCTGCTGGCGTCGACCATGCTCATGCCGATGACCATCTTCGCCCGCGCCGTCACCAACGATGCACGCCTGGCCGACCGTCTGAGCTGGGCCGGTTCGCTTTGCATGGGCTTTTTTTCCTCGCTGTTCGTGCTGACCGCGCTGCGCGCACTGCTGATGCTGATTCCCGCCACCCGCCCGCACGCGCAGGCGTCCGCCATGCTTGTGCTGCTCCTGGCGCTGCTGGCCACCGTCGTCGGCTTCATCAACGCCCGCCGGGTGGCGCGCGTGCGCGACGTCGACGTGCCCATCGCGGGCCTGCCGGCTGCCCTGCAGGGCTACACCATCGTGCAACTGAGCGACATCCACGTGGGCGCCACCATCAAGCGCGCCTACGTGCAGGCCATCGTCGCGCGCGCCAACGGCTTGCAGGCGGACCTCATCGCCATCACGGGCGACGTGGTCGACGGCACGGTGGCGCAACTGGGCAGCCACACGGCGCCGCTGGCCGAGCTGCGCGCGCGCCACGGCGTCTTCCTCGTCACGGGCAACCACGAATACTATTCGGGCGCCGCGCCGTGGGTGGCGGAATTTCGCCGCCTGGGCTTGCGCGTGCTGATGAATGAACATGTCGTCCTCGACCGCGACGACGCGCGCCTGGCATTGGCCGGCGTCACCGACTTCAACGCGGCCGCCTTCGATCCGGCGCAGAAAAGCGACCCGCAAGCGGCCATCGCCGGCGCGCCGGCCGATATCCCCCGCATCCTGCTGGCGCACCAGCCGCGCAGCGCGCCCGAGGCGGAAGCGGCCGGCTACGACCTGCAATTGTCCGGCCACACGCACGGCGGCCAATTCTGGCCGTGGAACCTGTTCGTGCCGCTGCAGCAGCCCTACGTGGCGGGCCTGCACCGGCAAGGCCGCCTGTGGATTTATGTGAGCCGCGGCACGGGCTACTGGGGGCCGCCGAAACGCATCGGCGCGCCGGCGGAGATTACAAGGCTCAGGCTGGTGGCGCACAACGGCTGACCAGGCCTGGGGCGTGGCCAGTTCCCTCATCGCTGCCGCAGTCAGAGCCTGCCGGCAAACAAGGCAATTCCGGCGGCACAGCCCGCGCTCGCCACAACCAGGGTGGCAATCAGCCAGCGCCGCACAGATTGTGTCGAGGCCGCCAGCTGTTCCGCCCATGTGCTTGCCCACGCCTCCTGCTGCATCGCCAGCGCGGTCAATTGCATTTGCTGCTCGGCAAACGCCAATTGCATCTGCGCCACGGACTGCACCAGCGGCGCCAGCTCGGCCTCGTTAAGACGCGCAACCTCCATGAGCAATGCCGCCGCCTGCGTGCCCAGCTCATGGCGCTGCTGCGCCATCAGTTCCTGTAGCTGAACGAAGGATTGCTTGCCGGACTCGCCTTGCTGCACCAGCTGTCCCGACAATTTCTCCACTGAGTCGCGGTGGGCAGTTACCGTGCCCTGTTCCAGCGTATTCTGGACCTGGTGCAGCATGGGTTGCAACGACAGGCGAATTTCGCGCGGCGTCTCTTCGGCCAGCGATTTGAGCGAGCGAATCTGCGTGAGCGCGTCATCCGCACTCATATTGGTGCCCTGGATAATCGCCTGTAAATCTCCCAGCAGCGATTCAAACTGGTCCAGCCGTTTGTCCAACTCGCGGACCGACTTCGTCACAGGCGCCAGCGGTTCCTGCATTACCTTTTGCAATAGTTCCTGAAATTCGTGTTCCTGGCGTACGATATCGTGTTGATTGTTCATGGTCTTGGTCAATATGAGGTAAATGTAAATTAAATGGCAGCGGGTTCGATGTGCAACAGGACTTGCTTGCGTATATCAGCAAGCCGCACGGCAGCCAGCAAGCCCAGAAAGGCGGTAACGCGGTTGCCGGCGGTGCATATCGCCTGCCGCCGCTGTTCCAGCTCAGCGACATATTCCGCGTCGAGCAGCGCCGCAAAGCGGCGACTCTCCACCAGATCGTTTTCCATCCGCTGTTCAAACAACTCGCGCGCCTGCGTATGCTGCGCCAGTTTCTCCTCCAGCAGCCTGATCGGCGCAATGCCGCCGTCGGCAAGCCGTTGAAAGTCGTCGCGTTTGTAGCGCTGTTCCTCCAGCTCCTCCAGCAAGCCTTCCCGCCAGGCGTGAGCGGCGGCCAGCCAGCGTTTGCGGGCAAGCGCCTTGAGCTCTGCCTGGGCTTCGTCGATACAGCGCCTGAAGGTCCTGAGATCCCTGGCATAGTCGCTGCCCTCGCCGGTGCTCCAGTATTTGTCCACCCAGTACGCATTGAGAGTGGAGAGGAAACTGCTGAACGCATCGTCCAGTATGTCGTCGCTGCCGCTGACGCCATCCTTCAACGCCACACGGCGCCAGAACAGCTGCGTGCCTGACATCCGAGCCGTGTCTGGATGACTGGACAGCAATGCCTGCCGCAGGGATGTCTTCGCGCGCCGGATCACGGCCTTGAAGCCGTCGACACTTTCGTATGGATCGCCAGGCGCCGTCGCGGCAAAAACAAAATGCCGCGCGATGTCTTTCGACAAAACCTCGTCCGTCAATGCTTCCTGCGCCTGCGCCAGGCTGGCGCATTGTTCGCCGATATTCTTGGCCGCAAGTTGCGCCTGTTGTTGTTCCTCCTGCGCCCGCCGCAACGCCGCCTGCAGCGCATCGCTCTCACCACGCAGCACTTCCTGGCGTTTTTCCTTCACCCTGGCAATCACCACGTGCGCGTCGACGGCAACACGCAGACGCGCCAATGGCGTGGTCGACGCCTGTATATCGCTCAGCAACTGCTGCTTGAGTGTCAGCATCATCGGCTGTACCCGCTCATACAGGAGGGGCTCGGCTTCGCGGGCATCGAGCCACGACTGCCCGAACTCGAGCGGAAAAAAGTTCGCCGCGCGCTTGACATCCTCACTCAGCGGTATCGAGCGTTCAATCTGTTCGACCAGGCGCCGCCGGTAGAGCGGCACTTCGGCCTCGCCCGCATGCTCGCGCACCATGTCGCGCACCGACTGCGCCGTGAAGGAGTAGGTGGTGACAATCCGAAAACGCCGCGGGGCGCTTTGCCAGTCCTCGATGCCCGGCAGCGTCAGGCCGCCCCCTTGCAGGAACGACAAGTCATCACCGCGTCCCACCAGCAGGATCAGGTCGGCCAGCGGCACATATTTGCGCGCCATCGCATGCACATGCTCCTGCTCGGCCGCGTTTGCCGGTTTGTCGCCAGGAAGATCGAGCATGCGCACACCCGACTGCACGGCGTGCGCATCAAAGCATTCCTGCGGGACAAACACGACGCATGGCGCATGCGCGACCAGCTGGCGCATTTCCATCGCCGTTCGCAGCCGGCCAAGTTCCGCCTCCATGGCGAGGTCATCGTCATACCATGCGGCCGCCGCGTCATTGACTTTCAGTCCCCAGCGCTGATCCTGCGAACGGCGGTATTCCATCGTGGTGGCGGTGGCCGATTGCCCGGCCGCGCGCCCCCCCGCAAGACCCGCGCCACGCGCGGCATCTGCGTCGCCAGCACCCCCATCAACTCCATCAGCAAGGTGGTTTTGCCGACCTGGGTCTTGCCGAAAACGACCACGTAGGCTTCCGCCTGCTGATCCTTGCTGGCCAGGCGGTCGCGGATTTCAGGACTCAGCGATTCGGCAAAGCGCGTATACGCCCGGAAGGCCCAGTCCAGCCGTTCCTGGTCATGCTGTGCCCATGCTGCGCGCACGCCGGACGCTTGCTCCGGCGCCATGCTGCCCCGGCTCACGCGGCCTGATCCACTTGGAACAGCGCCATCGTATGCCCGGACCGGCCCAGTTCAAACAGCAGGTCACGCTGCAGTGAACGCACATCGGCCAAGGCCTTCGCCAGGCGGTCTTTTTCCATCAGCGCTTCATCCAGGCGATAACGCGTGCGCAGCGACTGTTCCAGCCGGCCCCGCATCTGGCCCATCATCTGATTAAAATGGTGAATGAAATGCTTGTGATGGTGTTCTTGAATGCTCTGCAACATTGATTGCGACACGAGCCGTGCCTTCTCGTCATGGATGCGCGTGGCCTGCATGGCGGAATACGCCAGATACCCCACCGCCACCGCGCCGACCACGGCGGCGCCAACGCCGCCGATGGCGGCACCGGCCGCCGCCGTTCCGCCGGTACCGGTGCCGGCAGCCGCGGCCGAGGCGGACGCCGGATTGAACATGCTCATCAGGGCTGGAATCACGTCGACATCGCCATCGCTGAGCACATCGACGGCAAAGACGGTGGCAATGCTGCGCAAGACCGTCTTGCCCAAGGTCACGCCGTCGCCCAATTGCTGCACCGCTTTTTTCATCATGTCGGCTTGATCGGACTCCTTTGCCTCCGTCAATTCCGGCGTCAGGCCCACCAGCGCAGGCATCATGCTGGCCAGGCGCGCATATTCCAGCGTCAGGACCGGCAAGAGCTTGACCGCGCTGACGACATCCTTGGTCACCAGTTCGGCTTGCCCTTCCGGCGCCCCCTTCACACCCAAGATCACCCGCAGATTTCGCTGGTCGTCCTCGTCCGGGCGCTGCCAGGCAAGCACTTGCTGGTTTGCGTCGACATAGCCCAGTTTTTGCATCGGTGTTGCGTCGCTTTTCTGCGCGATGGCGAGAACCTGCGGGCCCTGCTCACCGCGCAGTTTCTTCTGCGTCAGCCCGCCGATCATGGCAGTGTGCTTTTCCAGCACGTCGGCCTGCTCGCCCCACGATGCGCTGACGCTCTGTGCTATGTGCTGGTGGCTTTGCGTGGCGGTCCTGGCGAAGTCCTTGATTTTGTTGACGACACCCTCGTGATCGCTGATCAAGCTGCCTTCGAGCGTCTTCCAGGCTGCACCCAGATGCGCTTGCAGCAGGCTATCGATGCCTTCCAGATACTCCTCGCGCAGGCCATCCCTGGCGTCGTCGAAGGCCTCCAGGTAACTGCGCACCGCCTGCAAGCCCTCATTGCCGCTCTCGCGTTCATGAAAAAGCAGCTTGGTTTTGGTGTGCACCAGTCCCAGGACCGAGGTCAGGTCACGACTCAGCACACCCGCCAGACGGTTCAGTTGCGCCTTGCGGTCGCCGCCGCCCGAGCAGGACAGGTCCTGGATCGCCTTGGTCAAAGCTGGCAGCCAGTCTTGGCGGTAGTCCTGGTCATCCGCGCCGACGCAGATGATTCTTGTCCCGGCCAAGGCGGCCGGCACCTTGAACACTTGGGCCGCCGTATCGCGCAACGCCTGCAGACGCTCCGGCTTGCCGCGCGCGGCCTCCGTCTTACTGATCACCACCAGGGTTTGCGCGCCGCCCAATTCGCCTTGCAGCATGTCCGTGACGATGTCGACCTGCTGCTGGTTGGCCATACGCGTCTCGTCCGTGACGACGATGCAGCCGACCGCCCCGACCAAGGCCTGGCGCATCAGTTCCTGCCATGATTTGTTCTCGCGGTCCTGCGTCTCGTAGCCAGGCAGCAACAGCCAGGCCTGATTCGCCCGGTTGAAATAGCGCTGCGGCACCTTCAGCACGGGCAGCAGCACATCCATTTCCGGGTCGCATACGGCTTTCTGGAAGGTGGCGACATCGACATCGTCCTCCACCAGCACGTATTGCCCGTCCTGCTGGCGCAGGCAGCGCAGCGCGCCCTGCACTTCGGAGTGCGACGCATCTTCCAGCACCAGCACAGGCAGCTTCTCGCCCCGGCCTTCGTTAGGCTGCAGCCATTGCGCCGACTCGCCGTCCAGCGCATACAGCGAGCGCAACAGCGTCGTTTTTCCCGCCCCTTGCGAGCCGCCGATCGCCAGGATCGACGTCGTGCCCAGCACTTCGGCAAGCAACAGGCGGCGCATGATCAGCGGCATGTCGGTACGCAGGCGCTCATCGTCAATCAACTGACTGGCGCCATGCAATTCGCGTAAGGCGGCGTTCAAATCTTGCAGCAAAATTTCGGGAGAATGCATCGTGAGGACTTTCTATCAACAACGGTTTAAATAACTGTGCTCCAGGCGGTGTTGATCCCATGCCCGTAGTCGCGCGGCCAGCGCATGCGGCGATTCGTGGATGGGGTCTGTCAGGAATGGACGGCACAGACAAAAACTTTCTTTTCAGAATGTTTTCATCTTACACAAGCATAGCGACAGATCGTGTCGCTACCGCCCGCCATGCCATGTTATTTTTGAAAAGAAAGTATATTTACAACAACGCGGCGGCTAGCCCAGGCTGCACTGGCGGCAAGGGCCATCGCCATGCATTAATCGGGCCGCATCTGCGCGGCGAAATCGCGCTGGCGGAATTGCTCCAGCAGAAAATCGACGAATACGCGCGTCTTCGCGGGCAAGAGTTTCTTGCTGGGATAGTACACGGACAGGGGGCCGGAATCGGCGTGCCAGCCTGGCAGCAGGCGTACCAGCGCGCCGCTGCGCAAGTGGGCCAGCGCGTGCGGCATGGGCAGCAGCGCCACGCCAACGCCCAAGATGGCCGCCTGCGCCATCGCTTCCGGGTCGTCGAAGATGGCGCGCGGCCGGCATTCGGCCACGCCTTCGCCGCCCGCGCCGTCGCGCAATATCCAGCTGCGCAGCCTGCCGCTGCCGGCCGAGCGGCGCGCCACGCCGTCGAATTGCGCCAGGTCCGACGGATGCCTGGGCATGGCCTTGCCCTGCATGAAGGCGGGCGACGCCGTGGCGACGATGTGGGCGTGGCCCAGCTCGCGCGCCACCACGCCCGGCGTCAGCTCGATGCCGCCGCCGATGGCGACATCGAAGCCTTCGCCGATCAAGTCGACTTGCCGGTTGTCGAAATGGCAGTCGGGCACCACGCCCGGGTGGCGCGCGATGAAGTCGCCCAGCAGTGGCACCACGTAGCTGCGCCCGAACGACGGCGCCATGCTGATTTTCAGGATGCCGGCCGGCTGGCCGCCCTCTTCCGCCACGCCAGCGATCGCTTCGCGCAGGGTGGACAGGGCGCCGACTATCTGCTGCAGGAAACGCTCGCCCCCTTCCGTCAGGGTCAGGCGGCGCGTGCTGCGCTGGAACAGCCGCAATCCCAGGCTCGCTTCCAGGCGCGCCACGTTCTTGCTGACGGCAGCCGGCGTCAGGCCCAGGCGGCGCGCGGCGGCGGAAAAGCTGCCCAGCTCGGCAGACAGCACGAAGGATTGCAAGTGATTGAGGGCGTCCATGCGCCTATTCTACCCGCTCATCTGATACCAATGGTTGAAAGTGATTGTAGCGATTCATGGCTAGCGCGGCAGGAATGAAAGGCAGATACTGAACTCCTCGATTCCTCACTTAGAAAGCACATCATGCAAACCCAAACCACCACCTCCCTGCCACTGCAAGACAAGATCGCGTTTGTGACGGGCGGCTCGCGCGGCATCGGCGCCGCCATCGTGCGCCGCCTGGCCAGCCAGGGCGCCAACGTCGTCTTCACGTATCAAAGTTCGGCCGCCGAAGCGCAGGCGCTGGCCGCCACGGTGGAGGCAAGCGGCGGCAAGGCCCTGGGCGTGCAAGCCGATGCGGCTGACGCCACCGCCCTGACGGCGGCCATCGACAAGGTGGCGGCGCAGTTTGGCCGTGTCGATATCCTCGTCAACAACGCCGGCGTATTCCTGCCCGGCGCCATCGACGACTTTTCGCTGGCAGACTTCGACAAGACCGTGGCCGTCAACGTGCGCGCCGTCTTCGTCGCCATCAAGGCGGCCGTGGCGCACATGCAGACGGGCGGGCGCATCATCAACATCGGCAGCACGAATGCGCACCGCATGCCGTTCGGCGGCGCGGCCGCCTACGCCATGAGCAAATCGGCGCTGAGCGGCCTGACGCAAGGCCTGTCGCGCGACCTGGGTCCGCGCGGCATCACCATCAACAACGTGGAGCCGGGCCCCGTCGCCACGGACATGAACCCGCCGACGGGCGACTTCGCCGACCTGATGCACGGTCTGATGGCCCTGCCCCGCCACGGCACGGCCGATGAAATCGCCGGCATGGTGGCTTACCTGGCCAGCCCGGAAGCGGCGTTCGTCACGGGCGCCGGGCTGAAGATCGATGGCGGTTTTGCCGCCTGAGCGCCAGCACGCACCACGGCCCCGGCATTAGGCCGTCGGGGTCAGTCCGAACATCAGCGAGCGGTGCGCTGCCACGCCAGCCATGGCGCCATCGGCCACCGCGAACGCCACGCTGCCGGCCATGCGGCCCGCGTCGCCGCAGCAAAAGACGCCAGGCACGCTGCTGGCCTTTTGCTCGTCGGTGCACACGAACGGCCCCATGGCCCCCTCTTCCAGCGCGCAGCCCAGCTCACCGGCCAGGGAACTGGCCAGGCGGGTGCGGGTCGCCACGAACAGGCCGGCCATCGCATGGCGGCTGCCATCCTGCATGACCACGTCGGCCACGCCGGCGATCCGCGCCACGGGCGCGCGCACCACCGTGACGCCGCGCGCGGCCAGCTGCTCCAGCTGCGCGCCATCGGGTTCGAACGCGCCATTCAGGAAAAAAGTGACCGTGCCCCAATCGGGCAGCATCAGCGCATGGTGCATGGAGAGGGGGCCGGTGGCCAGCACGCCGATGGCCCCCTGCTCCAGTTCATAGCCGTGGCAATACGGGCAGTGAAAGACGCTACCGCCCCAGCGCTCTGCCAGGCCATCGACGGGCGGCAATTCGTCGATCACCCCGGTGGCCAGCACCAGCCGGCGGCCCCGCACGAGCGTGCCGTCCGCCAGGGTCACGTCGTAGCCATCGCCAGCGCTGCTGGCCGCTGCCTGCACGGCCGTGCCATCCAGCCAGGTGACGGTGGCATACGCCAGCAGCTGCGCCTTGCCCTCGGCCGCGATGGCAGCGGTCCCGCTGCCGTCCTGGGTCAGGAAGCCGTGGGAATGGCTGGCGTAGCGGTTGCGGCGCTGGCCGCCGTCGACCACAAGTACGCGGCGGCGGGCGCGCGCCAGTTGCGTGGCGGCCGACAGGCCCGCGTAGCTGCCGCCGATGATGATGGCGTCGAACGGGGCGTCGAATGCGGCGGCAGGCGTGGCGCCGCCCTGGGATTCAGGAATGGTCATGCGGTGCTCCTTGGTGTGTGGCGTATTGTTGGCTGAAACGTTCGGCCAGGTCGGCCAGGGTGACGGCGCCAAAGCGCCGGATCAGAAGCGCCTCGGCTTCGTCGAAGGCGCCGGCCAGCGACTGGTTGACCACCTGCTCGACCAGGCAGCCCGGCTGATCGACGCGGTTGCCCATGGCGAAGACGGTGGGCGACCCCACGGCCACGTAAATGTCGTGCAGCGTGACGCGGTGCAGGTCGCAGACGATGCGCCAGCCGCCGCCGTGGCCCTTGACCGAGGCCACGTAGCCCCGCTCGCGCAAGCCGGCCATCACGCGCCGCACCAGCACGGGATTGGTATCCAGGTAAGCGGAGAGTTCCTCGGACGTCATCGGGCGTCCCGCGTGGGCCATGTGCAGCAGCACATGGAGGATCGATGATAGTTTGCTGTCGCGCCTCATGTAACTAATGATAGTACATAATTTCCATAGATGCAAACCAGTTGCAACATCAAGACGTAAAAAAGGGCCGGACTATTCAGCCCGGCCCCTGCCTGTGCTTCAGCGCCTGTTGTTCGCGGCTGCTTCTACGCCTGCTTGCGCCGGCGTCCCCGCCACCACAACAGCAATGCCAGCAGCACCAGCACGCCGACGATGATGCCCGCGCGGGCCAGGCCGATCAGGTTGGACGGCGCGCCGCCGTTGCGCAGGGTCGTCACCTGCTCTGCCGTCACCTTGATTGCGGGATTGCCGTACATCTTCTGCACGTAATTGCCGAGGGTGACGATCTGCTCGTCCGACAGGGTCTGGCGGAAGGCGGGCATCAGGTGTCCCGCAGCATGATTCCCCTCGCCATCCTGGCGCTCCACGCCGTCGAGGATGGCCATCACCAGGTTGTTGCTGTTGCTGCGGCCCGTCACCGAATTGTGGAACAGCGGCGGCAAGCTGCCGTCGAAACTGCCCTCGCCCCTGGCCTGGTGGCAGCTGGCGCACTGCGCATCGTACAGCTGCGCACCCGACATCTTGTTCAGGTTTTGCGGCAGCGGCACGCCGCGGATGCTGGCCAGCTCGTCGCCCGCCTTGCCCCACTGCGTCACCGGCTGCGTGTCGGCCTTGTCGCGGATGGCCGGCACGCTCTTGACGTAGTGCGCGATGGCGTGCAAGTCCGCGTCGCTCAGGTGCTTCAGGCTATGGTCGATGGCTTCGGCCATCGGTCCCGCCGCTTGCGCCTTGTTGGCGGTGCGGCCCGTGCGCAGGTAATCGACCAGTTCCTGCTGGCTCCAGCCGCCCACGCCGCTGTTGATATCCGACGTGATGTTCGGCGCATGCCAGGTACCCAGGTCGGCGCCGCCCAGCTCCTTCGACAGCTGCTCGGCCATCAGCGCATTGCGCGGCGTATGGCAGGTGGTGCAGTGGGCCAGGCCTTGCGCCAGGTAGGCGCCCCGGTTCCACTCCATGCTTTTCGCCGTATCGGCGACGAAGGGCTTCTTGTCGAGGAAGAGCATGTTCCAGCCCGCCATCGACAAGCGGATGTTGAACGGGAACGGCAACTCCGTCGCTTGCGCCGGCGCCGCATCCACGGCCGCCACGCCGTGCATGAAGTAGTCATACAGGGCCGCCGTGTCCTCGTCCGTCACCTTGGCGTAGGCCGTGTAGGGCATGGCCGGGTACAGGTTGGCGCCGTCGGCCCGCACGCCATGGCGCACGGCGTCGGAAAACTGCTTGAGCGTGTAATTGCCGATGCCATGCGTGGTCGACGGCGTGATATTGGTGGCGACAATGGCGCCCAATGGCGTCGCCAGGGACAGCCCGCCCGCCATCGGTTTGCCGCCAGGCACGCTATGGCAGGCGATACAGTCGCCGGCCGTGGCCAGGTAGCGGCCGCGTTCGATCGCCGCCGCATCAGGCACGGCCTTGTCGGCCGCCAGCACGGGCATGGCCGCGAGGGACAGCAAGACGGCGCCCGCCGTCAGTCTGAAGGCCGCCATCATGCTGTGCCTCCCTGTTGTTCGTCGAGGATGTGCTTGACGGTGCGCAGCGCAACGGCCAGGCCGTTTTCCGTCGAATTGCAGGTGCCGGACGTGGGCAGCACGCCGGTACTGCACAGGAACAGGTTGGCGTGGTCGAAGGTGCGGCCCCACTGGTCGCACACGGCCTTGGCGGGGTCGGAACCCATCGACAGGGTGCCGCAGATGTGCTGGTTGTTGGCAAACACGCCTTCCTTGCTGTGGCGCAGATTGGTGCCGCCCATCAGCTTGGCGATCTGTTCGAAATCCTGCTTCGAACGCTCGTGGCCCCGCTTCGTGTACTCGTCGATCGAATAGTGCGCCTGCGGCTTGGGGATGCCCATGGCGTCTTTTTCGCTGCTCAGGGCAATGCGGTTTTCCGGGTTCGGCAGCACTTCCAGCACGTTTTTCAGGCTCATTTCGCGGGCCGAGCGGAAACGCAGCTGCTGCTCGAATGCTTCGCCGAACACGCCCTTGCCGATCAATTCCCTGGTGGCGCCGTCGACGCGCGAAATGTTCGTGAAATCCAGGCGGTACGGCGAGTGCTCGCTGCGGAAGTCGCCATCGCGCATGGTGTTGATGGAATTGGGGCTTTGCGGGCCCCGGCCCAGCCACAAGTCTTCATCAGCGTCGAAGGTGATCGAGGTGCTCGGATGATCCATCAGGTTGCGGCCCACCATGTCGCTGCTGTTGGCCAGGCCGTTCGGGTATTTGTCCGAGGCGGAAACGAGCAGCAAGCGCGGGCTTTCGATGCCGTTGGCGGCGAGGATAAAAGTCTTGGCCGTGACCCGGTGGCTTTTCTTGTCGACGTCGTAGTACAGCGCGGCCGTGATGCGGCCCTGCGCGTCGTGTTCCAGCTTGTAGACGTTGGCGTTGCAGACGATCTTGACGCCCGCGTCTTCCGCCTGCTGCGCGGCGATGCCGCCGTGGTATTGCGCGTCGATGGGGCAGATCGGCTGGCAGCTGTTGTTGCCGCAGCAGGCCGGGCGGCCATCGTAGCTGACGCTGTTGCGCGCCACCGTGTTGCCGACGACCTTGAACGCAGGGTCGAGGCGCTCGCGGATGCGGCGCATGGCGTACGGCTCCGTCACGGGGTCCATCGGAAACGCCTGCTTGCGCGGCGAACCCGTGTTCTCGGCACCCGAGACGCCCATGATCTCTTCCGCTTCCTGGTAAAACGGCTCCAGGTCTTCGTAGCTGATCGGCCAGTCGACGCCCACGCCATACAGGGTATGGATGCGGAAGTCGTTCGGCACGTTGCGCCAGGCCTGCGCGGCCCAGTGCCACGACGTGCCGCCGAACTGGCGGATGTATTCGGCCGGGTACGGATACGGGCCGGCCTGCACCAGGTAGCCGTTATCGGTCGGCTGGTAGATCGGGTGCGGCGCCGTGGCGACGGACGGATACGGCGACATCCAGTCGCTGCGGCGCGTCGTGTTGCGGAAACGGGCGACGATTTCGCCTCGCGACACGCGCGGCCCCGCTTCCAGAATCAGCACCGAGGCGCCGGCCAGCGCAAGCTTGCGCGCAGCCAGGGAGCCGATGATGCCGGAACCGATCACGAGGTAATCGGCAGAGAGTTCTTCAGCCATGATGGCTCCTTAAATTGGTTTTCTGGCCCAGCTGCCGTAGGCGCCGTAGGAATACGTGGGAGGTTTCAGCACGTCGGCCACGACGGCCGCGTTCAACGCCTGCTCGTAGGCAACGCAGACGGCCGCCTCGCCCGTGCCGACGATGCCCAGGTACCAGGCGCTGGCGATCTGGCGCGGCAAGGCGGCCAGCGGCGACTGGGCCGGGTCGAGCCCGTCGAGCGCTTCCTGCAGGCCGGCCGCCTGCAAGCCCTGCGCATTGATCAGCGCCAGCAGCGCGCGCACCTTCGCCGGGAAGGCCGTATCCTGCGCCACCAGCGCGTCATACAGGCGCCTGGCCAGCACGGGGTCGAGCACTTGCCGCCCCACCAGCATGGCCGACACGCCCAGGAAGGCGCCCTGCTCCGCATTGGCGACCGGTTCGGCCAGCGCCCAGGGAATCAGCGCCGCGGCCGAAGCCGACAGCAAGCCGGCCAGCACCATGCGGCGGCCGGGATTGAGAGGGCCGCGGCCCTCCTTGTGATGTGTAGCGTCCACTTGAAGCTCCCGTGAGTTCAGCAACCGTTCAGAAAGAATGCTTGAGACCGACCATGACCACCGACTGGCCGCCGGTCGACGATGGCGTGCCGTTTTGCGAATCGCCCACCGAGGCGACGGCGTTGACGATGGCGCCGTCCTGGCCCAGGGTCTGGCCGCGCGCCAGCTGGCGCGCCTCGATCAGGTAGATCGCGGTGCGCTTCGACAGCGCATACGTCTGTTCGAACGACAGCTGGCGGTAGCGCGCGCGGTCGGCGATGCCGTTGGCGTGGCTGGCGAAGGTGTCGCTGTAGCCGGCGGCCAGGAACCACTGCGGCGTCAACTGGTAGCTGGAGATCAGGCCGGCCGTGTTGAAGATGGCCGTGTCGCGGAAGGCTGAGCGGCTGCCCGCCTCGTATTGCACGTTGCTGGCGTTGGCGCCCACCATCCACTTGCCCATGGTGTAGCGCGCGCTGGCGGCGATGAATTGCACGCTTTCAGCCGAGGCGTAGCCCTGGTTGATGGCGGAAATGCCGAAGCTGCCCGAAGCATTGCCGTTCCAGCCGCCCTGGGTGCTCATGGCCATGGCGCTGGCATTGTTCTGGCCGTTTTTCAGTTTCAGGTAGCCGAGCGCGAATTCGGCTGGCGAGGTGCTGTACTTGACGGCGGCACTGAAGCTGCTGCCCACGGCATTGCCGTCTGCCGCTTCGCCAAAGCCGTACTGCGCGCTGGCCTGCAGGCCGCGCCAGGCCGGCATGCTGTAGGTGACGGAATTGCTGATGCGCACGGTCGTATCGAGGCCGTCGATATCGCCAGGATGGGCGCCGGTGGCGCCCGTCAATACGTTGCTCGACGCCAGCGAACCCACCAGCAGATAGTACGGCGTGTACTGGCGGCCGGCCGTGACGGTGCCATAGGCTGCCGATTGCAAGCCCACGTAAGCCTGGCGGTTGAACAGGGAGCTGGCCGAACTTTGCGCGCCCGTATCGCTCTCAAAGCCGTTTTCCAGCAGGAACAGCGCCTTCAGGTCGCCGCCCAGGTCTTCCACGCCCTGGAAGCCGATCTTGCTGGCGGACAAGTTGCCGCTGCGCATGTAAGTGTTCGAATTGCCGCCCTGGTTGCTGGTGTACGCCATGGCCGCGTCGACCACGCCATAAATGCTGACATTGCTCTGGGCGCAAACGTTTGCGCCGATGAGCGTGGAGACGGCCAGCGCCGCAGCGCGCATGCATGTAGTGTTCATTTTTTCCTGACTTTCCTGTTTTATAGTACGCCC
This sequence comes from Janthinobacterium sp. SUN026, assembly GCF_030397625.1. Taxonomy (NCBI): domain Bacteria; kingdom Pseudomonadati; phylum Pseudomonadota; class Betaproteobacteria; order Burkholderiales; family Oxalobacteraceae; genus Janthinobacterium; species Janthinobacterium sp. SUN026. Next base: position 76,172 of record NZ_JAPQNU010000008.1, on the reverse strand, counting down.
GGCCGGCATTGCCGCCGTGATGGCGACATACCGGCTGTGGCGCCGCGTTGCGGCCCCATACAGCGCGTGGGGCGTCCGCTTTTCTTCTTGATTTGGATCAAGTGGAGCAAATTATACGCCTAATTACTCACATGTAAGTAATTGACTGTAAGGCGTAGTCTTATAGCAAAACTTTCTTGTGTCTTATAGCAAAACCGGCAGGCATGCGGGCGCACGCCCGGCAGGATGCGGAAATACGCGGAACAGGCATGGGGAAAGCAGCGGCGGCGCGTGTCGAAAAACACGCGCCCGGTGGCTAATCAGGCAGGCGGGAAAACGGGGGAGAAGCGGGACGGTCAGCGCAGGATGGCGGGCGCCACCGGCAGGGTTTCGAGGGCAATGAAAGCTTCCAGGGTGCGGCGCATGTCTTCGAATACTTGCTTGCCGTAGGCCGCTTCCAGGTGTTCATATTGCAGGTCGATCAGCTTGCCCATCTGCAGCAGCAGGCTGGCGCCCGCTTCCGACAGGTGCACCTTGCGGCGGCGCTGGTCGCCTTCGAACTTGCTGCGCCCGATCAAGCCGATTTCTTCCATGCGCGCCAGGATGCCGCTCATGCTGGGACTGGAAATCTGGCAGATCTCGCACAGTTCGCGCGGTTCCAGGGTCGGACTTTCGTTCAGCGCGCGCATGATGCGCCACTGCTGCTCCGTCACGCCGAAGTGGTTGAGGATGGGGCGGAAATGCTGCAGCAGGCTGTCGCGGGCCTTCAGCAGCAGTTGCGGCATGTTCGGATAACGGATCGGTAGCTGCAAGCGGAACTCCCTGGGTGGGCGGAAAATTAGCGTAATTATACGGCCCGGCCACTGCAAACGGCAGGCCGGCAACGATGTATTTTTCGCTACGTCCGCCCTGCCTCCTGCCCTGCTCCCTCCTCCTGCGCATGCCGCCGCACGGACCACAGCACGCCCGCCGTCAGCAAGACCATGGCGGCCCATTCCAGGGGGCGCGGCATGCGCTGCGCGTAGACGAAGCCGTACAGCAGCGCGAACAGGGTTTCCGACAGGATCAGCTGGCCCGACAAGGTGACCGGCACCAGGCGCGACGCCAGATTCCACAGGTAGTTGCCGATCACGGAAGCACCCAGCGCCAGCAGCAAACACACGAGCCAGTAGCGGTGCCAGTCGCGCGCCGGCGCGTCGTCGGCGCCGCCTGCCTGCTGCAGCGCCAGCATCGCGGCGCCAACGGCCAGGGCGATGACGCCGCTGGCCAGGCCATACAGCATGGCCCATTCCACGGAACTGAAATGCGCGTGGCGCTTGAGGAAACGGGCATTGTCGAGCGCATACCAGGTCCAGCAGGCGAGCGCGCCAACGGCGCACAGCACGCCGGCCAGCTTGTGCGCCAGACCGGCGCCGCCCGCGCCGCCTGCATGGCTGAAGATATCGGCATTGATACAGGCGATGCCCAGCGCTACCACCAGCAGCGGCCAGGCCAGCTGGCGCAGCGGCAGCGCGCCGTGGTCCTTGCGGCCCAGGATGGTGACGCTCAGGGGCAGCAAGCCGATGATCAGGGAAGTGGGCGCCACGCCGGCCAGCTTGACGCCGTAGGCCAGCAGCAGGTAATACACGACATTGCCGGCCAGCGCCTGGCGCAGCATGGCCAGCCAGTCGCTGCGCCGCAAGCGCCGCAGCAGGGGCACAAGGCGCGGCAGCATCAGGCCGGCCGCCAGCGCGCCGTAGCAGATGTAGCGCCCCACCATCAGCTCGACCGGGGAAAAATCCGGCAGCAAGACGGGCACAATGAAAACGGCGCCCCAAAAGGCGCCGGCCAGCACACCACATACGATCCCACGCCACATGCCTGCCACTCTCACGTTTTCATTCAAGGGCGCCAGTATGGCATGCGCAGGAGACCGCCGTCAGCCCCTGGCTTTTCTCTGTGCGGGGATGAAATGTTCGCGCACGGCCCTGGCCAGCAAGTCCGGCGGCAGCAAGCCCTGGCCCAGCAGGAAGTTGTTGAAGGCCAGGCGGTCGAATCTGTCTCCCAGCGCCAGCTCCGTCTCCGCGCGCAGCTGCAGGATGCGCGTGTAGCCATAGAAATAGCTGCCCGCCTGGCCCGGCATATTGAAGGTGTAGCGGTCCAGTTCCTGGCGCGCCATCGGTTTCGACAGCATCACCTCGTCCGTCAGGATGCGGCCCGCCTCTTCGCGCGTGACCTGCCCCAGGTTCAGCATCGGGTCCAGCATGGCGCGCGCCGCGCGCAGCATGCGGAACTGCAGCGCGATGAACTGGCCTTCGGCCGGCTCGTAGGGAATCATCTCCGCTTCCGCGTACAGCGCCCAGCCTTCCACGTTGACGCTGTTGAACGCGTACAGGCTGCGCGCCTGCGACACGCCCCGCTCCACCATGGCGCTGAACTGCAGCTCGTGGCCAGGGCGGCCCTCGTGTGCGCTCAGGGTCCAGGCGGCGCCAGCGAAATTGAAATCGTCATACGCCTCGCCCTTGCCGCTGGCGGCGGGATTGCTGACGGGGAGGACGAACTGGCCGTGTTCTCCCGTATTGCCGATCAGCGGAGGCGGACGCATATGCGGCGCCGGCTGGGCCGCCGATTCGGCGGCGGACGCCAGGCGCATGGTCATGGCGCGCGCAGGAATATCGACCACGCGCTGCCGGGCGATGCGTTCTTCGAGCTGCGTATTGACGCCTTTGTAATGCGCTTCGAGCTGCGCGTTGGGAATCGGAGCGCTTTTCAGCGCGCGCAGCACCTGGCGGTAATCGCTGCCGTCGATACCCTTGAGCGACGTTCTCTCCGCTACCACAGGCGCCAGCGCCTGCATGGCGGCGCGCGTTTCCAGGTACGCCACTTGCGCCCGTTCGACCAGCGTGCGCGGCTCGATGTCGATGCCCACCTGCTTCAGGCGAAACGCATACAGCTCGGGCGCCATGCGGAAATCCGTGCGCGACAGGGGCAGCACCACCTGCTTTTCCCACGCCGCATACTCGGTCAGCTGCTGTTCCATGGCCGCCAACGCGCTCTCCGCGCCCGCGATCTGCATGTCGGCGAACAGCTTGCGGATGCCGGCGACATACGTCGGCACGTTTTCCAGCGATTGCTCCACCTGCAGGCGCACGGGTCCCGCCAGGCCGGGCTTGCCGATTTGCTCCGTGAAGCGGGCCTTCGCCTGCTGCATGATCGGCGTGCTGCCCGGGTATTGCCCGACATAGCGCTGCAGACGTTCCAGCGCCTTGGCGCGGCGCGCGGCCGGGCGCTGTTCCTGCAGCAGGCTTTGCATGCTGCCAAAGACCATTTGCGGCACATCAACCCACGGCAAGGCGTACTTGGCTTCCAGCTGGGTGCCAGCGATTTCCTGGTCGACGGCGCCGATCAAAATCTCCAGGTCCTGGCGAATGCGTTCGTCGCGTTCAAGTTCCAGCTTTTGCTGCAATTGCGCGCGCGCCTGCTGCATGGCCGCCACCTGGCGTTCGACAATATTGGGTCCCAGGTCGGCAGCCAGGCCGTCGTACTGCACCAGGCCCGTGTCGGAAGCGTTTTCAGGCGAGAACTGCGCCTGCGCAGCCAGCACGATGGCCGCGTTGCGGTTGCTGGCCTCGACCCAGGCCGATGGGGCGGCAGCAGTTGCCGCAGCTGCGGGGGCGGCGGCCATGGCCGGCATGGCAAACGCGGTGGAGAGCAAGGCGGCAAGCACGGTCTGATGCAATTTCGGGATGACGGACATCGGGGGATTCCTTCAAAGGTGAGCGATGAGCGAAGCGGCGAGTATCGGCCAGCCTCGCATGCCTGTCAATTCAGGCCATTCAGGGCGGGCAGGTTCCACGGCGTGACGATCTGGATGGCGGACAGGCAGGCCGGCTGCGCCAATGCCGGCAGCGCGCCTTGCGCCCGCAGGATTTCCTGGCAGGCGCGGCGCATGTCCTGGCCCAGGTCGTGGTGCAGCACGGCGTGGATGGCGCCAGACTTGAGCAGCGCCAGGTTGTCCGCGTCGAGGTCATGGCCGATGAAGACCTGGCAAGGCCGGCCCGCTTTGGCGAAGGCCTGCACGATGGCGGCATTGCCGCCGCCGATGGAATACACAGCGGCGATGGCCGGATGGTCGGCCAGCGCTTGCCGCACCAGCGCGCCCGTGGCGCCGTCGATGCCGTGGCCTTCGCTCACTTCGACGACGCTCAAGTGCCGATGCCGTTCGCGCAGCGCGCGGCGAAAGCCGATCTCGCGCTCTTCCTCGCCATGAAAGCGGTTGCTGCTCAGGGTCACCAGCACCTGCTGTTTTTTTCTCACGCTGCCCAGCCACTGGCCGACCAGGTAAGCGGCCGTCTCGCCCGCCGCCCGGTTATCCATGCCCACATAGCTGCGGCGCGCGGAAGCCGGCAAGTCCGTCACCAGGGTCACCACGGGGATGCCGGCCGCCGCCAGCCGGTTCACCGCCTCGGCCACTGGCGGCACATCCGGCGCCTTGAGCAGCACGCCGTGGCTGCCGTTCTTGCGGATGCGCTCCAGCAGGTCGACGATGCCGTCCACCTCCAGGGTTTCATGCAGGTGAAAGCGCGAACGCAGCACGGCCGGATGCAGCGACGGCAGCTCCGCCTCCAGCGCGGCGCGCACGGCATCCGTAAAGCGGCGCGGCGCCACCATCAGCACGTCGAGCATGAATTTTCTGCCGGACAGGCCCACCTGCGTGCTTTGCCGCGCAAGTTCATCCAGCGCCTGCATCACGCGGCGCACCGTATTGGCGTGCACGCCGCCGCGCTGCTTGATCACGCGGTCGACCGTGGCCACGCTGACGCCGGCCTGCAGCGCCACGACCTTGACGGGGAAAGGGTGCGTCACGTGCTCTCCATTTCGGATTGATGGTTTTTTGATGGATTTTCTGATGAAAAATGCGGATTTTCATCCCTATACTGATTCTACAACTTAAATAATCAGGAGACACCGCATGCACACCACCAACGCCGGCGCCCCGCCGCCCGTCCCGTATTGGCTGACGCCGGAAAGCTGCGACCTGCAAGACTTCATCGACACCGTCAGCCGCAGCACGGCGCTAGCCGACTATCCGCACGCCGCCGCGGTGCCGGAAAATATCCTCGTCTACGACTGCGATGCAGTGCGCGAACTGGCTGCCAATCCGGCCTCGCTGCGCGCGCTGCAGGCCGAATGGGGCAAGGCGCTGATGGACGGCCCCGGCGTCATCGTGCTCAAACGGGCCGTCACCGACATGGAAACGCTGGAACAGGCGAATCGCGTGTTCCGCGACCTGATCGCCGGGCAGCATGCCAGCGGACAGGCGGGCGGCGACCATTTCGCCAGGCCGGGCGCGAATGACCGCATCTGGAACGCCCAGCAAAAGCTTTGCCTGCGCGCGCCCGTAACGTTCGCGCGCTACTACGCCAATCCCGTCTTCGCCTGGATATCCGAGGCCTGGCTGGGTCCCGCCTACCAGATGACGGCGCAAGTAAACGTCGTCAATCCCGGCGGGGCCGCCCAGGCGCCGCACCGCGACTATCACCTGGGCTTCCAGAGCGCCGCCGCCTGCGCCGCCTATCCCGCGCCCGTACACCAGATGTCTGCCCTCCTGACCCTGCAGGGCGCCGTCGCCCACTGCGACATGCCGCTGGAATCCGGTCCCACCCTGTACCTGCCTTATTCGCAGCGCTACCGGGCCGGTTTTCTCACCTGGCAGCAGCGGCCGTTCCGCGACTATTTCGCCCGGCATTGCGTGCAGCTGCCGCTGTCGAAGGGCGACGCCGTGTTCTTCAACCCGGCCCTGTTCCACGCGGCCGGGCATAACCGCTCGCCCGACATCCGCCGCATGGCCAACCTGCTGCAAGTGTCGTCGCCGTTCGGGCGCGCCATGGAAACGCTGGACCGCCGCGCCATGAGCGCAGCCCTATACCCAGCCTTGCAGGCGCTGCGCGCGCAGGGCGCCCTGGATGACGCTGGCGTCGGCCACGCGATCGCCGCCTGCGCCGAAGGCTATGCCTTTCCCAGCAACCTCGATCGCGACCAGCCCATCGACGGCATGGCGCCGCCCACGCAGCAGCAGCTCATGCGCGCAGCGCTGGCGCAGAACTGGCCCGCGGCCCGCTTCCTCGACGCCCTGGACAGCCACGCCTGGCGCCAGCAAGCCTGAACCCCTACGCGCCACCTCGGAGACTCCCTATGCAAGACATCCACATCGGCCTGATCGGCGCCGGCTACATGGGCAAGGCCCACACCATCGCCTACAAGACCGTGCGCAGCATCTTTCCCACGGCCCGCAACCCCGTCTGCGCCTGCATCGCCACCAGCAGCGAAGAAGGCGCGGCGCGCAGCGCGCGGGAACTGGGTTGGAACAGGTCCACCGGCGACTGGCGCGCGCTGGTCAATGACCCCGCCATCGACGCCATCGTCGTCGCCACGCCGCCCGTCACGCACAAGGACATCGTGCTGGCGGCGCTGGCCCTGGGCAAACCCGTGTTTTGCGAAAAGCCGCTGGGCATGACGGCCGCCGAATCCTTGCTGCTGGCGCAGGCGGCGGAAAGCGCGGGCGTGGCCAACATGGTCGGCTACAACTACATCCGCACGCCCGCCAGCCAGCTGGCGCGACAGATCATCGAATCGGGCGAAATCGGCGACATCATCCACGTCGCCGCCGAGCACGTGGAAGACTACCTGCACGACCCGCGCGCGCCTGCCTCCTGGCGCACGCGGGAAGCCACGGCAACGCGCGCCGGCGCGCTGGCCGACGTAGGGTCGCACCTGCTCAACCTGGCCCTGCGTTTGGGCGGCCCCGTCGATTCGCTGGTGGCCGACATGAATACCGTGCATGCACGGCGCGACGGCCCGCATGGCATGGAAGCGGTGGACAACGACGACCAGGGGAATCTGATGCTGCGCTTTGCCAGCGGCGCGCTGGGCGCGCTGACCTTCAGCCGCGTGGCGGCCGGGCGCAAGATGGGCTACACCTACCGTATCACGGGGACGAAAGGCGCCATTGCGTTTGATCAGGAAAACCAGAATGAGCTGTGGCTGTACGACGCCAGCCGCCCGGCGCAGCGCCAGGGTTTCCAGCGCCTGCTGATGGGCCCCGCCCACCCCGACTATCTGGCGTTCAGCCAGGGAGCCGGGCACGGCACGGGCTACAACGAGCAAATCGTCATCGAGGCGCGCGATTTTCTGCAGGCGATCGCCGGCGGCCAGCCGGTCTGGCCCACCTTCCGCGACGGCTACGAAGTGGACCGGCTGATAGCCGCCGCGCTGCGCTCCGTGCAGGAACGCAGCTGGATTACCCTGCGCTGACAGCAGGAGCGTTATCAGTACGCCAGCCCGTAACCGAACTTGTACAGCGGATGGGCCGTGTCATACGGCACGTCCGATTTCTGCACCTGCACTTCGGCCATCGACGATGGCAGTTCGAACGGCAGCTTGCCTTGCGGCTTGGCCTTGCCCGTCAAGACATCGAACAGCGCGCCGTCGCTGACGCCGAAGTTGGCGAGGATGGCGCTGGCCTTGTCCTGCACGTTGCCGAGGATGGCCGGGCGGTCCAGGTAGACCGTCACCACCGTCTTCGGCGCGAACTTCGCCGCGTTCTTGATGGCTTCGTAGTCGGCGTCGCCATCGACATAATTCAGGCGTCCTTCGTGCTGCATGCTGCCGAAGATGTAGTTCGGGTGCAGGATTTCATACGGCGCGGCCACGCGCAGCAGGGCCACGTCCGCTTCCTGGGGCGTGGCGACCACCGTGTAGCCATACTGCTTCGCCACGGCCGCATCGATGCCATACAGGTAAACCTTCTTGACGGTGGCCGCCAGCGGCAAGACCTTGTCCTTGTTTTCCAGCAAGACCAGCGAGCGGCGCTGGGCTTCCAGGCCCGCCTCGATGAAGTCCGCCTTGCCCACCGTGGTCGCCGCCTTGGCCGCATCGACGAACGGGTGTTCGAACAGGCCTTGCTTGAATTTCTGGATCAGGATGCGCCGCGCCGACGCATTGATGCGCGCTTCCGTCAACTGGCCCCGCTGCACGGCTTGCGTCAGATACGGCGCTTCCGTCACGCCGCCAAACTGGTCCATCCCTGCCGTGACGGCTTTCACGTAGCGCTCGGCCTTGGTGGCGTTTTCCATGCCCCACGGCGTGCCGAAGCCGATGAAGGAAGGCGCCACGCCGGCCGGCGTGCCGTTGCGGCAATTGGCGTCGCAATCGGAAGTGATGCCCCAGTCGGACAGGATCACGCCCTCGAAGCCGTATTTACCGCGCAGCAAGTCCGTCAGCATGGTCTTGCTGAAACCGGCCGCCACCTGCTCCAGGGTGATGCCGGCTATGGTGATGTTGCCATCCGGCAACGCATACGTGGGCATGACGGAGGCCGCCTTGGCCGTGAAGGCGCCCTCGAACGGTTTCACGTGGTAGGCGAAGTTATTGCCCGGATAAGTCATGTAGCGGCCATAGTAATTGTGGCCGTCGAAACCCTCTTTCGTGGCGCCGTAGCCGACCCAGTGCTTCACGACGGCCACCACGCTGCCGTCATGCAAGCCCGTATTGCCGTCCTGGAAGCCTTCGATATAGTGCTGCACCATGCGCTTGGCCAGATCAGCATCTTCGCCGAAGGTGCCGTTGATGCGCGACCAGCGCGGCTCGGTGGCCAGGTCCGCCTGCGGCGACAGCGCTTGCGTGATGCCAACGGCCAGGTATTCCTGGCGCGCGATATCGCCGAAACGGCGCACCAGCGCATCGTCGCCGATGGCGGCCAGGCCCAGGGTTTCCGGCCACTGGGAAAATCCCTTGGTGCCGGCGCTGGCGCCCACCGTGTACTGGAAATGGTGGCGCGGGTCCGTGCTGATAGACACGGGAATGCCGTGGCGCGACGTTTCGCTGATTTCCTGCACCTTGTTGTACTGGGACGCCATGTTGGCCGTATCGCCGGCCATGCGCGTGATGAAGGTGTTGACGTACTGCTTGACGATCAGGTCTTGCAGGGCCGTCAAGTCATACGCGCCACCGAGGCCGATGCCGGAAGGGTCGGACACGGTGGGCGCCGTGCCGTGCATCATCAGGCCCGCCTTCTCGTCGAGGCTCATGCGCGACAGCAGGTCGTCGGCGCGCGCCTCGGCGGACAGGCGCCAGTCTTCGTACGGGTCGATCTTGCCGTTGCGGTTCATGTCCTTGAAGGTATAGCCGTCGACCTTGAGCTGGCTATAGGTGGTGGCGCCGAACACGGGCTGCGTGTATTCCTCGCTGACGGTGTCGTTGCCGCAGGCGGCCAGGGCAAGCGTGGCGACGCAGCCGGCGACCATGCGGGCCATCGGTTTCATAGTGCAATTCATCATTATCTCCAAGACTGTTTTTGTAGGTATCCGGGTGGCATCAGGGCCAGCCCGAAATCAATATAGCGTGAGAATGCGTGAGTTTCTTGACCGCACAGCACGCGTTTTATACCCGCGAGAACAATTTTTGGTTAGACGGCACGACAACCAACAATCTCCTACAAAGTGCTAATATTTGTGAAAAATTACTACAACAAGCAGGAGACACCCTTGCACAAACCCGATACGCGCACGGTTTCGAACCGGATCGCGCAGCAATGCGCGCGCGCCATGCAAGCCGATGGGCACGACCCCGCCGACTTTTCCCGGCAAACGGGCATCACGCCGGCGCAGCTCGAGGAACCTGGCGGGCGCATCAACGCCGAGCGGCACCGCCGCATGACGGCCTACGCCCAGCAACTGCCGCAGCACCGCGGCTTGCTCGACCTCGACGTGACGCACTGGTTCGCGCATTACTCGGGCATCGCCCACGTCTGCTTCAACCGCCCCACCCTGCGCAGCGCCCTGCACGAGCTGCTGCACTTGCGGGGCCTGATCGGCGAATTCGACTTCATGCTGATGAGTGAGAATGGGACGCGCATCGAGATCGAATACCTGTCCGAGTTTTGCCCGCTGGGGGGCGCCATGCAGGCGCTGGCCAATTTCCGCATGCTGTCGCTGGTGGCGCGCGCCTACGACGATGGCGCAGCCACTGCCTTCCATGCCGGCTTCCAGGGCAAGGCGCCGTGGTTCGCGCCGGCCATTGGCGAGTGCTTTGGCGCCGCCGCCACGTTTGGCCAGCCGCGCAACACGCTGACGTTTGACGCGCCCGCGCTGGACCGGCCTTTCGCCCAGTTCAACGCCATGCTGGCGCCGCACGCGCTGCGGCACGCGCAGGGACAATTGCAGCAGTTGCAGGGCGCGCAGCTGTTTTCGGCCCGCGTGGAGCAAGCCATCATCGATTTGCTGGGCCAGCAAGCCAACGCCGATGGCGCCGCGCTGCTGCCGGCCCTGTGCGACGGCCTGGCGATGAACCGCTGGACCCTGCAGCGCCAGCTGCAGCAGGAGAAAACGTCGTTCCGCGCGCTGGAACTGCGCGCCAAGAGCCGCGAATCGCGCCGTTTGCTGCGCGAAACGAGCCTGAGCGTGGTGGAAATCAGCGAACGCCTGGGCTTTTCCTCGCAAAGCGCGTTCACCCGCTTCTTCAAGACCCAGTTCGAACTGCCGCCGGCGCGCTACCGGCAAGACATGCAAGGTGCCCGTACCGCCGTCTGAACGGGGCTAGTCGCCCGAAGGCGGCTGGTTCGCCGCCCTCGCATCGAACGCCAGCCGCGCCGCATCGATGGCGTCGCGGTGGCCATGGGCCCAGGCGCCCAGCGCGCTGATGGGGATCAACAGCGAGCGGCCCAGGTCCGTCAAGGCGTAATCGACGCGCGGCGGCACGGTGGGAAACACGGTACGCGTCACCAGGCCGTCGCGTTCCAGCCCGCGCAGGGTCAGGGTCAGCATGCGCTGCGAGATGCCGCCGATCAGGCGGCGCATCTCGTTGAAGCGCTTGGTGCCATTGCCCAGCAATATCACCACCATCACGCTCCATTTGTCGCCCACGCGGGTCAGGATATCCGTGATCGGGCGGCAGGAAGCGGCCACGCCCGCATGGCCGCCCTCGTCGCGCATGCGCCGTTCCAGCTCCGCTCCTTGCGCGGCGGCATCGCCAATAGTCACATCCGTGTGCCCCAGTGTGGAAAAAGTGCCTTCTTGTGCGTTCATTTGATAGTCACTATATTTAACTCGGTTACAAAAACATACCACCCGATCATACCACCCAAGAAGGCCCACATGAACATCCTGCACATCGATTCGAGCATCCTCGGCGAGCATTCCCTCAGCCGCCAATTGTCCGCCGCCATCGTCGCCCGCCTGCAAGCGGCCGCGCCGGGCGCCGCCGCCCACTACCGCGATCTGGCCGCGCAACCGTTGCCGCAATTTACGGCCGCGCCCGGCGCCGCCGACGCTGCCGCCTTGTCTGGCGCGCTGGAGCAAGTGCTGGCGGCCGACGTCATCGTCATCGGCGCGCCCATGTACAACTTCGCCATCCCCAGCCAGCTCAAATCGTGGCTCGACGCGCTGGCCGTGCCCGGCAAAACGTTCCAGTATGGCGCCAACGGCCCCGAAGGCTTGCTGGGCAGCAAGCGCGTGATCATCGCCTCGACGCGCGGCGGCTATTACGGCGCCGACACGCCGATGGCCGCCCTGGAACACCAGGAAAGCCATCTGCGCGCCTTCTTCGGCTTCCTCGGCGTCACGCAGATCGAAATCGTGCGCGCCGAAGGCGTCAAGGTCAGCGACGCCGCCAGGGCGCAGGCGTTGACGGCCGCGTTTGAACAGATCGGCGCGCTGCTGGCAGCGTAAGCGGCGGCGGATTTTCTGGCTGCGACGGAAACTGTTTCGGCGCAGCCAGACTGGACATGGCAGGCATGAAAGTCCAGGATGCGCTAAGCTGCATCCGCCCCACCACTACACAAGGACCACCATGACCCTGACCGTCGTCGCCACCATCGATGCCCAAGCCGACCATACCGACGCCGTGCGCGCCGCCCTGGAAGCCGTCGTGACGCCCAGCCGCGCCGAAAGCGGCTGCCTGCGCTACGAATTGCACCTCGACAATAAGATTCCCACACGCTTCATCATGCTGGAAGAATGGACCGACAAGGCGGCCCTGACGGCGCACTACGCGACGCCCCACTTCCTGACCCTGGTGGCCGCCACCGACGGCAAGGCCGTCAAGATCGACGTGGCGGAATTAAGCAAGCTGAAGTAACGGCCGGCGCGCCGTTCAAGCGCGCGGCCATCTTGGCAAGTTGCCATCTATAATATGGCAACTTTTCTTTATGGCCATCATGACATCCTTTTCCAAGATACAAGGCGCCCTTGCGGCCGCCGCCTTTACTTTCTGCGCCGGCGCCTCGGCGCAAGCTCCCCTGACCAAACTCGTGGGCGACTACAACCTGGCCTCGTCGGCAACCGTGCCGGCCAGCACCTGGGGCTATTCCAAGGGACGCATTTCGGTCAAGCAACTCGATGACCAGCATCTGATGATCGTCCTGTCGTGCGAGTGGAAACGCGAGCCGAAAGCCGTGTGCGGCGACTATTTCTATGCCCAGCAGCGCGACGACGGCCTGTATCTGCAGGACATGAATACCTTCGCCATGCGCGTGTACTTCGATCCCGCCTCGCGCAAGCTCACCATCATATCGCGCGGCGCCGATGCGAAACAGAGCGTGCGGCACGACGTGTTCGCCGCCACGACGGCGCCGCTCACGGACCCCGCCCTCGTGCGGCGCATGAAGCGCGAAGTGTCGAATGCCGACAGCAAGGAAAACCGGCGCGTGTTCGGGCCCTATACCAAGTGGGCTTATCAAGAAAACCGCATCGAATTCCAGCGTCAGGACTTGACGGCGCCGTGATGCCGGACCTGGTCCAGCCCCTGCGGCGCCAGCTGCTGCGCCTCGCCGGCGCCCTGCTGTGTTCGCCCATGCTCGCGCGCGCGGCCGACGGCGGCCTGCCGCGCGACGTGCGCCAGCGCATCCTGGCCACCCTCGACGCTCCGCTGCCCAAGGTGCTCAATGTGCACCACCTGGCGCTGATACGGCGCTTCAACATCGGCTGGTCGCCCGTGGAAAGCGGCGCGCCCATGCTCAATCCGGAGCACCCGCTGGGCAATGGCGATACCCTGCAACTGGCCATGCAAGCCGTCGCCGGCAAGGATGCGGCCCTGGCCGCGCAGCGCCTGATGGAGGCATCGCTGCTGCTGCCCCACTTCGTGCAGATGGCCGACCTGAAGCCCGGCGGCTATGCCTACGGCAGGGCCCCGTTCGTCCTGACAGCACAGCATGTGACGCTGCTGCGCCAGCAGTCGTGGCTGACGGTGGAAATGCTGGGCATGGGCAGTGCGGAGGATTACTTGGCCGAAGGCTATTGGCCCACCCCGTACGTGGACGGCAAGCGGCCGTATGGCAACTTCACGAATTACCCGGTAGAAATGGCGCAAGCGCTGGGCCTGCCCGTGCGCCGGCAGGCAGATGGCAGCCTGGCCGTCACGCCAGCACTGGCAGCGAAACTGCAAGCGCTGCACGAACAAACCATGGCCGCGCTGCAAGTGTTTGTGCGGGAAGCGGGCTTGCGGCGCAATACGGTATAAAAAGAAACGCAAAAAAACAGGCTGGCCAGCTATGCCTGAGCCGCCGCCTGCCGTATCAGCACTTCGGCCGGAATACCCAGCTCCTTATGCAAGCGGCGGATCATCGGCAGAGTAAGCTGGCGCTTGCCATTGAGAATCTCGTACACGCGATTCAGGTGCCCTATCATCGGTTCAAGATCCTTGGGCGCCAGTGACTTTTGCTCCATGCTGAATTTAATGGCATCGATAGGATCTGGAAATTCCATGACAAAATGGCACGCCTCATAGGCATCGACGAGCGTAGCGAGCACATCCAGGCGATCACCTTCAGGCGAACCGAACTTGGCAGACATTAAAGACTCGACTTCCCGCAACGCGGCGCGATAGTCGTCTTCGGTGCGAATAGGTTTGATGTGCATCATATTGTCCTAAATTGTTTGTGCATCGATAGCGTCATAGTGGCGGTGCGTACCAACAAATTTGATGTACACAATGCCATAGGCATAGTTGATCGACGTAACAAGACGGTATTTATTACCTCCAATATTGAACACAACCCGCCCCTCTTTCAGGATGCTCGCCGTAGCAAAGTCCACTTTCACGGCCGCCGGGCCCGGCCATGACGCCCTGAGCACATGGCCATACCATGACAACAAAGGTGCCTTCGAATCTGCGTAGATCGCCTGCTCATAAAAGGCAATCAAGGTCGGCTTGGCCAAAATGCGCATGACTTGATTTTAGTCCCATTTTGGGACTAACGTCAATCAGGCAGCCGCTCAACTGGCCAAGCCAACTGCTTCTGTTATCCCTGCGGCACAGGAACGGGTGCCGGAGCGGGCTGCGGTGCGGGAACCGCCTCCGGCACCGCCTTCCCATGCGATTCCTGTCCGCCCTCGCCTTCGGCCGGCATGGCCAGCGGCGCGGCCGGTGCGCCTTCCTGCAGCAAATCGCCCGGCTCTTCCACGGGTTCGTCCTCGGGCTCGTCGACAGGTTCCACATGGCGCAGCGGAGGTGGTGGCTTGCCGCCAGGGAAGATCGCGTCGCGCGACAGTTTTCCCGTGTCGAGCGCCGTCTTGAAGAAGTCGCCCACCACCAGCACGGCATTGTGGCCGCCCTGGCCCCAGTAATTGCTGCGCATGGTGACCCTGGCGTCATTGAAACCGACCCAGGCGCCGCCCACCAGTTCCGGGTGCATCAGGATGAACCAGCCGTCCGCATTGTTTTGCGTGGTGCCGCTCTTGCCCGCCACGTCGGAGCGGATGCCGAAACGGCTGCGGATGGCCGTGCCCGTGCCGCGGTCGATGACGCCGCGCATCATGTCCGTCAGGGTGGCCGCCGATTCCACCTTCATCGCGCGCTGCGGCTTGTCTTCGCCAAAGCGGGCGATGACCTTGCCTTCGCGGTCCGTGATGTGCGTGACGACGAACGGCAGGCGCGCCTCGCCCTGGGCCGCGATGCTGGCGTAGGCGTTGACCATTTCCAATAAAGTGACGGGACTGGTGCCCAGCGCCAGCGACGGCACTTTTTCCAGCTTGCTGTCGCGGATGCCCAGCGCGCGCGCCAGCTTGATGATCGGCGGCAAGCCGACGTCCTGCATCACTTGCGCCGTGATGGTGTTTTTCGAGTACACGAGGCCGTCGCGCATGGTCATGTCGCGCCCCGTCGTGCCGCTCATGTCCGTCGGACGCCATATCGTGCCGTCGGACGCCTTGATATCCATCACGGCATCGCGGTAGACGTGCTCGGGGCTCAGGCCCTTTTCCAGCGCCGCGCCATACACGATGGGCTTGAAGGTGGAACCGGGCTGGCGCGCCGCCTGCGACACGTGATCGAATTGTTCGCGCGCAAAGTCGCGGCTGCCCACCCAGGCGCGCACGGCGCCCGTGGCCGGGTCCATGGCCGCAAAGCCCGCTTCCAGGCGCGTCTTCGACTTGCGCAGGGCCGCCATGAAGGCGCGGTCGCCCTTCAGTTGCGCCAGCGCGTCGTCCGGCGTAGCGCCGGCAGCAGTCAGCTTGCGGTAGTCGCCCGACTCGCGCACGAAGGCGTCGAGCAGGGCCGGATGCGATTTCCAGAAATAATCGAATGGCACGCTGCCGCCCTGCATGCCCGCATACATGCCTGTCGACGTGGATGACGGCACGCCGGCGCGGCTCCATTCCACGTCGGCGATCGCCTGCAAGGCATTCGCCTGGCGCTCGACGGCGCGCTCGGCCGCCTGCTGCAGATCCTGGTCCAGCGTCGTGTGCACGATCAAGCCGTCGCGCTCCAGGTTGTAGTCGTTCTCGTCGGCCCAGTCGATCAGCCACTTGCGCACATACGCCGTGAAATGGCTGTCCGATTGCGCCCGCTCGCTCTGGCGCTCGAAATGCAGGCGCAGGGGACGCTTGATCAACTGCCTGTAGCGCGCCTCGTCGATGACATCATGTTTGCGCATTTGCCCCAGCACCACATTGCGCCGCTGCAAGGATCGTTCGGGATTACCGACGGGATTGTAGTAGTTCGTGCCCTTGAGCATGCCGACCAGGGTGGCGCTTTCCAGGATGTCGAGGCGCGACGCAGGCTTGTCGAAGTAGGTACGGGCCGCCATTTCGATGCCATAGGTGTTGTACAGGAAGGGTACCGTGTTCAGGTAGGCTTCCAGGATTTCCGTCTTGCTGTAGGTGGCCTCGATTTTGAGGGCCGTGATGAGTTCCTTCAGCTTGCGGTTCAGGTTGCGCGAGCGGCCGATTTCCTCGGGGAACATATTGCGCGCCAGTTGCTGCGTGATGGTGGAGCCGCCCTGGGGGTTGCCTCCCGCCGTATGCAGGACGGCGCCCGCCGTGCGCGTGAAATCGATGCCGTGATGTTCATAGAAACGGTGGTCTTCCGTCGAGATCAGCGCGCTGACCACATTCGGCGAAATCTGTTTTAACGTGACCCGTTCCTGCAAGCCCTGGTCGAAGCGGGCCAGTTCCTCGCCATCCGCGCTGACCATAGTGCTCGGCGCGGCCGCGCGCGCCTGGCGCAAGTCGTGGATGCTCGGCGTCAAGGGGATCAGCAGCAGCATGTACAGGATCACCAGCGCCAGCACGGCCAGGAACGACCATAGCCCCAGCACCAGCGCGCGCCGCACGGGCGGCAAGGTCATCAGGTGCGCGTGGCCGCGCCGGTACAGCGCCACCGCCTTTGTCCACGCCACTCCCGCCACGCGCACGGCTTGCGCGCGCGTCCATGTCCATGCCTGCCGTGCTTTTTCCTGAAACTGCTCCATGCCTGATGCCATGCTTGTAACCTTGTCTGATGCCGGATGATCCGTTTCAGCAAGTATATAGGGCGGGCAACAAAGCGGGCCGGATTTTACGCCAGGCAAGCATCCAGGCGCGCCAGCGTAACGCCCACGTACGCGCCCACGCAGCGCGCATCATGCGTCGTAAACGGGTTTTCCAGCTGCAGCAAGCCGCAATCGCAGATGACGGGATCGACCTGGGTCACGACGCCCAGCGCCAGGTAGCGCCAGCCATCGAGCCGGCGCACGCCCTTTACGCAGCCGGGGTTGGCGCCGAAGATGGCGTCCCAGTCGTCCAGCTCGCTGGTCATGGGCCACAGTTCGAGCCGGACTTGCGTGCCGGCGGCCAGTTGCCCACCGCCGAACTCGTCCATCACGTGCAGGCGCTGGCCCTCCACCTCGATGACGGCTTCCAGGTACTCGCCGTCGGAAGCGATGAAGGTGGCGGCGACGATGCTGACCGTCACTTCTGTGCCTGCTCCAGCAGGGCCGGCAATTCCTTCAGCATGGCGTCGCGCGTGCGCAAGCCTGCAGACTGCTGTCCCTTCTGCTCATCCTGCACCAGGCGCGCAAACACGATGCTGCGCTCGCCCTTGCTGGCCCAGCCCACGAACCAGCCGTAGCCATGCGCTTCGTCAAAGCTGCCGTCGGCCTTGCGCGGGAAGGCCGCGCCCGTCTTGCCATGCACTTGCCAGCCGCCCACGTCCGCCAGGCGGGTCAGGCGGCGCGTCTGTTCCATCGCCTGCTTGGTGACGGGCAACTGATCGTTGACCAGCTTGCGCAAAAAGCCCAGCTGTTCCAGCGGAGAGATCTTCAGCGAAGAACTGATCCACGAGCGCTCCAGGCTATTCTCCTTGCCCGGATCGCCCGAGACGTCCGCATTGCCGTAGCGCAAAGCCTTCGCATATTTCTGGAAGCGCTCGGCGCCCAGCGCCTGCGTGATCTGCTGCGAATACCAGACGACGGAATACTGCATCCAACGCGACGGATCCGTCTCCTGGCGCCACGCTTCGCCGCCCCAGTCCACATAGCCCTGGCGGTACGGCAGGGTCGGCTTGTGCTCGTCCTTGAGGAAGCCGGCGTCATAGCCCATCAGGCTGAGTGCGATCTTGAACGTGGAGGCGGGGGTGACACGGTCGAGGCAATTACCCTCTTGCAGCAAGACGGTGCCCGTTTTGGCGTCCGCCATGGCGGTGCAGATGGTGGCGGCCTGGGCTTGCGAGGCGGCCAGGACGGCGCCTGTCAGGCCGAGGATGAACGAAAAAAATGCGCGATATTTCATGGGCCTCCGGGGTTGGGGGAGCAGGACAAAGCGAAATTGTACCGGCCAGCGACGCGCGATGCCAGCGATGATCGCGCCGCCTTGACTCCCGCGCCTGACGCTAGCGCTCCGCCGGCCCGCCGGGCTGGCGTTCCCGCTTCAGGTGCTCCTCTTCCAGCTCGTCCACGCCCAGCTTTTCCTCGTCGATCAGCGCATGCTCGCGCCGTTCGCGCTCCAGTTCCTCTTCCAGGCTGTCATCGTTGACGTCCCGCTCGGTTTTCTCCGGCATGTTGCCCTCCTCCACGGTGGTTGACTACCAATCTCCGGCAAGCTTGCCCGCCTGCGCCACGGCATCGTGCGGATGCAGGCTTTCCATATGCCGTACGGTAACACGCGCCTGCGCATACGGTGGCACCAATGGTGCCAGCGCCGCCTGCACGCGGCGGGCCGCATCCTCCACATACATCAGGTTAGCACCATTGAGGCGCGCGAACGCCTGCTCGTCGGCCCGTTTCACGGCCGTCTGCAGCGGTGTCGCCAGCGCCGCTTCCACCACGTCGATCAGGGGAAACAGGTCCAGCTCCGCCTGTTCCGTCAAGGGCACGGTGACCGTCGCCGTGCTGCGCTGGCTGTGCGGCGTGGCCAGGCTCGCGTGTTCCCGCAGCCATTCACGCGCAGCCGTGCCGTCGATGCCGCCCGCGCCGAACTGCGCCGCGAAGGCGTCGGCGAGCAATTGCCGCGCCAGCGCCGCCGAGCACGGGCAGGTCGACGAGTAGCCGACCTCCACCGTCAAGGATAGGGCAAAGCCCTGCGGCGAAACACTGGCCTGCAGGTGCACGGGATACGATTTCCAGCCGGACAATCCCGCCGTCAGCAGCGCCGGCTGGCGCCGCAGCAGGGGGAACGCCAGCGCCAGGCGCGCCTGCGTGCTGCCGCAATCGACATGGCTGTCCACCATACGCCGCAGCACGGCGGCCAGCGCGCCCGCATCGAGCGGCTGCGCGGCGGCGAACGCATCGAGCAGCAGATACAGGCGCGACATGTGGATACCCTTCACCTGCGGGTCGGGCAAGTCGACCTGCACGTCGGCCCAGGCATGCACTTGCTGCGCCTGCCCGCCCTCTTCCAGCCACAGGGGCAAGGCGATGCCCTGCATGCCGACCCACTCGAGCGGCAAGGGGTGGCCCAGATGGGGGCCGGCCGCCACGTCGGGCAGGGGCGAGGAAATCGGATCGCGCTTCATGCTGAACACTCCATATGCAAACAAGTTGCATATCATGGAGAAAAACGGCCGCATTTGCAAGTGCCTTGCAATAATGGGGCGTATTGACGGATCAGCTGGCCTTGCGAAACGTCAAATTGATGCGCTGCGCGCCCAGCAGCGCGTGTTCGCCTTCCTTCAGGGGCGCCACGCCGTGGAAGCGCAGGCGGTCGGCGCCGCCCCACACCACCACGTCGCCGTGCAGCAAGGCGATGCGCGCCGCCTTGTCGGCCCGCCCGGCGCCGCCGAACAGGAAGGTGGCGGGCAGCCCCAGCGAGACGGAAACGATGGGCGCGGTGAAATCGCATTCATCGCGGTCCTGGTGCAGGGCCATGCGCGCACCGGGGGTATAACGGTTGACGAGGCAGGCGTCGGGCGTGAAGTCGGGATAGCCGGCCGCCAGCGCCGCCTGCCGCGCCAGGCGCAGGAACACGGGCGGCATGGGTGGCCAGGGAAGGCCGCTGGCCGGATCGTGCCGCGCGTAGCGGTAGCCGCGCCCATCCGTGACCCAGCCCAGGGGACCGCAATTGCTCATGGCGACCGACATGCGCAAGCCGCCCGGCGTGGCCATGTGGCGCAGGGGCGCCGCCAGCACGACGGCGTCCAGCGCCGGCAGCAGTTCGTGCAGATACGGCAGCGCAAAACCGCGCAGCAGGACCGACGCGCGCGAGCCTGGCACCAGCGGCACCGGGCCGGCCGGGATCTGGTCTTCATCGGCAAACAGGGACAGGTTCATGCCGCTTATTTTAGCCGCGCCACGGAAAAAGCGCGCGCGGCCGGCCCATGGTGCGCTACAGTAGCGCTTCCAGCCACTACCGCCCTCCTCCACGATGGATCATTACGCCGATTTGCTGCAAACCCTGGCGCAACAGGAAGAATCCCTGCAATTCGAACGCTTCGACAACGACGCCGCGCTGGCCGTGGGCCTGTGGATCGTCGAGGAAGTGCGCAAGCGGGGCAAGGCCGTCACCGTGAACATCACGCGCAACGGTCAGATCCTGTTCCACCACGCCATGACGGGCGCCACGGCGGACCAGGCGGACTGGATACGCCGCAAGAACAACACGGTGCAGCGCTTTTGCCGCAGCTCCTATTACATGGGAATCTCGTACAAGAGCCGCGGCAGCACCTTCGAAGACGTGAAATACCTCGATGACATCGAGTACGCGGGCCATGGCGGCGCGTTCCCCCTGCTGATACGCGGCGTGGGACTGGTCGGCACGGTGACCGTTTCCGGCCTGGCGCAGGCGGACGACCACGCGCTGGTGGTGGCCGCGCTGCAGGCGCAGCTGGAACGCTAGGTTTCCAGCGCCCGGCGCAGGGCGGCGCGCGCCAGCAAACGCGTGGAATCGAGCGTCGGCAGCGGCGAATTGGCGTCGCTGATGATCAGCGGGATCTCCGTGCAGCCGAGGATGACGGCGTCGCAGCCCTGCTCGCGCAGGCCGGCGATGATGGCTTGGAAGCGCGCCACGCTGTCCCCCTTGACCACGCCCGGCACCAGCTCTTCCATGATGATGCGGTTGATCTCGCTGCGTTCGTCCTCGCCGGGCCGCACGCAGGCGATGCCGCGCGCGGCCAGCCTGTCCGGATACACGGCGCTGTCGACCAGCCAGCGCGTGCCCGTCAGGCCGACGCGTTGGTAAGCGCGGGCCGCCGCCTCGCTGGCCACGACGTCCGCGATATGCAGCCATGGCAGCGGCGAACGGGGCGCCATCAGCTCGAATGCCTGGTGGATGGTGTTGTCGGGGCAGATCAGGAAATCGGCGCCGGCGGCGGCCAGCTTGCGCGCCGACGCCAGCATCAGTTCGGCCACGCCTGCCAGGTCGCCCCCGTTCAGGCAATCCACGTAACGCGCCAGCGACGGCGTGTGCATCGATACTTCCGGGTGTTCATATGGCCCCAGCGCATGCGCGCCCTCTTCGCAGATCGTGCGGTAGCACAGGGCCGCGCCTTCGGCCGAGCAGCCGACGATGCCGATATGTTGTGTCATGCGATCTTCCTTTTCAATTAAATACGCTGGCCGCCATCGATGGGGATTTCCGCGCCCGTGATGTACGAGGCGCGCTCGCTGCACAGGAACTCCACCAGGTCCGCCACTTCGGCCGTCGTGCCCAGGCGGCGCAGGGGGATTTGCGTGTCGACGATGTGCGAAGTGCCCGGCGACAGGATGGCCGTGTCGATCTCGCCCGGCGCGATGGCGTTCACGCGCACGTTCAGCGGCGCCATGTCGTTGGCCATTTCGCGCGTCAGCGACGCCAGCGCCGCCTTCGAACTGGCGTAGGCCGAACCGGCAAACGGATGCACGCGGTAGCCGGCGATCGAGCACAGATTCACCACGGAGCCGTGCGCATTCGACAATTCCTGTGCGAAACCGCGCGTCAGCGCCAGCGGCGCAAAGAAATTCGTGTTGTACATTTCCTGCCACGTCTGCATGTCCGTCGTGAGCGAATTGACGCGCGAGCCGCCCGGCCCCTTCGGCGACACGCCCGCATTGTTGACCAGCGCGTGCAGTTTGGCGTCGCCCAGCATGGGGCGCAGCGTCTCGACCATCTGCCCGATCTGGCTCAGGTCTGACAAATCCATGCATACATGCGTGTTGTGCTCCTGGCTGCGCGGGCAGCCGCCGGGAATCGGGCTGCGCGAGACGGTGATGACCCTCCAGCCCAGGCTGCGGAAGCGCTCGGCCACGGCGTGGCCGATGCCGCGGCTGGCGCCCGTGACGATGGCGGTTTTCTGTTCCATGTTCTGTTCAATCTTGTGCTTGATGTGCGTCATGTTCTTCCTTGTCTTCTTCGGTTGCGCCGGCGTGGATGCGCTCCTGGCGCATCACGTAGGCCAGCATCTGCGTGCCGCCGTCGAGGATGTCCTGCTCGATGGCGCGCCGCGCGGCCCCGCTGTCGCGCTGGCGCAGCGCGCTGATGATGGCGTGGTGGTGGCCCACCCGCATGTCGGGCGAAAAGCTGGCGTAGCCGGCGGCGATCAGGGGTGCCGTCTGCATCCACAGATGGTCGACGAAACGTTTCAATGTCGGCATGCCGGCCGCCTGTGCCAGGCCCAGGTGAAACGCCTGGTTGCATTGCAGCGCCGCGGCCAGGTCGTGCCGCGCGATGGCCTCTTCGTTCGCCTGCAGCAGGCGTTCCAGGTCGGCCAGGGTGGCGGCGTCGATGCGCTGCGCCGCTTCCGCCGCGCCCAGGCCTTCCAGCTCCAGGCGCAGCGCGCGGATTTCCAGGTAGCGCGCCACGCTCAGCACGGGCACGCGGAAGTCGCGCGGCGAGCGCAGCACCAGCGCCTCTTCCTGCACCAGCTGCAGCATGGCGTCGCGCACGGGCGTGACGCTGGTGCCCAGCTGCTGCGCCAGTTCGCGGATGCGCAGCCGGTCATTCGGCTGGAAGCGCCCGGCCGCCAGCGCTTCGCGCAGCATGGCGTACACGGACTTGCCCAGATTGACGTGCAGCAGAGTGTCCAATGAATGGTTCATGCGTGTTTTTGATCGATTAGAAATTATGATGCATCATACATCAATGCGAAAAACAGTGTTTTTCCACGCGTGCGCCGCAGACAGGAAGCGCCGCGAGACCGTACAATCAGCCGCCACCGTATCGAAAGGAATGCTCTTGAACTGGGATTATCCGCACGCCCATACCCTGCCCGTCACGCCCGAACCGGGCGACATCGACGGCTTGCAGCACACGAATAACGCCGTCTACGTGCGCTGGTGCGAGCATATCGCCTGGCACCATTCGGCCACCCTGGGGCTGGACCTGGACGATTACCGGCGCCTGGACCGGGCCATGGCGATACGCCGCGGCGAATACGACTATTTGCTGCCGACGCGGGCCGGCGAAGCGCTGACCCTGGCCACCTGGCTGTGCGCCAGCGATGGCCGTTCCAGCATGGAGCGGCGCTTCCAGCTGGTCCGCGACAGCGACGGCGCCACCGTCGTGCGCGGACGCTGGGACTTGATCTGCATCGAATTGAGCAGCGGCCGCGCGCGCCGCCTGCCGCCCAAGTTCCTGGCCACGTACGAACCGGCCATCATCGCGGCCGGCGCGTAAAAGCGGACGCCTGGCCCGCCGTTTTGCGCGCCGTTCGGCGAAGATGCGGGGCTTTTCTTGCGCCTCCGCAGTGCAACATGCATTTCGCTCCTGATTTGCCCATTCATGCTTTAGAATCAGCGACCTCAGCCCCGTAAAAACAGGATAAAACATATGACGGCAGTCGGGATTACCGAACCACAAGAGCTCAAGCGCGGCCTGAAAAGCCGCCACATCCAGCTCATCGCCCTGGGCGGCGCCATCGGCACCGGCCTGTTTCTGGGCATCGCGCAAACCATCAAGATGGCCGGCCCTTCAGTGCTGCTGGGTTATGGCATCGCCGGCGTCATCGCCTTCCTGATCATGCGCCAGCTGGGCGAGATGGTGGTCGACGAACCTGTCGCCGGCTCCTTCAGCTACTTTGCCGACAAATATTGCGGCCACCTGCCCGGCTTCCTGTCGGGCTGGAATTACTGGGTGCTGTATGTGCTCGTCAGCATGGCCGAACTGACGGCCGTCGGCATCTACGTGCAGTACTGGTGGCCGGGCGTGCCCACCTGGGTGTCGGCGCTCGTCTTCTTTTGCGTGATTAACGCCATCAGCTTGTTGAATGTCAAAGCCTTCGGCGAGATGGAATTCTGGTTTGCCCTCATCAAGGTGGTCGCCATCATCGGCATGATCGTCTTCGGCGCGTACCTGCTGGCCTCCGGCGACGCGGGCCCGCAGGCGTCCGTGGCCAACCTGTGGCAGCACGGCGGCTTCTTCCCGAATGGCTGGCAGGGACTGGTGATGGCCATGGCCGTCATCATGTTCTCGTTCGGCGGCCTGGAACTGGTCGGCATCACGGCGGCCGAGGCGGATGACCCGAGCACGACGATCCCGCGCGCCACCAACCAGGCCATCTACCGCATCCTGATCTTTTACATCGGCGCGCTGGGCATCCTGCTGTCGCTGTACCCGTGGCAAAACGTCGTCACCGGCGGCAGCCCCTTCGTGCTGATCTTCCATGCGCTAGACAGCAACCTGGTGGCCACGGCCCTGAACGTGGTGGTGCTGACGGCCGCCCTGTCCGTCTACAACAGCGGCGTGTACTGCAACACGCGCATGCTGTTCGGCCTGGCCAAGCAAGGCAATGCCCCGCGCGCGCTGCTGCACCTGAACCGCCGCGGCGTGCCGCTGGTCGCCCTGGGCGTGTCGGCCCTGGCGACGGGCGCCTGCGTGGTGGTCAATTACTTCATGCCGGGCGAAGCGTTCGAAGTGCTGATGGGACTCGTGGTGTCGGCGCTGATCATCAACTGGGCCATGATCAGCTGGATCCACCTGCGCTTCCGCGCGCAGAAAAAAATCGAAGGCAAGACGACCCTGTTCCAGAGTCTGGGCTACCCGTTCACCAACTACCTGTGCCTGGCGTTCCTGGCCGGCATCCTGGTGATCATGTACCTGACGCCGGGCCTGCGCATCTCCGTCTACCTGATTCCCGTGTGGCTCGCCGCGCTGGGCATCGGCTACTGGATCAAGCAAAGCAAGGCCAAAGCGTAAGCTGTTTGCGCAGCATCAAACAAAAAGCCCGTCTTCGCAGGAAGACGGGCTTTTTGCATTGAACGCGGTCTCGCCGTCTATTGCTACGCGGCGGCCCCGCCCTCTCCCGGCAACACATCGGCTCGCCACAGGCTGATGCTCTGGCCCGCATACGATTGCAGCAGCACGTCGTCGCTCAAGCTCAGCATCGCCTGCTGGCGCTGCTCCGCCTTTTTCTCTGGCGTCATGCCCAGCTCGCCCGTCCGGTACGGCCCCAGCACGGGCAGCAAGTCGCGCAGCACGGAGAAATTGCCCGGCGTGGTCTTGTCTGATTGCAGCTTGCCCAGGAAATACTTCATGACATGCTCGGACTGGCTGCCTTCCTGCCGCAAGCTCGCCTTTACCATCTTGCCATCCTTGTACGCCACCTGCGCGTCGCTGCTGGCCGTATCCTCGATCTGGTGGTAGGTATAGTTCTGCGATTCCGTACTGGTCGTCAGGCGCAGCGGCACGCCGGGGACGAGCGTCTGGTGGTAGCTGGCGCTGAGCTTCGATTGCTGCTGCTGCCTGATCGAACGCGCGTCCTGGCTGGCGCCGGCCTGCTCCGTCTTCTGCGACACTTCATAGTTGAAGCCATCCTTTTCCGCGCTGCGCATGGGATTGCTGAATTTC
The DNA here is from genome assembly GCF_030397625.1 of Janthinobacterium sp. SUN026. Lineage (NCBI taxonomy): Bacteria > Pseudomonadati > Pseudomonadota > Betaproteobacteria > Burkholderiales > Oxalobacteraceae > Janthinobacterium > Janthinobacterium sp. SUN026. Next base: position 50,709 of record NZ_JAPQNU010000008.1, on the reverse strand, counting down.
ACGGCCTGCGACACGGAGGCGCTGAAATCGGCCAGCCCCGTCAGGATGGACTTGTCCTCGGCCGCCAGGCGCCACTTGCCTGTCTCGGGATTGTCCGTGGCCACTTGCGGCGCGGCGGTATTGCTGTGCAAGGCAGTGAAGCTATCCTTGAGCATGGCCATCAAGCCCGCGTCGCCATGGCCGCGCGACGCCGCCTGGTCGAATTGCTTCATATAACTGCCCAGCGCCTTGGCTTGCCGCTCGGGGCTGCCCAGGGTATTGAGCGCGCTGGCATCGACCTTCAGGTCCAGGCTGCCGGCCTCGCCGCTGAAGCTGACCTTGCGCTGCGCGCCATCGGCCTGGAAATCCAGGGTTTGGGTACTTTCCGTTTCGCCACGCACCTTGACTTCCGCATGCAGCTTCACCGACTCGAGCACTTGCTGGTCGAACTGCATCAAGCCTTCCAGCTTGATTTTCGGCGTGCTTTGTCCCATTCCGTCGATGGCTTCCTGAAAACCTTTCGCCAGCTCGCCCAGGGCGCTCGCTTCAGCGTCGCTGAGGTCGCCGCTGGTCGTCATGTTCACGGCCAGGCCGTCGCCCTGGCTGTCGAGCGTCAGCTTGACTTCCACGCCGCTCTTCGTCGTGATGCTGAGGGAAACCCGGTCTTCGCCATTGCCATGCAGGCTGCCGGGCGCGATGCCGGACGCCGCATAGATGTTCGGCGTGGTGCTCGGCGGCGGCTGCCGCATCGCCTGCGAGAAATTGTAGTTTCCCAGCTTGGCTTGTCCCAGCATGGCCGCGCCCAGGCCGCTGAAGCGGCCGCCAAACGCATACGAAGAAAAACTCTTCGTCATCGCCTCGCTCACCTTGTCGCGCGTCGCGCTTTCCCACACCATCGGTGGTTTGACGAGCGCCGCCGGCTTGCCGTCGCTCACGCTTTCCGGGCTGAGAGCAACGATGGACGATGGCGTCGATACGGGCGACGGCGCTGCCGCCTCCGCGCGGTTCGACGTGGCGGCGGAAGCCCGCGACGGGGCGCTGTTCCAGCTGGACAGTGGAGAAATGGAGGTCATGGCGCTGTCACCTTGCAAATGGAGAGAAGATGCATCATAAAAGTTCGATATGGTTAAGTATTTTGCAATTACCTGGCGCCAGGCAAACCTTGCGTCACGTTATCTGGCGTGATGGCAAGTACTGCATGGCAATACTGCATTAACGGCAAGAAACGGAAAAGCATGAGCGTCGGGGAAATGAAACATTTTCATGCCGCCGACCTCGCCTATCCCCAACAAGTTGAATCACAGCCGGGAATGTCCATTAAAATGCCACCATGGAACACAAGATTCTGCGCGCGCCGCTGGCCAGCTTTACCGACTTGTTGCTCGATGCCGTGTGCATGGTCGACGTGGAGGGGCGCTTTGTTTTCGTCAGCGCCGCCTGCGAACGCATCTTCGGCTATACGCAGCAGGAAATGATCGGCAAGCTCATGCTCGACATGGTTGCCCCGGCCGACCGCGCGCGCACCCTGGCGGCCGCGCGCGCCATCATGGATGGCCATGCCCAGACGCACTTCGAGAACCGCTACCTGCGCAAGGATGGCAGCCTGGCGCACATCATGTGGTCCGCCCGCTGGTCCGCCGCCGACCAGCTGCGCGTGGCCGTGGCGCGCGACGTCACCCTGCTGAAACAGGCGCAGGCAAAGCAGGCCGCGCTGTACGCCATCTCCGAAGCCATGCAGGCGACGCAAGACTTGTCCGCCTTGCTGCACCGCATCCAGCACATCATCGGCGAACACTTGCCCACGCGCAGCCTGACCTTGCTGCTGCATGACGAACACTGCGCCCAGCCTCCCATGACTTCGCATGCCGACGACAGCGCGCCGCAGCCCACGTCGTCGCTGGCCAGCCTGCTGTGCGACGAAGTCCTGCGCAGCGGCCGCCCTCTGCTGTTGCAGGCGGGACAACTGGCCGGCCTGCCGGCCGCACTGCAAACGGCAGCCTGCGCCCTGTCCTCGTGCTGGCTGGCCGTGCCGCTGTATTCTTCCCTGGGCAGCATCGGCGCGCTGGCCTTGCAAGGCGGCCAGGATGCGGTCATCGGCACGGAGCAGGACCAGGATTTGCTGCAATTTGTCGCCAAGCAACTTGCCACCGCCATCGAACGCCGGCAGTTGCAGACGCAGATGCAATTCATGGCCATGCACGACGAGCTGACCCGCCTGCCGAACCGCCGCCTGTTCCACGACCGCCTGCACACGGCCTTCGCGCGCGCGCACCGCCAGGAAGGCCGGCTGTCGCTGCTGTTCCTCGACCTCGACAACTTCAAGCGGGTCAACGACGACCACGGCCATGCCTGCGGCGACCTGCTGCTGCAAACGGTGGCGAGCCGCCTGCGCGATTGCATGCGCGAAACCGACACCCTGGCCAGGATGGGCGGCGACGAATTCGTCGTGCTTTTGGAAAGCAATGCCGCGCCGGCCGACGTCAGCCTGATCGAGCAAAAGATCCATGCCGCCCTGGCTGCGCCGCTGCATCTGGGCAACGGACAGCATTTGCAGATCGCCGTCAGCATCGGCGTGGCCCACTATCCGGAAGACGGCGATACCATGCAACTGCTGCTGCGCCATGCGGACCGGGCCATGTACGCGTCGAAAATGCTGGCCGCCGCCTCGCGCTAGCGGACGCCCGCTCCTGGCGGCAGTTGCCCCTATGCTATACTTTCCGGCGATGCTAAGACTCTTCAAAACATGGCTGATCCTGCTGCTGATCGCGGCGGTGCCGCTGCAAGCGGCCGCTGCGGGCGCCACGCGGCTATGCGCGCCGCTCGCTGACGAGCCTGCCGCCGCGATGACTGCGGCTTGCCAGCATCACGCTGCGCGCTCATCCGCCGTCGCGGACAGCGCCGGCACGCCGGAAGACGACAAGACCACAGCCAAGCACCCCGCGTGCGGCGCCTGCGCCAGCTTTTGCCTGGGCGCGCTGATGCCGCCTGGCCTCGCCCTGCCTGCCGCCGCCTGCAGCGGCGCGCAACAAGTCACCATCGCTACGGCCACCTTGCTGACGGGATTCATTCCCGACGGCCCGCGCCGGCCGCCGCGGCCGCTTTCCGCCTAGATTCCAAGCAAGCCACCAAGGTGGCCACGATAGCCCTATTCCGTCTGAAAGCAACACCATGATCAAACATTTCTTATTGCGCGGCGCCTTCGCCGCCATGCTGGGCCTGCCCACGTTCGCCATGGCGGCCCTGCCCGTCATCGAAGTCTACAAGAGCGCCTCGTGCGGCTGCTGTGCCGACTGGATCAAGCACCTGGAAGCGAACGGTTTTACGGTCCGCGCGAAAAATGTCGAAATGCCGGCGCAATACCGCAAACTGGCCGGCATTCCCGACGCGCTCGGCTCCTGCCACACGGGCCTCGTCAACGGCTACGCCATCGAAGGCCATGTACCGGCCAGCGAGATCAAGCAGTTGCTGCGCGACAAACCCAAGGCGAAAGGCCTGGCCGTGCCGGCAATGCCGATGGGCTCGCCAGGCATGGAAGGACCGCGCAAGGATGCGTATGACGTCTTGCTGGTCAAGAACAATGGCAGCACCGAGGTCTACAAGCATTACAAGTAAAAAACCTGCACGGAAATGAAAAACGCCGCCGGAATCGCTTCCGGCGGCGTTTTTTTTATCAGGCAGCAGTCAAGAACTTACTGCCTGTCAAGACTGCATCAGATGCTGTCCAGCACCGCATTCAGGCTGGCGCTAGGACGCATGACGGCTTCCGTCTTCGCCGGATCTGGCAGGTAGTAGCCGCCGATATCCGTTTCCTTGCCTTGTACTGCTTTCAGCTCGGCAACGATCTTTTCTTCGTTGTCGGCCAGGGCCTTGGCCACCGGCGCAAAATGCGCTGCCAGTTCCGCATCGTCCTTCTGCGCAGCCAGGGCTTGCGCCCAGTACATGGCCAGGTAGAAATGGCTGCCGCGGTTGTCCAGCTCGCCGGTACGTGGCGATGGCGACTTGTTGTTGTCCAGCAGCTTGCCGGTGGCTTCATCCAGGGTTTTCGCGAGGATTTTGGCCTTCGCATTGCCCGTCTTGATGCCCATGTCTTCCAGCGACACGGCCAGGGCCAGGAACTCGCCCAGCGAATCCCAGCGCAAATGGTTTTCTTCCACCAGCTGCTTGACGTGTTTCGGTGCCGAACCGCCGGCGCCCGTTTCATACATGCCGCCACCAGCCATCAATGGCACGATCGACAGCATCTTGGCGGACGTGCCCAGTTCCAGGATCGGGAACAGGTCGGTCAGGTAATCGCGCAGGATGTTGCCGGTCACCGAGATGGTGTCCAGGCCGCGGAAGGCGCGTTCCAGGGTGTAACGCATGGCGCGCGTCTGCGACATGATCTGGATGTCCAGGCCCTTGGTGTCGTGCTCCTTCAGGTAAACCTGGACCTTCTTGATGACTTCGTTCTCGTGCGGACGGTAGGAATCGAGCCAGAACACGGCAGGCATGCCCGAGTTGCGCGCGCGCGTGACGGCCAGCTTGACCCAGTCGCGGATCGGTGCGTCCTTGACCTGGCACATGCGCCAGATATCGCCCTCTTCCACCGTTTGCGTCAGCAGCACTTCGCCTGTTTCCAGGTCGGTGATGTTGGCGATGCCGCCTTCCGGCACTTCAAACGTCTTGTCGTGCGAACCGTATTCTTCCGCTTGCTGCGCCATCAGGCCCACGTTCGGCACGGTGCCCATGGTCTTCGGATCGAAGTTGCCATGCCATTTGCAGAAGCCGATCATTTCCTGGTAGATACGCGCGAAAGTCGATTCCGGCATGACGGCCTTGACGTCCTTCGGACGGCCATCGGCGCCCCACATCTTGCCGCCGATACGGATCATGGCTGGCATCGACGCGTCGACGATGATGTCGTTCGGCGAATGGAAGTTGGTGATGCCCTTGGCCGAATCGACCATGGCCAGTTCCGGACGGTTGGCGTGGCAAGCGTGCAGATCCTTGAGGATTTCATCCTTTTGCGACGCTGGCAGGGTTTCGATCTTGTCGTACAGGTTGCTCATGCCATTGTTGACATTCACGCCCAGCTTGTCGAACAGTTCGGCGTGCTTGGCGAACGCGTCCTTGTAGAAGATGCGCACGCAGTGGCCGAAAACGATAGGGTGCGAAACCTTCATCATGGTCGCCTTGACGTGCAGCGAGAACATCACGCCCGTCTTGAAGGCGTCGTCGATTTCCTTCTCGTAGAACTCCAGCAGCGCTTTCTTGCTCATGAACATGCTGTCGATAATTTCGCCCGCTTGCAGGGAAACCTTCGGTTTCAGCACGATGGTCTTGCCCGAGGCCGTGACCAGTTCCATCTTGACGTCGCGCGCCTTTTCCAGCGTCAGCGATTTTTCGCCGTGGTAGAAGTCGCCATGGTGCATGTGCGACACGTGCGTTTGCGACGACTGGCTCCACTCGCCCATCGAATGCGGGTGCTTGCGTGCGTACTCTTTGACGGCTTTCGGTGCGCGGCGGTCGGAATTGCCTTCGCGCAAGACCGGGTTGACCGAGCTGCCGATGCACTTGCCGTAGCGGGCTTTCAGGGCTTTCTCTTCGTCCGTCTTCGCATCTTCCGGGTAATCCGGCAGCTTGTAGCCACGGCCTTGCAATTCGCGCACGCAGGCGATCAGCTGGCCTTGCGAGGCGCTGATGTTCGGCAATTTGATGATGTTGGTGGCCGGATTCTGGGTCAATTTGCCCAGTTCAGCCAGGGTGTTCGGGACTTTTTGCGCGTCCGTCAGGAATTCGGGAAATTCAGCCAGTACACGGGCCGCCACCGAAATATCGCTGGCGACCACGTCCACGCCAGCCGGCGCGGTGAATTTTTTGATAATTGGCAGCAGGGAATACGTCGCGAGCAGCGGCGCCTCGTCAGTCAGCGTGTAGATGATTTTGGATTTTTGTGTTGCCATGTTCATTCCCTTGTATGCGGTGATGCCTGGTGGTTAACTTTCTTCATTCCAAACACAGGACGGTTAGCCTTGCTTTGGACGGCTAGTGTGCCGGCGGTGACGCCGTGCTTGCCCACCACGTATTTTAGACTGTCCTGCCGCTGTTTGTGTATCAGATGGCGACGAATCTTATATAAGACAGCAAATATCCGGATCTGAAGGCCCAGGATGGCCATTTTCCGCGCTGAAATGCCCTCCAGGCATGCGCGCGGCATGTACGCGGCCGTGGCGGCAATGAATATATCAATCATTATAAATCGTAATGATTCTCATTTATAATATCCTGTGTGCAATTCCTCCCTATCAACTTTATACGCTTGCCCCTGATGCCCATTCAACATTCCCGACTCGCCCACCCCCACCTCACCACCCGATTGATCCTCGCCGGCCTGCTCGTCGCCAGCGTGACGCCGCAGGCGATCGCCCAGGCGACGGCCGATGCATCCGCCCCGCTCGCCACCGTGCTGGTCAACGGACAAGCCGAAGCGGACGCCGGCGGACAGATCGCCAAGAGCGCGCGCGCCGGCATGCTGGGCGAAAAAGACTTGCTCGATACGCCGTTCAGCGTCAACAGCTACACCAGCCAGCGCATGCTGGACCAGCAGGCGCTGACCCTGGCCGAGGTGCTGGGCGGCGACCCGTCCACGCGCTTCACGGGCCAGATCGGCGGCGTCACGGATTCCTTCTTCATCCGCGGCTTCCCCCTCAACGAAGGCAATCTGAGCGAAGTGGCGTTCGACGGCGTGTATGGAGTCTCGCCCAACTACCATTTGTTTACGGAGTATCTGCAGAGCGTGGAAGTGCTCAAGGGGCCGGCCGCCTTGCTGTACGGCATGTCGCCGAACGGCGGCGTGGGTGGCGTCGTCAATGCCGTGCCGAAACGTTCCTTGCCGCGCGACCTGACGCGCCTGACCGTCGATTACGGCGCGGGCTCGCAGGCAGGCGCGGCCATCGACGTCAGCCGCCGCTTCGGCGAGGAACGGCGCTTCGGCATCCGCTTCAATGGCTTGCACCGCCAGGGCCACACGCCGCTCGACCACCAGACGTCGCGCGCGGAAGTGGCGGCCATCGCTCTCGATTACCAGGGACAACGCCTGCGCGCCTCGCTCGACGTGATCGAGCAATACCAGTGGATCGACGCGCCCACGCGCCCCTTCCTCGTGGCCGCCCGCCTGCCCGTGCCGGCAGCGCCCGACGGCCGCCGCAACATCGCCCAATCCTGGGGCTGGTGGAAGTCCAACGACCTGGCCACCCTGGGCAAGGTCGAATACGACTTGAACGACAACGTCACCGTGTTTGCCGACGTGGGCGGCACGCGCTCCGACGTGTCGCGCTATTCGGACCAGACGCCAACCATCACCAGCGCGGCCGGCAACATGACGGTCACGCCCATGAACTGGAAATTCCGCGTGCGGCGCGCCAGCGCGGACACGGGCGTGCGCGCGCGCTTTCGCACGGGCGGCGTCGAGCATGCGCTGGTCGTGATGGGCAATGTCTACCAGGACGAATTTGGCAGCGTGAGCAATTCCGGCAAGCTCATCACCTCGAATATCTACCACCCTGTCGCCGTGGCCGACCCCGGCATCGCCGCCCCGGCCCGCGCGCCGAAGCTGTCCGCCTCCACCCTGTCCAGCCTGGCCGTGGCCGACACCCTGGACATGCTGAACCAGCGCGTGCAACTGACCCTGGGCGTGCGCCGCCAGCTGGTCGAAGCGAAAAACTACCATGCGACGACGGGCGCGCTGACCACGCACTACAAGCAGGGCGCCCTGACGCCGCTGGCCGGCATCGTCGTCAAGCCATTGCGCCACGTGTCGCTGTACGCAAACTATATCGAGGGCTTGAGCAAGGGCGATATTGCGCCGAACATCGCCGACAACGCGGGCCAGGTCTTCGCGCCCTACAGGAGCAAGCAGTACGAAGTGGGCACGAAGGCCGATTTCGGCGTGGTGCTGGCGACCCTGGCCGTGTTCCAGGTGACTAAACCCAGCGGCCAGCTGTATGGCAAGGTCTACAGCATGGACAGCGAGCAGCGCAACCGGGGCCTGGAGCTGAACCTGTCGGGCGCCGCCAGCAAGGCCGTGCGCCTGCTGGCCGGCATCACCTTGCTCAACGGCCGCCTGGTGAAGACCAACAACGCCGCCACCATGGGCAAGCGCCCCGTGGGCGTGCCCACGTCCATGGCCAATCTGGGCGGCGAATGGGATGTGCCGTACTGGCCCGGCCTGACGGCCACGGGCGCCGTCAGCTACACCGGCAAGCAGTTTATCGACCAGACGAATCTGCAGTCGGTGCCGTCATGGACCAAGGTGGACCTGGGCTTGCGCTACCGCACGGCCATCGCTGGCAAGGCGACGACCTTGCGCGGCGGGCTGATGAACGCGTTCGACCGCCATTACTGGGCCGGCGTGGCTTCGTATGGCACCATCTCGCAATCGGCGCCCCGCAGCGTGCAACTGTCGGCCGCCGTGGATTTTTGACGGACGCCGGCATCGGGCATCGCCCGGCTGGCGCGTGCACTGCGCGCCAGCCGCAAAGTCAGAAACAATAAAAATAGCAAGAAGCAGACCAAGCCACCGCCGATGGCGCCAGGACCCACCGCTGGTCCTGGCATCATCGGCAAACGGCGACACTCCCGCAGCGGCTCGATACGCCGCACCGCACCGCCTTCCATACCTCCCTGCCACTGCCCGGCGCACTGCCGCCGCCATCCCGCCTGCCTCGCTGCGTCGACAAGGACGCAACACCGAACGACAACTACATTGATATTTATCAAATTGACTGCCCGATGCCTGGGCTACTGTCGGTGCCATCTTTGATTTGAAACAGAAACTCTGCAGCCAAGAATCGACCATTCCAGAAACAACGCCAGTTCTCGCCAGGCTCTTCATTCCCCAGCCGATAACGCTCGCCAAGTGCGGTAACACCCAGCGTCCCACCTCCCTTGCCTACACGTGCAGGGGAAACTTTTGCTAGCGATTTTGCAGCTTTTTGATTAATGAACGTTAAAAAGGAATTTCGTATGAGCACGTATTCTGACATTTGCATCGTAGGCGCCGGCATAGGCGGCTTGATTTGCGCCAACAGCCTGATCGACACCGCCGCCAGCAGGAAGCTGCGCATCCGGGTCTTCGACCTGAATCCCACCGTCGGCGGCCGCATCCAGTCGCGGAAAATAGATGGCGAGGAAATCGCCGAACTCGGCGCCGCCCGCTACTCGCCGCAGCTGCATCCGCATTTCCAGCAGCTGATGCAGGGCAGCGGACTGCCGCATGCCGTCTACCCGTTCACCGAGGTCATCTCCCACGACAGCGTGCTGGAAGAGCTGAAGGCAACGCTGCATGGCCTGAGCCCGATGCTCAAGGAGCATCCGAACGACTCCTTCCTCGAATTCTTCAGCCATTACCTGGGCGCCGCCAAGGCCACCCACATCATCAAGGCGACCGGCTATGACGCCCTGCTGCTGCCGATGGTGTCGGCGGCCATGGCCTACGACATCATCAAGAAACACCCGGAAACGCAGCACTTTACGGAAAACGCCGCCAACCAGTGGCGCTATGCCACCGACGGCTACCATGCGTTGCTGTGCCAGTTGCAGTACCAGGCCCAGGCCGCCGGGGTGGAATTCCGCCTGGAACACCGCTTGCTGTCCGTTGAAAAATCCGGCGCCGACCATGTGCTCGCCTTCAGCCACCAGGGCGACACGCAGATGCACCGCACGCGCCACCTGGTGATGGCCATCCCGCCGTCCGCCATGCCGCGCCTGAACCTGGATTTCCCGAACGCCTGGAGCCCGTTCCAGTACGACTCGCTGCCCCTGTTCAAGGGCTTCCTCACGTTCGACACGGCCTGGTGGGAAGAGCTGGGGCTGACCGACAAGGTGCTGATGGCGGCCAATCCCCTGCGCAAGGTCTACTTCAAGAGCGACAAGTATGTGCTGTTCTACACCGACAGCAAGAGCGCCACCTACTGGCGGGACAGCCTGGAACTCGGTGAAGACGTGTACCTGGAGCGCGTCCGCCGCCACCTGGAAGACGTCCTGCCGCTCGATGGCCAGCCGCTGCCGCCCATCAAGACGCACTTCCACAAGTTCTGGCCGCATGGCGTCGAGTTTTGCGTGGAACCGGAAGCCGAGCACCCGGCCGTCCTGCTGCACCGGGACGGCATCATCTCTTGCTCGGATGCCTATACCGCGCATTGCGGCTGGATGGAAGGCAGCCTGATCAGTGCCCAGCACGCCAGCGGCCTGTTGCTGCAGCGGCTAGATCAACGGGAAGACGTCGCCGCCGCCAACGATACCTTCATCACTTCCTCGACCGAGCGCGCATGAGCCTACTTGACTTCCCCCGTCTGCATTTTCGGGGTTTTGCCCGCGCTAATGTGCCGACGGGGAATCGCAATACGCACGGCAACATCGATATCGCCACGAACACGGTATCGATGGCGGGCGAGCCTGTCGACCTGAGCCGGCCGCCGGCTGAATTCCATGCGCACCTGAAACAGCTTGCCCCCCGCTTCAACGCCAAGGGCAAGCCCGATCCGGACGGCATCTTCAGCCTGGCGGCAGGCCACAATTTTTGCGGGAATAATCATTTTTCGTGGGAAAACGCGAGGATCACGGGCGTCCAGCTGCGCGATGGCGAGGTCGATACGCAAGACCCGCTGGTGGGCGCCAAGCTGGGCCTGTGGGGCCACTACAACGAATACCTGCGCACGACCTTCAACCGCGCCAGGTGGATCGACAACAACCCGGCCCAGCCGGACACCACGCTGATCTACGCCGGCCAGTTCACCTTGAGCGACAAGCTGGCCACACCCAACACACCCACGCTGTTTACCGCCGACATCGCGCAGGCGCACTCGGTGCGCTGGCTCGGCAGCGGCCATATCACGGAACGCAGCGGACATTTCCTGGACGAGGAAATCGGCCGCTCCAGGCTGTTCCAGTTCTCCGTGGCCAAGCAAGACCCGCATTTCCTGTTCAATCCAGACCTGCCGTTGCCGGCCAGCATGCACGCCTTGCAGCAAGCCCTGGCCGACGACGAGGTGCTGGGCCTGACGGTGCAGTATTGCCTGTTCAATATGTCGACGCCGCCAAAACCGGACTCGCCCGTGTTCTACGACCTGGCCGGCAGCATCGGCCTGTGGCGGCGCGACGAGCTGGCCACCTATCCGGCCGGCCGCCTGCTGCAGCCGCGCCAGGCCAGCCTGGGACCGGTGCTGGTGAAACTGCATGCGGACCGCGTCTCGTTCAACATGCCGACCGCCATCCCCTACACCACGCGCGACGCGGACGCCGTATCGGAACAGCATCCCACGCATGCCCTGGGCGGCAAGCAGGCGCTCGGCGACCTGCTGCTGCAGGATGACTCCGGCGCCTTGCTGGCGCGGATTCCCGAGCAGTTGTACCGCGACCACTGGCGCCATCACGGCGTCTTCGACGTGCCGCTGCAACATGCCCCCGCCGCAGGTTCGCTCAGCCTGTGCAGCGCGCAGGCGCAGTGGGACGAGGCCGACTGGGTATCGCAATCGGACAGCAACCAGCTGTACCTGGAAGCGCCGAACCGCAACAAGCACAAGCAATTTCCGCAGGCCATCACCGTGCAAAGCCGCTTCCGCGGCGAGCTGGCGACGCCCCCGTCCCTGGCGCAGGCGGAAGACGGCGCGCTGCTGGCCGTGGAGCAGCAACCGTCGCCGCTCGGGCACGGCTACACGGCGCTGACCCTGACGGGGCGCCAGCCGGGCGCGACCCGCATCGTGCTGGGGACGGGCAAGCACAAACAATACCTCGGCGTGCGGGTACTGCCCGACGACTGGCATCTGGACGACGTACCGGCGGAACAGGTCGACTACGCCTTCCTCTACCGGCATGTGATGAGTTACTACGAGCTCGTGTATCCCTTCATGTCGGACAAGGTCTTCAGCCTGGCGGACCAGTGCAAGTGCGAAACGTATGCGCGCCTGATGTGGCAGATGTGCGATCCGCAGAACCGCGACAAGAGCTACTACATGCCCAGCACGCGCGAACTGTCGCTGCCAAAATCGCGCCTGTTCCTGAAATACCTGACGCAGGTCGAGGCAAAGGCCAAGGCGGCGCTGCCGGCACCGTCCACGCCGCACGCCATCGGCAGCAAGGCGGAACTGATCGACGAGTTGAAAAAGGCCGTCGACCTGGAACTGTCGCTCATGCTGCAATACCTGTATGCCGCGTATTCCATTCCCAATTATGCGCAGGGGGCGGCGCTGGTGCAGGCGGGCCGCTGGCTGCCGGCCGAGCTGGAGCTGGCCTGCGGCGCCGAAGACCGGCGCCGCAACAGCGGCACGCGCGGCATGTTGCTGGAAATCGCCCACGAAGAAATGATTCACTATTTATTAGTCAACAATGTGCTTATGGCGCTTGGCGAACCGTTCCATAGAGGCGCCCCGGTGCTGGGCCAGCAGGCGCGCCAACGTTTCGGCCTGGACACGGAATTTGCATTCGAGCCATTTTCCGAACACGTGCTGGCCCGTTTCGTGCGTTTCGAATGGCCCGACTACATTCCCACGCCGGGCAAATCCATTGCCACCTTCTATATCGCGATCCGCCAGGCCTTGGCCGAGCTGCCTGGCCTGTTCGAGAGCGGCGGAGGCAAGCGCGGCGGCGAACACCATTTGTTCCTGAAAGAACTGACCAACCGCGCCTATCCCGGCTACCAGCTGGAAGTGTCCGACCGCGACAGCGCGCTGTTCGCCATCGACTTCGTCACCGAGCAGGGCGAAGGCGTGGCCGTCGATTCGCCGCATTTCGCCTCGTCGCACTTCCAGCGGCTGCGCACCGTCGCCGGCAAGTTCTCCGCCTGCTGCAAGCCGTTCGAGCCGGCGCTGCCGGCGCTGAAGAATCCGGTGCTGGAAGCGCGGGCGGATTGCACGGTGGTGACGGATCAAACGGCGCGCGCGCTGATGCAGCTGTATCAAGGCTGCTACGAACTGACCTTCCTGCTGATGGCGCACCATTTCGCGCAGCGGCCGCTGGGCAGCCTGCGCCGCTCGCGCCTGATGAACGCCTCCATCGACATCATGACCGGCCTGTTGCGCCCCCTGTCGGCGGCCCTGATGAACATGCCATCGGGCGTGCCCGGCCGCCATGCGGGACCGCCCGTGCCCGAACCGGTCAGCAGCCAGGTCAGCAGCGACTACAGCCTGGGCTGCGACATGCTGGCGCAGAAGTGCCTGGCGCTGGCGCAGTACGGGCGCAGCCTGGAGAGCGATGTCATCGGCATGGCGCCGATAGAAATGTTGGAATTTTTTAATCAGCAACTTACCGATTTATCTCGGGGAAAGATGTCAAGAGAGGCCTGAAATGCATAAAATCATTATCGTCGGCGGAGGCCTGGCAGGTAGCCTCAGCGCCATTTATCTGGCGCAACGGGGGCACGATGTCCACGTCATCGAAAAACGCGGCGATCCGCTGCTGGAAAATGCCGCCAACGCCGACCCCGTCAACTCGCGCGCCATCGGCGTGAGCATGACGGTGCGCGGCATCAAGGCCGTCCTGGGAGCTGGCATCAGCAAACAGGAGCTCGACCAGTGCGGCGAACCCATCGTCGGCATGGCCTTCAGCGTGGGCGGCCGGCACCGGATACGCGAGCTGACCCCGCTCGAAGGCCTGTTTCCCCTGTCGCTGGACCGCACGGCCTTCCAGCGCCTGCTGAACCGGCATGCCGTCAAGCACGAGGTGAAATATTACTTTGAGCATAAATGCCTGGATGTCGACCTGGAAAGAAAGATCGTACTGGTCCAGGGCCCGGACGGCGCCGTACAGCAGCTGTATGGCGACCTGGTGATTGGCGCCGACGGCGCCCACTCGGCCGTGCGGCGCGCCATGCAAAGCGGCATGCGCCGTTTCGAGTTCAAGCAGAGCTATTTCCGCCACGGCTACAAGACGCTGGTGTTGCCGCACGCGGCAGATCTGGGTTTCCGCAAGGATTTGCTGTATTTTTTCGGCATGGATTCCAAGGGCCTGTTTGCCGGCCGCGCCGCCACCATCCCGGACGGCAGCATCAGCTTTGCCCTGTGCCTGCCCTACACCGGCACGCCCAGCCTGGGCACGCTCAACCGCGAAGCCATGGCCGACTTCTTCAACCGCTACTTCGGCAGCCTGCCGCCGGAGCGCCGCAAGGAGATGCTCGACCAGTTCATGGCGCTGCCCAGCAACGACCTCATCAACGTCCGCTCCAGCACCTTCCACTATAAGGCCAATATCCTGCTGATCGGCGATGCGGCGCATGCCACCGCCCCGTTCCTTGGGCAAGGCATGAACATGGCGCTGGAAGACGTCCACGTCTTCGTTTCCCTGCTGGAAAAGCACGGCAATGCCCTGGGCCCTGCCCTATCCGAGTTCACGCTGCAGCGCAAGGTGCAGGCGGACGCCATGCAGGACATGGCGATCGCCAACTATGAAGCGCTGAGCAATCCGAATCTGATTTTCTTCCTGCAGACGCGCTACACGCGCTACATGCACAAGAAATTCCCCCGTGTTTATCCGCCGGACATGGCGGAGAAACTGTACTTCACATCGGTTCCCTACGATGAATTGCAGCAAATCCAGAAGAAACAAAACGTTTGGTACAAACTTGGAAGGGTAAATTAATGAACATTCTCGTCATCGGCGCAGGTCCCGCAGGCCTGCTCTTCGCCAGCCAGATGAAACAGGCCCAGCCCGGCTGGAATATCAGCATTACGGAAAAAAATACCCCGGAGGAAGTGCTGGGCTGGGGCGTGGTGCTGCCGGGACGGCCGCCGCGCCATCCCGCCAATCCACTCTCTTACCTGGAGCAGCCGGAACGGCTCAATCCGCAGTTCCTGGAAGAATTCAAGCTCGTGCATCACGACCAGCCCAACCTGATGAGCACGGGTGTTACCCTGTGCGGCGTCGGACGCCAGGCCCTGGTGCAAGCCCTGCGCGCCAAGTGCGTGGCGGCCGGCATCGCCATCCGCTACGAAACGCCGCCAGACGACAAGGCGCAGCTGGAAGCCGAGTACGACCTGGTGGTAGTCTCGAATGGCGTCAATTACAAATCGCTGGACTTGCCGCCGGCGCTGGCGCCGCACATCGATTTTGGCCGCAACAAATATATCTGGTACGGCACCACCCAGCTGTTCGACCAGATGAACCTGGTATTCCGCAGCAATGAACAAGGCATTTTCATCGGCCATGCCTACAAATACTCGGACACGATGAGCACCTTCATCGTCGAATGCAGCGAAGAAACGTACGCCAAGGCCGGGCTGGAAGCGCTTTCCGAGCGCGATGCCGCCGCGTATATCGCCAGGACGTTCAAAGCCGAACTCGGCGAGCACAGGCTGCAGAGCCAACCGGGCCAGGGCTGGCGCAACTTCATGACCCTCAGCCGTGACCGGGCCTGCGACGGCAAGTTCGTCCTGCTGGGCGATGCGCTGCAATCGGGGCATTTTTCCATCGGCCACGGCACCACCATGGCGGTGGTGGCGGCCTTGCTGCTGGTGAAAATCCTCGACACCGAAGCCAGCACGGCCGCCGCCCTGGACAGTTTCAATGCCCGTGCCGTGCCCCTGATGCAATTGTTCAAGGAGCACGCCAACGGCAGCCGCCTGTGGTTTGAAAGCGTGGGCGAGCGAATCGGACTGAGCAATGCAGAGCTGACCGCCAGCTTCGACGCCCGCCGCAAGGACTTGCCGTCGCTACAAGAAGCGCTGATGGCCAGCCTCGGCTACGCGCTGGGCCGCTAGGGAGCTGCCATGCCGACACACGCCTCCCCGCCGCTGCTGCCGATGCAATGGAGCAGCGCTTATATTTCCTACTGGACGCCGATGCAGGCGGATGACCAGGTCACGTCCGGCTATTGCTGGTTCGACTATGCGCGCAACATCTGCCGCATCGATGGCCTGTTCAACCCCTGGCCGGAAAAGGAACATGGGCACTTGCTGTGGATGTCGGAAATCGGCGACGCCAGGCGTGAACAAAGCCGCAAGCAGAAAGTGGCCTACGCGAGGCAAGCGCAAGCCACCGGCGAGCAGCTGCAGGGCACGGCGCTGGACGATGAGGTGATCCCGTTCCATGAGCTGTTCCTGCCGCAAGCGGTGCTGGCGGACGGCGGCGCCCGTCACGACGGCCGCCACACCGTGCTGGGCCGGGAGGCGGACGCCTGGGTAATGGAGCGGACGGGCAAGCCGTCATCGGTCTTTTACCTGGAGGCCGGCGGCAACCGCCTGCTGCGCATGGTCACGGGCAACGACCCGCAGCACCTTTCGGTACGCGACTTCCCCAACCTGTTTGTCGGCGACATTCCGGACAGCGTCTTTACGTCTTGCAACACCTGACCACGGCGTGGCGCGCGCAAGGGCCGCATGCGGCCGGGGTGCGTGCCACGCCTGGCGAGTGTTTTGGTGACTACTTTCGAAGGATATTGCTATGCCGCTGGTTGTTTACATTCTGGGGTTGACGATCTTTTCGTTGACGACATCCGAATTCATGGTGGCGGGCATGATGCCGTCGCTGGCCCTGGCCATGGACGAACCGGTGACGCGGATCGGCTATCTGATCTCGCTCTACGCCATGGGCATGGTCATCGGTGGACCGCTGAGCACCATCATCCTGCTCAAGCTGCGCGTGCCGAACAAGAAGGGACTGTTGTGGCTGCTGTGCTTTTATGTCCTTGCCCAATCCGTCGCCGCGTCCGCCACCAGCTATGACATCCTGGCCATCGCACGGGTAGTCACGGGCGTGGCCGCCGCCACCTGCTTTGGCCTGTCCCTGGCGATCTGTGCCGACATCGTCGCGCCCAACGCGCGCGGACGCGCCGCCGCCGTCGTGATCGGCGGCCTCATGCTCGCTTCCGTGGTGGGCGTGCCGGTCGCCACGCTCATCGACCAGCACCTGGGATGGCGCGCCAGCTTCTGGCTGGTGGTACTGCTGGCGCTCTTGTGCCTGGCGCTCATCACCGTACTGGTGCCGCGCGCCAAGCCGTCGGAGGTTGTCAGCCTCGGCAATGAACTAGGGGAATTCCGCAACCGCCACCTGTGGGCAGCGTATGCCAGCAGCGGCCTCATCATTGGAGCGATTTTCTCGGCGTTCAGCTACTTCGCAACCATCCTGACGGAAATTACCGGCTTTCCAGCCTCCGCTATCCCCTGGTTGCTGGGCGTCTACGGCGTCGCCAACGTGGTGGGCAATGCCGTGGTCGGCCGTTATGCGGACCGCTACACCACCGTCATCATGGTCTGGGGCATGGTCATCCTGGGCATCAGCCTGGCGCTGTTCGCCGTCTTTGCGCACGACAAGAGCATCAGCGTCGCCTTGCTGGTCGTCACGGGCCTGGTCGGCATGTCGATGAATCCCGCCATCATCGCCCGCGTGATGAAGACCGCCCACCCTGGGCCGCTGGTCAACACGGTGCACACTTCCGTCATCAACATTGGCCTGGGCGCCGGTTCCTGGCTCGGCGGCCTCGGCATCGCCGCCGGCTACGGCCTGCGCTCCCCACTGTGGGTCGGCGTCGCGCTGGCCGTGCTTGGCCTCCTCAGCTTGCTGCCTTACCTCGGGCACAGGTCGCGCGATTCGGTGCTGTCGCATTAGCGACTGGCGGCGGTTGGCATTGCCAACCGCCCGCTGCCGTTATCTGCACGTCGGGCAGTTAGCCGGCAGGCTGTCAGCCGGTTTGCGCAGTTCGTGATCAGGCTTGGCCCGCCCGTTACGCTGTACTACGGTCATGGTATCTGCTGGATGGCGACAGGGTCCTGTCACACGACTATTTGCAAAAAATTATCAACTCTTCCTGCGTCAGGATAGTTGTCGCGTCACCTGATTTACCGTAGCATTGGCAAATTCTTCCTTCCAGCCAATATGGAAAATCCATAAAAGGAAAATGTCCTTCAAGGTCAGCCGACCCTGATTACGCGTAGCATGCTGATACCCTGCGACTGAAATCGCCGACCAGAACACAATTCTTGCGAAAAATAATGCGAAAAACTCATTCCATAATTATTTCTATCATTTTGGCCGGCTTGGCCATGCCTGCATTGTCGGCGGATCAGCCACTATCCCTGCCAGACCGCTTGGCCGCCCTTCGCACGACGATCGCAATCGATCATGGAAAGATGGTTGGTTCCGGCGCGGCAACATTGATAGCCGCGAGTCTGGAGAGCCAATTCGTACTCATCGGCGAGGACCATGGGATTACAGAGATTGCGAATTTTTCGGCGGCGTATTTTGAAGAATTGGCAAATCAAGGATTTACGACGCTGATTATTGAAAATGGACCGGCTGTTGCTGATGCTTTGGCAAAGACGTTGAAGGCCAATACTGGCGTTGCTGGCATAGCCGCATTTAATAAGGCCTATCCGGTCGCTACCGCTTTTTACAAGTGGCAAGATGAGGCGCAATTCCTGGCCCGTTTCGCCAAAGCTGCCGGACCATCGTTCCAATTAGTGGGAATGGATCAGGAACTCATGGGCGCTTCGAAATATTTGCTCGAGCAAATGGCCGGGCAACCGCTTGCTCCTTTGGCGAAATCAAAAATCGAGGCCTTCCGCAAGCTTGAAAACGATGACTATAGCCGGGCGTCGGCGAGCGGAGACCCGCGTGATCTTTTCATGTTGAAAGTCAAAGAAGAGGAGTTATTCGCCTTACAGAAGCTGCTCACAGCCCCCAGGGACATGCCCGCCTTGGCGATGTTAAATTCGCTGATTGAAAGCCGCAGCATTTATAGCAAAAATATAACTCCGGGACAGGGATATGCATCCAATATACAGCGTGCCAAGCTAATGAAGCGGAATGTGGCCAACCATTTGACGCTTGCGCCTGCACAGCGAATGTTGCTGAAAGCCGGTGCGGTTCATGTATTCCGAGGTTATAACCCGCTGAGTGCCGGCAGCCGGGAGATCGGCAATTATTTGGCTGAATATGCGGAAGGCCGCGGGCAAAAATCGCTGCACGTGTTAGTGCTGGCGTCCAAGGGCCAGCAGGCGCAATTTGCTGGAATTGGACGCGCGTCGGCCTCAACAGAAATCGAAAAAACCGATATCAGGTCCGCCATGGCGGGCGTATTGCCCTTCTTCGCCGCGGCGAGCGAGCATAAGGAATGGTCATTGTTCGACGTGCGCCCCTTGCTGGGATCGGCTAAGACCCTGGCGAATGGAAACAGCAGTGTCCAAGGCATGATTCAGGGCTACGATTTTGTACTGGTCATTCCCGATGGGAGCGCAACGTCGGACCTGTGAAAATGTCCCATGGCCTACGCTGCCTTTATATGGTCAATATTCGGTTAGCGGCAACAATGAGGTCACCTTTCTGGCTTACGGTGCACCTTGTCGCGCCGGTTGACCGCGCGCTCCATCAGCGAGCGCGTCAGGAGCTTATGAAACGGCATGATGATAAACAAATACACTCTTCCAAAGAGATTGTTTATTTTAACCAAGGTTGAAACCGTCACTTCCGATCCCTTCAGACCCGGTTGAATGCTTATCCAGATCCGGAAGTCCAGATGCTTGTCGTCACCACCGACGACGACTTCAGTCTCCGTACTTGAAATAATCGGAAACATGCCAATCTTCCCCAGCCCGCGATCACCAAAGCTAATACTTTTCTTTAGTCCGAGCGGTGCGACGATTCCGTTGCGCAAAATTATGAGCAAGGAAAGCATGCGATGCGGCTCAGCGAAAACGGCGCGCCCCGCTTGCTCGGCGTCAACGTAGGTTCGATCCCCCTGACCGGAATAGCCGTCGGAGAAATCAATGTGCGTCAATCCTGACGCCGACATGGCTGCTGCCGGTGCGGAAATGAGGAAGACTTTGTTTGCTTCGTTTGTCATGAATAAAACTCTCTCTGTAAAGTGAGTGATGGTCGGACTGCGGTTGTCTTGATTGGCACGCATTCAAGTTTGCAAACGTGCTCTGGCGGAGGGAATTCTTTCATCGTGGTCGCATAGGCCGGAATGCTCCATAGCGATATCAGATGGTTTGTCCTGTGAAACAGGCAAATGCAGCAATGACAACGGCTGAGGTACGGTGAAAGAAACGTAGATTCATACGGGATCGTCCTCGATTGGCATGCTTCTTGACGGAGCTTGCAAGCGGTTTTCCAATATTGCGCCAACGCCTACCTTCGGGGAGATGGCGTCCCGGATACTCGTCTCAATTAGTCGTTCATAGATTGCGCTTTGGCCGGCAGGAATAAGTTCTCTGAGTGTTTCTTGACGTTTTTCCCGGCCGAACAAGGCCTCAACGACCCAACCGATTAGATACACAGCAGACAAACAGCCACCTGCAGTCGCAACATTCCCTTTGCATACCAGGGGCAAATCGAGCACGTCAATTCCCAGGGATTGCAGTTCCTCTTTGGCATCGGGATGAGTCGTGGCCGGCCCCATTGCCAGCAGACCCAACTTGGCAAGAATGAACGAGCCGGCACAGATCGATCCAATGAGCTGCGTGTTTGGATTCAGCGAAAATGCACGCATGAAATCCGGATTGGCGATAGCGCCTTTCACTCCAACTTTACCGCTGGAAAACAATACAACGTCTGCGTCATTCGCTTCGCTGATGCACCCATGGGTCTTGATAACAAGGCCGTTTGCGGATTGGTGCTCTTTCTGTGTTCCCAATATCTTCACTTGCCAGTCCGTCTTATTCCGCCCGAGGATGTCCCACATCAAGAACAAATCCAAATCGGTGAAATGGTCAAAAATCACGATGACTATTTTTTTCATGTTGCGCTCCGCCGTTTGCGTCGATTCAAAATGAGACCACGGACGAGCAGTCCGCAGTTGGGAATAAGTCCATCAAATCTCTGTTTAAGAAGTACTTCTTTTCCTGATTGGACGGGCTTCAGTGCTGGCCCGCCAGGAATTGCGCCGACGCGGCGTGGCTGCTGCCACGCATGATGAAGACCGCGCATCCCGGAAGCAGAAACGTCGTATTCATTCAACGAATCCAGGGGTTGGTGGTGCGCACACGTGCACCGAGGGTTTTGAGAAGCTGGATCAGACCTAAATAGGCCCGGTCGACATAGGGCAGCTCCTCCGGCAAGGACTGCAGATGCCGAAGTGCCTGGCGATGATGTTCCGCTGATGGACGTGGGTATGGCGGGTGGTGCGTAAAGTCATACACCTCCACGGTAAACGGCAACTTCTGCCAGGCATGCCGCTCGGCCATTGCCGGCAGCAGTTGCTGGCAAAAGTCCTGCTCATTCAGATGCGGCCCAATCAGGCCCAGGTCACGATAGGCCTGCTGCATGGCACGGTGGTCCGCCGGGTCGCGCAACTGGGCCGACCAGAGCGCGCTGAGCGCTTGGCAAAAGTCAGCGTCCAGCGCGCGGGTGCAGCCAAAGTCCAGCAGACCCAGTCGGCCGTCCGGCATGAACAGATAGTTGCCCGGATGCGGGTCGGCTTGCAAGCAGTGCAGCACAAAGGTGCAATGAAAGAAGGTATCAAACAGCAACTGACCCGCCTGATCACGTGCGTTTTGATCGGGTTCGGTCAGCAACCATTCGTTGAGATGCAATCCCGGCAGGCGTTGCATCGTCAGCACGCGGCGTGTGGTGCGGCCCATTACCGGCTGGGGGACCACCAGGCCCGGCAGCGAGAGATGCTGTGCAAACCATTGCATGGTCTGTGCCTCATGCAAATAGTCCAACTCCTCGGCCAGTCTCTGTTCGATGTCATCCATCATGCGCGCGATGATATCGGCTTTGAGCAACATATCCGAGCGTTCCCCCAAGGCTTGCAGCAGGCTGCGTAGCATACGCATGTCGCTGCCAATGGAGTCCGCCATTCCGGGGTATTGGAGCTTGACGGCCACTGCCAGGCCGTCCGCCATGATGGCGGCGTGGACCTGCCCCAGACTGGCGGCAGCAAAGGCGACAGGCTCGAATTGCTGGAACAAGGCTTGCGGATCCTGGCCAAACTCCTGGCGCATCACTTTGATCACCAACGCGCGGTTCAGCGGCGTGACCTGATAGTGGGCGCGAGCCAGTTCCTGGCGCATGCCCTCGGGTAAAAAGCCCAGTTCCATGCTGAGCAGTTGCGAGGCTTTGAGTGCCGTGCCCTTGAGCTGATTCAACGCGGCGAACAGGATGCGCCCGAGTTCCGCCTCATGTGCCATACGGGCCTGATCCATTTTCGCCTCGTCGCACGTGATCGACTTGGCCTTATGGCCCAGGTGGGTCAGCCCGGCCCGCGCCACTGCCATGCCGACAATCGCCCCACGCGAAAGACGCCCGGTACGCGGCAACTGCGAAACTGTGTTCGTCTTGGTCGTGGGCGTCATGAGCGTACCCCTCCCAAGCCGCGACGGGCCAATTGCAGCAGATCCAGCAAGCCATTGCCGTCTTGCATCAGGCGCGCAAGCTGGCTGCGCACCATGAAACCTCCCAGTTCCAGCAGCTTGTCCACCAGGCCGCTGCGCAAGGCTAATACCAGCACGCCCAAGCTCAAATCGACCATTTGCGTGGTGTTGGTAAATTGGTCGGAGGTGTCGCGTAGCCAGTACGCAATGACGCCGTACACATAGTCGGCCAACAGTCCAGCCAGACTGGGCTTGAAGCCGCAAGGCACGATTTCACCGCTCGCCTCGGCCTGCTCCAGCATCTGGACGAAGGTTTGCCGGAGCAAAGGCTTGCCGGGTAGTTGCTCGCCCAACAGCAGCGTGGGAGTGCGCTCCACCATGCCGCGCGCCAGACCCACAAATTCACGGTCGGCCAGCAAACCTTCCAGCAGACTGTTGACTACCAGTTGCAGACGTTCCTGCAGCGAAAATTCGTTCTGTCCCTCCGTCTTGTCGGCCTGCGCCACTGCGTCTGCAATTGCTTGCTCAAAATAGGCGGTTACCAGTTTCTCCTTGGTAGGGAAGTATTTGTAGATGGTGGCATCACCCACGTCGGCGGCACGCGCGATCTGCTTCATCGTGGTGCCCTCAAACCCATGCTGGGTCATCAGGTCTACTGCGGTCTGAATGATCAGCCGATGGTTTTTGGCTTGTTGGGCTTTGGAAGTACGCATGATCGAAATTTGAAGAAGAGTGGAGTGTCGGAGGCAAAACAATCAAGTCTGGCCCCACCATGTAAGAAGTGCGACGGCGAGCAGGCAGACTCAGCCGGAATCCCGTACCCTGGAACCAAAAAATACCAAGGCCGCCCCGGCCAGCATGGCGACGGCGCATGCCTGCACAATGAATCCGGCCAAGCTGCTGCTCACCGAAGGGAATGCCAACTGCAGCAGAACGGCGGTAATACAGAGGCCGAAGACGGTCAGCACATGCCGGCGGGACCCGTGTATGCGTACGTGCCACTCAAGGAGCACGCCGCCACCATTGCTTGGCGCCAGTTTGCCGCACCGGAGTCGATTGAAGATGCGTTTTTCTCCCCAAACGGAGTGAATCATAGCGACCAGGCCGATCGTTGCCACTGCAGCCACAAAATATTCATTCATATTTGCCATCCCCCTGGCATTACCTCATGCCCTGCATTGCGACATCAATATACGATATTTACTATCGATTAAAGCAATGTAATGCACTTCCATTGAGTAGTCAATTAGTATTGCTTAATAAAAAGGAAGATGAATTAAAAGCATGGGTTCATACTGCAATCCATCGAACTTAGCAGCGCCGCGCCTCAGCACGGCTTCTGACCTAGTGATTTGTGCGATTTCGGACGTGGGACTCGAGGCTTCGATTTGATGATGCCAGGGAGGTGCGAGTAGTTGCGGTAGGCAATCAATCGTAGTGAGTCGAGCAGACGCTTGGCGATGTCGGCGTCGAGCAGCAGTGCAAGCAGTAGCGGCTTGAGGATGGAGTGGCGGCTGTGCGGTTGATGCGCCACGCCGGCGGCAGCACAACCTCGCGCAGTGCCGTTCCGGTCGCACCGGTCGGGGCGGCCAGCGAGACTATCCGCTCGTCATCGTCTGAGCGCAGGAAGTCGCACGCACGCAAAGCCGGCGTTACCGCCTTTCTCGAGGCGCACGCAGATGCCGACACCGCGCTCGTTGAGCGCGGCGCCCAACCAGCACAATGGATAGTCTCCGTGACCATGGGGAAAGCCACCCTGCTCCGATATCTGCCGCGACGACGCTGGCATACGATTCGGCATCGGGCAGGCCGGCGCCGGCTTCAATCGTAAGCATAGGAAATCCTTCATTTTTAATAAAAATTTAATTGGTTCAATTTTTCAATAAAATTGTCGCATAATTAATTTAAGTATCTTTTTAACATCAAAATAGGGAAAATGATGAACTTATACACAGCTGTCAAAATTGCACTGCCGAGCATTATTTTGTGCGCCTCCTTCCATGTACAAGCAACAACCTTTTCCAACGAGTTCAACGGTGGCGAACTAGGTTACTTGGGCGCAGTAGGTTCGACTACTTATGGAGAAACCTTTACTTCTCCAGGCGGAGTGCTGAACGATTTCACCCTCTATGCGTCTTCCGGTTATGGCACTTCAAATTATGGCACCGGCTATGTCGGATTCGGGATTTCTGCATGGGACGGAACCAAAGCCGTCGGTCCCGCCTTGTACACGAGTGCTCCAATCCCATACAGTGGCAAAACTAAAGCATTTGAAGCAACCGGACTCAATCTGGCATTGCCACTTAATAAAGAATACGTAGCATACTTAACAGTTGCAGGCATCCAAAATCCAGTTTATTTCGTTAGGATGCAAGGATCCAACAACAATGGCGAATTAACAGGGAACCACGTTTATTCGAATGCCGTGGATCCCCTTAACGCAAGTCAGCCGTGGGGTGTGGACAAGACGTATTACATGAGATTTACGGCAAATTTCACAAATAACACCATTCCTGTTCCTGAGCCAGAAACCTACGCCATGTTACTGGCCGGCTTGGGCATAGTCGGTTTCGCTGGCCGACGCAGGTTTAAATCGGCTTGATGGTGACGGCCAAGACTCAAGTCTTGGCCGCTTTGGCCGACCTCTGGGCCGATGCAGCCGGCGCGGCGATTGCTTGTAACAACGCGGCGCCGGCATCTGTGGCTGCCTGGAAGGTGGCAGCTTCGTCGCTCAGGCGCTTCGCTTCGGCTTCGTTGGCGGCGGCCTGCTTGGCGACGTGGATTCTAGAACGCCGGGGTAAAGCCATCAATGCCGGTCTGTGCGGCGGATAAACTAGCCCGTCATCTGCTTCGTGCGCTCGATGAGATCGAGAATTTGCGGGCTGGCGGTGGAGTTGCGATCACTGCTGACGCGACATGGCACCTGACGGTACCAGCGGATGCAAACCAGGATCACATCGATCGGAAAGCGCATCCCTTTGAAGTCGAGCATAGTGAGTCAGTGTTCGGGCGTTGCAGTCTACCTGATCGACCTCCGACGAGTTGCTAATACGGCAGAACCCAAAATCTTCTCATCCTAAAAAAATAACAATAAGAATCATTGCAATAATTCCACTTAATACAAATCCCCAGTAAAATTTTCTTTCGAAATTAGACATTTCATCAAGACGTTGTCCCAGATCTTTCGTAAAAATATCTTTATATAATTCTTTTTGACTTTTTTTACTATTCATTTTCTTTTCTCGGAAGTTTCTTAAATTTATAACTCACTGGTGTATAGCCAAATCCCGATGTGCCTGCGCAAATTTCTATCGCAGTGGCCTTGCCATAAGAGTGGGTAATTGTCCTCTTAGGCCAAAAGCCACGCGCGTGCAAGTAAAGAATGCAACTTGCGTTGCTCTATCCTTCTAAAATTCCTAAGTAAAGATTGTATCTGCTCCGCCGATGATATATCCAGCCATTGCTGTCATGAGGAATCCCGTTGACGAGTGAAGTTCCACCAGTAGCTTAGACTCTCCTGATCCATGGTTTTTGAAAGATGAAAAACCGATGGATCGTGTCAGGGGCTGGGTAGCCTGCCGGACACTTGATGGGCGATCTTGTAACTGCCTGAGCCGGGCATGACCTTACTATCGCCCTGCCCTGCAGAGATTCCTGCTGCGCCCAAGCAAAAGCAGGCCTTCCCTCGCCATCACTGCCGGCGAAGGATGGCATAGCTGACCGAGGAAACAGCTTAGCGCCTGCTTGATAACGCTGGAAGGACATAGTTGCTTGCGTCAAACTCATGCAGATGATCGGCGAAGATCAGTTCGCAATGGATCGCACGGTGATGATGCCGTTCGCCGACCAATTTTATGCGCTGGCAGGACAGGTCCGTCCAGTTTGAGAGTTCATGTGCCATGCCGGGAAAATTTCACCCACCGATCAACAACGCGACAGAACCATCGTGATGACACCTTTGAAGCCGCTGCGTTACTGGCTACTGCTGCTCCTGTGACGGTGATCAATCCGCGTCATGCGAGGGATTTCGCCAAGGGGCTGGATTTGTTGGACAAAACGGAACAGGTCGGCAGCTGGGCGTTGCCGTGCCAGCGCAGTGGACTCGGCGGCGAGCACCTTGGCCTGCCAGCGGCGCGAGAAACCTCGCCGGGACTGGTTAATGCCGCCGAGCACATTCTGCCCGGTTTCCCGGGCACAGTGATCCAGGGCCTGGCGCAGCATCGTATCGATATTGGTCAGGGAAACCTGATACTCGTTCGCAACCTCCTGGCGTGTTTTTTCTTCGATCCTCAGGGCGACCAGCACGGAACGGTGCCGGTACGGCATGCGCTGCATCGCGCGCTCGACCTCGGCCAGGTCGGAGCGGGCCAGCGCAATCAGGTCCGGGCCGGGCGCTGGATCCGTCAGATGCTCGATTGCCGCGGCATCGTCGTATTGCGCGGACCGCCTGCCACGCAGCTCGTCCATCGCGACATTGCACGCCACCCGGTAGACATAGGCGTTCGGGTTTTGCACGGATACCGGGGTGCTGGCGTCCGCCAGCCGCAGCCAGGCGTCGTGCAGGCAATCGCTGGCCAAGTCCGCGCAACCGAGATTGCGCAGCAACCGGCGGTGCAAGCGGGCATAGTTCGCCGCCAGGAAATCGCGCAGCACGATGCCCGGGGCATGCTCGCCGAACGGTTCTGCTACGAGCGCATCGGCAATATTGGAGGCCTCCAGGCCATCCAGGGTACTCGGGTTCATGACGTCTACCTCGGTGTTCGGCTGCAAGAATGGGGGAGCGGCCCCGCCTGTTCCCTGCATAGGGCAGGAAACAGGCGGGCACGCGCTACATGCCGCTGGACTGGCGCTCCTGCTGCAACTGACGCAGTTGCTCCGGGCTCAGGCGCGCAAGCTGCTTGGCGTCAAAATCCCGCCCCACGCCAAGGAACTGCACGGGACTGGCAGGGTCGTAGGGAACGCCGCGAGCGGACTGCAAGCCGGCCCGCGGTGGTGGCGGCGGTGCTTCCCCCTCCCCCTCCATGGGCTCGTTGCCAAAGCCGAGCAGGCGCACCGTGAAGATCGACGGCAGGTTCTGGCGCGTCGTCGCGCGTTCGCGCTGCAGCACGTCCTGCGCGGCGGCCGTCGCTTGCGACGCTGCAGCACTTGCATTGTTCAATGCGCCAACATTCACCGCCGCGATGGCCGGCATGCCCGTCGACTCACCCTTGACCGCGATGTTGGCCGCATTGACCACTTGCAGGGCCGCCAGGTTCACATTGCCCGACACCCGGATGCCCGCTTCGCCCGCGTCGATGGTGCCCAGGGGCGCGATCAGGTCGATATCGCCGGCCGGCACCTCCGGAATCGGCGCCAGCGTCGCAATCCCCGCGCCCGTGCTGGGCACCGACGACGACAGCCTGACGTTGCCCCACTGGTCATACACGCGCTTGGGCGGCGTGTACACGATGGTGGTCTTGGAACCGCGTCCCGCGTTGATGTCGCCTTCGGCCGACCAACCCATGACGTGGCCGCCGAAGGTGGTCATGATGCGGCTCTGGCCCAGCAGGATGCTGCCCAGCGCATACAGCGCGATGTCGCCCTGGCCCTGGGTGATGACGCCGGGAATGACGCCCGCCACGGTCACGGGCGCCGTCCCCTCAATACCGTAAACCTGCTTGCCGCCCGGGGTGAGCATGGTGATGTCGCCGCCGAACAGGGTATTGACGCCAGCGGCGCCGTACATCGTGATGTCGCCCTGGTAGACGGTCTTGCGGCCCCGCGCATCCTGCGCCGGGAACAGCGCCGCGATGGCATTGCGGCCCCGCAGATAGCTGCCAGCGCGGGGACTGCCGGCATCGTTGTACTCGCGGCCGCCGGCCTTCAGTTCGGCAAAGTACACATTGCGCGCATACACGCGCTGCTGCTCGGGGGCCAGCGCGTCATAGAAGGCCTGCGCGTCGCCCGCCGCTCCCGCATAGGCGTGGCGGTCGCGCAGCCAGTTCACCAGGTGCAGCTGGCTGGTCTGGACATAGTCCTGGCGCAGGTCGCGCCGGGGCTGGTCGGCGGCGGCATCGCGCCTGGCCTGCAACGCGGCCAGGAAGGCGTCCGCGCCGGCCTCGTCGCCCGTGTAGCCATGCTGTTCGCGCAGCCAGCCGGCCAGGGTCAGTTCCCGGTTGTAGAGGTAAGGCACCTTGCCGGGCTGGCTGGCCAGCGCGGCGCCGCTGTCCGCCAGATTGCCCGGGCTCAGGTAGCGCCGGCCAAAGCCCGCGTAGTCCGGTCCTGCGGGCCCCACGCCCGCCTGCATGACGATGCTGGCGCCCGGACGCAGGTCACCTGCAGCGACGGGACCGAGGCTCACGACCGAGGCCCTGTCCTCCATCAGGAGGTTGCGCCCCGCAGAGATTTCCAGCGTGCCGGGACCGGCGACGTTGAAGGAGCTGTAGAGGATGTCGCGCCCGGCGGAAACGACAGACACGTCGTTGGGGGCGTTGTGGACGAACAGATTGCCACGGCTTTCCCCAATGGAACCCACGCTGTCCTTCATGGTGGAGCTGATGACGCCCGGATAGATGGTAGGCAAGCCCAGGGAGGTGCCTGAACTGACGATGTCCCGTCCCGCCCGCATCCACACGGGACCTGCGGACTCATGGCGGACTTGCCCCAGCCGCGAACCGCCGAGCGTCAGGATTTCACCGCTGCGCAAACCAACGATGTCGCCATGCTTGGCGTAAAACCTGGCCGGCTCTGCCTGCGAATCGGGACGTGCCGGATCGGCCGGCGTGCGAAAGGCAAACAAGGAGAATCCGGCACTAATGGAAGACGATGTGGCGTCGCTGCCGAGGTTGTTGACCTCGGCATCCGAAACACCGGTCTTGCCGATAAAGGCTGGCGCGAACGGTGTCGGCATGGAGCCCGGGCTTTCACCCGACTGGTTGACCGCATAGCCACTGGCGTAGATCGAGTCCCCGGCCAGCATCGCCAGCCGTCCCTGGCTCGACGGCGCCAGCAGCAGCGAATACGCTGGATTGTTCGGCGGCGGGGCACTGCCCAATGCGGACGGGCCCAGATAGATACTGCCGTTGGCGGCCACCGCGCCCAGTTTGGACGGGAAGATGAAGCGCCCGTCCGACAGGGAGTAGTTCAACCCTGCAGTGGGAGTGCTGCCGGCACTCGCGCCAAGCGACACGGTCTGCACGCTGGGCGTCAGGCTGCCGCCTGCGGAGAACAGGTCGATGGCGGTGCGCCCCGTCCACAACGAGAACCAGGTGACCCCATCGGTCCCGTCGTTCTTGCCATTGTAATTGAACGCCTGGGTGTTCTCGGTAGAAATACGTCCCGGGTCGCCCGCTCCCGCCAGCACCAGGTCGCCCCGGGTCGACAGGCTGGCAGTGGCATCGCCCAGCATCAGGGTGATCCCGCCGGTGGCCGTGCCCAGGCTTGCGGCATAGGGCGAGTAAGCCCGGCTTTCCCTGGCATCCTGTTCTCCGCGCAAACTGCCATAGTTCAGGGCGATACCGCCCAGGCTGCCTGCCTGCAGGTTCAAGGCGCCGCGCAGGTTGGTCAGCACGCCGTTGAGGCTGAGTTCCTGGTCCTTGTAGTCGGCCGACAGCGTGCGGCTGGTGTTGCTGATGCGACTCGCGCGAGCGTCCAGCCCGGGATTCAAATCGCCGCCCATGTGCACATCCAGGTCGCCGCCGCCCGTCAGCAGCAATTGGCCGTCGACCACTCGCCCGGTACTGCCCACCGCCAGCACCAGGCCTTCGCTGCGCGGCGCTCGCGCCAGAGCGCCGCGGCGCGCCAGCATGCCGCCATCGCTGCCCAGGTCCAGCGTGAGGTTGCCGCCGCCCAGGGTGCCGATACCGGTGAAGCCCACCAGGCGTGGCAGCAGTTCTATCTGTGCCCGGTCCTCGAACAGAAGGTTGCCGCCGGTGCTACCCTTCACATATGTGCCAAAGTTGATCCACCAGCTGGTGGGGATGGGCGCGACACCGGCGGTGTTGCCCGTGCCTTGACGCCACAGCCAGTTCCCCAGCCTGTCACTGGCGAGTTGCGCGCGACCGTCATTGACCATGGCCTGGCCTGTGCGTGGCGCCCAGACGTTGCCCGTCAGGCTGGTGCCCGTGCGCAACAGCAGGTTGCCGCCCCCGTCGGGATACCAGGCGGCATACGGGCTGGCGGCGTCTTCATTGACGAGGGCTTCATTCGCCTTGGCGGCGCTGCCCAGCACCGTGCCATCGGCCGCCGTGGCGCGGGGCCGGTTGAAGTCGGCAGCGGCAGTGCCGGCGCGCGCAGCGCTGGAGGCGCCTGCGGTATAGACGCCGTAGGGCGATTGCATCGACACCTTGCCCGCAGCGATCAGGTCCAGGTCACCGGTGCCCGTGCGCACCACGCTGAAATGCTGGCTCACCGGCGAAACCAGTTTGACCTCGCCGACGATCACCTGCTCCGGTATTGCCAGCGTAGGTTCGCCCAGGGCAATGCAGAAACCTGGCTCGCTGCATGAGGATTCATCGTCGGGAAATACCGGCTGGCCGGGCACCTTATCGAAAAGTTCACCGAGCTCGTCCCACACGTACTTGATGCGCACGCACACGCCCGGCTCTTCGCAGGAACCCGCGTCGATGTCCGCCACCGGCGTACCCGGCTTGACGCCGAACAGTTCTCCGCCAAGCTGGTCCCAGTACCACGCGCCGCCTGGCTGGGCGGGTTTTCCCGGGATGATTTTCTTGTCATGGGTTTCGTAGATGCCATAGTGCGTGTCGGCCAGGGTCAGGTCGCCGGCAAAGGCCGGCTTGATCGAGCGGGTGTCCGCCGCCTGGGTATCGGCGCCCGACACCAGGCGCAACGACCACGACTGCGAACCTTCGGCCAGCATCGGCGCCACGGCCCAGTTCTGCCGCGCCACGGCGCCCGTCGCGGTGCGCAAGGGCACGGACAGTGCACCATCAGGCAACTTGACGTCCGTGCCGAAAGGAATCAGCGCCCCCACATGGAGTGCCAGGTTGCCGGCCAGCAGTACGCCGTCGGCCGCGCTGCCCATCACGGACCCACGGCTGGGCAATGGCACGCCCGCCGGCCAGATCATGGCGCGCAGCGAGGCGGCGCCCGCCAGCAAGGTGCCCGCGTCCAGCCGCGTACCGGCGGCCAGCACGACGGCTTGCTGCAACAAGGTACCGGCGGCATACAGCAGCTTGCCGCTGCTATCGTGCACGGCCGCGCTCAACACGGTGTTGGCCGGTACGCTCCATGGGGCATCGAGGATGCCTGCGGCGGGCAGCAGCGTGCCCTGGGCCAGCAGGGTGGCCTGGATAGGCAGCGGATAGTTGAGGATCTTGCCAGCGGGGAAGGCACTGCCATTTGCCAGCACGACGCCGGGCCCGGGCACGACCACATCGCTGCCGAACCCTTGCAGGCCGGGCGTGAGTACCCAGCCGTTATCGTCAGGGGTGGCCGGCGGCGGGGCAAAACCGTCGTTGATGCTGCCATAGATGTCCAGATTGCCACCGGCGCGCACCACCAGGCTGCCCACCTCGCCCGAACCGTAGAGCGAGGTCTTCGGCGTGTTGGGGTTGACGCTGGCATAGCGCAGGCCCGACAGGTCCAGGTCGCCACTGACGACCAGATCGCCTTCCGTGACGATTTCAATGCCGGGGCGCAGGCGGAAGGCATCGCGGTAGCTGCCGTTGTTCAAGCCAGCCAGCTTGCCTTGCATCAGGCCATCGTTGCCTAGGGCCTTGTTGATGAAGGTAGTGCCGAGCGCGTGTTTTTCATCGAAGTAATGCTGGTCGATGAGCTGATACGGGCGGCCGCTGGCCGACGGCGCGGTGCCGGCGGGCGCGTCGGTGTAACGGGCCACGGCATTGAGCGCGATGGAGCGGGCGCCCAGGATAGCGACACGCCCGGCCGCATCGATAGCCACGTCATCGGCATGCAGCCGTGGCGCGTTCAGCTCCAGGGTACCGCGGGCCAGGCCGTCGTATTGCCCCGGCCGGTTGCCCGGGGCGGCCGCCGTGCCGTGACGCAAGTCGATGCGCGCACCATCGGCCAGTGTCAGCTGGCCGTCGCCACTGTTGAGCTCGACCACCGCACGGTTGGGCGCGTCGATGATCTTGCCATAGCTGTCGACGCGCAATATCGTGCCGTGGGCATCGAGCACGGCGCTGCCGGCGAGAGTCAGGCCCTGCTTGCCGGCCAGGCGTATGCTGCCGACCCGTTCGCCACTGGCGTCGATGGTGCCCGCCACCGTCAGGCTGCCGTTATCCAGCGACACATTGACCTGACTGGCCTTGAGTTCATTGCCGATCAGCAGGTCGCCCTGCTTGAGCTGGAAGCTGCGCGCGCCAAACACTTGCCCCTGGTTCAGGCGCTGGTTCAGCGCGGCGAAATCCCCCACCCGCTGCGCGCGGATGTCCACCCCGCCCGCCTTGTATGGCACCAGGGTGCCGCCCGCATCGTAATAGCCGCTGCCGGCGGCGCGGATTTGTCCTTGCAAGTCGATCTGCCCCGCGTTGGCGTCCACGGCCACGGCCTTGAGCAAGCCGCCCTGGTTGGATAGCGCGGACAGGTCGATCAGCGAGCCGGCAGCCTGGCGGATGTTGCCGTAGCGGCTCTCCAGCGTCACGTCACCACCCCAGCTGTATTTGCTGACGTCGTTGATCTGCACCTTGCGGCCGCTGAGGTCCAGGCGCGAAGCGGCGCCCAGGGTCAATTCCTCATCGGCGCCCAGGGTCAATTTTCCACTCGGCAACACCACCGCCGTGTCGAGGGCCAGGCTGCGTCCGGACAGCAGCAGCTCGGCGCCCAGCGCGTCGATGGCCGCCGCATCGACCGGCGCCGCAGCGCCGGCCGGGGCCGCAATGGTCACCGCGCCACCGGCAGTGATGCGGTTGACGGAACCGGCTTCGCCCGTGAGCAAAGGCGTGCTGATGGCCAGGTTGCCGCCGCTGTAGGCAAAGCCCTTGCCCGCTTCATAGGCGCCCTGGGACTGATGCACGGCCAGACTGCCTTTATGGTTGGCCGTGATGCGTTCGCTGGCGTTGAGCCTGACGTTGGCAAAGCCCAAGGTCATGCGGCCATTGCTAGCAACGCTGTCGGGCTGAGCGTTGCGGCCATAGCCGAATTCGATGCGCCGGGCTTGCAGCTCCAAGGTGCCGCTGCCCGTGCCCGCGCCATTGCCGATCACGGACGGCGGCGCGCCGGTGTCGCCACCCCAGACGAGGTTGCCGGTCTGGATCAGCGCCAAATCGCCCGCGTTGCCGTTACCGTAAATCGCCGGGGTGGTCAACAGCAACTGGTCGAGCAGCGACTTGCCCGAATCGTCCAGCGTGCTCAGTGTCGTGCTGCCATAAAAGTTCAAGGACTGCCCGGCGGTCAGCGCCATGCTTTGCAGGGCCGGCGCGCCGCGGGAAGTGTCGCCGCGCAGCAGCCGGTCCATCACTTGCTGGTTCAGGGTCAGGCCCGACGGCAGCACGCCCCGCGCCGCAGCGTCGGCCAGCGCCTCGGCGCCGCCGACGTTGATACCGCCCACCGCCAGCGCCAGGTGGCGGGTGCCGAAGCGCACGCCGTCGTTCAAGGCAAAGCGGTTGCTGGTGGCAAAGGCAATCGAGCCGTCCGAATACAGCGACGTCTCGCCGCTGCAGGCAGCTGCATTGCACTGGCCGACCAGGATGCTGCCCGGCCCGATAAAACCATTGCCATTGGCCGGGGCCAGCATTTGCAAGCGCCCGTTGGAGACGGCCAGCACACTCCTGATGCCTGGCCGATAGATAAAACCATCATCCGAATCATAGGCCGCCTTGCCGCGGCCCACAGTATTGATCGAGGCGCCTTGCTCAACTGTTATGGCCCCCGCGGACCTGCCCGTCACCAGGAACACTTCCGGCGCCGCCAGGGTTGCGCCCTCGCGCACGGACACGGCATTCGCGATCGTGCCTCCCTTGTCGAATTCCACGAAATTGCCGCCCTGGCCATACATCACCGTCATTTCGCCGCCCACCACCAGACGGGCAGCCCCCAGGGCATTGAGGTCGCTGGCGCGCACGGACACCATCGACGGCGCCGTACTGGCCCGGGCGCCGTCGGCAAGCACCTCCAGGTCGTCGCTGGCGAGTACCGAAACCGTGGCGCCAAAGCCATTGTCGGCCGGTTTGAAACGCCCTTCCCCGCCAAAGGCAAGCCCCAGACCTTGTTGACCGGCAAGCAGCTGCAACTTCAGGGTTTTGGCATCTGCCTCGAGCGCGGCCCGCGGCACGCCCAGCCGAAGCGCGTCGGCGCGCACGAAGTCCGCATAGCGGGTTTCGTTGTACTGGGAATAGCTGCGCAATACCTGTGCCGGGGTGACGATCACCTGGCTGGCCAGGCTGTCGCGTATGCCCGTATGCGCAACGGACAGCACGCCTGAGCTTGACCAGGAGCCGTTGTTCATGGCCGACGCATGCGGCGTGGCGCCGGGAGCGAAAGCGGGCGCCAGGCCGTTGATCTCGACACGGAAGGCACCCGGCAGCAAGGCGTACGTGGAAGGCAGCAAGGTGTAGGTGCCTGCCGCTAGGCCGGGAACCCCGGCGCCGATGCTGATCTGCTGCCCCACCAGCGGCTGGCTCGCCCCCGCTTCGCCGCCGCTGGGCGCTACGCCTGCCTGGGCGCCGGGGACGATGGCGTAGACGGGGTTGGTGGCCAGCCCCGGCAAGACCAGGCGCCCATCCTTGCCCACTTGTACCAGCGGGTGGTAGCGCGCATCGGTGGAACCGCCCCGTCCGGAAACAAACGCCGCGCCGAGCAGTTCGCCGCCACCGGACAGGTCCAGCACCGCGTCTGGCAGCACATTGAGCGAGCGTCCCGTCAGTTGCACGCCAACGGCCAGGCTGCCCGTGGCATAGGTACCGCCGACGCCCAGCAACTCCACCTGCTTGCCGTCATAGCGCCAGGTCACGCCGTCGACCGTGCCGCCATACGGCAGCACCAGCCCGCCAGCGCTGACGGAGGTCAGGCTGCCCGGCAACAGCTTGATCACCTTGGTGGCGTGACGAATGTCCGCACCGACGCCCAGGCTGAGCTTACCCATGGGGGCCCGCAGCACCCCGCCTTGTTCAATCGTCGAGGCACTCAGCAACAAGCTGCCGAACATGGAATACGGTTGCGCCGGGGCCGTACTGCCGACCCTGCCGATGCGCAAGGTACGCGCCGGGTCAAAGTCGCTGTTGGCGCCCATGTTGCCGGCCGTGACCTCGGCAATAGCCCCCGTCGCGGGGTAAATCTGTGCCGCCGTCAGGTCCAGGTCGGCCTGGGTCGTCAAGCTGGTCTGGGTCTTGCTGGAACTGCGCGCCAGGAAGCGCATGTCGCCCTGGCTGACCAGCTCAGTCTGGTCGAAGGCGCGGCGGTCGATGCCATCGGCCAGGGCTTTGGAGCGCGCGGCATGGGCGCCGACGCTGACGCCGTCACGCAGCTCCAGCACGTTGGCCGCCTCCACCCGCAATACGCCGGCCGCGTCCTGCGTGGAAACGCCGCCCTGGACCGTCGGGCGCACGGCGCTGTCGACGCTGTTCTGACTATTGTTGCCAACGCCGGCCAGCCGCACATACGGCGCCGCCAGCAGCACCTGGGACTGCCGGGCCGCGCCATCGGCCAGGGCCATGGCTCCCGAATACAGGCTCAGGCTCTGCCCCAGGCGCAGCGACACGTCGCCGTCAAAGCTGATCAGGCCATTGCTCAGCAGCGACAAGTTGTCGAAGCCGCCCGCCTTGACCTGGCTGGCCGCCAGCCGGCCATGGCCGTAGGCCAGGCTGCCGGCGGCGGATTCGGGGGTACTGCCGTTCGGCAACGACGAACCAGGGTCGGCAGCGCTGACGATCCATTCACGGGCTTGCCGCACGCGGGCCGTGGCCGCATCGATGTAGAGCGGCGCTTCCAGGGCCAGGCTCAGGCTGCCGCCGGCCGCCCCCGCACCGCCGCTGTTGGCCACGAGCGTGCCGTCCAAGTACACGCCATTATTGGACGCGAGGGAAATGCGGCCGCCACGGCTGGCGACCACGCCCGGGCCGCCGGCGCCGGGCAGGTCCTGCACTGCATGGCTGCCCGAGGCGTCCAGGCGCGCGCCTTCGCGCACCACCACGAACAGGTTGGCCGCGTCGGCGATCCCGGTGGCGGCATCGACCGCCCCGCCGATCGCGATATTGCCGCCCGGCCCCACCGTGCCGTAGTGCCGGCCCAGGCTGTCCACTGCGGTGACGGCGCGCGCAGCCACATCGAGCACCGCCTGGTCACCGACCCAGATCGACCGGCCATGGCCCTGGGCTTCCACGCTGTCCGACACGGTGGGCTGCACGCTGACGCCGCCCAGGGCGATGCTGCCGCCCCAGGCGTTCAGGGTGCCGTCCACACTCAACTGGCCTATGCTGCGCACGCTGATGGACTGGCCCGGGTCGACGCTGATCCGGGCGCCCTGGCCGATGCGCGCCTGCGCCGTCGCCATCTGCGCGGCCGTCGACCACAGCGAGGTGCCCGCTTGCAGATTCAGGCTCGCCCCCTTGCGCGGGGTCAACTGGCCCTTGACGGGGTTTTCCTGGTACTGGGGCGGCGTCCAGATGTCCAGCGCACTGCGCGGACCGGCGCCGCCCGGCACCTCCTGCGCGTTTGCAGTGAGACGGTACACGGGCACAGTCACGTCGACCTGCGTGCCATCGGCCACCAGCAAGCCGGTATTGCCGGTGATGTCGTACGCGCCGAAACCCTTGTTGAAGAAGTCGCCGCCGAGCAGCAAGGTCCCCGCCTGCGGGGCGATGGCCTGATCGCTGATCAGCACCTTGCCGGCCTGCACGCTCAGGCGCCCGCCGCCGCTGACGCCGTAGCCGAGCAGCTCGCCGTTCAATACCAGATTGCCCAGGCTGCCGGTGGTGCCGGCGTTGGCGGCCAGCGTCAGGTTGCCGCCCTTGCCGCCGGCAGCCCGGCCTGCGGCATCGAGTGCCGCGCCGGAGGACACGTCCACCCGGCTGCCGGCGGCCAGGATCACGTCGCCGCTGCTGCGCAAGGCCACGCTACCGCCGTTGAGGTAAGGCAAACGGCTGCCATCGCCGGCGTCGGGCAACTGGTTGCTCCACAGCCCGCTGGCATCGAGCGTCACCCCTTGCGCCACCGTCACGCCCGCCGCCGTTCCCGTCGGCGCGGCAAGCAGCGTATCCTGGACCTGCAGATTGTTGCCGATCTGGTTCAGTACATTGCCCAGCCGGATCGTGCCGCCATGGCTCGTCAGGTCTGCATTGACGTCCACCTTCGGCCCATACAGCGTGATTTCGCCCGCATGGCCCACGGCCAGGTCGTCCTGGACCGCGATGCTGTTGCGCGCCGCGATCTTGATACCGCCCAGTCCGAAGCCGTTCAAGCGGTCGGTGTCGAGGAGCAGCGCGCCTTGCCGCTCCTGCGGCAGCACGGTGTCCATGTCCAGGCCGGCGGCGACTTTGCGGACATCCTTGCGCAGGATGACGTCCCGCAGCGTGTCCGCATCTGCCGTCAGCTGGTACTGCAAGGTGGCGCTGTCCTTGACGAAGTACGGCAGATATTTGCCGACCGCCAGCTGCCCGCCCCGCGCCACGGCCAGCTGCGACTGGTCGTATCCGTCGAGCCCGGCCTGCGCCGCCTGCGTCTGGCGGCTTCCCTGGAAGGTATTGCCCGCGATGTCGCCCTCAAGCACCGCGTTCTTCGTCCCGACCACCAGCACGCCCGCATCGCGGCCCACCGTGTAGCCGCTTTCCAGCCGGTTCTGCATGCCGATCAGCGGGTTATAGTAATAGCCGGTCGCCTTCTCGCCCCAGCGTTCGTGCCTGTCCTCGAAGCCCTTGTAGACGCCCGTGTAGCGCTGGTCGCCCGGGGCCTGGCTGACTTCGTACAAGCGCCCATCGGCCCCCTTCAGCCAGGTCTGGCGGATGAAGCCGCTCTGCACATCGATCGTGCCGCCGGACAGGTTGATGTGCGATCCGGCCTGCGTGACCACCTCGTTGCCGCCGAAGTTCACCGTGCCGCCCTGCGCCATCCATTCGCCCACGGTGTGGCCCGCGGTGCCAAGATAGCCGCCCACCTCCAGCAGGCCGCCGGCCGTGTACCAGCGGTCGCTGTCGTAGCCGTTCGTGCCCTTGGGAACGAAGACGAGGCGGCGGCGGTCGATCCACGCGTCGTTGCTGTTGAGGCTTTTGCCGTCCCGGTTGAGCGGGGCATCGCGCTGCTCGTTGCCCTGGATGTTGACTTCGACATTGTTGGACGCCATCGCCACATTCACGCCCACGGCACCGGACACGTCGAGCCTGGCGCGCTCGCGCACCAGGCTGCGGCCCGCTGCGTTGACCACGATCTGGCCGCCCGTGGCGAGCGTGAGCGAGTCGCTCTGGAAGTCGACCGTGCCGCCGCTGGCGATCTCGATGCGGGACTGGTCGCGGCGATCAGTGATGGCCACGATGTTCTCTGGAGTGCTGATTGCAGGTCCTCGCAGGCTGTCGCGCTGGCTGTCCAGGGCCGTCTTGCCGTCGTCCTCGATCACCACGGCGGTGGCGGCACCCTGGCCAAGGGCGACCTTGCCATCCGCGCCGATGGCGTTCAGGTGCACGGTGCCGCGGGTGTTGACGCTGGTGGTGACGAGTACGACACCGTTTTGCTGGACGTCACGCCCAACCATGGTCACGTCGCCTTCGCGAGCCTGGATCAGGCCGGTGTTGCTCACCTTGCCCGACAGGCTGTCGGTACTGAACTGCGGCGTGATCTCGTTGCCGCGTGTGGTCGACGCTTGGTTGCCATCGGTGCCGACACCCTTCTTGATGACGAAACTGTCGCCGGCCACGAGCGCGGTCTGGCCTTTTTGCGTGACGATGTCTCCCCCGTTGTGCACCTCCTTGCCGAGCAGCAAGACATAGCCGCCCCCTTCGGTGGATGTTTTCGGGGCCAGCGTGGCGATCCGCGCACCGGCCTGTATCTCTACCTTGCCCTGGGCATTGGTAAAGCTGGGCTGGCTGGCATTGGCCGTGTAGATGCCGCTGGTCTTGAACTGGCCGTCGTCGATCTGGGCGGCGGCGGCGACGAGGTTGCGCGTATTGACCTGGCTGCTGCCATTGAAAACGATGCCGTTGCGGTTGACAATGAGTACCGTGCCATCGGCCTTGATCTGGCCCTGGATTTGCGAGGGCCGTGCGTTCGGGTCATTGACGCGGTTGAGAACGGCCCACTCCTTTTGCTGCCTGAATTCGACCGTCGTGTTGCGACCGACATTGAACGTCTCCCAGTTCAGAATAGCCTTGTCGGCCGTCTGTTCGATGGAGACGTTGCTGCGGCCGTCGACCTGGGTAAGCACCGGGGCATTGGCGTTGTGCCAGCCTGCGCTCAGCGAATTGGTGTCGATTTTCAAGCCACCCACGGTCATGCCGTCGGGAATCGATGCACCCTTGGCGGCCGCCAGACGGGCGGCGGCCTGGGCAGACTGCTGCGCCGCTATGCCGCGCGCGGCCAGGTTCAGGTTGCTGATGGAGCGCTGCAGTTGCTCGTTGGCCTTCTGCTGCTGTCCAAGCGGGCTCGTCAGGTTGGATGCAGGCAAGCCGTTTGGCAGCCTGCCCGTTTGCGACGCCGTATCCCGGACCGTGCCCTTGTCGGCAAACCATGCCGGACTGAACGCGCGCTGCGCATGGGCCGGCACCGTCACCGCGCCGGCGGCCAGCGTCAGCGCGATGGCCCGCGCCAGCGGTGCCAGCCTGAATACCCGATCCTGTTTGCGTATCGTTTGATTTTCCCTGCCACTGCGCCCGCGTGTGTTCATGTAAGTTTCCGCCTGGTCATTGAGTCGATGCCGTCCGGCTGCCCGTCTCGCGCCGGCCAGCCACATTCATGAAGGCTTTCCCCATCGCAGCCGAGTAGCGCCGGCGACAAGAAGAGCCCCTATGCAAGGGTGACGAACCGCACCACGCAAATACCGCAAACTTTTTTGAAACTATTTTTGTAAGCTCTGCACACAGCCCGAAATACGGCGCACAGCGCCGGGCGGACGCGCGCCAACGTGCCGGGACTTGCCGTGCAACACGATGGAGCGAGCCGTTCAGCTCAAGAGCAGCAATCCCGCCGGCAGCGACCGTGCCTGCAGCTGAAACGATTCCTGCAACTGCCACAGCGCCAGGTCCAGCGAGGCCGTGAAGAAACGCCCGCTGACGGGCTTGTTGCGCACGGCATCGTTCATCAGCACCACGCGGCCGGCGCGGTAACGATTGATTTCGTCGAGCACGTCGGCCAGAGGGGCCTGGTCAAACACCAGCATCCCCTGGCGCCAGGCCGACACTGTTTTCGGGTCGATGCCGGCGATGTCGCCCAGCGAACTGGCGCCATAAACCAATTGCTGGCGCGCATGCAGCTGACGCGCACCGGCCGGATGCTCCACGCGGACGGCGCCTTCGATACAGGTGACGCAAACCTTGCCATCGAGGTGGCGCACTTCGACCCGTCCGGATTCGAGCAGGCTGCGGCCAACGCCAGCCACGACGGCAAAGGCCGGCCCCGCCGCCCTCAGATCGATGGACGCTTCGCCCGTGAGCAGATCCAGGCCGACCAGCCTGCCGCCATCGGTCTGGCGGCGTATGCTGGTGCGCGTATTGAGGATGACGTCGACACCCTGGGACAGCGCCAGCGTGCGCTGTTCGCCAGGGGCAGTGCGCTCGTCTGCTACCCACTCGTCCGGCCCCGGCCACAAGCCCAGGGGCGGATGGATCACGGCCACGCCGGCCACGGCCGCCGCGCCGATGGCAGCGCCGAGAAAAGCCCGCCGTCCGCCGGGCGCAAGCAGGGGGCGGCGCGCACGCGCCGGCACGGCTTCCGGCCTGGCGCGCAGCAACTCGCGGGCCGGGGCCTCAAGCGCATCCCAGCGCCGCTTCACGTCGTTGTACGCGGCCTGGTGCGAGGGACTGGACTTGACCCAGCGCCGGAACCGTTGCGCATCCACTTCGCGCGCGTCTCCCGAGGTGAGCAGGCGCAACCAGTTCCACGCCTGGGCTTCCAGCTCGGCGGACGAAGCGGCGCGGCTGTCCTTGGGCGGCGGCGTCTTCATCGTGTCAGGTCCAGCGACCAAGCCGGGCCGCAAGGCAGGAAACCTGCGGGCTGCTGCGTGCTGCATGCATATGTTTTTTGCTCTCTCATACTTGATGACGAATGGCGCCCCGGAAAACCCGCATTATTTATGCTCCGCCGCCAGATAAGTGTCCAGGCGCTCATGGACGCGCTTCAATTCGTATTCGACCGTCCGCAACGACACGCCCAGCCGCTGGGCCGCCTCTTTTTGCGTCACGCCTTCCGCATGCACGAGCAGCGCGACGGCCCGGCGGCGCTCGGGCATGCGGTCGAGCAGCTGGAACAGGGCATCCAGGTCCGAGCGTATCTCGGCCGTCCGCGCCGGACCGGGGGCCGGGTCCACCAGTTCCTCCAGCAATGCATCGATATTATCGCCTGACAACTGGCGGCTATGCCGGCGCTGCACGTCCACCGCGATATTGACCGCCATCCGGGACAGGTAGGCACCGGGGTTCTGGACGGGCCCAAGGTCTTCGCCGCCCTTGAGGCGCAGCCAGGTGTCGTGCAATGCATCGCCGGCATCTTCCGCATTGCCCAGCTTGCGCGTCAGGCGCTGCTTGATGGTAGCGTAGTGCTTGCCCAGGTAGTTCAGCAGGAAAAGCTGCGTGCCTTCGGACATGGCTAGCCCTCCCCCTGCTGCTGGCCGCACTGAGGCCCCACTCCAGGGGCGCTGGGCGCAACCATCATGGTCAGAGGCTGCCGCGCGATTGCCGCAGGTGGCAGGCGGCCGACGCGCACGCCACGCACCGCGTGCAGCAACGCGGCATCGCGACGGGGATCGCCACTGCTGCCGAGCAGGCGTGCGCCGCCGATGCGGCCATCCGTTTCCAGGTAAAACCGCAGCAAGGACGTGTAGTTGCCCGGCCGGGTACGCGCATCCGAGCACAGCGCCTGCCAGATACGCATCTGAACCAGTCCGGCATAGCCATCCTCGCTGAACAACTCCGCCATGCCATTGCGCGGCAAGGTGGATGCCGGTCCTGCGGATGCCACGGCGGCCTCTTTCAGAATGAAGGTCTGGCCCAGGCCAGAACTGCGCCTGTCAGCAACCAGTCCGGTACCTTCGAGCAGAATGCGCAATGCCGCTTCGGCCGAATAATGGCCGTATACCGCCGTGGAGGTACGGGCATGCGCGATATCACTGGAAAACAATGCAGGCTGTCCGGTGATGTCCGCATATTGGTTCAGCGCCGCATTGAGCGGCTGCGCCGGGATACTGAAAGCAAGGAGAGAAATAGCCGCATCAGAAACGGGATTGACACGTGCAGCACCTGTAGGCGGCAAATCGGGAGGCGCGCCATGGGCGTTCCCTGTTAATCCGATAAACCCACTCAGTACCCAGAAGAGCGCCAGCCCGTTGCAGCTCAAGCCGCCGACGTACATACGCACCCCTGTCGATCCCGCCACCGCGCATTGCCGCGAGCGTCGTCAAGCCAGCAGCGGTGCTGCATGGGGCATGGCAGGATGACGGATCGAGTCGGCAAGGTAGCTGCACCATTCTGAAATGGTGCATAGTGGCATTCAAATGTGACGGTGTTGTTACATCAACACTGAATCGCCATGAGTTGCTATCGGTAGCTTAGACTATTCTGATCCACAGGTCTTGAAAGAGGAAAAAACGGTGGATCGTGGTGGGCCTGGGTGTCCTGCCAGAGTCCTGGTGTGCAATCTCATAGCTGCCTGGTTCAAAGACGAGATCGGATCTGCCCTACC
This sequence comes from Janthinobacterium sp. SUN026, assembly GCF_030397625.1. Taxonomy (NCBI): domain Bacteria; kingdom Pseudomonadati; phylum Pseudomonadota; class Betaproteobacteria; order Burkholderiales; family Oxalobacteraceae; genus Janthinobacterium; species Janthinobacterium sp. SUN026. The sequence continues at coordinate 7,675 of NZ_JAPQNU010000008.1, read as the reverse complement.
CCTGGCGATCCCTTGGCACGTTGCAAGACAATGCCGCCAATCAATAAGCGAGAAAGATAATCATGTTGGATAAGAAATGGTGGCATAACGCCGTCGTGTATCAGATCTACCCACGGAGTTTTCAAGACAGCAATCACGATGGGGTCGGTGATCTGGCCGGCATCATCGGCAGACTGGACTACCTGCAACATCTGGGAATCAACCTGATCTGGCTGTCACCAGTGTACCGGTCGCCGATGAACGATAACGGCTATGACATCTCCGACTATCAGGATATCGCCGCCGAATTCGGCACATTAGCCGAGATGGAGCAGTTGATCGCAGAGGCGGCCAGGCGCGACATCCGTATTTTGATGGATCTTGTGGTCAACCACACCTCTGACGAGCATGCTTGGTTCGTCGAGGCGAAGAAATCCAAGGATAGCCCCTACCGTGACTACTACATCTGGCGCAATGCAGGCGCCGATGGCTCCCCGCCCGACCAGCAACGTTCGTATTTTGGCGGGAGTACATGGGAGTACGATGCCGCCAGCGGTGAATATTACTTCCATCTGTTCTCGAAACGACAGCCGGACCTGAACTGGGAAAATCCCCAGGTGCAGGCAGAGGTGTATCGCATGATGAACTGGTGGTTGGACAAGGGCATCGGCGGCTTCCGCATGGATGTGATCGATCTCATCGGCAAACAGGTCGACCAGCAGATTATCGCCAACGGCGCACAACTGCACCCGCTGCTGCAGCAAATGCACCAAGCGACCTTGGCCGCACGCGATGTATTGTCGGTGGGCGAGACGTGGAGCGCCACCCCGGAAACCGCCAAGCTGTATTCCGACCCGAAGCGCCAGGAGCTGTCGATGGTCTTCCAGTTTGAGCACATCACAGTGACCCACGATACCAAGGAGGGGAAATGGAAGCCGCGGCCGTTCGATCTGATCGAATTCAAGCAGATCATCGGTAAGTGGCAGACCGAGCTGGCCGATGCCGGCTGGAATTCGCTGTTCTGGAATAACCACGACCTGCCGCGCGCCGTATCCAAATACGGCGACCACGGCCGTTACCGGGTCGAGTCGGCCAAGATGCTGGCCACCGCGCTACATTTTCTCAAGGGCACCCCCTACGTCTATCAAGGCGAGGAAATAGGCATGACCAATGTACGTTTCGATTCTATCGACGACTATCGCGACATCGAATCGCTCAACCTCTACCACGAACGCACGGCCGCCGGCGTGTCACCGGAGACGATGATGGCCGGCATCCACGCCAACGGGCGGGACAATGCACGCACCCCAATGCAGTGGAACAGCACACACAACGCCGGCTTCAGTACTGGCACGCCATGGCTCAAGCTGAATCCCAACTACCCGGAGATCAACGTCGCGGCCGCACTGGAACAACCCGATTCGGTCTTCTTCCACTACCAGAAGCTGATCGAACTGCGCAAGCACTGGGACGTCATGGTTTACGGAAAATACCTGCCGTTACTGGAGCAGCACCCGCAGGTATTCGCCTACCGGCGCAGCTTGGGCAGCCAACATCTGGTTGTCGTCAACAATTTCTCCGGCGAACACGTCGAACTGGATCTGCCGGCAACGCTGCACGGCATTGCCGGGCAAGGCTTGATCAGCAACTATGCCCAGCGTGACAGCTGGACCGACCACCTCAGCCTGCAGCCATACGAATCGTTTGCTATCGCTTATGTGTGTGAGGCAGGGTGCGGATAAAGCGTTGCTGTGCAATCACATCGAGTCGCGCGAACGCCTGGGCAAATGGCGCTGGGTGGTTGAGCGCACACTGGGCTGATTGCACCGTTTCCGCCGATTACGCGTCCGCTACGAGCGCCGTGCCGATATCCGCCAGGCGCTTCTCTCGCTTGCCTGCATACTCATCTGCTGGAGATACATTCAGCGGTTTTGTTAGGCGTCCTTAGTGTACGAACTTGTTGCTTTGAAAGCAAGGAAGAGGATTGTCAGGCGTTCTAAGCCCGCTTGACGTGAAAACGGCCGCAGGAAGCGGCCGTATCGTTGAGGCTGGGCAGTGGATTAGAAATCCCATTGCCCCAAGTTTGCCCCAAGCTCGTATTCAGACAAGATGTGACATCCTAAATCATTGAATACAAAAGAAAATTTTGGTGGGAAGTGCAAGTTTCGAACTTGCGACCCCTGCAGTGTGAATGCCATTGAAAGCGCCATTTTGCAGGGTTCTCACAGGGAGTGTTTCGTCATGACTATCAAGAGAAGTCGCTAAATTGCACCAAATTACACAGGAAATTACACAGGGCTGAAATGCTCAAAAGCAAGGGAGTTACATCGACCTGCAATTCCAGATATGACTATTGGACGAAACAAGGAAGGGTATGCCAGCACTGGCTGGCACCACGACTATACCGACACGAGGATGGGGGCGCGGGATATCCTGCCTTAATTGCCGAAAAATCCAAATGAACAGCCTCCCCCAAGCATGCCCTTCCCTTCCCGATATGCTGCGAGATAAATGTAATATTTCCAACAAACCGCTGGCTGCGGTGTAATCTGTACATATAGGCAGTATGCAAACATCCACAACCTGGGAGGATATATGCCTTGCATTGATCATGAATACAAGAATTGTCCCGCTTATATTGAATTGGCCGACGGTAAGTATTGCACAGTACCGGGATGCCAACGTCAAAAGGCCATCACCCAAACCTCCAAAGCCTTGTTCGAGCACCTGAACAATGATTTGGAGGATGTTGTCATTCCAGGCAAGACAGGCGGTAGACAGGGTACGATCTAAGAGAGCACGGACGTCGACAGTACCATGCTCGTTAAAAGTTACACCGAGACATCAAAATCTAGCGCAGCTACTTGGTTATAACTCTCGGCAACTCCAGCTCGCTGCGTAGCGAGGCGCTCTATTTTCTGAAAACATAGCCCACCGCCGCGTCAGGTCTGCCGAATCCAGACGCACCGTATTACAGCAATTATGTTTGCTTGTGATATCCAGCGCGGCAATTGCCAAACCGGAGCGCACCCTTCCCCACTCGTCTCCTCCACCAGAGAACCGTCCAACCAACTTAGGCACTGATCACGATCAAGGCTCATCACCATGCGCTTTTCGTCATCGGGGTTGTGGAAGCGCTGCATCAGCGGGTGCCCGTCGGCGTTGATAGTCAGCATCGAGAACGACAGCAGCTGATCCTCCGGGCGGTACTCCCATATGCCGGCTATGGCCACCGGGCCACCGTCGGCGCGCTCGATGCGCCAGCGCACAGGCTTGCCGGTCTCGTAATTCGGTTCGAAGAAATTGGCGGCCGGGATGATGTAGAACTGCTTGCACTTCCAGGCGCTGCGAAAGGATGGCTTACTGGCCACCGTCTCGGTGCGGGAGTTGTAGGTCTGGCGGGCCAGCTTCAGATCCGCCTAATGAGGCACCAGGCCGAACATGGCGAGAGCGATTTCCAGTTCACCGGGCGCCTCATGCGAGCCGCGAAGGATGGGCGCCATGTAGCCGGGCCATGTCTCGGGTGACAGGTCAAGCAGCGGGTATCCGGTTCGAAAGCTTTCTTCGATCTGATCTTTACGGCTGGGGGTATAGTCGGCGCACATAACATTACTCTACTACAAGTAGTTCTGACTTCGGCAACACCACAGAAGCCAGTCAAATTTCGCAATGAAGCACACTTTAAGTGGGGCAGCAAAAAAACAAAGGCAATTACTCAAGAGTGTTGACTACTTAACAAGCATAAGCTAGCTTTGCAATGATTGTTCACAACTGCGAAAAATAGTGGCATCCCATAATTCAATTTTAATAACGAAATAATCAATATAGATATAATATCAAAAATTCTTGCACCAATATTAACTGCTGCATTCTTAGCGGTCATAAAACACTACCTTGAAGGAAAATCAAAACTCAACACCTATTTCAATCATTCATCGGCTTTTAATCTCAATGATGCCAACAAAACAACAATACATACACACAACATTGTTTTAATTAACTCAGGTAAAAAACCGCTAAAAACGTACGGGTGTCGCATGCATTCCTCCCATTAAATTTGATTATCCATCCGTATGTAGACTATGAAATCAAAAGAAATGATCAAACTGGGGCGGGTGACATAATTTTTCCAACAATGGTTCCAAAAGAACAGATTTCGATCTCCTACCTCTACTTCCCGCCTATAACTTGGCAACAGGTTCACTCCAACATAAAATCAGATGACGGATTTGCCACAACAATTCAAATCATACCTTCTCCATAGCCCAAGAGAGTTACAATATTAGCGGCATCGTTTCTAATTTTTGTCGGCGCGTCTTTCTTATTATATTTATTAATAAATTTCCTTCTCCAAAATATGTAAATGAGTTTTAATAACGAGCAGCATCAAGCCGTTTTAACTCAGCTCGCCGTTGACGTCGTTCAGCACCTCGGCCGACGGCCGCATGAAGTACAGCGCGGCGCCGCTGGCGAATACCTCGACGTAATAGGTGCGATAAGGAAACTGATGGATGATGCGGTCGGCCAGGCGTCGTTTGCCGCCGATCCAATGGATGATGGGAAAAGCCAAAATGTGAACCTCCTAGTGTTAGAGTCGAACTACCTCCCCGAGGTAGCGCGAGCCTACTTGGTTCACTGGCCTGGCCAACGTGCCGAGGCTGATTGCCGCTGTTGATGCAGCGACAATCAGCGCTCTGCTTTTTCATCTGGCAGAATGCAGACAGCAATTACTGCCTCCAGTTCCACTTCATACTTCCAGCCACGTGGCCAGTCCCGCGCCAACGCCTTTACCTTTTCGCAGTTCGGCGCCGCCGGTGCTAACTTTTCGAACTCGTAACCCGGCCAAAACGGCACCGGCCTTACGCTTGCACCTTACTTAGATGGTTGTTTTGCGCAAGCAACATCGTACTGTGACACACTCATAGGGTTGCGCGAATTTTGTGGCTGCTGTCCAGCATATACCGTTCCAGCCTGGCCATCTGGATTGAAAGCTGACCCAGGTGCAGAAGCTGAATTACCAGGAGTATTGGGAGCAGTGGCACTGCCGCAGCTTTGATTTGGTTGCCCCGAATGCGATGGGGTAGGTAAAGCTGGTGCAGTTGTCGTTGTGTGCGTTGTCGTCGTGTGCATTGTTGTTGCGATCGGGGTTCCTAAATGCGGACCGGCCTTAACGCCGCCATTCCCTGCAGATGCAGCTGTTCCCGTGATAAACAGAACAGTACCGATCACGGCCAGTGTAGAGATATGCCTCATGGTAAGACTCCTCTTCTAACGTCCAATTTCCTTCTATTGAGTGTATACCAAGAGCCGAAGTTATCAACTTAGACAGCATTTACTCTATCCGGCCCCGCCGTGCTGGAGAGATGGACGCTCGACTGCACAAAGACACCTGCGGCACTAAACTTGCATTGATCTGAAGGTCTCAAGACTCAATCGACTAGCTCACTCCCCTAATGTCTACCTGCGCAAACACTCCTAATCAGCGCTACAGCCCTATGCTACTATCCCGCACAAACGCCTGGCACGCGCGTCCCGTCGCGGCCACTTCCTCCGTCTGCAGGATCAAGGCTTAAATATCTCGCGCCACCGCGTCAGGAAGTAGCCCACCGGCGGGATCGGCTGCAGCGCCTCCTTCGGCGCCACCGGCACCGGCCGGGGCGGCAGGTCCAGTACTTGCACAGAAGGCGGGCTTGCGCATGCGCTCAACAACAGCAAGCTTCCGCTCTACCATTGAGCTACGCCCGCGAAACCTGGTGCCGGGTTACAGCGTCCCGGAGTCGGTTTGGCGCGCGGCATCGAGGTGGCGCCCGACTCATTGCCCTGATTGTTTGCTGGTTCTCTACTTCACGGCGCACCTCCTTTTCAGGCCTGCGGCGACATGATCACGCGCATCCGTCCAGTTCAGTTTCGTTCGTCGTTCTCGGCCGGCGTCTGGCGTTCGCCAGCAATCAAGGCCCAGCCCAGTTCACGACTCACCTCTTGCCACGCGGGCAGCGAGTCGGACTCCGGCATACTACGCTCCAAGTAGTCGCGAGTCAGGTGGTGTGGCGGTTGTGTAATTTCGGACATGGCACCTCAAAAGTGGGCGCGCAAAGAAGAAGCCCGCATGAGCGGGCTTCGATGTTTGCTCCCACGCCATAGTGCGCGGTGAACGGCAAATTCAAGGCGTGCAGGTACGGCGCTGGGCCGGGTACTGTCGCGAGTTCCAGTTATCGGCATCAGGTTTGCGGAGGGCTGGAATTATTTTTTACAACACAATCATAACACGCAAAAACACTCACATAAAGAATTTCGCAGAAAAATAGACAAAAATAGATTTTAAGGAAAAATTTACAATAGAATATACCAATGTTAAAAACTTACGACCAACATGACAAAAATACTCGACGCACTCAATAAATCAAAAGAATTTTTGAAAAAAATTTTACCCCATTCATTTGCCATCAAGCTGCTAGCAAGTGCTCTGGTTGCCGTGCTAGGCGGTGGTTTTTTAGGGATTTTGAGTGACTACGCCACTTATTCCTATGCTATTTCAGTAGGAGTACGCGCCCCCCTGGAGGGGACGCCTTACTTGAAAGCCACCGTGGCATTTGGTAGCATTTTTTTACTGATAACTAGCGCCTTAGTTTTTTCATTTATGATTTATCTAACTCAATCCGTCTACCAGCAAGCGCTTTTATCCAGCGACATTAGTGCATTTATTATTAAAATACTAAAGCTAAATCCAGCACAACGTGATAGCTTTTTAATAATGCCAATTACGGAATTGCAAAAATTAAAATTGGAACAAAAATATATAATTTTAGGATCAATCACTGTAATTTCATTTTTAATGGCCTTCGGAATAGCATTAATTCCAGAAAAATTTGAACCACTAAACTTCAACTTCCCCTACAGCTTTAGCATTACACCAACTCCATTTATTTTGGCACTATCCATTTCAGCCTTTGTTATTATTATTAGCGGAATAATAATTATGCCTCTCGTAAGGAAAGCATTATCAATATTATCCGCAACCATCTACTTTTTTTGGTGCGTTACCATACTTTTCAACCCGACATACTATGCACAGTTCGTAAGAATGATAGGATATGGTGGAGGGCTGCCAATCGAAATTCATGCGAAAGATGATAATTTGCAGAAAAAAATAAACGGTAGGAATGTCGGATTAATAATCAAAACAACGGAAACCGTTCTTGTTTTCGACTCCGAAAAAAATACATTTATGGAAATACCAAACTCCGAAATCTCCTATATTTCCTATCAAGCAGGAGGGTTAAACAAATTAAAAACTATATTACCTGCTAATTGATGTTTATTAAGTTTCGCCAAACTAGCCTTACTATGTAATTTTTCTTAACAAGCTAAGCGCTCTATGAGAATGACTACTGACCAGTGTTTTTAGGTCGCTTAGCATATCTTTTATACGCTCACGCTCGAATCCTCCGGCGCAGGAAACCTCAGCCTCACCACTCCCGGCACACACCGTGCAGCCACGCAAGCTTCGGAGTGAAACGCCCGTCCCATTGCAGCTTTTCCAATGAGCCAAGGAGGCATGCGCTACACGCTTGTATGTAGTGGTCAACCCATCCCGGACACTACGTTAAGTTTTTCTTCGGCGACGGCCGGTGCCAGTCCCTGGTTGAACTGATGTGGTCGTATCCAGTTATACCGGTGCATCAGGTAGTGGCTGATG
>NZ_JAPQNU010000007.1:0-237836 GCF_030397625.1 Janthinobacterium sp. SUN026 | reverse complement strand
CCTGATGACCATAGCAAGTTGGTCCCACCCCTTCCCATCCCGAACAGGACCGTGAAACAACTTTGCGCCGATGATAGTGCTGCAACCAGTGTGAAAGTAGGTTATCGTCAGGCTTGTTATTCGCAGTAAGAGAAAAACCCGACCAGCAATGGTCGGGTTTTTTTTCGTCCGGCGCTTCCTTGCCGTTTCCCCTCCCGCTTTCGCTCATTCACCACAGGTGCATAAAATACAACATCCTTCGATATTTACATAAGTGCTTATATAAATGCTGTTACTATCGCTACATGAAACAAGAAAGCAGCAGCCACTCCCTGACAACCCACGAGGAAAGCGATGATGGACAGCACCCTGAGCATGGCAACGAAGAAATCCCCCCTGGCGCGCCTGATGGCCTATCCCCTGGTGCAGATCGTGCTGGGGATGGTTCTCACTTTTGCCGCTGTACCGCTGGTGATGGGTCTCGCTTCCCAGCTGGTGGACAAGCCTTACCGCATCCTGTGGCCGCAGTTGCTGGCGGCGTTGCTGGTGTGGTGCGGTTACCGTTTTTATGTACGCCACATCGAAAAGCGCCAGCCGACTGAGCTGGCAATGCCAGGCATGGCGGGGGAACTGGGGCGTGGATTGCTGTTCGGCGCCGGGCTGGTCGCCCTGACCTTCGGTGTGCTGGCTGCGCTGGGCGTGTATCAGTTTAGCGGCGTCAACGCCCTGAGCGTCTTGTTGCTGCTCCCTCTGGCCGAACTGGTGCTGGTTGGCATGGCCGAGGAGATGATGTTTCGCGGCATCCTGTTCGGCGTGACGGCACGTGCGCTGGGCAACAAGGCTGCCATCGTGATCTCATCCCTGGTATTTGCCCTGGCCCATTTGCCCAATGCCGGCTTTTCGCTGCTGGCGATCATCGCGCTTGTCGCGTATGGCGTGCTGCAGGCGGCGCTGTATATGAAGACGCGCCGGCTGTGGGTGTGTATCGGCACGCATATCGGCTGGAATTATTGCGTCGGCCAGGTATTCTCCTCGACCGTATCGGGCCATGCGGCCACGGATGGTCTGCTGCGCGGCGAACTGGCTGGCAATGCCGTGCTGACCGGCGGCGCCTTCGGCGTGGAAGGTTCGCTGGTGACCGTCTTGCTGATCGGCGCCGTCGCCGCGTACCTGCTGCGCCTGGCTTTTGCCAGTGCACCGGGCACGTCGCGGGACTAGTTCACCTGGCGGCCTTACTGTCCGGCCACTGCCGGCGTGGCGCCGCTCCTGGCGACCCACTCGATCAGCGCATCGACGGCCGCGCGGCCATTGCCGTTACCCACCAGGTCGCTATTGATCATGGCGACCACCACGCATTGCTGGTTGTTGGCGTCGGGCACGTAGCCGGCGATGGCCACGACATTTTTCAAGGTGCCCGTCTTGATGCGGGCCCGCGCGGCGGCCGGGCTGTTCAACAGGCGCTTGCGCATGGTGCCGTCCAGCGCCACGATGGGCAGGCTGGACTGGAACTCGGGCGCCCACGGGCTTTGCTGCATCGCCTGCAAGACGCCGGCCATTTGCGCAGGCGCAATGCGTCCCGTGCGCGACAAGCCGGAACCGTTGTCGACCAGCATGCCCTGGGTGTCGATATGGTGCCGCTGGAACCACTCCTGGATGACTTGCCGCGCCCGGCTGGCCGTATCTTCCGGCGCCGCCATGGCGACGGGGCGGCTGCCCAGCCAGCCATCGCTCTGCAAACTGCCCAGGCTCAGGAACAGGGTGCGGGCGAGGGTGTTATCGGACGTCTTGTTGATATCGCGCAAGACTTCCGGCAAGGCGCGCGCCACGTGGTCGGCCAGCATGCGCGTGCCGACCGGTTCGGCCGTCGGCGGCAAGCCTGTGCCTGGTGCTTCGCGCACCGTGCCCGTGATCGTGCCCCCGAGGCGTTTCCAGGTGGCACGGAACAAGCGGTCCGCATAATCGTTGCGATCGAGCACATTGATGCTGGTGGCCTTGCTGCAATTCTGCGGGAAGGTGCCGTGCAGTATCACCTGCAGCTTGCCGCCCGCATCGCGCCGGTATTCGGGCGGGCGCCAGCCATCTTCCCACTTGGCGCAACTGCCCTTGACCAATTTCATGTCGCTCGTGATGCTGACATTCTCGAGCGGCGGCTGCATCTGGAAGCTCAATTGCCGTTCCGTCGCACTGATGTTGATATCGATCAGATTGGTGTTCAGCAATAAGGCATCGGGGATGACGTTGTAGCGGAACTCGGCCGACTCGTCGAAGGGCGCCGCGCCGATGTCGGGCCGGGCCGGCTGGAACAGCTGGCGGTCGAGAATCAGATCGCCCTTGATTTTGACGATGCCCTGGTTGCGCAGGGTTTGCAGCATGTGCGCGAGCACGTCCGCATTGAAATCCGTATCGGCGCCGCCGCGCAGGATCAAATCTCCCTTCAGCACGCCATTGATGACGTCGGCGCTGGTGCGCAACTCCGTGCGGCCGCGGAAGATGGGACCGAGCTGCTCCAGGCCCACGGCCGTCGTCACCAGCTTCATGGTGGACGCGGGCTGCATGCTGCGTTCGGCCCCATGCGACAGCACGGTGGTGTTGCCGCGCAAGACGATGGCGCCCATGGCGTCTTCGGGGATATTCGCGCTGCGCAGCAGCAGGCTGACGGATTCGGGCAATTGCGCGTGGGCGCTCGACAGGCCCAGACCCGCCAACAGCGCAGCCATCAGAACAGGACGTAACATGGTGCTCCTTAGTGGAAAAAGACGTAGGCAACGAAGACGGCCGTGATCACGCCAGCCAGATCGGCGATCAGGCCGGCCGTGATGGCATAGCGCGTCTTGCGGATGCCGACGGAACCGAAATACAGGGCCACGATATAGAAGGTGGTGTCGGCCGAGCCCTGGAAGACGCAGGCCAGGCGGCCGACGAACGAGTCGACGCCGTAGGTGTTCATGGCGTCGATCATCATGGCTTTCGAGCCGGAACCGCTGAGCGGCTTCATCATGGCTGTCGGCAAGGCGGGCACGAAGTCCGTATTGATGCCCAGGTTGGCGAAGAACCAGTTCATGCCGCTCATCAGGAAATTGAACACACCCGCGTTGCGGATCACGCTGATGGCCACCAGCATGCCGACCAGATAGGGAATCACGGTGATCGACGTCTGGATGCCGCCTTTCGCCCCTTCGATAAACGCGTCATACACGTTCACCTTCTTGCGCAGGGCGCCGATGATGAAGATGGCGATGACGCTGATCAATACCAGGTTGCTGACGACCTTCGAGACCAGCTCGATTTCCTGTTTCGTCAGATATTGCGTGAAATACCAGATCATGGCGACGATGGCGCTCGTCATGCCGCCCATCCAGCCCAGCACGACCCTGTTGAGCAAGTTGATGCGTTGCTTGATGGACACGGTGATGATGCCGACCATGGTGGCCACATAGGTGGCGATCATGCAGGGGATAAAGATGTCGGATGGGTCGGCCGCGCCGAGGATGGAGCGCTGCGCCATGATGGCCAGCGGAATCAGGGTCAGGCCCGAGGTGTGCAGCACCAAAAACATGATTTGCGCATTCGTCGCCTCTTCCTTGTTCGGGTTCAAGGTTTGCAGGCTTTCCATGGCTTTTAAACCGAAGGGCGTGGCCGCGTTGTCCAGGCCCAGCAGGTTGGCCGAGAAATTCATCACCATATGGCCCGTGGCCGGATGGTCTTTCGGAATTTCCGGGAAGATGCGCGAAAAGAAGGGGGCGATCACTTTCGCCAGCCAGCCGACAATGCCCGCTTTTTCGCCGATGTTCATGATGCCGAGCCACAAAGTCATCACGCCGGCCAGCGGCAGGGCGATATCCATCACACCCATGCGCGCCGTCTCGAAGGTGCCATCGATGATGCGCTTGAAGATATCGGTATCGCCGAGAAACAGCCACTGCAGCACTGCGGCCAGGAAGCCAACGAGGAAAAAGCCGGACCAGATGTAATTAAGTGCCATATGCGATCAGTTCTGTGTGTCGGGAGTAAAAAATGTCTGCAAACAAAGTATAGGGGCAGCCCGATATGAGTTGATGAAAGAATGCAGCAATCGCATGCCAAAAAGTTATAAGCTGGCAGCCTGTTTTCATTGGCGCCCCGTAGCTTGCCCGCGTAGTGTGGGGGATGCCTGTCGCTAATCGTTGTTCGTTACCTTGTCTGCACTGGATCACTGATGATGTTTTTACGCAAAACCGCCTGCGCCGCCGGCCTGGCCCTGTTGACGCTGTTGAATGTACCGGCCCATACTGCCGATGCTGCGTCCCCCAGCACGGCCCGCGCGAACAAGACCCTGCACTTGTTTTTGAGCACCAGCGAGACGGGCCTGGACCCGGCCGTGGCGTCCGATCTGGCCAGCCTGAACTTGATGGAAAACATCTTCGATCCGCTGCTGCGCTATGACTACCTGGCGCGCCCCGTGCAGCTGCAGGGCAATACGGCGCGCGCCATGCCGACGGTGGAAGATGGTGGGCGCACGTACACCTTTCACTTGCAGCCCGGCATCTTCTTTACACAAGATCCCGCTTTCAAGGGCCAGCCGCGCGAAGTGACGGCACAGGATTATGTCTACAGCCTGACGCGCCTGTATGACCCCAGCCTGAAGTCGCCGTGGCTATTCTTGCTGGAAGACAAGCTGGTGGGCGATGCCGCCTTGAAAACCAAATTCAGCTACGACACGCCGATCGCCGGCTTGCAGGCGCTGGACAAATACACCTTGCGCATCCGCCTGAACGGTGTCGATCCGAACTTCCTGTTTTACCTGGCCATGCCGGCGACAGCCGTGGTGGCGCGCGAAGTGGCCGAAGCGTACCCGGCGGCAGGACAGATCGGCAACCACCCCGTGGGCACGGGGCCGTTCCTCGTGAAGGAGTGGAAGCGCAGCGACAAGATCGTGCTGCAGGCCAACCCGACTTTCCGTGCCACCGTGTTCCATACGGAGGCCAGGGCGTTGGCCGCCTTGCCGGTCGATGCGCGCGCCATCGCCACCGCGCTGGAAGGTCAGCGCTTGCCGCTGGTCGAGCGCATCGAGGTGCGCATCGTTGAGGAATATCAATCGCGCATGCTGGGTTTTTTGAAGGGCGAATTCGATTACCTGGAGCAAGTGCCGGAATCGATGACGGACATGGTGCTGGAGAACGGCGCGCTGAAACCGGCATTGGCCGCCAAGGGCTTGCAGCTGACGCGCTTTCCCGTGCTGCAAACGTATTACATGTGGATGAACATGGACGACCCCGTGCTGGGCGGCATGAGCAAGGGCAAGCTGGCCCTGCGGCGCGCCATCGCCCTCAGCTACAACGGCCGCGAAGACATCGCGCTGCTGAAAAAAGGACTGGCCTTGCCGGCTCAGTCGCCGCTGCCGCCGAATGTGCTCGGCTATGACAGGCAGTACCGCAGCCCCGTCGGCTACGATCCCGCGCTGGCGCGCGCCTTGCTGGACCGCTTCGGCTACAAGGCGGGCGCCGACGGTTTCCGCACGCAGCCGGATGGTAAGCCCCTGATCCTGACCATGCATACGGAACCGAGCACGGTGGGACGCTTGCGCGATGAATTGTGGCGCCGCAACCTGAACGCCATCGGCGTGCGCGTGGAGTTTAAAAGCGACAAGAAGACGGAAATCATCAAGGCCTCGCGCCTGGGCAAGGTGCAGATGTTCGAGACCAACTGGATCGCCGACTTCCCTGATGGCGATAACTTTATGCAATTGTTGTACGGCGGCAACGTTGGCCGCGCCAACTATGCCCGCTTCAACTTGCCCGATTACAATAAACGCTATGAGGAGGCGCGCCTGCTATCCGATACGCCGCGCCGACGCAGTCTGTACTTCGACCTGTTTCAGCTGATCCACGCTTATACGCCGTGGGTGTTGCTGACGCATCCCATCTCTGCCGACCTGCAGCAACCGTGGCTAAAAAACTACAGGCGCCACCCCGTGGAATTCACGTCCTGGCGCTATCTGGACGTGGATAAAACCAGGGCTAGCCCCGCAGGCAAGTGACCATGTCGCTGAAAAGGGCATTCATTCCAAAAAGTTATGGTTAGGAAAGCATTTTTCATTGGCTGGGCCCGGATGCATCGCGCTACTCTGAAAATGAAAACAAATAAAGTCATGCGCAAATGTCATAAAAAAATGTACTGCGAGACAGACAGTTGCGACGTGAAAAAAACAGCCTGACTTGAGAACTCAAGTTTCGATTGCCCAAATAAAGGAGAGACCCGTGAAATTGAAGAAGCTAGCGCAGTTGGTGGCATTGATGGGGGTGGTGGGACCGGTGATGGCACAGGAAGCGGCGGCGCCAGCGATGCAACGGGTCGAAGTGACGGGCAGCAGCATCAAGCGGGTGGCCAAGGAAGGCGCGTTGCCGGTGCAAGTCATCACCTTTGAGCAGATGGAAAAGCAGGGCATTACGACGGCCGAGCAACTGGTGCGCACCCTGTCGGCGAATGGCACGGGTGCCGAGAACATGACTTCGGGCAATAACGTGTTTGGCGCCGACGCCGACCGTCTTGCCGGTGGCGCCTCGTTCGCCTCGCTGCGCGGCCTGGGACCGGGCGCGACCTTGGTACTGCTGAATGGCCGCCGCGTGGCCACGCATGGTGCCAGTGGCCGTGCCGTCGACTTGAATTCGATCCCACTGGGCGCAATTTCACGCGTGGAAATCCTCAAGGATGGCGCCTCGGCCATCTACGGCACGGACGCCATCGGCGGCGTGATCAATTTCATTCTGAAAACCAATTACAGCGGCGTGGAAGCGTCCGTTTCCACTAACGATACGCAGGCAGGCGGCGGCGCCACGCGCCGCGCTTCGCTGCTGGCCGGCACGGGCTCGCTGGAAGAGGACCGCTACAACATCATGGCCAGCCTGACCGTCGACAAGGCGCAGCGCCTGAACGGCAGCGACCGTTCCTTCGTCAACGGTTTCCAGCCGGGCCGCGGCCTGTCGCCCGACACCACGGGCACGCCGTTTGCCAACCAGGTGTCGGGACCGGGCACGGCACTGCAAATCCCCAATCCTGATCCTAAAGACCCGGCGAAGTTTATTGGCGGTTACACCTTGCCTGGCGACCCGACGGTGTATCTGCAAGCCAATCCCCTGAGCTTCCAGGGCAAGTGCGACAGCATCGCCGGCATGTCGCAGTACCAGACGGCACTGTGGAAAGACGTGACCTCGCCGCTGCGCACCAAATATTCGTGCGCCTACGACTATGGCGCAGACTATGTGCTGCAATTCCCTGTGGAACGGGTCAATTTCTTGTCGCGTGGAACTGTCCAGCTGGCGCCCGACCACCGCATGTTTGTCGAAGTGCTCGGTTCGCGCACCAAGGCCACGGCGATCCTGACGCCGATGCAGGTGCAGACGAGCATCGCCAACAAGGGCGTGTATCCGGTGGGCGGCGCGTATTACCAGGATTTGTCGGCCTATATTCCCACGTTCGACAATACCAAGCCGATTGCCTACAAATGGCGCGCCAATGAGATCGGTAACCGCACGCAGGAAAACACCACCGACAATGCGCGCGTGCTGCTGGGTTTTGAAGGCAACTTCGGCAAGTGGGATTACAAGACCGGCGTTTCCTACGCACAGAGCACCACCAAGACCAAGCTGACCGATGGCTATTCCTACACGGACAAGTTATATGCGGCCTTGGGGACAGGGATCATCAATCCCTGGGTGGGCGCGGGCCAAAGCCAGACGGAAGCGGCCAGGCAATTGATCGAATCGACCAAGTTCCGTGGCGACTTCCAGCATGGCAAGACGACCCTGACGCAGATCGACGGTTCCGTTTCGGGCGAACTGTTCCAGCTGCCGGCTGGTGCCGTGGCAATGGCCGCCGGCTTTGATTTGCGCCGCGAGGGCTACAGTTTTGGACAGGATGTCGACGCCAACCTGATTCTATTGGCGCCAGGAAATGCCGCCTTGAAGGATGTCAGCCGCAACGTCAAGGCCGTGTATGCCGAGTTGCTGGTGCCGGTCATGAAAGACCTGGAAATGCAGCTGGCCGTGCGTCGTGACGATTACAGCCAGGTGGGTGCCACCACGAATCCCAAGATTGCCTTGCGTTACCAGCCGGCCGACTTCGTCCTGTTCCGCGCCTCGGCCAGCAAGGGCTTCCTGGCACCGAGTTTCGACCAGCTGTATTCAGGTGTATTGACGCAGGAATTGCCGAATGGTGTGAAAGATCCGGAAGGCTGTCTCAAGCATCCCGGCGTGAAGGAATATTGCAGCATCGATCGTCTCAGCTACACGACGGGCGGCAACCTGAACCTGAAGCCGGAAACGTCGAAGCAGGGCAGCGTCGGCATCGTCATCGAACCGGTCAAGGGTTACTCCGCCTCGTTCGATTACTGGGCCATCAATACTCAGGACCAGCTCCTCAAACGCACGCCGCAAGTCGTGCTGGCCAATTACCAGGCGCTGAACCAGTACATCTTCCGCAAATCCGATGGCACCATCGATTATGTACAGGCGGGCTGGTTCAATGCAGGCGGCAGCCGCGTGCGCGGCCTGGACGTGAGCTTGCGCGGCGAAGGCAAGGTCCAGGACGTGAAATGGACGGCAACCTTGGACGGCACGTATATGGACAGCTTCAAGTTTGCCGAATACAAGGGGCAAGAATACAAGGAGCTGGTTGGCAACTTCTACACGCGTGATTTGTACTTGCGCTGGAAACACAATGCCAGCTTCAGCGTATCGCGCGGCGACTGGAGCGGCTTGCTCGTGCAGAGTTTTGCTTCCGGCTACAAGGACCAGGTACCGAATGATGGCAAGGGGACGCCGCCACCAGGTTTCAAATCCGATGTGTCCAGTTACACCACGTACAGCTTGTCGGGCACGTACACGGGCTTCAAGAATACCACCATCACCGTGGGCATCCAGAACCTGTTCGACCGCGATCCACCGTTCACCGCGCACAACGTGGATGAAGTGGTGGGCGCCGGCTGGGACCCGCGCGTGGCCGACCCGCGCGGCCGTTCGCTGTCGTTCCAGCTGAAGTACAAGTTCATGTAAGGCAACCATGCCGGCGGCGATCCCGCCGGCATGCTAACCTCGTGCGGCGGCGCCTGGCGTCGCCGTTTTTTATTCCAGGAAAGGGCCGCATGTCCAGTCAGACCAATCTCAGCCGGCGCCACTTCGGCGGCTTGCTGGCCGCCACCCTCGGGGCGGCAGGCACACCGGCATGGGCGGCGGCCGCGCAAGGGAAGGGAAAACGCATGCAACAGCAACACGCATTGATCAAACCGGCGTGCCTGCGCGACGGCGACCTGGTCGCCATCATCGCACCGGGCGGCTTTACGGATGAGGAGTCCATCGCCAAGGCCCAGCGCAATATCGAATCGCTGGGACTGCGCGCCAGCCTGGGCGCGAACATCCGCGCCGTGCACGGCAACTATGCGGGCACGGTGCAGCAGCGCCTGGACGATTTGCACGCCGCGTTCCGCGACCCGGACGTCAAGGCGATCTGGGCCATCCGCGGCGGTTCCGGCTGCATCTCGCTGCTGGCGCTGCTCGACTATGGCTTGATCCAGCGCAACCCGAAAGTGCTGATCGGCTATTCCGACATCACGGCCTTGCACCTGGCCATCGCCAGCCAGACGGGCCTGGTAACGTTCCACGGCCCCGTGGCGTCATCCACGTTTTCCGACTACACGGTGACGCAGCTGCGCAATGTGCTGATGACGCCGCAAGACAGTTACACGATCCCGATGGCGCTCGACAACCACCGCCGCGCGCAGACGCAGCCGAACTTCGCCATCCGCACCGTGCATGGCGGCCAGGCGACGGGACGCTTGACGGGCGGCAACCTGTGCATGGTCAGCGCGCTGGCCGGCACGCCGTATGCGGCCGATTTCCGCGAGCACATCCTTTTCCTCGAAGAAATCAATGAAGTACCGTACCGCATCGACCGCATGCTGTGCCAGCTCGACCTGTCCGTGGGCTTCAACAAGGCGGCGGCATTGATGCTGGGCATCTTCGAGCATTGCGAGGCGGCCGAGGGCGATACGGCGCTGACCCTCGATGCCACCCTGGACCAGCATTTGCTGCCATTGAAGGTGCCGGCCGTCAGCGGCTATTCGTTTGGCCACATCCGCCACCAGTTCACGATACCGATGGGCATCCTCGCCACCCTGGATGCGGACCGGCAAACCTTGACCTTGCTGGAAGCCGCCGTGAGCTAGTCTGTTCGTTCGCGCACGGCACAGTACGGGGATAGTCAGTATGCTAGGGGCATGTGCGGCAAGGCATCGGGCCATGCCGGCATCCTTGAACGGTTTGCTCATGATCAACCGCCGCGCCAGCGCCTACATTTTGAGCCACCCGCTGGCCTTCGTGCTGCAGGTGCTGAAGGGCTTTCGCGCCAACCAGGGCTTGCTGCTGGCGGGCGCCGTCGCGTATTACTCGCTGCTGTCCATCGTGCCTTTGCTGATGCTGGTGGTGGTGGCCCTGTCGCACGTGATCGCGCAGGACGAATTGCTGCAGACAATCGGCCATTACCTGGAATGGCTGGTGCCCGGGCAATCGAAGGCCATCGTGGCGGAAGTGGCGCATTTCCTCAACAATCGGGGCGTGATCGGCTGGCTCTTGCTGTTGACCATGCTGTTTTTCAGTTCGCTGGCGTTTACCGTGCTGGAAAACGCCATGAGCGTGATTTTCATTCACCGCGTGGCCATCCGCCGCCGCCATTTCCTCATTTCCGCCGTGTTGCCGTACTGCTACATCCTGTGCCTGGGCGTGGGTATCTTGCTGATCACCCTGGTGGCGGGCAGCTTGCAGGTGATGAGCGAGGAAAGCGTGCGCTTTTTGCGCCACGACTGGGGCCTGGAAGGCGTGTCCGGCGTGTTGCTGTATTTGCTGGGGCTGGCGGGGGAAATCCTCGTGCTCAGTTCGATCTACCTGGTCATGCCCGTCGGACGGCTGTCGATCACGCATGCGCTGATCGGCGGCGTGACGGCGGCCCTGCTGTGGGAAATCGCGCGCCATGTGCTGGTCTGGTATTTTTCCACCTTGTCGCAGGTCAATATCGTGTATGGCTCGATGACGACGGCCATCGTCGTCATGTTCAGCCTGGAAATCGGCGCCACCTTGCTGCTGCTGGGCGCGCAAGTGATTTCCGAGTACGAAAGGGTGGCCCGTGGCGGCGAAGAAGACAAGCCGCTGGCGCTAAGGACTTGATTTAAAAAGATTATTGCACTGCACAAAAAGCTGTGCTATACTCCGTTCAGTGATTGAGATTCGCTTGCGAATAGTCTCACTATCCAGGCTCAGCGCGGCGACCGACAGGTGTAATGTCGATGGCGTGACAGTGCGAAAGAGTGGATTTTTGTAATTCCGGATACGTTGGTCGATTTACACTTGGAGTCACCATGCAGATAGCATGGGAGTCCGAAAATCAGGAGGCACTTTGCAGATAGCACTGGCGTCCATGACACGATTAAAGCATTGGTAATACATTGGAACAAAGCCTGCATATGTGCAGGCTTTTTTTTCGTCCATCGTTGGCGTATGGGGTCAGACCCTCGACACCGCTAACGTAAAGCTCCGCGCCAACGCATGTGGGAGTCTGACCCCAGCCTTTGCCTGGGGTTAATCGTCCTCAACTTTACAAAGCCCGCGCGATCAAAATCTTCTGAATATCGCTGGTCCCCTCATAAATCTGGCACACGCGCACGTCGCGGTAGATGCGCTCGACGGGGAAGTCGGACACATAACCGTAGCCGCCGTGCACCTGGATGGCGTTCGAGCAGACTTTCTCCGCCATTTCCGACGCGAACAGCTTGGCCATCGCCGCTTCTTTTAAACACGGCAATCCCGCATCCTTCATGGCTGCCGCGTGGCGTATGAGTTGCCGCGCCGCTTCGATCTGCGTGGCCATGTCGGCCAGGCGGAATTGCACGGCCTGGTGTTCATAGATGGGTTTGCCGAAACTTTCGCGCTCGCGCGCATAACTTAACGCCGCTTCGTACGCGGCGCGCGCCATGCCGACGGCTTGCGAGGCGATGCCGATGCGGCCGCCTTCCAGGCCGGACAGGGCGATCTTGTAGCCTTGTCCCTCTTCGCCGATCATATTTTCCGCCGGGATGCGGCAATTCTCGAACAGGATTTGCGCCGTGTCCGACGAATGCTGGCCCATCTTCTGTTCCAGTCCCGCCACGATGTAGCCGGGCGTGTTCGTCGGTACCCAGAAGGCGCTGATGCCGCGCTTGCCGGCCGCCTTGTCGGTCACGGCCATGACGATGGCCACGTCCGCATACTTGCCGCTGGTAATGAACTGCTTGGTGCCGTTGATCACGTAGTCATTGCCGTCGCGGGTGGCCGTCGTGCGCAGGGCGGACGCGTCGCTGCCCGTGTGTGGTTCCGTCAGGCAAAACGCACCCAGCATGGTGCCTTGCGCCAGCGGGCGCAGCCATTGTTCCTTTTGCGCATCGTTGGCGTACATCATGGCGATACTGCACACGGGGCAATTGTTGACGGAAATGATGGTCGAAGTGCCGCCATCGCCGGCGGCGATTTCTTCCAGCACCAGGGCGAGGGACACGTAGTCGAGGCCGGCGCCACCGAGCGCTTCCGGCACGGCCACGCCAAAGGCGCCCAGCGCGGCCAGTTCCTGCAATTCTTCTTTCGGGAAATGATGTTCCTTGTCCCAGCGGGCCGCGTTGGGCGCCAGGCGCTCGCGCGAAAAACTGCGCAGCGCTTCCTGGATCATGGTCTGTTCTTCATTGAGTATCATGGGACGTCGTCTCGTTTGTTTTTATCGTGAATTCAGGGAGTTACCAGCCGATAGGCTTGCCATCGTAGTTGCGGAACACGGCCTTGTCCGTGGCCGGCAGGCTGGCCAGGGTGGCGCGGATGCCGGCAGCGCTTTCCTCGGGGGAAATATCGGCGCCGGCGCCGCCCATGTCCGTGCGCACCCAGCCCGGGTGGAAAGCCACGCAGCTGACGCCTTGCGGGCCATGCACGAGGGCCGTGTCGATCAGCACGGAATTCAGGGCCGCCTTGCTGGCACGGTACAGCGAACCGGTGGGATTGCCCCGCTCGCTCAGGGAACCCATGTGCGAGGACAGCACGGCCAGCTTGCCTTTCGCGTTGGCCACCAGCGGCGCCAGGATCGGCAGCAGCCGCATGGCCGCCAGCACGTTCGTGTGCATGACGAGGTCGAAATCGGCTTGCGCGGGGAAACCGTCGTGGCGGGGGCCGTACACGCCCGCGTTGAGGATGGCCACGTCGAGCTTTTCATCGTCGAGTTTCCAGCCCAGGCCGGCACAGCCTTCCACGTCCGTCACGTCCAGCTGGTGCGCTTCCGCGCCCAGTTGCTTGAGGGCGTCGCAAGCGTCCGGTGTGCGGGCCGTGGCGATGACACGCCAGCCATCGTGACGGTATTGACGGACGATTTCGTGGCCGATGCCGCGCGAGGCGCCGATGATCAATGCGGTAGGCATATGTTTTCTCCCTGAAAATAAAATGAAAGGGCGCGCACCGTGAACTGCGGTGCGCGCCCGGGCTCAGGAAGAGCTTATACCAGTTCGATCGCCATCGCCGTCGCTTCGCCGCCGCCGATGCACAGGGCCGCCACGCCGCGCTTGCCGCCGGTTTTTTTCAGGGCGCCCAGCAGGGTGACGATGATGCGCGCGCCCGAAGCGCCGATCGGGTGGCCCAGCGCGCACGCGCCGCCGTGGATGTTGATCTTGCTGTGTGGAATGTCGAGGTCGTGCATGGCGGCCATCGGCACGGCCGCGAACGCTTCATTGATCTCGAACAAGTCCACATTGCTGCTGCTCCAGCCCGTTTTCGCGTACAGTTTTTTCACCGCGCCGATGGGGGCCGTGGTGAATTCGTTCGGCGCCTGCGCATGCGTGGCGTGGCCGTGGATTTTCGCGATGACGGTGCAACCCAGCTTTTTCGCCGTCGATTCGCGCATCAGCACCAAAGCTGCCGCGCCATCGTTGATCGACGAAGACGAGGCGGCCGTGATGGTGCCATCCTTCTTGAACGCCGCCTTCAAGGTGGGGATTTTTTCCAGGCGGGCTTTTTGCGGGCCTTCATCGATGCTGACGACGGTGTCGCCGCCGCGGCCGGAGACGGTCACGGGCACGATTTCCCATTCGAAACTGCCATCCTTGGTGGCCGCTTGCGCGCGTTTCACGGATTCGATGGCAAAGGCATCCTGCGCTTCGCGCGTGAAGTGATATTGGCTGGCGCACTCTTCGGCAAACGTGCCCATCGAGCGGGCATTGCCCTTTTCATCGCGGCTGTAGGCGTCTTCCAGGCCATCCATCATCATGTGGTCATAGATCATGCCGTGGCCGATGCGGTAGCCGCCGCGCGCCTTCGGCACCAGGTAAGGGGCGTTGGTCATCGATTCCATGCCGCCCGCCACCACCACGTCGGCGCTGCCGGCGAGCAAGGTGTCATGCGCGAACATGGTCGTCTGCATGGCCGAGCCGCACATTTTCGACAGGGTCACGGCGCCCGTGGAATCGGGCAAGCCAGCCTTGCGCAAGGCTTGGCGCGCGGGCGCCTGGCCTTGGCCAGCCATCAGGCAATTGCCGAAAAACACGTGTTCCACGGCATCTGGCGCCACGCCGGCCCGTTCCACGGCGGCGCGGATGGCCACGGCGCCCAGGTCGCTGGCGGTGACGTTGGCAAAGTCGCCCTGGAAGGCGCCCATGGGGGTGCGCGCGGCACCGACGATTACGACTGGATCATTCATGTTGGATCTCCGGTTAGGGGTGGGGATGATGACTGCATACAAAAACGCAGGTGCTGCGGATAAGGGAAGACGTCCTCGATATGGCCGTCTTCGATGCGCTGTTTGCGCGCCTGCCAATATTGCGCCGTCAGCAGGTCGGCATGGTGCTGCATGAAATAGGTGCGGATGCGGGGATTGCCCAGCAGGAAGGTGCCGAATTGTTCGGGAAACACATCGTGCTTGCCGATGGGATACCAAGGTTCGGCCGACATTTCTTCTTCCTCCGTGCGCGCCTGGGGAATGACGCGGAACTGGCAATCGGTGATGTACTCGATTTCATCGTAATCGTAAAAAACGACACGTTGATGACGCGTGACGCCAAAATTTTTATACAGCATGTCGCCCGGAAAGATATTCGCCGCCACCAATTCCTTGATGGCGTTGCCGTACTCGACGATGGCGTGTTCGACCAGGTCATCGCGGCCTTCCTTCTCGGCATTGCTCAGCCAGATGTTCAGCGGCACCATGCGCCGCTCGATGTACAGGTGGCGGATGATGATCTGTTCGTGGTCTTCTTCGATCAGCGAGGGGGCGAACTGTTTCAGCTCGGCCAGCAATTCTTCCGCAAAACGGGCGCGGGGAAAGGCCACGTTGGAATATTCGAGCGTGTCGGCCATGCGGCCCACCCGGTCGTGGTGTTTCACCAGCAAGTATTTTTGCTGGACTTGCGCGCGCGTGGTTTCCTTGGGCGGCGGGAAAAAATCCTTGATCACCTTGAAGACATACGGAAACGACGGCAGGGCAAACACGAGCATCACCAGGCCGCGGATGCCGGGTGCGCTTTCGAAGTGGTCCGACGAGTGTTTCAAGTGCTGCAGGTAGTCGCGGTAAAACAGCGTCTTGCCCTGTTTTTGCAAGCCCAGTATCGTATAAATCTCACTGCGCGGCTTGCGCGGGAGCAAACTTCGGAGAAATTGCACGTAGGCCGACGGTACTTCCATATCGACCAGGAAATACGCGCGCGTAAACGAAAACAGCACGGCGATCTGCTGCTGCTCGAACAGCACCGTGTCGAGCACCAGCTTGCCGTGACGGTTGTGCAGGATGGGCACGACAAACGGATATTCGCGGTTGCCGTTGATGCCCTTGCCGACCAGATAGGCGCCCTTGTTGCGGTAGAACAAACTGGTCAAGACCTGGATCTGGTGGTTCGGTTCGATCCTGTCGCCGCCGAACAGCTGCTGCAGCCGCGCTTCCACCTGGGCCACGTCGCGCTCCAGGTTGGCAAATGCGCAATCCAGCTGGAAGTGCGTCAGCATGCGCGTCAGGGTGTGGCGCAAGCCATCCTTGCCGGGGTAATACACGCGGTAGGTGGGGACCGGGTCTTGCGTTTCGATGTATTCCGTGGACACGACGGGACGCACGAAAATATAGTCATTATTGAAATACGTGCGGTGCAGGATGTTGCAGCAGACGGAATTGAAGAAGGTTTCCGCCAGTTCCGGCTGCTTGTGTTCCGTCAGCATGCCGATGTAGTGCAGCTTGAGTTCGCGCCACACTTCATCGCTCAACTCCGACTCTTCGTACTCATCTTCGAGCATCTGCACGCATTCCTGCACGCGCTTGTCATAAAAGTCGATGCGTTCGCGGGCCGCCGTCTGTGCCGCGGCCCAGGCGCCTTGCTCGAAATACTGCTTGGCTTGCTGGCTGGTTTCGCGGAACAGGCGGTAATGCTTGTCGAAGCCGTCGCGGATGGTGCGCGCGATATCGAATGCAATCTGGGAAGAGAGCAATTTGGGGAAGGCAATGTGCGTCATAGCTGTGCTCGCATAAATAGCTCTTCACCCAGTCGATAGCCGCGCGCCCGTGCTTACTTGGTTTCCGCAAACAGTTCGCGGCCTATCAGCATGCGGCGGATTTCGCTGGTCCCGGCGCCGATTTCGTACAGCTTGGCATCGCGCCACAGGCGGCCGGCAGGGAATTCGTTGATGTAGCCGTTGCCGCCCAGGGCCTGGATCGCTTCGCCCGCCATCCACGTCGCCTTCTCCGCACTATACAGAATGGCGCCGGCCGCATCCTTGCGCAACTGGCGCACGGCTTCCGGCGTGGTGGCGCGGTCGCACGCCTGGCCGACGGCGTACACATACGCCTTGCACGCCATCATGGTCGAATACATATCGGCCAGTTTGCCCTGCATCAATTGGAATTCGCCGATGGGCTGGCCGAATTGCTTGCGGTCATGCACGTAAGGCACGACCAGGTCCATGCACGCCTGCATGATGCCCAGCGGGCCGCCGGACAGCACGGTGCGTTCGAAGTCGAGGCCCGACATCAGCACGTTGACGCCCTTGCCCAGGCCGCCCAGCACGTTTTCGGCCGGCACTTCGCAATCCTGGAACACCAGTTCGCCCGTGTGCGAGCCGCGCATGCCCAGCTTGTCGAGCTTTTGCGCGATGGAAAAGCCCTTGAAATTCTTTTCGATCAGGAACGCCGTCATGCCGCGCGGACCCGCTTCCAGGTCGTTTTTCGCGTACACCACCAGCACGTCCGCGTCGGGGCCGTTGGTGATCCACATCTTGGTGCCGTTCAAGACCCAGCGGTCGCCCTTGAAGTCGGCGCGCAGCTTCATGCTGACGACGTCCGAGCCCGCGTTCGGTTCCGACATGGCCAGCGCGCCGATGTGTTCGCCCGTGATCAGCTTCGGCAGGTACTTGGCCTTTTGTTCAGCCGTGCCGTTGCGCTTGATCTGGTTCACGCACAGGTTCGAGTGGGCGCCGTAGGACAGGCCGACGGAGGCCGAGGCGCGCGAAATCTCTTCCATGGCGATGATGTGCGCCAGGTAACCCATGCCGGCGCCGCCGTATTCTTCGCTGACGGTAATGCCGAGCAAGCCCATGTCGCCCATCTTGCGCCACAGGTCCATGGGGAACTGGTCGGTGCGGTCGATCTCGGCCGCGCGCGGCGCGATTTCGGCGGCGGCAAATTGTTGGATCGCTTCGCGCAGCGAGGCGATGTCTTCGCCGTGGTCAAAGGTCAAGCCTGGGAGATGGAGCATGTCGTCCTCGTCGTTATAAGTGTGGCGGCCATGGATGCCGGGTCAGTGAAGCTATGATACTCAGTTGTGACGTTTACGTAAACGTAAAGCGATGCGCGTGCGGCCTGCGCCGCCGCATCGCTGCCTAGCTGGTTTGCGCCTGATCCAGGTTCAAGTCTGCCAGCATGTGCGCGCAAGCGTCTTCATGCGCGCTGATTTCCGCCAGCGCCATTTCGATATCGATGCGCTGCTGCTCCAGGGTTTGCCGGTGCTGCGCCAGCACGCCCAGGAAGCGGTCCATCTGCGCGCGCGTGTCCTTCGGCGACTCGTACATGTCGACCAGGCTCTTGATCTCCGACAGCGCCAGGCCCAGGCGCTTGCCGCGCAGGGTCAGTTTCAATCGGGTGCGGTCGCGCGGCGTGTAGACGCGGCTGCGCCCGCCCGCGCCTTCGCGTTTCGGACTGAGCAAGCCCTGGTCTTCATAGAAGCGGATGGCGCGCGCCGTGATGTCGAATTCCCGCGCCAGTTCGGTAATGGTATAGGTCGTCATTGCTGCGGGCGGTGTCGGTTGCATGGGTGGTCGGTCGCTGGATGGGTGCTGCAGGGTAATGGGGGGCAAAGTGCCGTTTACGTCAACGTCAATACTATTGTAGCGTGCCCTGCCCGTGCTGCAACAAAGAAAAAAGAGGACCTGGACAGGGGAATTTGGCGAATAAGGCAACAGTTACTGAAAATAAATTGATTCTTCTGGCACAAACGCGCTTAAGATCGAGAGTTGGTGGCCAAGATGACACCAAAAAGAGCTTTCCTGGCATAACAGCGACATTCTTTTCGCTGCGATGGCAGTAAAATTTTTCGGGCGCAGATTCTTTCCAACCGGCACGATCAAAAAACAACGTTTCACTCTGAGCACGTTGTTCGAATCGTTTCCATGTTGGAAACAAAATGGCCCTTCTGAAAACTTTGTCTACAAGAAATTGTATGACATGGGCATTGCGTACATCGGTAGAGGAGGGCATTATCCGATACCGTACGTTGTAATGCCAAACCGAGGCTTTGAATCGTGCTGCAGTGCGAAAATCAAGGCCAGCCGCGAATTTGACCCGAAGCCACGCAGAATCACAAGAGAAAATTCGGCCCACTTTTCTACCCGGAAAGCCCGGCCGGAGTGTTAATTGTTAATTGATACTCTTTTCAAATGTAACATTCTGTATGGTCATTCAAGAAACTGACTTTCATGTTACAACATGAAATAGTACACCTATGAATTCTTCTAACGAACGCGAAAGCTTCAGCCAGCGACTTCAGTTGGCTCTCAAAAACGCCCATTATTCTCCAGACAGCCCGACCAGACTGGCCCGGGAATTCAATATCCGTTTCGACGGGCGCCCGATTACCGTGCATGCAGCTAGGAAATGGTTAGTAGGTGAAGCAATTCCGACGCAAGAGAAATTGCGCATGATTGCCCAATGGTTGGGCGTTCCGGCGGAATGGTTGCGTTTTGGCGGCCCGGAAAGCGCCACGCCGAATGGCGAAGCGGGCAGCGCTTTGTCGCGGTTTGAGTCCGCCGATGTGAAATTAATTGCCGATTTGCAAAGATTAGATGAACATCATCGTCAAATCGCGCGAGAATTTATTCGCATGCTGGTCAGAGTCAACTACCAAAAGTAAGCATTCAGGCCATCCCCGGCCGGCGCCGTCCGCCTTTCGCTGGCGGCGCTCTTCCTGTCCTTTTATTTGCGCAACGTCATACTGGAGACATGATTTTGTCGCACAATAAGACCTCGCATGTTGCGCTGCAGCGGAATTATTTGACAATAATCCCGCGCGCAGCGGCGCAGCGGCCAATACCAGCGCATAATCACATCAGAAGCAGCCAGTTCATCCACTACGGAGCCGAGCATTTGAGCCGTCTTATGAAAAGTAACTACAGCAATACCGCGCAGCTGAAGGACTTGATGACCGTGCCCCCCATGACTGCCGCGCAACATGCGGAAGTGATGCGCAAACGGATCGCCCATCGCAGGATGGTTGAAGAAGCCAGGGATTTGAAGCAGGCCAGTGCTCACCAGTTCGACAAGCGGTGAGGGATGCATGACCAAAGCTGCTGCGCGTCGGCATAGCTAGCCTGCGATGCTCACCGTACTAAAGTACGGTTGCGCTTCTCGACTAGCTCTTCCTTCCGCTCGCTACGCTTTTGTCAGGCATCGTGATGCCAGTTAATTCGTGACGCCAACTAGAGGATAGGGGTGTCGCCAGCGGACTTCAAACCATTCCAGCGCGGTGCCAGGCTGTGCTCGATGCCCAGCAGGTCAATGACGCGCGCGACCGTATGGTCGACCATCTCCGCAATGCTTTGCGGGTGGTGATAAAAGCTGGGTAGTGGGGGGAAGATGATGCCGCCCATTTCCGTCACGGCCGTCATATTGCGCAGGTGCGCCAGGTTGAACGGTGTTTCGCGCACCATCAAAATCAGGCGGCGGCGCTCCTTGAGTACCACATCGGCTGCCCGCGTGATCAAATTATCCGACAGGCCATGGGCCACGGCCGCCAGGGTCTTCATCGAGCACGGTGCGACGACCATGCCATCCGATTGAAACGAGCCGCTGGCGATGCTTGCGCCGATGTCGCGCAGCTTGTGCACCATGTGCGCCTGCGCTTCGATGTCCTTGCGCCCCACGCCCGTTTCCTGGTGCAGGGTCAATACGGCTGCATCCGACAAGACCAGATGCGTCTCGACGCCGGGGATGGCGCCGAGCAATTGCAGCAGCCGCAAGCCATACACGGCGCCCGTGGCGCCCGTGATGGCCACGACGATACGGCGCGGCCGCTGCTGTTGACTATCAGGCATCGAGCAGGGACTTCAGTTCGCCCGATTCAAACATTTCATTCATGATATCGGAACCACCGATGAACTCGCCTTTGACATACAGTTGCGGAATGGTTGGCCAGTTCGAGTAATCCTTGATGCCTTGGCGCACTTCCGGGTCATCCAGCACGTTGACGGTAGCGATGTTTTCCACGCCGCATGCTTTCAGGATCTGGATGGCGCGGCCGGAAAAGCCGCACTGCGGGAACTGGGCCGTGCCCTTCATGAAC
The DNA here is from genome assembly GCF_030397625.1 of Janthinobacterium sp. SUN026. NCBI lineage: Bacteria > Pseudomonadati > Pseudomonadota > Betaproteobacteria > Burkholderiales > Oxalobacteraceae > Janthinobacterium > Janthinobacterium sp. SUN026. The sequence continues at coordinate 217,018 of NZ_JAPQNU010000007.1, read as the reverse complement.
AGCACGACTGGCGTGTTCGTCACGGTTTCTTTGATCCAGGTTTGTACGTCGCTCATAGCTGCCTCTGATGGGTAAATAAATAGATGCCGTCATTTTATAAGAAAACGCCGGCACGGGTATGCGCTCAAGTCATAAATCGGGCAAGTCAGCCACGTTGACGCTTATAACTGTTTGCCCAAGCACACCGATTGTGCCGCGCCCACGTATTTGCCCCAGGCAACGACGGGTGCATAGCCGTGTTTGGCATAAAACGCCACCGCGCGGGTATTCGCCACGCGGGTGGACAGGTGCAGCCGCGCATAGCCGAAGCAGCGCGCCTGCGCTTCCACATGGGCCAGCAGGGCCGCGCCCACGCCACCTTGGCCGGGGCGCGCATACATGCGCTTGAGTTCTGCCGTGGAGCTGTCCGGCCCGCCCAGCGGGCGCAGGGCGGCGCAGCCCAGCAGTTCATCGGCGGCATCGCGGGCAATATAAAAACCGCCGCGCGGCGTGGCCGCCTCGGCATCGAAGGAAGAACGGCCGCTGTCGCCATTGATGCGCAGCAATGCTTCCGACAATTCGTCGAGCAGCCGCTGCGCATCCGGGCCGGCCGCGTCCGCCGCCAGGATGACAAGGTCCTGCCCGGCGGCCACGAACTTAACCGCGCAGCTTGGCGAACGCGGCGGCCATGCTGCCGGCCGGTTCCGGCGCGTTGCGCGACTGCGACTGGTGCTGCGCCATGCTGCGGCGGTCGTTGCGGTCGCCACGTTGCTCCGGCTTGCTGCCCGCTTGCGGCGCGCTATCCGTTAAACGCATGGTCAGCGCGATGCGCTTGCGCTTTTCATCGACTTCCAGCACTTTGACGCGCACGACTTGTCCCGCCTTGACCACCGTGTGCGGGTCCTTGACGAAGGTGTTCGACAGGGCCGAGATATGCACGAGGCCATCCTGGTGCACGCCGATGTCGACGAAGGCGCCAAACGCGGCCACGTTGGTGACCACGCCCTCGAGGATCATGTCCGGGCGCAAGTCGCGGATTTCTTCCACGCCTTCCTTGAAGGTGGCCGTCGTGAACTCCGGACGCGGATCGCGGCCCGGTTTTTCCAGTTCCTTCAAGATGTCGGAAATGGTCGGCACGCCGAAGGTTTCATCCGCATACTTGGCGGGGCTGAGGGTTTTCAGCAAGGCCGTTTCGCCGATGACGGCCTTGATATCCTTCTTGATATCGGCCAGGATTTTTTCCACCAGCGGGTACGATTCCGGGTGGACGGCCGAGGCGTCCAGCGGATTTTCGCCGCCCATCACGCGCAGGAAGCCCGCTGCCTGTTCGTACGTCTTGTCGCCCAGGCGCGGCACGGCTTTCAAGGCCGCACGCGAGGTGAACGCGCCCTTCATGTCGCGGTAGGTGACGATGCTTTGCGCCACGCTGGCCGAGAGGCCGGAGACGCGCGCCAGCAGCGGCGCCGACGCCGTGTTCACGTCCACGCCCACGGCGTTCACGCAATCTTCCACCACGGCATCGAGCGAACGGGCCAGTTGGCTTTGACTCACGTCATGCTGGTATTGGCCCACGCCGATGGATTTCGGGTCGATTTTCACCAGTTCGGCCAGCGGGTCTTGCAGGCGGCGCGCAATCGACACGGCGCCGCGCAGGGACACATCCATGTCCGGCAACTCTTTCGAGGCGAACTCGGACGCCGAATACACCGACGCGCCCGCTTCCGAGACGACGATCTTCGTCATCTTCGCTTCCGGATGCTGCTTGATCAAATCCTGCGCCAGCTTGTCCGTCTCGCGCGAGGCGGTGCCGTTGCCGATGGAAATCAGGGACACATTGTGCTTGGCGGCAAGACGGCCCAAGGTATGCAAGGAACCATCCCAGTCGTTCTTCGGCTGGTGCGGGTAGATCACGGCCGTGTCGACCACTTTACCCGTGGCATCGACCACGGCGACCTTGACGCCCGTGCGCAAGCCAGGGTCCAGGCCCATGGTGGCGCGCTGACCGGCCGGCGCGGCCAGCAGCAGCGCTTTCAGGTTGGTGGCGAAGACATTGATGGCGTCGAGTTCCGAGCGTTCGCGCAGCGCGCCCATCAGTTCCGTTTCCAGGTGCATGAAGCTTTTCACGCGCCAGGTCCAGCGCGCCGTGTCAAGCAACCATTTGTCGGCCGGACGGCCCTGTTGCTTGATGCCGAAACGGGCGGCGATGCGGCCTTCGCACGGGTTGTGCGGCGCATCCCATTTCGGTTTTTCCGCTTCCGTATCCAGGCGCAGGGTGACGTCGAGGATGCCTTCGCGGCGGCCGCGCAGCAGCGCGAGCGCGCGGTGAGATGGCACTGTGGAAATGGTTTCCGAGTAATCGAAATAATCGGCGAATTTTTCGCCTTCGTCCTGCTTGCCTTCCACCACTTTCGATTCGACGATGCCGTGTTCCTGCACGTATTCGCGCAAGGTTTGCAGCAAGGTTGCGTCTTCGGCGAAACGCTCCATCAGGATCTGGCGCGCGCCGTCGAGGGCCGCCTTGGTGTCCGCCACGCCCGGGTTGTTGCCGTCGGCACTCGTGAACGCTTCGCGCAGGAACTTGCCCGCTTCCATTTCCGGCGTCAGTTCGGGATTGTCCAGCAAGCCGTCGGCCAGCGGCATCAAGCCCGCTTCGATGGCGATCTGCGCCTTCGTGCGGCGCTTTTGCTTGTATGGCAGATACAAGTCTTCCAGGCGCGTCTTGTCTTCCGCGTGCATGACGGCGTCCAGCAGCTCGGGCGTCATCTTGTTCTGTTCCGTGATCGAGGCCACGATGGCGGCGCGCCGCTCTTCCAGCTCGCGCAGGTAGCGCAAGCGCTCTTCCAGCAGGCGCAGCTGGATATCGTCGAGGCCGCCGGTCGCTTCCTTGCGGTAACGGGCGATGAAGGGCACGGTGGCGCCTTCGTCGAGCAGTTCGATGGCGGCGGCAACCTGCACCGGTTTGGCGGCAAGTTCAAGGGCAAGACGTTGTTCGATAGTGGGCAGCATGGTTGTTTCCAGAGCGATCAAGCCTGGAATGATACGCAATCGGCGCGATTGCGCAATCTTGACAGCGCAAATGGACTGTGCGTTGACAACAGCGTCAGCGGGCCGGCAGCAGCGGGCTGGCGGGCGTCGGCGGCGGCGGGCGCTGCGGCGTGACGGATTTGCCAAAGGCATTGCCCATGCGGTGTTCGAGGGCGGCGCGGTTGTACAGACCCAGCTGGTTCGACGGGCGCTGCATGATCGCTTCCGCGCCGGACAGGGTGGGCGGCTGCCGGTTCACGGTGTTGCTATCTGGCAATAATTTTTCATTCAAGCAAGACATCGATTGCGCGCGCTTGCCATTGACTTCCACTTCCACGCAACCCTTCTCCGGCGCGGCCGCCTTCACGACGACGGTGTGCTCGTCCGCCTGTGCGGGCAGGGCGGCGCAGGCCAGCAGCAATAGTGATATCAGGCGTGCCATGGCGGCTCCCGCAGTGGTGGATCAGGCGTTCAGCATAGCAAGATCATATGTCGCGGCGATGACACAGGCCGGCATGCGGGCCGACGCCATGTCATGCAGTTGTCATTTTATGAAGCTACCATCTTGCCATTCTGCAGACAACATTGCAGTCAAGACACTTCATGAGCAGGATTTTTCGTTGATTCCCCTGGAAAATGACACTAAGCCACCGCCGCGCCGCAACGGGCAATGCCCTGTCCGCCTGCTTGCTGATGACATTCATGACATTGATGACATTCGTGCGGCCGGCTGCGGGCGCGGACGGTGCTGACGCCAGCGCGCACGCGACCCTGCGCTTCGACTTGCCCGCCCAGCCGCTCGATGCGGCCCTGGTGGCGTTTGGCGAAGTGACCGGGTATTCCGTGCTCGTCAGCAGCCAGCTGGCGGCCGGTCGCGTGGCCGCGCCCGTGCGCGGAGATTACACGCCGGCCGAAGCGTTGCAGCGCTTGCTGGCAGGCACGCAGCTGGGCGCGCGCTTCAGCGGCAGCAACGCGTTTACCTTGCTGGCGCTGGCCGACTTCCCCGTGGCACCTGCGCCCGTGCCGGCCGAGGCCGCCCCTGCCGCACTACCGTTGCAAGGCTATGCGGCCATCCTGCAGCGCTCGCTCACGCGCGCCCTGTGCCGCTTGCATCCGGACGCCTTCGGCCGCTACCGCCTGGCTTTCCAGCTGTGGCTTGACGAGCGGGGCAAGGTGCGCGCCGTGCACGTGCTGGAACCGAGCGGCGTGGAACAGCGCGACCGCGCCGTGCTGCAGCGTTTGCGCAGCCTGCTGATGGATGGCGCGCCACCGGCGGGCTTGCCGCAGCCGCTGACGATTTTATTGACGCCGCGGCCCGATCCGGATGCCGATTGCGCGCCCTACCTGCTGGCCGGGGCGCCCTGACCATGCCGGAATTGCTCAAAACCACCTTGCGCAAGCTGTTCCTGGAACGCTACGGACAGTTTCGCCGCCACTTGCAGCGCCGCCTGGGCTCGGAAGACCTGGCCAATGACGCGCTGCATGAAACGTATCTGCGGGTCGAACGGATGAATGCGCCCGAGGCCATCAGCTACCCGTCCGCCTACTTGATGCGTATCGCCATCAACATTGCGGAAGATCAACGTCGCGACAATGCGCGCCTGCTCAGCTTGCCGGATATCGACGACCTGTACGAGATGGCCGACGAGCTGGCCGACCCGGCCCGCACCTTCAGCGCGCGCGCCGAGCTGGAAGAACTGGAACGGGCCTTGCAGGAGTTGCCGAAACGCCGGCGCGCCATCGTCATCGCCGCCCGCGTCGACCAGTTGCCGCACCGCGATATCGCCGAGCGCTTCGGCATTTCCGCCCGCACGGTGGAGAAGGAATTGCGCGCCGGCCTGGAACATTGCTGCGAGCGCATGGGACGCGATTTCATTCAGCGCTTCGGTCCCGGCGCGGGAAAAACGTCTAAACATCATGACTGAACAAGCGGAAGACGACATGAGTGTCATCCAGAAGGAAGCGCAGGCGTGGGTCGTGCGCCTGGCCTCGGGCCAGGTCAGCGAGCGCGATGCGCAAGTGTTTCGCCACTGGTGTGCGCGCAGCCGCAAGCATGCCAACGCGTTTGCCGAGGCGCGCGCCGTGTGGGGCGCCATGGCGCCGGCCGCGCGCGCCGTCAAGCGGGCGCAGGCGCCCGTCAACACGGCGCGGCGCGCCTGGCTCGGCGGCGCCGTGGCCGCCTCGCTGGGCTTGCTGGTGCTGCGCCCGCCCATGGACCTGTGGCCGGCCGTCGCTGGGCTTGCCGCCGACTACGCCACGGGCACGGGCGAACAGCGCGAAGTGGCGCTCGACGGCGGCGTGCTGGTGCAGATGAATACGCAGACGCGCCTCGACGCGGCGCCCGTGCAGGATGGCGCCGCGGCGCTGGTGCTGCTGGCGGGCGAGGCGGAATTCCAGGCCGGCTTGCGCGGCGCGGCGCGGGTGCGCGTGCAGGCGGGCGACGGCACCGTGTCGGCCGGCAGCGCCCGTTTCAATATCCGCCTGTTTGGCCAGGAAGTGTGCGTGACGTGCCTGGCGGGCCGCCTGCGCGTGGCGCAAGCGGGCAACGATGCGGAACTGGCCGCGGGCCAGCAGCTGCGCTACCGGCCCGAGCATTTCGGTATCGCCCGCGCGGTGGCCAGGGGCGACGTCAGCGCGTGGCGCCAGCGCTTGCTGGTATTCAAGCAAAGCACCCTGGCCGAGGTGGTGGATGAGGTGAACCGCTACCGTCCCGGCAAGCTGATCCTCAATGGCGACGCCTTGAAACTCACGCGCGTGCAAGCGAGCTTTTCGCTCGACCGTCTCGACGACGTGATCGCCCTGATCCAGGACGCGTATGGCGCGCGCGTGACGCGGCTGCCGGGCGGCATCGTGCTGTTTGGCTAGCGATGCACGCCGATGGCATGCCGCCAATTATGACATTTTCATGACCTTTTGCAGTCCCGGACCTTGTTCCCTGTCAATGCTGCTGGAAGCCGCGAATCAGTGCCTGCCGCCCGCCCCCGTGCGTGCCGCGCGCCGCCTCGCGATATCGGTCAGCAACGGAACATGAAAAGGGAATGTCGCCATGCAGCGAAGCAAGTCGGTCACGAAACACGCATCCTCCTCCGCCATGGCGGGCAACCGGACCGGGCGCCCCGTGCGCCTGAAACCGCTGGCGCTGGCCATCGCCGTGCTGCTGCAGGCAGGCGGCGCGCAGGCGCAGCAGCCGTTCAGCGGCGCCTGGTTTGCCGGCAAGGGCGCGCAGCAGGGCACGGCGGCCAGCACGGGACGCTTGCCGAATGGCCAGGCCATCCTCGGGACGGACAATAAGCAGGCGCAGCAGCAAAAAGCCAATGCCCAGCTGCAAAGTTCGCTGAACAATCTGCAACTGGCGGCGCGCGCCATCGCCGTGCAGCAGGCAGCCCAGCAGGCGGCGCGCCAGACGGCCATTGCCGCCGGCTCGAAGGTGCCGGAAGGCCTGGCCGAAGGCGGCTTGAAAGTCGACAGCAACAGCCTGACGGCGGGCTGGTTCAATGCGAATGGCCCCACGCAGGCGCAGGCCGACGGCAAGACCGTCGTGACCGTCAAGCAGACGGCCGACAAGGCGATCCTGAACTGGGAAACGTTTAATATCGGCCAGAACACCACCCTGCAATTTGACCAGTTGGCGAACTGGTCCGTACTCAACCGCGTCAACGATCCGCTGGCCCGTCCCAGCCAGGTTCGCGGCCAGATCAAGGCCGACGGCACGGTCATGCTGGTCAACCGCAACGGCATCGTGTTTACGGGCAGCAGCCAGGTCGACACGCGCAGCCTGGTGGCCGCCGCCGTGGGCATGAGCGACAGTCAATTCAAGAAGGGCATCTACAGCGAAACGCAGGGCGCGGGCTTCAAGCCCACGCTGGCCAATGACCTGGCGCTCAACGGCAGCGCGGTCACGCACGCCAACGCCACGGCCGACGTGGTGGTGCAGGCTGGCGCGCAGATCAGCACGCGCAAGCCGCAGACGGTGACGGAAGGCGGCGGCTACGTGCTGCTGGCCGGGCGCGAAGTGCATAACGGCGGCAGCCTGTCGGCGCCGAACGGGCAAGTCACGCTGGCCGCCGGCGACAGCTTCGTCATCCGCAAGGGGCTGGGGACGGATGCCAACCAGACTTCTAGCACCCGTGGCAACGAGGTCGACGTCAAGTTCAACGCGCAAAGCGGCGCCGGCAAGGTGACGAATGCGGGTCTGGTGCAGGCGCTGACCGGCGACGTCACCCTGACTGGCCGTGACGTGAAGCAGGCCGGCGTGTTGCTCAGCAGCACCAGCGTGACGACGCGCGGCACCGTGCACCTGAAGGCCGACGGCAGCGAAGGCCTGGTCACGCTGGCTCCTGACAGCCTCACCACGGTGCTGCTCGACGACAGCGGCGCCACCGCGCTGGACGTGCAGCGCGACGCGCTCATCAAGGATTCGGCGCTGCTCAGCGACGGCGCCTACAACCGCCGCGACCTGTCGCTGATCCAGATTGCCTCCGGCGGCGATATCGCCTTCGACAGCGGCTCGCTGACCCTGGCCACCGGCGGCCAGGTCAATGCGCTGGCCACGCGCCGCACGCAAGTGGCGCGCGGCGCCGCCATCGACGTTTCCGGCGCCGTCGGCGTGAACGTGGCGATGGCTTCGAACAATGTGCTGATCAATGCGCAGGGCAACGAGCAGCGCGACGCGCCGGGCAACCGCGACAGCAAGGCCCTCAACAGCACCGACCTGTGGGTCGACCGGCGCGACCTGGTACGGGTCGCGGCCGGCACCAACGGCTATCCGACCGACCGCTGGTACACGGGTGGCGGCTTGCTCGAAGTGAGCGGTTACCTGAACACCAGCGGCCACGGCATCGGCGAATGGGCGGCGCAGGGCGGCACGGTGGCCTTCCAGGGCGGCGAACTGGTGACCCAGGCCGGCTCTAAGCTCAACGTGTCCGGCGGCACTTTCGACGTCCAGACGGGCATGATTCGCCAGAGCTGGCTCAGCGGCAAGGATGGCCAGCTGTACCGGCTGTCGACGGCGCCCGGCGACGTGCTGTATACGGGCGTCTACCAAGGCTACGCCGCGCACCACCAGCGCTGGGGCGCGGAAACGACGGAAAATTTCGCCAATCCCCTGATCGGCGCCCAGCAACGGCTGGAAAACGGCTATACCGTGGGCCGCGATGCGGGCCGCGTGGTGGTGGGAACCACATCGGCCGTACTCGAAGGCGCGATCGAATCGAGCGTATTCCAGGGCGAGCGCCAGCAGGATGCGCGCGACGCCTCCCTCGACAGCTACCGCCAGTCGCAGCTGGCCGCCGCCCGCAGCGGCCAGCTGGTGCTGGGCCAGCTGGCGCCTGTGTACGACGCCGCCAGCGCGCAGCTGCGCGACAATCCCGCGGCGCTGCTGAAGGCCATCCACATCGGTGCCGGCGGCGCCAGCGCCGGCGATCTCCTGCGCGAAGATGCGCTGCCCGAGAATCTGGTCGGCAAGACCTACCTGGACGCCGGCTGGCTCAACGCACAACACCTGGGCGGCATCAAGGCCTACGCCGGCAGCGCCATCGAGGTCGACGCGGCGGTGCAGGTCACGCCGGGCGGAGAAATCGCGCTGCATGCGCCCCAGGTCAAGGTCAACGCCGGGCTGACGGCGCGCGGCGGCAGCATTGCGCTGGGCGACATCGTCAGCAAGCCGACCACCGGCACCACCGCCTGGCTCGATACGCCGGTCGCCACGCCGGCGGCCGGAGCGAAGGCGGGCATCGAGGTGACGGCCGGCGTGACGCTCGACACGCGCGGCCTGTGGAGCCAGCTCAAGCTGGATCCGGCCAACACGTCCGGCTTGCCCTATGTCAACGGCGGCGCGGTGGCGCTGGTCAGCAGCGGCACCGTCAACCTGGCGGCCGGCAGCGTGATCGACACGTCCTCGGGCGCGGCCGTGCTGGCCGACGGCAAACTGAAGGGCGGACGCGGCGGCGACATCAGCTTGCGCTCGAATCAGAACGATCCCAACGGCGTCAAGTCGGAGACGCTGGTGCTCGATGGCGAATTGCGTGGCTACGGCGTCAACGGCGGCGGCACGCTGACCATCGACAGCGGCACCGGCGTGGCGCTGGGCGGCGGCGTGCTGGCTGGCAATGGTGTGTTGCTTGCAGGCCAGTCCGTCCCCGTGCACCTGACCTTGGCGGAAGCCTTCACCATCAAGGCCGGCACCGTGCTCGATGCCGACTTCAGCTACGTGAGTACGCTGGTCCCTGCCGGCCAGCCCTTGCTGGACTTGCCGGATTTCAGCGCGGCGCGCCCCTACACCCTGCCGGTCGCCTGGGTGGTGCCGCCCGCCTCGATCAGCTATGAATTCATCTTCATCACCGACAGCAAAGGCATCGTCTACACCAGCGGCATGACCGTGCCGGCCGGCGTCACGCTCACGGGCGTGCGCGGCAAGCTCGGTTCCGGCTACCTGGTGCCGGCCAACGCCTTCCCGAACGGCATGCCGGTGCCCGCTTTCAACGCCAGGGTGGCCGCCGGTACCGCGTTCGTGGCTGACGTGACCTTGCAGGCGGGCGAGCGCTTGCTGGCCGGCAACCGTGCGCCGAAGGACCTGGTGGTCAAGCCGCTGCTGGTGCTGGACAATGACCTGTTCCAGCGCGGCTTCGTGCACTACAACATCAACGGTCAGCAGGGCGTGCAGGTGGCGCAGGGCGCCACCATCGACGTCACCATGCCATTGCTGCGCGCCGACCTGGCGTTGGCGGCGCAATTGCCGACCGGCACCGATTCCGCCGCCGTCCTGCAACCGTGGCTGGCCCCGCTATGGCAGGAAAATGCCATGAAAGGCGTGCTCAAGCAACGCGCCGGCGCCGATATCGCGCTGTCGGGCGGCACCCGCAACGCCAAGGCGCCGCTGGTGGTGGGCCAGGGCGCCACGCTGCGCGTGGATGACGGCAAGAGCATCAGCCTGACCGGCAATGGCCAGATCACCGTGGAAGGCACATTGAGCGCGGCCGGCGGCCGCATTTCCGTGTTGCCGGGCATGCTGGTCACCGGTGGCGAGATCAACCGTCCAGACGGCAGCGCCAATGCCCAGTCGATCTGGATCGGCGAGCGCGCGGTACTCGACGTGGCCGGACGCGCGGCCACCTTCACCGATGCCCAGGGCGGCGTGTATGGCCATGTGGGCGCCGGCGGCACCATCGAGATCGGCGCCAGGCATAACCTCGACGCCACCCAGGTCGAGGCGGCCGACGCCTTTGTCATCGTGCGCCCCGGCGCACGCCTGGAAGCATCCGGCGCCGCCGCCTTGCTCGACCTGCCCGGTCAGGGCAGCGTGCAGGTGGCCAGCGACGGCGGCAGCATCGCGCTGAGCTCCTTCCGCGGCTTGTTGCTCGACGGCACCATGCATGCGGCAGCGGGCGGGACAGGCGCGGCCGGCGGCACGCTGGCGCTCAACCTCGAAGCGCCGAACTACGGCATCGTCGGCAAGCTCGACTTGAAGGGCCTGGGCGTGGAAGACGCGGTGCGCGTGCCGCGCGAGCTGGTGCTGTCGCGCCTGCAGGGCGAAAGCAGCCTGGCCGCCGACTTGCAGGTGGGCGACAGCGATCCGGCGCTGCGCTACGGCGTGGCCCGCCTCGGTGCGGACCGCGTGGCCGCCGGCGGCTTCGACCACCTGGCCTTGCTGTCGAACGGCTTGATCAGCTTTGATGGCAACCTCGACCTGTCGCTGGGGCAGAGCCTGCGCCTGACGTCCAGCGCATTGGCCCTGGCCGGGGATGCCGGCGGCGCCAGCGCGCAAGTCAAGCTGGCGGCGCCCTACATCCGCCTGGCCGGCACCAGCCGCACCCAGAGCGACGACCACCTGATGCCCAATCCGGTGCGCGGCTCCGGCAACGGCGGCGTCGGCAGCGGCAAACTGGGCGTGCCCAACGTGGACGACCACGCCAGCCTGACGCTGAATGCCGCGATGATCGACCTCGCCAATGCCGTTAATGTCGGCAGCAACGGCGTGATCGGACAAAACGCCGCCGCCGACCTGGAAGTCAAGCGCGATGCCTTTGGCGAGCTGGCGCTGCGTTCGAGCGGCGACATCCGCATGCGCACGGCGGCCGCGCTGTACACGCCCGGCAACCTGACCCTGGCGGGCGCGCAAATCTATCCGGTGAGCGGCGCCACCGGCAAGGTGGAGGTGGGCAAACGTAACGTGATCAATGAATTCGGGCAATTGGCGACCGAGTTCGATCCGGCCCGCAAGCTGACCATCGAGCGCAGCGGCGACCCTGCCGCGCCGTTGCCGGCCCTGCCCTACTCGGTGTTCGGCTCGCTTGAACTGAGTGCCGGCACGGTGAACCAGGGTGGCGTGGTGCGCGCGCCGCTGGGCAAAATCACGCTGGGTCAGAATACGAATGGCGCGGTGACCGGCTACACCAATCTGCTGCCTGGCAGCGTGACGTCGGTCAGCGCCAACGGCCTGGTGATGCCGTACGGCGGCTCGCTCGATGGCCTGAGCTACATGATGGACGGCGTCGACGTCGCCTACAAGGGCGTGGGCAATGACCCGGCCGTCGTGCTCACCGGCAAACACGTCGACGTGCGCGCCGGCGCTGTGCTCGACCTGTCAGGCGGCGGCACCCTGACCGGCGCGGCCTTCCTGGCCGGCCGCGGCGGCTCGACGGACGCCCGCCTCAACCCGCTGGTGCAGACGTCCGGCAAAGGCAGCTTCGTGCTGCCGGGCCTGGCTACCAATCCCGTCTACGCCATCGTTCCGGGCGCGCAGCCGGGCTATGCGCCCATCGTGGCCGAGAATGGCGCCGGCGATCCGGCGCTGGGCCGCCAGATCACCATCGGCGCCGGCGTGCCCGGCCTGGCCGCCGGCACCTATACCTTGCTGCCGTCGAGCTTTGCGCTGCTGCCCGGCGCGTTCCGGGTGGAGCTGAACGGCCTGGCTGCCGGCGGCTTGCCCGTCGGGTCGGCCACGGCCATGCGCAACGGCTCGTTTGCTACCGCCGTGCAGCTGGGCACCAGCAATACCGACCGGCGCGCGGCGCTGCCATCGCAGGCGGTATTGACGCCGGCCGACGTGCTGCGCAGCTATTCGCAATACAATGAAACGAGCTACGGCGCATTCGCGCTGGCGCAGGCGGTGCGCGACGGCGTGCCGCGGCCGCTGCTCGAACGCGACGCCAAGGCGCTGCACATCGAACTGGTGCAGTCCAATGCGGGTGCTGGCGGCACGGGCGTGATGCAAGATGCGCTGCGCTTTGCGGGCACGACCAACTACACGCCAGGCAAGGACGGTTTCGGCGGCAGCGCGCTGCTGCTGGGCGGCTCCGGCAAGAACTACGAAATCATCGGCGGCGCCAGCGCGCCCACCGTCGACTTCAAGGGCATGGCGGTGCGGGTCGACGCCCTGAACGCCATCGGCGCCCCGCGCCTGGGCATCGGCGCTTTGCCTACCGTCAACTACAGCAGCACCAACGGCAACCAGCAAGCCAATATCGCCCAGTTCCAGGGCGGCGTCGATAACATCGTGGTGCGCGACGGCGCCGTGCTCAAGGCTGGCGAAGTATTCCTGGTGACCAATAGCAAGGCTGGCGGCATCGTCATCGAGCAGGGGGGCGGCATCAATACCCTGGGCCGTGGCGCCGCCGCCTGGGATTCCAGCAACGGCTATGTGTATGCGCCGGGCAAGTCCAGCGTGCTGGCCGTGTCGAATGGCCGGCTGGACATGCTGGCGCCCGGCGTGAGCACCGATCCGCGATCCGGACCGGGCCGCATCGACATCGGCGCCTGCGCGGCGGGCGCCGTGTGCAGCGGCAGCACGCCGCTGTATTCGGAAGGCAGCATCGTCGCCGCCACCGACCAGAGCTTCAACCTGCGCGACGCCACCACCTATGGCACCCGCAACCTGGTGCTGGCCGTGGGCGGCATCAATGTGGGCAGCGCGGCGTCGCTGGCCGCCATGGCCGCGCGCGACGCGTTGCCGGCCGGACTGACCCTGAACCAGGGCATCCTCGACCGCCTGCTGCGCGGCGACGCCAGCGCGGGCGCGCCGGCGCTGGAAAGCCTGGCGCTGACGGCGCGCGACGCCATCAATTTCTATGACAGCGTCGAATTGTCGACCATCAATGCGAGCACGGGAAAATCGTCGCTGGAGCGGCTGGTGATCGGCACCCCCGCGATCTACGGCGCCGGCGGCAGCGACGCCGTGGCGCGCATCAAGACCGATGTGCTGGTATGGAACGGCGCCACGACGGCGCCGGGCCTGGTCGCCAGCGGCGGCGCCGGCGGCGGCAGCGGACGCCTGCAGGTCGACGCCCGCCAGGTCGAGTTTGGCTATGGCCCGAACAGCCGGCCCGACACCATTCACGGCATGGACCGCCTGATCCTCGGCTTTGCCGATGTCGCCATCAATGCCAGCGAGCGCATCACCGCTAACCACACGGGCTCGCTGTCGGTGTACCAGTCGCAAAGCGGCTGGGATGCGGACAGCAAGGGCTATCTGCGCAGCGGCGGCAACCTGGCGCTGAACACGGCGCTGCTCACGGGCGCCGCCGGTTCCGTCAACAAGATCAAGGCGGGCGGCGACATCCACGTCGCCAGGCCGTCCGGCGCGGCCGCCACCGTCCCGGGCGCGGCCGCGCTGGCCGGCGCACTGGGCGCCGAAGTGGCGCTGGACGGGCGCAGCGTGACGCTCGACACGGCCGTGCTGTTGCCAAGCGGAAAGCTCAGTGTGTCCGCTGAGCAAGACGTGGTGCTGGGCGACGGCGCCCGGCTCGACCTGGCCGGGCGCAAGATCGATTTCAACGGCGTGCCCAAGTACAGCTGGGGCGGCGACGTGGTGCTCGACAGCCGCCACGGCGACGTGCGCCAGGCGGCCGCTTCCACCATCGATTTCTCGGCCGTCTCCAACCGCGCCGGCAAGCTCACCGCTACCGCGCTGGACGCGCAGGCGGGCAGCGTGGCGTTGCTGGGCAGCATCACCGGCGGCAGCAGCGGCCACTACGACGCGGGCGGCACCGACGTGCCGTTCGCGGCGGGCGGCCTGGACGTGCGCGGCCAGCATATCGAGGATTTCAAGGGCTTGAACCAGCGCCTGAGCAAGGGCGGCGTGTTCGGCAGCCGCAGCTTCCAGCTCAAGCAGGGCGACCTGGTGCTGGAGAATGAATTGAAGGCGCGCGAAATCACGGTGTCGGTGGATGGCGGCCGTCTGGCCGTCAACGGCACCGTCGACGCCAGCGGCGAGCAGGTGGGCAGCATCCGCCTGGCCGCGCGCGACGGCGTCAGCGTGGCCGGCAGTGCGCTGCTCGACGCCCACGGCAGCGTGCTGCGGGTCGACAGCTACGGCCAGGTGATCGAGGCGCCCAACCGCGCCGTGATCGACATCGATGCCGGCAGCGGCCGCCTGGTGCTCGATACCGGCGCGCGCATGGACTTGCGTGCCGGCACGGCCGGCAAGCCCGAGCGCATCGCCTCGCTGGGCACGCTGGAACTGAGCGCCCGGCGCCTCGGCGGCGCCACCGGCAACGACGTCGCCATCGATGCGGCCGGTCCGCTGGCCATCGACGGCGCCCGCGCCATCACGGTCAACGGTTTCTGGTCGTACACGGACGCCCGTCCGGGCACGGAAACGACGGCCGACGGCCGCCCTTACCAGATCATCGACCAGGCTTACCTGGACCGCAAGCACGACGATAGCGTCGATTTCATGAAGGGCGCCCTGGCCAACGACGGGCTGATGAACGGCCGCCTGTCCGGCCTGCGCAACTACAAGGACGCCTTCCACCTGCGTCCGGGCGTGGCCATCCTCAGCGCCACGCCGGACGGCGACCTGCATGTCGATGGCGACATCAACCTGTCGGGCCACCGCTACGCCAGCGTCAATCCGCACACGCAGAAGACCGGCGTGGCCGGCTCCGGCGAAGCGGGCGCGCTGGTGCTGCGCGCCGGCGGCAACCTGAACGTCTTCGGCAGCATCAATGACGGCTTCGATGGCAAGGCCTTGCCGGTCACGCCGGACGACAAGGGCTGGATGCTGGCCAAGGGCCGGGTGCCGTTCGGCGCCGACGTCATCGTGCCGCATGGCGAGCTGGTCACGCTGGCCGACGACACCTTCTTCCAGTCCGGCCGCACCCTGAACTACGACCTGCCGATGAAACCGATGAGTTTGCGGGCGGGCACGGCGCTGCCGTCGCAAGCGACCTTGACGGCCGACGTGGAATTGCCGGCCGGCACGGTGCTGGGTGGCGCCGTGCGCAATGCCGCCGGCGCCGTCGTGTATGCGGCCGGCACCGTGCTGGCGAAGGCGGTCACGCTGGGCAGCGGCACGCGGCTCGACGCCGGCACCCGCTTGCCTGTGGGAATGTCCGTGGCGGCCATGACCTGGCCCGGCGGCGTGCCGCTGCCGTACCCGGTGGGCGCCGTCAGGGACACGCCGAGCCCCGACTACGACGGTGACGGCTTCCCCGATACGCCCGCCAATGGCGTGGCGCTGGCCGGCGAACTGAAGCTGCGCAAGGGCGCGCTGGTGCCGAGCGAAACCTGGGTGCGGCTGCCTGGCGGCGCCGATTCGGTGGCCCTGCGTCCGGCCGACGCCGACGGCAACCAGGGCCGCAACTGGGCGCTGGCGCCGATGCTGGCCAGCGGTTCGCAGTCGTGGTCGATGCGCCTGGTGGCCGGTGCCGATTTGCAGGCGGCCGATAGCCGCGCGCTGCGCCCCATGGGCGACAACCGCAGTCTGCTGCTGGCCGACCACCACTACGGCGCGGTCCTGGGACTCAGCTTGCCGAAGGTGGCGGCGCCGCCGATCGACGGCGTGGCGGGCAATTTTTACTGGATGGGCGACTCGGAACTGTATGCCGGCTATCCCGCCGGTACGCAGGTCAATCTCGCCGAATTTGAGAGCGTGGAAGCTCTGCTGGCGTACAACCAGTGGAACGTGGGCGACCTGGTGACGTGGCTGCCCGAAGGCGCCAGTTTCCCGATGGTAGCGCTGCCTGCGCGGCAACAGCTGTTCAGCGTGCTGCGTACCGGCACGGGCGACCTCGACCTGCTGGCCGGCGGCAACTTCAGCCAGAATTCGCCGTACGGCGTGTACACGGCCGGTACCCAGGCGGCCAATGTGGCGGCGGCTTACCGGCTGCCGCGCGCGGCTGATCGCAAGGGTTCCATCCTCGGCCCCGATGGCGACGCCTTCAAGCCCTACGTCGACGGTGGCGCGCAAAGCCTGTACCAGGCTTGGTATCCCGAGCATGGCGGCAATGTGCTGGTGCGCGCCCAGGGTGACGTCACCGGCGACCTGGTGGGTGGCGGCTACAGCACGGAGCGTCGCCCCGACGACGTGGGCTATTTGCGTCCGCAGCAGGACAGCAGCGCCGTCGGCACCTGGCTGTGGCGCCAGGGCACCGGCAGCGCGGTCGCCCAGGGCGATGGCGTGCCCACCGCCTGGTGGATCAACTTTGGCAGTTATGTCGCTGGCGGTCTCGGCACGAACTACCTGTACGAGACCCAGCCCGTGATGACCGGCTTTACCGGCATCGGCACCCTGGGCGGCGGCAATCTTGTACTCGATGCGGGCAGGGCCGCCGGCATGCTGTCGCCGCGCACCGATCGGGGCGCCAAATTCGTCACGCGCAGCCAGGGCCTGAACCTGGCGGTGGCCAGCACCGGCCGGGTATCGGCCGACGGTTCCGCGCTTACTCTGACCGGTGGTGGCGACCTCGACGTGCGCATTGGCGGCGGCCTCAATCCGGTGGCCGAAGTGCGTTCGTTTGCCGACACGACCGACGAGATCACGCCGGATACCCGTTTTTCCGGCACGCGTGGCGACCTCAATAGCACCTTCGTCAACCTGCGCGGCGCCTTGCGCATGGAGGCGGGATCGGTGGGCGGCATCGAGCTGCGCTTCGACATGGGCGACAGCCAGGAGTCGCGCGCCCATCAGGTCTACACGGCCACCTCGTCCATCGCGGGCGGCGGGCCGGTGGTGGTGCCGGGCGACTCCGGCGTGCGCATCGATGCGCGCGGCGACCTGGTGCTGGGCGGCGTGGGCGACGCCGGCCGCGTCACCCAGATCAACAACGGCACGCCGTTCACCGCGAAGGGCGTGGCGCAGGACGGCGAGGGCTACAGCTGGTTCTCGCTGTGGACGCCGTCGACCGCCATCGACCTGTTCAGCGCGGGCGGCAACCTGACGCCATCCACGGCCTGGAGCGACGACCGCGCCAGCGGCAATCAGGCTTCCAGCGGCGGGCGTTTCGTGATGCCGTCGCAATTGCGCGCGGTGGCCGCCAGCGGCAGCCTGTATGTCGGCAACTCCGCCCAAGGGGCGAGGGATATGGACACCAGCACCAATGCGCCGGCGCGGCCGGCCACCGGCCTGCTGCTGGCGCCATCGCCGGTCGATGCGCATTTCACCCGCCGCACGCCGGGGCAGCTGGAATTGCTGGCCGCCGATTCGATCTACGCGGGCGCCTATACGGTGACGGCGTCGGGCGCCGATCCGACCGCGCTGCCGAGCCCGTTCAATCCCGGTTTCGCGGGCGTTTCCGGCACCACCGCGTATGGCGACATGTACACGCATAACGTCAATCAGGAGGCACAGGCGCCCAGCGTGCTGTTCGCGTCGCGCGAAGCGGGCGCTTCACCGCAGCGTTATCCGCTGTTCACGCTGACGCCGCCCACCGCCTCGGGCTACGCGGTGCAAGACCAGCTGCCGGCGCGCTACTACGCGCTGGCGGGCGACATCGTCGGCTTGCGCACCGGTTCCATCATCACGCGCGGCGGCGGCAAGTCGGCCAGCCACAGCACCTGGTACGAGGGCGCCGGTCCCGTCGATATCCGGGCCGGACGCGATATCGTCAACTCCGGCACGGCGCTGGGGCTGGTCGAAGCGACGCCACAGGGACTGCTGGGCTGGACTTCGGAGATCGCGTACGCCAACCCGTCGCTGCCGCTGCGGCCGACGGAAAACTTTGTCGGTTCGGCGCGCGGCAATCTGATACTGCACAACAATCCTGACGAGGTATCGGTCGTGCGTGCCGGCCGCGACATCCGCTATAGCACGTTCTACGTGGGCGGTCCGGGCACGCTGGAAGTGACGGCCGGGCGCGATATCGACATGGCCGACAAGGCCGAGCTGAAGAGTATCGGGGCGGTGACGCATATCACGCCTGGCGACCGCAGCAGCGGCGCCAGCATCGCGGTGGCGGCCGGGGTCGGGGCGTACGGTCCCAACTATGACGCCTTTGCCGCGCGCTATCTCGACGCTGCCAACCTGATCGACCCAGGCAAGCCGCTGGCCGACCAGCCCGGCAAGGCGGTGGCCGTGTATGGCGGCCGCCTGGGACTGGCCGACTGGTTGCGCGCGGAATTCGGCTACAGCGGTGACGCGGCGGGCGCGCCCGCCTTCCTGGCGGCGCGCCAAGGCGAGCTCGACAAGTCTCTCCAGGCCAGCAGCGGCGCCAGGCGCGACCTGCAGCGCGAATACGGCCTGTCGAGCCAGCTGCATCTGGTCAACTGGCTGGAAACCCGCTACGGCGCCGGCCAGCGCAACAGCGCCGGGCTGACCTTCGATGCCGGCAGCATGGACGCGCGCAAGTTTTTCGCGGCCTTGCCGGCCGAGCAGCAGCGCGTCTTCCTGCGCAACGTCTATTTCGCCGAACTCAAGGCTGGCGGGCGCGAGTACACGGCTGCCGGCGGCGTGCGCGAAGGCAGCTACCTGCGCGGCCGCGAAGCCATCGCCACGCTGTTCCCGAGCAAGGATGCGCAGGGCAAGCCCGTGACCTATGCGGGTGACCTGACCATGTTCAGCGGCGCCACCTACTATCTGGACGGCACCTCAGGCGGCAGCACCAAGCGGCCGCGCAAGGGCGTCAATTACCTGACGCGCCAGCAATATGTGCTGGGGGGCGACATCCACGCCCCCGTGTTCGACCTGGCCGATGCCGGCATCCACACCGATTTCGGCGGCAACATCGACATCCTGACCCCGGGCGGGCGCACCCTGGTGGGCGTCGATGGCGGCTTCGTGCCGGGCGAAGGCTCGGGCGTGCTGACGCAGGGCGCCGGTGAAATCCAGATCTACGCCCGGGACAGCATCCTGCTGGGCCAGAGCCGCATCTTCACCACCTTCGGCGGCAACATCCTGGCCTGGTCGGCGCAGGGCGATATCAATGCGGGCCGCGGCTCCAAGTCCACCGTGGTGTTTGCGCCGCAGCGCCGGGTCTACGACGACATCGGCATGGTGACCTTGTCGCCGACCACGCCGAACACGGGCGCCGGCATCGCCACCCTGAACCCGATCCCGGAGGTGCCGTCCGGCGACATCGACCTGATCGCCCCGCTGGGTAGCATCGACGCGGGCGAGGCGGGCATCCGCGTCTCGGGCAACGTCAACCTGGCGGCCTTGCAGGTGGTCAACGCGGAAAACATCCAGGTGCAGGGCAAGGCCACGGGCATGCCGGCCATCGCCGCCGTGAACGTGGGTGCGCTCAGCAATGCCAGCGCGGCCGCCTCGCAAGCCGTGACGGCGGCGCAGGACGTGCTGCAGCGCGAACGGGCGGCCACGCGCCAGGCGCAGCCGTCGCTGTTCACGGTGAAGGTGCTGGGCTTTGGCAACGAGCAGGCGGACGAAGCCGGTGTCGGCAAGCACACGGGCGGCGAACCGCAGGCGTCCAGCTACCAGCCGGCCGGTGTGGTGCAGGTGCTGGGGGCGGGGCCGTTGACGGCGCCGCAGCTGCAGGCGCTCACGCCGAACGAGCGGCGCGGTTTGCAGCCTTGAGCGGAGTTTTATGAACATTTGATGACATTCGGCAGTCGCCGCGCGCGGCGGCTGTCTAGGCATCAGTAGATCAGCATTAGCAACAAAAATACGCCGGCCCAGCGCCGCAACACAGGGCAACCGTTTGATTTTAAGGTGAATGGAAGATGCGTGAAATGACAACCAAGGGCAGGGGCGTGCCGCCAGCGGCGCCTGCAACCGCCTTGACGATGCTGTGCCTGGCCATGCTGGCGCTGCCCGGCATGGCGCGCGCGCAGGACGCGGTCCCGGCGGCCGCTCCTGTGGCCGCGCCGGAACGGCAGGTGACGATCGAGGAATACCTGGTGCGCGGCAATACCGTGCTCGATGCGCGTGCCATCGAAGAGGCGGTCACGCCCTTCCTGGGGCCGGGCCGAACCCTGAAGGACGTGGAAGGGGCGCGCGACGCCCTCGTTGCGGCATATCAAGCCCGCGGCTACCAGTCCGTCTACGTGGACTTGCCGGAGCAGCAGGTGGAGCAGGGCGTGGTGGTGCTGCAGGTGAGCGAAACGAAGGTGGGACGCTTGCGCGTCGTCGGCGCGCAATACAACTCGCCGCTCGACGTGCGCCAGCAAGTACCGGCTTTGACGGAAGGCAAGGTGCCCGACTTTACGCAGGCGCAAGTGGAGCTGACGGCCCTGAACCGCGGTCCGAAGCGCCAGGTGATGCCGCTGGTCAAGCAGGGCAGCCTGCCCGGCACCATGGACGTGGACTTGAAAGTCGAGGACAGCAGCCCGTGGCGCGCCAGCATCGGCTTGAACAACGATTACAGCGCCGATACCAAGAAGTTGCGCAGCAGCATGTCGGTCGGTCACGACAATCTGTGGCAGATGGGACATAGCGCCACCATCAGCTTTTTCGGCACGCCGGGCGACCTGAACCAGACCAAGGTGTGGTCCGCCTCGTACGTGGCGCCGATCGGCACGCAGGGCTGGAGCGTGGAAGCGACCGGCTACCAGTCGAACAGCAACGTCGCCAGCACGGGCGGCACCAGCGTGCTGGGCAAGGGCCACGCGCTGGGCATGAAAGTCAACTACACGGTGCCCAACAGCGGCATCTGGTGGCACAGCTTTTCTGCCGGCATCGATTTCAAGGATAACCAGGAAGCCTTGAAGCTCAATGGCACGGGCAGCAATATTCCGCTCAAGTACGTGCCCCTGAGCGTGTCGTATAACGGCTTTGCGCAGACGGATGCGGCGACGTATGGCCTGGGCCTGTCGCTGGTGGCCGGCACGCGCGCCGCGTTCGGCTACGGCAGCGACAGCGCCGCCTACGACAACAAGCGCTACAAGGCTTCGCCCAGCTTCCTCGTGCTGAAGGGCGACGCCAACGCCACCTACACCCTGGGCAGCGGCGCGCAGCTGCACGGGCGCATGTCGGGCCAGCTGGCCGACGCGGCGCTCGTGTCGGGCGAGCAGATGGCCGCCGGCGGCGCCAATTCCGTGCGCGGCTACCTGTCGGCCGAAGCGACGGGCGACTACGGCATTTCCGGCACCGTCGAATGGCGCACGCCCCAGCTGACGTATTTCAGCCGCCTGGAAAACTGGCGCCTGTTTGCCTTTGCCGATGGCGCGCGCCTGCGCCTGCGCGATCCGATGATCGAGCAGAAAGACCTGTTCGGCCTGGCCTCCGTGGGCGTGGGCAGCAGCTTCCAGTTCCTGCGCTACCTGAATGGCCGCATCGATTTCGCTTACCCGCTGCGCGATGGCCCGCGCACGCACAAACACGTGCGCCGCATCAATTTCAACCTGTCGGCCAGCTACTGACGGGCCAGCTCACCAGCACTGCACTTTTTTAGACTTTTCTTCGGAGAATCACTGTCATGCAACGTTTTCTTTTCCTGCTCACGATCCTGGGCACGCTCGTTCCCGGCCTGGCGCATGCCTGGTGGCAGCCCGACTGGGCTTACCGCAAACCCGTCACCGTCGACGCCGGCCCGAAGGCGGGCGCCGTGGGCGGCGATCCCGGCCGCATTCCCGTGCTGCTGCGCTTGCATTCTGGTAACTTCAACTTCGAAGGCGTCAGCGACAACGGCGCCGACCTGCGCTTCGTGGCGGGCGACGACAAGACGGTGCTGAACCACCAGATCGAACAGTTCAACCCGCTCCTGGGCATCGCCCTGATCTGGGTCGACGTACCGGCCCTGACGGCCGGCACGCCGCAGCAGCTGTGGATGTACTACGGCAATCCGAAGGCGCCCGCTTCCGGCAACGGCCACCGCACCTTCGACCCCGATTACAGCCTCGTGTACCACTTCACCGAGCCTGGCGTGCCTTCGCGCGACAGCACCGCCTACGGCAACCATGCCCAGACAGCCGTGCCGGCACTGGACGGTTCCGTCATCGGCGCCGGCGCCCGCCTGGGTACGGCGCCGCTGATGCTGCCTGCCTCGCCTTCGCTGGCGCTGGCCGCCGGCGCGCCCTTCACCTTTTCCGCCTGGGTGCGTCCCGATAACCTGGGCCCGCAGCAAGTGCTGTATGCGCGCCGCGATGGCGCCAACGAATTGCTGATCGGCGTCGACCAGGGCGTGCCTTTCGTGCAGGTGAATGGCCAGCGCAGCAAGCCCGGCCAACCGATCCAGGCCGCGCAATGGTCGCACCTGGCTGTGAAAGCCGATAAAGCCAACGTGGCCCTGTACGTGGGCGGCCGTCCAGCCGTGTCGCTGGCCACCGCGCTGCCAGCCTTCACCAGCGCCGCGTCGGTGGGCGCCGATGCAGCGCCGGTCGCTTCCGGCACCGCCACCCTGAACAACTTCACGGGCGCCATCGACGAGCTGCGCCTGTCGCGCACGGCCCGTCCCGACGCCCTGCTGCTGGCCGACGCCGTCTCGCAAGGTTCCGAATCGCGCCTTGCCGTGTTTGGCGCCGACGAACAGCAGGCCGGCAAGAGCCATTTCGGCTTCATCATCGCCGCCATGCCGCTCGACGCGTGGATCGTCGTCGGCGTGCTGGGCCTGATGATGGTCTTGTCGTGGATCATCATGATCGGCAAGGGCCGCAGCTATGGCGCCATCTCGCGCGCGAATGCGCAATTCATGCAGTCGTTCCACGAAGCGGCCGGCGCGCCGCTGGACCACCTGGCGCGCAACGGCAAGCTGAGCACTTCCGTGAAGACGGATTCCTCGCTGTGGCGCCTGTATGACGTGGCCATCGACGAGATGCGCCGCCGCCACGACCGCGGCTACGACTTGAACGCCGTGTCGAACGCGACGATCGGCGCCATCCGCGCCGCCATGGATGGCGTGATGGTGCGCGAAAGCGAGCGCATGTCGAAACGCATGATCTGGCTCTCGACCACCATCGAAGGCGCGCCGTACGTCGGCCTGTTCGGCACCGTGATCGGCATCATGCTGGTGTTCGTCGTGGCGGCCATGGCCGGCGCCGTGGACATCAACTCGGTGGCGCCGGGCATGGCGGCAGCGCTGTTGTGTACGGCTGCAGGCCTGGGCGTGGCGATTCCCGCCCTGTTCGGCTACAACTGGTTGTCGTCGCGTTCGGACGCCATCGTCGCCGATATGGCCGTCTTCGTCGACGAATTCGCCACGCGCCTGGCTGAAGAGCAGGGCGACGGACGCCAGATGCGTCCCGTGCTGCAACAGGCGTGAGGGGCGCATAACCATGGCCACCTCCGCCAAGTTTACCCCCCGCAAGCGTAGCGGCGGCATCAACATCACGCCCTTCGTCGACGTGCTGCTGGTGGTGCTGGTGATCTTCATCCTGACCAGCAATGCCAGCATTCCCGGCATCAAGGTCGACCTGCCCAAGGCCAGTTCGGCCATGGCGCTGGAAAAACCGAAGACCAAGGCCATCACCATCGACAACGCGGGCCAGGTCTTCCTCGACGCCTATCCCGTCACCTTGCCCGAGCTGGAAGAGCGCTTGCGCACGGAAAAGGCCCTGACGCCCGACTTCCCCGTGATCGTGCGCGGTGATGCCGCCGTGCAATACGCGAAAGTGGTCGAAGTGCTGGACTTGCTGCGCCGCATAGACCTGAACCAGGTGGGCCTGGTGACCGGCAAGCCGGCATGAGGAGCGCAAGGTGAAGCGTGACGACATGATGAAGATGGCTGCCTCGGAACCGTCGGGCGCGGCGCAGTGGTGGCGCCGCTGGGGCGGCGTGGCCGGCGGTGCGCTGCTGGCCGGCGCGCTGGCCGCGCTGGTCTGGTATTTGCTGTCGGACACGGCCGCGACCAAGCGCGAAGTGGCGGCCCCGCCGATGCTGATGCTGCCCCCTCCGCCGCCACCGCCGCCGGAACCGGAAAAACTGCCGGAACCGACGCCCGACAAGGTGGTGCCGGAAGTGTCGGAGCCGGAACCGACGCCGGCCGACAAGCCCATGGATGACGCGCCGGAAAGCCCGTCGCCGGACAAGGGCGACCCCGTCACCATCGACGGCGCGGCGCAGGCCGGCAGCGACGCCTTCGGCATCCAGGCCGGACGCGGCGGCGGCATGACGGGCGGCGGCGGTGGCGGCGGACTCGGCGCGGGATCGTATGGCCGCTATGTCGCCAACGCGCTGCAGCTGGCCTTTGCCCGCGATCCGCGCACGCGCCAGCTGGCGTTTGCCGACATCCGCGTCGACCTGTGGCTCGATACGGAAGGCAGGACGACGAAAGTGCAGCTGGTGCAAGGCACGGGCAATGCGCAGACGGACGAGCAAGTGCTGGCCATGGTGCGCGACTTCCGCGCCGACGAGCGGCCGCCGGCGTCCCTGCGTTTCCCGGCCCGCGTTTCCATTAAAGGCCGCCGGCCATAGCGCCCCCAATTCATATTAATTTTTTTCGAGAGAAACAATGAATTCCTTATTTTCTTCCCCACAGCGCCTGCGCCGCCTTCCGCTGGCGCTCGCTGCCCTGGCCCTGAGCGTGGCGGCAGGCGCCGTGCAAGCGCAAGCACCGGCCGACAGCACCATGGTCAAACTGATCCGCGGCCTGATCCAGAGCGGCGCCCTCAACAAGGATGCCGGCGAAGCGCTGCTGGCGCAGGCGCAAAGCGAAGCGCTGGCCGCCGCGCAAGCCCGTCCGGCGGCAGCGCCGGCGGCCCTGGCGCAGGTACAGCCGGGCGACGTGCGCGTGCCGTACATTTCGCAAACCGTGCGCGAGCAGATCCGCGACGAAATCAAGGGACAAGTGTTGGCCGAGGCGAAGGCGGGCGGCTGGGCGGCGCCGAATGAAACGCCGGCCTGGACCAAGCGCATCCGCGTGGAAGGCGACGTGCGCGCGCGCTACGAATCGCGCTATTACGACATGGCCAACAGCAATATCGAGATCGACTGGCGCTCGCTCAACAGCGGCAGCGGCTACGACGTCAATTCGAACACCAACCTGGCCTTGCCAGCGTTGCTGAACACGCGCGAAGACCGCAAGCACTTGCTGCGCGCGCGCGCCCGCCTGGGCATCCTGGCCGACATTTCCGACAGCACGCAGGCAGGCATCCGCCTGGCCAGCGGCAACGACGACAGCCCCGTGTCCACCACGCAAACCCTGGGCGGCGGCCTGGGCAAGAAAAACATCTGGCTGGACCAGGCTTGGCTGTCCTACCAGCCCGCTTCCTGGCTGAAACTGACGGCGGGCCGCTTCGACAATCCGTTTGTTTCCAGTGATGAATTGTTTTCCAGCGAACTCAATTTCGACGGCATCGCCGCCAAGGTGCAGCAACCGGTGGGTGACAGCAAGGATGTCACCGTGTTCGGCACCCTGGGCCTGATTCCGCTCGAGTATTCGTCCGACAATGCGCCTAGCCGCAGCCAGGCAAAAATGTCCAGCGAAAACAAATGGCTGCTGGGCGCGCAAGTGGGCGCGTCGTGGAAGATCAATAGCGACCACCAATTGCGCGGCGCGCTGGCCTACTACAACTTCCGCAACATCAGCGGCGAGTATTCGCAGCCGTGCGCGCTGTATGCGGGCGCCGATGGCTGCAACACGGACTGGTCGCGTCCGTCGAGCATGCAAAAGGGTAACAGTTTGATGTTGTTGCGCAATATCGCCCTGAATCCGCTGGACCCGGCGAACACGCCGCAGCCGCAATTCGTGGGCCTGGCGTCGAAATTCCGCCTGGCCAACCTGAATGCGCGCTGGGATAGCAAGGTGGCCGGCGGCACGGACTTGCGCATCGAAGGCGATTATGTGCGCAACATGGCCTACGACAAGAACGAAATGTGGGCGCGCGCCAAGGGCGGCATCATGAACAATTTCGGCGGCACGGGCGGCGTGTCGCAAGCCGATTTCCGGAGCGGCGGCAATGCCTACATGCTGCAGGCAACCCTGGGCAAGGCGAACCCGGCGGCGCGCGGCGACTGGAACGTTTTACTGGGCTACAAGCGCATCGAACCGGATGCCTTGCCTGACGCTTACAACGATTCCACCTTCCACCTGGGCGGCACGAATGCGCGCGGCTACTACCTGGGCGGCGCATATGCGCTCGACAAGAATACCTGGCTGAACGGCCGCTGGACGTCGAGTCGCGAAGTGTTCGGTTCGGCACTGTCGATCGACACCCTGCAAATCGAATTGAACGCGCGTTTTTAAGGAGCCATGATGTTGATATCCAACAAAATGCGCGTGCCGCTACTGTTGCTGAGCTTGCTGGCCGCCGGCACCGCCCAGGCGCAGGGACAGAAGGGCCAGAGCATGGAAGAGCGCCTGCGCGCCGAGTTGCGCAATGTCACGGCGCAACTGCAGCAGACGCGCGGCGAGCTGGAATTGCTGAAAGCCAAGGGCGCACCTGCCGCCAAGGCGGCGCCCGTCGCCGCGCCTGCCAGCGATGGCTTGAAAAAGGAACTGGCGCGCAGCCAGTCGCAACTGGCGCAGGAGCGCGCGCAACGGGAAAAACTGGGCGAGCAGCAACAGCGCAGCGCCGCCGCCGCGCAAGAGGCAAGCGCCAGCCTGGCGCAGTACCGCCAGGCCAGCGAACAGCTGGCCGCCACGGGCAAGCAGCTGGAAGCGGAGCGCGCGCGCCTCGACGGCGAAGTGGCGTCGCAGCGGGGCGCCCTGGCGCGCTGCGAAAGCAAGAATGCCCAGCTGTATGCGGCCGGGCAGGAAATCCTGCAAGCGTATGAAGGGCTCGACGTGCTGGACGTCATGAAGGCACGCCAGCCGTTCGCCGCGCAAAGCCGGGTCAAGCTGGAGCAAATCGCCCAGCAGTACGGCGACCAGCTGTACCAGGGCCGCTTTGATGCGCGTCAAACGGAAGCGGCAGCAACGCCGGCCGCCCCCGCGCCGGCCCCCCAATAATTTTACTTTTTGAAATGAATGGAATGACGATGGAAAACACGAATAGCTTGCTGACCACCCTGAATGCGGAACAAACGGCCGAAGCCATCAAGGCGGCCGGCTGCGCCGTCACCAGCATCGAACACGACGGTGTTGTGCGCCTGCACAGCGCCAGCCATGGCATCGGCTTTCAGGTGCTGTGGGGCAATGAAGCATCGCCTGGCCAGTATGCGGACCTGACCCTGAGCTGCCCGCTGCGCGTGCAGGGCGGCGACTTGCCGGCCGGCTTGCTGGCCGAATGGCACCGCAGCAAGCGTTTTGCCCGCGTGGCCCAGCATGGCGATTTCGTCGTGCTGGAAATGGATGTGCTGGTCGCCGGCGGCGTCAGCCGCGAGTACCTGAATATCAATCTGCAACTGTGGACGCAGATGATGGGTCAGTTCTTCTTGTTTTTGCGCAACTTTACGCCGGCCGATACGAGCACCGCTCCGCTCGTCGAAGCCGCCAACGTGGCAGAAGAAGAAACTGTGCCGGCCTGACAAGCGGGCCAACGGCGGCAAAAAAGGCCCGTGACGGGCCTTTTTTGCCGTCTGCGGGTCCCAAGTGTCGTATTAAATACTTATTTTTTAGGCATCGCGCATTAAAACTGCTCAAAGAGCGTGTGTGAATCAAGCCAGCAACGGCTGTATGGCGGATAATATTGCCTGTTGCCGATTTGGATACGACCTTTACACAAAAATGCGCCCCATGGATTTTACCCGCGACGAAACCAGTGAAACCCCAGTTGCCCCGGCCAGCGCGCCGGGAGCGCCTTTGCCGTATGCCGTCGCCACCTGGCTGCAGCGGGTGGAGGCAGCCGCCCATCCGAAAGCCGTGCTGAGCATTGCCGAACCGGACCCCAAACTCAACCAGCATCGATTGATCTACGTGCTGGCGCCCACCAGCGGTGGCCGCCACGTGGCCCTGTGCCTGTACAAGGCGCGGCTGCGGCCGAACGGCGACGTGGCGGCGGCGTCCCCCATCAGCGAAATCTTTTCCCTGCTGTCGGCGCCCCCCACGTTCCTGACGCCAGCCGACGAAGACCTCGTGCGTTTCTTCGTGGCCATGCGCAGCGGGCAGAATTCGCAGACGGGCAGCGCCACGGAGCCGAAGGGCAAGGTGGGCGCGGCCCTGCTGAAAATGCTGGCCGAGCAGGATAAATTGTTGTGGGCCAATTCCTGGGCCGACGTCGGCAATGGCCTCGTGTACCCGTTGAAGGAAGGTCCCGTGCGTCCCGCGCGCCTGTTCTGGCGCGACGAAGGCAAGACCATGCGCCTGGGCTGGCAAGTGGACCCGCCGGAAGGCGCGAAGCACCATGGCGCCGACCAGATCGACTACATGCTGCCCACGGATCCGCCGTGGTACATCGACAACCTGTCGTGCGGCGTGCTGGAACTGAACCAGGGCGGCTCCGACATTTCCCTGGCCGACTTGCAGGCGCTGGTGGCGCAGGCGCCGCCCCTGAACGCGAACGACAAGGTGCGCGTGTCGCAACTGCTGCTGGCGCAGGGCTTGCAGCATTTGATGCCGCTGCCGCAACCGTTGCCGCAGCGCTTGCGCAAGGACGTGCCGGCGCAACCGGTCTTGCTGTTAGACAGCGCCATGCTGGCCGATGGCGGCGCGCAGCGCTGGAGCGACTTCGCCGTGCTGTCCTATGACTACGATGGTGAAAGAGTCTCGTTCGACCCGTCGCAGCGCGTGGTGCGGCAAGTGGGTGACGTGACGGAAATTATCCAGAGAAACACCGTCGATGAAGCGCGCGCGCTGGCGACGTTGGCTGAGCTGCAATTCAAGAAGCCGGGCTCGGCCCCCTTGAGCGGCTTGAAGGGCGCCTTGCAACTGCCTTCCCAGGCGGAATGGCTGCGTTTTGCCGAGTCCGGCATCGATGCCTTGCTGGCGCAGGGCTGGATCGTGGAAAAGACGGCCAAGTACCGCTATGACGTGAGCGACGTGGGCGACTGGTACGCGGAAATCGACGACCAGGACCCGGACAGCGGCAACGCCTGGTTCGAGCTGGAACTGGGCATCGTCGTCAACCACGAGCGCGTGCCGCTGCTGCCCGTGCTGGTGCAGCTGATCCGCAACGCACCCAACGATTTCAACCCGAAAGTCATCGAAGCGCATGCCGACGATGACCAGATGCTGGCGACCTTGTCGGACGGCACCCGTGTGGCCCTGCCGTGGGGCCGCGTGCGTCCCATCCTGAACACGCTGGGGGAACTGTATTTCAGCGACAAGATCAAACATGCGGTGCGCATGTCGACCCTGGACGCGGCGCGCCTGGAAGAGCTGGCGCGCGGCCTGGACATGCAGTGGACGGGCGGCGAGCAGCTGCGCGCCATGGGCCGCAAGCTGAGCCAGTTCGGCGCCGTGCAAAAAGTGGCGGCACCAGCCGGCCTGCAGGCGACCCTGCGCGATTACCAGGCCGATGGCCTGGCGTGGATGCAATTCCTGCGCGACCACGACCTGGCGGGCATCCTGGCCGATGACATGGGCTTAGGAAAAACCGTGCAAACCCTGGCGCATATCCTGGTGGAAAAGGAGGCGGGCCGTTTGACGCATCCGGCGCTGGTGATTGCACCGACGAGTTTGATGGGCAACTGGCAGGACGAGGCGGCAAAATTTGCGCCCGGCTTGAAGGTGTTGCTGCTGCAAGGCAAGGACCGCGCCCAGCAGTTCGACCAGATCGACCAATGCGACCTGGTGCTGACTACCTACGCCCTGTTGCCGCGCGATGAGGAAACCTTGCGCGAGCACGATTTCCACCTCGTCATCCTCGACGAATCGCACTACATCAAGAATACGCGCAGCAAGGCGGCGCAAAGCGCAGGCCTGCTGCGCGCGCGCCACCGCCTGTGCCTGTCCGGCACGCCGCTGGAAAATCACCTGGGCGAGCTGTGGTCGCAATTCCACTTCCTGCTGCCGGGTTTGCTTGGCGACGAGAAGACCTTCAACACCCAGTTCCGCCATCCGATCGAGCGCCAGGATGATCCGCTGCGCCGCATGCTCTTGAATCGCCGCATCAAGCCTTTCCTGCTGCGCCGCACGAAGGACAATGTGGCCAAGGAATTGCCGCCGAAAACGGAAATGGTGCGCAAGGTGGAATTGACGGGGCCGCAGCGGGACCTGTATGAAACCGTGCGTCTTGCGATGGATCAAAAAGTACGCGAAGAAATCGACAAGAAGGGCGTGGCGCGCAGCCAGATCGTCATTCTCGAAGCGTTGCTGAAACTGCGGCAAGTGTGCTGCGACCCCCGCCTCGTGAAATCCTTGCCGGCGAAGAAGCAATCGGCCGGTTCTGCCAAGCTGCTCGACCTGATGCAGATGGTGGAAGACTTGCTCGACGAAGGGCGCAAGATTCTCGTCTTCTCGCAATTTACCAGCATGCTGGAATTGATCGAGGAAGAACTCGAATCGCGCGACATCCCCTACGCCTTGCTGACGGGCGAAACGAAGGACCGGGGCGCGCAAGTGGCGGCCTTCCAGCAGGGCGCCGTGCCGATCTTCCTGATCAGCCTGAAAGCGGGCGGCGTGGGCCTGAACCTGACGGCGGCCGACACGGTCATCCACTACGACCCGTGGTGGAATCCGGCGGCGGAAAACCAGGCCACGGACCGCGCCTGGCGCATCGGCCAGGACAAGCCCGTGTTCGTCTACAAGCTGATCGCCAAGGGCACGCTGGAAGAAAAAATCCAGTTGCTGCAGCAAAAGAAATCGGAGCTGGCGCAATCGATCCTGGCCGAAGGCGAATCGCAAAAGATGGCCCTCACGCAGGAAGACTTGCAGCAGATTTTCGCCCCGCTGGAAGATTAACGTTGCCGCACGCTTATACTTGGCGATTCTTTCTTGCCAGGTATAACGCATGCTGCCCTTCCTGCCCTTTCTTGTATTGCTGCTGGCCGGCGCCATCCTCATGGCGCTGCGCTTCGTCCAGTTGCGCCGCGCCCTGCTGCGCGCGCGGGCGGGCGAAGCGCAATTCCGTCTGCTGGCCGAACACGGCCGCGACGCGGCCTTCCTGCTCGACGCCGCCACCCTCGAATTGATCTATATCAGTCCCGCCGCGCAGCGCCTGACGGGCCACGACTTGCCCGCCTTGCGCGCGCACGCGGCGCAGCTGGCGGCGGACGTGCCGGCCCGGCTGCAGCGCTGGCGCGACGGCGACGCCAGCCGCCTGACCCTGTTGCGCGAAGTGGAATTGCCGCACGCCGACGGCCACCAGCTGGCCCTGGAAATCCATTCCACCATCGTGCCCGCGGCGGCAGGGCGGGGCGTGACCCTGGCGGGGACCTTGCGCGACGTCAGCGCCGTCCAGGCGCAGGAAGCTGAGCGGGAAAAGGAGCAGAAGCGCTTCGCCTCGATGCTGTCGCATGAATTCCGCACGCCGCTGGCCACCATCGACGGCGCCATCCAGCGCCTCGTCTCGACGTCCACCGAGGCGGACGAGGCCACGCGCAAGCGCTACGTGAAAATCCAGACGGCCGTCGACCGTTTGTTAGGCATGATCGACGACTATTTGTCGCCCGAACGCATGGCGGCCATCGGCCGCGAGCGGGCCGCCGACGGCATCGCGCCGCTGGCCTTGCTGCAGCAGGCGGCCGCCACCGTGCCTGTCAGCCACCGCGTGCAGCTGGAACTCGACGAAGACTTGCCGGCCAGGTTGCGTTGCGACGTGCCCGGCATGGCCCTGTGCCTGAAAATCCTGCTGGACAACGCCGTCAAGTTCAGCCCGCCGGGCAGCGTCATCACCTTGTCGGCCAGGCTGGTGCCCGAGGGCGGCGTGGCGCTGTGCGTGCGCGATGCGGGGCCCGGCTTGCGGGAAGAAGAACTGGCGCAGCTGTTCGCAAAAGGTTTCCGTGGAACTAATGCCACGCATCCGGGCGCGGGCCTGGGCCTGTACATGGCGCGCGCCGTGGTGGACGTGCATGGCGGGAGTTTGCAGGGGCATAATCTGCCCGAAGGCGGGGCACTTTTCCGCATTTGGCTGCCGCTTCCTGTCTAGACAAGGAAAAGCCTTGCTTCCGCTGAAGGCAACCGTGATAATTCCTTGACGTAAACCTATTGTGCCGTCCATCATGGTGTAGAAGTGCATGGCATGGTTTGCCCTCGGTGTGCTCACTAACGGAAGAATGGCGTAGCAATGACGAAAATACTGATCGTCGAAGACAATCTCGACTACGCCGAAGACATGGCGGAGTTCCTCGTTGAGCTCGAACACGAAGTCCATATCACCAGCTCCGCTGGCGGTATGTGGACGGCGTTGAGCCATGGCAATGTCGGCGTGGTCGTACTGGACCTGGGTTTGCCCGATGAAGACGGCTTCAACGTCATCCCCCGCATGCGCCAGCTGTATCCGCAAATCGGCGTGCTGGTGCTGACGGGGCGCGTCGCCTTCGACAGCCGCATCCTGGGCTTGCGCCTGGGCGCCGACCACTATCTGACCAAGCCGATCAAATTCCCCGAACTGGCGGCGCACATCGAAGCGCTCGACCGCCGCGTCGGGCCGCAAGATCCTGTACCCGAGCCGGGCAAGTGGACGTTGAAAGTAAGCGCTCGCCAACTTGAGTTGATGGGCGCCGTCATCGCCTTGACGGAAAAGGAATTCAACTTCCTGCACTTGCTCACCATTAATACCCGTCCCGTGCCGCGCGACGTCATCGTGGCCGGCATGGGGGGCGAAGATCCCGATGCGGGCCGCCGGGTCGACATGCTCGTGTATCGTTTGCGCAAGAAAGCCAAGACGGGCCTGGGCCAGGACTTGCCGCTGCGCAGCGCGTATGGCGAAGGCTACAGCCTGTCGGCCAGTTTTAACCTGTCCTGATGACCTTGTTGCGCCGCCCGCAAGTGGCCGGCGCAATAAAAGGGACAGAGTCAGTCGCTTTTTTCCACATTCCAAATAAAACAGGGACAGAGTCGCTCCTTGCGCGCGCAAGTGTGTAAAATCAAGGTCTTAGCCTTCTTTTTACCGATTCTGCCATGGCCCGTTTGCCCCGCCTCATCATTCCAGCACTGCCCCATTACGTGATTCAGCGCGGCAGCAACCGCCAACCCGTGTTCCAGGACGCGGCGGACTACGCGCAATTCCTGTCCTGGCTGAAAACGGGGGCGAAAATGTTCAAGGTGGCCATCCACGCCTATGTTTTATTGCCTGATCAGCTACATTTGCTGGCCACGCCGGCCGATGCGACGGGCCTGGGACAGCTGATGCAGTGGCTGGGGCGCTATTACGTGCCGTATTTCAACCAGAAATACGGCCGCGAAGGCGCCTTGTGGCAGGGACGCTACAAAACTTCCGTCATCGATCCCGACAATTTCTTCCTCACGTGCTGCCGCTACCTGGAATGCGTGCCTGTGCAAACGGGCCTGGCGGGCCAGGCGCTCGATTACAGCTGGTCCAGCTATGCCCACCATGCGGGCGTGCGTCCCGATCCCGTCATCACCGACCATGCGCTGTACTGGGCGCTGGGCAACACGCCGTTCGACCGCGAGGCGGCGTATCTGCGCCTGTTCGAGCAAGGCCTGGGCAGCAGCCAGGTGAAAGTGGTGGAACAGGCTGTATTGAAGGGCTGGCCGCTGGGTTCCGACGCTTTCAAGCAGGCGCTGGAGCAGAAAATGCAGCGGCAAGTGCTGCCTGCCAAGCGGGGCCGTCCCCGCAAAATCGTGGCCGACGCGGCCGCCAATTAAAAAGCATTCGCATTTAAAACAAAAAATGGTTCCTTTCCGCGCTTTTATTGAAATCCCTACGACTATGTCCCTATTAAATTTTTAGAGCGACAGAATCGAATTTAATTCGACTCCGACCCTAATTATTGTAGTTGAGTTTTTTGTTGCGTTGCACTACTCTAGTTTTTCGATAGTCATATGCAGCGGAGAAGCCCATGAAAGCGCAAGGCCTGTACGACCCAGCCAATGAACACGATGCCTGCGGCGTCGGTTTCGTCGCCCATATCAAGGGCAACAAGACCCATTCGATCGTCGAACAGGGTTTGCTGATTCTGAAAAACCTCGATCACCGGGGCGCCGTGGGCGCCGATGCGCTGATGGGCGATGGCGCCGGCATCCTGATCCAGATTCCCGACCAGTATTACCGCGAAGAAATGGCCAAGCAGGGCGTGGAATTGCCGCCGCCTGGCGAATACGGTGTGGGCATGGTCTTCCTGCCGAAGGAACACGCATCGCGCATCGCGTGCGAACAGGAAATCGAACGGGCCGTGCGCATCGAGGGCCAGGTCGTGCTGGGCTGGCGCAACGTGCCCATCGATACGGACATGCCGATGTCGCCCACCGTGCGCGCCAAGGAACCGGTGATTCGCCAGATTTTCATCGGCCGCGGCCCGGACATCATGGTGACCGACGCGCTCGAGCGCAAACTGTATGTGATCCGCAAATCGTCGGGCCACGCCATCCAGGCCTTGAAACTGCTGCACGGCAAGGAATTCTTCGTGCCGTCGATGTCGGCCCGTACCATCGTCTATAAAGGCCTGCTGCTGGCCGACCAGGTGGGCGTGTACTACAAGGACTTGCAGGATGCGCGCTGCATCTCGGCCCTGGCCCTGGTGCACCAGCGTTTCTCGACGAATACCTTCCCCGAATGGCCGCTGGCCCACCCATACCGCCTGATCGCCCATAACGGCGAGATCAACACGGTGAAAGGCAACTTCAACTGGATGCGCGCGCGCGAAGGCGTGATGAAGTCGGCCGTGCTGGGCGACGACCTGCAAAAGCTGTTCCCGCTGATCTATGAAGGCCAGTCCGACACGGCGTGCTTCGACAATGCGCTGGAACTGCTGCTGATGGCCGGCTATCCGATCGCCCAGGCGATGATGATGATGATTCCGGAAGCGTGGGAAAACCACACGACGATGGATGACAACCGCCGCGCCTTCTATGAATACCACGCGGCCATGATGGAACCGTGGGACGGCCCCGCCGCCATGGCGTTCACGGACGGCCGCCACATCGGCGGCACCCTGGACCGCAACGGCTTGCGCCCGGCCCGCTACATCGTCACGGACGACGACCTGGTGGTGATGGCGTCGGAATCGGGCGTGCTGCCGATTCCCGAGTCGAAGATCATCCAGAAATGGCGCTTGCAGCCTGGCAAGATGTTCCTGATCGACCTGGAAGCGGGCCGCATCATCGACGACCAGGAACTGAAAAACACCTACGCCAACGCCAAGCCATATAAAGCGTGGATCAACTCGGTGCGCATCAAGCTCGACGAGATCAAGCTGGCCGAAGGGCAGGCGAAACAGGACCGCGCCCAGGGCGAAAAAGAGCAGCCATCGTTGCTGGACCGCCAGCAGGCGTTCGGCTACACGCAGGAAGACTTGAAATTCCTCATGGCGCCCATGGCCGTGGCCGGCGAAGAAGCGACGGGCTCGATGGGCAATGACTCGCCGCTGGCCGTCATGTCGAACAAGCTCAAGCCGCTGTATAACTACTTCAAGCAACTGTTCGCGCAAGTGACGAACCCGCCGATCGACCCGATCCGCGAAGCGATGGTGATGTCGCTGGTCTCGTTCATCGGCCCGAAACCGAACTTGCTCGATACCAACAACGTCAACCCGCCGATGCGCCTGGAAGTGGCGCAGCCCGTGCTGGGCTTTGACGACATGGCCCGCTTGCGCAACATCAGCGCTCACACGGGCGGCAAGTTCAAGTCGTACGAGCTGGACATCTGCTACCCGCTGGCCTGGGGCAAGGAAGGCGTGGAAGCGTGCCTGGCCTCGCTGTGCGCGGAAGCCGTCGACGCCGTGAAATCCGGCCACAACATCCTGATCGTCTCGGACCGCGCAATTTGCGCCGACCAGGTGGCGATTCCCGCGCTGCTGGCCACCTCCACCGTGCACCAGCACCTGGTGAGCAAGGGCTTGCGCGCGTCCACCGGTCTCGTCGTGGAAACGGGCTCGGCCCGCGAAACCCACCACTTCGCCTTGCTCGCTGGCTATGGCGCGGAAGCCGTCCACCCGTATCTGGCCATGGAAACCCTGGTCGAGATGGCGCACGGCTTGCCGGGCGACTTGTCGGGCGACAAAGCCATCTACAACTACACCAAGGCAGTGGGCAAAGGCTTGATGAAAGTCATGTCGAAGATGGGCATTTCCACGTATATGTCGTACTGCGGCGCGCAAATCTTCGAAGCCATCGGCTTGAACAAGTCGCTGGTGGACAAATACTTCAAGGGCACGGCCTCGAACGTGGAAGGCATCGGCGTGTTTGAAGTGGCGGAAGAAGCGCTGCGCCTGCATGCGCTGGCTTTCGGCAACGATCCCGTGCTGGTGGACAAGCTCGACGCGGGCGGCGAATACGCATTCCGCGTGCGCGGCGAAGACCACATGTGGACGCCGGATGCGATTGCGAAATTGCAGCATTCCACGCGCAGCAACAATTTCTCCAGCTATAAAGAGTATGCGCAAATCATCAACGACCAGAGCCGTCGCCACCTGACCCTGCGCGGCTTGTTCGAATTCAAGCTCGACCCGACCAAGGCGATCCCGCTCGACGAAGTGGAGCCGGCCAAGGAAATCGTCAAGCGCTTCGCCACGGGCGCCATGTCGCTCGGTTCCATCAGCACGGAAGCGCACGCGACCCTGGCCGTGGCCATGAACCGTATCGGCGGCAAGTCGAACACGGGCGAAGGCGGCGAAGATCCGAACCGCTACACGCAGGAATTGAAGGGCATCCCCATCCGCCAGGGCGACACCATGGCGTCCGTCGTGGGCGCCGAGCAGATCGTCGTCGATATTCCGCTGCAGGAAGGCGATTCCATGCGTTCGCGCATCAAGCAGGTGGCGTCGGGACGCTTCGGCGTCACGGCTGCCTACCTGAATTCGGCCGACCAGATCCAGATCAAGATGGCGCAGGGCGCGAAACCGGGCGAAGGCGGTCAATTGCCAGGCCATAAAGTGTCCGAATACATCGCCAGCCTGCGCTTTTCCGTGCCGGGCGTGGGCTTGATTTCGCCGCCGCCGCACCACGACATCTATTCGATCGAAGATCTGGCGCAGCTGATCCATGACTTGAAGAACGCCAATCCGCGCGCTTCGATTTCCGTGAAACTGGTGTCGGAAGTGGGCATCGGCACGGTGGCTGCCGGCGTCACGAAGGCGAAAGCCGACCACGTGGTCGTCGCCGGCCACGACGGCGGCACGGGCGCTTCGCCTCTGTCGTCCGTGAAACATGCGGGCACGCCGTGGGAGCTGGGTCTGGCAGAAACGCAACAAACGCTGGTCTTGAACGGCTTGCGCAGCCGCATCCGCGTGCAAGCCGACGGCCAGATGAAGACGGGCCGCGACGTGGTCATCGCCGCCCTGCTGG
Source organism: Janthinobacterium sp. SUN026 (assembly GCF_030397625.1). NCBI lineage: Bacteria > Pseudomonadati > Pseudomonadota > Betaproteobacteria > Burkholderiales > Oxalobacteraceae > Janthinobacterium > Janthinobacterium sp. SUN026. Next base: position 179,687 of record NZ_JAPQNU010000007.1, on the reverse strand, counting down.
GCGCCGACGAGATCGGTTTCGCCACGGCGCCGCTGGTGGTCGAAGGCTGCATCATGATGCGCAAATGCCACTTGAATACGTGCCCGGTGGGCGTGGCCACGCAAGATCCGGTGCTGCGCGCCAAGTTTTCGGGCAAGCCCGAGTATGTCGTCAATTACTTCTTCTTCGTTGCCGAGGAAGCCCGTCAATTGATGGCGCAGCTGGGCATCCGCACGTATGACGAACTGATCGGCCGCGTGGACTTGCTCGATAAATCGAAGGCGATTTCGCACTGGAAGGCGCAGGGGCTGGACTTCTCGGCCATCTTCTACAAGCCGGAAACCCCGGATGGTCAGGCCTGTCGCCACGTGGAATTCCAGGACCATGCGCTGGAAAAGGCGCTGGACCACAAGCTGATCGCGCAAGCGCGCGCGGCGCTGGAAAAGGGCGAGCGCGTCTCCTTCATCTCGCCCGTGCGCAACCTGAACCGCACGGTGGGCACCATGCTGTCCGGCGAAGTGGCGAAGAAATACGGCCATGCCGGCTTGCCGGACGACACCATCCACATCCAGCTGCAAGGCACGGCGGGCCAGTCGGCCTGCGCCTTCCTGGCGCACGGCATCACCATCGACCTGGTGGGCGAGGGCAACGATTACGTCGGCAAGGGCTTGTCGGGCGGACGCATCATCGTGCGGCCGAATACGGAATTCCGCGGCTGGGCCGTGGACAACATCATCATCGGCAATACGGTGCTGTACGGCGCCATCGCCGGCGAAGCCTTCTTCAATGGCGTGGCCGGCGAACGCTTTGCCGTGCGCAACTCGGGCGCCACCACGGTGGTCGAGGGCCTGGGCGACCATGGCTGCGAATACATGACGGGCGGCACGGTGGTGGTCCTGGGCAACACGGGACGCAACTTCGCGGCCGGCATGTCGGGCGGCATCGCCTATGTGTATGACCCGGCGGGCGACTTTGCCAGCAAGTGCAACACGGCCATGGTCAGCCTGGACAAGGTCGTCTCCGCGGCGGAACAGCATCTGGACCGCGACGCCTGGCATACGCAGCACCGCGACGGCGTGCCGGAAGCGGATGAAGTCATCCTCAAGCGCCTGATCGAGCGTCACTTCAAGCACACGGGCAGCACCCGCGCCCGCGTCTTGCTGGACGACTGGGCCGCGGCGCGCGGCAAGTTCGTGAAAGTCTTCCCGAACGAATACAAGCGCGCGCTGATTGAAATGGCTGCCGATGCCGCCATGGAAGTCCAAGCCGTCGCCGCCTGAGCCAGCCAAGATCAATCGCATAGAGCAATGACAGGGAGCGGCCCGGCCGCTCCCAGCCAGCAAATACAAAGGAAACATCGTGGGTAAAATTACCGGCTTCATGGAATTCAAGCGCCAGGACGAACACTATCTGGAGCCTGCCGCGCGTCTGAAGAACTACAAGGAATTCGTGCTGCACCTGTCGGACGCGCAAGCGACCGTGCAAGGCGCGCGCTGCATGGATTGCGGCATTCCCTTCTGCACCACGGGTTGTCCCGTGAATAACATCATTCCCGACTGGAATGACCTGGTGTACCGCGGCGCTTACCGCGAAGCGCTCGACATCTTGCATTCGACCAACAACTTCCCGGAATTTACGGGCCGCATCTGCCCGGCGCCGTGCGAATCGGCCTGTACCCTGGGCATCCACGAAGATCCGGTCGGCATCAAGTCGATCGAACATAAAATCATCGACATGGGCTGGGAGCACGGCTGGGTCACGCCGCAGCCTGCCGGTTTTAGTACCGGCAAGAAAGTGGCCATCGTCGGTTCCGGTCCCGCCGGCCTGGCGGCGGCGCAGCAGCTGGCGCGCGCCGGCCACGCCGTCACCGTGTTCGAGAAGAGCGACCGGGTCGGTGGTTTGTTGCGTTATGGCATCCCCGACTTCAAGATGGAAAAGTCGCACATCGACTTGCGCGTGAAACAGATGGAAGCCGAAGGCGTGGTGTTCCGCACCAGCGTACTGGTGGGCAAGGATTTCCCGGCCCACGTCAACAACTGGGCCAAGGAAACCATTTTCCCGGAAGACCTGGAAAAAGAATTCGACGCCGTCATCATGGCCGGCGGCGCCGAGCAGCCGCGCGACTTGCCCGTGCCGGGCCGCGAGCTGAAGGGCGTGCATTTCGCCATGGATTTCCTGCCGCTGCAAAACAAGGTCAACGCGGGCGACAAGCTCAAGGACCAGATCAAGGCCACGGGCAAGCACGTGGTGGTGATCGGCGGCGGCGACACGGGTTCCGACTGCGTCGGCACCTCGAACCGCCATGGCGCCGCCTCGGTGGCCCAGTTCGAACTGATGCCGCAGCCGCCGGAACAGGAAAACAAGCCGCTGGTGTGGCCGTACTGGCCGACCAAGCTGCGCACCTCGTCCTCGCACGAGGAAGGCTGCGAGCGCGACTGGGCCGTGGCCACCAAGCGTTTCGAAGGCAAGGGCGGCAAGGTGGAAAAGCTGATCGCCTGCCGTGTCGAATGGAAAGACGGCAAGATGAGCGAAGTGCCGAACTCGGAATTCGAGATGAAGGCGGACCTGGTCTTCCTGGCCATGGGTTTTGTTTCCCCTGTACAACAGGTGCTGGAAGCGTTCGGCGTCGACACGGATGCGCGCGGCAACGTCAAGGCGACAACAGACGGCGCCGGCTGCTACCAGACCTCGGTGGCCAAGGTATTTGCCGCCGGCGACATGCGCCGTGGCCAGTCGCTGGTGGTGTGGGCCATCCGCGAAGGGCGCCAGTGTGCGCGCGCCGTCGATGAGTTCCTGATGGGGGCTTCCCTGCTGCCGCGCTAATTAACGAGCAATTGTTCGTTTTTTGCCAGGGCCACGGCGCGGAATGCGGCGTGGCCCTTGTTATTTTTACTTGTCAAGTCAACAGCGGTGAACATCGCCGGACAGGGACGCGATGCGCGGGCCAAATTTCCACTACAATATCTGACTTTCGATTCATTAGTGTTGTATTCTTCCCCTTTACGGGGCTGTCCCGAGGGGTGTCTCAGCAGAGGTTGGCGTTTCTGCACTACAATACGCCATTAAAATAGTGAGCTTCGTCGTGCCAAATCTTGTTGAGATCCGTGATTTACACTTTGCCTATGGAGAACGTTCGATTTTATCGGGCCTTCAAATGGATTTCCCACGTGGAAAAGTTGTGGCCGTCATGGGTGGCTCCGGCAGTGGCAAGACGACCGTATTGCGCCTGATCGGCGGGCAGCTGCGTCCCAGTTCCGGCTCCGTGAATGTCGATGGCCAGATCGTGCATACGCTGGGAACCGATGAGCTATATCAACTGCGCCGCAAGATGGGCATGCTGTTCCAGCACGGCGCGTTGTTTACAGACTTGACGGCGTTCGAGAACGTGGCGTTCCCCCTGCGCGAACACACGGATTTGAATGAAGAGCTGATCCGCACCCTGGTGCTGATGAAGCTGCATGCCGTCGGCTTGCGCAATGCGGCGCAATTGAAGCCGGCCGAGATCTCGGGCGGCATGGGCCGCCGCGTCGCGCTGGCGCGCGCCATCGCGCTCGACCCCGAACTGATCATGTACGACGAGCCGTTCGCCGGCCTGGACCCGATTTCCATGGGCGTGACGGCGAATTTGATCCGCAATCTGAACGATGCGCTGGGCTCCACGTCTATCCTGGTATCGCACGATGTGAAGGAGTGTTTCGCCATCGCTGATTATGTCTATTTTCTGTCATCGGGCAAGATTGTGGCGCACGGCACGCCGGCCGAGATGGCCGTGTCGACGCATCCGTACGTCAAGCAGTTCGTCAATGCCGAGGCCGATGGCCCCGTACCGTTCCATTACCCGGGCAAGTCGCTGGCCGACGACCTGGGCTTGCAGGCGGGGGGCGGCCGATGATCGCGCGTTTCCTGGCGGCGATCGGAGCATGGTTGCGCAATTCGGTACAAGACCTCGGCTTTGCCGTGCGTTCGTTTTTCATCATCATCGCCTCGTCGGGCGGCCTGTGGCGCCGTCCGCGCTTGGTGATTGAGCAACTGTTTTTTATCGGTAACCGCTCGCTGGTGATTACCGCCGTCTCCGGCCTGTTTGTCGGCATGGTGCTGGGTTTGCAAGGCTATTACACCCTGACCACGTATGGCGCCGAGCAGTCGCTGGGCTTGCTGGTGGCGCTGTCGCTGACGCGCGAACTGGGCCCGGTCGTCACGGCGCTGCTGTTTGCCGGCCGCGCCGGCACCTCGCTGACGGCGGAAATCGGCCTGATGAAGGCGGGCGAGCAATTGTCGGCCATGGAAATGATGGCCGTGAACCCGATCCAGCGCGTGCTGGCGCCCCGTTTCTGGGCCGGCGTGATCGCCATGCCGATCCTGGGCGCCATCTTCACGGCCGTCGGCATCATCGGCAGCTACCTGGTCGGCGTGGTGCTGATCGGCGTCGATGAAGGCTCGTTCTGGTCGCAGATGCAGGGCGGCGTGGATGTCTGGAAAGAAGTGGGCAATGGCACCATCAAGAGCCTGGTGTTCGGTATTGCGGTGACCTTCATCGCGCTGTTCCAGGGTTACCAGGCACAGCCGACGCCGGAAGACGTGTCCGGCGCCACCACGCGTACGGTGGTCATTTCATCGTTGATGGTGTGGTGGCTCGATTTCATGATGACGGCGTTGATGTTTAGCAAGTAATTGCCAATCAGCGACAAAACAGCGGGCCTGGGCAAGATATTGCGCAGGCGGCAGCAAGTAAAAATTATTTAGGATTGTTTATGCAACGTAAATCTTTGGATGTCTGGGTCGGCTTGTTCGTCTTGCTGGGTGTGGCGGCATTGATGTTTCTGGCGCTCAAGGCCGGCAATATGAGCTCGCTGTCTTTCAGCAAGACGTATACCATTAGTGCCAAGTTCGACAATATTGGCGGCCTCAAGCCGCAGGCGCCCGTCAAGGGCGCTGGCGTGGTGGTGGGGCGCGTGGCGGAGATCCGCTTTGACGACAAGACGTATCAGGCGCTGGTGAAACTCGACATCGAAGATGGCTACAAATTTCCGAAAGACAGCTCGGCTAAGATTTTGACGGCCGGTTTGCTGGGTGAGCAATATATCGGCCTGGAAGCAGGCGGCGATCTGGCGAACCTGGCGGAGGGCGACAAGATCGCCCGTACTCAATCGGCCACAGTGCTGGAAGACCTGATCAATCAGTTCATCTACAGCAAGGCAGCGGAAGGAAAGGACAGCAAATGAGCGAGTCGACCAAACAATCCCAAGGCAGCCTGGCGCGTATCGGCCTGGCCCTGGCCATCGCCGCCAGCGTGAGCGCTTGCGCCACCGGTACCAATCCGCGCGACCCGCTCGAGGGTTACAACCGCGCCATGTTCAAGTTCAACGATACCGTCGACCAGGTGGCCCTGAAACCGGTCGCCACGGCTTACAAGACCGTCACGCCATCGTTCGTGCAAACGGGCGTGGGCAATTTCTTCGGCAACTTGTCCGATGTGTGGAGCGCCGTGAACAACTTGCTGCAAGGCAAGGGTGAGGCGGGCTTGCAAGACGTCGTGCGCGTCAGCATGAACTCGACCTTCGGCATCTTCGGCCTGATCGACATCGCGTCGCAGGCGGGCATTCCGAAGCATAACGAAGACTTTGGCCAGACCCTGGGCTGGTATGGCGTTCAGCCTGGTCCGTACGTGATGCTGCCGCTGCTGGGCCCATCGACCGTGCGCGACACGGTGGCCCTGCCGCTCGATATCACGGGCGACCCATGGCGCTACAAGGATCCTGTCTCGGTGCGCAATATCGGCACGGTGACGCGCGTGGTCGACAAGCGCGCCGCGCTGCTCGACGCCACCAACCTGATGGAAGCGGCCGCGTTGGACCGTTATGAATTCATCCGCGACGGCTTCCTGCAGGCGCGCGAAAGCAAGGTTTTCGATGGCGATACGGACCGCCGCGACCGCAAAGTGCCAAAAAACGACACCAGCGATTACGAGCCGGCCTATGAGGCGCAACCGCAGCCTGTCCCAGCGGAAACACCGCCTGCGACGGCCGCGGCCGATGTGGCGCCGGCGGACCTCGTAACATCTGGTAGCAATACCGTGGCTTCCCAGGCTAGGCCTCAGGAGTAAACTGCGGTAAAGAAACACCACGGCTGCGATCGACGCCAGCCGGTGCATAGCAACACCATGAAAGGTAGAACCATGAAATTGATGAAACAACTGCTGGCGATGGCCACCATCGCCTTTGCCACCGCCGCCCAGGCCGCTCCCGCCGTGGAAGCGCCGGACGTCTTGGTCAAACGCATCAGCCAGGACGTGATCGAGACGGCCAAGAACGACAAGGCCATCCAGGCTGGCGATATCAAGCGCGTCACCGAATTGGTGGAAAGCAAGATCCTGCCGTACGTGGATTTCCAGCGCATGACGGCCCTGGCCGCTGGCCGCTTCTGGCGCGACGCCACGCCGGACCAGCAAAAGCAGCTGTCCAGCGAATTCCGCACCCTGCTGATCTACACGTATTCGGGCGCCTTGTCGCAGATCAAGAACGAAACCGTGGAATTCAAGCCGCTGCGCGCCGACCCGGCCGACACGGAAGTGGAAGTGCGCTCGCAGGTGAACGTGGCGCGCGGCGAACCCGTGCCCCTGAACTACCGCGTGGCGAAAACCCCATCCGGCTGGAAGATCTATGACATCAACGTGCTGGGCGCATGGCTGGTGGAAACGTACAAAAGCAGCTTCGCCAGCGAGATCAGCAAGGGCGGCATCGATGGCCTGATCAAGACCTTGCAGGCAAAAAACAAGGCCCTGGCCAGCCGTCCCGCTGCCAAAGCCAAATAATCGGCTATCATATAGCTCCTGACCCAGCTCCAGACCAGCGCAGCCCGACGCCATGCCCGACTCTCTCGACACTTTGCAGTCCCTGACTTCCCTGACCGTGCACAATGCCACTTCGGCATTGGAGCAGGGTCTGGACGCCATCCGCTCGGGTCAGACGAAGTTTGACTTGCGCAACGTCAAGGCCGTCGATTCGGCAGCCGTCTCCGTCATGCTGACGTGGCAGCGCGCGGCGCAGGATGCCGGCGGCGTGCTGGAGCTGAAAAACCTGCCGGACAACCTGAAAAACCTCACCAAGCTGTATGGCGTCTGCTCGCTCGTTTCGAGCACGTTGACGACCGACGACTGCGCCAGTGCCGGCGGCCACGCCGAACGCAGCCCGTCCGACCTGCATCATCATTGATCCTGTCCCACTCCCCGCATCAGCAGTAGCTTTCAAGCCGGCAGGCCAGCAGCGCCGTCGGATTGATCTCCAAGTGTTCCACGAAGTTTCCAACTATAATTGACTGTTGCGCCACCCTCTGCGGAAGGGGCGCCCTGCACCGGCCAGCCGGCCTGCATTGCACCGGCAACTGGCGCATCACACCAGACGCATTACACTTGAAACAAGCACATGACCGCAATTCAAATAACGAATGTAGAAAAGAGCTATAAATCGCTCAAGGCGCTGGGCGGCGTGTCGCTGGCCATCGAAGAAGGCGAATTTTTCGGCCTGCTTGGCCCGAACGGCGCCGGCAAGACCACCCTCATTTCCATCATCGCCGGCCTGATACGCCCCGACGCGGGCACCGTCAAGATCCATGGCCACGACGTGGTCACGGACTTCCGCAATGCGCGCCGCAACCTGGGCGTGGTGCCGCAGGAACTGGTATTCGACCCGTTTTTCACCGTGCGCGAAACCCTGCGCCTGCAGTCCGGCTATTTTGGCTTGCCGAACAACGACAAGTGGATCGACGAGGTCATGGAAAACCTCGACCTGACCGGCAAGGCCGACACCAACATGCGCGCCCTGTCCGGCGGCATGAAGCGCCGCGTGCTCGTGGCCCAGGCGCTGGTGCACAAGCCGCCCGTCATCGTGCTCGATGAGCCGACGGCCGGCGTCGACGTGGAATTGCGCCAGACCCTGTGGAAGTTCATCTCGCGCCTGAACCGCGAAGGCGGCCACACGGTCGTGCTGACCACGCACTATCTGGAAGAGGCGCAAGCCATGTGCCAGCGCGTGGCCATGCTGAAAACCGGCAAGGTGGTGGCGCTCGACACCATGTCGGCCCTGATCCGCCGCATCGCCGGCTCGCAGCTGCAGCTGCACCTCAAGAATGGCAGCCTGCCGGCCGACTTGCAGCACCTGGTGCTGCACCCGGAAGAACAACAGGCGCCGAACAAGTTCAGCCTGCGCGTCAACGAATACAGCGAAGTCGAAAAAATCCTCGCCCGCCTGCGCGAAGCGGGCGCCGAGATCGATGAAATGCAATTGCAACAAGCCGACCTGGAAGATATCTTCTTGCAGATCATGGATAAAGGTACCGTATGATTTCGACAGGATTTCGCACCCTCGTCTACAAAGAGACGCTGCGCTTCTGGAAAGTGGCGACGCAAACCGTGGCCGCGCCCGTGCTCACGTCGATGCTGTACCTGCTGGTGTTCGGCCATGTGTTAGATGGCCGCGTGGAGCCGAGCCCCGGCGTCAGCTACACGGCCTTTCTGATTCCCGGCCTGGTGATGATGAGCGTGCTGCAAAACGCGTTCGCCAATTCCTCGTCCTCGCTGATCCAGTCGAAGATCACGGGCAACCTCGTGTTCGTGCTGCTCACGCCCCTGTCGCACTGGGAAATCTTCTCGGCGTATGTACTCGCTTCCGTCGCGCGCGGCCTGGCCGTGGGCTTTGGCGTGTTTGCCATCACTTGCTGGTTCGCCGACCTGTCGTTCGTCGCGCCGCTGTGGATCGTCGTCTTCGCCTTTTTGGGTGCCGCTATGCTGGGCACCATGGGCTTGATCGCCGGCATCTGGGCCGAGAAATTCGACCAACTGGCCGCCTTCCAGAACTTCCTGATCATGCCGGCCACCTTCTTGTCGGGCGTGTTCTATTCGATTCACTCGCTGCCGCCGTTCTGGCAGACGGTATCGCATCTGAACCCCTTCTTTTACATGATCGACGGTTTCCGCTACGGCTTCTTCGGCGTGTCCGACGTCAGCCCGTGGCTCAGCTTGTCCATTGTCGCCGGCTTCCTCGTGATCCTGGCGCTGGCGTCGATCCGCCTGCTGAAGAGCGGCTATCGTTTGCGACATTGATTACGACACTCATTGCGCCGTTGATTGCGGCACATCACATCACTACATTATTCAATATCAAGGACTTATCGTGACCACCACTCCAGAACTGATCCACGGCTATCTGTCGGCCGGCCTCGAATGCACGCACCTCGAAGTGGAGGGCGATGGCCAGCACTTCCAGGCCGTGATCGTTTCGCCCGCGTTTGCCGGCAAACGCCTGATCCAGCGCCACCAGATCGTCTACGCGGCGCTGGGCGACCGCATGCGCGAAGAAATCCACGCGCTGTCGATGAAAACCCTGACACCCGAAGAATTCCAAGGATAAGCACATGGACAAGCTCCTCATCAACGGCGGCAACCGCCTGAACGGCGACATCGCCATCTCCGGCGCGAAAAACGCCGCCCTGCCCATCCTGTGCGCGGGTCTGCTGACCGCGGGCGACCTGGACCTGACGAACGTGCCGCACCTGCACGACGTGACCACCATGTTGAAGCTGCTGGGCCAGACGGGCCTGAAAGTGCAGCAGGACGGCGACCGCGTCGTTCTCAACGGCAGCGCCATCGACACCCTGGAAGCGCCGTATGAACTGGTGAAAACCATGCGCGCCTCGATCCTCGTGCTGGGCCCCCTGCTGGCGCGCTTCGGCGAAGCCAAGGTGTCGCTGCCGGGCGGCTGCGCCATCGGTTCGCGCCCCGTCGACCAGCACATCAAGGGCCTCGAAGCGCTGGGCGCCGAGATCCGCATCGAAGCGGGCTACATCTACGCCAAGTGCGCCAAGCTGAAAGGCGCGCGCATCGTCACCGACATGATTACCGTCACCGGTACCGAGAACCTGCTGATGGCAGCGACCCTGGCCGAAGGCGAGACCATCCTGGAAAACGCCGCCTGCGAACCGGAAGTGACCGACCTGGCCCACCTGCTGGTGGCCATGGGCGCGAAGATCGACGGCATCGGCACCAGCCGCCTGGTGATCCAGGGCGTCGATACCCTGCACGGCGCTTCGCACGCGGTGATCGCCGACCGTATCGAAACGGGGACCTTCCTGTGCGCCGTGGCGGCCACCGGCGGCGATATCACCCTGCGCAACGTACGCACCGATATCCTCGACGCGGCGCTCGACAAGCTGCGCGCCATGGGCCTGACGATGACCTTCGGCGCCGACTGGATCCGCGCCGAGATGTCGGCCCGTCCTAACCCCGTCAGTTTCCGCACCACGGAATACCCGGGCTTCCCGACCGACATGCAGGCGCAGTTCATGGCCGTCAACACTATCGCCAATGGCGCCAGCCGCGTCACCGAGACGATTTTCGAGAACCGCTTCATGCACGTGCAGGAAATGAACCGCCTGGGCGCCGACATCACCATCGAGGGCAACACGGCCATCATCGCCGGCGTCAAGCAGCTGCGCGGCGCGCCCGTGATGGCGACCGACCTGCGCGCCTCGGCGTCGCTGGTGATCGCGGCCCTGGCCGCCGATGGCGAAACCCTGATCGACCGCATCTATCACCTCGACCGCGGCTACGACCGCATGGAAGTGAAATTGTCGGCCGTCGGCGCGAACATCGTACGCATTAAATAACAAGGAACGAGCATGAACGGATCGAACACGGGCGACAATTCGCAGCTGATACTGGCGCTCTCGAAAGGCCGCATTTTTGAGGACACCATGCCGCTGCTGGAAGCGGCCGGCATCAAGGTACTGGAAAACCCGGAGACCTCGCGCAAGCTGATTTTGGCCACCAACGATCCGAACGTGCGCGTCATCATCGTGCGCGCCAGCGATGTGCCGACCTACGTGCAGTACGGCGCGGCCGATTTCGGCGTGGCGGGCAAGGACGTCCTGCTCGAGCACGGCGGCGAAGGCCTGTACCAGCCGATCGACCTGAATATCGCCTCTTGCCGCATGTCGGTGGCGGTGCAGGCCGGTTTTGATTACGAAAAGGCCGTGCACCAGGGCGCGCGCCTGCGCGTGGCCACCAAGTTCGTGCACACGGCGCGCGAGCATTTCGCCGCCAAGGGCGTCCACGTCGACCTGATCAAGCTGTATGGCTCGATGGAGCTGGCGCCTTTGGTGGGCCTGTCGGACGCCATCGTTGACCTGGTCAGCACGGGCAGCACTTTGCGCGCGAACAACCTCGTCGAGGTCGAGCACATCATGGAAATTTCGTCGCGCCTGGTGGTCAACCAGGCTGCGCTCAAGCTCAAGCGCGAGCGCTTGCAGCCGATCATCGAGGCGTTTGAACGCGCTTCGCAAGCCTAGATACCTTCAGTAGCAGAAAGCCGATTATGCCGATACAGATACGCAAGCTCGATTCAAGCCAGGATGGTTTCCAACAATCGCTCGATACGCTGCTGGCGTTCGAGGCGGGCACCGATGCAGCGATTGAAACGTCGGTCGCAAAAATCCTGGCCGATGTGAAAACGCGCGGCGACGCCGCCGTACTGGAATACACCAACCGTTTCGACCGCATCCCGCATGGCGGCGCGGCGGAAATGGCGGCCTTTGATATTTCGCAAGCCGAATTGCAGGCAGCCTTGAACGGCTTGCCGTCGGCCCAGCGCGAGGCGCTGCAGATCGCCGCGCAGCGCATCCGCGCCTTCCACGAACGCCAGCGCGAGGAATTGCGCGGCTTTACCTACACCGAGCCCGATGGCACGGTGCTGGGCCAGAAGATCACGCCGCTGGACCGGGTCGGCATCTACGTCCCGGGCGGCAAGGCCGCCTACCCGTCGTCCGTGCTGATGAACGCCATTCCCGCGCATGTGGCGGGCGTGGGCGAAATCATCATGGTCGTGCCGACGCCCGATGGCGTGAAAAACCAGATGGTGCTGGCCGCCGCCGCGATTGCCGGCGTGACGCGCGTGATCACCATCGGCGGCGCACAAGCCGTCGGCGCGCTGGCCTACGGCACGCAGACGATTGCCGCTGTGGACAAGATCGTCGGTCCCGGCAACGCCTACGTGGCCGCCGCCAAGCGCCGCGTGTTCGGCATCGTCGGCATCGACATGATCGCCGGACCGTCGGAAATCCTCGTGCTGTGCGACGGCACGACGGACCCCGACTGGGTCGCGATGGACCTGTTTTCGCAGGCCGAGCACGACGAACTGGCGCAAGCGATCCTGCTGTGCCCCGACGCGGATTACATCGCGCAAGTCGAGGAGAGCATCGCCAAGCTGCTGCCGACGATGCCGCGCCAGGCCACCATCAGCACGTCGCTGGCCGACCGCGGAGCGCTGATCAAGGTGCGCAGCATGGCAGAAGCGTGCGAGATCGCCAATGCCATCGCCGCGGAACACCTGGAAATCTCGGCGGAAAACCCGCAGCAGTGGGCCGAGCAGATCCGCCACGCGGGCGCCATGTTCCTGGGCCGCTTTTCGTCCGAATCGCTGGGCGACTATTGCTGCGGCCCCAATCACGTGCTGCCGACCTCGCGCACGGCGCGCTTTTCGTCGCCGCTGGGCGTGTACGACTTCCAGAAGCGTTCGTCCATCATCCACGTCAGTGAAGCGGGCGCGCAAACCCTGGGCCGAGTCGCCGCCACCCTGGCGTATGGCGAAGGCTTGCAGGCGCACGCGCGCAGCGCCGAACTGCGTCTGAAGTCGCAGCCATGACGAATATGGCGGAGCAGCCGGACTGGGTCAACCGGGTCTATTGCGAAGATGCGCTGGCGGGGCTGGCGCGCATTCCCGATGGCTCGGTGGACCTGATCCTGACGGATCCGCCGTACAACCTGGGCAAGGATTACGGCAATGCCTCGGACCAGCAGTCGGTGACCGACTACCTGCGCTGGACGGAGCAGTGGATCGATGCGGCGCTGCCCAAGCTGAAAGCCAACGGCAGCCTGTATATCTTCCTCACCTGGCGCTATTCGCCGGAGATCTTCGTCATGCTGAAACAGCGCATGGCGATGATGAATGAAATCATCTGGGACCGCCGCGTGCCGTCCATGGGCGGCAGCGTGCGCAGCTTTTCATCGGTGCACGACACCATCGGCTTCTTCGTCAAGCGCAAGGATTACTACTTCGACCTTGACGCGGTGCGCATCGCCTACGACGCGGCCACCAAGAAAGCCCGTTCGCGCTCGATCTTCATCGGCGCCAAATGGCTGGAAGTGGGCTACAACCCGAAAGACTTGTGGAGCGTGTCGCGCCTGCACAAGGAACACCCGGAACGGGCCGACCACCCGACGCAAAAGCCGCTCGAAATCATCGAGCGCATGCTCAAGGCCTCGTGCCCGCCCGGCGGCGTAGTGCTCGACCTGTTCATGGGCAGCGGCACCACGGCGCTGGCGGCGAAGCGCTGCGGGCGCGATTTCGTCGGCTTTGAGTTGAATCCCGACTACTGCGCCATCATTGAACAGCGATTGGCGGCGCTCGCGCAGGAGCTGGCCGAACCGGCCGCGCCGCAGGCGGAAAAGAAGAAGGCGCCGGCCAAGCGCCGCGCCGCCGCCGCCGTGCCCAAGGCCGCCAAGGCGGCCAGTAAAAAACCGGCTGCCGTGAAAAAACCGCCCGCCGCGAAAAAAGCGCCGGCCCGCAAGGCGCGCAGCGCCGCCGTGCCGGAAGACGTCGTCATTTAGTCTCCATTTAATTCCATCAGGAGTGTTTGCAGCATGTCTTTCCTCGATCAGTTAATCAGCAACACCGTGCGGTCCGATGTGCGGGCCGTCAAAAGCTATCAGGTAGCCGATGCCAGCGGTTACATCAAACTCGATGCGATGGAAAACCCGTATCCGCTGCCGCCGCAGCTGCGCGAAGAGCTGGGCGCGCGCCTGGCCGGCGTGGCGCTGAACCGCTATCCGCCGTCGTACGCCAGCCTGCAGGCGGCCATCTGCGCCAAGCTGGGCGTGCCCGCCGGCTTCGACGTCATGCTGGGCAATGGCTCCGATGAGCTCATTTCCATCCTGGCCATGGCGTGCGCGCATCAGGAGCCGGGCAAGCGCGCCGTGCTGCTGGCGCCCGTGCCCGCCTTCGTCATGTATGCGCGCTCGGCGCAGTTCGCCGGTATGGATTTCGTCGGCGTGCCCCTGCAGGCCGACTTCAGCCTGGATATGCCGGCCATGCTGGCGGCGATCGAACAGCACCGCCCGGCGCTGGTATTCCTCGCCTATCCGAACAACCCGACGGGCAACCTGTTTGCCAGCGCCGACATCGAACGCATCCTGGCCGCCCTGGGCGACACGGGCATCGCCGTCGTCGACGAAGCGTACGAGCCGTTCGCGCAGCACAGCTTCATGGGCCGCCTGCCCGAGTTCGAGAACCTGGTGGTGATGCGTACCGTGTCGAAACTGGGCCTGGCCGGCATCCGCCTCGGCTACATGTCGGCCGCGCCGGCCCTGCTGGCGCAATTTGAAAAAGTGCGCCCGCCGTATAACGTGAATGTGCTGACGCAGGCGGCGGCCGAATTCGCGCTCGACCACCTCGATGTGTTGAATGCCCAGGCGGATCTGCTCAACAGCGCGCGCGATACGCTGGCGCTGCGCCTGGCGGAACTGCCGGGCGTGACCGTGTTTCCCTCGAAGGCAAATTTTCTTCTGATTCGTGTGGCTGATTCCGACGATGTTTGTGCAAAACTGCTTGCCCGCAGGGTTTTAATTAAAAATATGAGTAAAATGCATGCTGCGCTGGCCAATTGCCTGCGCATCAGCGTCAGCACCCCGGAAGAGAATTCCCTTTTTTACGATGCCTTCAAGGCATCCCTCGTTTAGCCTATCGCCAGAGCCTCCCATGAACCGCACCGCAGAAATCACGCGCAACACCAATGAGACGCAAGTTCGCGTCGCCCTCAACCTCGATGGCACGGGCCAGCAAAAGCTCAATACCGGCGTGCCCTTCCTCGACCATATGCTGGATCAGATCGCCCGTCACGGCTTGATCGACCTGGATATCGAAGCGACGGGCGACGTGCATATCGATAACCACCATACGGTGGAAGACGTGGGCATCACCCTGGGCATGGCCGTGGCCAAGGCTATCGGCGACAAGAAGGGCATCCGCCGCTACGGCCATGCGTACGTGCCGCTGGACGAGGCGCTGTCGCGCGTGGTGCTCGATTTTTCGGGCCGCCCGGGCATCGAATACCACATCCCGTTTACGCGCGCCATGATCGCCGGCTTCGACGTCGACCTGACGCTGGAATTTTTCCGCGGCTTCGTCAACCATGCGGGCGTGACATTGCATATCGACAACTTACGCGGGACGAATGCCCACCATCAATGCGAAACCGTGTTCAAGGCCTTTGGCCGCGCGCTGCGCATGGCTGCCGAGCTCGACGAGCGCGCGGCCGGCATCATTCCATCGACCAAGGGCAGCCTGTAAACGCCGCTCTCGCTATATTGTAGATTCCGGGATCAAACATGAATAAAATTGTGGTGGTGGATTACGGCATGGGCAACCTGCGCTCGGTAGCGCAGGCCCTGCGCGCCGTGGCGCCGGAAGCCGACGTGCGCATTTCCGGATTGGCGCAAGACATCGACAGCGCCGACCGCATCGTCTTGCCGGGCCAGGGCGCCATGCCCGACTGCATGCGCAGCCTGCGCGAATCGGGCGTGCTCGAAGCGCTGCTGCGCGCCGCCGACAGCAAGCCCGTGCTGGGCGTGTGCATCGGCGAGCAAATGTTGTTCGACGGCAGCGAAGAGGGCGATGCGGCCGGTTTGGGCTTGCTGCCAGGCAAAGTCGTGCGCTTCCAGCTCGACGGCCAGGTGCAGGAAGACGGCTCGCGCTTCAAGGTGCCGCAAATGGGCTGGAACCAAGTGCGGCAAACGGCGTCCCATGTCATGTGGGATGGTATCGCCGACAACGCCTATTTTTACTTTGTGCACAGCTATTTTGCTCAACCTCAAGAAGCGGCGCACACGGTGGGCGAGACTGTCTATGGCGCGCCGTTTGCTTGTGCCGTCGCCCGTGATAATATTTTCGCGACACAGTTTCACCCTGAAAAAAGCGCTGCCGCTGGCTTGCAGCTGTACAAGAACTTCGTTCACTGGCAACCTTAACGTTAGCTATCCGGCTTTTTTTCCGCCTCTCACTCACTCTAAATCACACTGACCATGCTGCTCATTCCCGCCATCGACCTGAAAGACGGTCACTGCGTACGCCTGAAACAAGGCGATATGGAACTTGCCACCGTATTTTCCGAAGACCCGGCCGAGATGGCCCGCCATTGGCTGATGCAAGGCGCGCGCCGGCTGCACCTGGTCGACCTGAACGGCGCCTTTGCCGGCAAGCCGAAGAACGAAGGCGCCGTGAAGGCCATCCTGAAGGCCGTGCAAGATTTCGCCGTGGAAAATGACATCGAGGAAATCCCCGTGCAGCTGGGCGGCGGCATCCGCGACCTCGACACCATCGAGCGCTACCTCGACGCCGGCATCACCTACATCATCATCGGCACGGCGGCCGTGAAAAGCCCCGGCTTCCTGCACGACGCCTGCGGCGCCTTCCCGGGCCACATCATCGTCGGCCTCGATGCCAAGGATGGCAAAGTGGCAACGGATGGCTGGAGCAAGATGTCGGGCCACGAAGTGATCGACCTGGCGAAAAAATTCGAAGCCTACGGCGTCGAATCGATCATCTACACGGACATCGGCCGCGACGGCATGATGGGCGGCATCAATATCGAGGCCACCGTCAAGCTGGCGCAAGCCGTCAAGATCCCCGTCATCGCTTCGGGCGGCCTGCACAATATCGGCGACGTGGAAGCGCTGTGCGCGGTCCAGGCCGAAGGCATCGAAGGCGTGATCTGCGGCCGTTCCATCTATGAAGGCACGATCGACCTGGCGCAGGCGCAGGAACGCGCCGACGAACTGACCGACGCCGCCGTTTAAGCCAGCCCGGCCGGGGTGTGCGCGTGCACGCCCTGGCCTGGCGACAATCTGGATACCATCATGCTTGCAAAACGTATCATCCCCTGCCTGGACGTGACCAATGGCCGCGTTGTCAAAGGCGTCAATTTCACGGAATTGCGCGACGCCGGCGACCCGGTGGAAATTGCCCGCCGTTATGACGAGCAGGGCGCCGATGAAATCACTTTCCTCGACATTACCGCCTCGAGCGACAACCGCGGCCTGATCTTCGACATCATCGAAGCCGTGGCGTCGCAAGTGTTCATTCCGCTGACCGTGGGCGGCGGCGTGCGCGTGGTGGAAGACGTGCGCCGGCTGCTCAACGCGGGCGCCGACAAGGTCAGCATCAACACCTCGGCCGTGACGAATCCCCAACTGGTGTACGAGGCGTCGCAAAAGCACGGCTCGCAATGCATCGTCGTCGCCATCGACGCCAAGCAGGTGTCGCCCGGCAAGTGGGAAGTGTTTACCCATGGCGGACGCACTGCCACGGGCCTGGACGCCTTTGACTGGGCGCGTAAAATGGAAAGCCTGGGCGCCGGCGAAATCTTGCTCACCAGCATGGACCGCGACGGCACCAAGGTGGGCTTCGACCTGGGCCTGACGCGCGGCGTGTCCGACGCCGTCAGCATCCCCGTCATCGCCTCGGGCGGCGTGGGCGGCTTGCAAGACCTGGTCGATGGCATCAAGGTGGGCCGAGCGGACGCCGTGTTGGCCGCCAGCATCTTCCACTATGGCCAGCACACGGTGCAGGAAGCCAAGCAGTTTATGGCGCAGCAGGGCATTCCCATGCGCCTGGCGTAAATAAAATAGTACCCAGGATACAGAACATGCAAAACGGAACCATCGTAGCAAGCAATGCCAAGTGGCTGAAAAAGGTCAAATGGGACGAGCACGGCCTGGTGCCCGTGATCGCGCAGGAAGCGGGCAGCAATGACGTGCTGATGTTCGCCTGGATGAACCGCGACGCGCTGGCGCGCACGGTGGAATTGGGCGAAGCCGTGTACTGGAGCCGTTCGCGCAAGAAACTGTGGCACAAGGGCGAAGAGTCCGGCCACACGCAAAAGGTGCTGGAAATCCGCCTCGATTGCGATGAAGACGTGGTCTTGCTGAAAATCGAGCAAGCCGGCGGCATCGCCTGCCATACGGGCCGCCATTCGTGCTTCTTCCAGAAATTCGAAGGCGACGAAAAAACGGGCGAATGGCAAGTCACCGACCCCGTCCTGAAAGACCCCGAGACGATTTACGCGGAAAGCAAGAGCAAATGAGTGAAACGTTAAAACGCCTGGCCGCCGTGATCGAATCGCGCAAGCTGGCCAACGGCGGCGACCCCGCCACCTCCTATGTCGCGCGTCTGTTTGCCAAGGGCGATGACGCCATCCTGAAAAAAATCGGCGAAGAAGCGACGGAAACGGTGATGGCCGCCAAGGATGCGCGCCGCGACAACGACCCGTCGAAGGTCTTGTACGAATGCGCCGACCTGTGGTTTCACAGTCTGGTGATGCTGGCGCAGTTCGACCTGACGCCGCAGCAGGTGCTCGACGAGCTGGCGCGCCGCGAAGGCCTGTCCGGCCTGGAAGAAAAGGCGGCACGCAAGGATGAGCTGCGCGACGCTGGCGAAACAGACAAACACTGACCTACTGGAGCGTGCGTGGATAACTGTATTTTTTGCAAAATTGCTGCAAAACAAATTCCCTCGACTATCGTGTATGAGGACGAGGACTTGCTGGCCTTCAAGGACATCAACCCGGCCGCCCCCGTGCATCTGCTGTTGATCCCGAAGCGCCACGTGGCCAGCCTGTCCGACTGCGATGACAGCCATACGGAGATGCTGGGCAAGCTGCTGCGCCTGGCGCCGAAGCTCGCTGCCGAGTTCGGCTGCGCCGTCACGTATGACGCCGATGGCGCGCCTGCCGGCGGCTTCAAGACCATGATCAACAGCGGCCCGAACGGCGGGCAAGAGGTGTATCACCTGCACATGCATGTGTACGGCGGTCCCCGCCCCTGGCGCGGTCAACACTGATTTCGCTGCGCGCCGGGTTCGCGTGTATACTACCGGCATTGGTCGACGCTATTCGGGCACCGTCCCGCAAGGAGAATGTGATGGGTTCATTGAGTATTTGGCACTGGGTGATCGTTCTGGTCATTGTGATGCTGGTCTTCGGCACCAAGAAACTGGGCAATATCGGCGGTGATATCGGCAAGGCTGTCAAAGGCTTCAAGGATGGCGTCAAGGGCGAAGATGACGCCCCGGCAGCCAATACCCCTCCTGCTGCGCCATCGCAAGTGGCCGACAAAAGCACCATCGACGTCGAAACGAAAGAGAAAAGCAAGTTCTGATAGCGTGGCGGGGCGCTTGCCTCGTCCGGTAACAGCCCTTGTCCGCTTATGATCGATCTCGGTCTCTCTAAAATCGCCATCATCGGCGTGGTTGCGTTGATAGTCATCGGCCCTGAAAAGTTGCCGAGAGTGGCGCGCATGGCCGGTACCCTGTATGGCCGCGCGCAACGCTATCTGAACCAGGTGAAATCCGAAGTCTCGCGCGAAATTGAAATGGAAGAGCTGAAAAACCTGCAGAAGGAAGTGCAGGATGCGGCCCATTCCGTCAAGCAAAGCGTGGAGAAATCCATGCATGGCGTGGAAAACTCGATCTCCGGCAACCTGGCCGAGGTGGAAAGCGCCTGGCGCGGCGATGCCAGTTCGTATGAGGGGCATCACGACGCCCATGAAGCCATGCTGCGCGCGACCAACGATGACCTGGCCCGCAAGGCGCGCGAATTCCGCCGCAAGAAGCTGGTGCGCAATTCCGCCATTCCCGGCTGGTACAAGCAGCGCCATGGCGGCAAGCTGCACGTGCAGTCGGCGGCCGCCCGCGTGGCGCGCTTTCGTCCGCGCGCCAGTTCCTCCTCCTTTTACTCATGAGTAGCAAATCTCCGGTGGAAGAAACCTTTATCTCGCATCTGGTCGAGTTGCGCAACCGCCTGGTCAAGGCCTCGATCGGTATCGCCGTCGTCTGCGCCGTGCTGTTTTACTGGCCTGGGCCTTCGCATATCTACGATTTTATCGCTGCGCCGATGATCGCCTCGCTGCCTGCCGGCTCGAAAATGATCGCCACCGGCGTCATTTCACCGTTCCTGGTGCCGATGAAAGTGACCTTGGTGAGCGCCTTCATCGTCGCCTTGCCCTGGGTGCTGTACCAGATGTGGGCGTTTATCGCCCCCGGCCTGTACACGCATGAGAAGCGCCTGATCGCGCCGCTGGTCATCTCGTCGTCCCTGCTGTTCATGGCCGGCGTGGCCTTCTGCTATTTCTTTGTGTTTGGCCGCGTGTTCCACTTCATCAGCGATTTCTCTCCCTCGTCGATCGCCGTCACGCCCGATATCGAAAACTACCTCGATTTCGTCATGTCGATGTGCCTGGCCTTTGGCGCCACCTTCGAAGTGCCCGTGGTGGTGGTGATCCTCGTGCGCATGGGCTTGGTTACTATCGCGAAACTCAAGGAAGTGCGTCCCTACATCATCGTCGGCGCCTTCGTGATTGCCGCCATCGTCACACCGCCGGACGTGGTCAGCCAGTTCTCGCTGGCCATCCCGATGTGCCTGCTGTTCGAGCTGGGCCTGCTGGTGGCGCCGATCTTCGTCAGGGCTACCCAGGCGCCGGAAGAAGCGTCCTAGACGGCCCGCAACGCGTGCCGATACGAGCCGCTGGCCTTCTTCGGGAGCCGCGGCTTTTTTATCGCCAAGAAAGTTAGTGGGTGCTTACTGCAGCATCAGTTTGCTGAGGATGCCCAGGTTGAGCAGGATCAGGGTGCTCATCATCCAGTATACGTGTTTCATGTCGGCGCCATGGCGCAAGTCCATGCGTTCCAGGCGGGCGTCGAATTTTTGCTCCAGTGCATCTATTCTGGTATCGAATTTCAGTTCCAGCGCATCCACTCTGGTATCGACCTTTTGCGCCACCAGCTTGATTTCCCCCAGCAGATTGCGCTCCAGCGCCGCCAGTTCGCCATGCACGACCACGGCCGAGCCCAGTACTTCACCCAGTGCCGTTGCATGCGCTTCCGCCTGCTGGGTGGGCACGCCGGCCGAGGCGAGGCGTTTGGCGTCATCGAGGGTGTCGAACTGGATGGGCATATGCATGGACGCTCCTGTATCCAGCCTAGCAGGAAAATCGGCAATTGCCAGTGAGGAGTGCGGTGGCGCCTGCCTTCCCATCAGCTTAGTGGACCGGCACGCCAGTGGTTTGCGGCGGCGCAAACGCATGCAAAAAGGGCGCCGCGGCGCCCTTTGCAAGCTGACGACGAGCGCCAGTTAATTCATCAGTTCCTTGATGACTTTCACGGGCGCGCTGCCGTAGCTGAGGAATTGCTCATGGAAATCCTTCAGCACGAATTTGCTGCCCAGCGCTTGCTTGCGCTGTTCGCGCAAGTCCATGATTTCGCTGTAGCCGCTGAAATAGCTGGTCAGTTGCACCGAGCTCAGCTGCACGCGGCGCCATTTTTCCTTGGCTTCACGCTGGGTCTGGAAGGCTTGGCGCGTCAGCAGGTCGAGCGCCTGCGCTTCCGTCATGCCAAGCACGTGCACGCTGTAGTCGAGAATGGTATTGGTGACGCTGCGCAAGTTCCACTTCGAATACATCAGCCACATTTCCGGCGCGTTATTGCCATAGCCGGACTCGAGCATCATGCGTTCGCCATACACGGCCCAGCCTTCGATCATGGCGCCATTGCCAAAGATGGACTTGACCAGCGACGGCGACTTGTTGGCGTACACGAGCTGCGTGTAGTGGCCGGGGATGGCTTCGTGGATATTCAGGATCTGCAAGATCCAGTGGTTGTATTCGCGCAAGCTGCTTTCCGCCTGTTCCGGCGTTTCGCCGTCGAGCGGCGTCACGTTGTAATAGGTGCGGTCTTGCGGGCGATACGGGCCGGGCGCCTCGATGCTGGCGCCGGCCACGCCGCGCTGGTAGGCGGGCGTTTCGCGCACGACCAGGGGCTTTTTCGGGTCCATCGTCAGCAGGTTGTGGCTGGTCACCCATTCCTGCAGTTCGGGAATCTGGCGGCGGATTTCCGGCACGAAATCGGCAGGCGCCACATGGTTGCTGGACAGCTTGTCGATCACCATGCCGATCTTTGCCGTGCGGTCCGCCGGCTTGGCCGTGGCGCCCATGGTTTTCACCCACAGCTCGTCGGACAGGCTATCCATGTGCTCGAGCAGCTTTTCGCGCGCGGCCAGGGCTTTCTGGTACATCTGCTCGGCGCTCACGCTGGCCTGGATATCGTAGGCGAATTTCTGCTCATACAGCTCCTTGCCGATGCGGAAGGAGCGCGCGTTGCCGTTCTGCGCCAGCGCGGCATCCTGTTCCGTCAGCCATGCGGCGTAGCCTTGCACGGCCGTGCGGGCCGCGGCGATGCGGGCGGCGTACAGCTGTTTTTCCACCGGCGTCAGGATGGAGCCCTGTGCCGTCTTGTTCAGGTCGTCAAGCACGCTGAGCACGCCGGCGCTCTGGGCGATGGCCAGCTGCGTGTGTTCGCGCGTGGGGTGATTGATACTGGCGCGCGCGGCCGCATAGTATTGCGGCACGCTGGCGATGCGCTTGAGCAAGGTGCGCAGGCGCTGCGGCTGGGCCGCGTATTCCGTGTTCAGGATGAAGTCGATGGAACCGGCCACGTTGTATTGGGCGGGATTCCATTCGAATTCGCGGAAGGTGGTCAGATACCAGCGGTCCGATTGCAGTTTATTCGTCAGCAAGGCCAGGTCGGTACGTTGCTTGTCCGACATTTTGCTCGCATTCAGCTTGCCGAATTTACCCAGCCATTCCTCGATGAAGGCCAGTTGCTTCTGGCGGCTGGCCGCGTCGGGAATGCTCAGGTTGGCGGCGCCATCGTATTTGCCGACCGAAATCGCGCTTTCCGGGTCCAGGCGCCACAGGGCCGTGAGGAACTGGCCGCTGAGGTTATTCATGGAACGGTCGCTGCTGTTCTCGCTGGCGACGGCCGCTACCGTGGCTGCCGTGGCGGCGCTGACGACGGCCGCCTTCTTGCCGACGGTTTTTTTCTTGCTGCTGCTGGTGCTGGCCTTGCCTTGCTTCTGCGGCTTCTTGGCGGCGCTGGCCGGTGTCAGGGTAAAGGCCATCATCAATGCGGCGAGCGCAACTTTATTTTTTATCAGCATAGTTTATCTCTTGAATATTTTGCTGTTTGTCCTGATCAGAAAATAATAAACTGATAATATAAGTAACAAACAACTATTGAAAGGTTGGCCTTGCTTGCCTGGGCGGCCCAAAGATTAGCATTAATTGCCGCCGCTGCGCAGTTTTTTGCGCCGGGAGCGCGCGGCGCTAGACCACGATGGCGCTGCCGTGCAGCAATTCCTGGTGGCGCGCATTGATGGCCGCCACGGCATCCTTGCCGCGCGCCATGCCGGTGGCGTGGATTTCCGTTTCCTGCGTGTAGCGCTGGCTGACTCGTACCGTATAGGACTGGAACAGCCAGCTCCAGAAGTTCGTTTCATAGACGGCTTCATCCATGTCGCGCCATTTGACGCCCGTCAGTTTCTTTTTCCACGGCAAGATGCCGGACGCCAGCCACACGCCCGCCTCATCAATGTACAGCTGATAGCTGCGGATGGTCAGCAGGCGGTAGCCGACGATCAGGGCCGAGCCGATCAGCACGACGAAGGCGGCGCGCGCGTTGTACTTGAAGGCCAGCGGCAGGGCGGCAAAAAACAGCAGCACGGCGATGAGGAAGGTGCTGACGTAGGCGGTCCAGGATTTGCCGCATAAAAAGGTGGCGCGCTGGCCGGCGCTGGTGGCGATATAGTCGGTCATGGCGTGGCATCAAAACAGGGAAAAACGATCATCGCATGGAACGCGGTGGCGCCGCTCATTTTTTCAATCTCATTGCTTCAACCCTTCCTGCAGCATGCCCAGCATGTCATTGGCCGACATGCGCGCGGCCGCGTCGCTGCCTTCCAATAAACTGTCGGCCAGGTCGCGCTTGTGCTGATGCAATTCGACGATGCCTTCCTCGATCGTGTGCTTCGCCACCAAGCGATAAATGGTGACGGGGCGCAATTGCCCCATGCGGTGGGCGCGGTCCGACGCCTGGTCTTCCACGGCCGGGTTCCACCACGGGTCCATGTGGATCACGTAATCGGCCGCCGTCAAATTGATGCCCATGCCGCCCGCCTTCAGGCTGATGAGGAAAACGTCGCCCTCGCCCGCCTGGAAGGCGTCGACGCGGCGCTTGCGCTCCTGCATGGGCGTGCTGCCATCGAGATACTGGTAACTGACGCCATGCTGCTCCAGGTGCCGGCGGATCAGGGTCAAATGGTCGACGAACTGGCTGAAGACGAGCACCTTGTGGCGGTTTTCCAGCAAGCCCGACAACAACTGGGCGAACGCCGTCAGCTTGCTGCTGGCCAGGCCCAGCTCGGGCGCCACCAGTTGCGGGTTGCAGCAGGCGCGGCGCAGCTTCATGATCTCGGCCAGGATCTGGATGGCTTTTTTCGATGCCGGCCCTTCCACCATGGCCAGCTTTTCCAGCGCTTCGCGGCGCAGTGATTCGTACAGCGCCGTTTCCTGCGGCGACAATTCCACTTCCAGCACGATTTCCGTGCGCGACGGCAATTCCGACAGCACTTGCGTCTTCGTGCGGCGCAGGATGAATGGCGCGATCAGGCGGCGCAGCCGCAGCCGCGCGCCGGCCGCCGCCCGCTTGTCTTGATCTTTCTCAATAGGCCCGGCAAAGCGCAAATTAAACTGGTCGAGGGTACCCAGCAAACCGGGGTTGATGAAGCGGAACAGGTTCCACAATTCACCCAGGTGGTTTTCCAGCGGCGTGCCGCTGGCCACCATGCGGAAGTCCCCCTGCAGGGCCATCACGGCTTGCGAACGCTTGGTGGCGCCATTCTTGATGGCTTGCGCTTCGTCGAGCACGATCGTATGCCAGCGCACGCCGGCAAACATAGTGGCTTCCTGTTGCAGCAAGCCATAGCTGGCCACCACCACGTCGAACGGCTGCAGTGTTTCCAGCATGTCGGCGCGGTCGCCGCTGCCGAACAATTTGATGTTCAAGGTGGGCGCGAAGCGCTGCGCCTCGCTGATCCAGTTCATGCATACGGATGTGGGGGCGACGACGAGAGTGGGGCCGTGCGGCGCGCGCGCCAGGATCAGCGCCAGCGCCTGCAAGGTTTTACCTAAACCCATGTCGTCGGCCAGGCAGGCGCCCACGCCCCAGTGCGCCAAGCGCGCCAGCCAGTTAAAACCGGCCAGCTGGTAGTCGCGCAAGTCCGCCTGCAAGGTGCTGGGCAGCTGCGGCTGATAGTCGTCTAGGGCGCGCAGGCGCAGCAAGTGTTCGCGCCACAGTTTGTCGGCTTTGACGCCGCCCGCATCGTTGGCCAGCTCTTCCAGCGCGAAGGCGGCCAGCGGGTGGATGTGCACGCCATCGGCATGTGCCTCGCCATACGCGGCCAGTTCCGACAGGCGGCGGTGCAATTCGTCGCTGAGGGCGAGGAACTGGTTGTCGCCCAGGGCCACGAAGCGGCTTTTATTGTTCTGCATCAAATCGAGCAGGGCGCGCAAATCCATCACCTTGTCTTCATCGATCTGCACTTCGCCGCTGGCGGCAAACCAGTCTTTCTCGCTCTTGATATTCAGGCGCATCTGGCCGCTGTCGATGCGTTTCGACACGCGCATGGTTTCGCCTTCCGGCCAGGCCAGTACCATGCCGTCCGGGTCCAACGCCTGCAATTCCACCAGCAATTGCAAGCCCAGAGCAGGCTGCCCCAGCAGCCACTCGCCATGCTCTTCTTCCGCCTCTTCCAGCACCAGGCAGCGACCGATGAGCTGGCGCTGCGCTTCGCGCTCCGCGTTCAAGTCGCGCCGCGCCTGCACGGCCCGGCCCGCCACATCGGCAAACACGCTTTCGGCGCCGCTGCCCGGTGCGTAATAGGCGCCGTTGTCGAGCAGGGGGCGGACCAGGATCTGCATCTTGAGGCCCTGCTGGTAGGGCAGCAGATGCACGTGCAGGCGGTGGTCCGCCGTGATGGCTTCCGCATCGCCCGCGCCGCCGCCGATGTCCGATTGCACGGTGACCATGGACGAGATGGCGCCGATCGCCTGCATCACCTGTTTTTCCGCATGCAGGGGCACGGACAGGCCCAGGCCCACGATGGCGCCGATGCGCCGGTGCTCGTCGAGGATGTGCACCACGCGCAGGCGCGTCGGCGTCTCGCGCTGCACCACGACATTGCTGCCGTTGTCGGGCAATGGCGGCTGCATGCCCAGCCACAGTTGCCCCTCGTGCGACTTGATGAGAAGCTCGGGCGCGCCGGCGATCAGCTCCACGCGCGTGTCGGGGTGGTCGAGCCAGAACACGAGCGGGTGGCCCACCAGCAAGACGGCGGCCTTGTCCAGCTCGACTTCATAGCGGGGTGCCGATGAATAATATTGTTTAAAAGGCGCGATGCTGCCCGCCGCGCGCGCGTCTTGCGGCGTGAGGAAATCGATGTCGCCCGCTTCTTCGGCCAGGCGTTTCAAGCCCATGGCGCGACCCTTGCTCCAGCCGCCCCGCGCGTCGCGCTTCTGCTCGCGCACCTCCACGGCCGTCAAGCCGAAGCGCGGGTCGAACGCCACCAGCCACACGAGGCGCGACACGCCGCCCAGCGCTTCGGCGGGCGCGTTCTGTTGCAGGTTGATCAGGGCGCTCAGCTGGCGCTGCCACGCTTCCTGGCGCTCGAACCACGGTGCCATGTCCGTCAAGCCATGTTGCGCCCGCTTGGCCGTCGCATAGCGCTCCTGCTGCGGCTCGCCCATCAAGCCCAGCAAGCCGGCCGCCTGCGCCGCGATCAAATCGTAGCCGGCCGCGTCCGCTTGCAGCACCAACAGGCGCAGCTGATCCTTGCGTTCGCTCAACTGCGGTAAGGCCAGCCAGTAGTACAACAAGGCCTGGAACAGTTGCGCCTGCAGTGCCGTTTCCCAGCTGCGCGTGGGGATGCTTTCCGCCAGCTGCACGCCGGCGCGCACCAGGCGCAGGGTATTGAGTTGCTGGTAGACGATGCTGTCGTGGTTCGGTTGCGCGTGCAGGGCGATATCGAGGTAAGTTTCCGCGCTTTTCAGCAGCTTGGCGTCGTTGCTGCGCAGCAAGGCCAGCACGTACAAGTGGCCGCCGATGCCCGTGAAGCACAGCTTGCGCTTGCCTGTTTCCTTGCGCAAGCCCTTCAAGGCCGTCTCGAAGCCCGCCACGGCGTGCGCATGTTCGCCGCGCAACAAGGCGATGCTGCTATCGAGAAACAGCACCTGCGGGCCCTGCTGGCCTGCCAGGTAGCGCGCAGCCGCGTCGAGTTCGCCGCACAGCAGGGCGTCTTCGGCCAGGGCCAGCGGCAGGGCGGCGCCGATATGGTCGCCGGCCGCCGCCTGGCGCGCGTGGTGGGCGCGCGCGTACGCGCGGATGGCGTGCGCCGTACCCGGCTCGCGCGGCGCATTGCCCAGCAGCACGGCGAGGATGTCATCCTGCAGTTGCGGCATGACGAAAGACAACATTTCCGGCTCGAACGGCCGGCCGAAGATTTCGATCAGCGGATGCAGTTGCTGCGCTTCATAGCAGGCCATGCAGGCGGCCAGGATGGCGGCCACGTGGCGCACCTCGTCATTGCGCAGCAGGGCGATGCGCAGCCGCGCCACGCCTTGGCGGTAGCTGCGCAGCTCCACGTAGCCATCCCAGTTGCGGCGCACGGGATTGATCAGCTCGATGGCCTGGCACAGGTCGCGAAACACCAGGTGTTCGATGGCCGCGCGCATGGCGGGCCAGCGCAGCCTCGCTTCGCAGGCAAAGCCCCGTCCCACGATTTCCGACGCCAGCGCCAGGCGCGTCAGCCGCAGCAGCATGTTCGTCACCACCAGCAGGGAAAACGGCGTGCCGTCCGGTTCGACGACATTGGCGCGCTGCAAGTGTTCGTACACGGCATGCTTGCCCACCGGTTCGCCCGTGATCGCCAGCAGGGCCAGGATCATCTGCTCATGCTGCTCCAGTGCGGCGAACTCGTCCAGCAGATGCTGGTCGACATTTTGCTCGGTCATGCGGGCAAATTGGCGATATGCACGGGAGGCTCGCCGGCCGCCACGGGCAGGCCGAACACGCGCTGGTAGAAATACAGTTCCGCGTCCAGGGTGCGCACGATGTTTTCCGCCTTGCGGAAGCCGTGGCCCTCGCCTTCGAGCGGGACATACGCGACGGGCACGCCGCGCGCCTGCAAGGCGTCGACCATCAGCTGCGACTGCTGCGGCGGCACCACCTTGTCATCGAGGCCCTGGAAGAAGATCATTGGGCGCGACAATTTATCCGTGTGGTGGATGGGCGAGCGCTCGCGGTACAGCGCCTCGGCTTGCGGCTGCGAAGCGATCAGGTAGTCGGTGTAGCGCGATTCGAATTTGTGCGAATCGTTGTCCAGGCCCTTCAGGTCGGATACGCCATAGTAGCTGGCGCCCGCCTTGAAGACGTCGTGGAACGTCAGGGCGCACAGGGTGGTCAGGCCGCCGGCGCTGCCGCCGCGGATGATCAGGCGCTCCGGGTCGGCCAGGCCGTTGGCGACCAGGTAGCGCGCGCCGGCGATGCAGTCTTCCACGTCGACGATGCCCCATTGCCCGCGCAGCGCGTCGCGGTATTCGCGGCCAAAGCCGCTGCTGCCGCCATAGTTGACGTCGAGCACGCCGATGCCGCGGCTGGTCCAGTACTGCGTCGCCAGTTTCAAGGTATTGCTGGCCATGCTGGTGGGGCCGCCGTGGCTGATGACGATGACGGGGGGCAACGTTCCTGCTGGCGCCTGCACGTCGCCATTCGTGGGCGCATAAAAGAAGGCGTGCGCCGTGCGGCCATTGTTGCTCGGATAGCTCAAGCTGCGCGGCACGGACAGGTAGCCGAGCGCAGGCAGGGCCGCGATCGATTGCGCCAGCACTTCCAGTTCATGGTTAGCCAAATCGATGCGCGCCAGTTCCAGCGCGATGGTGGGGCTGCCGCCCAGCAGCGCGACGAAGCCGGGGCCCACGCGCAGCTCGCGGATTTCCTGGTACGGGTGGGGAATCGGCTCGAGCTTGGCCGCCGCCACGTTCAATTGCGCCAGGTAGCTGATGCCGGCCTGGATATACGTGCAGACGATCTCGTCGTCGGACAGGAAACCGTACATGCTGCCGCCGAAGGTCCAGTGCGGCGTGGCAAATTCCGCTTCCATCGGGCACAGCGCCTCGATGTTGGCGCCGTGCAGGCGGTACAGATTCCACCAGCCGCTGCTGTCGGACACGAAGTGCAGCAAGCCGTTCGGCGACCATTCCGGCTGGCAAATCGACTCGCGCGCGCCGCCGGCGATCAGGCGCGGCGAACCGAGGCTGCCATCCGCCTGCACGTCGGCCAGCCACAGTTCCGTGCCTTGCCACGGCAGGCGCGGGTGGTCCCAGCTGATCCAGGCCAGCTGGCTGCCGTCCGGCGACAAACGCGGTGCCGCATAGAAATCGTGGCCGCGCGCCAGCACCGTTTCGCGCCCGTCGAAGCCGACGGCGGCCAGGCAGTTTTCCGGCAGGGCATGACCTTCTTGCGGATGCTGCTCGCGCACGGCGATCAGGCGGGAACGGGCCGCATCGACGACGAAATCCGCATGGCGCGTGTTGCCGCCCGTGGTGAACGCTGCGGGCGCGGCGTCGCCGCTCACGCGATACAGGCAGTTGTCGGCGAAATGCGAAAAGTAGACGGTATCGCCGGCCACGGCATACGCGCCGCCGCCATATTCATGCACGCGGGTACGCACATTGAAGGGCGCCGGCGTCAATTCATCGACGCGCGCGCCGCGCTGGCGCAGCAGGGTGTTGCGGCCCGCCTCGCTGGCGCGCCCGGCCAGCCAGAACACGTCGCCGCCATCCGCACCGCCCAGGGCCAGCTGCGTCAGCGGCGAGGCGCCGGCGGCGACGATGGCTGCGCTGATCGGCGATGGCCAGATGCCATAAGGGGTGCTGGATGCGGTCGAGGTCATGCGGGCTCCGTATAGTGAGGGGATCAAGGGCCGCCAGGCAGGGTCAAGGCGCGCGGCGGCGTGCATCATCATAATGGAAGGGCTGGCACAACGAAAGTCATCGCTGTGCGTGGCAAATGCTGCAAAGCGGCACCGGAATCAATGAAATGGCGGCGATTGGATGCGATAATACCGCTTCTCCAAGCTATTGATTGCCTTCCATGCCACAATTTGCTCCGCTCCAGAACGATACTTTCCTGCGCGCCCTGCTGCGCCAGCCGACCGAGCACACCCCAGTCTGGCTGATGCGCCAGGCGGGCCGCTATTTGCCCGAATACCGCGCCACGCGCGAGCGGGCCGGTTCCTTCCTGGGCCTGGCAAAGAATCCCGATTACGCCACGGAAGTGACCTTGCAGCCCCTGGAGCGTTTCCCGCTCGACGCGGCCATCCTGTTTTCCGACATCCTGACGGTGCCTGACGCCATGGGCCTGGGCCTGTATTTCGCCGATGGCGAAGGCCCGAAGTTCGAGCGCCCGCTGCGCACGGAACAGGACGTGAAGGCGTTGCAAGTGCCGGACCTGGAATCGCTCGACTACGTCTTCAAGGCCGTCACGCAGATCCGCACGGAACTCAACGGCCGCGTGCCGCTGATCGGTTTTTCCGGCAGCCCGTGGACCCTGGCGTGCTACATGGTGGAAGGCGGCGGTTCGAAAGAGTTCCACACCATCAAGAAGATGCTGTACAACCGCCCGGACCTGATGCACCACATCCTGGCCATCAACGCCACTTCCGTGGCGCAGTACCTGAATGCGCAAATTGATGCCGGCGCGCAAGCCGTGATGATTTTCGATTCCTGGGGCGGTGCGCTGGCCGATGGCGCCTACCAGGAATTCTCGCTGGCCTACATGCAGCAAGTGGTGGCGCAATTGAAACGTGACAAGGATGGCGTGAAAATCCCTGCCATCGTGTTTACCAAGGGCGGCGGCCAGTGGATCGAGCAGATCGCCGACATCGGCGCCGACGCCGTGGGCCTGGACTGGACCGTCAACCTGACGCGCGCGCGCCAGCTGGTGGGCCATAAAGTGGGCTTGCAGGGCAATCTGGACCCGGCCATCCTGTTCGCCAGCCCCGAGCAGATCCGCGCCGAAGTGGCGAAAGTGCTCAACGCCTTCGGCGCGCCGTCGGAAGGCACGGGCCACGTGTTCAACCTGGGCCACGGTATTTCCCAGTTCACGCCGCCGGAATCGGTGGCAGCCATGGTGGAAGCCGTGCACAGCATGAGCCGCGCCATGCGCAGCGGCCAGTAAGTAGCCGTTTTCCCCTGGCGCAGGGGCAGAAAGGCAGGCTTTCCAGCGGAAGCCTGCCTTTTTCTTTGCTACGCCTTCGCAAGAAATACCGACTTATGCACAATTTTTTTTGCTGCGGAAATAAGAGGCAGTCGAAAAGCCATGCCCGGAGACACTCTGCAAGTGCTTGATTATTAAGACATAAAAAAAGCCTTGTTCGGCGGACTTTGTTGCTATTGATAAGGTTATTCTTTCGTTCGCCTGCCTTATTCCTTCATTGTCCACAAAGTTATCAACAGATTCTGTGGATAAAATTGAAAAGTATTTTGTTAACCGATACTTAGCGCCGATGTTCAGGTTTCACCTGAAGTGCATGTTGCACTGCATGATAATTGAACAATGTTTCGCCGCCCGGCAGGGAAAAACGAACGCTTGCCCGGCAATTGTCAACTTTGCAGCATGCCGCCACCGTTTTTTCGGATCGGCCGCCGCAAAAGCGGGCTGATTTCTGTATAAATAAATTACAAATGGTTCAGTTATGCACAGCGGCGGAAATGCCCCGCGGTTTTCCAGCCTCCCGGGCGTCAATTTTTAAGTCGTTGATTTTAAATACTTAATTTTTCTTGCGTGCCGCTCTTGACGGCGATCGAAATTTTCTGTCCACATTTTTCCGAAAGTTAATTTTGCTTTGTCCACAAAGTTATCCACAGAATTTTCTTCAGGCACGATGCCACGCCATCCTGCCTGCCGTTAGGCGTTTGAGGGGCGAAACAAGTATCATGGCCCGCTGGCTTGATGCCGGACATCCCGCGCGCCATCGATTCTGCGGCGCGCTTTTTTATTGAGATAGGCCCTACCCCCATGTCGCAGTGCATTTTGACGTCGTGCATCCTGAACATCGCGCTCGACACGCCCTTGAACGCCCTGTTCGACTACCGCTGGAACGCGGCGGCGGATGCGGACGCAGCCGTGCCTCTGCCGCAAGTGGGGCAACTGGCGCTGGTGCCGTTCGGCCGGCGCGAAGTGATGGGGCTGATCGTCGGCGTGTCCGACAGCACCGACGTGCCCGCCGCGAAACTGAAGGACGTGCTGGCCGTGCGCAGCCAGCTGGCGCCCCTGTCGGAACAATGGCTGGCGCTGGCCGCCTTTGCCGCCGATTACTACCAGCGTCCGCTCGGTGAAGTGGCGCTGCCGGGTTTACCGAAGAATTTGCGCGTGCTCACCACCGTGGCGCTCGACCGCGCCATCAAGAAGCTGGGCAAGCTGGCCGACGCGCACGACGGCACGCCGCTGAACATGCCGGCCCTGAATCCTGCCCAGCAAGAGGCGGCCGACGCCATCGGCGGCGCCCGGGGTTTCAAGCCGACCCTGCTGTACGGCGTGACGGGCAGCGGCAAGACGGAAGTGTATCTGCAAGCCTGCGCCCAGGTGCTGGCGCGCGAGGACGATGCGCAAATCCTGATCCTGGTGCCGGAAATCAACCTGACGCCCCAGCTGGAAGGCAATATCCGCGCGCGCTTTCCCGGCGTCATGCTGGCCACCCTGCACAGCAGCCTGTCCGAAGGCGAGCGCATGCTGCACTGGCTGGCTGCCCACCAGGGCCAGGCGCGCATCGTGCTCGGCACGCGGTTGGCCATCTTGGCGTCGTTGCCGAAACTCAAATTGATCGTCATCGATGAAGAGCACGATCCTTCCTACAAGCAGCAGGAAGGCTTGCGCTATTCCGCGCGCGACCTGGCCGTGTGGCGCGCCTGGCAATTGCAGATTCCCATCGTGCTCGGTTCGGCCACACCGTCGCTGGAAAGCTGGCACCATGCACAGACGGGGCGCTACCGCAAGCTGGAGTTGCGCGAACGGGCCGTCAAGAATGCGGTGTTGCCGCGCGTCAAGATTCTCGACATGGAACGCGACCGGCCGAAAGATGGCCTGACTTCGCATTTGGTAGCCGCCTTGAAACTGCGCATGGAGCGCGGAGAACAGTCGCTGCTGTTCTTGAACCGGCGCGGCTATTCGCCCGTGATCTGCTGCGAATCGTGCGGCTGGATCAGCAATTGCACGCGCTGCACCTCGTTCATGGTGCTGCACAAGCCCGAGCACCGGCTGCGCTGCCACCATTGCAGCCTGGAACTGCGCATTCCCCGCCATTGCCCCACGTGCGGCAACGTCGACCTGCAGCCGCTGGGACGGGGCACGCAGCGCGTGGAAGAGGGCTTGCAGCAATTGTTTCCAGAGGCGCGGATCTTGCGCATCGATGCCGATTCCACGCGCAAGAAAGGCAGCGCGCAGGAAGCGTTCGACACCGTGCACCGGGGCGAAGTGGATATCCTGATCGGTACGCAGATGGTGGCCAAGGGCCACGATTTCAAAAAGCTGACCCTGGTCGGCATTCTGAATCCGGACACGGCCCTGTTTTCCCAGGATTACCGGGCCAGCGAACGGCTGTTCGCCCAGTTGATGCAGGTGGCGGGCCGGGCAGGGCGCGCTGCGCAGACGGAAGGGGGCAGCGTGTCCGAAGTGCTGATCCAGACGCGCTATGCGCGCCATCCGCTGTACGACGCCGTCGTCAACCACGATTACGACCACTTCGCCACCACCTTGCTGGAAGAGCGGGCGCAGGCGGCGCTGCCGCCGTACCTGTTCCAGGCCCTGCTGCGCGCGGAAGCACCCGAGCTGGCCACGGCCATCGAGTTCCTGCAGGCGGCCAAGGAATGCATGGAGCACCCGCAGGTGACCATCAACGACCCGATTCCCATGAGCATGACGCGCGTCTACAACGTGGACCGTGCCCAGCTGCTGCTGGAATCCGCCTCGCGTCCCGCCCTGCAAGCGTTTTTAAAGGAATGGCTGATGGAATTGCGCGCCATGAAGACGCGCGTGAAATGGTCGCTGGAAGTGGACCCGCTGGATATTTAAATTAATTCACTGAATTAGTTCAGATAATCGCGCGCGGACTTGACGATCTGCTCGGACAGCAGCTTGGTAAACGGCGTGTCCAGGGTCCAGGCGTGCCAGCTCAGCGGTACGTCCAGGGTGCTGCCCGGCATCAGATCCACGAGACGGTCCGTCGCCAGCGCCTGCGCGGCCAGGCGCTGCGGCATCAAGCCATAGGCCAGGCCATCCTGGACGCAGCCGCGGCGCGCCGCTTCCACCGGCAAGGTGTGGTGCGGAAACGGTTCACGCATGTTCAATTGTTCCGCGAGGAAACGCGCCAGCAAGCCGTGCTGGCCCACGACGGCGGGCGCCAGTTGCACCGCTTCGGCAATAAAACCGTCGCCGAACCAGTGGCCCGCAAACACGGGCGTGGCCACGCAGACATAGCGCAAGGTGCCCAGCGGCGTGACGCTGGTGGCGGCCGCCGCATCGATCGCTGTGCCCGACTCGGCCGCCACGCAGCCGAACACGGAGCCGTCGCGCACCATCTGCAAGGCGCTGTCGCTGTCGGCCAGGCGCACGTCGAGCTGGCAGCGCGGCGGCGCCAGCAGGGCGGACAAGGTGTCGGGGAACCACGTGGCCAGGCTGTCGGCATCGATGGCGATGGCGATTTCCGGCATGCTGACGCTGTTGCCCAGGTCGATGTCGAGCGAGGCTTCCATCAGCTTGACGTTGCGGTGATGCACGATCAGGCGCTGGCCCAGGCCCGTCGGCACGGCTGGCTGGCCACGGATGATCAAGAGGCGCCCGCTGGCGTCTTCCAGCGCCTTGATGCGCTGCGAGACGGCCGACTGGGTGATGCCCAGCGCCAGGGCGGCCTTGTCGAAACTGCCATGGCTGGCGACGGCGTCCAGCACGGCCAGCGCGCGATAATCGAGTGATCCCATTAGCTCAGCTTATAAATTTTGAAAATGATTAGTTATACTAATGCATATATTGCTGCAAAGTAAAACCTTATTTTCAGCAAACGGGTAGTATCGAACGCTGTGAGCAACCTCAAACGGATGGGCAGCGGCATGAAGACGATACGAGTGGATGTGGCCGTGATCGGCAGCGGCACGGCCGGCATGACGGCGCACAGGGCGGCGCGCATGCAGGGCAAGCGCGTGCTGATGATCGAAAGCGGGCCGTACGGCACAACGTGCGCCAGGGTGGGCTGCATGCCCAGCAAACTCTTGATCGCGGCGGCCGAGGCGGCCCATGCCGTGGCTGCCGCGCCGGCTTTCGGCGTGCATGCTGGCCCCGTGCGCATCGATGGCCGGCAAGTGATGGCCAGGGTGCGTAGCGAGCGCGACCGTTTTGTCGGCTTCGTGCTCGACGGCGTCAATGCCATTGCCGACGAAGAAAAATTGCGCGGCCATGCGCGTTTTATTTCCCCCGGCACATTGCAGGTGGATGAACATACCTTGGTGGAAGCGGCCAGCGTGGTGATCGCCACCGGTTCCACGGCCATCGTGCCGCCCGAGTGGCAGGCGGCGGGAGACCGAGTCATCACCAGCGACGCCGTGTTCGAGTGGACGGACTTGCCCGCTTCCGTGGCCGTGGTCGGCAGCGGCGTGATCGGCCTGGAACTGGGCCAGGCGCTGGCGCGTCTCGGCGTGCGCGTGACCCTGTTTGCGCGTGGCAATAAGGTCGCGCAGCTGACGGACCCTCTGGTGCTGCGCGAGGCGGACGCCGTGCTGGCGCGCGAACTCGATATCCGCTTCATGACCGGCGTCGCGCACGTGGCAAAAACGCCCGATGGCAAGGGCATCCTGCTCACCAGCCGCGATGCCGCGGGCGTGGAAAAAACCGAGCAGTTCGAGTATGTGCTGGCCGCCGTCGGCCGCCGCCCGAACGTGGACAAGATCGGCCTGGAAACGGCGCAAATCGAGCTCGACCGTCATGGTGTCCCCCTGCATGATGCGCACACCATGCAGTGCGGCAAGAGCGCCATCTTCATCGCCGGCGATGCCGACAATGCGCTGCCGCTGCTGCCCGAAGCGGCCGACGAGGGCCGCATCGCGGGCGACAACGCGGCGCGCTTTCCGGACGTCAAACCGGGTTTGCGCCGCACGCCCTTGACCATCGCCTTCACGGAGCCGCAGATCGCCACCCTGGGCGCGACATACCAGCAATTGTGCGTGAGTCACGCGGGCCGCTTCGCCGTCGGCGCCGTGTCGTTCGGCAACCAGGGCCGCAGCCGCGTGATGCTGCAAAACCAGGGCTTGCTGCGCGTGTATGCGGAATTCGGCAGCAAGCGCTTTCTCGGCGCCGAGCTGATCGGCCCACGGGCGGAACACCTGGGCCATTTGCTGGCCTGGGCGTGCCAGGCGCAGCTGACGGTGCCCGCCATGCTCGACATGCCGTTCTACCACCCCGTCATCGAGGAAGGCGTGCGCACGGCCCTGCGCGAGCTGGCGCTGCACCTGGAAAAAGACCCGGAACACGCGCCCGGCTGCGCCGACTGCACTCCCGGCCCTTGAATGCAACTTTGCGATTTACATAATTTTGTAGACAAGCTCACATGATTGCGCGATCATCGCTGCCACATTGAAATATTGATTAAAAGCAAAAAACATTTCAATCGGTACATACCGCTGATGCCAGGATGGTAAAAACAGGCGGGTGCAGGCGATGATGGAGACGATGTGAAAATTCGGCGCATTTACGCGGGAGAACTCGCACTGGGCGTGGCCCTGCCCTGGGACGTGCACGGCGAAACGGGCGGCTTGCTGGCCAGGCTGGGCCATGTCATCAGCAGCGAAAACCAGATCGAATTGCTGCTGGCGCGCGGCGTCATCGCCGATGCCAGTGCCGACGTGCCGCGCACGGCCACGGAAGCGCCGTCGGCCTTGCGCATGCTGAACCTTGTCACGGCGGGCCTGGCCCTCGTCTTGCCGACGATTGCCTCCGGGCAAGCGGGCAGCCACGCACCGCTGGCCGCGCTGGCGCAGCTGGTGGAAGAAGCTGTCGTGCTGGACGCCGACGTGGCGCTGGCCTGCATCTTGCACAATCAGGGCGCGGGCGACTTTGCCGTGCGCCACAGCGTCGACACGGCCGTCATCACGGCCCTGCTGGCGCGCGCCCTGAAACTCGTGAGGGCGTGATCCGCAGCGTGGTGCTGGCCGCGCTGAGCATGAATGTGGGCATGCTGGAACGCCATGCGGATTTCCAGCACAAGGCGGGGCCGCTGGATGCGCAGGAACGCGCCTATTTGCGCGCCCATCCGCAAGCCGGTGTCGACTTGCTGCGCGCGACGGGCGTGACGGACGCCGTCTGGCTGCAAGCCGTGTTGCAGCACCATGAAAATATCGACGGCAGCGGCTATCCGCTGGGCACGCAAGGCGAGGCGATCGGCATCGGCGCCCGCCTGATCATGCTGGCCGACCGCTATTGCGCGCGCGTGTCGAAGCGCAGCTACCGCCAGCCCTTGCTGCCGAACGTGGCCCTGCGCGAAATGCTGATGGCCGACAAGGCCACCCTGGATGCGCCGCTGGCCTCGCTGCTGGTGCGCGAGCTGGGCATCTACCCCGTCGGCACCTTCGTGAAACTGCTGAATGGAGAAATCGGCGTCGTCACGCGCAAGGGCTTGAATGCCACCACGCCCCACGTGCAATCGCTGATCGGCCCCCGCGGCGCGCGCCTGGACGTGCCGCTGCGGCGCGATACGCGCGTGGACTTGCACGCCATCCGCGAAGTGCTCAGCGCGGAGCAGGCGGGCTTGCAGTTCCGGCCCGACCAGCTGTGGGGCCGCAGCGCAAGAACGTAGAGCGCCTGGAAAGACGCCCATGGCGTTGTTGCATTGCCTGGTCGTACTTTCGTACTGCCTTCGGCAATGCGCCTAGCCCTGAGCGTTTTCCAGACACTCTCTACACGAATAGCTTAATTCAGCAAACCCGCATCGAGCCGCCCTTCGAGCGCCAGTTCGCGCATGATGCGCACGGTGTCGATGTCGGACTCCTTGTAGGCGGAGCGGCGGAAGTCGTCGTACAGGGCGTTGGCCGCATCGGTGGCCGCGTCGTGGCCGTCGTCGTACTGGAAGCGCACCCACAGGCTCGCTTCGTCGGGCATCTCGATGGTCATCACCAGCGAGGAGGCGCTGATATCCTTTTGCGCCGGCACTTCGTAGCGCACCTGCAGTTGCGGCACCAGCACCACCTTGTCGTTGATGACCAGTTCGCCATAGCGCAGGCTGCGCGCGAAACCGGCGTCGCTGCGCTCGCTGATCTGGCATTCGTCCAGGTGGGGCACGAACAGTTTCGGCGATTCGGCGCGCAAGACGAGGCCGCGCCAGACTTGCTCCAGGGTCAAGGTGTCGATCAGCGGGTTCAATGGATCGTTGATTTCAATCAGGTGTTCAAATTTCATGGGACTGCCATTCGGTAAGTGGGCGCGCAGGGGCGATATAGGCGGAATGGTACTCCAGGCGTGGCATCGCCGCACGCATTGCAGCGGCCCAGATGGCGGCATATGGCGATATATCAATGCCATTGCCTGTTTTTCGGGCATGCGCCAGCGTGCAAAAGGCGGGCGCGACGCTGTTACAATGGGCTGCTGTTCCCTGCGGAAATACCCTGATGTCCAAAGCACCACAGTTCGGTCTGAATGCGCCCCAAAGCGAAGCGGTTACCTACCTCGACGGCCCCTGCCTGGTGCTGGCGGGCGCCGGCTCGGGCAAGACGCGCGTGATCACGCAAAAGATCGCCCATCTGATCGAAGACCGGGGCTATGACCCGCGCACCATCGCCGCCTTGACCTTCACCAACAAGGCGGCACTGGAAATGCAGGAACGCATCGCCAAGCTGTTGAAACAGCCGCGCCAGGCCAAGCAGTTGACGGTGTCGACTTTCCACTCGCTGGGCGTGAAAATCCTGCGCCAGGAAGCCAATGGTGTGGGGCTGAAGGACCGCTTTTCCATCATGGACAGCGACGACTGTTTTTCCCTCGTGCAAGACCTCGCCATTACCACCGATAAACAGGTGATCCGTGGCATCCAGAACGCCATGTCCTTGTGGAAAAATGGCCTGATCGATCCGGACATGGCCCTGGCGCAAGCCAAGGATGAGGATGAGGCGAATGCGGCGCGCATCTACCGCAGCTACGTGGCAACGCTGTCCGCCTACCAGGCCGTCGATTTCGACGATCTGATCCGCTTGCCGGTGGAACTGTTCCGCAACAACGGCCCCGTGCGCGACAAGTGGCAGCGCCGCCTGCGCTATCTGCTGGTCGATGAATACCAGGATACGAACACTTGCCAGTACGAACTGGTGAAACTGATGGTGACGGGCATCGGCAAGAAGCCGATGTTTACGGCCGTGGGCGACGACGACCAGGCGATCTATGCGTGGCGCGGCGCCACCGTGGAAAACCTGAAGACCCTGGAGACGGATTTCCCCGATTTGCGCGTGATCAAGCTGGAGCAGAATTATCGCTCCACCATGCGCGTGCTCAATGCGGCCAATGCCGTCATCGGCAACAATCCCAAATTGTTTGAAAAGTCGCTGTGGTCGGAACATGGCCTGGGCGAGCCGATCAAGGTGCTGGGCATGCAGACGGACGAGCAGGAGGCGGAGCAGGTCGCCATCATGATCTCGGCCGACCATTTCGAGCGCAAGAACAAATTTTCGGATTACGCCATTTTGTACCGCGGCAACCACCAGGCGCGCATCATCGAGCAGTGTCTGCGCAAGGAGCGCATCCCGTACACGATTTCGGGCGGCCAGAGTTTCTTCGACAAGGCCGAGATCAAGGACATCATCAGCTATCTGCGCCTGCTGGCGAACGAAGACGACGATCCGGCGTTTATCCGCGCCGTGACGACGCCGCGCCGGGGCGTGGGCCAGTCGACGCTGGAGGTGCTGGGCGCGTTTTCGGGCCAGTGGCAGTGCTCGCTGTTCCAGGCCGTTTTCAAGGGCGGCATCGAGGCCAAACTGACGGATCGCCAGCTGGGGCCGTTGCGGGACTTCTGCAACTTCATCAACGACCTGGAATCGCGCGCCAGCCGCCCGGGTGCGGCCGGCAGCGGCGACAACGCGGCCGAAGTGCTGGACGACATGATGAAGGAAATCCACTACGAATCGTATCTGTACGATGCCTTCGAGGAACGACAAGCGCAAAGCAAGTGGCAGAACGTACTGGAATTCGTCAACTGGCTCAAGGAGCGGGGCCGGGGCGGCAAGGACCGCGACGGCGAAGAAAAGAACGTGCTGGAATTGACGCAGATGGTGGCCCTGATGACCATGCTGGAAGGCAAGGACGAGGAGCAGGACGCCGTGCGCATGTCGACCCTGCACGCGTCGAAAGGCCTGGAGTTTCCGCACGTATTCCTGGTCGGCGTGGAAGAGGGGATCTTGCCGCACAAGGGCGACGCGGATGCGCCGGCCGAAACCATCGCCGCACGCATTCAGGAAGAGCGCCGCTTGATGTACGTGGGCATCACGCGCGCGCAGCGCACCTTGCACGTCACCTGGTGCAAGAAGCGCAAGCGGGCCGGCGAGCAAGTCCATTGCGACCCGTCGCGTTTCATCAAGGAAATGCAACTCGACGTGGGCGACGCCGTGCCCACGGAGGCGGAAGTGATTTCGCCGAAAGAACGGCTGGCGCGCATGAAGGCCTTGCTTGCCGCGCCCAAGGCTTGAGCGGCGCTCAGGCTTCCACGGCGCCGTCCGGCGTGGTTTTCGGCACGATGGCCAGCTGCATGCCCAGCGCATCGAGCATTTTCAAGATGGTTTCGAAGCGCGGCTTGCTGCCTTCGCGCAAGGCTTTATACGCGCCTTCACGCGTGATGTCGGCACGGGCCGCCACCTTGCCCATGCCGTAGGCGCGCACCACGTCGTTCATGGCCGACTGGAACAGTTCGGCATTGCCGGTGGCGACGATTTCGCTCATGTAAGCGGCCACGGCGGCCTTGCTGGTCAGGTGTTGCGTCGGGTCGAATTTGCTCAGTCCCAATGCTTCCAGGTCGTCGAGGTCGAAGGTGTCGTGGTCGATGTCGTGGTTCATTTCTTTCGTACTCCTGTCGAGGGGCTTGCTGCTGCTTTCTTGAGGGCCGCCTGCCGGGCTTTCAGCTCCCGCAGGATGGCTTGCGCCTGCCTGATGTCGCGCTGCTGGCTGGATTTATTGCCGCCCAACAGCAGCAAGATCAGGGTGCCCCGGTTCGTTTCATGAAAATACACGCGCCAGCCCGGTCCCGTCTGTAAAAAACGCAGTTCGCACACGCCTTCACCCACTGGCCGCCAGTCGCCCTTTTTACCGTGCTGCAAATGCTTGATGCGCGCATCGATGGCGGCGGCCGCCACATCGTGCAGGGAATCTTCCCAGCGCCGATATTCGGCCGTCTTGCGCGTGTCAATCAGCAGTGGCTCGGTTGGTGTTGGTGTTGGTTCAACCATTGTAATCGTTTGTTCTCATTCGTCAAGCGGCTTGATCAAGCTATAAGGAGAGAATAGGCAAGAATCGGCGCCGCACCGGGACGAATGCCGTTTGTTTGTCCTGGCGCACGCCGCTGCGGCGGTAGAATGCCGCTTTCAGTCAGAAATGAGCAGAAGCACCATGGACAATGCAGAACAGATGGAAATACGTTTCGTCGATATCGAAATCAAGCTGGCGCAGCAGGAAGACCTGGTCGAGTCGCTGAACCAGATGGTGTACCAGCAGGGCAAGCGCATCGACCAGCTGGAAGCCATGCTGCACAAGCTGGGCGAGCACGTGCGCGACGGGGCGCAGCAGGCAAATGGCGGGCTGGTCAACGAACGTCCGCCGCATTACTAAATCGGCATCGTGATGCGGGGCGCATGAAAACCGTTCATCACTGGCTGGCGCGCTACCATCGGTAGTTGCTGGTGACGCAAGTGTTTCAGGCTGTTATTATTTCAGGCTGGCCCGCGACACAATCGCGGCTCTCTTGCGTTCCTTGAAAGTAGACATGACCCGTCCAACAATGCTCGTCATCGCCGCCAGCCTGATGCTGGCGCCAGCCGCTTTTGCCGCTACCGCCACCACCGCGCCAACCACCGCCGCTACCGCGGCCGCGGCGCTGCCCGTTTCGAACCCGTTTGCGCAGGCCAGCAGCCTGCCTTTCAACTATCCGCCGTTCGA
The DNA here is from genome assembly GCF_030397625.1 of Janthinobacterium sp. SUN026. NCBI lineage: Bacteria > Pseudomonadati > Pseudomonadota > Betaproteobacteria > Burkholderiales > Oxalobacteraceae > Janthinobacterium > Janthinobacterium sp. SUN026. Next base: position 137,496 of record NZ_JAPQNU010000007.1, on the reverse strand, counting down.
CAAGGTGCAGGACGCCGACTACGCGCCCGCCTTTACGGCAGGCATGGCCGCCAACCTGGCGGAAATCAATGCCATCGCAAATAACCCGAAAGCAGCCACCTTCGACAACACCATCGTGGCCATGGAACGCTCGGGCCAGCTGCTGAGCCGCGTGCGCACCGTGTTTTCCGTGATGTCCGGTTCGAACACGAATGACACGATCCAGGGCCTGGAACGCGAACTGGCGCCGAAAATGGCGGCCCACAGCGACGCGATCATGCTCAACGACAAATTGTTCAAGCGCATCGATACCCTGTACGCCAAGCGCGGCAAGCTGGGCCTCGATGCGGAATCGAAACGCTTGCTGGAACGCTATCACACGGACTTCGTGCGCGCGGGCGCCAAACTGTCGGCGGCGGACAAGGAAAAGCTGCGCGCCTACAACGGCCAGCTGGCTGCCCTGTCGACCAAGTTCGCACAGAACGTGCTGAAAGAATTGAACGCCTCGGCCGTCGTCGTCGATACGCGTGAAGAGCTGGACGGCCTGTCGCCGGCCGCCATCGAAGTGGCCGCCGGCCTGGCCAAGAAGCGCGGCCTGGACGGTAAATACGTGATCGCCCTCGTCAACACGACGGGCCAGGCGCCGCTGTCGCTGCTGACCAATCGCGCCGTGCGCGAACGCATCATGGCCGCTTCGCAAGCGCGCGGCAGCCGTGGCGGCGAGTTCGACAACACCCAGGAAGTGCTGGAACTGGCGAAACTGCGCGCCGAACGTGCCGCGCTGATGGGCTACCCGAACTACGCGGCCTACTCGCTGGAAGACCAGACGGCGCACGACACGACCGCCGTGAACGCTTTGCTGGGCGAGCTGGCGAAGCCGGCCGTCGTCAATGCGCGCCGTGAAGCGGACGATATCCAGAAGGTCATCGATGCAGGCAAAGGCGGCTTCAAGGTAGGTGCCGCCGACTGGGCCTTCTACAGCGACAAGGTACGCGCCGAACGCTACAACTTTGATGAAAATCAACTCAAACCGTACTTTGAAATGCACAGCGTGCTGACCAAGGGCGTGTTCTTTGCCGCAGGTAAATTGTACGGCTTGACCTTCAAGCAGCGCACCGACTTGCCCGTCTACAACACCGACATGCTGGTGTACGACGTCTTCAATGAAGACGGCACGCAGCTGGCCATCTTTACCCTGGACCCTTACGCGCGCAGCAACAAGCGCGGCGGCGCCTGGGCGAATGCCTACGTGGGCCAGTCGACCTTGCTGAACCGCAAGCCGGTGATTGCGAATAACCTCAACATTCCGAAGCCGGAAGCGGGCCAGCCGACCCTGATGACGTTTGACGAAGTCAACACCATGTTCCACGAATTCGGCCATGCGCTGCACGGCATGTTCTCGAACGTGAAATACCCGCGCTTCGCCGGCACCAGCGTGCCGCGCGACTTCGTCGAATACCCGTCGCAAGTCAATGAAATGTGGGCGCTGTGGCCGGAAGTGCTGCAAAACTACGCCAAGCACTATCAGACGGGCGCGGCCATCCCGGCCGAGCTGCTGGCGAAGGTGACGGCGGCCGACAATTTCAACCAGGGCTATAAAACCACGGAATACCTGGCGTCGGCCCTGCTGGACCAGCGCTGGCACCAGCTGACCCCGGCGCAGATCCCGACCGACGTGCTGGCGTTTGAAAAGACCGCCTTGAGCGACGCGGGCGTCGATTTCGCGCCGGCGCCGCCGCGCTACCGCACCACGTATTTCTCGCACGCGTTCGCGGGCGGTTATTCGGCCGGCTACTACGCGTATCTGTGGTCGGAAAAGCTCGACGCCGACACGGTCGAGTGGTTCAAGGAAAACGGCGGCTTGACGCGCAAGAACGGCGACTGGTTCCGCAATAAACTGCTGTCGCGCGGCGGCAGCGCCGATGCGCTCGATATCTACCGCAACTTCCGCGGCCGCGATGCGAAGATCGAGCCGCTGCTGGAACGCCGTGGCTTGAACGGCAAGTAATCTCCCGTCACCGGCCTGGCCGGTGCTGAATATCGATGGCCGCCCCGCAACGGGCGGCCATTTTTATTTGGCGATTCTGCTCGTAAACCGTGGTAAACCGCGCAGTTGGCGTGATGCACCACAGGATCGCCCATGTTGGATGACGCCTGTGTGACAGACTGCTATGATCTGCCACTGGCCCGCGACGCGATCGCGGTTCTTCCCGCGCTTCCTGAAAGATGTCATGATCCGTCCACAACTGCTCGTCATCGCCGCCAGCGTCATGCTGGCCCACGCCGCCCCATCCGCCATGGCTGCCGCCACTGCAAAAACCGCGCCTGCCGCCGCCGTCAGCGCGCAGAACCCCCTGCTCAAAGCGAGCCCGCTGCCATTCCAGATGCCGCAGTTCGGCCTGATCAAGGATGAACACTACGCGCCGGCGTTTGCCGAAGGCATGAAACGCCAGCTGGCCGAAGTCAACGCGATTGCCAGCAACCGCCAGGCGCCCACGTTCGAGAACACCATCGTGGCCCTCGAGCGCACGGGGCAGTTGCTGCACCGCGTGCAAAGCATCTTCAGCAACATGACCTCGACCAACACGAACAGCGTGCTGGAAGCGGTGGAAGTGGACGTGTCGCCGAAGCTGGCCGCGCATGGCGACGCCATCACCCTGAATCCGAAACTGTTTAACCGCATCGACACCCTGTACGCCAAGCGCGACAAGCTGGGCCTGGATGCCGAATCCTTGCGCCTGCTGGAACGCTATCACACGGATTTCGTGCGCGCCGGCGCCAAGCTGTCCGATGCGGACAAGGAAAAACTGAAAGCCTATAACGCCGAACAGGCGGGCCTGGAAACGGCCTTCGCGCAAAACGTGCTGAAGGAAACGAATGCCAAGAGCATCGTCGTCGACACGCGTCTTGAGCTGGCCGGCATGACGGACAGCGATATCGATACGGCCGCCACGGCAGCCAAGGAGCGTGGCTTGAACGGCAAGTTCGTCATCGCCCTCGTGAACACCAGCGGCCAGCCGCCGCTGGCGGTATTGATGGATCGCAAGACGCGCCAGCGCCTGATGGATGCGTCGCTGAACCGCGGCAGCCAGGGCGGCGAGTTCGACAACCGCGCCATCGTGCTGAAGCTGGCCAAGCTGCGCGCCGAACGGGCCACCCTGCTCGGTTACGCCAACTACGCCGCGTACTCGCTGGAAGACCAGACGGCCAAGACGACCACGGCCGTCAATACCCTGCTGTCGGAATTGGCGAAACCGGCCGTCGCCAATGCGCGCCGCGAAGCGGCCGACCTGCAGCAAATCGTCGATGCCGAGAAGGGCGGTTTCCAGGTGGCTGCGGCCGATTGGGCCATCTACACGGACAAGCTGCGCAAGCAGCGTTTCAATTTCGATGAAAACGAGTTGAAACCGTACCTGGAATTGAACAGCGTGCTGAACAACGGCGTCTTCTTTGCCGCCAACAAACTGTACGGCATCAGCTTCAAAGAACGCAAGGACTTGCCGGTGTACAACCCGGATGTGCGCGTCTACGATGTGCTCGACGCCAACGGCAAGCCGCTGGCCCTGTTCATCGCCGACTTCTATGCGCGCGGCAACAAGCATGGCGGCGCATGGATGAATGAATACGTGTCGCAGTCAATGCTGATGGGCACGCATCCCGTCGTCGCCAACCAGCTGAACATTCCGAAGCCGCCCGCCGGCCAGCCGACCTTGTTGACGTTCGATGAAGTGACGACCATGTTCCACGAATTCGGCCATGCGCTGCACGGCATGTTTTCGAACGTGAAATACCCGCGCTTTGCCGGCACCAGCGTGCCGAGCGACTTCGTCGAGTATCCATCGCAAGTCAATGAAATGTGGGCCGTGTGGCCGGAAGTGCTGCAAAACTATGCCAAGCACTACCAGAGCGGCGCGGCCATGCCGCAGGAATTGCTCGACAAGGTGACGGCGGCGAAGAAATTCAACCAGGGTTTCATGACGACGGAATACCTGTCGGCGGCCCTGCTGGACCAGCGCTGGCACCAGCTGGCGCCGAGCCAGGTCCCGACCGACGTGCTGGCCTTTGAAGCGGCATCGCTGAAGGATGCGGGCGTCGATTACGCGCCCGTGCCGCCGCGCTACCGCACCAGCTACTTCTCGCACAGCTTCTCCGGCGGCTACTCGGCGGCGTATTACGCCTACCTGTGGTCGGAAAAGCTGGATGCGGAATCGGTCAACTGGTTCAAGGAAAACGGCGGCCTGACGCGCAAAAATGGCGACTGGTTCCGCAGCAAATTGCTGTCGCGCGGCGGCAGTGTCGATGCGCTGCAGCTGTTCCGCGACTTCCGCGGCCGCGATGCCACCGTGGAACCATTGCTGGAACGCCGCGGCTTGAACGCCAAGTAAGACGTCCCCATCAGAAGCTTGCGTTGCGTTGACCTGGCGCACGCAAGCTTTCCGTGCCGGCGGCGTAGAATTGAGTAAGATGTAAACAAGAAGGCAGTCGAAAGAGTATATGAGTCAGCAAGATTTGAATGGCATTACCCTGGAAGGTATCGTGACGCGCCTGCACGCCCACTACGGTTGGGACGGCTTGGCCAAGCACATCGATATCAATTGCTTCATCAGCGATCCCAGCATCAAGTCGAGCCTGAAGTTTTTGCGCAAGACCCCGTGGGCCAGGAGCAAGGTGGAACAATTGTTTCTGGACACGCAATTTACTGACTGACAGGAAAAAACATGGATAGCAAACTCAAGGAATCGCTGCAACAACTGCATTCGACACTGGAAACCAGCGGCCCCGTCGATGAAGAACTGCATGGTTTGCTGCAAAAACTCGATGTCGACATCAAGTTGCTGATGGAAAAGCGTGCCGCGCAGGAACAGGAAGAAGAGTCGACCACCTATGGACTGGCCGAGCGCAGCCAGGAATTGTCGGCCAAGTTTGCCGTCAAGCATCCGAAACTGGAGCCTGCCTTACGCGAATTGGGTGAAATTCTCGCCAATATGGGTATCTGATGCGCCTCTGAAAACCTACTGCGCAGCCCACTGCCGGGCATGCCTTGCTCACCGTACCTTCGTACGGTTCCGCTACTCAACCCGGCATTGAGCTTGCTCGCTACGGTTTTGAGAGGCGCCGAGACGGTATTGATGTAATGATAAAAAACTGCTCCTCAGTCACAATTTCTTGATGGGAATTTCCCAAGTGATTGAAAATTAAACGTTTTTTGTACTGAAATCCAACAGTAAAAAGCAGGCCGTCAGGTTGGAAATGGCCAATTCCGGTACAATCCGTACCCTATGAGCTCCCCTACCAATTTATTTGCGACCGTTCCCAAGCGGTCTGCCCGCGCTGCCGTGGCGCCTTTCCTGCCGATGTCGCGTGCCGAGATGGACACGCTGGGCTGGGACCAGTGCGACGTCATCCTCGTCACGGGCGACGCCTACATCGACCATCCGAGTTTCGGCATGGCCCTGGTCGGCCGCCTGCTCGAAGCGCAGGGTTACCGCGTCGGCATCATCAGCCAGCCGGACTGGCTGTCGGCCGACGCCTTCCGCATCCTCGGCAAGCCGCGCCTGTACTACGGCATTACCGCCGGCAACATGGATTCCATGGTCAACCAGTACACGGCCGACCGCAAGATCCGCTCCGACGACGCCTACACGGCGAACGCGGAACCGAACAAGCGCCCGGACCGCGCCGTCACCGTGTACGCCCAGCGCGCGCGCGAAGCGTATCCCGACGTGCCCATCGTCATCGGCAGCATCGAAGCGTCGCTGCGCCGCATCGCCCATTACGATTACTGGTCGGACAAGGTCCGCCGTTCCGTCTTGCCCGATTCCAAGGCTGATTTGTTGATCTTCGGCAATGCCGAGCGGGCGCTGGTCGACCTGACGCACCGCCTGGCCGCCGGCGAATCGATCAAGGATATCCGCGACTTGCGCGGTACGGCCTTCATGGTGCCGTCCGGCTGGCTGCCCGGCGACGACTGGGGCGTGCACAATTCCACCCGCGTCGACGTGCCCGGCAAGATCGACCCGCACTACAGCCCGTACGAGATGGTGCAGGAAGACAAGACCGCCTGCGCCACGGAAAATGCGTCGAAGTCGGCCGAAGTCATCAAGCCGATCCGCATCATGAGCCGCGAAGAACGCCTGGCCATGGCCAAGGAAAAGCACGACAAGACGGTGGTGCGCCTGCCCGCCTACGACGTCGTCAAGGATGACCCCGTCATGTATGCGCACGCTTCGCGCGTGTTCCATCTGGAATCGAATCCCGGCAATGCGCGCGCCATGGTGCAGGCGCACGGCGAACGCGACGTGTGGCTTAACCCGCCGCCGCTGCCGCTGGCCATGGACGAGATGGATGGCGTGTACGACATGAATTATGCGCGCGCCCCGCACCCGAGCTATGGCAAGGCGCATATCCCCGCCTGGGAAATGATCCGCTTTTCCGTCAACATCATGCGCGGCTGCTTCGGCGGCTGCACCTTCTGCTCGATCACGGAGCATGAAGGACGCATCATCCAGAGCCGTTCGGAACCGTCGATTTTGCGCGAGATTGAACATATCCGCGATAAAACCAAAGGCTTTACGGGCACCATTTCCGATATGGGTGGCCCGACGGCGAATATGTACCGCCTCGCTTGCAAGGAAAAAGAGATCGAAGTCTCGTGCCGCCGGCTGTCCTGCGTGTACCCGTCCATCTGCGTCAACCTGGGCACGGACCACAGCAAGCTCATTTCCCTGTACCGCAAGGCGCGCGCCATTCCCGGCATCAAGAAAGTCTTGATCAGCTCGGGCCTGCGCTACGACCTGGCCGTGCGTTCCCCCGAGTACGTGAAGGAACTGGTGACGCACCACGTGGGTGGCCTGTTGAAAATCGCGCCCGAGCATACGGAAGAGGGGACTTTGTCGAAGATGATGAAGCCCGGCATCGGCGCGTATGATGAGTTCAAGGAAATGTTCGACCGTTTCTCCCTGGAAGCAGGCAAGAAGCAGTATTTGATTCCCTACTTCATCGCCGCCCATCCGGGCACGACGGACGTGGATATGCTGAACCTGGCCCTGTGGCTGAAGAAAAACAATTTCAAGCTGGACCAGGTGCAAACCTTCATGCCCACGCCGATGGCCATGGCGACGACCATGTATCACACGCGCAAGAATCCTTTGCGCAAGGTCACGGCAGACTCGGAAGTGGTGGAAACGGCGCGCAGCGGCAAGATCCGCCGCACGCACAAGGCGTTCCTGCGCTACCAGGACCCGGCCAACTGGCCTATCCTGCGCGAAGCGCTGGTCAACATGGGCCGTGGCGACTTGATCGGCAATGGCGACAAGCATTTGATTCCTGCCTGGACCTCGTCCGAGTCGGGCGGCCTGGCCGCCGGCGAACGCAGCCGCCAGACGCATGGCGCCGGCACGCCGGACAAGTTCAAGGTCACGCCGGGCAAGAACCGTATCGCCCTGGGCGGTACGGCCGCGGCGCCGAAGGCGACCGCCGTCGAGTCGAAGGTGCGTCCATCGATCTTGTCGACCATCAAGACGAAGGCCAAGCCGGCCGCCGTGCCGATGGGCCGTGGCAGCAAGCCGCCAGCCAAGGGCGGCCATGCCGCGCCGGCACGGGGCGGACGCAAGTAGACGGCCCTCGGCACCCGGGCATCGCCTGAAAACCCGGCAACGCACACAGCGTTGCCGGGTTTTTTGTTATCTGCGCACCAGGATGGGGCGCAAAAATGTGGGGGCAGCAGAATTTTTACCAATATTTAAAAAATGAATAGAGCAAAAGGCAATTTTCCCTTGTGGCAACTTGGTGTTTGAAAATATACTCGTTGAATATTTAGCCGTACGGCAACAATGCTGCCATTCTGGCAAGCGCCAGCGTACGCGCCTTCCAGCGTTTAGATGAAAAGAGATGCCAATTGAAATGCCTTTCCTGCCAGGCCGAGAATAAGCCGGGCGCAAAATTCTGTTCTTCCTGCGGCACGACGTTTGCCGTTGCTCCTGCCGCCGCCCCTCCCGTGCCAGGCAAAGCCTGCGGCCAGTGCGGCCATGACTGCAAGCCGGACGCCAAGTTCTGCCCCAAGTGCGCATTCAGCTTTGCCGTGGCGCCCGTTGCCGCAGCGGTGCCGCCGCCGCTGCCAGAAGCGGTCATCGAGCCGGTCATCGAGGCTGCGATCGCCCCCGTGATCGAGCCGCTTATCGAGGCTGCGAGCGTACCCGTTATCGAGCCTGAGCCCGTCATTGCATCCATACCCGTGCCTGAGCCGGAACCTGAGCCTGCCCCAGCGCCCGTGGCGGAGCCTGTCGCGCCGCCAGCGCCAGTGCTGGAAAAGCGCCGTGCCGATCCTGGCCCCGCAGCGGAACCTACTCCCGCACCCGCCAGCGTGCCCGCAGCGGCATCCGACAGCCCGGCCGGTGGCAGCCGCATCAAGCTGATCGTCGCAGCCGTCGCGGCGGTAGTGGTAGTGGGTGCGGCAGGCGGATACTATTACCTGTCAGCCAAGCCTGCCGAACCCGCGCCAATCTCCACGCCGACGCTTCCCGCCGAAGACACGACGGCTGCCGCCGAGCAGCCGCTGGCCATCAGCGACCCTGCGCTCGATGGCGCCACGACGGCCGACCATGCCGCGACACCTGCTGCCGAGCCTGAGCCTGAGCCAGCGGCAGCTCTTGCACCGGCGCCGGCGCCAGCGCCAGCGCCTGCACCGGCACCTGTCGCGGAAAAACCCGCCAAGCCCATCAAGGTGACGCCGCCGGCCGCGCCTGTCAGCAAGCCTTCCGGTCTCGAAAGCGTGATCACGGACAGCCTGTCGGAAGCGAGCCACTGCATGAGCCAGCGCAAATACGACTGTGCCATTGCCAACGCGAATGCCGTGTTGCGCATGGACACGGGCAACCGCTACGCGCTCGACATCAAGCGCAAGGCGAAAGAAGCGCAGGACAAGGCGCTGTCGCAAATCCAGATCGAGTAAGCCGCGCTGCTTGCCTTCCCCCTATTTTGACCTTTCCGGAGAATAACGTGAAAAACCTGAAACAAATGGCCAAGCCCCTGGTGGCGATGCTGGTCGTGTCCTCGATGCTGGCCGGTTGCGCCGCGCCGGGCGGCCCTGGCGCCACCGGCAATACCACCGCCGCCGGCACGGAAGCGGCCAGCGGCGAATGCAATACGGCCATGCTGGCCGGCATCGGCGCCGTCGTGGGCGGCTTGCTGGGCGGTGGCAACAATACCGTGCGCGGCGCGGCCCTGGGCGCCAGCCTGGGCGCGCTCGCTTGCGTGGCCTTGAATTATCAAAGCCAGCAAGTCAAGACGGCGCAGCAAGTGCAGACCGACTACAAGGTGGCCAACAAGGGCAAGCTGCCCGAGCAGTCGACCTTGGTGAAATACGAGACGGGCTTTACGCCTTCCTCCGTGCGTCCGGGCCAGAAGGCGCAGACCAATTCGTATATCGAAGTGGCAGCCGGCACGCGCGATCCGAACCCGCTGGTGGAAGAGGAATTGAGCCTGTACAAGCCAAATGGCGACTTGATCAAAACCGTGCGCAAGGTGGTCAGCAGCAATAACGGCAGCGGCGCCTACAAGGGCGGCTTCTCGATTCCCATGCCCGAAGGCGTGCCGCAGGGCATTTACCCGGTGCGCACGGCCCTGTACCTGAATAGCAAGCGCGTCGGTGGCCAGGACGTCAAGCTGCAGATCGTCCAGCGCCAGGCGCCTGTATCCGAGCTGCAACTGGCGCAGGCCTACTAACACCGTGTTACCACGGGGCGGCCAGGCAGGCCGTCCCCTCCCGATTTCCCCCTTTCAGGCTAGACATGACCATTTCCACAGAAGCAGCTAAACCTCTTCCCTTTTCTTCCGCCGTGGGCTCGCTGATCGAAGCGACCGACGCCATCAGGAACTTCCGCGCGATTGCCTTGCTGGCCCTGACCTTCATCGGCGCCGTGCTCGTCGGTGGCGTGCTGACGATGCTTGCCGGCGGCATGAGCAGTGCGCTGCTGGCCTTCCTGGGCGCCTTGATGGCCTTCCTCGTGATGTTCTACGGTTCCAATGCCGTGGGCATCCTGCTGATGCGCGATGCGCAAGGCCAGCCGGGCATGAGCCTGGTGGATGCCGTGCTCGTTTCGCTGTACACGAGCCACCGCCTGATCGCGGTCGTCTTCCTTGAATTTCTGATCGTGCTGGCGGCCATGATCGCCATCGCCATCATCTTGTTCGTCTGCAAGATCCCCGTGCTCGGCCCCGTGCTGTACGCGGTCGTTTTCCCGCTGTCGGCCATCGTGCTGGGCGTGCTGGTGTTTGCACTGTTCTACGTGATGCTGCCGCTGGCCGGCCCTGCCGCCTGGTCGGGCGCCAGCGTGTTCCAGATCATTGCCCGCCTGAACCAGATCGTGCGCACCAAGCTGGTGTCCGTGATCTTGCTGGAAGTGCTGCTGTTCCTGATCACCGCGTTTGTGGCCCTGCTGATCTTTGGAGTGCTCGGTACCGGCGTGTCGCTCACCACGGGCATGTCGGCTGGCATCCTCAGCCTGGGCGAGATGAATATGTATGCGCTGGCTGCGGGCCTGGGTCGCGGCGGCTCCGGTTCCGGCTACATCGTCGCAGCCGGCCTGGGCGGCGGCTTGCTGATGGCGGCCGCGGCCGTAGTGCCTGGCCTGATCTTTACCAAGGGCGTGTGCATCATTTACCTGGACGCCACGCGCAATGTCGACTTCAGCGCCTCGGAAGCGAGCCTGAACGACGGCCTGGCTACGGTCAAGAAAAAAGCCGAGGAAGCGCGCGAGCGCGCGCGTGCCCTGGCCGAGCAGGCGAGCGCCCCCGCCGCGCCCGCCGCTGCCGCTGCACCGGCCGCCGCGCCGGCTGACAGCCTGCAGTGCCCAAGCTGCAAGGCACCGGTCGCATCCGATGATGTCTTCTGCGGCGATTGCGCGCATAAACTCAAGTAAAGGCACGCCATGGCTCACTTCTGCACCCAATGCGGCACCGCCCATGTTCCCGGCGCGCGTTTTTGCGATGAATGCGGCAAGGCCGTAAACGCCGCGCCGTCGCCCGCACCTGCGCCGTCGCCCGTCGCGCCCGTCAAGCCGGCCGGTGTGCAGCGGCGCCACCTCCTCCTTGCCGGCGGCGTGCTGGCGGTGGTCGTCGTGGCCGGTGGCGCACTGGCGTGGTTGCTGGCGCCAGAGGCAGCCTCGTCCAGCAGTTTCAGCCGCGCCATCGACGCCCACCTGGCGGCCGACGAGGCGGCGCGCGACAAGTTGCTGTGCCTTGCCAACTTGCCGTATCAGAAGGAAGAGATCCGCGTGGCGTCGTACGACAGTTCCACTCGGCAATGGCTGGATATCCTCGTGCGTAGCGGGCTGTACAACACTCCCGTCGAGCAAAGCAGCGGCGGCTGGGTTGCGCAATCGCAATTCGTCTACGCGCTGGCCGCGCCGGGCAAGGCGGCCTTGCGCGGCGACAAGCTGTGCGTGGCCAAGGGCGTGAAAGTGGCCAAGGTCAGCGGCTACGATCAGATGCGCGACCTGGGCGAACAGCAGGTGGCGATGGCCAAGGCCACCCTGGCGTTGACCGATGAGGCGGCGTGGTTCGCCAAGTCGCCGGACCGCGCATTGATCCTGCAACGCTTGCCGGACGGCGACCTGGAAGTGCGGCTGCCGCTGGCGCTGGTCGACAAGCAGTGGCAAGTCATCGACCAAGCGCAGATGAGCCAGGCGGCCATGACCGGCGTGATGGGCAAAGCGCGGGCGGCGCAGGGCGCGGGCATGCTGGACAAGCTGAAAAGCGTGTTCAGCTTTGGCGGTCACCCGGCCGTGGGAAAATGGCAGGCGGCGATGGGCAATGTCCTGGAATTTACACGCGACAGCGTGATCAATAACGGGACTTCGACCAGGGCCACTTTCACCACCAAGGGCAATACCGTGACGATCGCGCCGGAAGGCGCGGGCGAAGCGGCCATGGACATTATCGTCAGCGACGACGGCAGCACGGCGCAGATCAGCATGGGCGGCATGCGGGTGACGACCCTGCGCCGCATGCGCGATTAGGCAGCTATCCAGGCGGCGCAGCTTGCCGCCTTGCAGCATTCCAGAAGCCCGGCCATGCCGGGTTTTTTTACGCCGCCGGCCAGGCAAGGGAGGCAGGTATTTATCTTGACATCAAGATAGTTCGCGCCCACACTGGTCTTTTATCTTAATGTCGAGATAGTTTCATGACCTCTTCCTTTGTCCGCCCCGCCTGGGGCGATATTCTGCTCACGGCGCTGGCGCCCCTGATCTGGGGTTCCACGTATATCGTCACGTCCGAACTGCTGCCGCCGCACCGTCCCTTCACGGCGGCCCTGATCCGCGTGCTGCCGGCCGGTCTGCTGTTGCTGCTGCTGATGCGGCGCCTGCCCGCACGGCGCGACTGGGGCCGCGTGCTGATCCTGTCCGCCCTGAATATCGGCGTGTTCCAGGCGCTGCTGTTCGTGGCCGCCTACCGCTTGCCGGGCGGCCTGGCGGCCGTGGTGGGGGCCATCCAGCCGCTGCTGGTGATGGGGCTCGCCTGGGGCGTGGAAGGGCGCCGGCCCGCCCGCCTGGCCCTGGGCGCCAGCGTGCTGGGCGTGGCCGGCATGGGCGTCTTGCTGTTGTCGCCGCGCACGGTGTGGGAACCCATCGGCATCGCCGCCGCGCTGGGTGGCACGGCCTGCATGGCGGCCGGCACTTACCTGACGCGGCGCTGGAAGCCGGACTTGCCCGTGCTGGCGCTGACGGGCTGGCAATTGCTGCTCGGCGGCCTGATGCTGGCGCCCGTCGCCTGGCTGGCCGACGCGCCCTTGCCGGCACTGTCCGTGCAGCAAGTGCTGGCCTACGCCTACCTGTGCCTGGCCGGCGCCCTGCTGGCGTATGCCTTGTGGTTCCGCGGCATCGCCCGCCTGTCGCCCGTGGCCGTGTCCTCGCTGGGCTTGCTCAGCCCCCTGATGGCCGTCGTGCTGGGCTGGGCCTTGCTGGGCCAGGCCATGACGGGCTGGTCGATGCTGGGCTTGCTGTTGGTGTTGGCCAGCGTGCTGGCCGTGCAGTGGGCCAGCGCCCGTCCCGCAACAAAGTCCTGACTTCCACGTATTTCCCTCCGGCAGGCTGATGGCATCAGCCTGCCTGTTTCCCTCTGGGCGCTCCCTTTTTGCTGCACCGCACATACAGTTTTGCTTGCACTGATATGGGGCATTGAGGCACTATTCGCTTCGCGCAAACGTTTGCGCGCAACGAATTTCCTAAAAAGCATGCAGTACACGTGCTTGACCAACAACTCTGGAGACGCTCATGACATCCCGTATTCGCCTGAAAATGATTGCCGCCGCTGTCCTGGTGTGTGCCCTGCCCGCCGTGCCGGCGATGGCGCAGACACCTGCCAAACCAAAGGTGGCGCTGGTGATGAAGTCGCTCGCCAATGAATTTTTCCTGACCATGGAAAATGGCGCCAAGGCGCATCAGAAGGCGAATGCCGCCAAGTACGACCTGCTGTCGAACGGCATCAAGGATGAAACGGATACGTCGAGCCAGATCAAGCTGGTCGAGCAAATGATCGTCTCGCGCGTCAACGCGCTGGTGATCGCGCCGGCCGACTCGAAAGCGCTGGTGCCAGTGCTGAAAAAAGCCATCGACGCGGGCATCATCGTCGTCAATATCGATAACAAGCTCGACGCGGGCGCCCTGAAAGAGAAGGGCATCACCGTGCCGTTCGTCGGCCCGGACAACCGCAAGGGCGCCAAGGTCGTCGGCGACTACCTGGCGCAGCAAATCAAGAAGGGCGACCCCGTCGGCATCATCGAAGGCGTGTCCACCACCTACAACGCGCAGCAACGTACCCTGGGTTTCCAGGATGCCATGACGGCAGCCGGTGCGAAAGTCGTCAGCGTGCAGTCGGGCCAGTGGGAAATCGCCCCCGCCAACACGGTGGCGGCCGCCATGCTGAACGCCAATCCGAATATCAAGGCTTTGCTGTGCGGTAACGACAACATGGCCATCGGCGCCATTTCCGCCATCAAGGCGGCCGGCAAGACGGGCAAGGTGCTCGTCGTCGGCTACGACAACATCAACGCCATCAAGCCGATGCTGGCCGATGGCCGCGTGCTGGCTACAGCCGACCAGTTCGGTTCGCAACAAGCCGTGTTCGGCATCGAGACCGTGCTGAAAGCCCTGGCGCAGAAGAAGAAACAGGCCGAGCTTGGTGGCGTCATCGAAACCAAGGTCGAACTGGTCGCCAAGGGCGCCAAGTCCTGATCGTTTGATCCCGCCGGGGCCGGCGCCCGCTTGCTCACCGAGCAGGCGGCGCCGGCCCCGCCGCCACTACCGCGGAGTTTTATCATGCCCACCGACATTCCACCGGCGCCAGCCGCCATCCCCTTGTTAACGCTCGATAACATCGGCAAGTCCTATGTCGGCCCCGTCCTCGGTGGCGTGGGCCTGCGCTTCGCCCCTGGCCAGGTGCTGGCGCTGACGGGCGAGAACGGCGCAGGCAAGAGCACCCTGTCGAAGATCATCTGCGGCCTGGAGCAAGCCACCACGGGCACGATGTTGCTCGACGGCAAGCCTTACCAGCCAGCCTCGCGCGGCGCCGCCGAGGCGCTGGGCATCCGCATGGTGATGCAGGAACTCAACCTGATTCCCACCCTGTCGATCGCGGAAAACCTGTACCTGAAGAATTTGCCGCAGCGTTTCGGCTTCATCGACCGTACGCGCCTCGAGCGCGACGCGCGCGAACAGATGGAAAAAGTGGGATTGGGCGGCCTCGACCCGTGGACCTTGGTCGGCGAACTGGGCATCGGCCACCAGCAAATGATCGAGATCGCGCGCAATCTAATTGGCGCCTGCCGCTTGCTGGTGCTCGATGAACCGACGGCCATGTTGACGCACCGCGAAGTGGAATTGCTGTTCCTGCAGATCGAACGCCTGAAAGCCGAAGGCGTGTGCATCATCTATATTTCCCACCGCCTGGAAGAACTCAAGCGCGTGGCCGACCGCATCGCCGTGCTGCGCGACGGCCAGCTCGTGTGCGACGACGATATCGCGGGCCACTCCGCAGCCGACCTGGTCAGCCTGATGGTGGGCCGCTCGGCCGACGACGCCGTCGACCTGAGCGGGCGAACCATCGGCGCACCGCTGCTGCGCGTGCGGGGCCTGGCGCGCGGCAAGGTCGTCAACCCCACCTCGTTCGACTTGCGCGCCGGCGAAATTCTCGGCATCGCCGGCCTGATCGGTTCGGGCCGCACGGAATTGCTGCGCCTGATCTTTGGCGCCGACCGCGCCGACGCTGGTGACGTGTTCCTCGGCGACAGCGCCACGCCCGCCGCCTTGCACTCGCCGCAGGCCGCCGTGCAAGCGGGCATCGCCATGATCACGGAAGACCGCAAGGGCCAAGGCTTGCTGTTGCGCCAGTCCATCGCCGTGAATACGACCCTGGCGTCGCTCGACACCGTCAGCGGCGCTGGCTGGCTCAACGACGCGGCCGAAGCGACGGTGGCCGACGACTATATCCAGCGCCTGGGCATCCGCTCGCGCAACAGCGCGCAAACGGTGGCGGAATTGTCCGGCGGCAACCAGCAAAAGGTGGTGATCGCCCGCTGGCTGTACCGCGACTGCCCCGTCATGCTGTTCGACGAGCCTACGCGCGGCATCGATATCGGCGCCAAGTTTGATATTTATCAGGTGCTGGCCGAACAGGCGCGCCAGGGCAAGGGCCTCGTCATCGTGTCGAGCGACTTGCGCGAACTGATGCTGATCTGCGACCGCATCGCCGTCATGAGCGCCGGCAGCATCGTCGACACCTTCGAGCGCGGCGCCTGGAGCCAGGACGCGCTGCTGTCGGCCGCCTTCTCCGGCTATTTGACCCCCACTTCCACTCCAGCTGCGGACTGATCCGCCGGAAAGATTCCCATGACCACCAACTCCTCTCCTTCGTATCTGCAGCGCAGCCTGGCCGACCTGAAAAACTATGCGGGCCTGATCGGCGCCCTGGTCGCCATGTGCGTACTGTTCTCGTTTGCCAGCGAAAACTTCTTCACGCTCGCCACCCTGAGCACCCTGTCGAACAACATCCCGACCCTGGTGGTGATGGCCGTCGGCATGACGTTCGTGCTGATCATCGGCGGCATCGATTTGTCCGTCGGTTCCGTGATGGCGCTGGCCGCGTCCGTGCTGTCGCTGGCCGTTGTGCACTGGGGCTGGCCCGTGTGGAGCGCGGCCCTGCTGGGCATGTTCGTCGCCGCCTTGTGCGGCGCCACCACGGGCCTCATTTCCGTCGGCTGGCGCATTCCCTCGTTCATCGTCTCGCTGGGTGTGCTGGAAATGGCGCGCGGCATGGCGTATCAAGTGACGAACTCGCGCACGGAGTACATCGGCAGCGCCGTTGACGGCATCAGCTCGCCAATCGCGTTCGGCCTGTCGCCCGCCTTCATCGCCTCGATCGCCATCGTCGTCATCGGCCACCTGGTGCTCACGCGCACGGTGCTGGGCCGCCACTGGATCGGCATCGGCACGAATGAGGAAGCCGTACGTTTGTCCGGCATCAATACAAAACCGTCGAAGGTGCTGGTGTTCGCCCTGATGGGCTTTCTTGCCGGCGTGGGCGCGCTGTTCCAGGTGTCGCGCCTGGAAGCGGCCGACCCGAACGGCGGCGTGGGCATGGAATTGCAAGTGATCGCCGCCGTGGTGATCGGCGGCACGAGCCTGATGGGCGGGCGCGGTTCCGTCATCAGCACCTTTATCGGCGTGTTGATCATCTCCGTGCTGGAAGCGGGCCTGGCGCAAGTGGGCGTGTCGGAACCCGTGAAACGCATCGTCACGGGCCTGGTGATCGTCGCCGCCGTGGTGCTCGACACCTACCGCCGCCGCGGCGAACGCGCCTAAGCGCCACATCGCCCATGGCAACCATCAAGCAAGTGGCGCAGGCGGCGGGGGTGTCGTTTACCACCGTGTCGCACGTCCTCAACAATACCCGCCCCGTCAGCGACGAGGCGCGCCGCGCCGTGCTGGCGGCGGCGGAGCAATTGCATTACGTGCCCAGCGCGCTGGCGCGTTCCCTGCGCAGCCGCAGCACGGGCACCATCGGCCTGATCATTCCCAACAATACGAACCCGTATTTTTCGGAAGTGGCGCGCGGCATCGAGGACAGCTGCTACGCGGCCGGCTACAGCGTCATTTTGTGCAATTCCGATGACGACCCCGTCAAGCAGCGCGATTACCTGAACGTGCTGCTGACCAAGCGCTGCGACGGATTGATTTTGTCCGCGCTGGCCGACAGCGACGGCGAATTGCTGCGCAAGATGAAGGTGCCGGCCGTGCTGCTCGACCGCGCGCCCAGCGACTTGTCCATCGATGCCGTGGCCGTCGACAACCGCGCCGGCGGCGTGCTGGCCGCGCGCCATTTGCTGGGCCTGGGACGCCGGCGCCTCGCCTGCATCGCCGGTCCCCGCGAAGTGAGCATTTCCAACGACCGCATCGCCGGCGCGCGCAGCGCCATGGCGGACGCCGGCGTGGTCCTGGCCGACGCCCTGTGCCGCCACAGCGATTTTACGAGCGCCGGCGGCTATGCGGCCGCGCTGGACTTGCTGGCGCTGCCGCCAGACCAGCGCCCCGACGCCTTGTTCTGCTGCAACGACCTGATGGCCTTCGGCGCCTTGCGCGCCGCCGCCGAGCGGGGCATTGCCGTGCCGGGCGAACTGGCCGTCGTCGGCTTCGACGATATCGACCTGGCCAGCTTCGTGCATCCGGCCTTGACCAGCGTGGCGCAAAATACGCGCGAACTGGGCCGCATCACGGCCGCCTGCCTGCTGGCGCGCATCGCCGACCCCGCCTTGCCGCGCCAGCAGCGCAGCATCGCCCCGGAATTGCACGTGCGCGGCTCCAGCGCGGCCGTCACGCTACCTTCTTCCGCACCTACTTCTTCACCTGCAACTGAACTGATGGGAATGACATCATGATCGTGGTTATCGGCAGCATCAATATGGACCTGGTCTTGCGCGTGCCGCGCATGCCCCTCCCCGGCGAAACCCTGACGGGCGGCGCCTTTCGCACCATTCCTGGCGGCAAAGGCGCCAACCAGGCCGTGGCCTGCGCGCGCCTGAGCGGCAAAGTGGCGGGCGCCCAGCAAGTGGCCATGGTCGGATGCGTGGGCGACGACGCGTTCGGCGCGACGTTGCGCGCGGCGCTGGTCGGCGACGGCATCATCGATAGCCACATCACCACCTTGCCGGGCGTGGCGTCCGGCATCGCCTCGATTCTTGTCGATGACAATGGCCAGAACAGCATCGTCATCGCCGGCGGCGCCAACGATCTGTTGAGCCCGGCACACATTGATGCGGCGCAAGGCTTGATCGAACAGGCCGATATCGTCGTGCTGCAGCTGGAAACGCCGATGGCCACCGTCGTGCATGCGATCAAGCTGGCCCGTTCGCTGGGCAAGACCGTGGTGCTGAACCCGGCCCCGGCGGCCAGCCTGCCGGACGGCGTGCTGGAACTGGTCGACTACCTGATACCGAATGAAATCGAAGCGGCCATGCTGGCCGGCGTCAGCCCGGATGGCGCGGATGCCAAGGCGCTGGCCGCCGCGCTGCAAAAGCTGGGCAGCGACAACGTCATTATCACCCTGGGTTCCAAGGGCGTGCATGCGGCCCTGTACGGTGGCGATTACACCTTCCCCGCCGAAGTGGTGCAAGCCGTCGACACGACGGCCGCCGGCGACACCTTCATCGGCGGTTTTGTGGCGGGCCTGGCGTCCGGCATGGACGAGGCGGAAGCGATCCAGCAAGGCCAGCGCGCGGCTGCCTGGAGCGTCACCAAGCCCGGTGCGCAAACCTCGATCCCTCACTTGCACGAGCTGTTCTAACGACACGACGCCCATGAAAAAATCACCGCTGCTCAATATCGCACTGTCGCAACTGATCGCGTCGCTCGGCCATGGCGACATGCTCGTCATCGGCGACGCGGGCTTGCCGTCGCAGCCGGGCGTGCCCCTGATCGACCTGGCCCTGACGCGCGGCATCCCCGGCTTCATCGATACCGTCAACACGGTATTGACTGAAATGCAGGTGGAATACCATTTGCTCGCCAGCGAGTTGCCGCAGCATAATCCGGCCATGGCGGCGCAGGTGGCGGCCTTGTCCCTGCCCGATGCGCGCCAGGTGACGCATGAGGAGTTCAAGCAATTGAGCAAGGGCGCGCGCGCCATCGTGCGCACGGGCGAGTGCAGTCCGTACGCCAACATCATTTTGGTGGCCGGCGTCGTGTTCTAGCGCAAACAATGGCGACATTGTTTGCCAAAAACATCAACGCTATTGTCCTCACTGAAATAGTTATCCATTGGCAAAAGGGGCGGCTACAATAGCCTTACCCCTGCCAGCTCGGCAGCTTCCTGTGGTGTTCCGCCATGCCGATGAAAGCCCGCGACGCTTTCCGCCTTGTCTTGCCGCTCGCCGGCAGGCTGGCGCGCGCCTGGCGTGGCTTTGTCTTCCTGCTGCTGTGCCTGGCCACACCAGCCCGGGCGCTGGAACCCGTTACCCTGCAACTCAATTTCACGCACCAGTTCCAGTTTGCCGGCTATTACGCGGCCATCGAGCAAGGCTATTACCGCGAGGCGGGGCTGGAAGTCAGGCTGGTCGAAGGGGGCGGCGGGCCGCTGGCCGAGGCGGCCGTGCTGGCGGGCCAGGCCGAGTATGGCGTGGGCAACAGCACCTTGCTGCTCAGCCGCCTGGCCGGCAAGCCCCTGGTGGTGCTGGCCGTCGTGTTCCAGCATTCGCCCAGCGTGCTGCTGATGCGCCAGCAGGGCGGCGCGCCCGACGTGCGCAAGCTGGTGGGGGCGCCCGTGATGATCGGCGCGGCCGGCGACGTGGCCCTTGCCGCCGATGAAGTGTCGCTGTTCCTGGCGAAAATGGGCGTCGCGCCGCAGCAGATGCGCCACCTGCCGCCCAGCTACCGCATCGAGGATTTGATCGATGGCAAGGTCGACGCCATCGCCGCGTATTCCACCAACGAACCGGACTACCTGGACCGGGCGGGCTTTCCCTATTACCAATTTACGCCGCGCACGGCCGGCATCGATTTCTACGGCGACAACCTGTTTACCAGCGAGCACGAACTGCGCCGCCATCCCGAGCGCGTGAAAGCGTTCCGCGCGGCCAGCCTGCGCGGCTGGCAATACGCGATGGCGCACCGCGAGGAAATGGCGCAACTGATCCATGTCAAGTACAGCCAGCGCCACGACCGCGCGCACCTGCTGTACGAGGCGCAGCAGATGGAATTGCTGCTGCAGCCCGTGCTGGTGGAGCTTGGCTACATGAATCCCCAGCGCTGGCAGCACATCGCCGACACGTATGCCAGCATGGGCGTGCTGCCGCGCAATGCCACGGACAGCCGCGCCTACAAGGGTTTCCTGTATCGCCCCGTGCCGGGCGCCGACCTGGGCTGGCTCTACCTGTCGCTGGGCCTGGCGGGCAGCTTGCTGGCCGTGTCGGCGGCCTTTCACTTCAACAACCTGGCCCGCGAGCGCCGCCGCACGGAGGAAACCATCCGCCAGGGGGAATTGCGCTTTCGCACCATGTTCGAGGAAGCGCCCATGGGCATCGCCCTGATCGATACCGTGAGCGGACAGTTTCTCGACATCAATCCACGCTACCTGGCCATCAGCGGGCGCAGCCTGGAACACATGAAGCAAACGAGCTGGATGGAAATCAGCCATCCCGACGATGTGCCCGGCGAGCAGGAGCAGGTGGCGCAGTTGCTGGCGCGCAGTCTGCAGGGATTTCGCCACGCCAAGCGGATCGTCCGGCCCGATGGCGGCGTGGTGTGGGTCGACGCCTCGGTGACGGCCATCGCCACGGCGCGCCATGGCGGCCCGCACCACCTGTGCATGCTTGAAGACGTGACGGACAAGCGGCAAACGGAAGCGCTGATCTGGCAGCAAGCCAACTTCGATACCCTGACGCAATTGCCGAACCGGCGCATGTTCCACGAACGCCTGCGCCAGGCGCTGGCCCAGGGGCGGCGCGATACGAGCCGCGTGGCCATCCTGTTCATCGATCTCGACCATTTCAAGGAAGTCAACGACACCCTCGGCCACCACCAGGGCGATATCCTGCTGATCGAGGCGGCGCGGCGCATCCGCGTGGGCGTGCGCGAGACGGACACGGTGGCGCGCCTGGGCGGCGATGAATTCACGGTGATCCTGTCCGACCTCGATGATCTGCAGCAAGTCGACCGCATCGCGCGGCAGATACTCGACGGCTTGCTGGCGCCATTCCTGCTGGGGCAGGAGCAGGCGTTCGTCTCGGCCTCGATCGGCATCACCCTGTATCCGGACGACGCGGGCACCATCGAGGAATTGCTCAAGCACGCGGACCAGGCCATGTACGTGTCGAAAGGGGCGGGGCGCAACCGTTACAGCTACTTTACGCCCGCCATGCAGGTGGCGGCCGTCAACCGCATGCGCCTTGGGGCGGACTTGCGCACGGCCCTGCGCGAACAGCAGATGCAGCTGTATTACCAGCCCATCGTCGCGCTGCATGGCGGACGCATCGAGAAGGCGGAAGCCTTGCTGCGCTGGCACCATCCGCAGCGGGGCCTCGTGTGCCCGCCGGATTTCCTCGCGCTGGCCGAAAGCAGCGGCCTGATCGTGGAGATCGGCGATTGGGTGCTGTGCACGGCGGCGGCGCAACTGCTGCATTGGCGTGCGCAGGGCCATGCCATCGGCTTGCCGGGGCTGCAACTGTGCCTGAACCAGTCGTCGCTGGAATTGCAGCGCGAAGTCGAGGCGCCCGGCACCTGGCTGCGCCAGCTGGCGGCGCTCGGTGTGCCGGCCTCGGCCATCGTGCTCGACATGCGTGAAGATGTGCTTTTACCTGGCGGCACCAGCATGGCGCCACGCTTGCAGCACTTGCGCGAAGCGGGCTTGCAGATCGCCCTGGATGACTTCGGCAGCGGCCATGCTTCGCTCACGCAATTGCAGCAATGCGGCATCGATTACCTGAAGCTCGACGGCGTGCTGGTGCGCAAGCTGGCGCCCGGCGCCAGCGAGCTGGTGCTGTGCGAAGCCATCGTCACCATGGCCCACAAGCTGGGCTTGCGGGTGATTGCCGAAGGGGTGGAGACCGACGAGCAGCGCGCGCGCCTGCTGGAGATCGGCTGCGATTTTGCGCAAGGCGAGCTGTTTGCGCCGCCGCTGGCCATCGAAGCGTTCGACGCGCTGCTGCGCGCACAGCGCCCCTTGCACCCTTGAAACAGGCATCGCCTGCCACCAGATGGCATTCACGCCTGCGGGACAGGGCTCCCGGCTTGAACGGGCTTATACTCGACGGGCTGGCGCCTGCGCCCGGCTTTGCTGTCACCGGTACCTACACCGGGAGCGCAGGCAGTATTTCTTCCATTCACTCAACTCGAGGTGACCTCATGGGCATTTTCAGCAATATCTACAACAAGATCTTCCACCATTCGTCCGACGCTGCCCCGGCAGCCACGCCAGCCGCCGCTACCGACGCGCCAGCGGCCGCCGCACCGGCTGCTGCACCAGCGGCTGCCGTGCCGGTGGTGGACGTGGAAGTGGTGCTGGTCGACCTGGCCAGCAAGAACGCGGAAAAACTCAATTGGCGCACGTCCATCGTTGACCTGATGAAACTGCTTCAACTGGACAGCAGCCTGGCTTCGCGCAAGGAACTGGCACAAGAACTGCATTTCACGGGCGACACCAACGATTCGGCCAGCATGAATATCTGGCTGCACCGCCAGGTGATGATCAAGCTGGCGGAAAACGGCGGCAAGGTACCGGAAGAGCTGAAGAATTAAGAATTGAACACCTGGCGGCGGCAGGGGTATCCACTGTCACCGCTATCCAATCCCGTGGGAACTGCCTATCATGGAGTTCCCATGGCGTCATGATAGCTAAAACTAATTGAAACTATTGTGACAATCAATTTTGCATATGGGTTAAAACCCCTTACACTAGAGTCTTACTGATTCACCACACGAGAGGAAATGACTATGTCGCTGATCAATACCCAAGTTAAACCATTCAAGGCAACCGCTTACCACAATGGCAAATTCGTCGACCTGACGGAAGCGTCGCTGAAAGGCAAGTGGTCGGTATTCGTCTTCTACCCAGCCGACTTCACCTTCGTTTGCCCAACCGAACTGGAAGATCTGGCCGATCACCACGCTGAATTCCAGAAGCTGGGCGTCGATGTCTACGGTATCTCGACCGATACCCACTTCGCGCACAAAGCCTGGCACGACACCTCGGACGCGATCAAGAAAGTGCAATACGCACTGATCGGCGACCCGACCGGCGCCCTGTCGCGCAACTTCGAAGTCATGATCGAAGAAGAAGGCCTGGCACTGCGCGGTACCTTCGTCATCAATCCTGACGGCTTCATCAAAGTACTGGAAGTGCATGACAACGGCATCGGCCGTGACGCAGCGGAACTGTTGCGCAAAGTCAAAGCCGCTCAGTACGTGGCGAACCACCCAGGCGAAGTGTGCCCAGCCAAATGGACGGAAGGCGCAGCGACCCTGACCCCATCGCTGGACCTGGTTGGCAAGATCTAAGTCTTGAAACCTTGCAACATCTAGCAGCAAACAAGTAGTTACCGCGATGCCGGACCGGGTGTCCGGCCCGGCATTCGCCTAAATATTTGTAGAAAAGGAAAACATCATGTTAGACGCCACCCTCAAAACCCAACTGAAATCCTACCTGGAAAAAGTGGTGTATCCGCTTGAGTTGGTCGCTTCTCTCGATGACAGCGCAAAAGCCCGCGAGATGAAAGAATTGCTCCAGGAAATAGTCCTGTTGAGCGACAAGATCACGCTGGTCGAGCGCACTGACGCTGGCGTACGGACCCCGTCGTTCAGCATCAACCGCCCAGGCACCGATATCGGCGTGCGTTTCGCCGGTGTGCCGCTGGGCCATGAATTTACCTCGCTGGTGCTGGCGCTGCTGCAAGTGGGCGGCCACACCATCAAGTTCGACGATGCCGTGATCGAGCAGATCCGCAACCTCGACGGCGATTACGAGTTTGAAACGTTTATTTCGCTCTCCTGCCATAACTGCCCGGAAGTGGTGCAGGCATTGAATGCCATGGCCGTGATCAACCCGCGCATCAAGGTCACCACCATCGATGGCGGCGTGTTCCCGCAAGAAGTGGAAGCGCGCCAGATCATGGCCGTGCCGATGATGTTCCTGAACGGTGAACACTTCGGCCAGGGCCGCACGAATGTCGAGGAAATCCTCGCCAAGCTCGACACCAATGCCGGCGCCCGCCAGGCCGAAGCGCTGAACAAGAAAGACGTGTTCGACGTGCTGATCGTCGGCGGCGGCCCTGCCGGCGCGGCAGCGGCCATCTACGCGGCCCGCAAAGGCATCAAGACGGGCGTGCTGGCCGAGCGTTTCGGCGGTCAGGTGCTCGACACCCTTGCCATCGAGAATTTTATTTCCGTCAAGGAAACGGATGGTCCGAAGTTTGCCATGGCGCTGGAACAGCACGTCAAGGAATACGAAGTCGACATCATGAACACCCAGCGCGCCGCGAAATTGACGCCGGGCAAATTGGTGCAGATCGAAACGGCGAATGGCGCGATCCTGAAAGCCAAGACCGTCATCCTGGCCACCGGCGCCCGCTGGCGCGAAATCAACGTGCCGGGCGAGAAGGAATACCGCAACCACGGTGTCGCCTACTGCCCGCACTGCGATGGCCCGCTGTTCAAGGGCAAGCGCGTGGCCGTGATCGGCGGCGGCAATTCGGGCGTGGAAGCGGCGATCGACCTGGCCGGCCTCGTGAAACACGTGACCCTGATCGAGTTCGGCGCGGAACTGCGCGCCGATGCGGTGCTGCAACGCAAGCTGCACAGCTTGCCTAACGTGACCGTGATCACCTCGGCGCAAACCACCGAGATCCACGGCGACGGCAAGATCGTCAATGGCCTGAGCTACACGGACCGGGTCAGCGGCGAATCGAAGAAGGTCGAGCTGGAAGGCGTCTTCGTGCAAATCGGCCTGGTGCCGAACACGGAATGGCTGAAAGGCACGGTAGCGTTGTCGCGCCACGGCGAAATCGAAGTCGATGCACGCGGCCAGACCTCGATCCCCGGCGTGTTTGCGGCCGGCGACGTCACCACGGTACCGTACAAGCAGATCATCATCGCCACCGGCGAAGGCGCCAAGGCAGCCCTGTCCGCCTTTGACCACCTGATCCGCTCGGACGACGAGGAAGTGGTCGAAGAGTCTGCCGCCAAGGAAGCACTGACGGCGTAACTATTGAGCCGTATCAAGAAAAAACCGGAACTGCCGCAAGGGGGTTCCGGTTTTTTTTATGCATAGAAGAAACTTAGCTGCCCGCGTACAGCGGGTTGCCGGCCACATACACTTGAATCCCGTCGACGGGCATGTCCTTCGGCGCGATGTCGGCCAGGGCGAAGACGGTCCTGTTGTTGAAGGTGTGCACGTGCCACGTAAAACGCTGGCCGGCGCGCGCGATGGTGACGGTTTCGCCGTGCGTGACGTTGATGTGGCGGGCGTCGGCCTGCAGCTCGATGGTGCGCTGGGCGGCGGCGTGCGGGGCGCTGCAGCCATAGTCGGTAGCCGTGCCCGTGGGGCCGGCGGCGATGGCCGAGGTGGCGAAGGCGGCGCACAAAATCGCCAGGGCGCGGCGGTGGGTGTTCAACATAGTAATCTCCAAGAATAAGCCAGGCGCGGTGAATAAGCGCGCCGTGTTATGGGTAATGGCTGCACCGGGATCGCCGGTTTTTGCAACACGGCATCGTAAGCTGTCCTTGGCCGATCTGCAAAGCTGTATTTCCTGTCTATATTTCCAGCGTCGCCGCCAGCGACACGTCCGGCGCCAAATGGCTGGTCAGCACGATGCATTGGCGCGCCAGGCGGGATGGTTCGGCCAGGCGCGCGCGCAAGTGGGTCATGGCGGCCGCGTCGAGACCGTTGAACGGTTCGTCGATCAGCAGCAGGCGCACCGGCAAGGCCAGGGCCAGGGCCAGTTGCAGCTTCTTATGCTGGCCCAGCGAGAGGGCGGTGATGCTTTGCTGCAAGGTTGATGTCATGGCAAAGGCGTGCAATTCCGCGTTCAGCAGCGATTGGTCGCTGCCTGGGTACAGGGCCAGGTGCAGGTCGAGAAACTCGTGCACTTGCAGCCAGGGCAGGGCGGGCGTGTCGCCGCCGCAATAGAAGGTTTGGGCACGGTAGGCCAGCGGCATGGCGACGCTGTCGACGTCATCGAGGCGGATGGCGCCGCGCGCGGGCAGCAGGGCGCCGCCCGCCAGTTTCAGCAGGGTTGTCTTGCCGGCGCCGTTTGCGCCGCGCAGCCAGGTGACGCCGGGGCCGAATTGCTGGTTGTAGCCCTGGAAGACGCTGTGCGTGGGGAAGTGAAAATCGAGGTGCTCGAGGTGCAGCACGGGAGTTGGCAGGTTCAATTCCATAATTCGCTTCCGATGGCGCTCAAGGCAAGGATGGAGAAAACGACGAGGGCGACGCGCCCGCGCGGCGTCAGACGGGGCAGGCCGACGATGGCCAGCAGGGTCGCGCTGGCGGTGAGGGCGTAGACGCCGGTCACGCGCCGCTGCAGGGCGGCGGGATCGATGCAATACAGCAAGACGCCAGCGCCCAGCAGCACGGCAAAGGCGGGGAGCAGGCTGGCGGCGCAGGCCAGGCGCGTCAAGGCCGTGCTGGCCAGGGGCCAGGCGTCCAATGCGGGGCGCAGCACGGCGATCTGTTCGCGCACGGCCTTGTCGCCCCGGTCCGTCACGATGACCAGGCTGGCGCTGGCCAGCAAACCGAGCAGCGGTGCGGGCACGAGCGGCGCGCGCAGCAGCCAGGCCAGCATGCTGGCGCCAGCCGTGGCCAGCAGCACGCTTTGCTGCTGGCCGATCACATTTTCATTGCGCCAGAATGGCAGCCAGAACAGCTGCCGCCACAGGAATATCGTGCGCCAGCGGGGCCGTTGCGGCACATACGCCGTCATCGTGGGCGGGCGCGCCCTGTATGTGGGCCGCGGCGCGCGCAGGCGTTGCGCCACGATGCGCGCCGTCAGCAGCCACGCCAGCAGCCAGACGGCGAGGGTGGCGGCCATGCCGGGCGCGGCAATGGGGCGCAGCCAGGGCGGCGACTGCAGCAGCCAGATGGTGGCCGAGACGGCATAGGCGAGGCCCAGCGGCAGCATCAGCAGGCCAGCCACGGCGATGTCGGCTTGCCAGCGCAGGTGGCGCGGCAAGGGCAGCTGGCGCAGCCACGCGGCGGTGGCGGCAGGCAACAATCGCTTGCGCAGCAGCCAGGCGGGCAGGCATGTCAGCAGCACTTGCGCCGCCAGCAAGCCCAGGGCCGCTGGCCAGGGCAGGTTCATGGCGAGAAATCCGGGCAGGGCGATGACGCTGAGCAGACCCAGCAGGACGGGACCGGCCAGGAACACGAGAATTTCCATGGAACTGGCCAGGCTGGCGGCAAATTGCAGCAAAGCATGATGGGCCAGGCGCAAGCGCAGGGCGAGGTAGGGGGAAAAGCTGCGGGGCAGGCGCATCAGGCAGGAACGGCGGAGTCGGCAAGAGCGCTGATTCTAGTGCATTTGCGCTCCCACAATGGGAAAAGCCCTTCGGTTCCAGGAACCAAAGGGCTTTTCTTTTATTGGCGGAGCGGACGGGACTCGAACCCGCGACCCCCGACGTGACAGGCCGGTATTCTAACCAACTGAACTACCACTCCAAGCTCGTATGATCTGTGTTGCTGATCCATGAAGCACTGGATAATTTTCTGTTTGGTGGTGGGTGCTGAGAGGCTCGAACTCCCGACCTACGCCTTGTAAGGGCGCCGCTCTACCAACTGAGCTAAGCACCCGCATACCCAGAAAACTATCCCGACGTTTGTCACCACGTCTGGAAGAGGCACTATTATAGGGGGCGCTTTCATGCTTGTGCAACTATTCTTGAGGGGGAATGGCAGTTTTTTTGCTGAAAAGCGCAAAAATGTTCAGGCGAGGGGGGATGGACGTGTTTTTGGCTTCTGAAATGGGAAAAGCCCTTCGGTTCAAGGAACCAAAGGGCTTTTCTTTTATTGGCGGAGCGGACGGGACTCGAACCCGCGACCCCCGACGTGACAGGCCGGTATTCTAACCAACTGAACTACCACTCCAAGCTCGTATGATCTGTATTGCTGATCCATGAAGCACTGGACAGTTTTCTGATTTGGTGGGTGCTGAGAGGCTCGAACTCCCGACCTACGCCTTGTAAGGGCGCCGCTCTACCAACTGAGCTAAGCACCCGTTGCTTGTCTCAGAAAACCATCCCGACGTTTGTCACCACGTCTGGAAGAGGCGCTATTATAGGACGGGTAAAATCCTTCTGCAAGCGCTTTTTTCACATTATTGCCCGAATGCGGTTGGGAGCATCTGAAAAAAGTGCAGGGCAATGTAACGCTGCCATGGGCTTTTTCTCAGGGCTCCTATTCCGTGATGCCCCATTGCGATAGCATCCACGCCATATTGAACGCGTTTTCGGCGATGGCGTTATAGCGGCCCGACGCGCCGCCGTGGCCGGCACCCATATTCGTTTTCAGCAGCAGGGGGTTGCTGTCCGTTTTATACGCGCGC
Organism: Janthinobacterium sp. SUN026; assembly: GCF_030397625.1. Classification (NCBI taxonomy): domain Bacteria; kingdom Pseudomonadati; phylum Pseudomonadota; class Betaproteobacteria; order Burkholderiales; family Oxalobacteraceae; genus Janthinobacterium; species Janthinobacterium sp. SUN026. The sequence continues at coordinate 108,941 of NZ_JAPQNU010000007.1, read as the reverse complement.
AGCTTGGCCACATATTTTGCCGGTTCCCAGTACATGACCTGGCTGTCGTTCAGGCCCGTCGTCACCAGCATGGCGGGATAGTTCTTGCGCGCAATGTTGTCGTACGGCGAGTAGCTGAGCATGTAGTCGTACGCGGCCTTCTGGTTCGGGTCGCCCCATTCCAGGTACTCGCCCGTGGTCAGGGGCAGGCTGGCGTCCATCATGGTGTTCATCACGTCGACAAACGGCACGGCCGCGTGCACGGCGTGGAACAGGTCGGGGCGCATGTTGACGACGGCGCCCATCAGCAAGCCGCCCGCGCTGCCGCCCTGGATGATGAGGCGGTTCGGGCTGGTCCATTTTTCGCGCACCAGGTAGTCGGCGCTGTCGATGAAGTCATTGAAGGTGTTTTTCTTCTTCATCAGCATGCCGTCTTCATGCCAGGCTTCGCCCATGTCGGTGCCGCCGCGGATATGCGCTTGCGCATAGATGACGCCCCGTTCCAGCAGGCTGATGCGGCTGATGGAAAAAGTGGCTTCCGTGGAAATGCCGTAGGAGCCGTACGAGTACAGCAGCAGCGGCGCTGAACCGTCGAGCTTGACGCCTTTCTTGTAGACGACCCACAGCGGCACTTGCACGCCATCGCGCGCCTTCACCCACAAGCGCTGCGTGGTGTAGCGGCTGCTGTCGAAGCCGCCGACGATTTCCTGCTGCTTCAGCACCGTGCGCTTGCCGTCCTGCATGCTGACGTCGATGACGGTGGGCGGCGTGACGGGCGACTGGTAGGACATGCGAAATTGCGTGGCGGAAAATTCCGGCGTGCCGGCCGCCGTGGCCAGGTAGACGGGGTCGTCGAACTGCACCGCCTTCCAGTTCTTTTGCGCAAAATCAAAGATGCGGGCGCGGTTCAGGGCGCGTGCCTTTTCCATCACCACCAGGTAGCCCTGGAAGACGTCGATGGACTGGATCACGGCATCCTTGTTGTGCGGCACGACGGGCTTCCAGTTCTTCGGCTGCGGCGCGGAGAATGGCGCGCTGACGACACGGAAATTCTTCGCCCCCTTGTTGGTCAGAATATACAGCTGGCCGTCGCGGTGCTCGATGCCGTAGCGGTGGCCTTTTTCACGTTTCAGCACGGATTGGAACGTGCCTTGCGGCTTGCTCGTTGGCAGCAGCAGCACTTCGCTCGTGTCCGTGCTGCCCGAGGTGAGCACGAAGAATTGCTTGTCGCGCGTGCGGTCCACATGGATGGCGAACTGCTCCACCGGCTCGTGGTAGACCTGTTGCGGCGCACCGCCCAGGGCCAGGCGGAACAAGCGGTCCGAGCGCTTGGTGGTGGCGTCTTCCTGCGCCAGCATCAGGGTGGCGTTATCCGCCGCCCAGGCCAGCGATGTCACGCGCGGCATGCTGTCGCCTAGCAACTTGCCCGTTTTCAAATCCTTGACATGCAGCTCGTACTGGCGGAAACCCGTCGTGTCGGTGGTGTAGGCAAGCAACTGTTCATTCGGGCTGATGCTAAATGCGCGCACGGCAAAGAATTTGTGGCCTTCGGCCAATTGATTCTGATCCAGCAAGATTTCCTCGGCCGCCTGCGCATCATAGGCGCCGCTGGCGCCGACGGGGCGGCGGCAGTGAATCGGGTATTGCTTGCCCGCTTCCACACGCGTGTAATAGTAGAAATTGCCCTGGCGCGCAGGCACGGACAAGTCCACTTCCTGCATGCGTCCCTTGACTTCCGCATATACCTTGTCGGCCAGCGGCTGGATCGGCGCCGTGACGGCGGCCGTGTAGGCGTTTTCCGCATTCAGGTAGTCGATCACGGCAGGATCGGCTTTCTTTTGCAGCCAGCGGTAGTCGTCCGTGACGACCGTGCCGTGGCGCGTTTCCTGCCAGGCCGTCTTGGCGGCGACGGGGGCGACGGCCGTGGCGATGGTGGTGGTGGCGTCGGCGGCCAGCGCGGATGGCGCCAGCGTGGACAGTAGCAGGGCCGGCAGGATGGATGACCAGACGGACCGGCGGCGCAAGGCATGATGTGCTGTAGACAAGGCAACTCCTTTGAATAGTTGTGTCAGGATTGTAATCTTGCTATTGAGAAAAGCAACCGCTGATCGTCGCCATCGGGTCCCGTGCGTTTCAACTTGCATCCGCGGTCATTTCCGGTAATACTGTATGCATGCACAGTATCTTGCCGCAATGAAGGCAAGCCGATCCGCCGCGAGGTGTTTTTTGATTTCATCTGCCCCCACACTTGCCGAAGCACCCGCCGCGCGCCGCTGGATCGCCCACCTGGACATGGACGCCTTCTTCGCTTCCGTGGAACTGTTGAAATATCCGGAATTGCGCGGCGAAGCCGTCGTCATCGGCGGCGGGCGCCTGCAGCAGCCCGTGCTGCAGATAGACGGCACGCGGCAGTTTGCGCGCATGCGCGATTACGTGGGGCGCGGCGTCGTCACCACGTCGACCTATGCGGCGCGCGCGTTTGGCGTGTTTTCCGCCATGGGCATCATGAAGGCGGCGAAACTGGCGCCCGACAGCATCCTGCTGCCGGCCGATTTCGAGGCCTACCGCGAGTATTCGGCCCGCTTCAAACAAGCCGTGGCCCAGTTGTGCCCCATCATCCAGAACGTGGGCATCGATGAAATCTATGTCGACCTGACGGAACACGGCGCGCAGGCGCCGGCCATGGCGGCGCGCCTGAAGGCGGCCGTGTTCGAGGCGACGGGCCTGTCGTGCTCGATTGGCCTGGCGCCCAACAAATTGCTGGCGAAAATCTGTTCCGACTTGGAAAAACCCGACGGACTCACCATTTTGTCGCCCGAGGATATCGCCACGCGCGTGTGGCCCTTGCCGGCGAAAAAGATCAACGGTATCGGCCCGAAGGCGACGGCCAAGCTGGAAGCCCTGGGCATCATCACCATCGGCGAACTGGCGCAAGCCGACATGGCCATGCTGCGCACGCAGTTTGGCGACCTGTACACGGGCTGGCTGCGCCAGGCGGCGCTGGGCATCGACGAGCGGCCCGTGCAGACGAGCCGGGAAACCAAGTCCGTCAGCCGCGAAACGACGTTTGAGCGCGACTTGCAGGTGGTGCGCGACCGCGCCACGCTGTCGGAAAAGCTGGAAAGCCTGTGCACGCGCGTGGCGGGCGACCTGGACAAGCAGTCGCTGGCGGGGCGCACGGTGGGCATCAAGCTGCGTTTCGAGGATTTCAGCACCGTCACGCGCGACATCACCTTGCCCAGCGCCACGGCGGACGCCGCCGCCATCCTGCGGGCCAGCCGCGATTGCTTGCGGCGCGTGCCATTTGAAAAGAAAATCCGCCTGCTGGGCGTGCGTATCTCGACCTTGTCCGATCCGGCCATCGTGATGCGGCAGGCGCCGGCCCAGGCGGAGCTGTTTCCAGCCCTGTAGCGGCATTCCCCACGCATCAACAACACCGCGTCAGTCCGCGCTTTTGACGGCATTCCCGTGTCGAAAGTGTAGAATGGCGTTCCCCTGGCACTACTGAAACAAACGGAAGACAAAAACTATGTGGTTCAAGAATCTTCAGATTTACCGCCTGCCCGCACCATGGGCCTATACGCCAGAACAACTGGAAGAGGCCTTGTCCTCGAACAAATTTACGCCGGCGACCAGCATGGATCTGATGCGCCAGGGCTGGGATACGCCACGCCCGAACGGCGGCCTGGTCCACGTGGTCAACAAGCAGATGCTGATCTTGCTGGGTACGGAAAAGAAACTGTTGCCAGCGACCGTCATCAACCAGGTGGCCAAGGCCCGCGCCGCCGAGATGGAAGAAGCGCAAGGCTTTGCACCAGGCAAGAAAGCCATGAAGGAATTGAAGGAACGCGTGGCCGACGAGCTGTTGCCGCGCGCCTTCAGCATCCGCAGCAACGTCTGGACGTGGATCGATCCCGTCAATGGCTGGCTGGTGGTCGATGCCGCCAGCCCGGCGAAAGCCGATGAAGTCATCAAGCTGCTGCTCAAAGCCGTGGACAAGTTGCCGCTGGAAAGCCTGCGCGTGCAGCGCTCGCCCGTGGCGGTGATGACGGAATGGCTGCAGGCGGACGATGCGCCTGCCGGCTTCACGGTCGACATGGATACGGAATTGCGCGCCACGGGCGAGAGCAAGGCCACCGTGCGCTACGTGCGCCACACCCTGGAAGCGGACGACGTGCGCCGCCACATCGCGGCCGGCAAGCAGTGCACGCGCCTGGCCATGACGTGGAACGACAAGATTTCGTTCGTGCTGACGGAATCGCTGGCCATCAAGAGCGTCAAGCCGCTGGACGTGATCAAGGAAACGGAATCGAGCACGAAGAACGACGAAGAGCGTTTCGACGGCGACGTGATGCTGATGACGGGCGAGTTGAGCAAGCTGATGGCCGACGTGGTCGAAGCCCTGGGCGGCGAAGCGACTGCATAAGCGCAGTCATACCGGTACGAAAAAGGAGCTGCGGCTCCTTTTTTTTCGCCTGTGGATTGCGAAAAGATAAAAAAAGCGCCTTGCACGGTGAAGTGCAAGGCGCTTTCGGACAAGCTAATTCACGACGTCAAATTAGAACTTGTAGTTGCCGGTGATGTAGAACGTGCGCAGCATCGGATCGGCGTAACGCGGATCGAAGCCAACCTGGTGGCCGGACGACGCACGCAGCGACAGCGGTGGATTGCGGTCAAACAGGTTCTTGATACCGGCACGGATCGACGTTTTGTTGTTGATCGCGTAGCGGCCTTGCCAATCGAAGGTGATGTGCGACGGCACGTCCAGGCGGATCTTTTCGATGCCTTTGGTGTCGACGTTGTATACCTCGGTCAGGGCATCGGTGTAGCCATTGCGATAGTTCATCACCATCGTGTTGCTCAGCTTGCCGGTGTCCAGCGTGGCGGTCAGCTTGATCAGATCGCGGAACGTCACGGCCTGGTTGATGCCGTAGATGTTCAGGCTGCTGGTCCAGTCGTTACGCGTACCTGGCACGGTGTAGTCTGCCTTGAGCATGTGGGTGCCGTTCAGGTTGACCGTCAGGTTGCCGAAGTCCAGCTTCTTGCGTGCCGTCATGTCCCAGTCGATACCGCGGTTATGCATTTGGCCGATGTTCATGGCCAGCGACTTGAATGCATAGAATGCCTTCGGGCTTTCCGCCGGCGTGAACATGACGAAGTAATCCTTGTATTTTTCCGGATTCGAGAAGGCCAGCGATTCGGCCACCGACGATACGGCGTCAAAGATTTTCACATCCCACAGGTCGGCGCCGAACGAGAAGCTCGAGTTAGGCTCGACGCGGAAACCGGCCGTGAATTGCTTCGACGTTTCCGATTTCAGCTCAGGATTGCCACCGGACAGGCGGTTGTATTGCTTTTTGCTGTCCTGGCAACCTGGCGTACCCGGGAATGGGCAGTCATACGAGGTGGAGGTGAAACCGGAGCTGACCAGTGGCTGGCCCAGGTCCAGCATGCTTGGCGCCTTGAAGCCCGTGCCGTAGGAGCCGCGGATCAACAACGACTGCACTGGCTGCCAGCGTGCCGACACCTTGTAGGTCGATGCGCTTTCGCTCTTGCCGGTGGTGGTGTGGGTCAAGCCATTGTCGACTGCCGACACATTGTCCAGACGCGCGCCGATGGTCACTTCCACGGTCTTGGTGACTGGGGCCAGCAATTCGGCGAAAACGCCATACGTCTTGCGGCTCAGGTCATAGGCCTTCTTGCTTTCAAAGCCATAGATGGTGTCCTTGGTGGCACCGGCATCTGGCGTTTGCTCGTAGCTGTATTCGCGGTAGTCGCCGCCGATACCGATGTTGGCCATACCGCCTGGCAAGCTAAACACTTCACGCGAACCATGGGCATCCACGCCGCGCAGGGTGGTCGATGCGGTACGCACGGAACCGCTGAATTGCGAGTCGTTGATCAGTTGCTGGATCGCGGCCGATTGTTGGCCTGGCAACGCCAAGGGATTGAAATCCTTGTTGTTGAGCAAGGACAGGAGGTTCCCGCGTTTCGCATAGCCGCCCACGTAGCGCTCGTTGATCGCGTTTTTCGACCAGGTCAGGCCGCTGCTGTAGTTCCAGCCGGCGAACTCGCCTTCGACACCGACCACCAGATGCTTGGTGTCGGTAATCGACTGGCTGGCACGCGGGCCCCAGTCGACGAGACGGTAGTTGGCGATGACCGATGACAGGCCGTCTTGCTGGGCATCCGTCAGGCCAGGCTGGATGTATTGGCCGTAACCAGGCAATTGCGTGATCTTGCCAGTTTTTTCATCGCGGTTGAACAGCGTGATCGGTACCGGATTGGCGGCGATACGCGCCGTCAGGTCATAGTGCGACAGCGCCACTTCGGCAAAGGCCGTCATGTCGTCCGAGACCTTGTAGCTGGCGCGGGTAAACAGGCTGTCGCGTTTCGATTGCGGCACGATTTCCACCATCGAGGCGCCGTCGAAGCCGCACGCATTGCTATTCGTGTGCGAGACATAGTTTTGCGGTGCGCAATCGCCGTTGGCCTGCTTGTAGGGATTGTAGGTGTAGCCCTCGGTCGGATTGTTGTCCTTGAAGGACAGCGCGACGTTGGCCGGAGCTGCCGACGAGCTGGTGTTGTTGTAGACGTAGTTTTTGCCGTTGCGGCTGAACGGAATGTAGCCGCTGCGGGCGAACGAGCGGTCGGTGGCGCGCACTTTCTCTTGCTCATCGTGACGATAGCTGACCATCACGTTGTAGCGGTCTTCGTCCAGATTACCGAAACCGTAGGTGATGTTGGTATTCCAGCTATTGCCGCCGCCGCTGTGTTCTGGCGCGGTGTAGGTGGCTTCGACGTTGCCGCCTTGCAGGTTCTTCTTCAGGATGAAGTTAATCACGCCGGCAATGGCGTCCGAGCCGTACAGGGCCGAAGCGCCGTCGGTCAGGATTTCGACACGTTCAACCGCGCTCATCGGAATGGCGTTCAGGTTGACCGTGTTGTCGGCGCCTTGCGGAGCAATGCGGCGGCCGTTCAGCAGGACCAGGGTATAGCTTTCGCCGATGTCATGGATCGAGGCGCTGGTACGGCCACCGGAATCGGAGCCGGCTGCCGTGGCGCCGATCTGGAAACCTTGCATGGCAGGCAGATTTTGCACCAGGTCGGCAATCGTGGTGGCGCCGGTCTTGGCGATCGCTTCGAGCGACAGGCGCTGCACAGGCAAGGCGCCTTCGACAGCGATACGCTTGATACTCGAACCGGTAATTTCAACTTTTTGAATTGCTTCGTCCGCCATGGATTGGCCAGAGAACAAGACGCTACCTGCCAGTACGGTCAGGGCCAGGCGTACGCTGCGTACGCCAATTTTTTCTTTAAATGCCATTGTAACAATTACTCCGTAGTAGTTTTAATAACGACAAGCAGTACACGAGCACCGCTCTGGCCATCGGGTAGATGACCAGCGGTGCTCGTGTACGGTAGGCGGAACCACGTCGGTGGGAGGTGGAAGACTACTTAGCGCAATATTGTTATAAATGCACTTTTGACTTGTCGAGGCGAACATTATGTCGTCTCAGCAAGAAAAAATGCATATCAACCGTGTCAGATTTGGCAATAAATTATGGATACAGAAGAATATTTAATTTAATTGTTAAATTGCAGTTTTATATTTAATAATATCGGTGTTTTTAAAAATGATCAATGGCGTTTTTTTACAACATAAAATTATTGTATTGGCAATTTGATGTTTTACCTGCAATAATTCGATGAAATCTGTGGTTTCGCAGAATTTATGAATGGCCAAAAAACATAAAAAAAGCCCGTTGAAAACGGGCTGGTCGAATTGTGACAAAGGGTCAGTCAGGCCGCGGGCCGGTCTGCTTTTACCCCCTGTCCTGGCATCGGCTTACAAGGGCTGGAATACGCCGGCGGCGCGGTTCTTTTGCACATTGTCCCAGGCGAAGATCTGGCCATTCATGGCCACGTACACGCCGGCTGGCAAGGTTTGCGCCACGCCGCAGGCAAAGCCCAGGTTGAACAGGGCGTCGGAGTTGTCGATTTCGTAGGGAATCATGGCGCCCGTCAAAATGACCGTTTGCTGCAGGTTCGCCGCGCCCAGCACCTGCGCCGTTTCGCGCATGGTGTCGGTGCCGTGGATGATGACGATGGCTTTTTCCTGTGCCGCGCGGCACGAGGCCAGCACGCGCTGGCGGTCCGCATCCTGCATGTCGAGCGAATCGAGCAGGGGCAATTGCTCCAGCGCCACGGGCGCCGTCATGCGCGCGCGGGCAATCGCTGCCGGCAAATGACTGTCGGAAAAGCCCAGGGTACCGTTCAATTCGTTGTAGTGTTTGTCGAAAGTGCCGCCAGTGGCGAGTATGCGCAAAGTCATGATGTGGTCACGATGTCAGTGGAGAATGACGCGCATGATAGCGTGGATTGGCAGCGTTGCGTGAATGCTGCCGCAGATGGGCCAGCGTGCCTGCCGCCCCGCTACCGCGCCGCATCTGGAAAATTTGGCCATCTGTGAGTACACTGGTTTCTTTGTTTGCCTGCCACCCCGACTCCGTATGAAAGCGCTCGCTCCCGGCACCGTCATTTTTCACCGCCACCGCGGTTACGGGGTGATCACGTCCGTCAATTTGCTGACGGGCTGGATCGCCGCCCGTTTCGGCAGCGAAGCGCGGACCCTGGACCTGAACCTGTCGACCGACGACGTGCAGTTTGCCGATGGCGAAGCGATCCTGTTTCGCCGCGCGCCGCCGGACCGCATGCCGCATGCGCGCCTGATGGCCATGGTGCGCGAACTGCACCAGGCCGGCTATCAGAAGCTGTATCTGTACTCGTGGCCCAAGCCGTCCGGCCTGCACTGGCGCTGGCATTTGTTTACGGGGCCGCGCGACTGGATGCAGCGGCCCTGGCGCGAAGGCTGGTACGGTTCGGGCGCCGATTACAACGTCAACCCGGTGATGGGCTGGGGCGATACGCCGGGCGCCACCACTGGCGAGCTGATCGATGCCCTGGCCCGTTTCGACCCGCAGGGCCTGGCGCAGGCGCTGGGACGCGACGATGACCATAGCGATTGGTTTGGCCGCGTCTGCGATGCTTTATTACCCGATTACATGTACAGCCTGGACATGCAGCGCACGCCAGGCGAACCCTTGGCCGACATGCCGCCCGTGCCGGTCGTTGCCGTGCGCGCCGGCGTGGCGGCGTACACGGGACCGGACATCGCCTGGCCGCCCGGCTGGGCCGGCCTGTGGCGCGGCCGCCACGTGCTGCCCGCGCCCGCCATCCGCATCACGGGCGAACCGGACTTGTTGAAGGGCTTTCAGCGTTCCTGAGGAGCTTGCCGCGCATGCGCCAGCGCCTCGGGATTGAGCAGGCGCGTGCATTGACCTTGCGCAAAATCAACGATGTTTTGCAAGGCGTAGCGGAAATACAGTTCATAGCTGTCACGCTCGACGTAGCCCAGGTGTGGCGTGGCCAGCACGTTCGGCAGCAGCAGCAATGGCGAGCCTGGCGGCAGCGGCTCGTCCGTAAATACGTCCAGCGCGGCGGCGCCCGGGCGACCCTGCGACAGTGCCGCTTCCAGCGCGCCCTCCATCACCAGCTCGGCGCGGCTCGTGTTGACGAACAGGGACGTCGGCTTCATGCGCGCCAGGTCCTCGGCTGTTACCAGGCCACGCGTCGCATCGGACAGGCGCAGGTGCAGGGTCAAGACGTCGGCCTGTTCAAAGAACGCTTCCCGCGATGTGGCGGCCGTATCGCCGGCCGCCACGGCCGCCGCGCGGCTCGCTTCGCTGCCCCACACGAGGATGGTCATGCCGAAGGCGCGGCCATAGCCGGCGATCAATTGCCCGATCTTGCCGTAGCCCCAGATCGCCAGGGTGCGCCCTTTCAATACCGTGCCGAGCGTATTGCGCTGTGGCTCCAGCGACGATGTCTGCCACAGCCCTTCCTGTAAATGTTGCGCGTACGGCACGATCTTGCGCTGCGCCGCCATGATCAGCGCCCACGTCAGTTCGGCCGGCGCCGTGGGCGAGCCGATGCCTTCCGCGATGGCGATGCCCAGCTCGGTGGCGGCCGGCACGTCGATGTGCCCGCTGACTTTGCCCGTTTGCGAAATCAGTTTCAGGTTCGGCAGTTTCGACAGCAGGGCGCGGTTGAAACTGCTGCGTTCGCGGATCAGCACCAGCGCGTCGTATGGCGCCAGGCGGATCGCCAGCTGGCCCAGGCCCCGCGCCGTGTTGCTGAACACCTTGACCTCGTGGCCATCGAGCAACTGGAAGCAATCGAGGCCGCGCACGGCATCCTGGTAATCATCGAGTATGGCAATTTTCATGGTGGATGGCCGATTTTAGTGAGGATTTGGTAGGGAAATAACAGGATACGGGAAATGCTGAATAGCCTACTACATTAGTCAAGCTATTCTCCTACATTTTTGCGAGAATAGCCGTTACGCGGGTGTACAATCGCCGGCACTTTTGAAGCTTCCTGATTATAGTTATAGCGCAAACTGTTCCTGCAGCCTGGGTGCATGATCCAGGTAAACGACACCAGAGCCCTGCCGGCGTGAGCATACCGCCCGCAGTGAGCCGCAGCCACCTCTCAACGATGCTGCCTGTCTTGCCGGAATGACCAGAATTTCTTTTATTGGTATTGGAGGTAATATGAATCAGCCCGTCATGGGTGGCGTCGCCGCACTCAACGTCCCAGCTTATATTAAACAACAGAAACTGATCAACTGGGTGGCCGACATTGCTGCGCTGACCAAGCCAGAGCGTATTTACTGGTGCGATGGTTCGCAAGAAGAGTATGAGCGCCTGTGCGCTGAAATGGTTGCCAGCGGCACCATGAAAAAACTGAATGCGCAAAAGCGCCCGAATTCCTACCTGGCCTGCTCCGATCCGAGCGACGTGGCCCGCGTCGAAGACCGCACGTATATCTGCTCGGCAACAAAAGAAGCGGCCGGCCCGACGAACAACTGGACCGAGCCTGGCGAAATGCGCCACACCTTGAATGGCCTGTTCGATGGTTGCATGCGCGGCCGCACCATGTACGTCGTGCCCTTCTCGATGGGCCCGCTGGGTTCGCCGATCGCGCACATCGGCGTGGAACTGTCCGATTCGCCATATGTCGCCGTCAACATGAAGATCATGACCCGCATGGGCCGTGCCGTGTACGACGTGCTGGGCGCGGATGGCGAGTTCGTGCCGTGCGTACACAGCGTGGGCGCACCGCTGGCCGCCGGCCAGGCCGACGTGAAATGGCCGTGCAACAGCACCAAATACATCGTGCATTTCCCGGAAACGCGCGAAATCTGGTCCTTCGGTTCGGGTTACGGCGGCAACGCCTTGCTGGGCAAGAAATGTTTCGCCCTGCGCATCGCCTCGAACATGGGTTACCAGGAAGCGCAAGCATCGGACAGCAACCCGGGCTGGCTGGCCGAACACATGCTGATCCTCGGCGTGGAATCGCCGGAAGGCAAGAAACACTACGTGGCGGCAGCGTTCCCGTCCGCTTGCGGCAAGACCAACTTCGCCATGCTGATTCCGCCGGCAAGTTTTAACGGCTGGAAAGTGACGACCATCGGCGACGATATCGCCTGGATCAAGCCGGGTGCCGACGGCCGTTTGTACGCCATCAACCCGGAAGCCGGTTATTTTGGCGTGGCGCCGGGCACCAACGAAAAAACCAATTACAACTGCATGGCGTCCATGCGCGACAACACGATCTTCACCAACGTGGCGTTGACGGACGACGGCGACGTCTGGTGGGAAGGTTTGACGAAAGAAGCGCCAAGCCACCTGATCGACTGGCAGGGCAAGGACTGGACGCCCGCGTCCGGCACCAAGGCGGCGCATCCGAACGCGCGCTTCACGGTTGCGGCAACGCAAAACCCTGTGATCGACGCCGCCTGGGACGATCCGGCCGGCGTGCCGATCTCGGCCTTCATCTTCGGCGGTCGCCGCTCCACCACCGTGCCGCTCGTCACTGAAGCGCGCAACTGGGTCGAGGGCGTCTACATGGCCGCCACCATGGGCTCGGAAACGACGGCTGCCGCCGTGGGCCAGATGGGCGTCGTGCGCCGCGATCCATTTGCCATGTTGCCGTTTATCGGCTATAACATGAGCGATTACTTCCAGCACTGGCTGGACATGGGCGTCAAGGTGGGCAAGGTCAACTCGGCTGCCCTGCCGAAGATCTATTGCGTCAACTGGTTCCGTACGGACGAGGCTGGCAAATTCGTCTGGCCTGGCTTTGGCGACAACATGCGCGTGCTCAAATGGATGCTGGAGCGTATCGAAGGCAAGGCGGGCGGCGTGGAAAACCTGTTCGGCACGACGCCGCAGTATGGCGACCTGAACTGGGATGGCTTGCCATTCACGCAAGAACAGTTCGACACCATCACCTCGATCGACAAGGCCGCGTGGGTGGAAGAATTGAAATTGCATACGGAGTTGTTCGAAAAACTCGCGTATCATCTGCCGCAGGAATTGGCAGGTCACAAGGCGGCGCTGGAAAAGCGGCTGAGTGCGTAAGTTAGCGTCAAGCGGCGCCTGACAAGCTTGTCAGGTGTGAAGAGTTGTAGTGGGGGAGAAACACGCCGGCAAAGACTGGCGTGAGATAAATGACACGCCGGCAATGACTGGGGTGCTAGCAAAAAGAGAAACGGCGCGGATTGCATGAGCAATCCGCGCCGTTTTTTATTGCGCGTTTGAGGCGTCTAGCCTGTCTGGGCCGGCACGAAGTAAATCGGATAGACCTCGTCCATCATTGCTGGGCATTCATCCGGCTTTGCCTTTGGAAATGTGACTGACAGGGACGCTGTCTCATGCAAGCGGTCTTCCACTTCCAGCACGCCTGCGTAGGCCTTGACCTCGCGTGCGGCAGGCGCCTGGCAATCGCCGACCGCCAGTTCGCGGCCATTGCCATGAAAGCTGCTGCCATGGGCGATGTCGGTACACAGGGACGGCCAGTATTGGAATGAAAAAAAGCGTCCTGGCGGCGCGGTTTGCTGCCTGTCTTCCTGATGTAATTTGTGCCGCATGAAGTACATCACAAGCGACTCATACGCGTCGTAGGCTGGTGGCCAAGCCAGTTGCAAGGGCTGGCTGGCCAGCTTGGCGGTCCTGGAGCAAGTGCCACCCTGCGCCATCTGCAAACGCTCACGCCGCGGTGCGCCGTCTGTGCGAATGGAAAATTGGCCTGGGGCATTGATGCGCAAGGGCGTGGTGCCCATGCGCAGCACCGCTGTTAGCTTGCGCTCTGTAGAGCGATAGCTGATGTCGTACAGCTTGCCAGGCTTGAAGCCTTCGCGCGCCTCGATCCTGTATAAGCCATAGTTGGCATCGATTTCCTCGCTGACCTCACGCAAGCCCTGCTGCATGGCGAAGCGCTTGACAGCATCGCTCGGCCCCTCCGGTTCCGGTTTGTCCCAGCTCCGTTCCATGGCTTTCACTCTGCGGCATATCGGCATGGACGCGTTCTTCTCTTCGGCGCATTGCTGCATTTCCGGGCTGGCCAGATAGTAAATATAGGGCTGTACTCCCACCTGTTTTTCCACGCGCAATCGTACCGCCACCGGTGTCAGCTTGCGCCCCGTACCGCGTTCGATAATACGAAACCGCTTGGTGGAAAGGGGGACTGGCGGGCCGACAAGGATATGGCCATCCTGATCCCTGAGCAGGAAATCGGGAGATTGATTTGGAAGAAACAGGATGCCGCGTGCATTGGCAGGCACCGTGACCACGGCCGGCTTGCCGGATGCGGCCGGTGCCGCATGGAGGAACTCGCCGGATATCGCCTGCATGCAGGAACACGCCACCGCCACGCTGGACGACAGCAACCATGACGTGGTTACGCAATGGCGAACCCAGCTGGATAAACGTGAAGGGAAGTGCGGCATGTTTTCTCTGAAAGCCGGTGCTGTGACCAGAGAAAATAGTTTCCCATAGAAAAATCCCCCGGACAAGATCATTCGCCGGGGGATCGAGCGGGAGGCGCGGCTTATTGCTTGAGCAGCGGCCCCAGGTATTTACCCGTCACGCTGGCCGGATTCAGGGCCACGTCTTCCGGCGTGCCCGTGGCGATGATCTGTCCGCCGCCGGCGCCCCCTTCGGGGCCCAGGTCGACGATCCAGTCGGCCGTCTTGATGACGTCCAGGTTGTGCTCGATGATGACGAGGGTGTTGCCCTGGTCGCGCAGGCGGTGGATGACTTTGAGCAGCAAGTCGATGTCGTGGAAGTGCAAGCCCGTCGTCGGTTCATCGAGGATGTACAGGGTGCGGCCCGTGTCGCGCTTGGACAATTCCAGCGACAGTTTCACGCGCTGCGCCTCGCCGCCGGACAGGGTGGTGGCGCTTTGCCCCAGCTTGATGTAGCCCAGGCCCACGTCGAGCAGGGTTTGCAGTTTGCGCGCGATCAAGGGGACCGGCTTGAAGAATTCATGCGCCTCTTCCACCGTCATGCCCAGCACTTCCGTGATGTTCTTGCCCTTGTATTGCACTTCCAGCGTTTCGCGGTTGTAGCGCTTGCCGTGGCACACGTCGCATGGCACGTAGACGTCGGGCAAGAAATGCATCTCGACCTTGATCACGCCATCGCCCTGGCAGGCTTCGCAACGTCCGCCCTTCACGTTGAACGAGAAGCGGCCCGCGCTGTAACCGCGTTCCTTGGCCGTCGGCACGGTGGAGAACAGGTCGCGGATCGGCGTAAACAAGCCCGTGTAGGTGGCGGGATTCGAGCGCGGCGTGCGGCCGATCGGCGCCTGGTCGACGGAAATGACCTTGTCGAAGTGTTCCAGGCCGCTGATCGAGTCGTGCGGCGCCGGTTCCGTCTGCGAACCATACAAATGGCGCGACAGGGCAGGATACAAGGTATCGTTGACGAGCGACGACTTGCCCGAGCCGGACACGCCCGTGACGCACGTCATCAAGCCCACCGGCAAGCTCAGCGACACCTTTTTCAGGTTGTTGCCCGTCGCGCCAGTAATGAGCAACTGCTTTTCCGGATTGCTGGCGTGGCGCTTGGCCGGCACGGCGATTTTCAGCTTGCCGTTCAGGTACTGCGCCGTCAGCGATTTCTTGTTCTTCAAGATCTCGGGCAAGGTGCCTTCGGCGATGATTTCGCCGCCGTGCACGCCCGCGCCGATGCCCATGTCGACGATATAGTCGGCCGTGCGGATGGCGTCTTCGTCATGCTCGACCACCAGCACGCTGTTGCCGATGTCGCGCAAGTGTTTCAAGGTTTCGATCAAGCGGTCATTATCGCGCTGATGCAAGCCGATCGACGGTTCATCGAGCACATACATGACGCCCGTCAAACCGGAGCCGATCTGCGACGCTAGGCGGATGCGTTGTGCTTCGCCGCCGGACAGCGTGTCGGCGCTGCGGTCCAGCGACAGGTAATCGAGGCCCACATTGTTGAGGAATTTCAGGCGAGAAATGATTTCCTTGACCACGCGGTCGGCGATCTCTTTCTTGGCGCCCGTCAGTTTCAGCTTTTCAAAGAATTCCAGCGTCTCGCGCAGCGGTTTTTCCGCCACTTCATAGATGGCGCGCTGCTGCTTGCCCGTGCCGACCTTGACGAAGCGCGCCTCCACGCGCAGGCGCGCGCCATCGCATGAGGGGCAGCATTTTTCATTGATGAACTTGGCCAGCTCTTCCTTGACGGCCATCGAGTCCGTTTCGCGGTAGCGGCGCTGCAGATTGTTGACCACGCCTTCGAACGTGTGTTCCTTGATGACGGTGCGGCCCCGTTCGTTGACATAGGTAAACGGAATCACTTGCTTGCCGGAACCGTACAGCACGGCTTGCTGGGCATTCAGTGCCAACTGCTCGAACGGCATGTCCAGGTCGAACTCGTAATATGCGGCCAGGTTCGACAGCATCTGGAAGTAAAACTGGTTGCGGCGGTCCCAGCCCTTGACGGCGCCCGAGGCGAGCGACAGGTTCGGGAACGCGACGATGCGTTTCGGGTCAAAGAATTCAATGTGTCCCAGGCCGTCGCATTCGGGGCAGGCGCCCATGGGGTTGTTGAACGAGAACAGGCGCGGTTCCAGTTCCTGCAGGGAATAGCCACACACATTGCAGGCGAACTTGTTGGAGTACACGTGTTCCTGGGCCGTATCCATTTCGTAGGCGATGGCGCGGCCATCGGCCAGGCGCAGGGCCGTTTCGAAACTTTCCGCCAGGCGCTGCTTGATGTCCTGGTTCACCTTGACGCGGTCGATGACGACGTCGATCGTGTGTTTTTCTGTTTTCTTTAATTTCGGGAGGTCATCGACTTCATAGATTTTCGCCGCGTGCGTGCCGCTCTGCACGCGAAAACGCACGAAGCCCTGCGCCTGCATCTGCTCGAACAGGTCTACGTGTTCGCCCTTGCGGTTGGCGACGACGGGCGCCAGGATCATCAGCTTGGTGTCTTCCGGCATGGCCAGCACGGCGTCGACCATTTGCGACACGGACTGGGCGGCCAGCGCGTTTTCCGGGTGGTCGGGGCAGTAGGGCGTGCCCACGCGCGCATACAGCAGGCGCAAATAATCGTGGATTTCCGTCACGGTGCCCACCGTCGAGCGTGGGTTGTGCGAAGTTGCCTTCTGTTCGATGGAGATGGCGGGAGATAATCCCTCGATCAGGTCGACGTCCGGTTTTTCCATCAGCTGCAGGAACTGGCGCGCATACGCCGACAGCGACTCGACATAGCGGCGCTGGCCTTCCGCATACAGGGTGTCGAAGGCCAGCGAAGACTTGCCGGAGCCGGACAAGCCGGTAATCACGATCAGCTTATTGCGCGGCAAATCGAGATTGATATTCTTGAGGTTATGCGTGCGAGCGCCGCGAATGCGGATCTGTTCCATGTGATTGCCTTGCTTTCAGTGAGTGGTGCGGCCGGCGCATTGTGCCTGGGTGCAGATGAGGAGCCACAACGGGTCAACCTGTTACTATAGCCGGGTTTTGCTCTGCATGCCTGAGGCAGCCACGGGCGGATTGCGCCGCCAGGCGAACGTGCCCTGACAAAGTTTGATACAGATGCGTGCAGACGTTTAAACACTGTATATAATACCAGTATTCAAGTTTCTTGTTTTCACCTGCCGTGAAAAAAACGTGCTGCCGCACGGGAGAGGGCGTCCGCCAGAAAGCGGGTGCTTTGCGCCGCGTGGTCGCTTATAATCCTCGTTTAGTACACTAAACTAACGCGCGGGACACCGGCTCCCGCTGCAGTTCATCAGGAGTTATTCATGGCATCAGTCAACAAAGTCATCATCGTCGGCAATCTGGGCCGTGACCCGGAAATCCGCTACATGCCTAGCGGCGACGCGATCGCCAACATCGCCGTGGCCACTTCGTACAAATCGAAGGACCGCAACACGGGCGAACAAAAAGAATTGACAGAGTGGCACCGTATCTCGTTCTTCGGCCGCCTGGCGGAAATCGTCGGCCAATACCTGAAAAAAGGTTCGTCCGTCTACGTGGAAGGCCGCCTGCAAACCCGTAAATACACGGACAAGGACGGCGTCGAGAAGTACGCAACCGACATCATCGCGGAACAGATGCAAATGCTGGGCGGCCGTTCCGGCATGGGCGGCGACGCCGGCGGTGGCGATGACAGCTACGGCGGTGGCGGCGGCTACGAAGCCCCGGCCCCACGCCAGGCACCGGCCCCGCGTCCGGCACCAGCCCCGGCGCCACGTCCGGCACCGAAGCCGGCGCCGAACTTCTCGGACATGGATGACGATATTCCGTTCTAAGACGCACTACGTCATTGCTGCATAACGCCTCGCAAATCCTGGATTTGCGAGGCGTTTTTATTTGTTGTTGCGGGTTTCTTTTTTTGCGGGTCTCTTTCAGGTGCTACGGGCGTTCAGCTCAAGCAGATAACCGCTCTCTTCCTTGATATATGTTGGTCATCGCCATCGTGGCTCCCCCTATAATTTAATCACTGCTTTCAGCACTCCATCTGCCATGCCACACCAGAATCGGGAGAAAATGGTGGCTATTTCGACCAAAGCGCCCCTGGTTGTCGATCTTGACGGAACGCTGACGCCAACCGATACCCTGCTGGAATCCGTCATCCAGGTGGTGAAGCACTCCCCGCTCAATGTGCTCCGCATGCCGTTCTGGCTCATGCGAGGGCGGGCGGGCTTCAAGGAAGCCATTGCGGCGCATGCCGGCATCTCGGGCGAACATCTCCCTTACCGCGCGTCCCTGCTGGACTACCTGCGCGAGGAAAAGCGCAAGGGCCGCATGATTGTCCTGGCGACGGCGGCCCACCATTCGATTGCCCGCAACGTGGCCGGGCACCTGGGCCTGTTCGACAAGGTGCTGGCGACGCAGGCCGGTCGCAACCTCAAGGGCAAGGCCAAGCTGCAAGCCATTCGGGAGCAAGTCGGGCCATGCTTTGTGTATGCCGGCGACAGCAAGGCAGATATTCCCATCTGGCAAGCCGCCGAGGCGGCGGTGCTGGTGGATGTCGCCTGGAATACGGCCCAAGCCGTGCGGCGGCACGTTCCGATCGAACGCGAGTTTCCGGGAGCGAGCGGCGGGCTTGGCGTGTGGCTCAAAGCCCTGCGTGTCCACCAGTGGTTAAAGAATCTGCTGCTGTTCGTGCCCCTGCTGACGGCATTTTCCTTCCTCGACCTGGGCAAGATGAGCACCATGGCCGTGGCTTTCCTGGCGTTCTCCTTGGCGGCCTCCGCCACCTACATGGTCAACGACCTGTGGGACCTGGAAAGCGACAGGGCGCACCCCCGCAAGCGGCTTCGCCCTTTTGCCAGCGGCCGCCTGCCGATTCTGAAGGGCTTGGTCGTGGCCGCGGGGGCCTTGCTCCTGGCCCTCGTTCTGGCCTGGTCCGTGTCGAATGCCTTTCTCCTGATGCTCCTGCTTTACCTGGTGCTGACCAGCGCGTATAGCTGGGTGCTCAAGGAATACGTGCTGATCGACGTGCTCATGCTGTCCTTGCTATATACCTTGCGGATCCTGGCCGGTTCCGTTGCCATTGGCACTGCCACGAGTTCCTGGTTGCTGGCTTTCTCGGTCTTCATGTTCCTCAGCCTCGCCCTGGTGAAGCGCTGTGCGGAGCTGGTCACCCTGGAGGGAAATGGCAAGGCAGCCACGCGTGGACGGGATTACCGGGTGAGCGACCTGGCCGTGTTGTGGCCCCTGGGGGGCGGGGCGGCCCTCTCCGCCGTGGTGGTGTTCGGACTGTTCATCAGTGCGCCGGAAACGCAGGGGCGCTATGGCACCCCGCAGATGCTGTGGCTGGTTGCCCTGGGATTGATTTACTGGCTTGCGCGCCTGTGGGTGAAAACTTCCCGGGGTGAAATGCACGATGACCCGGTGATCTACGCCCTCAAGGACCACGGCAGCCGCATGACCGTCTGCGCCATGGTGGCCGTCATGCTGGGCGCGCATTTTCTGGTGTTGGGTACTTACCCATGAACACGTTCTGCATTGCCATCCTGAGCATCGCGCTATCCGTCATGGCGCAGTTCTCATTGAAGACCGGCATGTCCAGTGACGGGGTGCAGGCGATGATGGCGCAGCCCAAGTCCTTCATGACCCTCATGCATATCCTCACGGACAAGTATGTGCTGGGGGGATTCCTCCTGTATGGCCTGGGAGCGGTGGCCTGGCTAGGCGTGCTGTCGCAATGGGAAGTGAGCAAGGCCTATCCGCTGGCAGGCTTGGGATTCGTGCTCACCCTGCCAATCGCCTGCCTGCTGGGCGAGCAGGTCAGCCTGCCCCGTGTGATGGGCGTGGCGCTGATTTGTGCGGGAGTATTTTTGGTGGGGAGGAGTTGATGAATGACAAGCATGATGCCCAACAACAGCGAGATTGGCTGTGGCTGGCAATCATCGCAGGCATCGGCCTTGCCCTGAGGGTGGCGGCAATTGCGGGCTTCCAGCATGTGCCGGAAGGCGATGAACTTGCCTACCGGAGCATGGCGCTTAACTTGCTTGGCGGGAATGGCATCGTCGACAGCATGGGTAACCGCGCGATGTATAACGTGGGCTATCCCCTGTTGATACTCGCGCCTGTCTTTTTCCTCTTTGGCGACGATCTCCTGGCGGTTCGCCTGGTGAACATGTGCCTGGGCGGCGCGGCAATCGTGCTGTGCTACCTGGTGGCCAGAGAGGCTGGCGCAGGCCGGTCGGGGCGTCTCATCGCCGCGGCTGCCTGGGCGCTCTATCTGCCAGGCGGCATCTACGGGATCTATCTGGCGAAGGAAAACCTGATGATTCCCCTGATGCTGGGTGTCATGTGGTGTGCGCTGAGACTGGCACGCCAGCCCTCGAAGAGCGTGGCGACCGGGTGCGGAGTACTCTTCGGTCTGTTGGCATTGACGGGCAATGCCGCCTTGTCACTGCTTGCAGTCCTTGCATGGGCGTTGCTGCTGTCTCCCGCATCGACGGCCCGGCGGGCAAGCCTGGCCATGCTCGCGCTGTCAGCGGCGCTGGTGATTTCCAGCCCATGGCTGCTCCGGAACATGCAAGTGATAGGCGCCCCTGTCTTGAACACCAATGGCGGCTTCAATCTGTATTTGGGTAACAATCCCGCCGCGACAGGCATGTTCATTTCCATCTCGGAAACTCCACGCGGCCCTACCTGGGATGCCCTTCGGAAAACGGGGGAAGTCCAGGCTTCCGAGACCTTGAAACAGGAGGCTATATCTTGGGTGAAGGCCCACCCGGCAGCGTTCCTGGCATTGGCAGCGAAAAAAGCGGCGTACTTCTGGACGCCTCCCCTGCATGCGGGAAAAGGCAACCAGTCGCCGGCAGAAAAGCTTGTACGTCTGCTGTGGACGATACAGTTCCTGCTCCTGATTGCCGGTGCTATCGGGACTGTGCTGATGCCAAGGCTCAGGAATCGGCAGGTCGCCCTGCTCTGGCTGGCGCTTGCGTGCTACACGGGCGTTCACATGCTGTTTTACGTGATCTTCCGATACCGTGAACCCATGATGCCGGTCCTGGCCGTGATGACGGGCCTGGTGCTGGAATCGCTCGTGACCGCCCGACGCCAGGCCGCGCATCCGGCCAGATAAGACAGGGGCGGCGCTCCCGCATCTTATTGGCCCCTTGCCATAACATGGGGAGCATGTGGTGGCGAACGCACCTCTTGCGCTGTCATGGCCGCGGAGACTCAATTGCGCAGCCGCATCTCCAGGCTGTAGCTGGCCACGGCATTCCTGCGCGCCGCATTGCGCATCAAATACACCTGCACCGTGTACTCGCCATCGGCCGGCAGTGTTGCCTCGTAACTGTTGCCGCCGCTCGAGCCGATGAACAGGGCGTCCTCCTGCCCGGCTTGACGGAGGTTGAAATAATTCGACGGTTGATTGGTCTTGAGCTTGACGCCGAGAGTCTGGCCCGCCTTGCCTGCCAGCGTGTATTCGGCCGTGGCATAGCCCTTGATCTTGCCTTTCACGCTGAGCGCAGCCTTGCCTGCCGTTAGCTCTACTGTTTCCTTGTGGACAGCATCGGCGCTCCAGGCGGGCGCCGTGAAAACGAGGGCCGCCAGCAGCAGGCTGGCGCGGATGGGCAGGTGACGATGCAGCATAAGCAATTCCCCTTGAACGTGGTGCCGGCGCTCTCGCCGACGATACCGTCCATCTTACGCCAGGCTTTGCCTGTACCGCAGTGCCATCCGCATTTCCATCGCATGGTGCGGATTGCGCTTCTCTTCAAGCCCCGGTTTGAATAAAACAAAATACAAATATTCTTATGATATTTTCGCATAAGGAGAATAATCGCTTTGCCATTGTTTATTTCGCCAATAAAGTTATTTTGGCGATTGTTTATGCGATGGTATATTGTTTGCAATGTTTCTCTGAATAAATTTTATCGGAGGGCTGCATTGCATGTAATTCAAGCATGCGATGAATACGAATCTGATGGAAGACATGCTATTTACCGATATCGTGTTTTCTGCAGACGTGGCGCATGGACATTTTCCATGCTGATGTAATTACTGGAGTAAGAATGCAAGTTTTATCGGAAATGGAAATTCAAGACATCTCGGGCGGTCGTGCATTTTGTTCGGATAGCATGTCGTCGAGCGAATATACCGCCACGGCAGGTTTCTGGGGCGGTGTCGGCACTGTCGGTGCGGGCGTGGCTACCGTGCCAGGCGGCCAGGCGCTCGGTGGCGGCATCTTGATTGGCGCCGGCGTGATGTATGCCTATAATTCCTATTGTTCGGCATAAGCGGACAGATAATGGCGGGTTGAACATGCCCGCTTGATGTATGCCGCTGCTCGTAACGTGGCCGCAATATGCTGTGCGTATATTGCGGCTATTGGTGCGCAGATAATGTCACTGGCTTAATTGAAGAAAAATCTTGCAATGCATATAGCTGTCGATTCATCAGGTTCGCAATGGCTGGTTCTGGAGCGCATATTCGGGAAGGAAAAGGGATGGCTGCTTGCATCGCTGGCGAATTTTCAAAAAAGAAAATATCTATTTCTCTTGTGCGATGTGCTGGCATTGATTTCCATCCTGATCGGACTGGCGTGGACTTTGTATCCAGGACGTATTTTTCTGCAATCTTTTCCAGTCAGCATAGTGTTGTTGCTACTGGCCGGCAAAGGGCTGCGTTTTAAAACGGCCGCCGTGCCGCCCGTGGCCTGCCGGGAACGACTGGATATCTTTTTAAAAATCCATCTGGGGCTATTGCTCCTTGCCATGGTGTTCTGTGTGGTACAGGTGGGCTGTGCGCTGCGCCAGATCTTTTTTCTGGCCTGAAAAAGTACCGGGTCCGCCGTAAAAAAAACAGGCCGCGCTATCACGGATAGGGCGGCCTGTTTGCGTTGCATCAAGGTTTCATTGCAGCCTTAATTCACGCTGACTTCCTTGCGGTTATCGCGCGAGACCCGGTCGATCATCTTGTTGTACGGATCGACACCCACTTCAAATGGTTTTTCCTTCACCGTGATGGTGACCACGGGGTCGCTGCCGGACAACATGCGCTTGTCGGTGAACAAGACTTTTTCATCCTTCTCCCCGGCGCCCGGCGCGCGCGCGAAGATGGCGATCTCCACCGGTTCGTCGTAGGCGCGCGGGCTTTCCTTGCCCTTGCCGTCGGACTCCAGCTTGGCCAGGTGCAATTGCATGGTGACATCCCACTGGCCATCCGGGCGCTTGACGGCCGTCGCTTGCGTGACGCGGTTATCGTAGAACACGATCTTCTCGAACAGGTCCGTGATCAGGGCTTGCTTGTCCTGCGGTGCTTCGGCGCGGATATAGGCCAGCAATTCCGACGACGTGGTGAACGGCACCTGCTGGTAACCCTTGTCCTGCAGATAGCGTTTCAGGGCACGGTTCAGGGCGGCTTCGCCGATTTCATCGCGCAGGCGGTAGAACACCAGGCTGCCCTTGTTGTAGTGGATGTATTGCTGTCCCTCTACACGCGCCAGCGGCAATTCCTCGATGGCTTCGCCGCCGCGTCCGCTCAGATAGCGGTCCAGTTCATAGCGCAGGAAGCGGCGCATCTTGTCGCGGCCGTATTCCTTTTCCATCACCATCAAGGCCGAGTATTGCGCCAGCGATTCCATCAGCATGCTGGCGCCCTGCACATTGGCGCCGATCACCTGGTGGCCCCACCACTGGTGCGCCATTTCATGCGCCGTGACGTAAAACACATAGTCGATGTCATCCTTGTTGCGCAGGTCGGCGATGAAGCCGATGCCTTCCGAATACGGAATCGTGTTGGCAAACGACTGGGCGAAGCTCTGGTAGCCGGGGAATTCCAGGATGCGCACCTGCTTGTGCTGGTAGGGCGTAAACTCGGTGCTGTAATAGTCGAGCGACTTTTGCACGGACGTGATCATGCGATCCGTGTTGTAGCCGTGTTTCTTGTCGAAATAAATTTCGATCGGCAAGCCGCGCCACGCACCTTTCTTGACTTCCCAGCGCGCCGACAGGTAGGCAAAGAACGGCAGCATCGGCTGGTCCATCTTGTAGCGGTAATAGCGGCGGCCATCCTTTTCCCAGCTGCCTTGCAGATAGCCGGGCGCCAGGGCGATCTGCTCGCCGCTGGTGGACACCGTCGTGTCGAAATGGATCCAGTCGGCATCGCCGCCCAGCACCGTGTTGCCATACGCGGACGTGTCTTCCAGCTTGGCCATGCGCTGCGGTTCGCCCAGGCCCCGCTTGCGGCGTTCATTGCGGTCAAGCAATTCCATTTCCTTCGCATAGCCGAAGTGGGGGAAATAAGCCTGGTTGTTGAAGAAGCTGCCGTTCAGGTTGACCTGGTCCGGCGCGCCGCTGTTGGTGAAACCCTGGTGCGTGACGGCTACCGTGAAGTCCAGCGGCAGGGTGGCGCCGGGCGCCAGCGCTTGCGCCAGCTTGAGGATGCTGAAACCGAGCTCCTTGTCGTCGAGTACGACCTTGTGCGCCGGCAAGTTCAACCACGTCGTCTTCAGTTGCGGGTCGAGCTGGATGCGCAGGGTATCGAGTGGCTGCGCCGTCTTGTTTTGCAGCACATAATGGCCCTTGATCAAGACTTTACGCTGCTCAGGATAAATATCCACATTGGCCTGGACTTCCGTGATCTTCGGCTGGGGCAAGTGCTGGTAGCGCTGGTACAGTTTTTCGTAGCGCGCCTGCTTGTCCATGCCGATGTTCGACGTCTCGTACTTGTTCAGCACGTTCGTGTTGTAGAAGATCCAGCCGCCCGTGCCTGCCCAGCACAGCAGCACCACGGCCAGCGCGGCGCCTGCACGGCCCTGCAGGCGCTGATGGGCCAGGCCCACGCGCGCGCGCCAGCCGTTCGGCAGGCCGCGCACCCAGAACGCCTGCGCCAGCATGACGAGGGCCACGGTAAACAGGCTCCAGTACAGCGCGAACCAGGCCCAGCCCGTCAAGAAGTGGCCATAGCCATTCATGTCCGAATACGGGATGGCCGGCGTGCCGCCAAACGCGTACAGATTGTGTTCGAAGTGCAGCATGCCCTGCACGGCTTGCGCCACCATCAGCAGGATCACCAGCAGGTAGCCGATGAACTTGTTATTCGACAACACTTGCAGGGTGAGCGCGCACAAGCCCATCAGCACGAAGAAGAGGGCGCCCAGCAGGGTGCCTTTCAGGTACAGCCCCAGTTCCACGGGCGCGCCGCCCTTGACGAGCTGGAAGCCGATGGCCGTGAGGACGCCCGCCAGCAGGTAGCCGGCGATGACGCCGATCAGGGCCGTGCATTTGGCCAGCAGGGGAACCCAGTCGGGCACGGGCATGGCGTCGCTGACGTCGGCCATCCTCGCTTGCCGTTCCTTGAAGATCAGTTCGCCCGCATAGAAGGTGACGATGATGATCAGGAGGAAGCTGAAGCTGTTGCTGATCTGCTGTAACAGCAAATGTGTCATCGGATACACGGCCGTGCCATACATATTCTTGCCGACATTCGCGGCAGCGATCAGGTTGATCATGCCGAACAGCAGCATGACGAGGAAGGGCAGGCTCTTGAAGACGCCGACGGCGTCGAAGCGCAGGATTTGCCACCACTGGCGCCAGGCCGTCGCGGCCGTCAAGGTGGGGACGCTGCGCGGCAGGTCCCGCGGCGCCGTGACGGCGGGGCCGCTCGTTTCGGCCTTGTGCTTGCCGAACAGGCGTTTTCCCGTGCCCGTGCGCTGCGGCTTGAACAGGATCACGGTGGCGGCGAACAGCACCGCCGTGATACCCAGCCACAGCAGGCGGTTGGCCAGCAGGAAGCCGGCAAACGGCGGCAGCCCCGCGTTCGCTTCGGCGGACGTGAAGTAGCGCGTCATGCGGCCCAGGGCGCGCATGCCGAACGGGTCGAGCAGGACGGCGATCCATTCGTTGTTGATGTCGCGCGTAAAGGCGCCGGCCGTGCCCCACAGCACGAAAAAGCCCAGCACGCCCACGTAGACCAGCATCATCGAGCGCGTGGTGGCCGCCAGCAGCATCAGCAGGGCGCCGATGAAGAGCAGGTTGGGGATCACCATCACGGCGAAGCTCCACGCATACGCCTGCAGCGGGAACGCGCCCACGCGCTGCGCATCGACCCAGGGCATGAGGGGGCCGAGCATGGTGCCGAAGGCGATGCAGGCGAAGATGACCAGGCAGGCGACAAAGCCGGCGGCGAAGCGGCCGAACAGGTAATCCCATTTACGCATGGGCGTGGCGAACAGCATGTCGGCCATGCCCACTTCGCTGTCGCGCAGCACGGCGCCGGCGATGAAGATGGTGATGAGCAACATCGACAGCAGGCTGAACATCGTCAGCAGCTGCGCCACCACGGTGGGCGCATTGCGGTTGATGTTGCCGATGGCGCCGCCGATCTGGATCGAATCGCTGCTGCTGGCGCCAAAGGCCAGCAAGGCCAGGATGACGGCAAATACCCACAGCAGCGGCTGTTTCAGCTGATAGCCGAGGTCAAACTTGAAAAATTCCTTCCACATGGCGCGCTCCTTACGCCGCGATGGCGGACGGTGCCGCAGCGGGAACGGCGGCGCCGTTGCGGGCAGCGTTGCGCACATGCAAGAAGTACACGTCTTCCAGGTCCGGGGCGATCTGCACGAAGCCGCTGTCGGGCTGGCTGTCGGCATACACATTGATTTGCGGCTTGCCGCCCACCAGGCGCGTCGACAGCACATTGTGCGACTGCTGGTACTGCGCCAGCTCGTCCATGCCGACGCTGCGGCGCCACACCTTGCCGAGCAGGGTGTCGATGGCCGCCTGCGGCTCGCCTTGCACCAGCACTTGCCCCTTGACGATCATGGCCATGCGCGGGCACAGGTCCGTCACGTCGTCGACGATGTGGGTCGACAGGATCACCACCACCTGTTCGCCGATCTTCGCCAGCAGGTTCAGGAAGCGGTTGCGTTCGTCCGGGTCCAGGCCGGCCGTCGGCTCATCGACGATCACCAGGCGCGGCGCGCCCAGCAGCGCCTGGGCGATGCCGAAGCGCTGGCGCATGCCGCCCGAATACGTGCCCAGGTTGCGCTTGCGCGCTTCCCACAGATTGGTTTGCTGCAACAGGGCTTCCACTGCTTCCTTGCGCGGGCCCTTCTCCGTCAAGCCTTTCAGGACGGCAAAGTGGTTGAGCAGGGTTTCCGCGCTGACCTTCGGATACACGCCGAAATCCTGCGGCAGATAGCCGAGCTGGCGGCGCAGGCCGGCCTTGTCCTGCAGCACATCGATGCCATCGAAATGGATGCTGCCGCTATCGGGATCTTGCAATGTCGCAATGGTGCGCATCAGCGAGGACTTGCCCGCGCCGTTAGGCCCCAGCAAGCCGAACATTCCGTTGGGAATCTCCAGGCTGACATTGTTGATGGCCTTGACGCCATTCGCATACGTTTTGTTCAGCTGTTTGATCGATAGCATGTGCAGCACTCTCCAGAGCTTGGGTATGAAAGCCGGCAGATGCGTGTCTGCCGGTCTGTGGAAGGGGATCACCCTTGTTTTTCGTCAACCGCGATGGCGGATGTTACTTAAAAACAATAATATATAACCAATTGGAAGAAAATTAATGCTTTTGCGACCAAGGGAGGAAATGCAGGCATGAAATGCGGGAGGGCGGGGGTGAGTGACGGTGATAAGATCGCGGACTGGATGGGCGCCATCGTGCGGGAAAGCTCTTCATGCATGCAATAAACAAGGTCATCGCGTTGCGCGCCATTGCCCCGGGCGAAGAGGGCGCATTGGCGCAGCTGTTTCAACTGTACTGCTATGACAATTCCGCCTGGAGCGGCGAGGCGCTGCTGGCCGGTGGCCGCTATGACGTGTGCGACGCGGGGCTGGCGTCGTATGTGCACGCAGCCGGCCACACGGCCAGCTGGATCGAGGTCGATGGCGAACTGGCCGGCTTTTTCCTCACGGAACCTGGCATGGCGGGTGAGCTGCCGGTGCAGGAATTCAGCGACTTTTTTGTCCTGAAGAAATACCGGCGCCGGGGCGTGGCGCTGGAAGTGGTACGCAGGGTGCTGCTGGACAGCGCGCAGACGTGGCTGGTGGCGACATTCCGCGACGATGCCGCTGCCTGCGCGTTCTGGCATCACGCGTTTGCGCGTCTGCCGTTTGCCAGGGTCGAGGCGTATGACGACCCTGCCTTGCCGCAGTTCCAGCTGACCTTGCTGAAACCGGCGGCTTGAGCGCGTTTAGAAGCGTACTTTCACATACGCCGACGGCCCCGTCAGGCGCACGTTCAGGTCGGCATCGCGTTCGCTGTCGCGGTGCAGCTTGATTTTCGAAATGCCGTAGTCGGCCACGAAACCGATATTTTTGAACGGAAACCATTCCACGCCGATATTGCCGCCGTAGATGTGGCCGTTGATGCGCCCGCCGTTTTTCTTGATGCCCGACGCTTCCGCATACATGCGCAAGTCCGGTGTAAACGCGTGGCGCCAGCCCACTTCCAGCAGCGGCGCGAACGCGTGCTCGCCGATGGAATCGCGCGCCGTGGCCGTCTCGCCATTGACGATGCCGGTGGCCGTGCCATTCAGGCTGGCGTGGTAGTAGGCGGCGCCCAGGCCGATGCCGAAGGTATCGTTGCCGCTGCCCAGCCACCATTTATAGGCCAGCTTGGCCAGGTCCAGTTTTAAATCGGCATTCGCCGTGGCCGTGCCCGTGACGGGCTGGCCATTGATGATGGTGTCGCCTGTCAGGCTTGGCGTGTAGGATTTGTCGTAGCGGTAGTAGTCGAATGCCAGGCCATGGCGGTCGCCGATCAGCAAGTCCGCCTTGATGCGGGGGATGGTCGTGTGGCTTTGCTTCGATTCGGGCGCATCGATGCGGCCAAACTGCGTGTCGGCGCCGATATTGATGCGCGGATCGGCGGAAAACGCCCCCACCGAGATGCTGACGCGATCCAGCGCGGGCGACGGTTCCGCCCGCGCCGTGGCGGCGGCCGTGGCGACACCCAGCACGCCCAGCATCATGGTGCTGCGCAAGGCAAGATGGCGCAAACGTGGCGGGGTCAGGCGGGCGGGAACGGGCGTGGCAAACATGGGGCTACTCCTCAAAATAAAGTGAACGGGCCGCGACGTCGGGGCGGCTGGCGTGATGCGGTAATGCAATGAGGAAATGGTAGCAATTGTTACTTTTGGATCACGTAGCCGCACGACGCAAATTCCCGTCGGATTTGTCCTACCGTGTGTAAGAGCCGGTACACATGCCGGCATTGCCTGCAAGGGGGAACGCGGGCAGAATGGTGTGTACGAGGAGGAGACACCGCATGAAAATTGCCGCCATTTCCGATATTCACGGCAACCTCGATGCGCTCGAGGCCGTGCTGGCCGACATCGCCCTGCGTGGCGTGGACATGATCGTCAACCTGGGCGATATCGTCTCGGGCCATCTGCAGCCGCGCGCCACGGCGGCGCGCCTGATGGGGCTGGACTTGCCCACCATCCGCGGCAACCACGAGCGGCAATTGTTCGGCGACCCGGCCCGCATGGGCGTGTCGGACGCTTTTGCGCGCGCGCAGCTGTTGCCTGAACAACTCGCGTGGATCAATGCCCTGCCTGCCACCTTGCGCTTGCGCAAGGATGTGCTGCTCGTGCATGGCACGCCGCAAAGCGATCTCGTGTATTTTCTCGACAGCGTCACGCCGCAAGGCAGCCGTGCCGCCACGCCGGACGAGGTGGCCGAACGGGCGGGGACGACGGACGCGGCCCTGATCCTGTGCGGCCACACGCACATGCCGCGCCAGGTGCGCTTGCCCGATGGCAGACTGGTCGTCAATCCGGGCAGCGTGGGCTTGCAAGCCTACGACGACGAACATGGTTATCCGCACGTGATGGAAAACGGCACGCCGCATGCGCGCTATGCGATCGCCGAACAGGGCACCGATGGTGCCTGGACGGCGCAGTTGCACGCCGTGGTATATGACTGGGAAAAGGCAGCCCGGCTGGCGCTGGCGAACGGGCGGCCCGACTGGGCCGCGCCCTTGCGCACGGGCCGGGTCGGCTGATCAGCGGAACTCTTCGGCCACCAGGTTGTACTTCTGCATCTTGTGGTACAAGGTTTGCTTCGGCAAGCCGAGCACTGCGCTCACTTCGCTGACGTTGCCGGAATATGCGCGCAGTTCCTGTTCGATCAGTGCGCGTTCGAAGCCGTTGACCTGCTCCGCCAGCGACAGGGGACTGGCCAGCCCGGCCGCCAGCAAGCTCGAGGCGCCGCCGGCGATGCCCAGCACGAAACGGTCGGCGATATTGCGCAGCTCGCGCACATTGCCGGGCCAGGAATGGGCCATCAGGTTGCGCATCTGCGCGCTGGAGACGACGGGCGCGGCGCGGTTGTAGCGGGCGGCGGCGGCCAGCACGAAGTGTTCGAACAGGATGGGAATGTCCTCGCGCCGTTCGCGCAGCGGCGGCAGATGCAGCACGATCAGATTCAGGCGGTAGTACAGGTCGCTGCGGAATTTCTGTTGCTGCGACAAGTCTTCCAGGTCCAGCTTGGCCGCCGCGATGACGCGCACGTCGACGGGCGTGGGCACGTTCGAGCCCAGGCGCTCGATATAGCGTTCCTGCAGCACGCGCAGCAATTTGACTTGCAGGGACAGGGGCAGCGATTCGATTTCGTCGAGGAAAAACGTGCCTTGATCCGCGTGCTCGATCTTGCCCACCTGCCGCTTGGCCGCGCCCGTGAACGCGCCCGGTTCGTGGCCGAAGACTTCGCTTTCAAAAATGCTTTCGGGAATCGCGCCGCAGTTGACGGCGACGAAGTTGTGCTTGCGGCGGTGGCTGAAGTCATGCAGGCAGCGCGCCACCATTTCCTTGCCCGTGCCTGTGTCGCCATAGATCAGCACGTCGGCCGGTTCGTCGGCAACGTCGAGTATCAGGCGCCGTATGTCGCGCATCGCCACGGAATTGCCCAGCAGGCGAGCTTCGATGCCGCCACCGTCCTCGAGCTGGCGGCGCAGGCTGTGCACTTCCAGGGTCAGGCGCCGCGTTTCCAGCGCGCGCAGGATGACGTCGACCAGTTGCTCGGATGAATACGGCTTTTCGATGAAATCGTAGGCGCCCGTGCGCATGGCGTGTACGGCCATCGTGATGTCGCCGTGGCCCGTGACGAGGATCACGGGCAGGTTGGCGTCGAGCGTCTTGACCGCTTGCAGCAATTCCAGGCCGCTCATGCCGGGCAGGCGCACGTCGCTGACGACGATGCCGGGGAAATCCGGCGTCAGCAGTTTATAGGCCAGCTCGGCCGAGTGAAACGCCAGCACGTCCAGGCCGGCCAGCTGCAGTGCCTGCTCGCTGCCTTCGCGTACGGTGGGGTCGTCCTCGACCAGCAAGACCTTCAAGCCGTCAAACATGTTTTTCCTCCTGCGTTGCAATCTGTAGTTCGATGGTGAAGATGGCGCCGCCGCCGGGGGCGTTTTCGGCGCGCAGCACGCCGCCGAACTGGCGCGTGATCTGTTCGGAAATGGCCAGCCCCAGTCCCAGTCCCAGGCCTTGCGGCTTGGTCGTGAAGAACGGTTCGAACAGGTGTTCGCACACTTCCGTCGACAGGCCAGGTCCCGTGTCGGCCACGTGGATCAGCACGTGCTCCGGCGTGCATTCGACGGCCACGCGCAGGCTGCGCACGTCGCTGCCGTTCATGGCGTCGAGCGCGTTGGCGTACAGGTTCACCAGCACTTGCTCCAGGCGGTTGCTTTCGCACATGGCGAAGATGTCTTCGGGCGGCAGTTGCAAAGTAAAACGCACATTTTCCACCTGCAGCCGGCGTTCGACGAGGAACAGGGCGTTGCTGATCGCCGTGGGGATCGAGACGGAGGTCAGGCTGGTCGTCGATTTGCGCGCAAAAATCTTCAATTGACCCGTAATGGTCCCCATCCTGGCTGCAATTTGCGAGATCTTTGCCAGGTTGCGCCGTGCGTCGTCGAGCCGTCCCCGTTCGAGCAGGATGACGGCATTGTCGGACATGGTGCGCAGCGCCGTCAGCGGCTGGTTGAGTTCATGCGTGATGCTGGCGGACATTTGTCCCAGCACGGCCATCTTGCCGGCTTGAAACAGTTCGTTTTGCGTGATGTGGAGTTTTTGCTCGGCCTTGCTGCGCACGTCGATTTCCTGGCTCAGGCTTTGCGTCATGGCATTGAGTTCGGACGTGCGTTCCTCGACCATGGCTTCCAGGTTGTCATAGGCATGCTGCAGATCTTCGCGGGCGCGCAATTTTTGCGCCACGGCCGCGCGGCGCTGGCGCAGGTAAAAGAACAGCAGCATGAAAAAGCCCAGCAGCACGCAGGAAAAGGCGGCCGCGGCGCGCGCGCTGGCCTTGGCCTGCGCCAGGTCGGACAGGTAAATGAACGTCCAGCCTTGCGGGGACTTGAGCTTGATCTGCGTCATGACGCTCGAGCTGATCTTCGGCGGCGTGTCGGCGTGTTCCTGCTCGCGCACGCTGATCACGCGGGCGCCATTGCCCAGCTGGCGGTCGGAAACGAAGGGGATGGCTGCCAGCTGCTTCGAATAATACTGGCGCGTACGGTTGAGTTCCTCGACGATGGCGGGCGACAGCGGCGCCAGGGTCTTGTATTTCCAGTCCGCCATGGAGCTGAGGAAGATCACGCCGTGCTCGTCGGCCAGCATCACCTTGTCGGCACCTTGCACCCAGCGTTTTTCCAGGTTTTCCAGGTTCACCTTCACCGTTGCCAGGCCCAGCATGTGGCCATTCTGGTAGATGCCGTGGGCAAAGAAATAGCCGGGTTCGAGCCGCGTCGTGCCCACGCCATAGAAGCGGCCCGGCGTGCCGCGCAGGGCGTCCTGGGCGTAGGGGCGGAACGAGATATTGTCGCCAATAAAGCTATCGGGCTGTTGCCAGTTGCTGGCGGCCCGCGTGTTGCCGTCGAGGTTGCTGATGAAAATGGTCGATGATTTCGCCTGAGCATTCATTTGCTCGAGGTAATGGTTGACCGTATCGACCAGCACCGGGTCTTCCGGATGTTGCAGCAGGCGGATGACGTCGCGGTTCAGTTCCAGCGTCTTGGGCAGGAAATCGTATTTTTCCAGCGCATTTTCCAGGCTGCTGACATATACCTCGAGGCGCTGCGCGCCGCTGGCCTGCAGCTTGCCGATGGCGATGCGTTCGGTCCAGAAATACACGAGCCAGACGGTGGCCAGACAGGCGGCCAGCACCACGCCCCAGGCCAGCGTTTCGCGGCCCGACCGTTGCGACAGGCGCTGGCGCCAGGAAAGGGAGGGTTTCGTAGTACTGCTATTCATAAAATCAGCTGCCAACTTGCAAGAACCCACAGTATCGCATTTAAATATTGCGTAAAAAGAAAAAGCCGCCGGATATGCATCCGGCGGCTCACACTTCTATGTCACGGACAGCTCGACGTCCTTAGAAGGTATGGCGCATGCCCAGGTTGAAGCCGCTGTTGCCGGTGCCATTGTCCGTGGCATTGCCGACGACGAAGGTGGCGCCGTTCTTGTTGCTGATGTGGCCGTAACCGGTGTAC
Source organism: Janthinobacterium sp. SUN026 (assembly GCF_030397625.1). Classification (NCBI taxonomy): domain Bacteria; kingdom Pseudomonadati; phylum Pseudomonadota; class Betaproteobacteria; order Burkholderiales; family Oxalobacteraceae; genus Janthinobacterium; species Janthinobacterium sp. SUN026. The sequence continues at coordinate 75,601 of NZ_JAPQNU010000007.1, read as the reverse complement.
AGGTCGCTGCGCTTGGACAGGGCGTAGAAGGCGCCGATGGCCCACTGCTGGGCGTCACGGTTGGCGTTGCTCTTGTCGTTGTGGCGGATGTAGGACGCGACCAGCTTGGTGGCGCCGAACGGGGCGCTGAAGCCGAGCAGGATGTCGTTGCTCTTGCTGTTGTCGAGGGCGCGGTTGTCGGCGTAGCCGAAGTTGCCTTGCAGCACGCCAAAGTCGTAACGCGTGGCCAGCAGGGTGTTGCGCGTTTGCTGCGCTACCAAGTTTTCCTTGCGGTGGTGCGTCAGGGTCACGTTCAGCGGACCGTCGATGTAATGCACGGCGCCGCCCATACTGCGGTTTTTCGCATTGTCGCCGGCCACTTCGCCAAAGCCATACGCCAGGTCGGCCGACAGCTTGCTCCAGGTCGGCGTGGTGTATTGCACCATGTTATCGACGCGGATATTCGTCACCATCAGGTTCGATGCCGTGCCGGCCAGGCCGATGACGAACGGATCGGCCACGTCGCGCAGGGCCAGGTAGTACGGGGAATATTGGCGGCCCAGGGTGACGGCGCCGGCGCTGCCGGTCAGGCCGACATATGCCTGGCGGCCGAACAGCAGACCGCCCTGGCCCGAGGTGCCGGTGTCGATATTGAAGCCGCTTTCCAGCACGAAGGTAGCGGCCAGGCCGCCGCCCAGGTCTTCCTTGCCCTTGAAGCCGATGCGCGAGCCGGAAGCGACGCCGGAAGCGACGCGGTTCAGGCGGTCTCCAGCCGCATCCTTGTCGAACACCAGGCCGGCGTCAGCCACGCCGTAGATGGTCACGCTCGATTGGGCCATGGCGCCAGTGGAGGCTGCGCCGAGGGTCAGCAGGGTAAACAGGACTTTTTTCATGAAAATCTCTCTAATAAGTTGGAATGACTACTGATCGCACTACCTGACTGCTTGTTACTCAACATCGACAACAAATAAATGGCCCGCTTGTGGCGGGCCATGGCGCTATCAGGCTTTGCTAGCGTGATCCGCTTCGCCCCAATGGCTTTCCGTGTTCAGGCTGGCCGCGTTGGCTGCGGCGGCTTCTTCCTCGGTGGCCAGGCCACCTTCCCACTTGGCGACGACGGCCGTGGCGACGGCGTTGCCGACCGCGTTGGTGGCCGAACGGCCCATGTCGAGGAATTGGTCGACGCCCATCAGCAGCAGCAAGCCCGCTTCCGGAATATTGAACTGGTTCAGGGTAGCGGCAATCACCACCAGCGAGGCGCGCGGCACGCCGGCCATGCCTTTCGAGGTCAGCATCAGCAGCAGCAGCATGGTGATCTGGGTGCCGATCGACAGGTCGATGCCGTAGGCTTGCGCAATGAACAGCACGGCAAAGGTGCAGTACATCATCGAACCGTCGAGGTTGAAGGAGTAGCCCATTGGCAACACGAAGCTGGAAATCTTGCGGTCCACGCCGAACTGGTCGAGCGCCGTCAGCAGTTTTGGATAGGCCGCTTCCGAGCTGGCCGTCGAGAATGCCAGCAGGAACGGTTCGCGGATCAGGCCGACCAGTTTGAAGATGCGCGGGCCGATGACCACGAAACCGGCGCCGATCAGCAGAGCCCACAGGCACAGCAGGCCAACGTAGAAGCCGCCCATGAACTTGGCAAACGTGACCAGCACGCCCAGGCCGTGGGTGGTGATGACGGAAGCCATCGCGGCGAACACGGCCAGCGGGGCCAGGTTCATGATGGTGCCGGTGATGCGCAGCATGACTTGCGCCAGCTGGTCGACGACGGCCGTCAGGGTCTTGCCCGATTCGCCCAGGCCGGCCAGTGCGCCGCCGAAGAAGATCGAGAATACCAGCACTTGCAGGATTTCATTGTTGGCCATGGCCTCGATCGGCGACTTCGGCACCAGGTGCGTGAAGAAATCTTTCAAGGTGAAGGCGGCCGTTTTCAGATTGGTCGACGCGTGGATGTCCGGCAATGGCAAACCCAGGTTGGTTCCCAGCTGCATCAGGTTCGACAGCACCATGCCCAGCGCCAGCGACACCAGCGAGGCCACCACGAACCAGCACATGGCTTTCAGGCCGATGCGGCCCGCCGTCTTGCCGTCGCCCATGTGGGCGATACCGACGGTCAGGGTGGAGAACACCAGCAGCGCAATGATCATCTTGATCAGGCGCAGGAAGACGTCGGTGACGATAGAAATATTGCCAGCGATTTGAGCGCTGAGCTTGGCATCAGGGAAAGCGGTGTTGCATCCATAGCCCACGGCAATGCCGAGGATCATGGCAATCAGGATGTACAGGGTTAATGGCCGTTTCTTTTTCATTTTGACTCCTCCGGTGAAACGCCGCTGTGAGCGGATTATTGATAGCGAGCAACTCAAGCTTGGAGTCAATATTTCTCAAAAACAAGCCCTTGCGTGCCAGCGATTATTTGCAGCAAAACCTGTACATAGCAAAGGATATGCCTGAAATGGGAATTTGGAACCTAACTTCTTAAGTTGTTGATTTAAGGATGCTTTTTTGTTGTTTAGATGTCGCAACTTGGCGCGCTTGCGCGAAATATTGGACGCGGCGGGACATCGCTGTATGACTTTTCATACGCTAGTCGCGGCAGGGCGGCGGTGCGCCAAAAAGACAAGATTATCAGGACAATAAAAAAGCCCCTCCGAAGAGGGGCTTGATGTGACGCAATGCGTGTTCTCTTGACGTTAGAACTTGATATTCGCCGTCAGGCTGAACGAACGGGGCTGGCCCGGGGTGTAGCGGAAGCCGGACTTGTTGATGGCCGCCACATAGGTCTTGTCGGCCAGGTTGTAGGCGTTCAACTGCACGTCGAGGTTCTTGTTGACGGTGTAGGTTGCCATGGCGTCGAAGACCCAGTAGGCATCCACGCGGGCCGGCGTGCCGACGGCGCCGTCGGTGCCGCGCAGCATTTCACCCACGTAACGCGCGCCGCCGCCGATCTTCAGGCCGAATGGCAGGGTGTACGAAGTCCAGCTGGTGAACGCCTGTTTTGGCGTGTAGGTGAGGTTCTTGTCGCCGCTGGCCGTGAAGACCTTGTTCGACTCGACCTTGGTATTCATGCGGGTGTAGCCGGCGCTGACCAGCCAGTTCGGCATGATTTCGCCCACCACGCCCAGTTCCAGGCCTTGCACGCGTTTCTTGCCGGTCTGGTAATAAATGGTCGAGATGACGGGATCTTGCTCCACTTCATTCTTGACGGTGGTCTGGTAGACGGCGGCCGACAGCGACAGTTTTTGCTTCAGGAAGTCCCACTTGGTGCCGATTTCCTTGGTGATGGTTTCCTGTGGGTCATAGTTCAGGTTTTGCGCGCTGCTGGCGGCGGTGCTCAGGGCAAAATTGGTGCCTGGCGGTGCTTTCGACGTGGCCAGCAAGGCGTACACGCTGCTGTCCGGCGTCGGCTTGTACATGGCCGAGATCTTGCCGTTGGCCAGGGTGTCGCTCAGGGTCAGGTGGGTGGGAATTGGCGTGCCCACTGGCAATGGCTGTACCGCAGGCGCAGTCACGGCCCCTTGCAGGGCGACGGCGTCATACGTGGTGTTGAAATGGTCGAAGCGCACGCCGCCGTTGAAGAGCCACTTGTCGCCGAACTTGATGGTATCGAACACATACAGGCTTTGCGTGTTGACTTCGCCTTCGGTGAAGGCGCCGCTGCGCACAGGGTTGTGGCCGGTGACGGTGTCGCGCGGATTCGGCTTGTACAGGTTCGCTGCCGGCAAGGTGCCCAGGCTGGCGGGCACATAGCTGTAGTTGGTCTGTTTTTCGCTGGTGAACTCGGCGCCGGCCACCACGGAGTGCTTCAGCACGCCCGTGTCGAATTGCGCGCTGACCACGGTCTGGTTGGTCAGGATCGTGTTTTCCTGGTCCTTCACGGTGCGCAGCGAGCGCGCCAGCGTCCAGGTCGACGGATCGGTGGTGACCGGTGTCTTCAGGTTGCCCATGCTGCCCATGAAGGCCGTCAGCAGGTAGTCTTGCTGGGTCTTGCCGTAGCGCGTGGTGTTCTGCAGCTGCACGTTGGGCGAGAAATCATGGTCGATGCGCAAGGTGCCCATGTCGGCCTTGATCTTGTCGTAGTCCGAGGTAGAACCGTAGAAATTCTTCGGATCGACCCTGGCGGCGCTGTTCAGGAAGCTGCGGATGACCGGTTGATCCTTCGTTGGAACGTCCGGTGTCGAGTAGCCCGGCAAGCCGATGGTCGGCACGCCGCCGTCGGGCACGTTGTTTTGATCCACGTGCAGGTAGCTGGCCGTGATGCGCGTTGGTTTACCGATGCCGAAGGTGACGGTGGGCGCGAAGGCCCAGCGCTTGTTCTTGACTTCATCGCGTGCCGGATTGCCGCTGTCCTGCGTCATCAGGTTCAGGCGCAAGGCCGTGCCCGTATCGCTGTCGAGGATGCGGTTCCAGTCGGCCGTGGCGCGTTTCTGCTTGCCGCTGCCCGCCGTCAGCAGCGAATTGAATTTGTTTTCCATGGTGGCCGTCTTGCTGACCAGATTGATCGAGCCAGTCGGCGAGCCGCGGCCGCTGTCGGTGCCCGCCGGGCCCTTCAAGACGTCGATCTGTTCGATGTTGAAGACGTCGCGCGAAATGGAGCCCACGTCGCGCACGCCATCGACATAGATGCTGCCCGACGAATCGAAACCGCGCATGTAGACGGCGTCGCCCGTGTTCGTGTTGCCGTTTTCACCGAGGAAGAAAGTGCCCACGCCCGGCGTGTTGCGCAGCGCATCCGTCAGGGTCAGCGCGCCTTGCTGTTCGATCAATTCCTTCTTGATCACGACGATGGTTTGCGGCGTGTTGACCAGCTCTTCCGTGTATTTCGGCGACGAGGCTTTTTCGGCCTTGAAATCATTTTCCTTGGAACCAATGACCTTGACTTCGTTCAGGGTTTGCTGCGATGCGGGCGCGCTCTGACCGGCCGGATCGGCGGCCTGGGCGGCAACGGGCAGCAGCATCACGGCCAGGGCGGCGCCGATGTGCTGGTTGAAACGGGATTGGACGTGTTTGCGGCTCTTGATTGCCATCTTGCTCTCTCGATAAGGTCAGGTAGTGGTTCCTGGCTGGCTGCGCGACGCTGTGCTGTGGCAAGCGGGCAAGTGGCTGGCGATGGACGGGTTGGCAGACATTGTAATTATTGGGCGCTAATTCGTAAATGAGAATCGTTATCAGTCTCGTTTACGCAACGGATTGGGTGTGCCGTAAAAAAAACACTGTCATGGCCCATGAATGCTTGCTTTGCTGCATGGCCGCTGCTACGCGCGCAGGCGTCCGCCGGCGGGAGTATGATGAGCAACCTTTACAAATTTCCGCCAAGCATGCTGCAGACACCCGATGCCTTCGTCCCCCTGATCGATGCTCCCGAACCGGCCCCGGCGGCAGCAGACACGCTCACCTTCGTCTTTCACCGCGGGCGTTTATTGTTGCGTACCCCCGAGCTGACCCTGCCCACTGCCGCCGAGGCGGCCGCGCTCGATATCGACCTGAGCCGCGCCCAGCCCGTGGGCTTGTGGCAGGGCCGCTATTGCCAGACCGTCTGGACGGATGACGAGGCCTTGCCCGCCGACGGCCCCCTGGCCTGGCACGGCATGCGCTCGCTGTTCCATGCCGTCGACGATGCTTTCCTGGGCCTGGCCAGCCGCGCCGCGCAACTGGCCGAGTGGGCGCGCACGCACTGTCATTGCGGCGTGTGCGCCAGGCCCATGCAGCGCACGCGCGGCGAACGCTGTTTCACCTGCGCGGCCTGCGGCATGCTCGCGTATCCGCGCATTTCGCCCGCCATGATGGTACTCATCCGCAAGGGCGAGCAAGTGCTGCTGGCCATGCACAAGCATTCGCCATCGCAGCGTTTCAGTCCCCTGGCCGGTTTCCTGGAAGCGGGCGAATCGATCGAGGAAGCCGTGCACCGCGAAGTGATGGAAGAGGTGGGCTTGCGCGTGCATAACCTGCAGTACTTCATGAGCCAATCCTGGCCGTTTCCCCATTCGCTGATGATCGCGTTTACGGCCGATTACCTCGATGGCGAGATCCGCCTCGACGAGAACGAGATCGCCGAGGCGCGCTGGTTCGGCCCCGGCGATGCCTGGCCGGAAGCGAGTTCCAGCGTGTCGATTTCCGCGCTGCTGGTGCAGGCGCACCGCCCGCCGGCAGTGCCGTAAAGCGGGGGCTGCTCAGGCAGCTTGCCGCATTTTCTATATACTGGCGGCAATTGCAAATTTTAGGGTGGTTTAGCATGTCTCAAGAATTCTCCGAAAACGACTGGCGCCGGCTCATCAGCAGCTTTGGTGAAGATCCGCAGCGTCCTGGCTTGCTGGAAACGCCGGCGCGCGTGGCAAAAGCCTGGAAGCATTGGACCTCCGGCTATGGCCAGGACCCGGTCGATTTGCTGAAAGCCTTTGAGGATGGCGCGGAACAGTACAACGAGCTGATCGTCGTGCGCGGCATCCCCGTCTACAGCCATTGCGAACACCATCTGGCGCCGTTCTTCGGCAAGGCCACCATCGGCTACGTGCCCAATGGCAAGATCGTCGGCCTGTCGAAATTGACGCGCCTCGTCGATTGCTTCTCCAAGCGCCTGCAAGTGCAGGAGCGCATGACGATGCAGATCGCCAATGCCTTGATGGAAGTGCTGGAACCGAAATCGGTGGGCGTGGTCGTACGCTGCCGCCACCTGTGCATGGAAAGCCGCGGCATCCGCACGCCGGGCGAAGAAACCATCACCTCGGCCATGCTGGGCGAGATGCAGCCGAACCTGGCGCTGCGCACGGAGTTCCTGGCGCTGGCGCGCGAAGTATGATGATTTGAGCGACAATGCAAGACGAAGGCGGCATATGCCGCCTTTTTTTATGCGTTTTTAGATTCTCCTGGATTCCCGTTCCGCCAGGTAGCGGGCCGGCGGCTTGCCCACCGCCTTGCGGAACATGGTGACAAAACCGCTGGTATTTTCATAGCCGAGTTCCAGCCCCACCGCTTTCACGCTGCGCCCTTGCGCCAGCCGTTGCAAGGCCAGGATGACGTGCAATTGCCGGCGCCAGCGGCCCACGCTCATGCCCATTTCCTCCAGGGATTGCCGGGTCATGCTGCGCTCGCTCATGCCGATGCGGCTGGCCCACTCGGCCAGCGTGCGTTTATCGGCAGGCTGCGCCAGCAGCAGGGCGGCCAGGCGGCGCAGCCGCGCATCGCGCGGCATCGGCAAATGCAAGTCTTCCACGGGCGCGGCCGCCAATTCATCGAGCAGGGTGAGCACCAGGCGTTCCTGCGCGCCCTGCAGCGCGGCCAGGGTGGGAAAACCGGCCGCCTTGGCGATCAGTTCGCGCAGCAATGGCGAGACGGCCACGGTGCAGCAGACGGCGGGCAAGGCCGGCGCCATGCCTGGCTCGACAAACAGGCAGTAACATTGCGCCTCGCCCACGCCCTGCGCCGCGTGCATCAGGCCGCCCGGTATCCACACGGCGCACTGGGGCGGCACGATCCACACGCCGCTTTCCACCTCGCAATGAATCACGCCCCGCGTGGCATACAGCAGCTGTCCCTTGCGGTGCTGGTGCGGCGCCTGTTCCGCATCCTCGCGCACGCTGGCCAGGCCCACGGCCAGCAAGGGTCGCAGCACGCCATCGACATCGAAATCGAGGATGGAGGCGTCGTCGTCCAGGCCCAGGCGGGGCGTCAGCATGCTGGGCAAAAGGGGATGGGGCATGGGAAGACTTTGGCTGGATTGAATAATATTGTGGCTATTTTATGCAATGACGCGCAGCACTGCCAACGCTATCGTATGGGCATCCGCAGCCCCGCTTCCACGGCAACCGCCGCCGCCAGTGTTCTGATGAAGGTGAGGAGGAACGGCAACCCCCTTGAAGGAGTCATCCCATGCAACTCGATTTTTCCACATTCCCACTCGTCTGGATGCGCCGCGACGGCGCGGCAGATACCCAGGCCGATGTGCTTTTTGCCCAGTTCGACGCGCTGCTGGCGCGCCGGCAGGCGTTTGTCATCCTCAGCGAAGAAGGCTTTGACGAGGACGGGCATGAACACCCGCAGGCGGAGCGCAAGCGCGCATCGCTGTGGATGAAGCAGAACAAGGCCGCCATCCGCGCGTATATCCAGGGCATGGTGCTGATCGAACCGAGCGCCGCCAAGCGCCTGGCCGGCAAGGCCTTTGCCGTTCTATTTGGCAAGTTCTGGGGCTATCCCCTGCATTTCGGCACCAGCCGCGACGACGCGCTCGACATCGCCCAGCATTTGCTCAGGGCGTGGCTGCCGCCACAACTGCCGCCGGGCGACGCCAGCACGGCTGTGCATCAGTAGCGATAATCGTTGACGAAGTGTTTTGTAAAGTTGTACTTGCTGCCGCCGTCGAGCAAGTCGATCAGGCGTTTCGGCGCCGAGGCCGACATGAAGGCGTCGGCGGCGCCGCCCGTGCTGCGGAACTTCATGCCGGGGCTGAGGATCTGGTTGGCGCCGATCTTCAGGTGCTGGAAGCTTTTCGTTTTTTCATTGTTGAGGATGAAGTGCAATTCCTGCTTGAACGTCAGGAAGGGGATCTTCAGCCACCAACCTTCGTCCGTGCCATAGCTGGCGACGCTGGCAAAGTGCGTGTTCTTGTCCGTCAGGGTGGGTTTGCCCAGGCGGTCGTTGATGCGTTTCATGGCTTCATTCTTGGTCATGCTGTTCTTTCGTGATTCGATCTATGCGGCGTGCATTCTGACACAGGCGCGCCGCCGCGTGCCGTGGAATGCGTCACAGCAGCAAAATCAGCGAGCCGAGCACGATCAAGCCGCCACCGAGGGCCCCTTTCAGCGTGAACGGTTCGCCCAGCACCAGCCAGCCGGCCAGCATCACCAGCGCCACGCTGAGCTTGTCGACGGGCGCCACCAGCGACACGGGCCCCAGCTGCAGCGCGCGGAAATAGCATAGCCACGACAAGCCCGTGGCCACGCCCGAGGCGATCAGGCAAGTCCAGCCCACCCAGTTGCCGCCGGCGGGGCGCTGCCATTCCGCGCGCAGCGAGATGATGGCCGCCGTCACCAGCAGGATGACGCCCGTGCGTATCAAGGTGGCCATGTTGCTGTTCAGGTGGGCCACGCCCAGCTTGCCCAGGATGGCCGTCAGGGCCGCGAACACGGCCGACAGGATGGCAAAGCCTTGCCAGCTCATGGTGGTGGACATGGAACTCCTTGCGCGGTGGGGAATGGGAGTGACTGTAGCGCAAAAGAACGGCGGCCGCTGGCCTCAATTTTATTGCAATGCACCATCAATTCTCATCAATTGTCGCAACGCATTAACAACACTGGGCAAAATTCATTGCTTCCCGGCATTGTAAATATCGGTCGTTCGAGCGTATGCTGAAGCAGTCTGAACGGTGCCGCCAGAGCACCGTCGCCGCCGCATTCCTGGCCAGCCGAGCTGGAAGCGGGCCACGCCCCTTTGCCGCAAATAGATAGTTGGAGACACAGCATGAAGAAATTGACGTTCCAGCAAAAGTTATGGATTCCCCTGATTTGCAGCCTGTTGTGCATCACCGTTATTTTTGTCTATAACGCCCTGGAAGTGCGCAAGATCCGCATCGAAGAGCGCAGCGCCGACCTGAGCAATGCCGCCGACCTGGGCCTGGGCGCCGTCAAGATGTTCGGCGACCTGGCCGCCAGCGGTGCCCTGACGAAGGAAGAAGCGCAGAAGCAGGCCACGGCCGTCATCAAGAGCATGCGTTTCGGCGAGACCGGTTATTTGTCCATTATCAACCTCGATGCCGTCGTCGTGATGAATCCCGCCGCGCCGCAAACGAACGGCAAGAACATGTCGGATTTTAAAGATGCCAACGGTACTTATCTGTACCGCGACATCGTTACCGTCGGCAAGAGCGATGCGGGCAAGGGCTTCGTCCATTACTATTTCCCCCGTCCCGGCCAGAAAACCCCCGAACCGAAGATGAGCCGCGTGGTGGCTTACAAGCCATGGGCCTGGACCCTGGTGGTGGGCGTGTACATGGATGATATCGATGCGGCCTTCCGCCAGTCGCTGCTCACCTCGCTGGGCGTGCTGGTACTGGTATGCGGCTTGCTGGCGGCCGTCGTCGTGGTGATCAACCGCAGCCTGCGCCATGCGCTGGGCGGCGATCCCGAGTATGCGGCCGACGTGGCGGAAAAGATCGCGAATAACGATTTGAGCGGCGTCGTGCGCACGCATGCCAACGACCGCCACAGCGTGCTGTACGCGATGAAAACCATGCAGACCAACCTGGTCGATGCGATCAGCGAAATCCGCCACAGCGCCGAGACGATTGCCACGGCATCGAGCGAGATTGCCAGCGGCAATATGGACTTGTCGGCGCGCACGGAAATGCAAGCCAGTTCGCTGGAAGAAACGGCCGCCTCGATGGAGGAATTGACGTCGACCGTGACCCAGAACGCGGGCAACGCCGTGCAGGCGAATGAACTGGCGCAGTCCGCTTCCGCCGTGGCCCGCCAGGGCGGCGCCGTGGTGGCGCAAGTGATCGGCACCATGGATACCATCAACGCTTCGTCGCGCAAGATCGTCGACATCATCGGCGTCATCGACGGCATCGCCTTCCAGACGAATATCCTCGCCTTGAACGCGGCCGTGGAAGCGGCGCGCGCGGGCGAGCAGGGACGCGGCTTTGCCGTCGTGGCGTCGGAAGTGCGCAACCTGGCGCAACGGTCCGCCGGCGCGGCGAAGGAAATCAAGGAGCTGATCGGCGCTTCCGTCGACAGCATCGCGGCCGGCAGCACCCTCGTCGCACAGGCGGGCACGACCATGGATCAGGTGGTCGCTTCCGTTTCGCGCGTGACCGACATCATGGCCGACATCACGGCCGCCTCGCATGAGCAAAGCACGGGCATCGGCCATGTCAACCAGGCAATCACGGAGATGGATAGCGTGACGCAGCAAAATGCGGCACTGGTGGAAGAGGCGGCGGCAGCGGCGTCGAGCATGCAAGACCAGGCGGCCGTGCTGGCGCAACTGGTGGCGCGCTTCAAGCTGTCGGCGCAGGAATCGGGGACGGCGCCGCGCCTGGCGGCAAGCTCGGCTGGCGCGCCACGCGCCGTGGCGAAAAAACCGCTGCGCAGCCTGGCAGCGCGCTAGGGGTTTCGTTCAGGACTTACTGGGCTGGCGCCGCCGCTTGCGGCGCCGGTTCGAATTCCAGCTTGTCATCGACGACCACGAATTGCCCGATCGGCTGGCCCAGGTCGGCTTTCGGGTCGTTTTCCATTTCCGTCAGCTCATTACAGGTATTTGTTTCCGCCTGCCACAGCTGCTTGCCCATGCGGATATTCCATATGCCATCGCCGGCCGCAAACAGCTCGACGGTGATGTCGGCCGGCGCATCCGTCGACAAGGTATGCAGGCGCTGGCATTGCGGCAAATTGGTCGCCATCAGCTGCACTTCCACGGTATCTTGCCAAAAATAACGTTGCTGGCGGCGCACGGTCAGGGAATGGTCCTGTCCATCGAACATATAGATGGCGAAGTCCTGGACACAGCCTGACAGCAGGACGGACAGCGTGACGATCAGGAGTTTGCGCATGGTCGGCTTTCTTTGTTTGTGCTCTGGAATGTCGGGATGCCTGCGTGACGGCGCGAGTGGGCGCTTGCCTCGCTTGGGCGCCGTCTTGTTTTTCGCTTACGTGGCATTATATCCATGCATATCAGTTGCGGCGCGACAATAGTGATGCGGAGGCCGCCTGCCCTACTTATCTACCTGGAAAGACCACGATGATCGACCTGTATTACTGGACCACGCCCAACGGGCACAAAGTGACGATGTTCCTGGAAGAAGCGGGCATCCCCTACAACCTCATTCCCGTGCATATCGGCAAGGGCGAACAGTTCCAGCCCGAGTTTCTCGCCATCGCGCCGAACAACCGCATCCCCGCCATCGTCGACCAGGCGCCGGCAGATGGCGGCGCGCCGCTGTCCCTGTTCGAGTCGGGCGCCATTTTGCAATACCTGGCCGAGAAAAGCGGGCAATTCCTGCCGGACGACGTGCGGGGACGCGCCGAAGTCATGCAGTGGCTGTTCTGGCAAATGGGCGGCCTGGGCCCCATGGCCGGGCAAAACCACCATTTCGTGCAATATGCGCCGGAACCCATCGAGTACGCCATCACGCGCTACGTGAATGAAACGAACCGGCTGTACGGCGTGCTGAACAAGCGCCTGGCGGACCGTGCATTCGTGGCTGGCGACAACTATTCCATCGCCGACATGGCGATCTACCCGTGGATCGTGCCGCACGCCCGCCAGCGCCAGAAGCTGGAAGATTTCCCGCACCTGGCGCGCTGGTTCGCGGCCATCGCCGCCCGTCCCGCCACCGTGCGCGCGTATGCGCGGGCGGCCGAAATCAATGTGCAGCCCACCGTCAGCGGCGACGCGAAAAGCGTGCTGTTCGGACAGACGGCGAAGACGGTGGCGTGATCGACGGTCAGTTTCCTCGGTAAGTGGAAAAACCGAAAGGACTGAGCAGCAAGGGAATGTGATAATGTTGGTCGGTCTTTTTCACGTGAAATTGCACGGGGATTTCCGGGAAAAAAGTTTCCTGTTTCAGGCGCGCATAGTGCTCGCCTGTCTTGAACACGATGCGGTAATCGCCCGCCTGCAAGGGCGTATCGGCCGGATACATGGCCGCGATGCGCCCCTGCGCATTCGTCACGGCGCTGCTCAATTGCTTCCAGTCATCTCCCTTCTTGTGTTCCAGGGTCACCGTCACGCCCGCCGTCGGCTGGCCGCTTTGCAAGTCGAGGATGTGCACGCTCAAGGGATTGGCGGCGGCCAGGGCCGTGCTGGACAGGCTGGCGAAAGCCAGGGCGGCGGTGATTTTTTTCAGACAAGTCATCGTTGTTGCTTTCAAGGTGGGGGGGAATCGAGTTCGGGGAGGGCGGCCAGCGCCGCCTGGGCGCAGGCACGGTCTTGCAGGGCGCCACCGCCACCGGCGACGCCGATGGCGCCAACCACCTGCCCCTGTGCCATCAACGGCAAGCCGCCGCCCAGCAGCAAGAGTTCCGGCACGGTGGTCAAATTGCTCATGTCCGGATTGTTGCGGGCGGCCACGGCCAGCGCATAGGTATCGCTTTTGGTGGACAAGGCCGTGTACGCCTTGCGCCGGCTGGCTTCCGTGTTGTGGGGACCGACGCCGTCGGCGCGCTGCACGGCGACGACATTGCCGCCATGGTCCAGTATGGTGACGACGATGTGCCGGCCCTGCGCCTGGCACGCGGCCATGGCCGCGTTGGCCAGCTTGTTGGCCGCCGCCAGCGGCAGATCATTGATATTGCGCAATTGCGCGTGGGCGGGACTGGCCAGCAGGTACAGCAGGGTACTGCCGAGTAACAGGGTTTTCATGTGGCGTCCAGGGAATCAAGTGACGCCAGTATGGCCAGGCTTGCCCTACGCGAAGATGATCGCCGCATGACATTTTTATCATCCGCGGCGGCGTGCGTGCGGCGTAAAATGGTTTCATATTCCCATTAGAAAGCCGCCATGCGCATCCTGGTCATTGAAGACGAACCGAAGACGGGCGACTACCTGTTGCGCGGCCTGGCCGAGTCCGGTTTCACGGTGAGCCTGGCGCGCAACGGCCGCGACGGCCTGCACATGGCCGGCAGCGAGGCGCCCGATCTGATCGTGCTCGACGTCATGCTGCCCATCATGGATGGCTGGCAAGTCTTGCGCGCACTGCGGCTGCAGGAGGGCGGCGCCGACGTGCCCGTGATTTTCCTCACGGCGCGCGACGAGGTGCAGGACCGCGTGAAAGGGCTGGAACTGGGCGCCGACGATTACCTGGTGAAACCGTTTGCCTTTGCCGAACTGGTGGCGCGCATCCGCACCCTGTTGCGCCGGGGCCCGCCGCGCGAAGACGACGTGATCCGCATCGGCGACATGGAAATCGATGTGATGAAACGCAAGGTCAGCCGGCAAGGCCAGCGCATCACCCTGACGGCCAAGGAATTCGGCTTGCTGCATCTGCTGGCGCGGCGCCAGGGCGAAGTGCTGTCGCGCTCTATCATCGCCTCGCAAGTGTGGGACATCAATTTCGAGAGCGACACCAACGTCATCGACGCGGCCATCCGCCGCCTGCGCAGCAAGCTCGACGACCCCTTCGAACCCAAGCTGATCCACACCTTGCGGGGCATGGGCTATGTCTGCGAAGTGCGCGCGCCGATCGTATCCGACAACGGCGCCGGCGCATGAAATTCTCGCAACTGCGCCGCTCGCTGACCCTGCGCGTCACGCTCGTGTTCGTGCTGATCGTGGCGCTCGTGTCAGCCGGGCTGGGCATGCATCTGTACCGTTCATTTGTGGCGGAAATCGAGCGCCGCGACGATATTTTATTGTTGGGAAAACTGCGGCAAATCCAGCAGTTGCTGGGCAATGCGGGCACCCTGGACATCATCCGCGAACGGCCCCAGTATTTCCGCGACACCATGAGCGGGCAAGAGAATTCCCTGGTCCGCATCGTGCGCGCCGATGGCACGCGTTTGATCGATGTCAATCCGCACGGCGAGATGGTGGCGCATGCTGTTCCCGTGGCCGTCGATGTGCCCGTGACGGCCGGCGATATCGTCAGCTGGATCAGCCGCGACGGCTATCCGGCCAGGGTCGTGGCGGCCAGCGCGCGCATCGGCGATCCCGCGCAGATGGCCGACATTTCCGTCGCCCGGGTCTATGGCGACCGCACGGCCATGTTTGCCGCCTACCGCTGGCAGATCGTCGTATCGGTGGCCGTCAGCGCGCTGGTGGCGGCCTTGCTGGCCAGCGTGATGTTGTTGCGGGGATTGCGGCCATTGCGCAATATCGCCGCGCATGCGGCCCTCGTACGGCCGGGCAAGCTGGAGCAGCAACTCGATGCGCGCGGGGCGCCGACGGAGCTCTTGCCCTTGATCCAGGCGCTGAACGCCATGCTGGCGCGGCTGCAGGAAGGCTATGCGCGGCTGTCGCAGTTTTCCGCCGATCTCGCGCATGAATTCCGCACGCCCGTCACCAATCTGCTGGGGCAAAGCCAGGTGATGCTGGCTCGCCCCCGCAGTGCGCACGAGTATGAACAGCTGGTGTCGTCGAATGTGGAAGAGCTGGAACGGCTGTCGCGCATGATCGACAGCATGCTGTTCCTGGCGCGGGCGCAGCAGGATGAAATGGTGCTCGTCAAGCAAGTCCTGCCCGTGCAGGACGAGTTTTTAAGGCTGGCCGATTTCTTTGAAGGTTTGGCCGAAGAGCGGGAGCTGGCGCTGGCCTGTCACGGCAGCGGCAATGTCACGGCCGAGCCGCAACTGCTGCGCCGCGCGTTGGGCAATTTGCTGTCGAACGCCATCCGCCACGCGGCGCCCGGCAGCACGATACTGCTGCGTTCGCACGCGACGAACGACGGTGTGGAATTGAGCGTGAGCAACCTCGGTCCCGCCATCCCTGCGCGCCACCTGCCGCACCTGTTCGAGCGCTTCTACCGCGCCGACCCGGCCCGCAGCGATTCGGCCGCTTCCACAGGCTTAGGATTGGCCATCGTCACGGCCATCATGCAGCTGCATGGCGGCAGCGCAAGCGTGGCGTCCGACGCGGCCGCCACGACGTTTACCCTTGTTTTCCCCGTTGAGAACGCCTGATAAAACCGTAGCGAGCGCAAGAGAGGTTCGGCTCCCCCGAGGCAGTGAGCATCGGAGGCGGCAAATCGCGATGCGCAGCAGGTTTGATCAGGTGTTTTACCCCATTTCCACCAAAAACTCATGCATGCCCGTATGCGGCAATTGCGCACACGCCGGCGCAAAGTGCGGCAACTGCCCCCACAGCAGCGGGTTGCCGACGATGTACACGTAATGCTGCGCGCGCGTCAGGGCCACGTTGAGCAGGTTCGGCGTGGCCGCCGCCCATTGCGCGGCGCCGGCCGTGCTGTCGTCGGCGCCGAGGACCAGCATCACCACGCTTTGTTCCTTGCCCTGGAAGGTGTGCACGGTACCCACCATCTGGCTGCTCCACTGGCGCAATTCGCGCGCCGTCGGCGCCTTGCCATAGCCGAGGCGGCGGTCCCAGTCCATGTCGACGATGCGCGAACGCAATTCGTTGCGCACGGCCTTGAACGGCGTGATCACATACATGTCCGGCAGCTTGCCGTCGCGGCGATACAGCTTCAACAGTACTTCCAGCACGAAATCGAGCTGCACGGGCACCACCTGCTTGTAGCTGACGGGGCTGACGGCGTCGATCCAGCAGCTGGGGCCCCGCGTCAGGCCCCGGGCGCCGGCCTGCGGCGTGCGCTCGGCCAGCCCGTAGACCATCTTGTCTTCGTAGGCGATGCTGTTGGCCAGCGAAAACATCGGTTCCACGCAGCGGCGGTGCACGCGCAGGGGGCTGCCTATCCACAGCGGCTGTGCGCTGCCGGCGCCGACGACGGCGCCATAGCGGTTGGCCTTGTCGGCCAGGGTCTGCACGGAAACGCTGGTCGGCGCGTAACTGCCATCGCGCGTGTGCGGCGACAGGGCGGACAAGGTTTGCACGAGGCGGCCCGGCACCGTGAATACGGGTTCGATCTGCAGCGGGTCGCCCACGACGACGGCGCGCTTGGCGCGCCACAGGCTGCCCAGCGCCGCTTGCGGCACGGCCTGGCCCGCTTCATCGATGAACAGCCAGCCCAGCGATTCGGGACCCATGCCCTGGAACTGGCGCGCGAACGAGGCAAACGTGGTCGACACGACGGGCACCACCATGAACAGGCTGTGCCACACCATGGCGATATGCGACTGGTCATAGGCGCGCTTGTTTTTCAGCAATTTGGAGACGGCCAGCAAGTTGCCGCCAAAGCCGGGTCCGCCCTTCTTCGCCACCTCGGCCAGCCACGCTTCATGCAGGGCCAGGGCCTTGGCGAACAGGCGCGAGCGCAGGCGCGCCAGGGCCGGTTCATGCCACAGGCCGCCAATTTGCAGGGCGTCGCCGTCCAGCTCGTCCAAGGTGGCCGGCGCGAGGATGGTGGGGAAGCGCATGCGCGCACGGCGCAGCAGTTCCGTGCTGTCATCCCATTCGCGCTGGCGCGATTGCGCCGTGCGCAGGGCGATGTGCAGGCTGTTGCGGGCGCGCTCGCAGCGCGGCTCCAGTTCGCCTTTCAGCAGCAGCTTGATGGCGGACACGTCGCGCGCAGCCTGGCGTTGCGCTTCGGCATTGGCCACGACGGCATCCTTGTAGGCGCGCGCCGGGGCCGTGCGGAACAGGCGGGCAAAGAAGCCGGGCTGCGTCAGCGCTACCAGGCGTTCCTCTTCCAGCAAATCCTTCTTGCTGGCGAGCAAGGTGTCCTGCTGCGCCAGCGCGCCGGACAGGGCGCCGTTGGCCGCATCCATTTCTTGTTCCGCGGCAATTAGCGCGTGCTGGCTGGCCTCGATGAAATCGGCTTCCGTGCAGGTGCCCACGGCTTGCCACAGGGCCGCGTATTGGGCGTGCTCGGCCAGGGCCTTTTCCACCACGTGTTCCGTCTCGCGAAATTCGCGCGCGGCCTGGGCGAAGCTCACGCCCTGGTAGCTGGCCAGCCACTGGCGGATATTCTGCGCGTTCGGCGTCTTGCGCACCGTGCTCTTTTCCCAGTCGTCGTCATAGAAATTGCTGACGAAGCGGCGGCGGTTCGCGCTGTTGCCCAGCGCACAGGACATCAAACCCCAGGGCGCTTCCGCCTCGCCCAGGGCGCGGTTGGCGCCATTGCCGTCCGCCACGACCCGGCGCGCCACGCTTTCGAAATAGCGCGTGCGCGCCCATTCCTTGCCCAGCTGCTTGGGTTTAGGGAGGTCGCCGGAAATGTTTTCCACGGCCGCATTGTTTGACGAAGCGACGACCATTTCAAAGCCCGTCAGTTCTGGGCGCAAGCGGGCGATGGTGATGGGGTCGCGCACGCCTTCGAAGGCCACGGCTACCTTGCCGATGAAGGCGTCGCCGGCGCGGTCCAGGCAAGACAGCACGGCAGCGCGGCGCACGATGTTGTCGGCGAACAATTCACGCAACAAGGTCGTCTTGCCCGTGCCCGGCGGGCCGTTGACGGAAAAGATGCCCCGTTCGTGCAAGCCCGTGCGCGCGCCATGGATGGCGAACTGCTGCATCAGGCTCATGGCGTAGCTGGCGTCTTCCAGCCAGTGTCCCCGGTTCATGTTGGCCGGATTGAGCATGGCGGCCAGCGCCTGGCGTCCTGCCGGGCTGTACAGGTCGATGCGTTCATCCTGCGCCAGCGGCGTCAGGTAGGCGGCGACCGTCGCGGGCAGCTTGCCGCCACGCAAGGCGCGGATGATCTGTTCCAGGTCGTCCAGGTAAAAGCTGTTGAGGATATCGATCGAAGGTTCCACCGCGTCGCCGAAGTCCAGCGTGCGGTTCTGGCTGGTCTCCAGCATATCGGCGTCCGTCGCGGGGGCGCGTTTCTTGCGCGTGCGCAATTCCAGCACGGCCAGCGGCTGGCCGGCGGATGGGCGGAAACCGGCCCAGTCCATCAGCAGGTCGGCCAGCGCGGCGATTTCCATGCCGGACAGGGGCGACGAGACATTGCCGGCTTCGTCCGTCACGGGCTGCGGCGCGCGGCTTGCCGCGAAGTTGCGCAGGCTGTCTTGCAGCGCCAGCTGGCTGTCGCTGAAGGCGTCCAGGCTCAGGCCGGACCAGTCCGGCGTGCGGGCACGGCCCAGGGCCCACGGCAAGGTCGACACGGAGACGGGATCGAACTGCGGCTCACCCAGCGCATTGAGGTTCAGGCGGGCAAAGCACGAACGTCCCAGCAGTTCTGTTTTTTCTGTTTCGGCCATGTTTTCCGGGCCGTTGGCCGGCGGACAAGCCTTGTTGATTTCGGCCTTGTCGAACACGCCGAGGAACAGGCTGAAGCCGTCGATCTCGCGGTCGGACGGCACTTGCCATTGCGTGGCGAACTGCGGCGGCAATTGCGCCAGCTGTTCGCGCTGCAGGAGGCGCACGGTGGACGGGTCTTCAACGTCCGTGATTTGATTCAGGTCAAACGGGATAAAGAATTCGATCTTGTGCCAATACTCCAGGATAGCCAGGAGGCGCTGCTGTTCTGCCTGATTCATGATGACCAATATTTTGTAAAGCGAGCGAGGATTGTAAAGCGTATGCGCGGTGCACGTTTTGCACTTTTGTCTATTGCGCGGGCTTTGCCGCAAAAAAAGTGGCGATTGCGGACGAAAAAAAGCCAGGCAGCAACTTCCTGCCTGGCTTTCCCGTAGTGAGGATGTTGCTATTGGTTAAAACTCTTCCCATTCGCTCTCGGCGCCGGCATTGCTGCGGCGTGCCGGCGCGGCCGCGACGGCCTTGCGCGCGGGCGCGGGCCGGGTTGCGGGGGGCGCGATTTTCGCCGCCGCGGGTGCCGCTGCGGTGCGTACCGGCGTCAACTTGGGTGCGCTGGCGACATGGTTGCCGGTTTTAAAGAAACCCACGACGTGGGCCAGCTCGCCAGCCTGTTCCTGCATGCTTTGCGAAGCGGCAGCCGCCTCTTCCACGAGGGCCGCGTTTTGCTGCGTCACTTCATCCATCTGGGCAATGGCCATGTTGATTTGCTCGATGCCGATGGTCTGCTCGTGCGTGGCGGAAGTGATTTCGCCCATGATGTCGGTCACGCGCACGATGCTGTCGACGATGTCACCCATGGTCTGGCCCGCTTCATTGACGAGGCGCGAGCCCGTGTCCACGTTGGCGACGGACGCGGCGATCAGTTCCTTGATTTCCTTGGCGGCCGAGGCCGAACGGTGGGCCAGGTTGCGCACTTCCGTGGCCACGACGGCGAAGCCACGGCCCTGTTCACCCGCGCGTGCCGCTTCCACGGCCGCGTTCAAGGCCAGGATGTTGGTCTGGAAGGCGATGCCGTCGATGACGCCGATGATGTCGACGATCTTGCGCGACGATGCATTGATGGTGCCCATGGTGTCGACCACTTGCGAAACGATGCTGCCGCCGCGCACGGCCACTTCCGACGCGCTTTTCGCCAGCTGGTTCGCCTGGCGCGCATTGTCCGCGTTCTGTTTCACGGTCGAGGTCAGCTCTTCCATGGCCGACGCCGTTTCTTCCAGCGAACTGGCTTGCTCTTCCGTGCGCGAGGACAGGTCGAGGTTGCCTGCGGCAATTTCGCTCGACGCCGTGGAGATGGCATCCGTGCCGTGGCGCACTTGCGCCACCACGCCCAGCAAGCTCGTGTTCATGGCTTTCAGGGCGCCCAGCAGGCGGCCCGTTTCATCGCTGGAATTGACGACGATGTGCGACGACAAGTCGCCCGAGGCCACGGTTTCGGCCACGCTGACGGCCGCATTGATGGGCTGGGTGATCGAGCGCGTGATGATCCAGGCAACGAAGGCGCCCAGCAGCACGGCCACGCTGCCCAGGGCTATCATGGAAGCGCGCGCGCTCGTGCTCAGCGTTTCGGCGTCCGTCGCCGCCTGCGCCGCCTGCTGCGCTTCATAGGCGACCAGGCTGTCGAGCGCGCCCAGCACGATCTTCAGGCTCGGTGCCGCCTGCTGCGTCAAAAAGGCGATCGCTTCTTCCGTCTGGCCCGCATTGCGCAGCTCGATGACCTTGTTGTTCAGCGGCGCACCCGATTTCAGGGCCGCGTCCAGTTCGGCCATCAGCGCCGTTTCCTTGTCCGTCGAAATCTTCTTTTGCAAGGTTTCCTTGGCGGCGCCGTATTTCTTGCGCGCTTCGCCGATCTTGGCCAGTTCCGCCTGTACCAGCGCTTCCGTCGGCGCCACCACAATGCTCGTGATCGCCAAGGTAATGTTGCGCACGTTGTCGCTCATGGTATTGGCGGCCGCCATCTTGACGTTCTTGTCGGCCACGATGTCGTGCGTGCGCGCGCTCAGTTGCCCCATGGAATACAGGCCGACGAGCAAGACGGCCACCAGCAGGCCGAGGACGACAGCAAACCCGATCCCGAGCCGGGTGCCGATTTTGAATTGTGTGAGTGACATGATTGCTTTCGTGTTGCGGAAGTGAAGGAAAACGTCGACAGGCCAGGGTTACGGGTTTATACGTAAGGGCGACCAGCCTGTAATTGTTCCTCAAAATTCCGCACTGCAATACAAAAACTTGTATCAAGTCCCCGAAAAGTTTAAAAATTGGTAGCAAATTAAATAAGTTGTCGTGTGGAAACAACGAGCACGGCGCCGGACGCGGACTCAGCTTTCCGGAAACACGTGCGTGGCCAGGAAGTCGATGAAGGCGCGCAGTTTCGGCGTCAGGTGGCGGCTGCTGGGCCACAGGATGCGAAAGGCCCCGTCGTGCCGGTGGTGCGCGTCCAGCACCGGCTGCAAGCGGCCGCTAGCGAGCGCCGCGCGCACGGCAAAGTCGGGCAGGGCGGCGATGCCCAGGCCGCTTTCGGCAAAGTGCAGCAGGGTCTCGACATTGTTGCAGTTGAGCAGGGCCGGCAAGCCCGCCGCGTGCAAGGCGGGCCATTCGGCCAAAGGCCAGGCCTCGACCTTGCCGCTGCTGGGAAACTTGTACAGCAAACAAGTGTGCTGCGCCAGGTCGGCGGGCAGCTCCGGCGTGCCGTGCTGCGCCAGATAGGCGGGCGCGGCCACCAGCTGCAGCTGGAACTGGCCCAGCTGGCGGCTCATCAAGCGGCTGTCGGCGCTTTCGCCCGCGCGCACGACGGCGTCGTAGCCTTCCTCGATGACATCGACCCGGCGGTCGCTGAAATCGAGGTCGAGTTCCACCAGCGGATAGGCGCGCGCAAAGGCCGCCAGCACGGGATTGAGCAGGCTGCCCACTTGCGGCAGGCTGACGCGCAGCCGGCCTCGGGGTGAGCTCTTGCTGTTCGACAACTCCAGCTCGGCCGCCTCGATCTCGCCCAGGATGCGCCGGCAGCGTTCGAGGAACACGGTGCCTTCGCTCGTCAGCGCGATGCTGCGCGTGCTGCGCTGAAACAGGCGCACGTCCAGGCGCTGTTCCAGCCGCGCGATGCTCTTGCCCACGGCCGAGGCGGAAATGCCGAGCACCCGGCCCGCCGCCACGAAACTGCGCGTTTCGGCCGCCTGCACGAAGGCCGTGAATCCCGCCAGGTTATCCATGTCGTGTCCGTTCCATCACCGTTGATTGCGGATGCCAGCGTCCGCACAGACAGAAACTATAGCCTGTTTTTCTTTGATCACGCCTGGCTTACCTTGGCAGCCTGATCATTTGAAAGGCTCAGCCATGATGTACAACTTCTCTCCCGCGGCCCTGTCCGGCCGCATCGATGCCTTGCTGGACCTTGTTTTGCAGCAGCAGCGTTTGGCGGGCGCCGTGGTGCTCGTGCGCCACCGTGGCCAGGACGTGTATCGCCGCGCGGCCGGCCACCTGGACCGCGAGGCGGGCACGCCCATGCGTGAGGATGCCGTCTTTCGCCTGGCGTCCGTCAGCAAACCCATCGTCTCGACTGCCGCGCTGGCGCTGGTGGGGCAGCAGCGCCTGGGGCTGGACGACCTGGTGGCGCGCTGGCTGCCGTATTTTGCGCCGCGCCAGCCGGACGGCGCCGTGGCGGCGATGACCGTGCGCCACTTGCTCACGCACACGGCCGGCCTCGACTATGGCTTCTTCCAGCCGCCGGGCGGCGCGTATGCACAGGCGGGGGTGTCGGACGGCATGGATGCGTCCCGCATGACCCTGGCAGACAACCTGCGCCGCCTGGCCACCGTGCCGCTCGCGTATGCGCCGGGCGAGCGCTGGGGGTATTCGATCGCCACCGACGTGCTGGGCGCCGTGATCGAAGCGGTGACGGGCTTGCCGCTGGCGCGCGCCGTGGAATACCTGGTGACGGCGCCGCTGGCCATGTGCGACACGGGTTTCCTGGCGATGGACCCGGCGCGCCTGGCCGTCGCCTATGCGGACCGCGCAGCGGGGGAATCCCGGCCGCGCCGTTTGCTGGACGCGGGGGAAGACCATCTGCCGTTTCTCGATGGCATGGCAGGTTTTACCTTGTCGCCGGCCCGCGCCCGCGATGCGCACGCCTACCCGTCCGGCGGCGCCGGCATGGTCGGTTCCGCCCCCGACTTCATGTGCCTGCTGGAAACCTTGCGGCTGGGCGGCGCGCCGCTGTTGCCGCCGGCGCTGGCGCGCCAGATGGGCGAAAGCCAGACGGGTGATTTCGACTTGCCGTTCTGGCCCGGCCGCGGCTTCGGCCTGGGTTTTACCGTGCTGACGGACCCGCAACTGGCCGCTACGCCCGAGTCGGCTGGCAGCTGGCGCATGGGCGGCACGTATGGCCATTCGTGGTTTGTTGACCCTGCGCAAGAATTGTCCGTGGTGGCGTTCACGAATACGGCATTGGAGGGCATGGCGGGGCCGTTCGTGACGGAGCTGTGCCAGGCAGTGTATGGCGTGGAGCAGGGGCAATGACCCGCCCGCATCCCGTGGTCTTCCTCGCGCTGGGCTTGTTCGGCGTGTATTGCATCGAGTTTGGCGTGGTGGGTATCTTGCCGATGATCATGCAGCGCTATGCCGTGACGGCCGCGCAGGCGGGCTCGCTGGTGAGCCTGTTCGCCCTGGTGATCGCCGTGGGCGGTCCCTTCCTCGTGCTGCTGGCCACGCGCTGGCGCCGCAAGCGCGTGCTGATCGTTTCCCTGCTCGTGTTCGCGCTGGCCAGCGTGGCGTCCGCCTATGCGCCCCGCTTCGAACTGCTGCTGGCGCTGCGCATCGTGCCGGCCCTGTTCCATCCCGTGTATTTCTCGCTGGCCATGGTGGCGACTGCCGCCCTGTATTCGCCACGCGAGGCGGCGCGGGCCGGAGCGCATGCGTTCACGGGCACCAGCATGGGCATGGTGCTGGGGATTCCGCTCACCACCTGGATTGCTGCGCAGTATGGCGATGAGGCATCGTTTCTTGCCTGCGCCCTCGTCAACGCGCTGGCCGCGCTGGGGCTGTTCCTGTTCTTGCCGGACACGCCGCGCGAGGCGCCGATGGCGTATGGCCGCCAGCTGGCCGTGCTGCGCAAACCCGCCTTGTGGCTCGCGATTGCCGCCGCCGTGCTGGTGTTTGCCGCCATGTTTGCCGTGTATGCGTATGCGGCCGCTTACCTGCAGCAGGTGGCGGGCTTGTCGGTGCGCCAGACGGGGCTGGCGCTGGTGGTGTTTGGCGTGGGCGGCGTGGCGGGCAATCTGTTCGCGGGGCGCCAGCTGGGCACGCATGTGCTGCGCACGGTCGTGCTGCAGCCACTGCTGCTGGGGCTGGCGTACTGGCTGCTGTACCGCCATGCGGGAACTGGTCCCGGCTGGGCGGTGCTGGCCGTCTTGCTGCTGTTCTGGGGCGCGGCGCACACGAGCGGACTGATCGTCACGCAAGTGTGGCTCAGCAGCGAAGCGCGCGAGGCACCCGCGTTCGCCATCGGCGTGTATATCGCCGCCATCAACCTGGGCGTGACGGTGGGCGCGCTGGCGGGCGGCGTGGCCATCGCCCGCTACGGCATGCAGGGGGCGCTGGCGTGTGGCGGGCTGTTCGGTGCGCTGGCGCTGGGCTTGATCTTGCTCAAGGCGTGGCGCTACCGCCCATCGTCAGTCTTGAATATGGTTGGGGATGCGAAACAGTAGATCCGTGTCGCCGATGTCCACGCCCGCCTGCGACAGCAGGGTGCTGGCCTGGCCCCGGTGATGGGTCTGGTGATTGAAGAAATGCATGAGCAGGCTGAAAAATTCGCGCCGGTTCGGCCCCTTGCTGTTGCGGTAATCGAGCAGGTGGTCCAGGTCTTCTTCGCGGATGGAGGCGGCCCAGTCGACGATGAGCCGGTCCAGCCATTGCCGGTGCGCGTGCATGGCGGCAAAATCCTCGGCCGCGAACAGCGGGTGCGTGAGCGACGCGGGCGGCGTGATGGCACGGATGGGGTCGAGCAGGGGGAAGCCGGCCGGGTGCTTCGCATAGCGCTGCAGCCACAGGGTGTCGCCCACCATCACGTGGTTCAGGGTGGCCAGCAGGGAGCCGAAGAAGGCGCCCCGTTCGCGTTGCAGCTCTTCGGGCGGCAGGCTGGCCGCCGCCGCGTAGACCTTGGCATTCATCCACTGGTTGTAATCGGCCATCAGGCAAAGGTGGGCGCAACGGCTCATGCTGGACTCCTTCAGTGGATGAATGACTATGTTAAACGGATTTCAGGAACGCCCGTATGCCAGCGAGCAACATTTCAATGGCCATCGCCGTCAGGATCAAGCCCATCAGGCGCTCGAATGCCGTCATGACCCTTGGACCGAGCGCCCGCTGCAAGCGTTCCGCGCACAGGAAGACGGCCAGCCAGACGGCGGCCACGGCTGTCAAGCCCGCCACGTGGGCGATGACGTCGTTCATTTCATGCGAGGAAAACAGCAAGACGGTCGCCAGGGCCGACGGGCCGGCCAGCGCGGGGATGGCCAGCGGCACGATGAACGGTTCGCCGCCCATCTCGTGGTCGCTATTGCCGGCGTTGGGCTGTGGAAACACCATGCGCATGGCGATCAGGAACAGGATCACGCCGCCGCCGATGCGCAGCGCGACTTCCGACAATTGCAAGGCGTTCAGGAAATGGCGGCCGAAGAACATAAACAGCAGCAAGATGCCGAAGGCGATCATGCACTCGCGCACCACGACTTTCCAGCGCCGCTCGACCGGCACACGCTTGAGGGCATTGACGAACAGGGAAACGTTGCCGAACGGGTCGGTGACGAGCAAGAGCAGGATAAAAGTCTGGAAGAAATTCTGTGTCATGGTGGTGTGATTGAGGTCAACACCGCTGCCAGGATGGGCGCGGTGCGATAAGGCTTGCGATGATAACAAGAGCGGCGGCTATCGCCCATGATTATTGATGCATAGCAGCATTTTTTTTACGCAGCGATGACTTTTGCCTGGTAAAACGCGGTGGGCGTGGTGCCGAAATGCTTCCTGAACATGGCGGTGAACGCACTTTGGCTCGTGTAGCCATTGTCCATGGCCACGTCGATGACCTTGCTGCCGTGCGCCAATTGTTCCAGCGCCCGCAGCAAGCGCGCCTGCTGGCGCCACTGGCCAAAGCGCATGCCCGTCTGTTTCTGGAACAAGCGGTGCAGGCTGCGCTCGGTGATCGCCAATTCCTGCGCCCAGTGCGCCACCGTCTGCTGTTCGCCCGGCTGCGCCATCAGCCGCGCGCAAATGCCGCGCAGGCGCGCATCGATGGGCAGCGGCAGGTACAGGGGCAGCACGGGCAGGCTGTCAAGCTCGTGCAACAGCAATTGCAGCAGATGCCAGTCGCGGCTGCCTTCCGCGAAATCGGGCGCGATGTCGACGGCCGCCACGATCAGTTGCCGCAGCAGGGGGCTGATGTCGAGCACACAACTGTGGCGCGGCAGCAATGGCGAGCTGGCGCAATCGATGAAGACGGTGCGCATTTTCACGGCGCCGCTCATGCGCACCTGGTGCGCGATGCCGGGCTGCAGCCACACGCCGCGCGTGGGCGGCACCACCCAGCGCCCGCCCTGCGCTTCGATGGTCATCACGCCTTCGATGGCGTACAGCAATTGCGCATGCGTGTGGCGGTGCACGGAAATCACGTGGCCATGCGCATAGTCGACGGCCAGCGCCATGGCGCGCGCCGTGACTGGCAGCAATTCCTGAAAGGCGGCGGAGGAACAATCCATGAAAGAGGGTCAGTTTTGCGATAGATAGAGACATCTTAGCGCGAGAAGGCGCCGCGCGCCTGCGGCATGATGGTTCCCCGCAACTATTCCTGGAGTGACACATGCCTGTGCGCGCCTATCTGTACCCGTTCCTGGCCATGCTGCTGTGGGCCGGCAACGTCGTCGTCTCGAAGCTGGCCGCGTCCAGCATCGCCCCCACGGCCATCACGTTTTACCGCCTGGTGCTGGTCTTGCTGGTGATGACGCCGTTTATCGCCCGTCCCCTGTGGCGCAACCGCGCCGCCCTGCGCCGCCAGTGGTGGCAGCTGGCCCTGTGCGGCCTGATGTCGATGGCCCTGTTCCAGAGCCTGTCCTACCGCGCCGCCGAATCGACGACGGCGACGAATATGGCCATCGTCACGGCGCTGGCGCCCCTGATGACGGCCCTGCTCAGCGTGCTGCTGCTGGGCGAACGCCTGACGCTGGGCATGGCGGCCGGCGGCGTGCTGTCGTTTGGCGGCTTGCTGTACCTGGTGGGGCGCGGCGACGTGCTGGCCTTGCTGCAGCAGGGCGTGCATGCGGGCGATGCACTGATGCTGCTGGCTTGCTTGATCTTTGCTTTGTACGGCGTGCTGCTGCGCCGCTGGCGTTTATCGATTCCCGCCTGGCAAGCCATTTATTGCCAGGCGCTGGCGGCGCTGGCCTGCATGCTGCCGCTGTTCCTGCTGTTGCCGCCCGGCAGCGCCAGGCTGGACGCCACCACCTTGCCGCTGATCGGCTATGCGGGCATCGGTTCGTCCATCGTGCTGTCCTACCTGTGGATCGAAGGCGTAAAACTGCTGGGGCCGAACCGCTGCAGCATTTACGTCAACCTGCTGCCTTTGCTGACGGCCTTGCTGGCCATTGTCTGGTTGCACGAAAGCATGCATGTGTACCACCTGGTCGGCGGCGGGATTTCGCTGCTGGGCGTGCTGCTGGCGCAGACGGTGCAGCGGCCCCTGTGGCGCCAGCGTCCTCGCGTGTCCGGTCTTGCCTGAATGGCCATGCATAATGGCGGTTTTTCGGCAGTGGAGTTGACATGCGGCAAACATTTTGGATGAGCACGATGGCGGCGCTGCTGGCGCTGGGAAATGCGGCGCCGGCGCAGGCGGCGCGTTTCTATGAAGGCGTCCCCATGGCCACCGCCAAGGTTGTCGAGCGCCGCGATGGCGGCGTGGTGCTGGCTTTCCTGCGGGAAAACGGCGAAGTCAACGGCTACTATTGCCAGTGCAAGGGCATCAGCGACAAGCGCATGAACCTGGACAAGTATGGCAAGGCCAGCATCGCGGCCGTGTTCCAGGTCGACCTCGACAGCGAAGGCGAAACGACGTTCGTGCTCAGCCGCAGCGCTGGCAGCGGCGCGGCGTATGGTTTGCATGCTTACCGCTACGAATCCAGCGGCGGCAAGATGCTCAAGGTCGCCGCCCTGCAGCCCACCCTGGACGCCCTCGTGCGCGGCGTCAAGGTCATGGATGAAGCGCGGGTGCGCGCCGCGCTGGGCCGTTTGCAGCTGATCGACTACAGCATCGATTACGCGCCCACGGGCGTGGCCGAATTCGACGCCATCGAGCATGGCCATGGCACCCTGGTCGGCTATTTCAATATCGATGGCGAGTTATTGCCCGGCAAGCCGGCCGATAAGCCCGCGTTTGCCTATAAAAAGACTTTCCAGGAGAAAGACGGTCATTTCCTCACGGTCACCTATCTGCTGGGCAAGGGCTGGCAAGGGGGGCGCGCGCCCAGTTATCACGCCAAGTGGATCACCTGGGAAACGCAACCGCAGCATTTTGCCGCCAGCCAGGATGGCGTATTTATCGAATATGACGTGAATTGCTGCGTGGGCAGCGTGTTTGCCCGCGGCCAGTATGCGCACGGCAAGCGTACCGGCGTATGGCACTACGAAGAGCCGAACACCATCCGCTCGTCTGGCGCCTTTGTCGACGACAAAGCGGAAGGACCATGGACGTATGAAAGCGGCGATGAAACGACGACGGGACAGATGCTCAAGGGCCAGCGCACGGGCCGTTGGGAAGTGAGTCCTGGCGTAGCCGAATGGCGCGAAGCGGACATGCACAGCTTCACCGGTTACGACCATTTCGTGAAAGATCGCCTGGACGGCCCCAGCGAGCGCCGCATCGATGGTGTGGTGCAATGGCAGGGCAACTATGTGAACGGCAAGAAGCAGGGCCAGTGGGTGGAACCTGGCGGTGGCGGCCGTTATGTCGACGACGTCAAGCAGGGGCCGTGGAAGAAGGCGACGCCGGACGGCGGCTGGCAAGTGCTGACCATGCTCGATGGCAAACCGGAAGGCAAGCTGGAACAATACGGGGCCGATGGCCAGCTGGAACTGGTCGAACATTACCGCCTGGGCAAGCTGGAAGGGCCGATGGAGAGTTTTTATCCGGATGGCAAGCGGCGCTACCAGGGGGCGTTTGTCGACGGCGAGCGCGATGGCGCGGAAACCCTGTTTTATCCCGATGGCGAATTGCCGCAATTTCACCGCAACTGGCAGCAGGGCGTGTTGCATGGCGTCAACATCGAGAATTTCCAGAACGGAAAACCGAAGCAGATCGGCGCCTACGACATGGGCAGGAAAACGGGCCGCTTCCAGTATTTCCGCGACGATGGCCAGCTGATCGAAGAAACCATGTATTAACTTGCTGACTAGCATAAATGGCATTCCGCCGCGACCGCGCACGACAGCGGAATGCCAGTTCTGCGCAAAAAACATCATCCACTTGTTACAAATCGTGAAAATCCATGCTGGATGTTGCTACTGGTAATCTTTCCCTGTATCTTGCAGTCAGGAAATTAAAAGTACGGGAAACCTCAACCTCGTTGCCCTGTATTGCACTCCTGACGATATGCGCGGGCCGCCTTCCCCCCTGCTGCCGCACACGCCGTATCGACCTGTCCTGAACAATTCACGTGACCCGCCCATCTGGCGTTTGCCGCTATCTCGTCCGGCATACGCAGGCATGGTTGCGCCCTTACCAAGGAAACTGCATGTTGTCGAACATAACAATAAAAATGCGCCTGATCGCCACCATGAGTGTGCTGGGCTTGCTGATCGCCGTACTGGGCGTCATGAGTATCATCAGCCTGAAATCGGCCAACAACAGCCTCAACGAGGTCTACAGCAATCAGCTGGCATCGACGCAAGCGATCGGCGAATCGCAAATTGCCCTGGGCCGCGCCCGTTTCACGATGGACCGCGTGATGGTGCACCCGGATGCGCCGGATGCCAAGGAGACCCTGGCCCGCGCCGAACAATTCCTGGAAGCGTCCAACAAGGCCTGGAAGGTGTACCTGGGCTTGCCGCAAAGCGCGGATGAAAAGCGCCTGTCTGACGATATGGACAAGAAGCGCAGCGACTACATGAACAATGGCGTGCTGGCCATGAGCAAGGCTTTGCGTGAGGGTAACATCGAGCAAGCCGACGGCATGATGATGAAGGGGCTGACGCCGCTGTATCGTACCCTGGACCAGGCTGCCGAAACATTGACCCAATACCAAGCCACTTCGGCCGCCGCGATGTATGCGGAAAGCCAGTCCAGCTACCACACGCAGGTGACCATGGCCATCGGCGGCATGATCGTCGGCGCCTTGCTGACCATCATTTCCAGCATCCTGCTGCTGCGCGCCATCTTTGGCCCGCTGGACCAGGCCCTGCGCCATTTCGGCGCCATTTCCGACGGTAACCTGGCCAACGACATCGTCATCACGCGCCACGACGAGATGGGCGCTTTGCTGACGGGCTTGCAGAAAATGCAGGAACGCCTGTCGAGCACCGTGCGCGGCGTGCGCGACGGCAGCGGCGCCATCGCCACGGCCAGCAATGAAATCGCTTCGGGCAACCTGGATTTGTCGAGCCGCACGGAACAGCAAGCGTCGAGCCTGGAAGAAACGGCATCCTCGCTGGAAGAGCTGACTTCGACCGTCAAGCAGAATTCCGACAATGCGCGCCAGGCGAACCAGCTGGCCGTCTCTGCATCGGACGTGGCCGTCAAGGGTGGCGCACTGGTGGCGCAAGTGGTCGATACCATGGGCACCATCAGCGAATCGTCGAAAAAGATCGCCGACATCATCGGCGTGATCGATGGCATCGCCTTCCAGACGAATATCCTGGCCTTGAACGCGGCCGTGGAAGCGGCCCGTGCCGGCGAGCAAGGCCGTGGCTTTGCCGTCGTCGCCACGGAAGTACGCAACCTGGCGCACCGCTCGGCCAGCGCCGCCAAGGATATTAAAGTGCTTATCGAAGCGTCGGTGCAGAACGTGGGCGCCGGCAGCGCGCTCGTCAGCCAGACGGGCACGACGATGGATGAAATCGTTTCCAGCATCCGCCGCGTGACGGACATCATGGGCGAGATCAGCGCCGCCGGCCGCGAGCAGGAACTGGGCATTGGCCAGATCAATCAAGCTGTGGCGGAAATGGATACCGTGACGCAACAGAATGCGGCGCTGGTGGAAGAAGCGGCGGCCGCCTCGGAATCGATGCAGGAGCAGGCGGCGGCGCTGGCCGAAATGGTCAGCATTTTCAAGCTCGACGCCAACCATAGCGGTCCGGCAGCGGCCAAGCCTGCCTTGCGCAAGCCTGCCGTAGCCGCCGCCAGCACGGCCTTGAAACGCCCGGCGCTGCGCCTGGCGCCGGCCGGTGCCGCTGCTGCCCCTGCCGCCGCCGCCAAACCGCGTCCGGCCAAGCCTGCCGCAGACAACAGCGGCGAGTGGGAAGAGTTCTAAGTTACTGCTTGCGTTACTGCGCTTCCAGGGCAACTTTGCTGCCCTGTTCCTGCAAGCGCGCCGCCTCGGCCAGGGCCTGGGCGCGCGCTTCCTCTGCCGCCTGTTCCGCTTTCTCCAGTGCATCATGGCGCGCCTGCAAGGCCGCCCGGGCGCGCACGAAGACGATCTTGATGGCCGCCATTACGGGCACGGACAGGAAAATGCCCACCACGCCCCCCAGCTGGTCGCCGGCCAGCAAGCCGACGATCACCATCAGCGGGCTCACTTCCACGCCTTCGCTCATCAAGTATGGGTTGACCACGTAATCCTGGAACAAGCGGTAGGCGGCGATAAAGCCGATCAGCCAGAACACGTGCTCGAAACCGCTGAAACCGGCCACGACCACGGCGATGACGGCGGCCGCCAGCGGGCCGGCAAACGGGATGAATTCCAGCAAGGCGGCCGCACCGGCCAGCAGCAGGCTGTACGGCACGCCCATCAGGGAAAAGGCGATGCTGTAGGACACAAAAGTGGCGATCGACAGCAGCAGCAGGGCGCGCACATAGCGCGACAGCAAGATGTCGAGGTCGTCGATGATGGCACCCCACAGTTTCTTGTTGGGACGGTTCAGCAGGGACAGCAAGCCGTCGCGCATGTCCGGGCCTTCCTTGATCAGCAAAAAGCTCAGCACGGGCACCAGCACCAGATAGATCAGGTTGCTGGCCGCATGCATGACGGTCAAGCCCAGTTCCTTCGCCAGCGGCATGGCTTGTCCCGTACCGCTGCTCAGCTGCGTCTGCATGAACGACAGCAGGCGCGCGCGCAACGGTTCCATGAATTCCGGCAAAGGAATCCGCTCGGCAAAATTATTGCCCTTGAGCAGGGTCGGCAATTGCGCGCTGAGTTTGCTGGCTTCTTCCTCGATGCGGGCGCCGAAGATGGAGCCCAGTATTGCCACCAGCAAGATCACCACGAGGAAGACGATGCCGATGGAAGCCGTGCGCGGCAAGCGCTTCGGGCCATGGCGCTCCAGCAGGCCGATCAGCGGATACACGAGGTAGCTGAAGAAAATGGCAAAGACCACGACGATCAGGGTCGACGAGACCTTGTAGGTAAGAAAGAGCAGGAAGGCGATGAGGAAAGCCGTCCACACCATCTTGGCAACGCGCAAGTTAAAACCGAACATATGAATTCCTTAGGGCAGGATGCGACGCAAGCGTGACTGGCTTGAAGGGCAGGGTGGGCAAGGCAGGGATCGGGCCGCGCCGCACGGCCGGAAATCATACCGCAAAATGCCAAAATGCCATGCTCTTGTGCGTAATGGCAATGCTTTTCCCTGTCTGGACTCCCCTCAGGCCTATTTTTCCCGCCAGCTGGCGACGGTGATGAAGACGCCGTCGTCCTTGTCGGGTTCGCGCAGTGTCACCGTATAGCGGCCGCTCGCATCGCTGCCCGTGAACACGACCTTGTCGTCATGGCCCTTCACTTGCGCGCCCTTGGCCAGCGTGGCGTAGGTGTTGAGCACCCAGTGGAAATCGGCATAGCTGCGCAGGGTGATGCTGGCGTCGGGCATGGGCTCGTCGCCAGCCTCGGTTGCGTCCGTTTGTGTGCGCATGGGCAAACCGGCCAGGCCCGCCGGCGCGATGAGCTTGCCGCCGCTGGAACTGCTGTTGAGTTCCGCATTCGGCAGCAGCAGGTGCAGCAAGCTGGCGGGAAAGCCGGGCGGCACGTCGCGCGCTTCCCAGCCGGGCTGGCCGGGGCGGGTGGTGATGTATTCCACCGCAGCAATGCTTTGCCGCCGTTCCGGCGCGGCCTGTGCCAGCATGGCCGGTAGTTGCCGCGCCCACACGAGCAGCGGCGCGGCCATCTCGTCCTCTGCGCCCGGCGGCAGGAACACCGTCAGCACGGCGTGCGTGGACGGCAGGCAGGCGGGGGCGACGTCGCCTGTGGCGGTCCGGCAATGGCCGTTGACGAGGCCCAGGGCCAGCAGCTTGCGTTGCGGGTCGAACAGCATGGCTGCGCGCCATGCACCGTGCGTGCTGGCATCGATGGAGGCCAGCACGGAGCGTCCGTCGGGCAACATGGTGCGCGTGATGTCGTCGAGCGACTGCATGCTGTCGAGCACCTGGCGCGCGATCAGGGTGTTGCCCTGCGTATAGCTGCCGCGCGCGTAGCCCAGCAGTTTCAAGACGTCGGCGCGGATTTCGGGATGCGCGCTCAGGCGCAACGGCGGCGACGGCACGGGCACGGTGGCGGCCACGAAGGCGGCATCCTCGGCAGGAATGGCTTGTGCCATGCTGGCAAGCGGCAGGCACAGGGCGGCGCACAGCGACAGCATGCGGACAGTGTTTTTTGCTGGAATGTTCAATGGCAATCCTTGTCGGGACGCCATGCCGGAGGGCTTGCCGGCATGCGCGGGCCGCGATCTTAGCATTTCAGGAATGAATCTCTTTCTGCTAAGCTTGGCTATTGAATCACTGTCCCCCGTTGTCATGGCCCAGATCACTATTTCCTGCAGTATTCCCGTCGACGATGCGGCAGTGACCGAGTTCCTGCACAAGCATCTGGGGCGCTCGCGCCTCGGCTCGGCCAAATTGTTGCACATGGGCGAGAAGGGCTGTTTCTATACTTGCTCCTTGTATACGGACGAGCACGCCAAGGTGAGCCGTTTGATCCGCCGCATGCTGGCTTTCTTCGAGAGCAAGGATATCCCCTTGACCATCCTCAAGATCGGTGGCCAGGATAGCTGGTATGAGGTGGATCCCGAGCGGCGCGATCCCTGGAAGATTCCGCCGCAAGCCTTGCTGGCGCTGCTCGATGCGGCGCCGGACGGTGGCGTTCAGGCGGCGTTGAGCACGTAGCGGTTCTTGCCGCTTTTCTTGGCCTGGTACAAGGATTCATCGGCGCGCCGGTAGCTGTGCGACAAGTCGGCTTCCTTGATCAGTTCCGCCATGCCGATGCTGACGGACACCTTGCGTTCCGGCACGAAAGCAGCCTCGACGCTGTCGACCAGCTGCGCGGCAAAGGCGCAGGCGGCATTCTTTTCGCCCAGGTAAATGACGGCAAACTCCTCGCCGCCCAGGCGGCCGCACAGGTGCTCGCCCGACAGTTCACCGATCACCTCGGCGATCTTTTTCAACACTTCGTCACCCACGTCATGCCCGTACACGTCGTTGATCTGCTTGAAGTCGTCGATGTCGATCATTAAAAAATACGCGGGCGTATGCGCCGTGCGCTGCAAGGTGCGGGCGCTTTGCGTGAACATGCGCCGGTTGTTGAGCCCGGTCAAGCCATCCTTGTAGGCCATCGTCGCCAGTTCGCGCTGGGCGCGGTAGTTGTTGATGCGCAAGACGAGAAAATAGATATTCAACGCCAGGCCGATGATCACGCTGATGGTGACGGCCAGCACGGGCCAATGCTGGTCGGCCTGGCCCGCATGCACGGGAAATTGCCCCAGCCCCAGGATGGCCCACACGCACAGCGATACGCCCAGGTAATACGCGATGCCGCTGAAGATGGGCGCCGTCGTCAGGGTGATCATCACGCCCAGCGGCAATACCCAGAAAGCGGGGTCTTCCGTGCCCAGCATCAGCACGCGAAAGCTGAAACCGATGAACAGCACGCTGATGGTGCCGCTGGCGATGATGGCTTGCAAGGACTTCGCATACACGGTCAGCAGCAGCCCGACCAGCATGCCCGTCAAGCCCAGCGCCGCCTGCGCATGATCGAGCGAAGCGCGCGGCAAGGTCAGGCTGAACGTGACCAGCCAGCAAGCCAGGCCAAACGTCAGGATGGCTATCGAAATGAAATGCAGTTCCTTGAAAAAGCGCTGCTGCTGCTCCCGTTCTCCTGAAAAGAACAGGTAATAGAAGGCAGGAGACAGGCTGCGCGAAGTGAACATTGCATTTGTCCAGGCAGACAACACGCCTTGCGGCAGGGACGCCTCCCGGCAACGGCAGGCGGCATGGCGCGCGCACAAAATTAGTTGCGCTCAGGAACTAGTGTACTGGTTTCTTGGGGGGAGTGGGGAGAGTGGCGAGGAAAACGGCTGACACTGTCCTGCCGCCGCCACAGTGGCATATGGCGGCGGCAGCGCGGGTCGTCACAGGTCGCGCGCCAGCACCTGGCCGATCAAGTCCTTGCCAAAGCTGTGATGCGCCTCTTCCTCGACCAGCTGGAAGCCGGCCTTGTCGTAGATGCGGCGCGCATCGGTGAGGATGCTGTTAGTCCACAACACCATTTTCGTATAGCCGACTTGGCGGCTGAAGCGCAGGCACTCGTCGACCAGGCGGCTGCCGATGCCCAGGCCGCGCGCGCAGGGATCGACATACAGCAGGCGCAGCTTGGCCGTCGTGTCGTCCTGGCGCACGATGAAGACCGAACCGATCACCTTGCCGTCTTTCTCGGCGATCCAGCAGCGCTCACGGGCCGGGTCGAACTCCCGCACGAACTTGGCGAGGATGTCGGCAACGAGCGCCTCGTATTCATTGTTCCAGCCATATTCCTGCGCATACAGCACGGCTTGTCGGTGGATGATCCAGCCCATGTCGCCCGGCTGCGGATTGCGCAGGAGATAGCTGGGCGATGGTTCCCCCAGCAAACCCTGGATTTGCTCCATGGCAGCGACCAGCTCCTGCTGCGCCGTCGGCGGCAAACGTTCCAGCATGGCGGCCACTTCGCGCCGCGAGGCGTCGACCAGGGGGGCAAGGGTGCGCTGTCCCTGCTCGGTCAGCTGCAATCGGGCCGCGCGCGCATCCGTGGGCGAGCGCGTCTTGGCGATCAGCCCCTGCTTTTCGAACCCGGCAATGACCCGGCTCAGATAGCCCGCATTCAAGCCCAGCTCGCGGCACAGGTCCGCGCTGGTCAGCTGCTCACGATGCGCCAATTCATACAGAATGCGCACTTCCGTCAGAGAAAATGCGCTGTCCAGCAAGTGCTCATGTAGCACGCCAATCTGGCGCGTATAGAAACGGTTGAAACGACGCACGATCTCCGTGCGTTCGCCGAGTTGATCCGCTTGCATGTGACACCTCCATTTACTTGCTTATGGCAGATTATTGCTTGCTTAAAGCAAGTATGTCAATAGGGCGGCAGGATTCTGGCAGGCATAAAAAAAGCGGCCCTGAAGAGGGCCGCCTTGGCAGTCACGCAAACCAGGGAAGCTGGCTTACACGTCGATATTGCCTGCGCGCAACGCGTTGTTTTCGATGAAGGCGCGGCGCGGTTCCACGTCGTCGCCCATCAGGGTGGTGAAGATTTGATCCGCCGCAATGGCGTCTTCGATCTGCACTTTCAACAAGCGGCGCACGGTCGGGTCCATCGTCGTTTCCCACAGTTGATCCGGGTTCATTTCGCCCAGACCTTTGTAGCGCTGTTTCGAGACGGTGCGTTCGGCTTCGTCGCGCAGCCATTGCATGGCCTGGTGGAAGTCGACCACGGCGATTTCCTTGATGCGCTCGCCTTCGCCGCGGCGGACAAACGCGCCTTCGCCGATCAGGCCTTCGAAGGTGGCGGCGCCGCTGCTCAGCACGGCGTAGTCCGGGCCTTGCACGAAGTCGGCGTCGATGGCCGTCACTTTGACGTTGCCGTGGTACATGCGCTCGATGTGCAGCTTGTGTTTTTCCGACAAGTCGTCGGAACGCACATGCACGCGCACGGCGCTGTCGTTGATGGCCGTCTGCAGGGCCAGGGCGGAGGTTTCCGCCAGGTCCAGGGTCGACAGGTCCAGCTGCACGCCCGTCATGATGGCCGTCAGGGCGGCGCGGTCGATGACGCGCGTCAAACGCGTCATGATGGTGTTCGACAGGTTGAACTTGCGCACCAGTTCGGTCAGCGTTTCGCCGGAAATGCCTTCCGCGCCTTCGCGCGGCACCAGCACGGCCGTGTTCAGCGCCACGGTCATCATGTAGCTCGCTTCCTCGGCGTCATCTTTCAGATAGCGCTCGTCGCGGCCCGCCTTCACCTTGTACAGCGGCGGTTGCGCGATGTAGATGTGGCCGCGCTCGACCAGTTGCGGCATCTGGCGGTAGAACAGGGTCAGCAGCAGGGTACGGATGTGGGCGCCGTCGACGTCCGCATCGGTCATGATGATGATGCGGTGGTAGCGCAGTTTCTCGACGTTGAATTCGTCCGGCCCGATCGAGGTGCCGAGCGTGGCGATCAGGGTGGTGATCTGCTCCGACGACAGCATTTTTTCGAAACGGGCTTTTTCCACGTTCAAGACTTTGCCGCGCAGCGGCAGAATCGCCTGGAACTTGCGGTCGCGCCCTTGTTTTGCCGAGCCACCTGCCGAGTCACCCTCGACGATGTACAGTTCGCACAGGGCGGGGTCTTTTTCCTGGCAGTCGGCCAGCTTGGCCGACAGGCCCAGGCCATCCATGATGCCTTTGCGGCGCGTCAAGTCGCGGGCCTTGCGGGCCGCTTCGCGGGCGCGCGCCGCTTCGACGATCTTGCCGCAAATGATCTTGGCGTCGTTTGGTTTTTCTTGCAGGTAATCAGCCAGCGTCTTGGCGACGATCTCTTCGACGGGGCCGCGCACTTCCGACGACACCAGCTTGTCTTTCGTCTGCGACGAGAATTTTGGTTCCGGCACTTTCACGGACAGGACGCAGGTCAAGCCTTCGCGCATGTCGTCGCCGTTGATTTCCACTTTCGCCTTTTTGGCGAACTCGTGTTCATCGATGTATTTGTTGATCACGCGCGTCATCGCCGCGCGCAAGCCCGTCAGGTGGGTGCCGCCGTCGCGTTGCGGGATGTTATTTGTGAAGCACAGCACCTGTTCATTGTAGGCATCGTTCCACTGCATCGACACGTCGACCGAGATATTCGTGTTCTGGTCGGACATGCGCTCGCCCGTGGCCTGGAAAATGGTCGGGTGCAAGACCGATTTGGCCTTGTTGATGTATTCGACGAAGCCGCGCGTGCCGCCTTCGAAGGCGAAGACTTCTTCCTTGCCCGTGCGCTGGTCCGACAACTTGATGTTGACGCCATTGTTCAGGAAGGACAGTTCGCGGATACGCTTGGCCAGGATTTCGTAGTGGAATTCCACGTGCGTGAAAATCTCTTCGTCGGCCCAGAAATGCACGTCGGTGCCGCGCTTGTCCGTTTCGCCGATGACCTTGATCGGCGAGGTGGCGATGTCGCCCACCATGACGATCTGGCGGTCTTGCGGCACGCCGCGCACGAATTCCATGTGATGCACTTTGCCGTCGCGGCGGATGGTCAGTTTCAGCAATTTCGACAGACCATTGACGCAGGACACACCCACGCCATGCAAACCGCCCGATACTTTGTACGAGTTCTGGTCGAACTTGCCGCCCGCGTGCAGTTCGGTCATGACGATTTCTGCCGCCGAACGCTTCGGATCGTGCTTGTCGTCCATTTTCAGGCCGGTCGGCACGCCGCGGCCATTGTCGGTGATCGAGATCGAATTGTCGCTGTGGATGGTGACGTGGATTTCCGTGCAGTGGCCGGCCAGCGATTCATCGATCGAGTTGTCCAGCACTTCGAATACCAGATGGTGCAAGCCGGTGCCGTCCGAGGTGTCGCCAATGTACATGCCCGGGCGTTTGCGTACGGCTTCCAGGCCTTCCAGGATCTGGATGGAGGCGGCGCCGTATTCTTC
Source organism: Janthinobacterium sp. SUN026 (assembly GCF_030397625.1). NCBI lineage: Bacteria > Pseudomonadati > Pseudomonadota > Betaproteobacteria > Burkholderiales > Oxalobacteraceae > Janthinobacterium > Janthinobacterium sp. SUN026. The sequence continues at coordinate 36,688 of NZ_JAPQNU010000007.1, read as the reverse complement.
CGTTTTGGCCTGGATCGGGGTGTCTTGTGGATTCTCGGACATGGACTGCTTTCTCAAATAACGATTGCTGATTGCGGGGCCTGACCCTGTCGGATCAGACCCCAGTTTTGCATTGGGTTACGCTTAAATGCGCATCGGCATGACAACGTACTTGAAGTCCGCGTTGTCAGGGATGGAGATCAGGGCGGACGAGTTCGAGTCGCCCAGCGCGATGTTGACGTATTCGCATTTCAGGTTGTTCAGCACGTCCAGCAGATACGTCACGTTGAAGCCGATGTCGACGGAGTCGCCGCCGTAGTCGATTTCCAGCTCTTCGACGGCTTCTTCCTGGTCCGCATTGGTCGAGCTGATCTTCATGCTGCCCGGGGTGATGATGCAGCGCACGCCCTTGAACTTGTCGCTGGTCATGATGGCGGCACGTTGCAGCGAACGCAGCAGTTCATCGCGGCCGATGGTGAAGTCGTTTTTGTAGCCTTTAGGAATCACGCGCGTGTAATCGGGGAACTTGCCTTCCACCAGCTTCGAGATCAGCTCGATGTCGGCAAAGGTCAGTTTCACCTGGTTGGCGGCGATGTCCAGCTGCACCGGCTCATCGTTCTCTTCCAGCAGGCGCTGCAGTTCGATGATGGTCTTGCGCGGAATAATCACTTCCTGGCGCGCAAACGTCTGCTCGGTAGCGACCTGGCAAAACGCCAGGCGGTGGCCGTCGGTGGCCACGGCGATCACATTATTGCCATCCAGAACCAGCAGCAAGCCATTCAGGTAGTAGCGGATGTCTTGCTGCGCCATCGAGAAATGCACCATGTTGAACAGGTGCTTCAAGGTTTTCTGGGGCAGGGTGACGGACGCGTTGTAGCTTTCCGCTTGTTGCACGGTTGGAAACTCTTCCGCCGCCAAGGTTTGCAGGGCGAAGCGCGACTTGCCCGTTTGCACGGTCAGGCGCTTGTTCAGCAGGGTCATCGTGACGTCGCCCGATTCGGGCAGGGCGCGCAGGATGTCCAGCAGCTTGCGCGCGGCCACGGTGGTGCCGGTGACGTCCGCGCCGGAACCGATTTCCGCGTGCGTGGTGATCTGCACTTCGGTGTCGGTCGACAGGAAGGAGACATTTTCACCGTCTTTGCGGATGAGGATATTGGCCAGAATCGGCATAGTGTGCCGACGCTCGACAATACCGCTCACGATCTGCAGTGGCCGGAGAAGGGTATCTCGGGTGGTTTTGACCAATTGCATATTTATCCTCAATGTATAGGTATGAAGTTTAACGTAGTAATTTAACAATCATTGCAAGGGGAGCCCCGGCAGGCCGGCTGCGGCGCTCTCCCAGATAATAAGGGTAAAGCACGTTTTGAGCCAGCCTTGCCCAAGCGGCGCTTAGCCTTTTAACGTTTGTTCCAGCACATGCAATTCATGGTTGCATTCCGGGTTCTTGGTGCGGTCCAGCGCGATCTTGCGCACGGCATGCAGCACCGTGGTGTGGTCGCGGCCGCCGAACAACTCGCCGATTTCCGGCAGGCTCTTCTGTGTCAATTCCTTGGCCAGGTACATGGCGATCTGGCGCGGCCGGGCGATATTCGCGGGGCGGCGCTTCGAATACATGTCGGCAACCTTGATATTGAAGAAGTCGGCCACCGTTTTCTGGATGTTTTCCACGGAAATCTGGCGATTCTGCACCGACAGCAAGTCCTTCAGGGCTTCCTTGACGATATCGATGGTGATATCTTTGCCATGGAAACGCGAATACGCGAGGATCTTGCGCAGCGCGCCTTCCAGCTCGCGTACGTTCGAACGCAAGTGCTTGGCGACAAAGAACGCCACGTCGTCGGAGAAGGTCACGCCTTCCTGTTTGGCTTTTTTCAACAGAATCGCCACGCGCATTTCCAGTTCCGGCGGTTCGATGGCCACCGTCAGGCCCGAGTCGAAGCGCGAGATCAGACGGTCGTCCATGCCCGTGATTTCCTTCGGATACGTATCCGAGGTGATGATGATCTGTTTCTTTGCGGCAATTAATGCCTCGAATGCATAGAAGAACTCTTCCTGCGTGCGGCTCTTGCCGCCAAAGAACTGGATATCATCGATCAGCAGCATGTCGAGCGAGTGATAGTAATGCTTGAAGTCGTCGAAACCCTTGCGCTGGTAAGCGGTCACTACGTCGCGAACGTACTGTTCTGCGTGGATGTAGCGGATCTTCGCGCCCGGATTGTCGGCCATCACCTGGTTGCCGATGGCGTGGATCAAGTGGGTCTTACCCAGGCCGACGCCGCCGTAGAAGAACAGCGGGTTGTACGACACGCCCGGATTGTTCGCCACCTGGATGGCGGCGGCGCGCGCCAGCTGGTTGGCCTTACCCGTCACGAAGCTGTCGAAGGTCAGGTCGGTGTTGATGCGGCTCTGCTCGCGGCGCGGCGCGGCGCCGATGCTCAGTTCCGGCACGCTCGGCTGCGGTTCCGCGGCGCGCGCGCTGGGCGCGCCGCCATTCGGATCGCTGGCCGGGGTGCTGGCGGTGACGGGTTTCTTCGGCAAGGCCAGGCGCGGGTCGAGCACGAACTGCACTTCCGTCGGCGCTTCGAAGTACTGAATGGCCAGGGCAGTGATGCGGCTGGCGAACTGGGTCTTGACCCAATCGAGCTTGAAGCGATTGGGCGCAGCAATGCGCAGCTTGCCCTCTTCGTAATCGAGAGGGATAAGCGGTTTGATCCACGCACTGAATTGTTGCGGTGTCAGCTCCAGTTCCAACTGCGCGGAACAGGCCTGCCAGAAATTATCCATGTATGTCTATGTGAAAAGGTGTGGGAGGGCGTATCGATTCTGCCCTGCGTTCACCGTGTTGCAAGGCCGGCGTCGCGCGAGGGCTCGCCACACGTAACGCGCTATTCTACTCCCGACTGCGAAAGTTATCCACAGGCACGGCTGTTATTTTTGTGTGGCGGGGTGGGGCGCCGTGTGCATAAGAGGCGACTTATCCCCCGGTTATCCCGTCACAGGCAGTGCTGGCGCGGCCTGTGGCGGGGCCTTGCCGGCAGATGGGGGCCGGCGCGCAAATTTCCAGGCGATCACGGCAATCCTTGACAAGAGGGGGGCATATGCTGAATAATTCAGGGTTCCCCGCCCGTATTCCGTGTTTATTCATTTGGAACGACAATATGGACTAAGCGTGGATTAAGCGGGCGATGAGATTGGCCAGCTTGTGCCTTGGCATAAGTGCGCGATTGTCATTGGCACCAAAAACTGACGGGACGTCAGACCCGATTTTGCATTTTTTTTGTTTTTAGCGAGACCAACATGAAACGTACTTACCAACCTTCCGTCGTTCGCCGCAAGCGTACGCACGGCTTCCGCGCTCGTATGGCTACCCGTGGTGGCCGTGATGTGCTCAACGCACGTCGCGCAAAGGGCCGCAAACGTCTGGCCGTCTAGGCTTGTCGTTGACAGCTGATCGCGTGGCTAGCTGTACTCCAGTCGGCAATCAACGCGAAGGTTCACACGACTTCGCGCGCGTTCGGCGTATCGTTAAAACGGATGAATTTTCATCCGTTTTTCGTTTGCGCCCTTCGCAAAAAACAGCGCATTTTGTGCTGTACACCCGACACAATCAATTGCCGCATGCGCGGCTGGGCGTCGTTGTGGCCAAGCGTTTCGCGCCGCGCGCGGCGACCCGCAACACGATCAAGCGCGTCACGCGCGAGCTGTTTCGCAACAGCGCGATGCCGCCGGTCGACTGCGTGGTGCGTTTGTCGCGCGCCGTCAACAGCAAGGATGGTCCGGCCACCACGACGCAGCTCAAAGCCGAGCTGCGCGAGGAATTGAGCCGCCTGTTCGCGGCGCAAATCGCCGCCCAGGCCCGTTCTGTTGCTGCGCCACCACCATCCGCGCCATGAAAACCCTGCTGCTGTTCCTGCTGCGCGCTTATCAGTTGCTGATCAGCCCCATGCTGGGACAGAATTGCCGTTTCTATCCGAGCTGTTCGCATTACGCGATGGAAGCGCTGCGCGTGCACGGTACTGCCAAGGGCAGCCTGCTGGCTGCCAAGCGCCTGTGCCGTTGCCACCCCTGGAATGAAGGGGGCGTCGACCCGGTGCCGCCGGCCGATTGCAAACAATCTTCAACGACCGCTTGCGGTTGCAACCACTCCTGACAAATACCCTAATGGATATCAATAAACGTACCATCCTGTGGATCGTGTTTTCCGTCTCGCTGGTAATTCTCTGGAACGAATGGATGATCTCGAACGGCAAGCCGTCGATGTTCTCCGCGAACACGGAACAAACCGCCAAGGCGCCTGCGACCCCTGCCAAGACGGCTGCCTTGCCAGCCGCGGCAGGCGTGCCTGCCCTGCCGGGTGACGCTGTCGATCCCGCCGCGTTCAAGCGCGAAGTGATTACCATCACCACCGACGTCATCAAGGTCGATATCGACACCCTGGGCGGCCAGGTCAAGCGTCTGGAATTGCTGAAATTCAAGGGCGCGGGTAATCCGGGCTGGTTTGGCGGCTGCTTCGGCCTGTTCAAGGTATGCCAGCCGGATGACGGCAAGCAAAACGAAGTGCTGTTCGACGAAGGCGCGAACCACACTTACCTGGCGCAATCGGGCCTGGTCGGCGGTCCCTTCCCTACCCATGCGAGCGGTTTCACCGTGCAGCCTGGCGTGCGTACCCTGGCCGATGGCAAGCAAATTCAACTGGTGATGGAAGCGGTCGAAGGCGGCGTCAAGCTGACCAAGACGTTTACCTTCAAGCGCGGCGATTACGTCATCGACGTGCGCCATGACGTGTCCAACGTGGGCGCGGCCCCTGTCACGCCGCAGTTGTATCTGCAACTGACGCATGACGGCAACAAGCCGGTCGGCGACTCCTTCTTCAACAGCAGCTTCACGGGCCCGACCCTGTACACGCCGCAAGACAAGTACCAGAAGCTGACGTTCGAGAAAATCGAAAAAGCGGCCTTGGAAGACGAGAAGAAGGGCAACGACAACGCCATGAAGGGCCTGCACCCGGCGACGGCGAATGGCGGCTGGTTTGCGATTTCGCAACACTTCTTCGTGTCCGCTTTCGTTCCACCTGAGAACGCCAAGCGCGACATCTTCACGAAGAAGGTCGGCCCCAACCTGTACGCCATCGGCAACGTGCTGCCCCTGCCTACCCTGGCGCCAGGCGCTTCGGCCAGCATGGACAGCAAGCTGTACTCGGGTCCGCAAATCGCGCACCTGCTGGAAAACGTCTCGCCTGGCCTGGAACTGGTCAAGGATTATGGCTGGCTGACCATCATCGCCAAGCCGATGTTCTGGGTCATGGAACAGATCCACAGCGTGCTGGGCAACTGGGGCTGGACCATCATCGCCTTCACGATCCTGATCAAGCTGCTGTTCTTCCCGCTGTCGGCCGCCGGCTACCGCAGCATGGCGAAGATGAAACTGGTCACGCCGAAGATGCAAGCGATCCGCGAACGCTTCAAGGGCGATCCGCAAAAGATGAACCAGGCCACGATGGAGCTGTACAAGACGGAAAAGATCAATCCGCTGGGCGGCTGCCTGCCGATCCTGATCCAGATGCCCGTCTTTATCGCCCTGTACTGGGTCTTGAACGCGTCCGTGGAAATCCGCGGCGCGCCATGGATCGGCTGGATCACCGACCTGGCCCAGCATGACCCATGGTGCATCCTGCCCGTGCTGTACGCGATCTCGATGTTCATCACGACCAAGCTGAACCCGGCCCCGGCCGATCCGATGCAAGCGAAGATGATGCTGTTCATGCCACTGGCATTCTCGGTGATGTTCTTCTTCTTCCCGTCGGGCTTGGTACTCTACTGGGTCGTCAACAACGTCCTGTCGATCGGCCAGCAATGGGTGATCACCAAGAAATACGCGCCTGCCGTCAAGTAAGTCCGGCCAGCGAACAGAAAGCCCGCCTCGCGCGGGCTTTTTTTTGACATCCTACCCAGTGGGTACGATGTCAAAAAAGTGGGTTTTGCCGGTTTTCCACTGACCCCCTTCATGTGCACCCGGTTTGTCGCTGAACATAGCGCGGCTCCCGCAGCCTTCCCCGAATAATCTACAATATCCCCATGAAACTCGACTCTTCCCCTATCGCCGCCATCGCCACCGCTCCCGGACGCGGCGGCATCGGCGTGGTACGCGCCTCCGGCAAAAATCTCGCTCCGTTAATGACGGCCCTGTTCGGCGCGCAGCAACTGAAACCGCGCCACGCCACCTACCTGCCATTTACGGAAAGCGACGGCGCCATCATCGACCAGGGCATCGCCATCCATTTCAAGGGCCCGCATTCGTACACGGGCGAAGACGTGCTGGAATTGCAGGGCCACGGCGGCCCCGTGGTGCTGCAGCTGCTGCTGGCGCGCGTGCTGGAAGCGGGCCGTGACAGCGGCTTGCGCCTGGCCGAACCGGGCGAATTCACGCGGCGCGCGTTTTTGAATGACAAGCTTGATCTGGCGCAAGCCGAAGCCGTGGCCGACCTGATCGATGCCTCCACGGAGGCGGCCGCCAAGTCCGCTTCGCAATCGCTGTCGGGCGCGTTTTCGAACACCATCCACGCGCTGGTCGAGCAGGTGACGGGACTGCGCATGCTGGTCGAGGCGACCCTGGACTTCCCGGAAGAAGAGATCGACTTCCTGGAAAAATCGAATGCGCGCGGCCAGTTGAAAGCCGTCATCGCAGCGTTGCATAAAGTGTTTGCGCAGGCGGCGCAGGGCGCGCTGCTGCGCGAAGGTCTCAATGTCGTGCTGGCGGGCCAGCCGAACGTGGGCAAATCGTCGCTGCTGAACGCGCTGGCGGGCGCCGACGTGGCGATCGTCACGCCGATCGCCGGCACCACGCGCGACAAGGTCAGCGAAACCATCCAGATCGAAGGCATTCCGCTCAACATCATCGACACGGCCGGCATCCGCAGCGCGGGCGACACCATCGACGCCGTCGAGCGCATCGGCATCGAACGCACCTGGGGCGAGATCGGCAAGGCCGACGTGATCCTGCACCTGCTCGATGCCGACCACGGTCCCACCCTGGCCGATGAAACCATCGTCGCCGCCTTCCCGGAAGGCGTGCCGGTGGTGCGCGTGTGGAACAAGATCGACCTGTCGGGCCACAAGCCCAGCGTCGACAGCTTGCCCGACGCCACCCACGTGTATCTGTCCGCGCACGAGCACATCGGCATCGACTTGCTGCGTGCCGAGCTGTTGCGCATCGCCGGCTGGCAGCAGACGGGCGAATCGCTGTACCTGGCGCGCGAACGCCATTTGATCGCGCTCAAATCGGCCGGCAAGCACCTGGACATCGCCGCCGAACACGCGGCGCAGGACGACCAGTCGCTGGACTTGTTTGCGGAAGAACTGCGCCTGGCGCAGGTGCAGCTGTCGAGCATCACGGGCGAGTTTTCGCCTGACGATCTGCTGGGCGTGATTTTCAGCCGTTTCTGCATCGGCAAGTAAGGGCACACGATGAAAATGTTGATCGCTGCCGCACTGTGCTGTCTGCCCTTGCTGGTTCAGGCAGAGGAAAAGCTGCCGCGCGACGTGGTGCAGTTCATTGATCATGCGCAAATGTGCGAACACTTTGCCGGCGAGTGGGATGACAACGACAAGGCGCGCCAGCGCGAGATCACGCAAGCCGTGGCCGCTTTTTGCGGCCAGGCGCAGCGGCAGTGGAAACGGCTGTCCGCCAAGTATGCGGGACAGCCGAAGCTGGAAAAAGTCATTGCCGACAATGCCAATGACGCGGTGCGCAGTTTCCGGAAATAACGGCTGCCCTGGCTTGCGGCGGCTCAGCTCTTCTTGCGCTTGGCTTGCTCTTCCCTGAATGTCTGGAAGGCTTCGATATGCTCGGCCCGCCGCAGCACGCGCGAGCGCGGGTCGAGCGTGTACGTGGCGCCAGCCGGCAGGGGCAGTTCGCCAAAGCCCAGCGCCATGGAAACGGTATGGATTTCCTTGCCGATACGAACTTCCACCGGCATCAGGAAGGCGAGGTCGGCAGGCGTCTTCCACAGCAGGCGCAGGGTGTCGCCGTCCCGCACGGCGGACAGCTCCGGCAGCGCGGCCTGGTACAGATAGGTCTGGAAGAACCAGTCGTAATTGCTGCCCGTGACTTTGTTGACGATGGCCATGAATTCCTGCGTGCTGCCATAGCGGGGCTGGAACTGGCCCGGCTGCGGCTGTTCCGTGCCGTAGACGAGCAGGCGCACGGCGCGGAAGAAGGCGTCGTCGCCGATCAGGCCGCGCAAGGTGTGCAGCACCAGCGCGCCTTTGGCATAGATGTCGCCGCCGGGCCCTCCTTTTTTCTCGTCGTAGACCTCTTCCTCGCTTTTCGGCTTGCCCGAGACCATGGGCGCCTTGTTGGCGATGCCGGCGCGCATTTGCTGTAACGCAGCAAAATACTCCTGCTCCCCCCGCAGATATTGCATGTACAGCGGTTGCATGTACGTGCCGAAACCTTCGTGCAGCCACATGTCGTCCCAGTTGCTGTTGGTGAGCTGGTTGCCGAACCATTCGTGCGCAAATTCATGCTGCAGCAGTTCGTCGTAGCCATAGCTGGTCTTGGCGAATTTGTTGCCATAGGCATTGATGGTCTGGTGCTCCATGCCCTTGTGCGGTGTTTCGGCGATGCCGACCTTTTCATCGCCAAACGGGTAGGGGCCGATGACGCTTTCAAAAAAATCTAGCATGGGCGGCAATTCCGCGAACAGGGCGCCCGCCTTGGCTTCGCTTTCCGGCAGATACCAGAATTGCAGGGGGATGCGGTTGCCGTAGCGGCTAGCATACTCGCCCTGCAAGCTGCGGTAGGGCGCCACGTTGAGGGCGATGCCATAGGTGCTCGGATGTTTGGCGCGCCAGTGCCAGGTGCGCCAGCCGTCGGCCTCATCCATGCCAAGCGCGACGCCGTTGCCGGCCGCCACCAGCGGCGCCGGCACCTGGATGTGCTGGTCGATCAGCTGGGCCTTGCCCATCGGGTGGTCGATGCAGGGCCAGAACAGGTCGCAGCCTTCGCCTTGCACGGCGCTGGCGATCCACGGCGCGCCATCGGCCGTGCTCGACCACACCATGCCGCCATCCCACGGCGCTTTCACGGCGACGTGCGGCACGCCGTGGTAGACGACGCGGATGGTGGTGCGCGCGCCGGCCGCGAGGGTGGCCGGCAAGGTCATGCTCAGGCGCCCGTCCGGGTTGGCGTAGTCTTGCGGCCGCAGCGCCTTGCCGTCGATTTCGATGGCATCGACGGGCAGGTTGCGGTCCAGGTCCAGCGCGAAGCGCGAGATCGGCTGCGTCGCCAGGAAGGTCAGGCGCGCGTCGCCGGCGATGCTGCGGCTGGCCGGGTCGATGCGCAAGGTCAGGTCGGCGTGTTCGAACACCACCGCCAATTGTTCCGGCGTGCGTTCGGCGCCCGAATTGAGGGTGTAGGCGGTGGGCGTGCGCGTGGCGCAGGCGCTGAGCAGCAAGCAGGAGAGCAGCAGGGGGATGTGTTTCATGGCAAGCGCGCAAGTGGACGGAACACCGATTGTAGTGTGAAGTGACAACGTTGTCGTTTGGAAATTTCATGGCGCCGATGGGGCAAGCGTGGCCGCCGTTGAGAAATGTCATGGGCTTCAAACTGTGCTGACGTAATCTTGCTGAGCGGCCTTGAAGTGCCGCTAGGAAAGGAAGCGCCATGGACAGCAAACAGCCGGATGTCGTGGAATGCGGGGATGAGGTCGTGGCGCGACGATTGCCCGCCATGCCGGAATTGATCGCCACCTTGCCGCCGAAAGGCGCGTGCTGGTACTGCGACAAGCCGCTCGACGCCGTGCGCCGCTTTTGCGGCAAGAGCTGTGGCATGGCTTACGCGGAAGAGGCGCAATACCACCCTTGAGGGGGGGGGGCGGCTAGCGGCGCCGCAGCAGCGCCGCCAGTGCGCCGTCGTAGTCGAACTCATGCGCGGCAGCCGCTACTTCCTGGTAGACATGCACGCCCAGGCTGGCCGCCAGCAGGCTGGCCGAGTTTTCCAGGATGTCGATGGCTGCGCCGTCGCCTTCGCGCAGGTGGCTGGCCAGGCGCGCCAGCAGCAGCTGGATGGCGGGCGCGGCCGGATCGGGTGCCACGTCCTGCGCCGCCGTATGGGTGGCCTCCGGCGTGCCCAGCATGCTGCTGACCGCGCCCAGCAATTGATCCTGCGCCAGTTCCAGCTGCAGCATCTGCCGGGCCAGGTCGGGCGCTTGCGCGCGCAGTGCCGATTCCAGCGTTTCCGCCAGGCCGTGCACGTGGTGCGCGCCGATCATGCCGGCGGCGCCCTTCAGCGTATGCGCCTTCAGGCGCGCGGAGGCATAGTTGCCCGTGTCGAATTCGGCGCGGATCTGGCACGGCGTGGTGCCGTGGTCATGCAGGAAGCGGCGCAGGATTTTCAGATACAGGATGCGGTCGCCCATGATGCGGCCCAGTCCGTTCTCGACATCGAGAATACGGACCATGTCGGATGCCGCGAGGGCGGCATCATCATCGCAAGTGGCGTGTGGTTTCATCATGCCTGGTGTGCAGAGGGCCCCAAAACTTGTCAATTGCATTCACGCAATATCCATCATTTTACATCCAGTTGCCCTCGCTACTGCGTCCGCTTGGCAGACGCTGCCAGATTAACGCGTCGTGAATGACCAGCTGCGCGTGACGCTCGCGCCATTGACTTTGCCGATGAAACTCACGTCATAGGTGGTGGCCGCCAGCAGGGGGGCCAGCGGGATGATGGCGGCCACCGAGCGCGATGTATTGACGGCATCGGTTTCCTTGCTGAGCAGGCGTACCGTCAGGTCCGTGCCGGCGCCACGCTGGCGCACGGTGAATGTCGTCACGCTGAGGGTGGCGTCGAAATTCGCATGGACGCTGATGGGGTAGCCGACCACGTCCTGGTTGGGCACGGGATCGGGTTCCTCTTCATTGCTGGCGAAACTGGTGGCGACCTTGGTCTGTCCGTCGAACGGGTAGCTGACGATCTGGCCGGCCGGCAAGCCGGGACCGTAGCGGCTGTTGCCCGCCAGGTCGGTGGTGAAATACGCATAGCCGCTGTTGTTGACGGCCGCGCCGGCGCCGCCTTCCTTGAAGACCGGTTCAAAGATGAGGAAGCGGTGATACACGGCCGTGATCAGGTTTTCCGCCATGTAGAAACCGGAATTGGTCGACACGCCCGCGATGACTTCGCCCCAGACGGAAGTGACGCCATAGCCGGACGCGGTCAGGCGGTCATACAGTGTTTCGCCGGTAAAGCCGGGCTTGCCTTTCACTTGATTGTGCACCACCACATTATTGCTGTTCAGATAATTGGAGTGGCCGAGTGCCGCGTTGTCGATCTGGCTATTGCGCACCAGCGGCGCCAGGCCGATCTGGCCGCGCCGGTAATTGATCCAGTTGAAACCATCGGTGGCGATATTGTTGCTGAGGACGGGAGCGCCCGGCTCCTGTGTCAGCTGCCCGGCCTGGGTCGAGGTGTTCAGCGACGTCTTGCCGCCGTTATCGCCGCCGCCGCAGGCGCTCAGCAGGGCTGCACTCAGCAGGGCGGGTATCCAGTACTTCCAACGCAGTGACGAGACAATCAAGTTGACTCCTGTATAGGTAGGCGGGCAGCGGTGGGGGCTGGCGTGCTGCCCTGTGAAACGATTCTAAGGCATTTTTATATGCCGTAGAGCATCAATGACAAGATATGTCGCGTGCTCGTGCGCAGACGGTGCCGCAGCTGCGCAGGGTAGAATGAGCATAGTGCAGCGTTTGCCGCTGCGTTGCCTCATTTCCGCTACTTTGATTGCCCACAAATTTGAACACATTGCCCAAGTCGCGCCTGCAGCGCGCCAAATACGCCTTGCCCAGCATGGTGACTTTGCTTTCGATAGCCTGCGGTTTTGCCAGCATCGTCATCTCCGTCGATAACGCCGGTGTCGGCAACCCCGCCGATTACCGGCTGGCGGCCGCGCTGCTGGTGCTGGCCGGCGTGTTCGACGCGCTCGACGGCTACGTGGCGCGCCTGACGAACACCAGCTCGCAGTTCGGCGTGCAGCTCGATTCCATCGCCGACGTGATGAATTTCGGCTGCGCCCCGGCCGTATTGCTGTACTGCTACGGCTTCGTGCAGATGGGCGTGCACGATCCGCTGCTGCTGCGCTTTGGCGGCATGGCCAGCTTCTTCTTTGTCGCGTGCGGCGCTATGCGCCTGGCACGCTTCAATGTGAACGTGGGACGGACGGATCCCCTGTATTTCGTCGGCATGCCGATCACGGCCGGGGCCGCCTGCGTGGCGGCCGTCGTGGTGGCCTGGCCGGCGCCCATCGATTCCATGTTGCACAGCTATCTGCTGATGCTATTGCTGGTGGGCGTGGGCAGCCTGATGGTGTCGACCTTGCGCTTCCCCAGCTCCAAGCAAAAGAAAAGCCTGGCCGCGCTGCTGGTGCTGATCGTCGCCGTCGCCCTGCTGGTGTGGCTGAAGACCAGCTTCTTCGCGCTGTTCTTCGCCGTCTACATCGGCGCCACCCTGGCGCTCAACTTGGCGTGGCACCTGGGCTGGCGGGGTATTGCGTTGCCGCAAGTCTTCAATGACCCGGACGAGATAGACTAAGCCACCTCGTGCCCGCGCGCGGCGCGCAGGATGGCGAACCAATCGCTGCGGCTGAGCGCAAATTGCGTGCCCTCCACGGCCACGCCGACGGCTTCGATGCGGCCCGTGCCCGTCAGCGGCAGGGGGCGGCATGGCAGTTGCATGATCCAGGCGAATACCACGCTGGCAAACGGACGCTGCAGTTCATCCGCGATCTGCTTGATGACATTGCGCAAGTTCTCCACATTCGCATCGCCGCCCTGGAACAGCCGTCCGCCCGCCAGCGGCGACCAGATCATCGGCGCCACGCCCACGTCCTGCAAGCCGTCGAAAGTTTCATCGAACAGCGGCGTCACGTGCAGCGGTGAAAATTCCACCTGGTTCGTCACCAGCGGGAAGCGCCGGTGCAGGCACTCGAACTGGTGGCGGCTGAAATTCGACACGCCAAAGTGCAAGACCTTGCCCGCCGCTTTCAATTGCGTGAAGGCGCCGGCGATCTCGTCGAAATCCATCAGCGGGTCGGGGCGGTGGATCAGCAGCAAGTCCAGGCGGTCCGTCTGCAACTGGCGCAAGGTGTGTTCCACGGAACTGGTGATGTGCGCCGCGCTCGTGTCGTAATGCTGGATGGCATGGCCGGGACGGTGCGGCGACAGCAGCTTGATGCCGCATTTGCTGACCAGCTCCATCTTGTCGCGCAAGCCCGGCTGCAGGGCCAGCGCTTCGCCGAACAGGCCTTCGGCGCTGTAATCGCCATAGATGTCGGCATGGTCGAAGCTCGATACGCCCAGCGCCAGGCATTGCTCGATGAAGGCCAGGCGTTGCTGCGCAGACATATTCCACTCGCCGATGCGCCACATGCCGGCGACGATGCGCGACAGTTCGGGACCGTTGCTGCTCAAACGGCTGCGCGGCGCTTGCAGGCTGGCGGGAAATACATGGCTCATGGGCTGGCTTTCTGATGGTGGCGTGAGGGGACTCGCCACGATTATAGCCAGCTAATCTAGAGCATGCTGCGGATAAAGCGGCAACACCGCTCCTGCAAGGCCGCATCGAGCTGGCCGCCCAGCTGCATCTGGTACACGAGCGCCGATTGCAGCATGAAGGCGAACAGGCGCAGGTCGAGGTCGGCGCGCACGCCGATGTTGAGCAGGCGCTGCACCACCAGGCTGATCCACGGCGCGACGATCTGCTCGCGAAAGCGCAGTTGCGCCGCCGCATCGTTGTGGATCAGCACCAATAAATCGCAGGTGAAGCGGCCGTCGGCGTTCAGGTTGTCGAAGATGCGCGCGCAGATCGCCTCGATTTCCTGGCCGTCCGGCATGTCGAGCGCGCGCTGCAGCTTTTCCGCCGTGCGCTTGACGAGCGCGTCGAGCAGCATGTCTTCGCGGCGCGGCCAGCGCCGGTAGATCGTCTGGCGCCCCACGCCGGCAGCGTCGGCCACCATCTGTATCGTCACCGCGTCGAGCCCATGCAGGCGCACCAGCATGACGATCGCTTCCAATACCGCATCTTCCACACCCGCCTTGCGCGGGCGGCCACGCGCCACTGCCTCTTTTTTGATCACGTCTAACCTGTCTCTGAATGTTTCTTTTAATTATGGTACGATGCGCACCGTAAATGCAAAGCAACTGCTTGTCAATCATCCTGATCAATTAACCGACAGGCAGGTACGCCGCGCCGCGATACTCCAGTCATCTCTACGTGAAATCTGCACTCTCCGCGGCGCGTGTCCGCATTTTCTTTCTGACTCCCACATCCATCACTGTGGCGGCTCGTGCCGCCTGAGGAAAACCTATGAAAATCATCGGGATTTCGCCCCATCGGCGTAACTTCCTGCGCAAGGCCGTCGGCGCCGCGCCTGCCGTGGCCTTGCTGGCCGGCGCCGGCGGCGGCCTGGCCATGGCCGTCTCCAAGGACCAGCCTGCCTACAAACCGCGCTTTTTCGACGCCACCGAATGGGCCACCCTGACGGCGCTGGTCGACCGCCTGATCCCCGCCGACGGCGAAGGGCCGGGCGCGCTGGAATCGGGCGCGCATGAATTCATCGATGCGCAGATGAACACGCCCTACGCGTATGGCGCGCTGTGGTACATGCAAGGGCCGTTCGTGCCGTCGATCGAACAGTTCGGCTACCAGTTCCACATGGCGCCGCGCGAGCTGTACAAGAGCGCCCTGGCCGGCGTCAACGCAGCCGTCCATAAACAGTCCGGCAAGCCTTTCGTGCAGCTGAACGGGGCCGAGCGCGACGCCGTCATCACGCAATTGCAAAAGGGGACGTTGGACATCGGCGAAGTGCCCGCCAAAGTCTTCTTCAACCAGCTGCTGCAAAACACGCGCGAAGGTTACTTTTGCGATCCCGTGCACGGCGGCAACAAGGACATGCTGGCCTGGAAGATGGTCGGTTTCCCCGGCGCGCGCGCCGACTACATGGATTGGGTCGAACAGTATGGCAAGAAATACCCGCTGCCCCCTGTTTCTATCGCATAAGACTTTTTGTAGCAGATCAAAGAAAAAGAAAAACCATCATGAGTGATATCAAACCAGATGTAAAAATGAAGCCTGTCGATGCCGTGATTGTCGGCTTCGGCTGGACCGGCGCCATCATGGCCAAGGAATTGACGGAAGCGGGCCTGAACGTGGTCGCGCTGGAACGCGGCGAGTACCGCGACACCTATCCCGACGGCGCCTATCCGAAGACCCTCGACGAGCTGACCTACATCCAGCGCAGCAAGCTGTTCCAGGACATGTCGAAAAGCACGTTCACCTTCCGCCACAGCATCACGGGCGTGGCCGTGCCCTACCGCCAGATCGGCGCCTTCAAGCCCGGCACGGGCGTGGGCGGCGCGGGCTTGCACTGGTCGGGCATGCACTGGCGCGTCTTGCCGGAAGAGCTGCAGATCCGCAGCCATTACGAACGTCGTTACGGCAAGAAATTCATCCCCGAAGGCATGACGATCCAGGACTTTGGCGTGACTTACGCCGAGCTGGAGCCGCACTTCGATTTTGTGGAGAAAGTTTTCGGCACCTCGGGCCAGGCGTATAAGGTCAACGGCATCGTCGTCGGCGACGGCAATGTGTTCGAGGGCGACCGCTCCGACAATTACGCGCTGGCGCCGCAAAAAGTGCCGTACACGGCCGAACTGTTCCGCCGCGCGGCCAAGGCCGTCGGCTACCACCCGTTCGTCAACGCTTCGTCGAACGCCTCCGGCCCGTACACGAACCCGTACGGCTGCCAGATGGGACCGTGCAACTTCTGCGGTTTCTGCTCCGGCTACGCCTGCTACAACTATTCCAAGGCTTCGCCCAACGTCAACATCATGCCGGCCCTGCGCATGGTGGCCAACTTCGAATTGCGCGCCAACTGCAACGTCGTGCGCATCAACCTCGACGGCAGCAAAAAACGCGCGACGGGCGTGACCTACATCAATGCGGACGGCAAGGCCGTCGAGCAGCCGGCCGACCTGGTCATCGCCAGCGCCTTTGCCTACAACAATGCGCACCTGTTCCTGTTGTCGGGCATCGGCAAGCCATATGACCCCGTCAGCAATGAAGGTGTGGTGGGACGCAACATCGCCTACCAGATGATGTCCACCATCCAGACCTTCTTTAAGGAAGACACGAACACGAACCCCTTCATCGGCGCCGGCGGCACCGGCGTCGCGCTCGACGACTGGAATGGCGACAACTTCGACCATGGCCCGCTGGGCTTTGTGGGCGGCTCGCCCGCCTGGTGCAACCCGGCCGGCTCCAAGCCGATTTCCGGCATCGCCACGCCGGACGGCACGCCCGCCTGGGGTTCGGCCTGGAAAAAGGCCGTCAAGAAGAGCTATTTGAACACGGTATCGTTCGACTGCCACGGCGCCAACATGACGTATCGCGACTGCTATGTCGACCTCGACCCCACCTACACTGACAAGTATGGCCAGCAATTGCTGCGCTTTACCTTCGACTGGAAGGAAAACGACATCAAGATGAGCCGTTTCGTCACCGACAAGATGATGAAGGTGGCCGAGGCCATGAATCCGGAAGCTATCAAGGTGTCCGTCAAGAACGTGGGCGACCACCTCGACTTGCGCAATTACCAGACCACCCACTGGGCGGGCGGCACGGCCATGGGCGCGGACCGCAAGACCAGCGTCGTCAACCGCTACCTGCAGAGCTGGGACGTGCACAACGTGTTTGCCGTCGGTTCCAGCGTGTTCCCGGTCGGCATCGGCTACAACCCGACGGGTCTCGCTTGCGCGCTGACCTACTGGTCGGCCAAGGCCATCCGCGAGCAATACCTGAAAGATCCCCGTCCCCTGGTCGCTTGATAAAGAACAAGAAGATGAACAACACATTCACCCATACCGTGGGCGCGCTGCTGCTGGCGCTCGCCTCCGGCACTGCCTGGTCCGCCACCACGGCCGCTGCCACCACTCCGAACGCCCAGCTGATACGCCAGGGCGAATACCTGGCCCGCGCGGGCGATTGCATCGCCTGTCATACGGCCGGCACGAAAGGCCATCCGTTCGCGGGTGGCCTGGGCATGGAAACGCCGATCGGCAAGGTGTATTCCACCAACATCACGCCGGACAAGAAGGCCGGCATCGGCGACTGGAGCTTTGCCGATTTCGACAAGCTGATGCGCACGGGCGTGACCAAGCACGGCTATACCGTGTATCCGGCCATGCCGTATCCGTCGTACTCGCGCCTGAGCGAGGCGGACATGCAGGCGCTGTACGCCTATTTCATGCATGGCGTGAAGGCGGACCCGACGCCGAACAAGGCGGCCGACATCCCGTGGCCATTGTCGATGCGTTTCCCCTTGACCATCTGGCGCTGGGCCTTCGCTCCCACGCCGCAGCCGTATAAAACGCCGGTCACGGGCGACGCGCAATTGCTGCGCGGCGCCTACCTGGTGCAGGGCCTGGGCCACTGCGGCGCCTGCCATACGGCGCGCGGCGTGGGCATGCAGGAAAAGTCGCTGACGGACGAGGGCAATACCACCTTCCTGGCGGGCGGCGGCGTGATCGACGGCTGGTCCGTGCCCTCGCTGCGCAATGAACACGGCGGCGGTTTGGCGCGCTGGAGCGCGGCGGAGATCGCCGAATTCCTCAAGACGGGCCGCAACAGCCATACGGCCTCGTTCGGCGCCATGAACGACGTGGTGGCCCATTCCATGCAGCACATGACGGATGGCGACCTGGCGGCGATGGCGAAATACCTGAAATCCCTGCCGCCAGCGAATCCGGCCACGCCCGCCTTCGTGGCGGACGACAAGCTGGGCAAGCAATTGTTCAGCGGCATCGTCCATTCCACGGGCGCGCAGTTGTACCTGGACCGTTGCGCCGGTTGTCACCGTTCCGACGGCAAGGGCTACGACAAGGCTTTCCCTGCGCTGGCCGGCAATGCCGTGCTGCAGACGAACGATCCCACGTCTGCCATCAATATCGTGCTGTCGGGCGGCGCCGTGCCCGCCACGCGCACGGCGCCGTCGGCGCTGACGATGGCGCCGTATGCCGACATCTTCAACGATGAGCAGACTGCCCAGGTGGTGACCTTCATCCAGACCAGCTGGGGCAACCGCGGCACGCCCGTGACGGCGGCGCAGGTGGCCAAGGTGCGCAAGGTGTCCGTGCCGGTGGAGCCATCGCAGACGGAAGCGACGTTTGCCGCAGGCCGCCACGGCACCTTCCCGCCCGTGGCGCGCAAGCCGCACTTGAAGGATGTGCCGGCGAAGTAATTGACGTAACGCAAGACGAAAAAAATGCCCGCAGCATCTGCGGGCATTTTTTATGGGGAACGCTAACTGCTTATTTCAACCACAGGCGCATCGAATCCCAGGCGCGGCCGAAGATCGTGGCCTGGTTGATGGTTTCCAGCGCAACGACCGGCAGTTCCAGCAGGACCTTGTCGTCGACCATCATTTTCAGCTTGCCGACAGGCGCGTTTTCAGCCAGTGGCGCGACCAGCGGGTCCTTGCGTTCCAGCACAGGTTTCATCTTGGCAGCCGTGCCTTTTGGTACGGTGACGAGCACATCGCGGGCGAAACCGATTTTCACGGTGCCTTTCGAGCCCTTCCACACTTCCGGCGTGGCCACGGCCTGGCCTTTCGAGTACAGCTTGACCGTATCGAAGTTCTGGAAGCCCCAGTTCAGCAGCTTCTGGCTTTCCTGCGTGCGGGCCTGGTCCGACGTGGTGCCCAGCACCACGGAGATCAGGCGGCGCTCGCCCGTGCCGCCTGGACGGCGGGCCGAGGCGATCATGCAATAGCCGGCCGCTTCCGTGTGGCCCGTCTTCATGCCGTCCACGGTTGGGTCCAGCCACAGCAGGCGGTTGCGGTTAGGCTGGGTGATCTTGTTGTACGTAAAGCTTTTCACGGAATCGATTTTGTAGAATTCCGGGTAATCGGCGATCACGCGCTTGGCCAGCACGGACAGGTCTTGTGCTGTGGAATAGTTATCTGGGCTAGGCAAGCCATGCGGATTGGCAAAACGCGTGTTTTTCAGACCCATGCGTTGCGCTTCGCGGTTCATCAGCACGACGAAGGTGCCTTCATCGCCGGCAACGGCTTCAGCCAGGGCCACGGCGGCATCGTTACCCGATTGAATCATCAGGCCATGCAGCAAGTCGTCGATCGACACGGGCGTGGCCGGGTCGATGAACATCTTCGAGCTGCTCGAATCGACTTTCCAGGCACGCACGGACACATTCACTTTTTGGTCCAGCGCCAGTTTCTTTTCGCGGATGGCGGCAAACGTCAGGTAAGCCGTCATGATCTTGGTCAACGAAGCCGGCTCGATGCGCGCGTCCGGATCTTGCGAAGCAATGATCTGGCCACTGGTGGCGTCAAGCAACAGCCAGGACTTGGCGGCGATGGTCGGGGCTGGAACGCTCTGGGCGTAGGCGGCGGAAAAGAACAATACACTGGAGGCCAGTGCCGCTAAAAGTTTTTTCATGGGGCTGGTCTGCGAGAAAAAGATGAAGGCTGAGGGCCATGCTGTTGCTACCTGCATGGCCGCGTGGAAAAAACGGATCAATTATAGCCGTGGAGGCGCTAGTAAGCCCACACTTCAATGATCATCTGCTGCTATTGCGGGTTTGTCACCATGCCACAGGGCAATCACGAGGTTCTTGATGTGATTGAGCTTGCGGTGGAAAAAATGGTCGGCGCCGGGGATCACGATCACGGGAATGTCTTGTGGACGGGCCCAGTCGAAGACGGCGGACAGGGGAATCGTGTCGTCCAGTTCGCCGTGGATCAGGATGGTGTCGGCGGGAATGTCCGCCATGGCCCACTTGCCGGCCGCGCTGCCGATCAGCGCCAGGCGCTCGGCGGGCGTGCCGGCGGCGGCCAGGCGTTCCTGCAGTTTCGATTGCACGAAGGTGCCGAACGAGAAACCGGACAAGGCCACGGGCAAGCCCGGATACAGGCTGCGCATGTGTTCATACAGCAATTGCATGTCGTCCGTCTCGCCCACGCCATGGTCGTGCACGCCTTCGGACGCGCCGACGCCGCGGAAGTTGATGCGCGCCACCACGTAACCGAGCGCGACAAACGCGCGCGCCAGGGTTTGCGTGACCTTGTTATCCATCGTGCCGCCGTACAGCGGGTGCGGGTGGGCAACGAGGGCGATGCCGCGCGGAGTGTCTGCCGGGAAATCGAGCAAGCCTTCCATGCTGCCTGCATGGCCGGCGAGGGTAAATTTTTCCGAGTTTCTGTTCATGATGCTCATACTGGTGGGTATCTCTTAAATTGGCATTAAATCTTGAGGCGTTCGACAATTTTGCCGCCCACCAGGTGCGTATCGATGATTTCATCGATATCGCTGGTGTCGACATAGGTGTACCAGGTCGCTTCCGGGTAGATCACCAGCAGCGGGCCTTCTTCGCAGCGGTCCATGCAGCCGGCCTGGTTGATGCGGATCTTGCCTGCGCCATTCATGTCGAGCTCCTTGATGCGGCGCTTGCAATGCTTTTGCGCCGCTTCCGCGCCATGGTCGCCGCAGCTGTTGCGGCCGTCTTCACGTTTATTCATGCAGAAAAAAACGTGGCGTTCAAAATACGGTGCGTCGCTCATACTATTCTCCTGCTGATTCATCAATGCGCCATGATAACGCTTATGGGTGGTCTTCGCGACGCTGGCGCTGCGCGTCTTCCTGCCGGTTCAGGCGGTGCGAGGGCAGGCACAGGAACCACAGGGCCATGAAGGGCCACAGCAAGGCGAGGAATTGCGCCGCGCCATTGAAGTTGAGGAACTTGCCTTGCACCCAACCTTGCAAGGTCGACATGAAATACGGGTTGATCGGCGTCGTATTCACCATTACCAGGCTCAACAGCAAGGTGGCGGCCGCGATGCGGCGTTGCGCCACGTGCGGCGCGAACGCCAGGCCGCCCAGCATGATCAGGCCGATCAGGAAACCGCCCTGGGCGCCCGGCGTGATCCAGACGAAGGCGTTTTCCGGCGAAAACAGCAGCGCGCTGGCCATCGAGCGCACGGTCAGGGCGGCGGCGATGAGGATCAGCATCAGCACGGCGCGGGGCGCGGCGCGGCGCAGCAGGCACAGCAAGGTGAGCACGGCGCCCGTCATGCCGCAGGCCGTGATAATGGTTTCTGAAAGCCAATATTGCTCGACCGTTAAGATTACGTCGGGGCGCAGGTAGGTGGCCAGGTCGATCTCCATGCCCGCCAGGCGCGACAGCCAGTCCGACAGGATGGGCAGCAGCTGGCCCAGGCCGAACAGATAGCCTTGCGGATAGATCTGCGCCAGCGGCCACAGGGCCACCAGCACCAGGCCCTGGCTGGCGTGCTGGGCAAACCAGCGCTGACGCAAGCGGTACAAATGGCTATGGTCGAGCAGCTTGCGCGCCGTCAAGGCGCCGATGAGGGAACCGATGAAGCAGCCGGCCGAGTTCGTATAAAAGTCCAGGTTCGACGAAACGCGGCTGGGCAGATAGGTTTGCACGGCTTCCATGCTGCCGGAAATCAACACGCCGCACAGGCTGGCGACGATGACGGCAAAGAAACCTGTGATCCTTGGAAACAGCGAATACACGATCAAGGCGCCCAGCGGGATGTAGCCGACGACGTTGATGCCCACGTCGAAGCCCGTCCAGTAACGGGGCATGCGCGTGTTTTCCAGGAACGTCAGCGGCGACAAGCCATTGCTGTGCCAGCCCGTGAATGGAAACCAGCTGGCGTACACGATCAGGAAGACGTAGGCGAGCAGGGTCGCGCGCGACACGGGCGAGGAGCGGACGGGCGGCAGTGGTGCCGCCGGACTGGCGGGGGAAGCTGGCGCCGTCATTCTTTCGGGATGGTCAGCGTGCCCAGCCAGGTCAGCAGGTCGGCGGCGATGGCGTCCGAGGCCGCCGCCAGCGCCTGCGCGCCCCCTTGCGCGTCGGCGCTGCTTGCCGGGCCGCTGCGGCTGAAGGTTTTCTGGTCGATCAGGCGGTGGCCGCGAAACAGCGAGGCGCGCAGCGACACGTGGCCGCTGCTCTGCGTTTGCGTATCGAAAGCTTGCGAAAAATCATCGACGTCGATGCGCAGCAGGGGCATGCCGGCCGCCGCATCCGTGGTCGACAGCACTTTTACGCCGCTTTGTGCCACGCGCGTCTTCAGGCGCTGGCTCAGCAATTGCAGCGGCGGCGTGTTCCAGCGGTTGTAGGCGTAGGGCCGCGATTGCTGCGCGTCGGCGTACAGCAATCGGTAATACATGCGCTGGCTGTCCAGCCAGGACGGGCCGTTGGCGTCGGCGATCACCAGCACGGGCACGGCGGGCGCCGCCGGTTGCGCGGCTGCCGGCGGCGCGGCCGGGCCGAAATCATAGAAAGTGGGGACAGGGCCGCGGCTGGCGCAGCCGCCGAGCAACAATGCCGTGGCCAGGGCCAGCACGCTGACAGGGGAAAAGCGGGGGAAGTTCATCGTGCAATCTCCTTATTTGCCCGGTGCCGAAAAACCGGGCTCGCCCGGGCCGGGCGGAATGTCTGGGGCGCCGAACAAGATGCTCTGCGGCTGTTCATTGAGCGTGCTCATGGTGGTTTTCAAGGCGCGCATCGAGGAACGCGCCTCGCCGCTCAGCTCGATTACCTGCGGCAAGACTTCCAGCGATACGCCATTCGCCACCGTTTCCACGGAATTGCCGACCCGGTCGACCGTGCCATTGACCTTCTCGAGCACGCCGCCGGGCGCCTGGATATCGTTGCCCAGCTTTTTCCACGTGGCTGTCAAGTCCGACACGTTCTTGCTGGCCGTACTGACGGCCGTCAAGGTTTGGCGCGTTTGTTCCGTCAACTGCGGCAATTGCGTCAAGGTCGGTTCCAGCTGCTGCGGAATGGCGCCGAAGGCCTTGGCCGCCTTGCCCACTTCGTTGAAGGCGCCCAGCATGGCCGCCTGGTTGTCGGGGCTGAGCAGGTTGTTGACCTTGTTGGTGATCTGTTCGGCCTGGTCGAGGATGCGCTTGCCCCGTTTTTCCAACTGGTCGAGCAAGCCGGCGCGCAGGGGGATCAGCGAGGGCTTGTCCTTGCTGGTGCCCAGCAGTGTCGAGCCCACGTGCTCGTCGTCGAGCTGGATGTAGGCGATACCCGTCACGCCCTGGTAGCCCAGGGTGGCAAAGGTGGTATTCGTGACGGGGGTGTCCGGCGCCACGCTGATGTGCACGAGGATTTGCCCCGCTTTTTGCGTGTCGAAGTCGATGGCGTCCACCTTGCCCACTTCCAGGCCCCGGTAGCGCACGGTCGCCTGCGGATTGAGGCCCGGCACGGACAGGGTGGTGGCGAGCAGGTACGGCACCCGTTCCACGCGGTCGCGGTTGAACCAGACGCCGAACAGGATGGCGGCCACCAGCAGGGTGAGTGTAAAAAATCCCGTCATCAGGGCATGTGATCTGTTTTCCATTACTTCTCCGCTTTCTTGTCTGTGCCGGCGTCGTCGCCCGGCTGCGCCGCCTTGCCGGCCGCCTGTTTCTCGTCGAGGACGGCCAGCGCGCGCTTGCCGCGGTCGCCGAGGAAAAATTGCTTGATGAACGGGTGGTCGACTTCGATCACTTCGCGCGTGGGGCCGATGGCGATCACGTGTTTTTCCGCCAGCACGGCGATGCGCGTGGACAGGGCGAACAAAGTGTCGAGGTCATGCGTGACCATCACCACCGTCAAGCCCAGTTCGCGGTGCAGCGACTGGATCAGGGACACGAAACTTTCCGACAGGTCCGGATCCAGGCCGGCCGTCGGCTCGTCGAGGAACAGCAGCTTTGGTTCCAGCGCCAGGGCGCGCGCCAGGGCCACGCGCTTGATCATGCCGCCCGACAAGTCCGACGGCATTTTCAGCGCATGTTCCGGACCCAGGCCCACCATATTCATCTTCAATAGTACCGCGTCGTACACCAGCGCCTCGGGCAGCACGCGCAATTCGCGCATGGGCTGGGCCACATTGTCGAACACGGTCAGGGCCGAATACAGGGCGCCTTGCTGGAACAGCATGCCCCAGTGGTTGCGCAATTGCTGCAGCTGGTCGGAACTTGCCTGGTTGATATCTTCGCCAAAGACTTTGACGCATCCGCGCGCCGGATGTTCCAGGCCCAGCATCTGGCGCAGCAGCACCGTCTTGCCCGTGCCGGAGCCGCCCACGATGGAAAGGATCTCGCCCCGTTCGATTTCCAGGTTCAAGTCCTGGTGCACGACGGTGCGGCCGAACTTGGTCCACAGATTGGTGATTTCCACCACGGGCGCGTCGCCATGCAGGTTGAACTGGCCTTCCTTGCCCGTGCCACAGGCGATATTGGTGTCGTCCGCCATCAGTAGCCCACTCCATTGAAGACGATGGCGAACACGGCGTCGGCCAGGATCACGACCGTGATGGCCGTGACGACGGCAGTGGTGGTGCCGCGCCCCAGGCTTTCCGTGTTGGCCTTGATGCGCAGGCCGAAATGGCACGAGACGAGCGCGATCAGCATGCCGAAAATCACGCCCTTGCCCAGGCCGATCATGTAGTTGGCCAGCGGCACGGCATCCGGCAGCTTCTGGATGAAGTAGCGCGCCGACAGGTTCAGTTCCACCTTGGCCGCCACCATGCCGCCGATCAGCGCGGCCGTGTCCGTCCAGATGACGAGCAGGGGCATGGAAATGGCCAGGGCCAGCACTTTCGGCATGATCAGGCGGAAACCGTGCGAAATGCCCATCACCAGCATGGCGTCGAGCTCTTCCGTGACGCGCATGACGCCCAGCTGGGCCGTGATGGAGGAGCCCGAGCGGCCCGCCACGAGGATGGCGGCCAACAATGGCCCCAGTTCGCGGATGACGCTCATGCCCAGCAGGTTGACCAGGTAAATGTCGCCGCCAAAGGCGCGCAGTTGCTGCGCGGACAGATAGGACAGCACGACACCGATCAGGAAGCCGACGAGGGCCGTGATGCCCAGCGCCTGGAAGCCCGCATGGAAGATATTGGCGGAAATTTCGCGCCACGGCCCGCGCATGGGATGGCGCGCAAAGCGGCCGATATCCTGCGTCACCTGGCCCACGAGGGCGATAAAACCCTTTAAATGTTGGAAAAACAGCAAAATAGCCATGCCCAGCTTCATCACGGGCGTGAGGCGGTTGGCGCGCGAGGGCGGCGTTTCCAGTGGCCCCGTTTCCTCGATGCGCCGGAAAAACTCTTCCTGCGACGGCGCCAGGGTCAGTTGCGCGGGACGCCGCTTGCCCCAGGCATTCCAGAACAGCTGGGCGCCGATATGGTCCATGCTGTCGATGGCGGACAGGTCCCATTGCGCCTTCGCATCGCCCTGCAAGGGCTTGAGCTGGGCCTCGATGGCCTTGATCGCATTGTCATGCGCCAGCGCGTGCACCTGCCAGGTGCCGCTGGCAGTGACAAGGGCTCCCTGTTGGGAGCTGGTCTGGGAGAGGGTCAGTTTCGGCGATTGTACAGTCGGCATCGTGCCAGTTTAAGGGAGAATGGCGCAGACCGCCACCGCTGTTCAATCGCCGGCCTGTCAGGACGCCAGGTGGCGCGCCTGCCGCTGCGGCAGGGCGACGTCCGGACGCACCTTGGCATTGCTAGTACTCACTTCGGCTGGCTTGGCGTGCGCGGCCGCCTGCGCGCCGCCCGCATAGTCGCTGGCCACGAGGGCATTGGCTTCAAGCGCGCTCATGCCGCGCGTCTGCAGCCATTGCGCCACCAGCTTGGCCAGGCGTTCCATGGCGATGCGGTGCGTGGCATCCGTGTGGGCGTACAGCCAGTTCGAAAAGTCCATGAAGTTTTCAAACGGCGCATCGCCCAGCATCCATTGCACCGTATTGGCGAAGCGGCCCGAGTTGGCCACCAGGTCCCAGTAGCGGGCGAAGCGCACGAGGCGCTGCATGCTCATGAAATCGAGCTGTTTGTTCGCCAGGATGGTGTACGGCGGGTGCGGGTCGAACACCATGCCATAGTTTTCCGTATGGCGGATGATGGGCGTGCCGCGCAGCCGTTTTAATATGCCGAACTGGATTTCATGCGGTTTCAGGGCCACCAGCTTGTTGAAACCGGCTGCAAAGCTCGCTTCATCCTCGCCCGGCAAGCCGGCGATCAAGTCCACGTGCAAGTGGGCGTTCGATTCTTCGCATAGCCAGCGGATGTTGTCGGCCGCCTTTTGATTGTCCTGCTTGCGGCTGACCAGCGATTGCACGTCCGGATTGAAACTCTGGATGCCGATCTCGAACTGCAGCGCGCCGGGCGGGAACTTGCTGATGCCTTCTTTCAAGGCATCGGGCAGGTGGTCGGGCACCAGCTCGAAATGGGCGTAGATCGGGTCGTTGGGATTCGCCTCGATCTTGTCCAGGAAGAACTGCATGATCTTCAGGCTGGTCTTGATGTTCAGGTTGAAGGTGCGGTCGACGAACTTGAACAGGCGGGCGCCGCGCGCATGCAGGGATTCCATTTCTGCCAGGAAATTTTCCAGGGCGAAGGGCCAGGCCGTCTTGTCCAGCGCGGACAGACAGAATTCGCATTTGAACGGGCAGCCGCGCGACGCTTCCACGTAGATCGTGCGGTGGCGGATATCGTCGTCCGTATACAAGGAGTAGGGCAGCTGCAGTTCCGCCAGCGGCGCCTGCACGCCCGCGTGGATCTTCATCAGCGGCTTGGGGCCGTGGAGGATCTCGCCGCACAGCTTGGGGAAGGTGACGTCGCCCCAGCCCGTGATCAGGTAGTCGGCCAGCTTGACGATCTCTTGCTCGCCTGCCTCATGCGACACTTCCGGCCCGCCCAGCACGATGACGACCTCGGGCGCCACGCGCTTGAGCATGGCCACCAGCTTCGTCGTTTCCTCGACGTTCCATATATACACGCCAAAACCGATGATGCGCGGCTTGTTGACGAGGATGCGCTCGACCAGTTCCGTGGTTTTCGTGCCGATGACGAATTCCTGCAGCCGCGTCTGCGCTTGCAGCGGCCCCATATTGGCCAGCAAATAGCGCAATCCCAGCGAGGCGTGGGTGTAGCGGGCGTTCAGGGTGGAGAGCAGGATGGTCATGGGAGGCGATTGAAACGGCGAAACCGCTATTTTACGCTGTCGCGTCAGCTGTGCGCTGCGGCCACAAATGCCATGTTACCATTTGTCAATAATTACTAACTTGTCAATGCTACGGCGGGTAAAAGGGATATACGGTGCTGGCGAAAAAAGTACTCAATAAGAAAGTTCTGCTCGGGGCGCTGGCTGGCGTGGCCGTGGTGGCTGCCGCGCTGGTCGGCTACCGGGTCTTCGGCTGGGGCATGCTGGGGCCGGTCAACGGCTTGAAGCTGGACTTGTCCAGGCCCGACGCGCTGGTCCGCACGAAAAGTCTGTCGACCTTGCCGCGCGACTTGCTGACGGTGCCGCTGGCGCGCGACGTGCTGCGCGAGGATTTCCTGTTCTATTACGAGCAGAGCGAAGACCGGCTGGGGCTCAAGGGCAGCCTGCGCCGCATCGCCTACGAACATGAACTGGGCTGGGGCGACCAGCTGCTGCGCATGGTGCTGGATCAGCCCGCGGAAGTGGCCCTGTGGCGCGACGCCGACGGCTCGCTCAAGCATTTCGCCATCGCCGTGTCGCGCAACCAGCTGACGCGCCTGCTCGAGGAAGCGGGCAAGATCGCCTTGAAGGATACGCAAATGCGCGTGGCCGGCAGCTTGCGCGTCGATGGCGGCCAGGTGCCCGTGTATGCGCTCAATTACGCCTACCAGCGCACCTTGCTGTTTGCCGCGCACGGCCAGCGCCTGGTTATCCTGTCCCATCCCGGCATGCTGTATGGCGGCAGCGACGGCAAGAGCGGCGATGGCACGGCCGAGAAAACCGTGGCCAGCCTGCTGGCGCCGGAAGCGGCCAAACAGAACGTCTTTCATGCGCAATTCCATCTCGACGGCGCCGCGCCCGAGGGCCACAGCATCGCCGTCAAGGCGGACTTCCTGTCGTTCGGCTACCAGCCCTTCTTTGGCGCGCTCGAAGCGCTGCGCTTCGATTTTCAACAGGGCGCCTGGCAGTCCAAGGTGCTGCTCAATGCCGACAAGCTGAAAAACGGCGGCTATGACAGCAGCGCCCTGTGGCCCGTGCTGCCGCACAGTCCCAGCGCCTGCTTCAGCGTGCCGGTGGACTGGTCCGCGCTGCAACCCGTGCTCAAGCGCCTGGGGAGCAAGACTTCCGAGCCGGTGGTGCCGCTGGCCGGGCACTTGCAAGGGCCGGCCGCCGCCTGCTGGTACGGCACGTCGCGCCTGCATACGCCGGTGTTTGTCGCCACGCGCAGTGCGCAGGCCGGGGATGACGCTGCATATGGCAGCCTGTTCGAGGCGGCCATCGGCGGCAAGGACCCCGTGCGCAAGACTACCGGCAAGGATGCTAAAGGTGGGTTCGTACGTTGGGAGCGCAGCGTCGCCACGGCCCTGGGCCAGTCCACGCCGGCGCTGGCTGTGGCCGGCAATACGGTTGTCTTCTCGGCCGACGGCAAGCTGGTGGACCAGGTGCTGGCCGTGCGCCGCAAGCAGGCGCCGGCGGCCAGCGACCTGCTGCCCGATGGCGCGCACACCATCGGCCTGATCGCGCCCGCGTCGCTGGCCCGGCTGATCCAGCTGGAAGCCTTCGATACCCTGCCGGCGAATAACGAACCGGTACTGCGCGCGGCCGCCAACGAACACTTGGTGCCGCGCCTGAACGCCTTGAAAAAATATCCGCCGCTGCGCATGGTGCTCAAGCGGCAGCCAGCCAGCGGCACCGCATGGGAAGCGCTGGAATGGCAGGAGACTGCGCGATGACGGTGCGGCACGCGCGCCGCGCCACCTTGCGCTGGCTCGCGGCTTGTGCCGCCACCGCGGCAGTGCCCCGGGCGTGGGCCCTGCGCGCGGCCGCCGAACCGCAAGTGCAGCTGTCGCAAGCCCAGAGCCGCGCCTTCCAGGCCTGGATGTTGCGCATTGTCAATGTGCAGATCGAACGGGGGCCGTCGCCGCGCTGGACGCACCGCGATTGCGCAGGCCTCGTGCGCTTTGCCGTCAATGAGGCGCTCACCGTGCATGATGCGAAGTGGCTACGCGCGAACGGCATCGCCAGCGACCGGCGCCTGCCGCCCGAGCTGGAATTGAGCGGGGCCCAGGCGGCCCTGCGCAACCGCTGGGTGCAGACGGATGGCAAGGTCGGCCATTTCGTCACGGCGCTGGCGCTGGTGCAGCACAACAGCCGTTTCATCGCCCGCGAAATCAGCCAGGCGCTGCCCGGCGACCTGCTGTTTTTCGACCAGGGCGATGAACAGCATCTGATGGTCTGGATGGGGGCGCGCATCGCCTACCACACCGGCACCGTCACCCCCGACGACAATGGTCTGCGGACCGTCGATATCAAAGAACTTACGAGCTGGAAGGACACGCGGTGGCAACCTGTGGTCAACAATCCGAATTTCGCCGGTGTGTTCCGGCTGGCGTTCCTGTCATGAAGCTTCTCATGACGCTGTTATTTTCCAGCCTGCTGGCGTTGGTCCTCATTGGCGGCGCCTCGGCGCAGGAACGCGAACCGAGCAACTACGCCACCTTCAAGGGCGAACCCTTCTTTCTGCTGTCGGACGCCAGCTACGGCAGTCTTGATGAAGCGTGCGTGCGCCTGGAAGTGCCGGGGCGCGACATGGGGCGCATGAACCTGGAAGCGTATTCGGGCGCCGACATCGTCGTCTACCGCGTGCCCGAACCGATGGAATTCCTGAAAAAGCAGCGCAATCTGCACCGCATCCAGGTGGAGGGCAATTACCAGGGCGAGGGCCTGGCCAACACCTTGAGCTTTCTGTGGGATAGCTGGTGGAAGCAGTCGCGCCTGGCCTGGCGCAAGCTGTTTTCCGGCGAGGCGCGCCTTGCGGTAACGAAGGAGCAGCCGCAATTGGCGACGAATGACGCGATCCGCCGGCGCACTGTGTTCGCCAACCATCCGCAATACAAGCCGATCAAGGGCATGGAGCTGGTCGACAGCTTCCGCTATCCGATCTGGCAAGCCAAGGCCATCACACCGCCGAAAGGCGTCAAGCTCGATGGATCGAGCAGCGATTTCATCGTCGCCGGTGCCGGCAACGTGATGATCCCGCTGGGCAAACGCCAGCCTGGCTTGTACCTGATCGAAGCGATCATCGGTGAACACCGCGCCACCACCCTGGTGTTCGTGTCGGATACGGTGGCCGTCACCAAGGTATCGTCCGGCCAGATGCTGGTGTGGACGGCGCGGCGCGACAACAGCGCCGCCGTGGCCGGCGCCAGCGTGGCGTGGACCGACGGCACCGGTGTGCTGCAGTCGGCCACCACGGGCGCCGACGGTGTCGCATCGCTCGAGCGCGGCAGCCCCGAACACACGTATGTGCTGGGCCAGGACCGCGCCGGCGGCGTGTTCGTGTCCGAGAATTTTTACTATGACAGCGAAATCTATAACACCAAGATTTATGCGGTGACGGACCGGCCCCTTTACCGGCCAGGCGACGAGGTCAACGTCAAGTTTGTGGGCCGCGAATTCACGTCGGCGCGCAATTCGCAGGCGGCGGCCAGCGCACCGCTAAGCTTGACCGTGCTCAATCCGAACGGCACGCCGCTGCTGACACAAACGCTGCAGCTGTCCGGCGACACGGGCGCCGACACGCGCTTCCGCCTGCCGACGGAAGCCACCGCCGGCGGCTATGAACTGCGCTTCAATTACAAGGATGGCGCATATGGCGCGGCCTTCCGCGTGGCCGAATACATCAAGCCGCACTTTGAAATCAACGTCCAGCCAGCGAAACCGGAATTCAAGACGGGCGAGGCGGTCAAGGGCAGCATCGCGCTGCGCTACCCCGATGGCAAGCCGGTGAAAAACGCGAAGATGACCCTGTCGCTGCGCGGTCAGCAAAACACCATGGTCGAGGGTGAGTTGCGTTACAGCGGCCTGTTCCCCGTGGCCTTGAAAACCGAAGAGGTGACGAGCGACGGCAGCGGCAATGTGGACTTCACCTTGCCGCCCGCCGCCGACCCGTCGCGCTATATATTGACCGTGCTGGCGACCGATGGCGCGGCCTACCGCGTCAAGGCGACGCGCGAGCTGATGATCGAGCGTTCGAGCAGCAGCTACCAGTTGAAGGCCGCGCGCCAGTTTTCCGATCCGGGCCAGTCCGTGCACTTCGACTTGCTGGCCGACGGCCAGGGCGCGGCCAAGCCCGTGCGCTGGGAGATGGTGCAGCTGGAAAAACAAAGCAAGACCGAGGGCGCATTCGATCCAAACGCCAAGGGCTGGGACGTGACATTCCCCGCTTCGGGTTCGTATCAGCTGGCGCTGCGCGACGAACGGGGCAACCTGCTGGCCGCCGCCAGCCACTGGGTCGCCGGCGATGGCGTGCAAACGACGCCGGGCAGCATCGAGATCGTGCTGGACCGCGCCCGCTATCGTCCGGGCGACACCGCCGAAGCCTTGATCACGTTCTCGGACAAGGTCGACCAAGCGCTGTTGACGCTCGAACGCGACAAGGTGGAGCACCATGGCTTGATGGCCGGCGCCGCGGACTGGTACCAGGCGAAGCGCGTGGCGCCGCGGCAGTGGCGCGTGCGCATTCCCGTCAGGGAGGAGCATGGCCCGAACATGACGTTTTCGGTGGCGTACACGCGCCATGGCGATTTCGTCTTCGAGAATGCGGGCCTGCAAGTGATCGAGCCGCGCATCGCGCTGCAGTTCAAGAGCGACAAGGAGGTATATCAGCCCGGCGAGAAGGTGACCCTGGACGTCAAGGCCACCCTCGACGGCAAGCCGTTGAGCACCATGGTGGCGCTGGGCGTGGTCGATGAAATGATTTATGTGCTGCAGCCGGAAATCGCGCCGGACATCGGCGACTTCTTCTACCATCCGCGCCGCAACAACGTGCGCACCACGGCCAGCCTGTCTTTCATCAGCTACGATATGGCGCAGGGCCGCACCGCCGGTGCGCCCGCGCGCCACAATTACAACGAGCGCGGCGTCAAGGTGCTCGAACGTCCGCGCCGCGACAATATCGATACGGCGTACTGGGCGCCATCGCTGAAGACCGACGCGAATGGCAATGCGCGCGTGAGTTTCTCCATGCCGGACGCGCTGACCCGCTGGAGGATTACGGGCCGCGCGATGGACGAGCAGGGGCGCGTGGGCCAACGCACGGCCTATCTGCGTTCGGACAAAAACTTCTATGCCAAGTGGACGGCGCCCGACTGGATGCGCGCTGGCGATGCGCCGCGTGCCTCGGTGGCCGTGTTCAACCAGACTGGCAAGGAGCAGGCGCTTGACGTCGTTCTCTCCGGCGGTGCGCAGCCGAAGACGGAAAAACTGTCCGCCAAACCGGGCGTCAACTACGTCGAGTTTCCGCTCGCTGCTGGCGCTACCGGGCCGCTGCGCCTGGAGCTGAAACAGAACGACAAGCTGGTCGACGCGCTGGACACGGCCATGCAAACCTTGCCCGCCGCCTGGAGCAGCCCGCGCACCCTGGTGCTGCCGCTCGATGGCGCCGCCGGTGATATTCCACTCAAGTTGCCGGCGGACGCGCGCAATATCCGCGTCTCGTTCGCGCAAGGAGCCGCCAGCCAGTTCGCGCGCATTGCCGACGACCTGATCGACTATCCATATGGCTGCGTGGAGCAGACGGCGAGCCGCCTGATTCCGCTGGCGCTGGCCACGCAAAGCCTGGGGCCGGACGCCGGCGCGGCGGGTGAGCGTCTGCAAACGCTGCTGACGGCGCAGCGCCTGCGCCTGGTGTCCATGGCGGGCCCCAACGCCGTCTTCGGCTGGTGGGGCAACGCCACGGCCGGCAATGCCTTGATGACGGCCTACGCTTATTATGCGGACTGGTACGCGGCGCGCGTGCTGCGCATCGAGCTGTCGCCCGAGCACTGGAACAAGCTGCTGGCCGTCTACAGCGAACATGGCTTGAAGGATGCGATGGGCGACCGCGCGCTGGTGCTGTGGATGGCGCGCGAGATGGGCTTGCCCACGCAGACATTGGCAGCTGGCCTGGTGGACGACAGCGCCATCGCTGTCCTGGGCGGTAAACCGCGCCAGGCGGGCGACAGTAGCAGCCTGCTGCTGGGCGGGGCTCTTGACCGCGAAGCGCAAGCGATGTCGCTGGGCCTGGTGGCGCTGGTCGCCGGCCAGAATGGCATCGCCTTGCCGCATGGGCTGCAACTGCAAGTGGCCAGCGCCTGGCAAGTCTTGCGCGAATCGAAAGCGCCGGTGGCACAAGCCTTGCTGATGCTGGCCGGCGAAGTATCGCCATCGCAGGCCGACGCGGTGCTGGCTGGCGTGCGCGCCGAGATGCCGACCCTGGACCGCGCGATGACGTTGATGTGGGTGCAAAAGAAGCTGGGCGGCGCATCGTTCGGCAAGGGGGCGGCCGTCACGCTGGACGGCGCCTGGCAAAAACGCGACAGCCGCAGCGGCCAGCCGGTCTGGCGCTGGAGCGACGCCAAGGGCCAGCCCGACAAACTGCGTCTCGCTGCACCGGCGCCCGCAGGCACGGTGGCCGTGCTGCAGTACGACAGCCACGCCGTCGAAGCACAAACCTTGCCGGTTGCCGTCGAGCGCCGCATCCTGCGCATGAAGGCGGGCAAGGGCGGCTACACGACGGAGCTGGTCAAGCCGGGCGAGGCGCTGAGCACGGACGCGCTGTATCTCGATGAAATCACCTTGAAGGCTGCACCGGGAGCGAAGCACCGTTTTGGCTTGCTGGAAGTGGCGCTGCCACCTGGCGCCATGGTCGAATCGACTACATGGGGCATGGTCATGGCAGGTGACAAGCCGGCCGCGCTGGAACGCGCGCGCCACACCGAACGCCGCGACGGCTATGCCGTGCCCATCGAGCCTTTGGCCGGCGACGTGACGGTGCGCCATTTGCTGCGCTTTGCGCAGAAGGGCAGCTATGTGCTGCCGCCTGCGCGCTTTTACCGCATGTACCAGCCGGAGCAGAAAGCCTTCGAAGGCGGCGGCAAGACCACGCGCGCGCTGAAGGTCGAGTGATGCGCGTGGCACTTCCTGCATTGACGGCAACCCTGCTGCTGGCCGTACCTGCGTGGTCTGCATCGCTGGACATGGCCTGGTGGCGCGATGGCAAGACGGAAGTGCGGCAGTTGCGCCAGGGCGGCGCCACGCAGCCCCCCTCGCCGCCGTTTGACGGCGCGCGGCAAGTACCGCTGGCCAGCCTGTGGAAGCTGTTCGTGTATGTCTATGCGACGGATAACAAGGTAGCGATGCCGGATTACCGCTGCGGCGGCCGCGATCCGGAAGAGGTGTATTGCTGCGATGCGGGCCAGAGCATCGGTCACGACGCGGCGCTGGCGCAGTCCTGCGGCCCATTTTTCTCGCCCAGGCGCTTGATGATCACGGCAGCGCCGTGGCGCAACTACTGGACCGGCCGTCTGGGGAGCGCGCCGGCAGGCGACTTTGCCTGGCTGGCGGATCCCGCGCAGATGGCGCCGGCGCGCACGGTGCGCCTGGATAGCCTGCTGCGCGCGCTGGACAGCATCCCGGCCGCCAGCCGCGTGGATGCCGAGGCAGCGCTGCTGCGCGTGGTGCTCGACGGACGCGGCGCCGGTACGGCTCGCTGGTTCGGCAGCCAGCTGCGCGTAAAGACGTATTCCTGGCACGAGCAGAAAAAGGGTCAGGCAGAAGAGCGTATCGGCGGCGCGGCCGGCTGGCTGGCCGACGGCACGCCGATCTGGTTTGGCGGCGCGGGCGGCAGCAGCAATGTCTTCGCACAGTGGGCACCCAGGCTGGCCGCCAGCTTGCCGAAAGTGGGCGCGGCCGACGATGGCGGCTGCGTGGTCGTCGATTACTTCAAGCGCTATCCGATCCGCGCCGTGCGCGGCGAGCGTGGCGTGGCCGCAGCTGGCCCGCTGAATGGCCGCTACCATGTGCAATTCGAGAATGGTCAGAACCTCGCCTTGCGCAGCACCGGTGAACTGATGCTGTTGCAGGAGAAGGGCGGCCGCCCGCAATTGCGCGGCCGCTTCGGCGTCAATGAATATGTGGCGCGCGTGCTCGACCGCGAAGCGAACACCGGCGAGCCGGAAGCGGCCAAGGCGCTGGCAATCGCCGCGCGCACGTATCTACAGCAGAACGCGGTGACGGTGGCGGGCTGCCAGCAGATCGCCGACAGCAGCGCGACCCAGCGTGTCAGTCCCAGCCCCGCCACGCCGGCGGCGCTGGCGATTGCGCGCTGGACCGACCAGCTGATCGTCGATGGCGTCACCGTGCGCTATCACAGTAACCAGCCGTCCGAGGGGACGATGGCGTGGAGCGAGGCGGTGCGGCAGGCCAGACAAGGCAAGCACTATGATGAATTGCTGGCGGCGGCGTATCCTGGTGGCGCGCTGAGTACCTTTGGCAATACCGGCGCACGTTGCCGGCGCCTGGCGCAGAACGAAGACTGGCTGGCGCGGTCCGTGCCGCGCTGGCAGCGCGTGCTGCTGCGCGAGGCCGGTTACGAGACGCCGTCGCAAGCGCCGCTGGTCTGCGCCTTGCAGAGCGGCGCGCCGTATTCAGAGCAGTCGCGTAACCGCATCTTCATGCGGCCGCTGGCCACGCGCGAAGACCGCATTACCTTGGCCCATGAATACCTGCATCTTGGCCTGCGCAACCATCCGCGCGGCCAGGACGAAGAATATGTCGAGCGGCTGGCCCGCCGGCTCGTCGACCTTAACCTGGAGGCCCTGTGAGTTTTTATATCCGCTGCTCGATTCCGCTAATGCTATTGCCAATCTGGGCGCAGGCCCAGGTCACCATCGACGCCCCCAGGAGCGGCTGGCGCAATTCGGCCGGCGCCAGCGAGCAATACACGCAAGCGGTAAACTACCCCGCCGCGTCGGTCAACCTGCAGCCGGGCCAGGCCGAGACGGCGCAGATACGGGGACGCATCGCAGGCGCCGTCAAGGGCAAGCCCGCTACTTTGGTGGTCAATGGCGTGGCGATGCCGATGGAAGTGGGAGAGGATGGCAGCTATGGCCGTCCGTATGGCTTTGGCAGCGGCTCGAACAGCGTGGAAGTGCGCTCGCCGGATGGCCGGAGCCGCGCGCGCACCCAGTTTGTCGACAGCTACCAGGGCAAGACCCAGGCGCGCTTGCGCATCGTGCTGTCCTGGGACAGCGCCGGCACCGACCTCGATATGCACGTGGTCACGCCGGACGGTGGCCATGCCTGGTACGGCAATCGCGTCTTGAAAGATGGCGGCGCGCTGGATGTGGACGTGACCACCGGCTATGGTCCGGAAATTTTCTCCAGTGCGGCGCCCGTGAAGGGCAATTATCACGTCTATGTGAATTACTACGGCAGCGGCGAGAATACCGCGATGCTGACCGTCGCCCGCATATCGGTCATCACCAACGAAGGCACGCCACGTGAAAAGTTGCAGAGCTTCCAGGTGCCGATGCGGGCCGCCGGCGAACTGACCTTGGTGAAATCGTTCGTCTTGCCATAAATGGCTCTTGCGGACACGCTGTTGCTTGGCTATAATTCGCCCCCTCGCTGAACGACGCATGCAAATGCCGAGTGAGACGAGAAAAAGAAGGAGTTGACGGACGTAGCAAATTGCTTCATACTCTTCCTTCTTCGCAGCTGACAAACACAACGCTTTGTCGATAGCGCGAAAGCAGTACCGAATACAGTTCTTTAACAATTAACAGTCGATAAGTGTGGGCATTTGATGTCAGTGC
>NZ_JAPQNU010000006.1:0-267026 GCF_030397625.1 Janthinobacterium sp. SUN026 | reverse complement strand
AGCAAGCTCCGTGCTGCCGTTCGACTTGCATGTGTAAGGCATGCCGCCAGCGTTCAATCTGAGCCAGGATCAAACTCTTCAGTTTAATCTCTGTTACTTTGCCGTTTTACCGGCACCATCATTTCTGATGGGTCGCTCACTCAAAAAACTGACAGGCTACTTCCGAAGAAGTATCCTATTTCATTATTTCTTGTGAACATTTGATATATTTTAAGTATTACGTCAATCCGAAGATTGACGCTGCACTTACATCAAATGCCCACACTTATCGACTGTTAATTGTTAAAGAACTGTATTCGGTACTGCTTTCGCGCTATCGACAAAGCGTTGTGTTTGTCAGCTACGAAGAAGGAAGAGTATGAAGCATTTCGCTACGTCCGTCAACACCTTCTTTTTACTGCATCGCCGTTCCCGGTGATCCTCAACTGCCGCATTTGACTGCGTCTCATTGGGGAGGCGAACTATAGCAAAGCCGTCCACGCCCCGCAAGCGCTATTTTGCAGTTGGGCAAATATTGCTGTGTGATATCGTAGCGCCGACCATACCCTGCCTCATCCACATAGATTCCCATGCCTATCCCACACATCAGCCCTACCGCCAATCCCGCCCTGGCCAGCGCACTCGAACATGCCATCAACAGCAAGACCAAGCCATTGGGCAGCCTCGGCATGCTGGAA
The DNA here is from genome assembly GCF_030397625.1 of Janthinobacterium sp. SUN026. Lineage (NCBI taxonomy): Bacteria > Pseudomonadati > Pseudomonadota > Betaproteobacteria > Burkholderiales > Oxalobacteraceae > Janthinobacterium > Janthinobacterium sp. SUN026. Next base: position 266,349 of record NZ_JAPQNU010000006.1, on the reverse strand, counting down.
ACCCTGGCCCGTCAAATCGGCCTGATCCAGCAAAGTACGCAACTGGCGCTGCACCAGCCCGCCATCATCGTTTTCGCTGCCGACCATGGCGTCGTTGCCGAAGGCATTTCTGCCTATCCACAAAGCGTGACCTGGCAGATGGTGGAAAACTTCCTAGGCAATGGCGCCGCCATCAATGTCTTTGCCCGCCAGAACGATTGCGCCTTATATATAGTAGACGCTGGCGTGAACCACGATTTCGGCCCGCGCGACGGCTTGCTTGACCGAAAACAAGGCCCCGGCACCCGCAACTTTGCCAAAGAGTCCGCCATGAGCCAGGAACAGTGTCTGGCCGCCATGCAGGCGGGGATGGACCTGGTCGCTAGCCTGGACGGCAATGTGCTGGGCTTTGGCGAAATGGGCATCGGCAACACCACGGCCGCGGCAGCACTGATGCACAAGCTGACCGGCACGCCCGTTGCCGATTGCGTCGGCGCCGGCACGGGCCTGTCGAAGGAAGGGATACTGCACAAGCAGCAGGTGATCGAAGCGGCCGTCGCCCATCATACGGCAGTCGATGAGCCGCTCGACGTGCTGGCCACCTTCGGCGGTTTCGAAATCGCCATGATGGCCGGCGCCATGCTCAAGGCGGCCGAACGGCGCATGATTCTGCTGATCGATGGCTTCATCGTCAGCAGCGCACTGCTGGTGGCGGCGCGCCTGCAGCCAGCCATCCTCGATTACTGCGTGTTTTCGCACTGCTCCGATGAAAACGGTCACCGCCAGCTGCTGGCCAGCCTTGGCGCGCGTCCGCTGCTGCACCTCGATTTGCGCCTCGGCGAAGGCACGGGTTCGGCGCTGGCCTTGCCGCTGCTGCACGCGGCCGTCAACTTCATGCGCGAGATGGCGACCTTCGCCTCGGCCCAGGTCAGCGAAAAATCCGCGCCAGACTAAGACCATGGCCAATCCCGTTTCCGCCGCAATCCACCAGTGCCGTCTGTTCTTCATCGCGCTGCAGTTCTTCACGCGCCTGCCCATCCCGCGCTGGGTGGGTTTCGAGCCGGCCTGGCTGCAGCACGCCTCACGCTACTTTCCCCTGGTGGGCGTGGTGGTGGCAGCCATCAGTGGCGCCGTGTATCTGCTGGCCAGCTGGCTGCTGCCTTCTGCGGTGGCCGTGCTGCTGGCCGTCGCCGCCGGCATTTACCTGACAGGCGCCTTCCATGAAGATGGTTTCGCCGACATGTGCGACGGCTTTGGCGGCGGCTTGACGCGCGAGCGTGTGCTGGAAATCATGAAGGATTCGCGCATCGGCGCGTATGGCGCCATCGGCATCGTCTGCCTGCTGGCCATCAAATGCGCGGCGCTGGTTTCGCTGCCGCCCGCCGTCATCGTGGCGACCCTGTGCATCGCCCATCCCTTATCCCGCCTGGCCGCGGTCTCGCTAATTCGGTTCATGGATTACGCGCGTGACGAAGGCAAGTCCAAGCCCATGGCGCAGGAAATGCGCACAGATGAATTCATCATCGCCACCGTCTGCGGCCTGCTGCCTGCCATCGCCTGCGGCGCTCTGGGGATATTCGACTGGGCCACGCTGGTCTTTGCCGTCGTGGTGGCGGCAGCTGCCGCTTTCTGGCTGGGCCGCAAATGCCAGCGCCGCCTGCAAGGCTACACGGGCGACTGCCTGGGCGCCGTGCAGCAAGTGGCGGAAGTGGCGGCCTATCTGGCCATCCTCTCCAGCTTTCAGCCTCCCGTGCGCTTCTATTAACAAGCATGCGCCTGATCCTCGTCCGCCACCCCGCGCCACACGTCACCAGCGGTACCTGCTATGGCCGCAGCGACGTAGCGGTGGCGCCGCACGAAATGGCCAAGGTGCGCGCCAGCTTGCAGGCAACTTTGCCGCCGCATGTACCGCTGTATACCAGTCCGCTGCGCCGCTGCGCCGAACTGGCGACGGTCCTGGCGCAGGACTTGCCTTCCAGCGCACCGCGCTTCGATGCGCGGCTGGTGGAGATGGATTTCGGCGCGTGGGAAATGCAACCCTGGCACGCGATTGCGCGCGCGGAAATCGATGCATGGGCAGCCGACCTGGCCTGGTACCGCCCCGGCGGGGGCGAGAACGTGCTGGCGATGGCCGCCCGCGTCGATGCGTTTCTAGGCGATCTGTTGCGCGAACAACACGAAACGGTCGTCATCATCTGCCATGCGGGCACCATCCGCCTGCTGTCTGCACTGCAAGCCCGGCTGCCATTGGAGGAAACAGCCCTGCTGGCCGCCCATTCCGCCCATAAAATCGCCTACGGTGCGACTGTCGTCGTCGATTTCTGATATTGAATTGTCCAGCCGACCATGTCAGTCCATGCCTGCTGCACGTATAATGGCGGGGTTTTGGTGCCCGCGTTCATGTCCATGAGCGCAGTTAAACGGGAAACACGATGCCGCGATTGCGGCGAGCGTGTGCTGCCCCCGCAACGGTAAGCAAGTGTCGCCCCTCCCTACCGGAAGCGGACGACAAGCTATCTCTGACAACCACTGTGCTTGCAATCATCGAGCATGGGAAGGTGAGATAGCCGTACTTGCCAGCCCGGATACCGGCCAGGACAGGTGGAAGTGCGGGCCTTGCCGGGCGCCGCGCCTTCCGTTGAATCTGGCTTGCGGGGACGCGAGCCGGGTGCTTTTTCCGAAGAAAACGATATCATGACTGCTCCCGTATTACACCGCCGCGCGCCGGCAATGGCGCCGCGCGCCCTGGTTTCTGCCATCTCCCTGTGCTTCATCGCCGCCGCTCCTGCCTTCGCGCAAAGCGCTGGCAAAACGCTGGACCAGATCGTCGTCACGGGCTCCCGCTTCAACAGCGACCCGGCATTGCAACCGATCGGCGCCACCGTCATCACGGCCGATGAAATCCGCCGCGCGGGCGTCACGGACGTAAACCAGGCCATCCGCAAGATCGGCGGCGTCTACGGCCGTCAAGGCCTGCTAGGCAATCCTGATAACTTTACCCTGGACCTGCGCGGTTTTGGCGCCACCGCCAGCCAGAACATGGTCGTGGTCCTCGACGGCGTGCGCCTGTCGGAAAATGAATTGGCTGATCCCCTGCTGACAACCATCCCCATCGATAGCGTCGAACGCATCGAAATCACACGCGGCGGCAGCAGCGTCCTGTACGGCGACGGCGCCACGGGCGGCGTGATCAACATCGTCACCAAACGTCCTGGCAAACAGGCTGGCCGCGGTACGATCTTCGCCGAAGCAGGCCAACTGGGCCAGCGCGAAGTGCGCGGTTCCGTTGTTCAATCCTGGGACAACGTGGCGCTGAACGCCGCCATCGGCCGACTGGAAACGGACAACTACCGCGATAACAACGAATACAAACAAAATACCTTCAGCGGCGGCGCACAATGGAGCGGCAAGGATGTTCGCGCCGGCCTGCGTATCGACAGCACGCGCCAGGATATTCGTTTCCCGGGCAGCCTCACAATGGCCCAGTTTGAAGCCAATCCACGCCAGACAAAGACGCCAAAAGATTTCGGTTCGATCGACAGCGACCGCTACACCGCGTTCGCCGAAGGCCGCCTGGGAGCAGTGGATCTGGCAGCGGAATTGTCTCGCAGCGAAAAGACGGCCAAGACGAACTTCGGAAGCCCAAGGCAAGCCAAGACTAAACAAAACCAGTTTTCGCCACGCCTGCGTCACTTGGGCCTGTTTGACGGCATGCTCAATGAGATCGTTGCAGGTGTCGACTTCATCAAATGGGATTCCAACATCGACAGTTCTTATTCACTGGCCAAGGCGAATCAAAAATCTCAGGCATTCTACGCGCGCGATGAGTTGAAGTTCGCGGGTCCGCAAAATTTCCGTATCGCCGCAGGCGTACGCCACGAAACCTTCGACAAGGACTTCAACGACCCTATCGGATACCCCACGACAGCCTACAACATCAAGCAGAACTTCAATGCCTGGGACGTACAGGGCAGCTTCGATGTCGTACCGCAGGTGAATCTGTACGCCAAGGCTGGCCAAAGCTATCGCGTGGCGAACGCCGATGAGAATAACTCCACCCCCGTTGCAAACAAGCCTCTGCAAGGCCAGACTTCGCACGACCTGGAGCTGGGCGCGACCTACGACAACAGTATCGTCAAGCTCGATGCGCGCATCTTCCGCCACAAGCTGACCAACGAAATCTATTACGATCCGACGGCAGGCGAATCGGGCTGGGGTGCCAACACCAACCTGGATCCAACCAAGCACCAGGGTATTGAACTCGATGCCAGCGCGAATATCGCCGCTGACTGGCGCGTCAGCGGCCACTACCAGCACGTAAAGGCAACCTTCACCGAAGGCGTCAATTCCGGCAAGGAACTGACGCTGATCCCAAAGAACACCCTGTCGGCCCGTCTGTCGTGGGTGCCAAAAGATGGTCAGAGCGCGGACATCGGCGCGCAATGGGTCGACAGCCAGCGCTATGGCAGCGATTTTGCCAATACCTGCGCTGCCAAGATCCCGTCGTTCACCACCTTTGACGCCCGTTATGCACGCAAGTTCGGCGCCTGGGAAGTGGCGGTCAATGCCTTGAACCTGACCGACAAGCAGTACTTCACGAACGCCTACAGCTGCAAAGGTGGCATCTATCCTAGCAATGGCCGCCAGATGAAACTCTCGGCACGCTACGATTTCTAAAGCGGCCAGGAGTTGATTACAATGGCCCGTACGCGCAATCGCATGCGGGCCATTTTTCGTATACGCCCCACCAACGCATCTGAGGAAGTCCGCAGCCACTTGCACCGCTCCCGTTTCACCTAAGGCAGTACATGCACCCATTTTTCCGCAATATGCGCCACCGCGCCACCGTGATCCTCACGGTGCTGATCGTGTGCGCGATTGCCAGCCTGATTTTCTCCGGCATGATCGGCTCGATCGCGATTCCGCTCGCCGACCTGCCTTCCGCCCTGTTCCACGTCGTGCAGGGCAAGACCGATACCCTCGCCGCCACCCTGCTCGACCTGCGCCTGGGCCGCGCGCTGACCGCCTTTGTCACCGGCGCGGCGCTGTCGCTGGCCGGCCTGATGATGCAGGCACTGCTGCGCAATCCCCTGGCCGATCCTTACGTGCTGGGCATTTCCGCCGGCGCTTCCGTTGGCGCGCTGGCCGCGCTGCTGTTCATGTGCGCGCTGTGGGTCGTCGACGCGGCTGCCTTTGCCGGCGCCGTCGGCGTGTCCATGCTGCTGTACTTTTTTGCGCGCCGCGACCTGCGCGGCGGCACGGCGGCCGAAGGCGGCGCCTCGCTCTTGCTGCTGACGGGCGTGATCCTGGCCTCGGCCTGCATGGCCATCGTCACCCTGATGCTCTCCATTGCCCCGGAAAGCCGCTTGCGCAGCATGGTGTTCTGGATGATCGGCGACCTGTCCGGCGCGCCCGCGCGGCTGATGCCCTGGCTGGTCCTGGCGGGCGCCCTGGTCTTCGCACTGCGCTGCGCGCGCTCGCTGAACGTCATGGCGCTGCACGCGGAAGCGGCCAGCACCCTGGGCGTGCGCGTAGGCGCCCTGCGCAAGGGACTGTTCTTCTGTTCCGGCCTGCTCACGGCCAGCGCCGTCACCAGCGCCGGCAGCGTGGGTTTCGTGGGCCTGATCGTGCCGCATGCGCTGCGCTTTGCCTGCGGCCCCGACCATCGCCTGCTGATACCGGCTGCCGCGCTGGCCGGCGGCACCTTCCTCGTACTGGCCGACACGCTTGCGCGCACCGTGCTGGCACCGTTACAGCTGCCCGTCGGCGTGGTCACGGCCATGATAGGCGCGCCCGTCTTCCTGTACCAGCTGCACCGGTTGCGACGCACATGATACGTACCTACCAACTCGGCCTGAAGGCAGGCACGCGCTCCCTCGTGGAAAACCTCATCTGGCACATCAAGGATGGCGAATGCTGGAGCGTGATCGGACGCAATGGCGCGGGCAAGAGCACCTTGCTGCGCACCCTGGCCGGCTTGCGCGAACCGGATGCGGGCCACGTGACGATACAGGGCCGCGCCCTGGTCGACTGGCCGCTCGACGAACTGGCACGCGAACGGGCCTTCCTGGCGCAGGCGCGGCACGATGCGTTCTCGTACCGCGTCATCGAAACCGTGCTGTCGGCGCGCCACCCGTATCACGACAACCATTACTGGGAAGGCAGCGACGACCAGCGCATCGCCCTGGCCGCGCTGGCATCGATGGAAGTGGAGCACCTGGCCGAGCGCGACGTGCGCAGCCTGTCCGGCGGTGAACGCCAGCGCGTGGCAATCGCCGCCATGCTGGCGCAGGATACGCCCTTGCTGCTGCTGGACGAACCGGCCAACGCGCTGGACCTGGCGCACCAGGTCAGCGTCATGGGCCTGCTGTCGACACTGTGCCGCGAACAGAATAAAACCGTGGTGATGGTGGGGCATGACCTGAACCTGGCGCACAGCGTCTCGACCCATGCGCTACTGCTGATGGGCGACGGCGGCTGGCTGGCCGGTCCGGTGGCCGAGGTAATGCGGGCATCCATCCTGGGCGACTACCTGGGCCACCCGATCGAGATCATCGATCACGGCAAACGCAAGATATTCATACCGAAAGAGAACTGACATGAGCGACAAGAAGACAATCGATGCGGACACCGCCGCCATCAATGAACGCCACCGAGTGCGCATGGAGCGCAAGAAGGCCATCATCGATGCAGCCATCGCCAAGGCGGACAAGGAAATCGGCATCATCATCGTCAACACGGGCAATGGCAAGGGCAAGAGTTCGAGCGGCTTCGGCATGGCTATCCGCGCCATGGGCCATGGCATGAAAGTGGGCGTGGTGCAGTTCATCAAGGGCGCCATGTCGACGGGCGAAGAAAAATTCCTGCGCCGCTTCCCCGATGAAATCAGTTTTCATGCGATGGGCGAAGGCTATACCTGGGAAACGCAGAACCGCGAGCGCGACATCGAAAAAGCCGAACTGGCGTGGGAACAGGCGAAGACCTTCCTGGCCGACCCCAACTACGGCCTGGTGCTGTTCGACGAACTCAATATCGCCCTCAAGTACAACTACCTCGACGTACATAAAGTCATCGCCGACCTGCTGGAACGCCCGGCCATGCAACACGTGATCATCACGGGCCGCGGCGCGCCGGACGAACTGATCGCCATCGCCGACACCGTCACGGAAATGGCCGTTGTCAAGCATGCCTATGCGGCCGGCATCGGCGCGCAAATCGGCACCGAGTGGTAACAGCGCCATGACGCGCACCCTGGTCTTCGGCGGCGCCCGTTCCGGCAAGAGCGCCCATGCGGAAACGCTGGCCCGCGAGTCCGGCAAGGAAGTGATCTACATCGCCACCGCGCAGGCGGGCGATGCTGAAATGGCCACGCGCGTCAGGCACCACCGAGCGCAACGCCCGGCCGAGTGGGTAACCCTGGAAGAACCGCTGCGCCTGGGCGACGCCATCCTGCGGGAAGCACTGTCAGGCCGCCTGCTGCTGGTCGACTGCCTGACCCTGTGGCTGACCAACCTGATGTTTTCCAGCGGCGAGACCTATCCGGGCGTAGGCGACATCGCCCTGCCCGAGCTGTTCCACAGCGAGCGCGCGCACCTGCTGTATGCGCTGGCCGAAATCGAAGACACCGGCTGCGACCTCGTTCTCGTGTCGAACGAAGTGGGCATGGGCATCGTGCCCTACGGCGCCATCTCGCGCTGCTTCACCGATGAAGCGGGCCGTTTGAACCAGGCCGTGGCGGCCGTGTGCGACAAGGCTGTCTTTGTGGCCGCCGGCCTGCCCCTGTACCTGAAAGGCGGCCCATGCTAAGCGGCTTGTCGCTGCCCATGCTGGCCGCCTTGATGACGGCCGGCGTGCTGCTCGACATGCTGCTGGGAGAAACGCGCCGCTGGCATCCGCTGGTGGGCTTCGGCCGCCTCTCCAGTGCGCTGGAGCGCCTGCTGAACCGGGGCCGCGGACGCTTCCTGCGCGGCGCGCTGGCCTGGTCGCTGGCCGTGCTCCCCATCAGCTATGCCGCCTACTGGCTGTGCGGCCTGGCAGGCGCCGCCCTCCATGTTTTCCTACTGTACCTATGTCTGGGCCTGCGCAGCCTGCGCGACCACAATCAGCCCATCGCCGACGCCCTGGCCATCGATGACCTGGACAACGCGCGCCTGCTGACGGCGCGCATCGTCAGCCGCGACACGGCCAATGCCGACGCGGCCAGCCTGGCCAAGGCCAGCACCGAATCCCTGCTGGAAAACGGCAACGATGCCGTCTTCGGCACCCTGTTCTGGTTTGCCGTGGCGGGCGGCCCCGGCGCCGTACTCTTCAGGCTGGCCAATACCCTCGACGCCATGTGGGGCTACCGCAATGCACGCTACGACTGGTTCGGCTGCTGCGCCGCGCGCATCGACGACCTGTTGAACTATCTGCCGGCGCGCCTGACGGCCCTTTCCTACGTCTTGCTGGGCAAGACCATGGCCGACAAAAAACGCGCGTGGCAGTGCTGGCGCAGCCAGGCACCCAACTGGGGCAGCCCGAATGCGGGCCCCGTGATGGCCAGCGGCGCCGGCGCCCTGGGCCTGGCCCTCGGCGGCGACGCCATCTACGACGGCGAACTGGAACGCCGCCCGCCTTTGGGTAGTGGCCGTCCCGCCGAAGCGCGCGATATCGACCGCGCCTGGCGCCTGGTGGCTGAAACGGCCGTGCTGTGGCTGATCTGGATGGCGCTGCTGGCAGGCCTGTTCTACCTGAAGGGAAAATACTTTGCTTGAACATGGCGGCAACCTGCGCGACGCCGTGCGCGAATACGGCAGGCCACTGGAAGACTGGATCGACCTGTCGACCGGCATCAACCCGCACTGGTATGCAGCGCCAGCACCGAACGCCAACGCCTGGCACCGGCTGCCGGAAGCCGATCCCGCGCTGGCCGCTGCCGCCTGCGCGTATTACGACGCGCCAGCCATGCTGCCCGTGGCCGGCACGCAAGCCGCCATCCAGGCCCTGCCCCGGCTGCGCGCACCCTCGCGCGTGGTGGTGGCCGCGCCGTCGTATGCTGAACATGCGCACCACTGGGGCCAGCACGGCCACCAGTTGCAGCAAGTGCCGTATGCGCAGCTGGCCGATGCCGTCGACCACTGCGACGTGCTGGTCGTCTGCAACCCGAACAATCCCACGGGCGAGCGCATCGCGCCCGAGCTGCTGCTGGAGTGGGCGGACAAACTGACCGCGCGCGGCGGCTGGCTGGTGGTCGATGAAGCGTTTGGCGATACGGAATCGTGCGCCAGCCTGGGCTCCCACTCTGCCCGGCCGGGACTCATCGTGCTGCGCTCCGTCGGCAAATTCTTTGGTCTGGCGGGACTGCGCCTGGGCTTTGTCGCCGCCCATCCCCCGCTGCTGGCGCAACTGGCCGACATGCTGGGCCCGTGGACAGTCAGCGGCCCGGCGCAGCACGTGGCGCTGGCGGCCCTCGCCGACACGCACTGGCAGGACGCGATACGCGAGCGCCTGCGCGGCGAAGGCACGCGCCTGCGCCAGCTATTGGCAGCGCACGGCATCACCAGCAGCGGCACGGCGCTGTTCCAGTGGTGGCCGGAAGAGCGCGCCGAAGCGTTCTGGCGCCACATGGCGGAATCGGGCATCTGGGTGCGCCTGTTCCGCCACGCCGCCCACGGCATCCGCCTGGGCCTGCCCCCCGACGAACATTCCTGGCTGCGCCTGCAGCAGGCCCTCACCACATGGAAACACATATGAACCACTTGAAAACAGCACTGCTGCTGGCCGGACTGGTCTCGCTGCAGGCGCAGGCCGCCATCACCGTGCGCGACGACGACGGCAATACCGTCACCGTGGAAAAACCGGCGCGGCGCATCCTGGCGCTGGCGCCGCATGTGACGGAACTGCTGTTCGCGGCCGGTGGCGGCGACAGGATCGCCGGTGTCGTCAGCTACAGCGACTACCCGGAAGCGGCAAAGAAGATCACACAAGTGGGCGACAACCGCCAGTACGACATGGAACGCATCATCGCCCTGAAGCCGGACCTGATCGTCGTGTGGATGCATGGCAGCGCCGAGCGCCAGATCGCCATGCTGCGCCAGCTGAAGGTGCCCATCTATCACAGCGAACCGCGCAAGCTGGCCGACATCCCCGACAGCATGGATCGCCTGGGGCAGCTGATGGGAACGGAAAAAATCGCCAAACCGGCGGCGGCCCGGCTGCGCACCAAACTGGCCAGCCTGACGGCGCAATACGCGCAGCGCCCGCCCGTGCGCGTGTTTTACCAGGTGTGGGACAAACCTTTATATACCTTGAGCGGCGCGAGCATCATCAGCGATTCCATGCGCGTGTGCGGCGCGCAAAATGTCTTTGCCGCGATGAAGGTGGTGGCGCCCGTCGTCACGCCGGAAGGCGTGCTGCAGGAAGACCCGGAAGTCATCTTCGGCACCAGCGAAAAAAGCGATCCGCGCAGCGAAGGCGGCCTGGCCATGTGGCGCGCCTTCCCGTCGATGACGGCCGTGCGCAAGAATAACCTGTTCCGCCTGAACGGCGACCTGCTGAACCGCGCCGGCCCGCGCATGATCGAGGGCACGGCCGCCATGTGCGAACAGCTGGAAGTGGCCCGCCAGCGCCGCAACACGCCCGCCGCCAAGGCCGCGCCATGAGTCACGCAGCGAGTCACTACCAGCGCATCGCCTGCCTGTCGACGGAAGCCGTGGAAACGCTGTATGCGCTGGGCGCCGAAGACGTCATCGCGGGCATTTCCGGCTTTACCGTGCGCCCTCCCCGCGCGCGCGAGGAAAAGACCAAGATCAGCGGCTTTTCCTCTTCCAGCCTGGAGCGCATCCTGGCCGTCCAGCCCGATCTCGTGATCGGTTTTTGCGACATGCAGGCCGATATCTGCCGCGACCTGGTGAAAGCCGGTATCGAAGTGCACCAGTTCAACCAGCGCACGGTGGAAGGCATCCTGCGCATGATCGGCGTGCTGGCCGCACTGGTGCAGCGCGAGGAAGCGGGACGTGAACTGATCGCCAGCCTGCGCGTCGACATCGCCGCCGCCCGGGCCCGCACCGCAGCCTGGACGCGCAAGCCCGTGATTTACTTTGAAGAGTGGAACGATCCGCTGATGAGCGGCATCGGCTGGGCGGCGGAATTGATCGACATCGCCGGCGGCACAGACGCCTTCCCGGAATTGTCCGCGCAGCCGGGCGCGAAAGAGCGCATCATCGCCGATCCGCAAGAGGTGGTGCGGCGCGCGCCCGACATCATCATCGCCACCTGGTGCGGCAAGAAGTTCCAGCCGGCGCAGCTGACGACACGTCCGGGCTGGGATGCGATTCCCGCCGTACGCAATGACATGCTGTTCGAGATCAAGTCGCCCGACATTCTTTCGCCCGGTCCAGCCGCCATCACGCAAGGCTTGCGCCAGATCAGCGACATCATCGCGCAGTGGCAGGAGAATCAGAAAGAGCAGCAAGCATGAAGAGTCCCTTCCCCGCCCTGATGGTGCAAGGCACGACGTCGGACGCGGGCAAGAGCACCGTCGTCGCGGCCCTGTGCCGCCTGTTGAAACGCCGTGGCGTGACGGTAGCGCCGTTCAAGCCGCAAAACATGGCCTTGAATAGCGCGGTGACGAGCGACGGCGGCGAGATCGGCCGCGCGCAAGCCTTACAGGCGCTGGCCTGCGGCATCGCGCCCCACACGGACATGAATCCGGTGCTCCTGAAACCATCGTCGAACACGGGTGCGCAAGTGATCATCCACGGCAAAGTGCGCGCCGAGATGGATGCGCGCGACTACCAGCAATATAAAACCATCGCCATGGGCGCCGTGCTGGAATCGTACGCGCGCTTGCGCCAGCAGTACGATGCCGTCGTCGTCGAAGGCGCGGGCAGCCCCGCCGAAGTCAATTTGCGCGCGCGCGACATCGCCAACATGGGCTTTGCGGAAGCCGTCGATTGTCCCGTGATCCTGGTGGCCGACATCGACCGTGGCGGTGTCTTCGCCCACATCATCGGCACCCTGGCCTGTTTGTCCGACAGCGAACGGACGCGCATCCTTGGCTTCGTCATCAACCGCTTCCGCGGCGATATCTCGCTGCTACAACCCGGCATCGAGTGGCTGGAACAGCAGACGGGCAAACCCGTGCTGGCCGTGCTGCCCTACCTGCAAGGCCTGTTCCTCGACGCGGAGGACGCCGTCGAAGCCATGCAGGCCGAACGCGGCGCCTTCAAGGTGGTGGTGCCGCAACTGCCGCGCATCAGCAACCACACGGATGTCGACGCGCTGCGCGCCCATCCCGATATCGACCTGCAATTCATCAAACAGGGGCAGCCGATTCCAGCGGCCGACCTCGTGATCCTCCCCGGCAGCAAAAACACGCGCGGCGATCTGGCGTGGCTGCAGCAGCAAGGCTGGCCCGCCTACCTGGCAAAACACCTGCGCTATGGCGGCAAGGTGCTAGGCATTTGCGGCGGCTTCCAGATGCTGGGGCAAAGCGTGTGCGATCCGCTGGGCGTGGAAGGCGCGGCGGGAGAGTCGGCGGGACTGGGTATGCTCGACATGGCGACGGAGCTGACGCGCGACAAGCGGCTGGAACAGGTGCGCGGCCACTGCGCGTTTGCCGGCGCGGCCGATGCGCCCGTGGCAGGCTATGAAATCCACATGGGCGTCTCGCATGGCGCCGCGCTGGCGCAGCCGGCTTTTGTCATCGACGGCCGTCCGGAAGGGGCGGTATCGCAGGACGGACAAATCCTCGGCAGCTATTTGCACGGCATGTTCGACACGCCCGCCGCGTGTGCGGCGCTGCTGCGCTGGGCGGGGCTGGACTCCGGCCACACGGTGGATACCGCCGCCCTGCGCGAGGCCAGCCTGGAGCGCATCGCCGATGCGGCCATCCCGCTGCTGGCGGCCCTGGACCACCTCAAACGCTAGCCGTCATTTTTTCAGGCACATGCCCATGTACGAGCGGTCGGTCGAAAATTCGACGGCCATGCTCGATGACACGGGCATGAACATCGAATAGTCGGCCGGCACGTCGGCGGGGTCCTTGAACACGGCAATGCCATCGAAATCGACGGCCTGCGCACCCAGGCCCAGCTTGTTCAGGGTCACGTTTTCCGCGTGCACCTTGCCCGTGCCGTTATTTGTGATGGTCGCCACATTGCTGGCGATGTCGATCTTGCCCGTCGTGCCACCCTGCGCCGCACAGGCGTAGCTGCCATTGATTTCCGGGCCGATTTTCTGCTGTCTGGCCGCCACGATGGTGCCCACGCGCAGGACGTTTTCCTGGTTGCGGCTGTAGCGATCGATGAACAGCGCCAGCCCCCGATCCCCCGCATGCACGTGCACGATGCCGAAGTCCTGGCTGCCCTGGCGGGCGACGAGCAAGCCGTTCTTCGCATCCTTGACCAGGGTCAGGCTGGCGTTTTCCGCTTCCAGCAGCGGCGATACTGGCGAGCACACGCCTTGCGCATTGAATACGCCGCCATTGCACAGTTGGGCCGCGCCGTCGGCAGCGATCCTGAGACTGCCTTTCGGATTGAAACGGTCACCGCCGTTCGAGGCATTGCGCATGCCGCCCAGGAAGATATAGTTGCCGGCCAGCCTGGCCACGTCACCCACCGCATAACCGGTGCCGCTGACGGTCGAGACCATGTTGCCCAATTTGACGTTGCCAGACAGAAGACGCGTACGCGCATCGACGGTGACGCTGAAATCCGTTGCCGTGTAGGTGGTGAGATTGCCGGTGGTGGACGCGGTAAACGTGCCGCTGCGGTCGCTCAAGCCGAACTGCGTCGACAGCACGCGGATAGTGTAGGTTTTCTTGACGCTGTCGAACGTGATGCGCCAGGTGTCGCCGATATCGGCAGCCACGTCGTACACGCTTTCATCGGCGCTGGCGCCGGCAATGACGCTCAAGCCGGCCTCCCTGGCCACGGCAACTGACGCCACCGTCACGCTGTCGGCGGGAACGACGGGAGGCGTCACGACGGCTGGCGGTGTCACCGCTATCCCAAGCGTGCCGCCATTGCTGCCGCCACCGCATGCGGACAGGGCCGCGCCCAGGACAAGGAAGGTAAGTGCATTTTTCATGTGGAGTGACTTTCGGGAAAAAGGGGCCGGAGCTGCCAGAAAACACATGCTAGCCTTGCCAGCAATCTATTGCTATAGAACAAATGTTCCATGGACTACGCCCCCGGCACGTTGCCAAAAGGGAAGGCGCGGGCGGCACGCCTGCGTCATTTATGTGACAATTCATCGTACTGTCGGCTCCGTTTCTCCTCTTCAGGCTCGCATCCATGACCAGTTCCCCGATTAAAAGCTACCTTCCCTGGGTGGTCGCCACCGCCCTGTTCATGGAGCAACTCGACTCCACCATCGTCAACACCGCCATCCCCGCCATGGCCGCCAGCCTGAATGTGACGCCGCTGAGCCTGAAGGCCGTCGTCACCAGCTACATCCTGAGCCTGGCCGTGTGCATTCCCATCAGCGGCTGGATGGCCGACCGCTTCGGCACGCGGCGCGTGTTTTCCGCCGCCGTTGCCATCTTTACCCTCGCCTCCATCCTGTGCGGCCTGTCCGTGAATGCGCCCATGCTGGTGGCCACGCGCCTGCTGCAAGGGGTGGGCGCGGCCATGATGATGCCGGTGGGCCGGCTCACCATCATCCGCACCTTTCCCAAGTCGCAACTGCTGGCGGCCATGAATTTCGTCATCATCCCCGCGTTGATCGGTCCCCTGCTGGGGCCCACGGTCGGCGGGCTGATCGTGCACTGGCTGTCGTGGCGCGAGATTTTCTTCGTCAACGTGCCCGTCGGCCTGGTGGCGCTGTATCTGGCGCACCGCTACATGCCCGATTACTACGGCGACAAGCCCCGTCCGCTGGACCTGATCGGCCTCGTGTTGTTCGGCACGGGCATCGCGCTGCTGTCATGGCTGCTGGAAATTTTTGGCGAACACCGCATCGACGGCACCTCGTTTGCCGTGCTGCTGTTCATCTCCATCAGCCTGCTGGCCGCGTATGTCTGGCATTCGAGCGAAGTGCTGCATCCGCTGCTGCGCCTGACCCTGTTCAAGATCCGCACCTTCCGCGTTTCCGTGGTGGGCGGCTTCGTCACGCGCCTGGGCGTGGGCGGCCTGCCCTTCCTGCTGCCGCTGCTGTACCAGCTGGGCCTGGGCTTGCCCGCCTGGCAATCGGGCTTGCTGATGATGCCGTCGGCCGCTGCCGCCATGGGCATGAAATTCATTTCCGCGCGCGTGCTGGCCCGCTTCGGCTATCGCCAGGTACTGATCGTCAACACCGTGCTGATCGGCGTGACCATCGCCATGTTTTCGCAGGTGAGCGCGGGCACGTCCCTGTACGTCATCGTCGCCATCAGTCTGTGCATGGGCTTTTTCAATTCGCTGCAGTTTTCCTGCATGAATACCATCGCGTATGCCGACGTCGACAAGAACGATTCGAGCATGGCCAGCACGATCGCCAGCTCGATGCAGCAACTGTCGATGAGCTTTGGCCTCGCCTTCGGTTCGCTGATCACGGGCTGGTACCTGGGCGACATGCCGCAGTCGGATCGCGCCATGCTCAGCACGGCTCTGCACCACGCCTTCCTCACCTTGGCCGCCCTGACGGTGCTGTCCTCGCTGACCTTCTGGACCTTGCGCCGCGACGATGGCGAAAGCATCAGCAAGGGCACGGACAGCGACGAGGAGGATGCGGCCGACGTCAAGGCCCAGGCCGTTGTGCAGACGGAAGTGCAAACCACAAAAGGCTGAGCCACATCAAGCTTGCCGCCAGCGCCGCTGGTACTTTTGCCTGACGCTGCTATCGTGATGGCAGGAGGTGCACATGGCGGCCGAGCGGCGCTTTGCGTGGAAGGGCACGGACCGCCATGGCAAGCCGGTCGATGGTGTCTTGCGCGCCGCCGACGCCTGCGCTGCCAAGGCCACATTGAGAAGCCAGGGCATCCTGGCCACCCGGGTGCAGGCCGCGCGCAGCGCACCGGGCAAGGCCATCACGCGCAAGGATATCGCGCTGTTTACGCGCCAGCTGTCGACCATGATGGCGGCTGGCGTGCCGCTGCTGCACGCCTTCGACATCGCCGGCAAGGGCCATGCCAAGCCCGCGATCACGGCGCTGATGCGCGACTTGCGCCACGACATCGAAGCGGGCAGCAGCCTGCAGCAGGCTTTCCGCCAGTTCCCGCTGCTGTTTGACGAACTGTATTGCAACCTGCTGGCGGCAGGCGAACAGGCCGGCATCGTGCAAGACTTGCTGGCGCGCCTGGCCACGCACCAGGAAAAGGCCATCGCCCTGCGGCGGAAGGTGCGCGGCGCGCTGATGTATCCGCTGGCCATCGTGCTCGTCGCCTTCGTCGTCACAGCCATCATCATGAGCGTGGTCGTGCCCGCTTTCCGCCAGGTCTTCGACAGCTTCGGCGCACCGTTGCCGCTGCCCACCCTGCTCGTCATGGGCGTGTCCGCCTTTGTTGTCCGCTACTGGCTGGCCTTGCTGGCGGTGCTCGTGCTGGCTTGCGTGCTGCTGCACCTGGCCTGGCGCCGCTCTCCCGCGTGGCGGCGCAACATCCAACTGCAGGCCTTGCGCCTGCCCGTGTTCGGTCCCCTCTTGCGCAAGGCGGCGATCGCCCGCTGGACGCGCACCTTGGCCGCCATGTTCGCCGCCGGCGTACCGCTGCTCGACTCGCTCGGTCTGGTGGGCGCCGCCTCCGGCCACGCGCTGTACCAGGAAGCGACGACGCGCATCGAACGCGAAATCCGCGCCGGCGGCAGCCTGGCCCTGGCCATGGAACACAGCGGCGTGTTCCCTCCCTTGCTGACGCAGCTGACCCTGATCGGCGAGGAATCCGGCGCGCTCGACGCCATGCTGTCGCGCGCGGCCGACATCATCGAGGCCGATATCGACGCCACCGTGGCTACCCTTTCCACGCTGCTGGAACCGGCGCTGATGGTGGTGCTTGGCGTGCTCGTCGGTTCCCTCGTGATCGCCCTGTATTTGCCGATTTTCAAGCTGGGGGCCGTGATTTGACCATTCACCCTCCTAAAACGTCCCCATGTGCCGGCGGATGTTTTACACTGCGGCAGTGCCAGGCAATGTTTGCACGGCAACATTCATCACCTCAGACAAGTTCACCATGCTGCAAGATACCCTGCTGTTCGCCGCGCCCGGCAATCTGCCCGTCGCCCTCGTCGCCGCCCTGTTCGGCCTGATCGTCGGCAGCTTTCTGAATGTGGTGATCCACCGCGTGCCGAAAATGATGCAGCGCGAATCCGATAATTATGTGGCGGAAGAAAGCGGCTTGCCCTTGCCGCACACGGACCGCTACAACCTGATGCTGCCGCATTCGAACTGCACCGCTTGCGGCCACCGCATCACGGCCATGGAAAATATTCCCGTTGTCAGTTATCTGCTGCTGCGCGGCAAATGCAGCGCCTGCAAGGCGCCCATCTCCGTGCGCTATCCGCTGGTCGAGCTGCTGACGGGCGCGCTGTCGGCCCTCCTGGTCTGGCACTTCGGCAGCGGCTGGACGGGCCTGGCCACGCTCGTGTTTGCCTGGCTGCTGATCGCCATGACCTTCATCGATGCCGATACGCAAATGCTGCCCGACGACCTCACCTTCCCCCTGCTGTGGGCCGGTTTGCTGATCAATATCAATGGCACTTTCGTGCCCCTGCAGGACGCCGTCATCGGCGCGGCCGCCGGCTACCTGGCCCTGTGGGCCGTGTACTGGGCCTTCAAGCTGGCGACAGGCAAGGAGGGAATGGGCTATGGTGACTTCAAATTGCTGGCGGCGCTCGGTGCGTGGCTGGGCTGGACCATGCTGCCGACGATCATCCTGTTGTCGTCGCTGGTGGGCGCCGTGGTCGGCATCGGCCTGATCGTGTTTGCCAAGCGGGGGCGCGACAAACCGATTCCGTTCGGCCCCTATCTGGCGGCGGCAGGCCTGATCGCGCTGCTGTACGGCACGCCCCTGTCGCGCCTCACACTGGGCCTGACCAGCTGACCCGCGCAACACTGCCCCTATGGAAAAACACATGCAACTACATAACGCACCGTATTTCAGCGTGGGTCTCACCGGCGGCATCGGTTGCGGCAAGAGCACGGTGGCCGACCAGTTCGCCGCGCTGGGCGCCTCCATCGTCGACACGGACCAGATCGCGCACAGCCTGACGGCGCCCAATGGCGCGGCCATGCCGGCCCTGGTGGCGGAGTTCGGCCCCGACTACGCCGATGCGCGCGGCGCCCTCGACCGCTCAAAAATGCGCAACCTCGTATTCGCCGACGCCGCCGCCAAGGCAAAACTGGAAGCCATCCTGCACCCGCGCATCCGCCAGGCGACCCTGGCGGCCGCCGCCGAAGCGACGGGCAGCTACGTGATCTTTGCCGTCCCCCTGCTCGTCGAGTCCGGCGGATGGGTGGAACGCGTCAACCGGGTTCTCGTCATCGATTGCCTGGAAAGCCTGCAAGTGTCGCGCGTGATGGCGCGCAATGGCTTATCGGAAGAACAAGTCAAAGCCATCATGGCGACGCAGGCCACGCGCGCCATGCGCCTGGCGGCGGCGGACGATGTGATCGACAATAATGGCGATTTGGCCGCCCTGGCGCCGCAGATTGCCCAGTTGCACGATTTATATCTGGCATTTTCAAAAAGAATGGCCGGAATCGGGCCGCAACGTTTGTAATTTGTCGACGCTTGGTTCAAAATCACGGGATTGTTTGCAGGTCCTTACTTAAGGGAATTATTTTGATTGTCTACGAATACCCTTTCAACGAACGCATACGTACCTTGTTGCGGCTGGAAGACCTGTACGACAAATTCAAGTTCTTCATCCAGCAAGAGCATGCAATGCAGCACCATGTTGCCTTGGCAACTATTTTCGATATGCTCGAAGTGGCTGGCCGCGCCGACCTGAAGTCCGACCTGCTGCAGGAACTCGAGCGCCAGCGCCAAAGCCTGCTCGGTTACCGCAGCAATCCCAACGTGGAACCGGAAACGCTGGATGCCATCCTTGGCGAACTCGACAGTGTCAGCGGCGCCCTGGTGGCGGCGCAAGGCAAGACGGGCCAGAATATCCGCGACAATGAATGGCTGATGAGCATCCGCGGCCGCACCATCATCCCCGGCGGCGCCTGCGAATTCGACTTGCCGTCCTACTTTGCCTGGCAAAAACGCAGCTCGGAACAGCGCCTGAGCGATATCCACGCCTGGTTCGCACCGCTCGCACCGCTGTTCGACGCGCTGGCCCTCGTATTGCGCCTGCTGCGCGATTCCGGCGGACCCGTTAAACTGATCGCCAATGGCGGCAGCTACCAGCAAATGCTGCAAGGCAAGGTATACCAGATGCTGCGCCTGAGCCTGGACGAAAGCAGCGGTGCCATCCCGGAAATTTCCGCCAATAAATATATGCTGTGGGTACGCTTCACCACCCAGGGCGGCGACTTGAAGCCCAAGCCGCTGGAAGAAGATGTACCATTCGAGCTCACGCTCTGTAATTTTTAACTGTTACTTATTTGCCCCATCATGACCGTCGTTAATTGCCCTACCTGTGCCGCCAAAGTCGAATGGACTGAAGCCAACAAATTCCGCCCCTTCTGCTCGGAACGCTGCAAGCAGATCGACCTGGGCGCCTGGGCCGAAGAGAAATACACGATCCCCGCCGCCGACCCGTTCGAAGATCCGCTGGCAGACGAAGACAACAAGCCGCAATAATTCTCAGCGAAACGGATTTTCCAGGCGCAGCCCCTGCGCCGCGAAACTGTCGAGCCTGCCACTGACCACCGTCAAACCATAGGCGATACCCATCGCCGCGATCTGCCCATCGACGCCATGCGCATGGCCCCGCTCACACAGGCGGGCGCACACGAGCGCGCAATCGAGGTCGAATTCCAGCAGCCGCGGCGCATAGTCTGCCAGCACGGCTTCCAGCCAGCCTTCCAGCGCCAGTGCTTCCAGCGCCGCTTCGCGCCGCCAGCTGCGCTGTATGCCTGCGCGCAATTGCGCGATCACCTGTACCGGCACATAGCGCATTTCCGGCGCCACACGTTCGAAAAAAGTGCACACGCCATCCGGCGCAGCGCTGCCCTTGCGCGCCGCAACGATCACATCCGTGTCGACCAGGTAGGCGGACATCGCACGTCAGGAACGGCGCTCGAAATCCGCATCAAGCCCCACGTCGGGCATGCCGCGCAGAATATCGTCGAGCGGACGCTTCGGCAGCGGACGCAAGGCGCTGCGCAGAATGTCGCGGTGCTCGTCTTCGATGCTGCGCCCATGCGCGCGGGCACGCTTGTGCAAGGCGGCGATCAGCAATTCATCGGTATCGGTAAAGGTCAGTGTCAGCGGCATGCGCAACTCCCCAATGCTAGATGAAAGCACTGTAGCGCAAAGCGCGCGCGATACAAGGAAAGTAACAGGAAAGCTTGCGCCAGCACGCAGCGTGGTGCTGCCCGCTGGCACAAGTGTCAATCAGGCAAGCGCCAGCGATTCCCGGCGTACCTCGTCGAGCCATTCCAGCAAGGGAATGGTGGCCGGCAGCAAGGGTTCCACGCCGACCGTGCCCTGCCAGGCGAACGCCTGCCCTTCCAGGCTTTGCGGCTCGCCCCGCCACTCGCGGCTGATATAGAAATGCAGGCGCACATGGGCATGCGGATACACGTATTCGACGCCGCACCAAGCCTCGGCACTGTCGATATATAAACCCAGTTCCTCGACAAACTCGCGTTTCAAGGCGTCAAAAATGGCTTCGCCCGGTTCGACTTTGCCGCCAGGAAACTCCCAATAGCCATCATACGGCTTGCCAGCCGGGCGCTGGCCCAGCAACACGTCGCCATTCGGCTTCATCAGGATGCCGACGGCGACATCCACTGGTGTGACTTTCACTTCGCTCATTGCGGCAACTTTCCCGCAGGTAGTTTCCCAGCATAGTCGCGCGCGAATTGCCACGCCACCCGGCCCGAACGGGAACCGCGCTGCAAGGCCCAGCGCAGGGCGTCGCCGCGCGCCTGCGCGATCTGTTCCGGCGTGCAGCCGAACGAAGCGAGCCAGTGCGCCGCGATATCGAGATAGTCATCCTGCTTGAACGGGTAGAACGACAGCCACAGGCCGAAGCGCTCGGACAGCGAGATTTTCTCTTCCACCGTCTCGCCCGGATGCAAATCGCCGTCGTCGTCCGTCTTGTAGCTGCTGTTGTCGGACATGCGTTCCGGCATCAGGTGACGGCGGTTCGACGTGGCATAGATCAGCACATTGTCCGATTGCGCGGCGATGCTGCCGTCGAGCGCCACTTTCAGCGCCTTGTAGCCGCTCTCGCCCTCTTCGAACGACAGGTCGTCGCAAAAGATGATGAAGCGCTCGGGGCGTGCCGCCACCAGGTCGACGATGTCGGGCAAGTCGGCAAGATCCGCCTTGTCCACTTCGATCAGGCGCAGGCCTTGATCGGCGAACTGGTTCAGGCATGCCTTGATCAGCGACGACTTGCCCGTGCCACGCGCGCCCGTCAACAGTACGTTGTTGGCGGGGCGTCCGCTGACGAACTGGCGCGTATTTTGCTCGATCTGCGCCTTTTGCGTGCCGATATTGTGCAAGTCATCCAAGGCGATGGACGACACGTGGGCCACGGCCTGCAGATGGCTGGCCGCGCCCTGGCGCCGGCGCCAGCGGAAGGCAAAGCTGTTCCAGTCCGTCGCCGGCAAGGCCGGCGGCAAGATCGACTCGAGGCGCGCCAATACCCGTTCGGCGCGGATCAGGAATTGATCGAGGCCGGTCATGAGCGGTAGTCGGCGTTGATCGACACGTAGTCATGCGACAAATCGCACGTCCACAGGGTGGCCGTGGCATCGCCGCGCGCCAGTTTCACGCGGATGGTGATTTCGCTTTGCTGCATCACGCGCTGGCCATCCTGTTCCTGGTAGTCCGGGTTGCGGCCGCCGTTCTTGGCCACCCACACGTCGTCCAGATACAGGTTCAATTGACCCACATCAAGGTCGTCCACGCCCGCGTAGCCGATGGCGGCCAGGATGCGGCCCAAGTTCGGGTCGGAGGCAAAGAATGCCGTTTTCACCAACGGCGAATGGGCGATGGAATAGGCGATCTTGCGGCACTCTTCCACGTTGCGGCCGTCTTCCACGGTCACGGTCATGAACTTGGTGGCGCCTTCGCCATCGCGCACGATGGCTTGCGCGAGAAAAGTAGACAGTTCGGTCACGGCGGCGGCCAGCTGCGCATAGTGCGGCGAATCGATGGAATCGATGACCAGGCTGCCGGCGCCCGTCGCTACCAGCATGAACGAGTCATTGGTGGACGTGTCGCCGTCGATGGTGATGCAGTTGAACGATTTGTCGGCCGCCTGTTTCACCAGCTGGTCCAGCACCGGTTGCGCCACGGTGGCGTCAAACGCGAGGAAACCCAGCATGGTGGCCATGTTCGGCTTGATCATGCCGGCGCCCTTGCTGATGCCCGTCAGGGTGACCGCGTGATCGCCGATGGTGACGGTGCGCGAGCCGGCTTTCGGCTGCGTGTCGGTGGTCATGATGGCTTCGGCGGCCGAGAACCAGTTGTCCGGCGTCAGTGCGGCCACAGCTTGCGGCAAGCCGGCGACCAGGCGCTGCACGGGCAAGGGTTCGAGGATCACGCCGGTGGAAAACGGCAGGATTTGCTGCGGCGTGCAGCCCAGCAGCTCGGCCAGCGCGGCGCAGCTGGCCTGCGCGTCGGCCAGGCCCGATTCGCCCGTGCCCGCATTCGCGTTGCCCGTATTGACCAGCAGCGCGCGGATCGGCGCGGCGCCGGCCGTCACGGCGGCCAGGTTGGCCTTCGAGATTTGCACGGGCGCGGCGCAGAAGCGGTTCAAGGTGAACACGCCGGCCACAGTGGCCGTCGGCGCCAGTTTCAATACCAGCAAATCCTTGCGGTTGGGTTTCTTGATGCCGGCTTCGGCAACACCGATTTCAATGCCGGCGACGGCTTTCAAGTCGGCGGCGACGGGCTTGGGGGAATTGACGGCCATGGTGATTTCTTCTGCGAGGGAAAAGGGAAGCGCTATTGTAGCGCCTTCGCGGCGCAGGTGAACATGCGACAAGGGAATCGTCGCGCCGGCCAGGGCAGTCGCGAAGCGGGTCGGCAACATGACCAGGCTTGCGATTTATCAGAACGCCGCCGCCCGGCGGCGCTAAGGTATAGGAACAGACGATCACGCGTCTCGCACAAGCGCCCGGGGAGGGGATGTCATGGCGCATGGAAAATCCTACCGCATGCATCGCAGCGATTCAGGCTCGCCATGCCCGTTGCGTCTATGGTGTTTATGCTGCCTGTTTTGCCTGCTGGCCTCGTTGACGGCCTGTACGCTGCCAGGCGAACCGGCCGATCATGCCATCGGCCACGCCACCGATCTGGCATCCACAGCACCGCCGGCCGCTGAAACGCCGCCAGCAGCCGAATTTCCACCCACGACCGGGGTGGGACGGCCACCGCCAACCTTCCCATGGAGCAGCTCATGGTCAGGCATCGGCGGCTTGGTCGGCAACCTGGGCAACCTGGCCGGCAGCAGCGGCATGCTCACAGGCAGCAGCGGCATGGCCAAGCCTGGTAACGATCCACCGCCGGCCGGCGCCGTGCACGTCACCGTGTACTACGCCACCGACAGGCAATACCAGGCCAGCAGCCGCAGCTATGGCTGGCAGCCCAACCGCGCCGCGCCCCACCTGAGTTACGGCAGCGTCCTCATCAGCATCCCTGAAAAAAGAGCGCCGGGCGAACTGCCGCTGCCGCCCTGGTACGACATCCTGTCCGGCGACGATGCGCAAAAATATGTGCTGATCAAGGGAACCACGCGCCTGTCGCACGCGGATTTCCTCGCCACCGTCAAGGCAAGCATTCAAGCCGCACCGGAACGCCGCGCCGCCTTCATCTATATCCACGGTTACAGCAATTCCTTTGACGACGCTGCCCGGCGCACGGCGCAGATGGCCATCGACCTCGATATCGGCGCCCTGCCCGTGTTCTACAGCTGGCCATCGAAAGGCTCGATGGCCGGCTACGAATACGACCAGAATTCCGCCGAATGGACGCAGGCGCACCTGCAGGCATTCCTGGCCGATTTCGCGGAGCACTCCTCGGCCACCGATATCTACCTCATCGCCCACAGCATGGGCAACCGTCCGATGACCGTGGCCCTGGCCAACCTGCTGGAAAAGCGCCCCGACCTGCTGCCCCTGTTCAAGCAGGTGGTGCTGGCGGCGCCGGACATCAATGCCGATGTCTTCCGCGACCAGATCGCCCCCCGCTTTGCCAGCCTCAAGCTCTCCGCCACCCTGTACGCGTCCGCGAACGACAAGGCCATCCGCGCTTCCTACAATTTTGCCGACTGGGACAGGATAGGCGACATCCGCGGCCCCGTCGTCGGCATTCCCGGCATGGAGCTCGTCGATGCATCGGCCGTCATCATGAACTTCATGGGGCACGATTACTTCGCCAGCAACCGCGTCTTGCTGACCGATATCGCCACCATGATCAAGACGGGGCAACGGGCAAAGAACCGCGGCGGCTTGAAGGGCATTCCCTCGCAGGCGCCGCAATACTGGGCCTTTCCCTGAGCAGGGAGCGGGCAAGGCATGCCGGACATAAAAAAACGGAGACCGCGGTCTCCGTTCTTGTTCAGGCCATGCAGCGGACTTTACGCCAGCTTGCCGTGGCAAGCCTTGTACTTCTTGCCGCTGCCGCAAGGGCATGGGTCGTTACGGCCCACTTTGACGCCCATGCTCACGCTCATGTCGTCGACGTTGTCCATATTGCCGCCGGCCGAAGGAGCCAGCAGTTCTTCCGGCGCCGCGTTCGGGTCGAATTCGGCGTGCTGGTAGTGCACGTTTTCCACGTGCGACTGCTGCATCGCCTGTTCGGCCGCATCGACTTCTTCGCGCGACTGGATACGCACCGTCATCACGTGTTTCGTGACGTCGTTCTTGATCATGTCGAGCATCTGACCAAACAGTTCAAACGCTTCGCGCTTGTATTCCTGTTTCGGATTCTTCTGCGCATAACCGCGCAGGTGAATACCCTGGCGCAGGTGATCGAGCGCCGCCAGGTGTTCACGCCAGTGGCTGTCCACGCTTTGCAGCATGACATTGCGTTCGAAGCCGCCGAACGATTCCTTGCCGACGATATCGATCTTCGACTGGTACACGGCATCGGCCGCGGCCAGCACTTTTTCCAGGATCTCTTCGTCC
This sequence comes from Janthinobacterium sp. SUN026, assembly GCF_030397625.1. NCBI lineage: Bacteria > Pseudomonadati > Pseudomonadota > Betaproteobacteria > Burkholderiales > Oxalobacteraceae > Janthinobacterium > Janthinobacterium sp. SUN026. The sequence continues at coordinate 241,161 of NZ_JAPQNU010000006.1, read as the reverse complement.
GTCAGGGTCGAATCGGCTTCCAGCATTTCATGCAGCGGCAAGTCCAGCTGCCATTCGCTCGCCAGGGTATTTTCCAGGCCCTTGATATCCCACTGCTCTTCCACCGATTCATGCGGCACGTACTCGTGCACCAGGTCGGTGAACACGCCATGACGCAAGGAAGCGATCATGTCGGAAATATCGGTCGTTTCCAGCAATTCGTTACGCTGCTGGTAGATGACCTTGCGCTGGTCGTTGGCGACGTCATCGTATTCCAGCAATTGCTTGCGGATATCGAAGTTGCGCGCTTCGACCTTGCGCTGGGCCGATTCGATCGAACGCGAGACGATGCCTGCCTCGATCGGTTCGCCTTCCGGCATTTTCAAACGGTCCATCACGGCGCGCACGCGGTCGCCGGCGAAGATGCGCAGCAGCGCGTCGTCGAGCGACAGGTAGAAGCGCGACGAACCCGGATCACCCTGGCGGCCGGCACGGCCGCGCAGCTGATTGTCAACGCGGCGCGATTCGTGGCGTTCGGTGCCGATGATATGCAAGCCGCCCGCATTGACCACGTGGTCGTGCAGGGATTGCCATTCATCGCGCAAGGTCTGCGACTGGGCTGCCTTGTCGGCGTCGCTCAGTTCAGCATTGGCTTCGATGAACTTGATCTGGTTCTCGACGTTACCGCCCAACACGATGTCCGTACCGCGACCGGCCATGTTGGTGGCGATGGTGATAGCTTTCGGACGGCCTGCCTGGGCGATGATTTCCGCTTCGCGCGCATGCTGTTTCGCGTTCAGCACGTTATGCGGCAAACCGGCCTTGGTCAGGATGCCCGACAACAGTTCCGAGTTCTCGATCGAGGTGGTACCCACCAGCACGGGCTGGCCGCGCTCGTAGCAGTCGCGGATGTCGTTCAACATCGCGTTGTACTTTTCCGCCGACGATTTATAGACCTGATCCTGACGGTCCTTGCGCTGCAGCGGACGGTTTTGCGGAATCACAACCGTTTCCAGGCCGTAGATTTCCTGGAATTCGTACGCTTCCGTATCGGCCGTACCCGTCATGCCGGCCAGCTTGGCGTACATGCGGAAGTAGTTCTGGAAGGTGATCGAGGCCAGGGTCTGGTTCTCGTTCTGGATCTTGACGCCTTCTTTCGCTTCGACGGCCTGGTGCAAGCCATCGGACCAGCGGCGGCCCGTCATCAGACGGCCCGTGAATTCATCGACGATCACCACTTCATTGTTCTGCACCACATAGTGCTGATCCTTGAAGTACAGCGCATGCGCGCGCAGGGCCGCATACAGGTGGTGCACGAGGGTGATGTTGGCCGAATCGTACAGCGAGGCGCCTTCCGGCAGCAGGCCCATCTCCATCAGGATGCCTTCGGCCTTTTCGTGGCCGGCCTCCGTCAGCAGCACCTGGTGCGCTTTTTCATCCTTGGTATAGTCGCCCGGCACTTCAACCTTGCCCTTGCCATCCGGCGTTTCTTCGCCGATCTGCAAAGTCAGGCGCGCAGGCACTTCATTGATCTTGTGATACAGGTCCGTGTGGTTCTCGGCCTGGCCCGAAATGATCAGCGGCGTACGCGCTTCATCGATCAGGATCGAGTCGACTTCATCGACGATGCCGAAGTTCAGGCTGCGCTGCACGCGCTCGCGCGCTTCGTAGACCATGTTGTCGCGCAAGAAGTCGAAACCGAATTCGTTATTCGTGCCATACGTGATGTCGGAGTTGTACGCCTGCTGCTTGGCGCTGTGCTCCATCTGCGACATGTTTACACCAGTCGACAGACCCAGCCATGCATACAGGCGGCCCATGGTCTCGGCATCGCGCTGCGCCAGGTAATCATTGACGGTGACGATATGTACGCCCTTGCCCGACAAGGCATTCAGGTAGGCTGGCAAGGTTGCCATCAGGGTCTTGCCCTCGCCCGTGCCCATTTCCGCGATCTTGCCGAAATGCAAGACCATGCCGCCGATCATCTGCACATCGAAATGGCGCATGCGCAGGACGCGCTTGCTGGCCTCGCGGCAGACGGCAAAGGCTTCCGGCAACAAGGCATCGAGCGATTCGCCGGCGGCGATGCGTTCCTTGAAGGCAGGCGTCTTCGCTTGCAGCTCGGCATCCGACAGCTTTTCGATGGCCGGCTCGAGCGCATTGATCTCGCGTACCGTTTTTTGGTATTGCTTGAGCAGCCGCTGGTTGCGGCTACCGAAAATCTGGGTCAGTAATGACATGCTTGAATTCTTGAAAAAACGCCGTTAAAAAAAGCTCGGTAGGGAACAACGCGGTAGTAATCGCGTCACCGCACGGAGTTCGACTATGGCAAAAGACGATGATTTTATCATGCGTTCCCGACATGGTTGGGGTAATGCGCCATATAACAATAGCTTAATGACAAACAAATGGCAGAAATTGCGGACATTTTCCATACTGTAAGGCAATACGGTCCGCCCGCCTGCACCGCACCCGCCGCCGCACTCGTCACGCGGGGGCGAGTGTGCTATGTTTCGGCCATGCGAACTCCCACTTATTCGAAGGCAGAACGCCGCGGCTACGGCTTTGCCCGTTCCGGCCCGGCCGTCACGGGCGCAACCGATTTTCTGCGCGGCAACGCGACGATGGCTTCCCTGATGCCCACCGTCACGCGTCTGGCCGCCCTGCAAAAAGATTGTGCCAAGGCATTGCCGGCCATGTTCGAGCATTGCGACATCCTGCAATTCGAGAGCGGCCAACTGGTGCTGGCCACGCCGAACGCGGCGCTGGCGGCCAAGCTCAAGCAGCAATTGCCAAAGTTACAAGGGGAACTGGAAAGAAAAGGCTGGCAGATTTCAGGCATCAAGCTGAAAGTGCAAGTGATCAAGAGCATCGCGCCCATCGTGCATACGCGGGCGCTGGTCTTGCCGGAAAAAGCCATGTCGGCCCTGGAAGAGCTGAGCACGGCCCTGCCGGCGTCGAAGCAGAACGAACAGTTGATCGCGGCACTACGAAACATGGTCCGCCACCACCGCGAACCAAAAGACTAAGAACACCATGCGGCGTCTTGACACCTCAGAAAACCGTAGCGAGGGGGTCTAGTTCTGGTCAAGAAGCGCAACCGTACGAAGTACGGGGGCGCCGAGCCGGTGAGCATCGCAGGCCGCCTATACCGACGCGCAGCAGGTTTAATGAGGTGTCGCTCAGATCAGGTCAAGGACCACTCGCGCTCCATCTGGCGCAGGTACGATTGCGGCGCCGCCTCGTTGGTATCGAAGGAAACGATTTCATACGCTTCCGGCTGCTCCAGCAGCGCCAGCAGCAGCTGGTTGTTCAGCGCATGGCCCGACTTATGCGCCGTGTAATAGGCCAGCAAGGGGTGGCCCACCAGGTACAGGTCGCCGATGGCGTCCAGGATCTTGTGGCGCACGAACTCGTCTTCATAGCGCAAGCCATCGGCGTTGAGGATGCGGTACTCGTCCATCACGATGGCGTTTTCCAGCGAACCGCCACGCGCCAGACCCATGCCGCGCAAGCTTTCCACGTCCTGCATGAAGCCAAACGTGCGCGCGCGCGCCACATCGTGCACGTAGGACACGTCGCCGAAGTCGACGGAAGCGCGCTGCATCGTGCCATCGACGGCCGGGTGATTGAATTCGATAAAGAAATCAAGCTTGAAACCGTCGTACGGCGACAAGCGCGCCCATTTCTCCGCGTCGCCCTTGCCGTGACGCACTTCCACGGGCTTGATGACCTTGATAAATTTCTTTGGCGCTTGCTGCTCTTCCACGCCAGCCTGCTGCAGCAGGTAGACGAAGGACGAGGCGGAACCGTCCATGATGGGGATTTCTTCCGCATTCACGTCGATATACATATTGTCGACGCCCAGGCCGGCCGCAGCCGACATCAGATGTTCCACTGTAGAAACCCTGGCGCCATCCTTGATCAGCACGGAAGCCATGCGCGTATCGCCCACGGCCATGGCGCTGGCGGGGAACTCGACGATGGGATCAAGGTCGATGCGGCGAAACACGATGCCCGTGTCGATCGCGGCAGGACGCAGAGTCAGCTCCACCTTGGTGCCAGAGTGCAAACCGACACCGATGGTGCGGACCTGTTGTTTGATGGTGCGTTGTTTTAACATCTGTCGATTATATCTATTTGCCGGATTTTCGTTGCGGCGCGGCATGGCCCACGCCAGAAATACCACAACCGCTACTCATGGATGCTCGCTCTCGGCGTGGACAGCCTCCCTGCGCACGAGGTAAATGCCGCTGCCGATGATGATGGCCGCACCGATCAGGGTGTATTCGTCGGGCAAGGCGCGCCACAGCATCCAGTCCAGGGCCATGCCCCAGGCCAGGGCCGAGTACTCGAACGGCGCCACGCTGGACGCCTTGCCATGGCGAAACGCTTCCGTAATCGCCAGTTGGCCCAGGAAGCCACTCAGCGACAAGCCCGCCAGCAGCCACCAGTCTTCGCGGCGGATGCTCACCCACTCGTGCGCCGACAGGGCCACGCCGCCGAGGGCCATCATCACCATCAGCCAGAAGACCATACTTTCGCTGGCATCTGTGCGGCTGAGGATGCGGCCCGTGACGGCGGAAATGGCGTAACAGGCGGCCGAACCCAGCACGGCCAGCCCGGCGACCGAAAAGAATCCCGAACCGTCGGGGCGCAGCGCCACCAGCACACCCAGCAAACCCACGGCGATGGCGCACCAGCGCGCGAAGTCCACTTTTTCCTTCAGAATAAAAACCGACAGGACGGTGATCAGCAAGGGAGCGACGAAAAACAGCGCATACGTCTCGGCCAGCGACATGCGCTTCAGGCCGTAGGCGAACAGGGTGATCATCAGCACGCCCAGGACGCCGCGCAACAGGTGCAGCGGCCAGCGCACCTTCAGCACGTTCTTGAAGGCGCCACGGTACAGCAGGTACAGGCAGACGAGCGGCAATGACGACAGGGCGCGCAAGGCCGTCACCTGCATCGGCGGGTAATGGGCGGACAACAGCTTCATGGCTGTGTCCATCAGGGAAAACATGGCGACGGCGACCAGCATCACATAGATGCTGCGCAGGTTGGGATTGCGGGGTATCAGGACAGACTCCTGGCGAAAGAGCGGGACCGTCATCATGGCGACGGCCGGAGCCAGGACAGCATGGTCTGGATAGGCAGGGCCAGGCGGTCAGCCCGATTATAACAAGCGCGGCCGTTTTACCTTATGACACAGGCAACAGCATCACCAGTTTCAAGTCGTGCTGGCGCGCCAGGTGCAGGGTCACTTGATTGAACGCAAGCAGGCCCTGTTGCGCATGCCGGAACTGGCGCAAGCCGCCATCGCGGCCCTGCACCTGCTGCGCGCCCCACCACTGGCGAAATTCAAGGCTGGCATCGGCCAGTTCGGCGATCAGGCCGGCCAGCGGCGCCTGGTCCGCCTGCCGGCCGATATCGGCGCGAAACTCCGCCACCAGACGCTGCGCCCGCTCGGGCCAGCCGACGACCAGATCGCGCGCACCAGGTTCCAGGAACATGAAGCGCAACTGGTTCGGCGCGTCCCCGTCGCCGTGCAGCCAGCCCGTAAACAACATGGACGCCGCCCCGTTCCACGCCACGGCATTCCATGCGCGGTCCAGGATATACGCGGGCGCGTCGATGGCGGCGACGATGGCGGCCAACTCGGCGGCGGCGGGTCCCCCGCCCTCGCCTGCGCCATGGGTGGGGTCATGCTTGTCTGCCACCTCGAACAGATAGGCGCGCTCGGCCGCGCTCAGCTGCAGCACCTGCGCCAGGCGGGCCAGCATCTTGGCCGACGCCGACACGGGCCGCCCCTGCTCCAGCCACGTCAGCCAGGTGGGGCTGACATCGCACAGCTGCGCCAACTCTTCGCGCCGCAAACCGGGCGTGCGCCGGCGTCCGCCGCCGGGCAAGCCAGCCATGGCGGGGGTGACGGCCTCGCGCCGGGCGCGGATGAATTCAGCAAGTTTGTTCGACATGACGGGGAAGCATGGTAGTAGATATACCAGTATAAGTTATGGTCTTGTTACAGGATAATTTTATCCCTATTCTGTAGGAACTCAGCCATCCACAGGAGAAAACCATGCAGCAGCACGATGTCGTTACCGAACAGTTTGGCAAGACGGCCAATGCCTACCTGAGCAGCGCCGTACACGCGCAAGGTGCCGACCTGGTGCTGATGCAGGAATGCGCGCGCCGCCATGGCAAGCCCGTCGTCCTGGACCTGGGCTGCGGCGCCGGCCACGCCAGCTTTGCCATCGCCCCCGTGGCGCAATCCGTGGTCGCCTACGACCTGGCGCAGCCCATGCTCGACGTGGTCGACTGCGCCAGGGTGCAGCGCGGCTTGCACAATATCAGCACGCAACAGGGCGACGTGGCCCGCCTGCCGTTTGCCGACGCCAGCTTCGACATGGTCGTCACGCGCTTTTCCGCGCACCACTGGAACGATGTGGCGGGAGCCCTGGCCGAAGCGTGGCGCGTGCTGCGCCCGAACGGCACCTTGTTGGTCGTCGACATCGTCGCGCCCAAGACGGCCCTCTACGACAGCACCTTGCAGGCGGTGGAAATGCTGCGCGACGCATCCCACGTACGCGACTACCGCAGCTGCGAATGGGGCGCCAAGTTCGACAACGCGGGTTTTACGCACAGCTTGCGCAGCGTGTGGAAACTGACCATGCAGTTCGACGAGTGGGTGGCCCGCATGCGCACGCCAGGCGAAAGAGTGGCGGCCATCCGCAACCTGTTCGACGGCGCGCCCGAGGAAGCGCGCAAGTATTTTGCGCTGCAGGACGATTATTCGTTCAGCATCGATGCGGCCATGTTCGAGGCACGCAAGCCGTCGGTACAATAAAAAAACGGCGCCGATGGCGCCGTTTTTACGTCAAAAAAGGACAAGTCCCTGAAAAATGTTCAGGGCAAGGCGCATTGCCGCAGGCAGTACGAGTAGTACGCCAAGGCAGTGCAACGCCGCCATGGACTTTTTCTCAGGGACTTAAGCCAGTTGGCCCAGCAAGGTTTCCGCGTTCGACACTTCAAACTTGCCGCCTTGCTCGATGTTCAATTGCGTCACGACGCCATTGTCGACCAGCAGCGAGTAGCGCTGCGAGCGCGTGCCCATGCCGTGCTTGGAAAAATCGGCGTCCAGGCCCAGGGCCTTGCTGTAGGCGGCATTGCCGTCAGCCATCATGCGCACGATGCCGGTAGCTTTCTGGTCGCGGCCCCAGGCGCCCATCACGAACGCGTCGTTGACGGAGATGCACCAGATTTCATCGACGCCCTTGGCTTTCAGGTCGGCGGCGTGCTTGACGTAGCCTGGCACATGCTGTGCGGAGCAGGTCGGGGTGTAGGCGCCTGGCAGGCCGAAGATGGCGATCTTCTTGCCCTTGACCAAGTCTTGCACGTTGAACGTGTTCGGGCCCAGTGCGCAGCCTTCGGTTTCGCTTTCGATGAATTCAGCCAGGGTGCCTTCTGGCAGGGTGTCGCCGATCTTGATGGTCATGTTGACTCCTTGTGTACTGTCGGTTGAAGGCGCCGCCCGTTCCATGGAGCGGACAGCGCCCGTGATCTGGTTCTGCCGGCATGCTGCCGACACTGCGCGATAGTATGCCTGACTTGCCGTATTTGTGCAGAAAGTGGCAGGAAAGGCAAAGGCCGACATCAAGAAAAAGATAAAAAAACGGCGGCCCTCAGGCCGCCGTCATGTTTGCTGACATCAGATCACCTCCGGTCACCTAATCACATGAAAAATGCGCAGGGCAAGGCGCATGGCCGAAGACAGTACGACTGTACGGCAAGGCTATGCAACGCCGCCATGGGCTTTTTTCACTGTGATTAGTCGGCTTGTTTGCGCAGGAAGGCTGGAATATCGTACGTCTCCATGCCATTCTTTTCCATCGCGCGCACCTGCTCGGAAGCCGATTCGCGGCGCCATACTGCCGGCGCTTTCATGCCGTCGAAACCAGCAGCCGGCGTAGCCACGCCAACCGTCGTCGTCGCCGCTTGCGCGCTACCCATGGCAGCCGATGGAGTCAACGGGCTGTTGTGGGTACCGGTGCGCAGCACTTGCTGCGGTACCAGCTGGATGTTTTTCTTTGCGCGGCCCAGGCCCGTGGCCACCACGGTAACGCGGATGTCGTCGCCCATGGCGTCGTCGTAGGCGATACCTTGCGCGATCGACGCATCCGGCGCGGCAAACGCGCGCACGGCGGCCATGACTTCCTTGATCTCTTTACCTTTCAAGCCACGGCTGGCCGTGACGTTGACCAGCACGCCGCGCGCGCCGGACAGGTCGATGCCATCTAACAGCGGCGAAGCGACAGCCTGTTCCGCGGCGATGCGCGCGCGGTCGACGCCGGACGCCGTCGCCGTGCCCATCATGGCCTTGCCCTGCTCGCCCATGATGGTTTTCACGTCGTTGAAGTCGACGTTGATGTGGCCCGGCACGTTGATGATCTCGGCAATGCCAGCCACTGCGTTGTTGAGCACATCATCGGCGTGCTGCATCCATTCCAGCATGCTTTCGTCTTCGTAGATCTCTTCCAGTTTTTCGTTGAGGATGATGATCAGCGAATCGACGTGCAGGGACAGCTGCTCCAGGCCTTCGTCGGCGATGTCCATGCACTTCTGGCCTTCATACGAGAATGGCTTGGAAACCACGGCCACCGTCAGCGCGCCCAGTTCCTTGGCCACTTCAGCCACGATAGGAGCGGCGCCCGTGCCCGTACCGCCGCCCATGCCGGCAGCGATGAAGACCATGTGCGCGCCGCGCAGCGAATCGGCGATGCGCGTGCGCGATTCTTCGGCCAGCTGGCGGCCGACGGCAGGCTTCATGCCAGCGCCCAGACCCGTATCGCCGATCTGGATGATGTTATGGGCCTTCGATGTCGACAGGGCTTGTGCGTCGGTGTTGGCGGCAATGAACTCCACACCCGACATGCCTTTGTTGATCATGTGTTGGACTGCATTGCCACCCGCACCGCCGACGCCGACGACCTTGATGACGGTACCTAAAGCTGTGTTATCGACCATATCGAACTCCATGATGTGCTCCTATCAGATGCGGTTTCCAAGCGCCAGGCCTCATATTGGTAGGAGAACTGGAGATTGAAAACTGCGGTTAAATATAAAATAAAGTTATGTGTGTGTACCTGCGATGCTGCCAAAAAACCTGTACTGCCGGGCGAAAGTCATGCCCTTAAAAATTCCCTAAAAACCATTCCTTCATGCGCTGCCAGACTGCCTTCACCGAGCCGTCCTGACGCGTCACGATGTGGCCGCGCAGGTATTGCTTCTTCGCTTCCAGCAGCAGGCCCAATACCGTGGCATAGCGCGGACTGCGCACCACGTCGGCCAGCTGGCCCCGATACTCGGGCGTGCCCAGGCGCGCCGGTTTCAGGAAAATGTCTTCCGCCATTTCCACCATGCCGGGCATGATGGAAGTGCCGCCCGTGAGCACAATGCCCGACGACAGCACGCCTTCGTAACCGGATTCGCGCACCACCTGGTGCACCATGGCGAACAGCTCCTCGACGCGCGGCTCGATCACTGCCGCCAGCGCCTGGCGCGACAGGTTGCGCGGGCCGCGGTCGCCCAGGCCCGGCACTTCCAGCGATTCGCCGGGATCGGCCAGGACCTGCTTGGCCACGCCATAGCGGATCTTGATTTCTTCCGCTTCCGCGGTCGGGGTACGCAAGGCCATGGCGATGTCGTTGGTGATCTGGTCGCCGGCGATGGGAATGACTGCCGTATGGCGGATCGCGCCATCGGAGAATACCGCCACATCGGTCGTGCCGCCGCCGATGTCGATCAGCACCACGCCCAGTTCCTTCTCGTCGGGCGTGAGCACCGCATCGGCGGACGCCATCGGCTGCAGGATCAGGTCCGACACTTCCAGGCCGCAGCGGCGCACGCACTTGACGATGTTCTGCACTGCCGACACGGCGCCGGTGACGATATGCACCTTCACCTCCAGGCGGATGCCGCTCATGCCGATCGGCTCGCGCACATCTTCCTGGCTGTCGACGATGAACTCTTGCGGCACCGTGTGCAGCAATTGCTGATCGGTCGGAATGTTAACCGCTTTTGCCGTCTCGATGACGCGCGCCACGTCGGTCGCCGTCACTTCCTTGTCCTTGATGGCCACCATGCCGCTGGAATTGAAGCTGCGGATATGGCTGCCCGCAATGCCCGCGTAGACATTGCGGATCTTGCAGTCGGCCATCAGCTCGGCCTCTTCCAGCGCGCGCTGGATGGACTCCACCGTGGCCTCGATATTGACCACCACGCCTTTTTTCAGGCCCTTCGATTCGTGCTGGCCCAGCCCGATCACTTCGTGGCGCCCGTCGGACATCACTTCGGCTACCACCGCCACCACTTTCGAGGTGCCGATGTCGAGGCCGACGATCAGGTTTTTCGCGTCTTTTGTCATTTCTGTCGCCTAGTTTTTTGGGCTATTGTTAAATTGAGTATTAAGTTAAGTCGGTTTTTTAATCGGACTGCCATTTTTCTTCTTGATTGCCGCTGGCCGTCCATCCTTGCCTTCGGCCGGTATCACCAGGCCTGCGGAACTGAGCGCCAGGCCATTCTGGTAGCGCATATCGATCGTGTCGATATTCTCCAGCCGGCTCGCCAGCTGCGGGTAAATGCCCACCAGCCGGTCGACCCGCGCCTTCAGGGTCGTGTGATTCTGCTCGCGTCCCAGCGCCACGCTCATGCCGTTGTTCAGTTTCACGGTCCACGCATAGCGGCTCGACAGCGACAGCGATTCGGGCACCATTTTCAGGGGCGCGAACCACTTTTCCAGCTGCACATACGTGGCCAGTACTTCCTTCTCGCTGCCGTCCGGGCCAGCGAAGGCGGGCAATTCATGGTCATCCTCGGCTTCGGCCACATTCGCAGTGAACACATCGCCCTTGACCGACAGCAGGCGTCCATCCTCGCCCCACGTGCCCAGCGCCTCGTGTTCTTCCAGCGCCACGATCAGCTGGTTCGGCCACTCGCGCCGCACGCTGGCGCGGCGCACCCAGGGCACAGATTCGAACACGCCGCGCACGCTTTCCAGGTTGGTCGTGAAGAAATTGCCCTTGATGCGGCCCAGAGTGCCGCTGCGCAGGGTCAGGTAATTCACGTGGCGCAAGCCCTTGTCGTCCGCGCTTTCCACCTTGATCGTGCGCAGGTCGAACATGGGACGCTGCGACACCCACCAGACGCCGGCGGCCACGCACACGACCAGAACCGCGGCCAGCAAGCCGTTGGCAGTCGTATTGAGGCTTTTAGCGTCATGCCACATATCAGCGCTGTCCCTTGTGCATTTTCAGGCTTGCGCCGGCGACGATTTCCAGGCACAGGTCTTCATAGCTGGTGCCCTCCGCGCGCGCCGCCATCGGCACCAGCGAGTGACCCGTCATGCCGGGCGAGGTATTTACCTCCAGCAGGAACAACGCGCTGTCGGCCGCACGCATCAGCACGTCGACCCGTCCCCAGCCTTCGCAGCCCAACGCGCGGTAGGCGGCAAGGGCGATGCGCTCCATCTCTGCGATGATCGCGCCATCGAGCTGCGGCGGGCAAAAATACTGCGTATCGTCCGTAAAATACTTGTTCTGGTAGTCGTAATTGCCTTGCGGGGCGACGATTTCAATCGGCGGCAGCGCGCGCGCCGTGGCGCCCTTGCCCAGGATCGCGACGGTAAACTCGCGGCCCTTGATGAATTCCTCGGCCAGCACCGAATCATCGAGACCGGCGGCGATGTCGTAGGCGGCCTGGAAGGCCGACGCTTCGTTGACGGTCGTGATGCCGATGCTCGAGCCTTCATGCGGCGGCTTGACGATCAGCGGCAAGCCCAGTTCCGCGGCGACCTTGGCCAGGTCGGAACTGTCATCCAGCACCGCGTACTTGGGCGTCGGCAGCTGGTGCATCAGCCAGATCATCTTGGTGTAGACCTTGTCCATGCCCACCGAGCAAGCCATCACGCCGCTGCCCGTGTACGGAATGCCCAGCTGTTCCAGCGCGCCCTGCAGGCTGCCGTCTTCGCCGAAGCGGCCGTGCAGCGCGATGAAGACACGATCAAATTGCTCAGCGGCCAATTCGGCCAGGCTGCGTTCGCCCGTATCGAAGCCATGCGCATCCACGCCATGGCTTTTCAGGGCTGCCAGCACGCCCGCGCCGGACATCAGCGACACTTCGCGCTCGGCCGAACGGCCGCCGAACAGGACGCCGACCTTGCCCAATTGTTTAACGTCGATAGCTGAAGCTTGGTTCACGTCAGGCCTTTACAGTGTGAGATTGATACGTTGTCAGTTGATTCGGGATGCCGCTGATCGAGCCGGCTCCCATGGTCAGCACGACGTCGCCGTCGCGCGCCACGCTCATGATGGTGTCGGCCATGTCCGTCATGGACTCGACGAAAATCGGTTCGATCTTGCCGCGCGCGCGCAGCGCATGCGCCAGGGCACGGCCGTCGGCAGCGACGATAGGCGCTTCTCCCGCCGCATACACTTCGGACAGCAGCAGCACGTCGGGTGCGCCCAGCACCTTGACGAAATCTTCGAACAGGTCGCGCGTACGGCTGTAGCGGTGCGGCTGGAACGCCAGCACCAGGCGGCGGCCCGGATAGGCGGCGCGCGCGGCGGCCAGGGTCACTTCCGTTTCCACTGGATGGTGGCCAAAATCGTCGACCAGCGCAAAGGTGCCGCCATTCGGCAGCGCCACGTCGCCATAGCGCGTGAAGCGGCGGCCCACGCCGGAAAACTCGGCCAGGCCCTGCTGCGTGGCGCTGTCGGCGATGCCGATTTCGCGCGCGATGGCAATCGCCGAGCAGGCATTCTGCACATTGTGCATGCCGGGCTGGTTCAGCACCACGTCCAGGTCCGGGTAACCTTCCTGCAGCACGGTGAAATGCATTTCCAGGCCTACGGCGCGCGCGTTGATGGCGCGCACCTGCGCGTCTTCCGCGAAACCATAGGTGGTGACCGGCTTGGTGACGGACGGGATGATGGCACGCACGTGCGGATCGTCGATGCACAGCATGGCACGGCCATAGAACGGCAAGCGGTGCGTGAACTGCACGAAGGCCTGCTTGAGCTTTTCGAAATCGTGCTCGTAGGTGTCCATGTGATCGGCGTCGATATTCGTGATCACTTCGATCATCGGCGTCAGGTTCAGGAACGAGGCGTCCGATTCATCGGCTTCTGCCACCAGGTAGTCGCCCGAACCCAGCTTGGCGTTCGCGCCGGCGCTGGTCAGGCGGCCGCCGATCACAAAAGTAGGATCGAGGCCACCCTGCGCCAGCACGGAAGCGACCAGGCTGGTCGTCGTCGTCTTGCCATGCGTGCCCGCGATCGCGATACCGCGTTTCAAGCGCATCAATTCGCCGAGCATCACGGCGCGCGGCACCAGCGGAATCTTGCGCGCACGGGCGGCCGCCACTTCCGGATTGTCTTGCGGGACGGCGCCCGACGTCACCACCGCATCGGCGTCGCCGATATTTTCCGCCGCGTGACCGAGCATCACGGTCGCGCCCAGGCTCGCCAGGCGCTGCGTCGCCGCATTGCTGCCCAGGTCGGAGCCCGACACCTTGTAGCCCAGGTTGACCAGCACTTCGGCGATGCCGCTCATGCCGCTGCCGCCAATGCCGACAAAGTGGATATTGTTTACTTTATGCTTCACAGAGCTAACCTCATACCAGTTTTTCCAATACGTGTGCGATCGCCTCATTGGCGTCGCGCTTGCCTGCTGCCAGTGCCGCCTGCGCCATCTGCTGGCAAGTGTCGCGGCTCAGCGACGCCAGCAGCGCGCTCAGCGACGCGGCACTCATTTCCGTCTGCGGCAGATGAATCGCCGCGCCTTGTTTCGCCATCCATTGCGCGTTGTCGCGCTGGTGACTGGTGGTCGATGCCACCAGCGGCACGAGCACGCTGGCCACGCCGGCCGCCGTCAATTCCGACAGGGTGATGGCGCCAGCGCGGCAAATCACCAGGTCGGCCTCGGTATACGCCTTGGCCATGTCATCGATGAAGTCGACCACATTGGCTTGCACGCCCGCCTGCGCATACGCGGCATGCAGGGCGTCGATATTCTTCTTGCCCGACTGGTGCGTGACCAGCGGACGCTCGCCTTCCGGCATCAGCGCCAGCGCGGCAGGCAGGCTGTCGTTCAGCGCTTTCGCACCCAGGCTGCCACCTACCACGAGGATGCGCAATGGGCCGCTGCGGCCCGCAAAGCGCGGCGCCGGCGGCTCCATGGCGAGGATTTCCGCGCGCACCGGATTGCCCGTCACGACGGCCTTGCCGGCGGCGCTGCCGAAATCGGCGGGAAAGCCGAAGCACACTTGCTGCGCCAGCGGCACCAGGGTCTTGTTCGACAACAGCAGCGCCGCGTCGGCATTGACCAGCACCAGCGGCACGCCTTTCAGGCGCGCCATCAGGCCGCCAGGCACAGTGACGTAGCCGCCCATGCCCATCACCACGTCCGGCTTGCGGCTGGCGATGAAACGGCGGATGGCAAAAAAGCTCGCCAGCATCTTGAAGCCGCCTTGAATGGTATGCGCCAAGCCCTTGCCGCGCATGCCGGAAAATGCGATGGCATCCATGGGAATGCCGCTCTTCGGCACCAGCTCCTGCTCCATGCCGTGAGTCGTGCCCAGCCAGCTCACTTCCCAGCCGCGCGCGCGCATCGTCTGCGCAATCGCCAGGCCAGGGAAAATATGGCCGCCGGTACCGGCCGCCATGATCATCAGTCTTTTCGTCGTTTTCAAGTTCGTCGCGTTGTTCATAGCCGGCCTCCCCGCATGAGGATCCGGTTTTCGTAATCGATGCGCAGCAAAATCGCCAGGCCGATACAGTTAATCAGTACGCCCGTGCCGCCATAACTCATCAAGGGCAAGGTCAGGCCCTTGGTCGGCAGCAGGCCCAGGTTAACGCCCATGTTGATGAAGGTCTGCACGCCGATCCAGATGGCGATGCCTTTCGCCGTCAGTCCCGCGAAGGTTTGGTCAATGGCGATCGCCTGGCGGCCGATGTCGAACGCCCGCTTGATAATCCAGTAAAACATGCCGATCACGACCAGCACGCCCACCAGGCCCAGCTCCTCGCCGATCACGGCCAGCAAAAAGTCCGTGTGGGCTTCGGGCAGGTAATGCAGTTTTTCCACGCTGCCGCCCAATCCCACGCCAAACAGTTCGCCGCGCCCGAAGGCGATCAGCGAGTGTGTCAACTGGTAAGCCTTGTTCAGGGCATTGTCTTCCTGCCACGGGTCGAGATACGCAAAAAACCGCTCGCGGCGGAATTTTGACAGGGCGATGATGGTGACGAAGATCGCCGTCAGCATCGCGCCGATACCGCCGAACCAGATGGCGTTGACGCCGCCCAAAAACAAAATGCCCATGGCGATGCAGACGATCACGCCGAAAGCGCCCAGATCGGGCTCCATCAGCAGCAGCAGGCCGACGAAGCTGACGGCCAGCGCCATCGGCATGAAGCCCTTGGTCAGCTTGTGCATGTATTCCTGCTTGCGCACCGTGTAATCGGCCGCATACAGCACCATCACCACCTTCATCAGCTCGGACGGCTGCGGCCGCAGGCCCGGCAGGTTCAGCCAGCGGCGGCCGCCGTTGACCGACACGCCCAGGCCAGGTATCAGCACCATCACCAGCAGCACCAGGGTGCCGATGAACAGCCACGGCGCCATCTTTTGCCAGGTGGCGACCGGGATGCGGAACACCATCGCGCCGACGATGATCGACACGCCGATGAACAGCGCCTGGCGCACGACAAAATAATTGTTCGTGTAGGCGGCAAACTTGCGTGCATCCGACAGCGAGATCGACGCCGAATACACCATCACCATGCCCAGCAACATGAGCAGCAGGACGACCCATACCAGCGGCTTGTCATAGTCCATCATCTTCGATTGCCGCGCGCGGCTATCCAGCGGCTTGGCAGCCGAGCCGGAACCAAAGCTGAAGGGCAGTTGGAAAGCCATCAGATATCCTGTCCGTTTTCCAGGGCGATGTCGCGCACGGCGTCGACAAACACCTGCGCGCGATGCGCATAGTTCTTGAACATGTCCAGGCTGGCGCACGCGGGCGACAGCAGCACGGCATCGCCAGCCAGCGCCAGGCTGCTGGCGCGCTTGACGGCTTCCGGCAAGGTGGCGCAGTCGACGATGTCCACGCCGGCCGGTTCGAGGGCCGCGCGCAAGGCCGGGGCATCGCGTCCGATCAGCACCACGGCGCGCACGTAGCGCGATACGGGTTCGGCCAGCGGCGAGAAATCCTGCCCCTTGCCATCGCCGCCGGCGATCAGCACCAGGCGCTGTTCCGCGCCGCCAAACGCCTTGCCCAGACCGAACAGGGCCGCCACGGTCGCGCCCACATTCGTGCCCTTGCTGTCGTCGTAGTATTCAACCTCGCCCACTGCCGTGATCAGCTCCACGCGATGCGGCTCGCCCTGGTATTCGCGCAAACCATGCAGCAGCGGCGCGAATGGCAGGCCGATGGCTCGGCACAGGGCCAGCGCCGCCAGCGCATTCGAGGCGTTGTGCTGGCCGCGGATTTTCAGCGCGTCGGCCGGCATCAGCTTTTTCGCCATCGTCGGCACCGGCTCCGGCGCCGGATCGTTCTTCCTGCGTTTTTTCTCGATGACTTCTTCGCTGGGCACAGCTTGCGCCAGCCAGAAGATGCCACGTTCATTGACCAGGCCAAAGCTGTCGACTTCCGCCGGTTCGCCCGTGCCGAAGGTGATGGTCTCGACCAACGGGTCAGCCATGTGCATCACGGCCGCATCGTCGCGGTTCAATATGCGCACGGTCTGGTCGCCGAAGATGCGCGCCTTGTCGGCGGCGTAGGCGGCCATGTCGCCATGCCAGTCCAGATGGTCCTGCGACAGATTCAAGACCGTAGCCGCATCGGCCTGCAGGCTGAACGTCGTGTGCAACTGGAAGCTGGATAATTCCAGTATCCACGCTTGCGGCAAGGTGCTAGCGACGGGTTCAGCCACTTCAGCTTCCGCATCCACCGGCTGCGGCGCAGGCTCGGCATCGAGCACTTCGCGCAGCACGTCCAGCGCGGCCGGGCTGATATTGCCGGCCACGCGCGTGGCAAGGTCGGCGCGTTCGCACAGCAAGCCTACCAGGCTGGTGACGGTCGTCTTGCCATTCGTGCCCGTGATGGCGATGACTTTCGGCGCATAGCCACGTTCCGCCTTCAAGGCGGCCAACGCCTGCGCGAACAGTTCGATTTCTCCCCACACGGGGATGTTTTTCTCAGTAGCGGCCGGCGCAATCTGCGCCAGTTCGCGGCCCGGCGCGAGGCCTGGGCTGACGGTGACAAAGTCCACGCCGTCAAGCAAGTCGGCCGTGAAGGCGCCGGCGATGAACTGCGCCTGCGGTACGGCGGCCCGCAACGCGGCGAGGCGCTCCGGGGCCTCCCTTGTGTCGGCCACGCGCACGGTCGCACCACTGCGGGCCAGCCACAGGGCCATGGCCAGGCCTGACTCCCCGAGGCCCAGTACCAGTGCGGTTTTAGCGTCGTACATCATCAGCGCAGCTTCAAGGTGGTCAGGCCGAGCAGCACCAGCATCATGGTGATGATCCAGAAACGCACGACAACCTGCGTCTCCTTCCAGCCTTTTTGTTCAAAATGGTGATGCAATGGCGCCATCAGGAAGACGCGACGGCCAACGCCAAAGCGCTTCTTGGTGTACTTGAACCAGACGACCTGGATGATCACGGACAGCGTTTCAACAACGAAGATGCCGCCCATGATGAACAGGACGATTTCCTGGCGCACGATGACGGCGATGGTACCCAGTGCACCGCCCAGTGCCAGCGCGCCCACGTCGCCCATGAATACTTTCGCGGGGTGGGTGTTATACCAAAGGAAGGCCAGGCCGGAACCGGCCAGCGCGCCGCAGAAGATCACCAGTTCGCCGGCGCCCGGAATGTGCGGGATGAACAGGTAGCGCGCATACGTGGCATTACCGGTCAGGTAGGCGAACAGGCCCAGGGCCGTGCCCACCATCACGGTCGGCATGATGGCCAGGCCGTCAAGTCCATCGGTGAAATTGACGGCGTTGCTGGTGCCGACGATGACGCAATACGTCAGCGCGATGAAGCCCCACACGCCCAGCGGATAGCTGATGGTCTTGAAGAAGGGGACGATCAGATCGGCCTTCGGCGGCAAGTCCATGGCGAAGCCCGACTGCACCCAGGCGTAGATCAGATTCCATACCTGGCCGGCATTGGGCTCGGAGATGGAGACGGAAAACGCCAGGTAAAACGCGGCGGCGATGCCGATCAGCGACTGCCAGAAGTATTTTTCGCGCGAGCGCATGCCTTCCGGGTCCTGGTGCACCACCTTGCGGTAGTCGTCGGCCCAGCCGACGGCGCCAAAGCCCAAGGTGACGATCAGCACGGGCCAGATGAAACGGTTCGACAGGTCGGCCCACAGCAAGGTGGAAATGCCGATGGCGATGAGGATCAGCACACCGCCCATGGTAGGGGTGCCGTGTTTTTTCAGATGCGTTTGCGGGCCATCCGTGCGCACGGCCTGGCCAACCTTCATGCGCGTGAGCATGCGGATCACGGCGGGACCGGCGCACAGGCCGATCAAGATCGCCGTCAGGGTGGCGAAGACGGCGCGGAACGTGATGAAGTTAAAGACCCGCAATGGGCCAATGTCGTCCTGGAAATAATGAGCGAGCCAGAGCAGCATGATTAGTGAGCTTCCTTGTTATTGTTGTTTGAACCAATCAAATGCTGCACGGCCCGTTCCATCTTCATGAAACGGGAGCCCTTGATTAATACTGTTGCATCCGAACGGCCGGACAAATGCGCATCGAGCGCCGCCAGCAAACCGTCGAACTGTTCGAAATACTCCACGACCGTGCCTGATTCCTGGCTCGCGGCTGCCTGCGCCGGATTGACCAGATGGCGCGCCAGACCGCCCGTCGCCAGCACGTGTTCGATGCCTTTGGCGGCGGCGTAGGCGCCGATCTCTTCGTGGAACTGCTGCCCCTGCGTGCCGACTTCGCCCATCTCGCCCAGCACCAGGATGCGCGGTGCCGCGGCCTGCGCCAACACATCGATGGCCGCGCGCGCCGAATCCGGATTGGCGTTATACGTGTCGTCGATGATGGTGGCGCCATTGGCGGCGCGTTTTTTCTGCAACCGGCCGTTCACGGGAGAAAACGCCTCCAGGCCCTGCTTGATATGTTCTGGCGCGATGCCGGCGCCGATAGCGCATGCCACCGCTGCCAGCGTATTGCGTACATTGTGTTCTCCTGCCGCCTGCAAGCCCACGAAGAACTGGCGCAAGCCGCCGTCCTGTGCGCGCACGCTGACGAACAGGTCACTGCCAAAATCCTCGGCCGCGCGGTGCGTGCAGCTGACATCCGCCTCTTTCGACAAGCCGAAGGTGATGA
Source organism: Janthinobacterium sp. SUN026 (assembly GCF_030397625.1). Classification (NCBI taxonomy): domain Bacteria; kingdom Pseudomonadati; phylum Pseudomonadota; class Betaproteobacteria; order Burkholderiales; family Oxalobacteraceae; genus Janthinobacterium; species Janthinobacterium sp. SUN026. The sequence goes on along the minus strand of NZ_JAPQNU010000006.1, from coordinate 221,770 downwards.
TGGCGCGCGCGCCGGCCAATTCGCGCCACACGGGCGTAAACTCATCGCCATGCGGGAAGACGGCCACGCCGTCATGCGCCAGGGCCGCCAGCGCGGCGCCGTTTTCGCGCGCCACCGCTACCACCGTGTGCATGAATTCCTGATGCTCGCGCTGCGCATTGTTGACCATCGCCAGGGTTGGCGCGGCAATCGCCGCCAGGCGGGCAATCTCGCCCGGGTGGTTCATGCCCATCTCGATGACGGCAGCCTTGTGTGCTTCATTCAGACGGAACAGGGTCAGGGGCACGCCGATCTCGTTATTCAGGTTGCCGCGCGTGGCCAGGCGCGCCTCTTCACCAAAGGCTGCCGCCAGGATGGATGAAATCATCTCCTTGACGGTGGTCTTGCCATTGCTGCCGGTGACGCCGATGACGGGCAAATTAAAACGGCAGCGCCAGTGGTTGGCGATGCGGCCCAGCGCGGCCAGGGTATCGGCGACCACGATGGCCGGCACCTTGCTACTGTCCCAGCCCGCCGGCAGGCGCTCGACCACCACGGCGGCGACGCCGCGCGCGGCCACCTGATCGAGGAAATCGTGGGCGTCGAAACTCTCGCCGCGCAGGGCCACGAACAGCGAACCGGCTTGGGCGCTGCGGCTGTCGGTGGACACACCGTCAAAAACGGTGTCGCCCGTCAGCTGTGCGCCGTCCAGCGACGGCATCAATTCAGCCAGGCTTGAATGCATCAGGCGGTCCATCAGTTCGTCCTCATCATCGTCAGGCGCGCGGACAGGGCCAGCTGCGCATGGTCGGCATCGGAGAACGGCAGTTTCTTGCCCTTGATTTCCTGGTACGGCTCATGGCCCTTGCCCGCCAACAGGATCACATCCGGCTTGGCCGCGTGCTTGATGGCCGACAAAATGGCCCCGGCGCGGTCTTCGATGGCTTGCGGCTGCGGACCGTCGGCACGCATGCCGGCGACGATCTGCGCGATGATGGCGTGCGGGTCTTCGCTGCGCGGATTGTCGCTGGTGACCAGCACGTGATCGGCCAGCTGCGCGATGGCGCCCATCTGCGGACGCTTGCCCGGATCGCGGTCGCCGCCGCAGCCGAACACGCACCACAGCTGGCCGCCCCGCTCCTGCGCCACCTGGCGTAAGGCAGCCAGGGTTTTTTCCAGCGCGTCAGGCGTATGCGCGTAATCGATGACGACCATCGGCGCTTCCTGGCCGCCCACCTGCTGCATGCGGCCCGGGGCTGGCTGCAGGGATTCGATGCCGTCGATGGCGGCGCGCAGACCGGTTCCGTGCGCCAGCAAGGCGCCCAGCACGGCCAGCGCGTTGCTGATATTGAAGTGGCCCACCAACTGCGTCTTGATCAGCGCAACGCCCAGCGCGCATTCCAGATGGAAGTCGGTGCCGGCATTACGGCTGCGGAACTGGCTGGCGCGCAGCATCAACACACCCGGCAAATCGGGCAAGGCGGCCGCATCCTGCAAGGTATAGCCGATGACCGGATACTCGCCCGCCAGCTTGCCGTCCATGTGGCGGACCAGGCGCAAGCCCATGGGGTCGTCCAGGTTGATGACGGCCGTTTTCAGGCCGGGCCAATCGAACAGCTTGACCTTGGCCGCCTCGTAGGCTGCCATGTCGCCATGGTAGTCGAGGTGGTCGCGCGTCAAATTGGTAAACATGGCGACATCGAAATGCATGCCGGCCGCGCGTTCCTGGTCCAGGCCGATCGACGACACTTCGATGGCGACGGCCTTGGCGCCGGCGTCGCGCATGGCGGCGAGTTTGCGCGCCAGCAGCACGGCGTCCGGCGTGGTGTAGCCGGTCACGTCGAATTCGATGGCGCCGCGCGGCTTGCACAGGCCTACGCCCAAGGTGCCGATGACGGACGACGTTTCGCCCAGGCGCGCCAGGGCTTGCGCCAGCCACAGCGCGCACGAGGTCTTGCCATTCGTGCCCGTCACGCCGGCGCTGAACATGGCGCTGTCGGGCATGTCGTAAACAGCATGCGCCACGGGGCCGGCCACGCGTTTCAGGTCGCTGACCAGCAGGTGTGGCACGCTCCATGCGGCGTTCCATTCAACGGCGTCGTGCACGATGGCGGCGGCACCCTGCTCGATGGCCGCTTCGATGAAATGCGTGGCGCCCGCGTAGGCGAAAAACACGTCGCCGCGCTGCACGCGGCGCGAATCGGACGTCAGCTGCCCGGACGGGGCAGCCGTTTTGATCCACAAACTGATGTCTTGTATGGTCATGAGTGACTTCACATGGCCTCCGGGCCGGCATTGGCCGGGACCACGATTTCGGTAACGGAGGAATCGGGCGGTACGTTCATCGCGCGCAGCGCGTTGGTCGCAATCGCCGCGAAAGCGGGAGCAGCAACCTGGCCACCATAGTGGGCCGGGCCGGTCGGTTCATCGATCATCACGGCAATGATGAAGCGCGGCGCCGACATCGGCACCATGCCCACGAACGAGCCGATATATTTGCGCGGCATCGCATAACGGCCGTTTTCCACTTTATAGGCGGTACCCGTCTTGCCGCCCACGCGGTAGCCGGCAACCTGGGCGCGCTTGGCCGAGCCGTGCGCGCCGGAGACCACGAGTTCCAGCATGGCGCGCATTTCGGCGGCCGTCTTCGGCTTGATCACTTGCTGGCCCACGGGCAGTTCATTGACCTTCTGGAACGACAGGGGAATCGTGTCGCCGTCGCGCGCGAACATCATGTACGAGCGCGCCAGCTGGATCAGCGAGACGGAAATGCCGTTACCGTAGCTCATGGTCGCCTGTTCCACCGGGCGCCACGACTTATACGGACGCACGCGGCCGGCAACGGCGCCGGGGAAGCCCCATTTCGGCTGCTGGCCGAAGCCCACCTTGGTAAACATTTCCCACATTTCCTGCGACGGCATGCCCAGCGCGATCTTCGAGGTGCCGATATTCGACGACATCTCGATGATTTCGGAGACATTGATCACGCCGTGCGGCTTGGTGTCGGTGATCGTGCGGTCGGCGATGGTGTAGCGGCCCGGGCCCGTGTCGATCAGGGTGCCCGGCTTGACGCGGCCCGTGTCGAGCGCCAGCGAGACCGTGATCGGTTTCAGGGTCGAACCCGGCTCAAAAGTATCGGTCATGACGCGGTTGCGCAGCTGCTGGCCCGTGAGCTTGCGGCGGTCGTTCGGGTCGTAGCTGGGGTAATTGGCAAGGGCCAGCACTTCGCCCGTGTGCACGTCGAGCACCACGGCGCCGCCGGCCTTGGCATTGAATTTTTCCACCGCTTCCTTCAACTGCGTAAAGGCGATGTACTGGATCTTGCTGTCGACGGACAGGGTCAGATCCTTGCCATCGTGCGGTTCGTGGATGAAGCCGATGTCTTCGACGATGTGGCCCAGGCGGTCCTTGATCACACGGCGGCTGCCGGTGGTGCCGACGAGGGTCTTCTGCTGCGCCAGCTCCATGCTTTCCTGGCCCACGTCTTCCACGTTGGTAAAGCCCACCACGTGGGTCATCACTTCGCCCTGTGGATAAAAGCGCTTGTATTCCTTGCGCTCGTCGATGCCGTCGATGCCCAGCTTGGAAATCTTGTCGGCCACGTCCATCTCGACCTGGCGTTTCAGGTAAACGAAGCTGCGGTCCGAATCGAGCTTCTTGCGCAATTCGTTGACATTCATTTCCAGCAGGCCGGCCAACGCATTGATTTTCTCGGGCGACGCCTGCAGCACGTCGTCGGGAATCGCCCAGATGGCTTTCACAGGGACGGACGAAGCGAGTACCTGGCCATTGCGGTCGGTGATCTTGCCGCGCGTGGCCGGCAATTCCAGCGTGCGTTCATAGCGCGCCTTGCCCTGCTTTTGCAGGAACTGGGTCGAGACGCCCTGCAGCCACAGCGCGCGTGCGCCCAGGCCGGCGAAAGCGAAGAACAGCAGGAACAGAACGACGCGCGAACGCCAGACGGGCAGGCGCACCGCCAGTACGGGGTTCTTCGAGAATGGCACGCCTTTCGATGCCGCCACCCGGCCGTTGCTGTTACCGCCCAACTTCATTATTCGCCCTCCGTCAGGTATTGCGTACGCGCCGCCGTCAACGGCGTCATGCTCAGGTCGCGCCGCGCGATCGATTCGATGCGTTCATGCTTGCCCAAAGTGGACTGGTCCAGCTGCAGTTGTGCCCAGTCGATGTCGAGCTGGCGCGACAGCGCTTGCGCGCGCTCCAGGTCGATCAACAGGTGGCGCGACTGGTATTGCGCGTTCACCAGCGACAGGCCGCAGCACACCAGCAGGGCCGACAGCACGACACACAGCTTGCCAGTCATCGGGCGCCGCCGTTTGCAGGGGCGGCCAGCGGCAGGCGCTGCGCCACGCGCATCACGGCCGAACGCGAACGGGGGTTGCCCTCGATCTCGGCGTCGGACGGCTTCATCTTCGAAATCAGCTTCATTTCCGGCTGCGGCAAGTCCACCGCGCGGATCGGCAGGCGGCGGTCAGGCTGCTCCACGTTCGCCTTCGAGGCGAAGAAGCGCTTGACCATGCGGTCTTCCAGCGAATGGAAACTGATCACGGCCATGCGCGCGCCGGGCGCCAGGCAGGCGTACGCCTGGTTCAGACCGATCTCGAGATCCTCGAGCTCTTTGTTAATGAAAATGCGTATGGCCTGAAAGGTGCGGGTAGCGGGGTCCTTACCCTTCTCGCGGGTCTTGACGGCGCCTGCCACGATGCCGGCAAGCTGTCGTGTGCTTGAAATTGGCTGGACTGCCCGGCCAGCAACAATCGCCTTTGCAATCTGAAAAGCAAACCGTTCTTCCCCATAATCGCGTATCACTTTCTCTAAATTCTGCTCGGTTTCCACCGCCAGCCATTCGGCCGCGGAGATGCCGCGCGTAGTATCCATGCGCATGTCCAGCGGTCCGTCGTTGCGGAAGCTGAAACCGCGCGCCGCGTCGTCAACCTGCGGCGACGAGATGCCCAGGTCGAGCAGGATGCCGTCCACCTGCTGCACGCCGCGTTCGGCCAGGCTGGCCGTCATGGTGGCAAAGCTGTCGTGGACGATTTCAAAGCGGGGGTCGCCGATCTGTTCGGCCGTGGCGATCGCCTGCAAGTCCTTGTCGAAGCCGATCAGGCGCGCGTCGGAGGCCAGGCGCGACAAAATCAGGCGGCTATGGCCGCCGCGGCCAAACGTGCCGTCGACGTAAATGCCGTGCGCGCGGTCGCCCGACAGGTCGAGCGCATCGACCGCTTCATCGAGCAGCACCGTGCGATGCTGAAATTCCGGCACCGTGAGTTGTGTCATTACGGAGCCTTAGAAAGAAAAATTGGAAAGTACATCGGGGGTGCCGGCATCGATCGCCTGCTGTTCTTTGTCGGCCAACTTGGCGGCATCCCATATTTCAAAGTGGCTGCCCATGCCGATCATCATGACTTCGCGCGCCAGCCCGACGGCGTTGCGCAATTCAGGCGAGATCAGCACGCGGCCGGCCGAGTCCAGCTCGACGTCGACGGCGTTGCCGAGGAAGATGCGCTGCCAGGCGCGCGCCGACATGGGCCAGGCGGCGATTTGCTGGCGGTGGCTTTCCCACACGGGACGGGGGAAAAACAGCAGGCAGCCATCGGGGTGTTTGGTCAGGGTCAAGCGGCCTTCGCATTGAATCGCCAGCGCGTCACGGTGCTTGGCAGGGATAGACATCCTGCCTTTGGCATCGAGATTGATTGCGGACGCGCCTTGAAACACGGAAGACCTTTTTTGAGCTTGGGTTGCGACGCTTGCGCATCATGATGAAAAGGGAAAATTTCCCACAAAAACACACTTTTTCACACAGTTGCCCACTTTAGAGGAAGCAAAGATAGTGGTCAAGCGGTTTCCGATTGGCAAAACAGGAATTTTATTAATGAAATTAAGGACTTAGCGCATATCGTTGAAGGAGTCTCAAATAAAAATATATCGATAAATTAGATACTTATGAAAGATAGTGAATGTGCTACCTCATCTGCACACATGTGTTTTCCTACCGTAAACATCGAAAAAAACGAAATCGAAAAATTGAATTTTTTACAGTTAGTTGACACATGACAATAATTTCGTCATCCAGACACAACAGCAATCAGCCGCAACGTAAGACTTGGTTTAAAGCAAAAAATAATCGTCCACGGCGCGTATCGGCCCTGTTTTCAGGGGTTGGCCTGACGCAGGAAAACTATTTTTGCAATGCAGCAATTAATTGTAGATAAGAAACTTTAACCAATTATTCACTTTTAGTTGTATATACAACTTTATCTTAAGTGCTATACTTTTAGAAACAAAAAAAGCCCCATTGCGGGGGCTTTTGCGTGGCGCGCAGCAGGAAAAGCCGCCGCTGCTGAGATGCTCCCTGGCAGGCCAGGGAGCAGGAATTCAAGTGAAGCAGGCCGGTAGGCCGGATTTTGTTACGGCGCCTTCCCTTGCAGGTCGACGCTATGACAGTCATTCCTCTAGGCGCCAGATTACTCGGGCGCTCAAGCTTTCTACCCGCACGCTCCGCGAGCAGCATCATCGCGTGCCTATTTGAAATTGCACCAGGTGGAGGTTACCGCGTTTCACCGTAACTTAATACGCTCGTCTCTGTGGCCCTATTCCTCGCCTTATACCTTGCGGCTTTCGACGGACGGCCGTTAACCGTCACCCCGCTCTATGGAGTCCGGACCTTCCTCCCGCCAGCGCATTGCTGCGCCGGCCAGCGACTGTCTGGCCTGCTTCACCCGCCATTGTACCGCGCCGCAGCATGTTTCTGCAAAAGGCCGCTGCAGGCGCGGCGCCGCCCGCCGGGCGCCCTCGTCGTCACCCCGGGGGATTGTGTAATTCGGTGTCGCCATTTCAAAAGCCGGGCCAAATCGGCTCACATAGAATGAGACAAGCTGCTTGCATGCAAGCGCATGCGCACCGCTTGCCCCACTTCTTTGCCACCCACTAGAATATAAAGAGCCGAACATGACGCAACAATCCCGTACCGGCGGCCAGATCCTGGTCGATGCCCTGCAGATCCACGGTGTCGACACCGCCTTTGGCGTGCCTGGCGAAAGCTACCTCGACGTGCTCGACGCCCTGCACGACTCGGGCATCCGCTTCATCATCAACCGTCAGGAAGGCGGCGCCGCCTTCATGGCCGAAGCCTATGGCAAGCTGACGGGCAAGCCGGGCATCTGCTTCGTCACGCGCGGACCTGGCGCCACCAACGCCTCGATCGGCGTGCACACGGCCTACCAGGATTCCACGCCAATGATCCTGTTCATCGGCCAGGTGGGCAATGATTTCGTCGACCGCGAAGCGTTCCAGGAAATCGACTACCGCCGCATGTACGGCCAGATGGCCAAGTGGGTGGCGCAGATCGACCGCGCCGAGCGCATCCCCGAATACCTGGCGCGCGCCTTCCAGGTGGCCACCAGCGGGCGTCCCGGCCCCGTCGTGCTGGCCTTGCCGGAAGACATGCTCATTTCGCTGGCCACGGTGGCCGACACGCGCGCCTACCAGCCGGTGCAGGCAGCGCCATCGGACGCCCAGCTGCAGCAGCTGCGCAGCATGCTGGCCACCGCGAAACAGCCGCTGGTCTTGCTGGGCGGCACCACCTGGACGCCGCAAGCGTGCGCCGACCTGCAACAGTTCGCGGAAAGCAATCACCTGCCCGTCGCCTGCGCCTTCCGCTTCCAGGACTTGCTCGACAATACCCACCCGAACTACATCGGCGACGTCGGCATCGGCATCAACCCGAAACTGGCCGCGCGCGTGAAAAATGCCGACCTGGTCATCGCCATCGGCCCGCGCCTGGGCGAAATGACGACGGGCGGCTATACCCTGTTCGACTCGCCCGTGCCGCGCCAGCGCCTGGTGCACATCCATACGGATGCCGAGGAACTGGGCAGCGTTTACCAGGCCGAACTGATGATCAACAGCGGCATGCCGCAAGTGTGCGCCATGCTGGCCGCCATGGCGCCCGTCGATGCTGCTGCATGGAAACATACGCCGGCCGAAGCGAAGGCCGAGCTGGCCGCCTACCAGGAGCGCCCGCCCATCTTCCAGGATGGCCAGGCACCGCTGGACCTGTGGCAAGTGACGCAAGAGATCATGGCGCAGGCGCCTCTCGATACCATCCTGACGAACGGCGCCGGCAATTACGCCTCGTGGGCGCACCGTTTTTACCGCTACGGCGGCATGCGCACGCAGCTGGCGCCGACCAACGGCGCCATGGGCTACGGCGTGCCGTCCGGCGTGGCGGCGAAGATCGTGCACCCCGAACGCACCGTGATCACCTTCGCCGGCGACGGCGAATACATGATGAATGGCCAGGAATTGGCCACCGCCGTGCAATACCAGGCGGGCGTGGTCATCATCGTCTTCAATAACCAGATGTTCGGCACCATCCGCATGCACCAGGAACGCGATTACCCGGGCCGCGTGTCGGGCACGACCCTACACAACCCGGATTTTGCGGCGCTGGCGCAAGCGTATGGCGCGCATGGCGAAGTGGTGGCTACGACAGAAGAGTTCGCCCCTGCCCTGCAGCGGGCGCTGGCACACGCCAAGGCCAACAACTTGCCGGCCTTGATTGAGCTGCGCTACGACGGCAACCTGATCACGCCGAACGCGACGCTCGCCACCATCCGCGCCACGGCGGAAAAGGCGCAAGCGGCCAAATAAGCCCCTTGCAGCGCTGAAAATAACAAAGGCCCGGTCGATACCGGGCCTTTTTCTTTTTGACAGCAGCAATCGCTCAGGCGGCGGGCGCTGGCGCGCTTTCCTCGGCAGGCACTGCCTCGACAGGCGCCTGCGGCATCGGCGGGCATGGCGTGCAGTTTTTCAAAGGGCGGCCGAAATCGCGCACGCGGCTCAGTTTCATGGGCATGCGCACGTTGCCGCCGCAATAATCGCCTTCCAGGGTCAGGGTCTGCCCGTCTTTGGAAAACTTGCCGACGATGGTGCGCTCTTCGCTGTCGGCGCCGGCGATGGTGAAGTCGAAGGCGCCCGTGGCGGCATCCAGGTTGACGTCGTTGGCGACGATGGGCCAGCTCAGGGCGCCTGCCGTGAATTCATAGATGACGGAATCGGCCTCGGCGAAGCGGTGCAGGGTCACGCGCTGGCCGCCGATTTCGCCGCTATCCTTTTGCAGGCACAGGTCGGAATAGACGGCCACGCCATAGCGCTCCAGTCCGGCCGGCTTCTTGCCCTTGACGGCAGCGACAGCGGCGCCCGTGGCGCCAGCGAGCAGCAGCGCGGCCAGCAAGGCGGCCAGGCGCGGCGATGTGTGTGAATACATGGCATTCCTTTACTTGGGTAACGGCACCATTATAACTGGCGCCGCCCATGCAAAAACGCGCCACCAGGACTAGCCTGGAGACGCGTTTCCTTGCTTTTCAGCATCCCCGAAGGGATGCTGGCAGCGGTACTAAGCTTCGCTTGCGCGAATATTAGAACGAGTGACGAACACCAACGTTGAACGCTTGGTCGCCCGAACCAACATTGCTGTTGTTACCAACGGTGTAACCAGCGTTGTTTTTGTTCGAGATCTTGGCGTACGAAGCGTAGGTGCTGGTGCGCTTCGACAGAGCGTACGAGTAGCCCACTGCGAACTGGTTCGCATCGGCGTTGATGCCCGATTTGTCGTTCACGTGGATGATCGAAGCCATCACGGTGCCAGCTGGACCAACTGGTACGGTTGCGCCGATCAGGGCGGTGGTGCTGTCGTTGGTCACGCCGCCGGTCGATGCCGTGGTGTACAGGTTACCAGCGTTGAAGTTGTTACGCAGCGAGCTGTTTGCACCTTTGTTGACGCCGTATGCAACATACGCTTTCGCTACTGCGAAGTCGTAGTTGGCAGCTGCCAGCCAGTTGCGTGCGCTGCCTGCTTCAACAACGGTCGTGCCCACTGCTTGGTCGTTGGACGTGGTGTTGTAAGCCAGACGTGCGTTCAAAGGACCGTTAGCGTAGCCAACCGACGCGCCGATTTGGCGACCGATTTTGCTGGATACCAGGCTCTCTTGGCCTTCGTTGCGGGCGCTGTAAGCAACGTCAGCATCGAAACCGTTGAAGTTTGGCGAGGTGTACAGCACGGTGTTGCTGGTACGGGTGGTGTTCGCTGGGAACAAGTTCTTGGCGGAACCCGAGTAACCAACTGCGAATGGATCAGCAACTTTCGACAGGGTGTTGTACCAAGGGGTGTATTGACGACCCAGGGTCAGGGTACCGGTCGTTTTGCTGCTCAGGCCTACGTAGGCTTGACGGCCGAACAGGGCTTCGTTATTACCTTGCGCGCCGGTGTCAACGTTGAAACCCGATTCCAGAACGAACAGTGCCGACAGGCCGCTGCCCAGATCTTCGGTGCCTTTGAAGCCGATACGCGAAGCCGAAGCAACGCCGCTATCGATTTTGTTGACGGTGCCGGCTTTGCCGCCGCGCTCGCTGACGAAACCAGCGTCAACGGTACCGTAGATAACAACGCTCGATTGAGCTTGGGCTACGCCAGTGGCTGCTGCCAGAACTGCCAGAGTGATCAGAGTTTTTTTCATTGCGATTTCCTTTAATTTTGAAGCAAAAAGTAATACAGCCTATGCATCTCGAGCTGCGCTCTAACAGAGCGCTTTTTATGAGTGAGGGCAAGGTCTCCACCTGCCACATTGCTGTTCCGGTCAGGGGAACAATTCACATCGGTATCGGCACGCTATTGCACCGATAAGCTTGAAGGCTGCAGAGCGACCGTATTTTCATGCGCCGGTTCGGTGCTCAAAGGGCACCGGAAGCGGCACTATAACGACCGTTTCACATTCCATCAAGTTCCAACATGTTACTTCCGGTACCAGGCCGAGGGCTTTTTCAGGCATCCCGACCATCGCCAACCGTACTACGCGACAGAGCCAGTGCCCCTTGCCAACCAATGCATTGGCCTGATTGACCATTCCATCATAGCGCATGCCTTGTCGTCACCCGTTGTATTAGTGCAACAGTATCAGGCGTGTGATTAAAACGTCAACATGCTTTACCCATCATTTGCCCTGCATGATTTACGCGACAAAGCGCACAATTTGTCAGGTGATAATGGATAAACGGGACGAAGCATACACGGCATCGCCAATGTTTGCTGCCGGATGCCCGAAAACGGGAAATAAGACGCCCTGTTTTGGTGCGTTGCCGCATTATTCAGGGGCGTAGACGCGATTTTCGACGTCGGCGCGCGCGTCAGGAAAATAGGCAGAGTATCAACATAATTACTGACTTTCCGGTAATTTAAATTGCTCACATAGAAATGTTTTCCATGTTTTCCGGCACGCGCGCCGGGTGCCCGCTTGGAACGGATGAGGACGACTCTTGCTTGCAAATTCCGCATCAGTTGAAACAATTTCTTACAATGTTGCCTTCTCAATATTTTGACATATTTGTGTCCAAAAAACGACACATTGACCGAAATCAAGTTTTTACCAGCCCAATTCCACACAATTTACTTTTTCTTTTTCGCATTTTTTGCTTAAAAGCATCAGAAAATACGCTCAGCGCCGGCTTGCGCGCCGGAGCATGCGCATGAAAGGGCCCAGCACAGGCAGCTTTTCATACAATTCTTCCGCCGCATCCCAATAATCGCGGTGCAATACCACCCGTCCCAGCCCGTCGAAACGCACATGTGTTGCTCCACGGATACATTGTTCGCCAGATACCAGGCGTTTCATGCGAAAACGAAACTCCCACGTCAGGAACGCCTGTTCCCCCTGCCCCAGGCTTTCCAGCACGACAAACCGGGGCGCATCGACTTGCACGAACATGTGCTCGAAGATGGCCAGGATGGCGGCATGCCCCTCCACCTCGTTGAACGGGTCCTTGAAACGGGCGTCTGGCGCGTACACGGCACCCAGCTGGGCCAGGCCCTCCAGGCTCAGGTGCTCGTAAAACGCCACCAGGCGCGCCAGCGCGCCTTCCATGGTTGCGCTCATAAGCCCGTCACCTTGCGGATCAGCCAAAAATAGGCGCGGTACGGCAACAGCCGCGCCAGGCGCATGGCATTGGTAAAGCGTTTCGGAAAGTGGATGTGGAATTGCCCCCGCTCGATGCCGTCGAGCATGGCGGCGGCCGCGTCCTGCGCCGTCATCAGGGCCGGCATGGTGAAATCATTGTTCGCCGTCAAAGGCGTGGCGACAAAACCAGGGTTGATTTGATACACATCAATCCCACGCGGATGCAAGTCCAGGTACAGCGACTCCGTCAGGTTGATCAGCGCCGCCTTGCTGGCGCCATACGCGAGCGCCTTGGGCAAGCCGCCATAGCCGGCCACCGAGCCGACGATGCCGATGCCGCCGCTGCCCTGGCGCAACAGCCACGGCAAGGCTGGCTCCAGGCAATTGAAGACGCCGCCCACGTTCAGGGCCAGCAAGCCCTGGGCCGCCTCAAGGTCGAAGCTATCGGCGCGCATGGCCTGATAGCCGCCAGCGACCACCAGTATCAGGTCGATATGCGTCCACTGCTGCTGCAATTGCATGCAGACGGCCCGCACTTGCGCATGCTGCGTGATATCGAGCGGCAAGGCCTGGGCCAGCGGCTGTCCCTCGCACAGCTGTTCCAGGCTGGCGCGATGGCGGGCCGACAAGGCCACGCACGCGCCCTGCTCCAGCAGCAAGGTGGCGCACGCGGCGCCGATGCCGCTGGACGCGCCGATGATCCACACGCGCTTGCCAGCCCAATTGCTGATCTTGCGATTCATGGGGCCGCCTCTGGACGCTTGCTGAACGATAAGGTGACGGCGCCCAGGCTGAAGCCGAACTTGCTCATGGCGGCACGGTTGAGCATGACCTTGTCATCCATCAAGAACATCCAGTCCTCGAAGTCGACGTGGTAGACCGTGCCATCGACGGGCAGCGCCAGCACGTATTGCCAGCGCAGCGCATTGCCCGCCACTTCGCCGATGGCTTCCCCGATCACGTCGGGCGCCGTGCCGATGAAGCGCCCGGGCGCCGTCTTGCGCAAGGTCCACACGCGCCGTTGCCGGCTGCCGTCCGCGTACGTGAAATCCTCGTCCAGGGTCCCCGTCTCGCCCACCCAACTGGCCCGCATCACCACGGTGAAACGTTTCACCACCTTGCCGGAACGGTCCTGGAAGATGCCGTGGGCATCGAGCGTGCCGTTGAAATACTGTTGCAGATCCAGTATGGGCAATTCCTGCGCGTACGTGGCCGGTGTGGGCGGCGTGGAACAGGCGGCCAGCGCCAGCAGCAAGGCGGCCAGCGGCAGGCAACGTTTGCAATAAGTCATGAAGCGCATGCGCGATTCTCCCGATAGTCACTATATATATGTTGTAGCGGCGCGCGCCACAGCAATAGCGCCGCCAGCAGTTTCAAAACACAGGGCAGCACGGCGTAGGCGGCAGACAGGGCCGGCAAGCCGCCGCTGCCGCTGCCCGGCACATAGCCGAGCCAGGCCAGCAGGGGCAAGGCAATGCCGGCCGCCAGCGCCAGGCTCATCTGCACGCCCCAGTTCCACCAGCCGAAATACGCCGCTTCGTGCCGCCCGGCATGGCCGGCCGCGCCGATCAACCCTGCCAGCAGGGCCGGCGGCAAGGCCAGGTCGGCGCCCAGCGCCAGGCCCGACAGCAGGCAGATGGCGGCAAAACCCCAGGCGGCGCCCTCGCCCAGGCCATACGCCCAGACAAACACGCCGGCGGCCAGCAGCATGGCGCCGCCCCAGGCGCGCGCCTCGCCAAAGCGGCGCGCCAGGGCCACCCACACGGGCATGGAAGCGGCCGCCGCGCAAAAGTAGACGATCAGGAACGGTCCCGCGTATTGGCCCAGGCGCAAGTAGTCGCTGGCAAAGAACAGGAACAGGGTGGCGGGAATGGCGGCAGCCACGCCATTGACGAGCAGGATGGCAAACAGCCAGCGAAACGCGCGCTGGCGAAATGGCAGGCGCCAGGTGCCAGCGGGCAGCGCCGCCGTGCCTTGGCGCAAGACCGGACGCGGCGCGCGCGCCAGCAGCAGCGCACCTGCCGCCAGCAGGCAGCCGGCAAAGGCCAGCGACAGGCCGTCATAGCCGAGCACGGACGTCAGCCCCGCCGCCAGGATCACGCCGAGCAAGCCGCAACCTTCGCGCACGGCCGTCACCCGCGCCCGCTGCGCGCGCGCCTGGCTCAAGGCCGCGCCCCAGCTCTGGTGCGCGATGCCGGCCAGGCCATAGGCGGCGTACACGAGCAGCAAGGAAGCCAGGAACCAGGCCAGGGTGGCCGCTTGCGGCATGGCCGGCGGATGGAACAGGGCGCCAAAGCCCAGCAACAGCAGCGGCAGAGATGCACCGACCAGCACGGCATAGCTGCGCCCGCCGCGCGCCATCCAGGCGCCGAGGGCCGGGTCGATGAAAGCGGCGGCAATGCGCGCCGCCAGCAGCACTGCGCCGATTTGCGCCAGATCAAGGCTGCTGCGCTGCGCATAAAATGGCGCCACATATATATAGATGGGCAGCGCCAGCATGGCCAGCGGCAAGCCGAACAGGCCATAACTGAACAAGGCTGGCAAGCTCAAGGCGCTGGCCCCGGCATTCATGGCAGCGGCGCCGCACTCTGCAGCAAGGCGGCGCGCAGCTTCGGCGCCGTGCTCGACGGCGACAGCCAGATGGCGAAGAAGGCGCGCGCGAAGTCGCCATCGTTCACGTCGGCCAGCACCTTGCCATCGAGATAAAAGCGCACGCCGGGCGCGATGCCGGCCCGGTAGGCGCCCGCGATGCGCTGGTCTTCCTTGACGTCAGGAAAGATGCGCTGCATGGTGGCCAGCCACGCCAGGCGCTGCTCCGGCGTGCCGGCGCCGATTTTCTGCATCTGTTCATAACTGGCTTCGGCGATCTTCTTGCCGTCGAGCGAACGCGCGTAACGCAATTCCAGCACGAAGGGCGCCGTTGCCGACGCCGCGCCCTGGTAACCGTTCGCGCCCACCCAAAGTTGCGCCCGATAAATACGCATGCCGAACCACGTGTATTCCCCCTCGCCCGCCAGGCGGGCTTCGGGTACGTCGGCCGCGATAAAGTCCGGCGGCGCGGCCGCGGCGCCCAACATGGTCAACGACAGCAAAGCGGCGACAAGCAGCTGGCGCATCATCACTCCTTGATCAGGGTAAATTGCATCACATCCGTGTTGTGCGCCTGGAAGGCGGCCTCGCAATACGCAAGGTAAAACTCCCAGGTGAGCAGGAAACGGCCGTCGAAACCCTGCTTTTCCAGCACCGTGCGCTGGGCCAGGAAGCTGGCGCGCCACTGGCGCAAGGTTTCCGCGTAATCGAGGCCAAAGCTGAAGGCGTCTTCCACGCGCAAGCCCTGCGCCTCGGCGGCGCGGCGGAATTCGGCCGGCGAGGGCAGCATGCCGCCCGGGAAAATGTACTGTTGAATAAAATCCGTGCTCTTGCTGTAGCGCTCGAACAAGTCGTCGGCAATGACGATGGTCTGGATGCAGGCGCGTCCGCCCGGCTTCAGGTTGCGCGCCACGCATGCGAAATAGCCGGGCCAGTAGCTTTGTCCCACGGCTTCGAACATCTCGATCGAGGCGATGGCGTCGTACTGGCCTGCGCTGTCGCGGTAATCGCACAGCTGCAAGTCGGCCTGCCCCGCCAGACCCGCGTCCTGCAGGCGCTGGCGCGCATAGGCGAGCTGTTCGGTCGACAAGGTCAGGCCCGTCACGTGCGCGCCGCAGTCGCGCGCCGCCGTTTCCGCAAAGCCGCCCCAGCCGCAACCGATTTCCAGCACGCGTGCGCCCGGCTGCAGTTGCAACTGGTCCGCGATGCGCGCGTATTTCGCCCCTTGCGCCTGCTCCAGGCTGGCGCCTTCGGTGAACAGGGCGCTCGAATACGTCATTGACGGGTCCAGCCACAGCTGATAGAAGGCGTTGCCGATGTCGTAATGGGCATGGATATTCTTCTTGCTGCCCGCACGCGAATTGCGATTGAGAAAATGCCGGACCTTGTACACCAGGTTGCCCCACCAGTTGCCATAAATCAATGACTCGATGTGCGCGCGGTTGCGTATCATCAACTCGATCAAACCCGGCAAATTGTCCGTGCGCCAGTCGCCGGCGATAAACGTTTCGGCAAAGCCGATGTCGCCCGAGCGCAGGACGGCCGCACACAGGCGCCAGTTGTGCAAGTCCAGGGTGACGGGATGGCTGCCATCGCCGTACAGCAAGATGCTGCCGTCCGGCGTGCGCAGGCGCAGCGCGCCGTATTGCAATTTTTCCAATAGGCGCACGATCATGCGCCCGGCAGCGGGCATGTCCACGTGCGCATGCCCATGCAAGGGAGTGGAACTGCTGCGCGCATGCAGGCCGGTCGGCAGGGAGTCGGAGCTCATCGGGACACCTTTTCTTGTGGAGGGTGGGGTTTGCTGAAAAACGGCACGCGGCGCAGCCACAGGCGCAAGGCTTGCCAATGGATGCGCGCCATCACGCCGAACGTCATCAGGGGATAGCGCAGCAAGGCCCAGGCGATGGCGCCATCGCGCAACGGCTGCGCCGTGCCGGACAAGCTCGTCTGCAGCAACGGGCCGTCGAGGTCGTCGTAATCGACCCGGGCCAGATGGCGCTCGCCATCCTGGTCGTTGTTGCGCAGGAAACGGAAGCGGTACTGGCCTTCCACCTTGCAAAACGGCGACACGTGAAAGATTTTCTTGGCGACCAGTTCGCTGCCATACGCGATGGCGCCGCCCTGCTCGAGCAAGTACAGATGGCGCTCGCCAAAGGTATTGCGCACGTCGCAGAGCACGGCCCGCAGCGCGCCGTCAAGCCCGTGACAAAACCAGAAACTGACGGGATTGAAGACATAGCCGAACATGCGCGGCATGGTTTGCAGCCAGATTTCGCCGCCCGCGTCGACCACGCCATGCTGGCGCAGCAAGCCGTCGATCCAATCCAGCAGCGGTGTCGTGCCATCGCCATGGTCGCTGTCGCGGAAGGACAGCACATTGGCGCCGTTGCGCGAAATCAAACGGGCAGAAAAATCCTGCGCGCCCAGGCTGCGCAGGGGCAGGCGCAGGTAAAACATGCCGTAAGCAAAAGCATGCGCGCGCGGGCGCAGCCGCGCATGGCGCACCCGTCCCAGGCACAGCTGGGGCTGCGGCCGGAGCGGTTGCGTGGGATCACGCGGCATGGCCGAGCTCCGCCGACGCCATGCCATTCAGGGCTTGCGCCACGCCCAGGCCCGACTTCAAGCCGTCTTCGTGGAAGCCATAGCCCGTCCAGGCGCCCGCGAACCACGTGTGCTGCGCGCCCTGGAAGCCGGCCAGGCGCGTCTGGGCGGCAATGGCCGCGCCATCGAACACGGGGTGGGCATACGAAAACTCGTCGATGATGCTTGCCGGATCGGGCTCGTCGAGCGGATTGAGCGAGACGATGACGGGCGTGGTAAACGGCAGCGGCTGCAACTGGTTCAGCAAATAGTGCACGCACACTTGCGGCGCTTCGCCCTCCCCCGCTGCCGGCCGTCCCTGGTAATTCCAGGCGGACCAGGCACGGCGGCGTTGCGGCAGGCAGGAGGCATCCGTATGCAGCACAGCCCGGTTCGGCTGGTAGCGCACGGCTTCGAGCACGGAGCGCTCGTCGTCGCGGATATCTCCCAGCAGGGCCAGCGACTGGTCGCTGTGGCAAGCGAGCACGACGTGATCGACATGCTCGACGCCGGCGGCCGTATGCAGCTCGACCATGCGCGCGCCGCCGTGCCCCTGGCGGCGCACGGCCAGCACGGGGCGCGCCAGGCGCTGCTGCGGTATGCCCGCCAGCAATTTTTCCACGTACACGCGCGAGCCGCCCCGCACCGTGCGCCATTGCGGCCGGTCGCTCACTTGCAGCAAGCCATGGTTGTGGCAGAAACGGATGAACGTGGCCAAGGGAAAGGCCAGCATCTGGCGCGCCGGACACGACCAGATGCAGGCGGCCATCGGCAACAGATACCAGTGACGGAATTCGTCGCCGTAGCCGTGCAGGTCGAGGAATTCTCCCAGCGACAGGGCCGGCGCCGGCAAGGCAGCCGTGGCCAGGGCGCTGGCCTGGCGGTTGAAGCGCAGAATGTCGCGCAACATGCGCAGGAAGGCGGGGCGCAGCAGATTGCTGCGCTGGGCAAACACGGTGTCCAGATTGGCGCCCGCCCATTCCAGCACGCGGGCATCGGGCGCAGCGCCCAGCGGCATCTTCACGGAAAACGACATGTCGCTGTCGGCCGCCTCGACGCCCAGTTCGTCAAACAGTTGCACCAGATGCGGGTAGGTGGCGTGGTTAAACACAAGAAAACCCGTGTCGACGCCATGCGTGACGCCATCGAGCGTGACATCCACCGTATGGCTGTGGCCGCCAAAGTAATCGCCCGCCTCGTACAAGGTGACGTCCTGGCCCGATTGCGCCAGGCGATAGGCACACGACAATCCTGCGATTCCTGCTCCGACGACGGCAATTTTCATGAGTGCACCCGTGTTATGTTTGTCCTGGACAAAACAAGCTGCATCGATAGTCAGTCAAATATTGATCTATGTCAATGAGCACCTGTTGTCGTTCACAAACTTATACGCGAGCAATATCCAATCGGATTCAGCTATTTGGTACGGGGCGGCGGAAGGCGTAGAATGCCAGTAACGTTCTTTTCGGCATGCGAGCAACCCCACTGGTATGGATACTGACCTGCAACTATCTCCTGCCTTCAGCATCGGCGATGTCGAACGCGACACCGGGCTGGCCAAGGAAACCTTGCGCGTGTGGGAGCGCCGCTACGACTTTCCCCAGCCGCGGCGCGACGCCTTTGGCGAGCGCAGCTACCCGGCCGAGCAAGTGCAAAAGTTGCGCATGGTCAAACGCCTGCTGGACCTCGGATTTCGTCCGGGAAAAATCATGCAGCACAGCACCGCGCAACTGCAGCAGCTGGCCAGCGCCGGCAGCACGCCGCCGCCCGCGCCGGCGCCCCAGCTTGAACACTACCTGGCCCTGTGCCGCAGCCACCAGATGGCGGAACTGGGCGACGCCCTGCGCCAGGCGCTGGCCGTGCTGGGCTTGAAAGCGTTCACCATCGACGTCATCGCCCCCCTCACCGGCATGGTGGGCGAAGCGTGGGCTTGCGGCGAACTGGCGGTTTACGAAGAGCATCTGTATAGCGAAACCTTGCAAACGGTGATGCGGCACGCCATCTTTTCCCTTCCGCAAGCAAGCAGCCCATCCATGCGCTCGCCGCGCATCGTCCTCAGCACCTTGCCGCAGGAGCGTCACGGCCTGGGGCTGCTGATGGCTGAAGCGCTGTGCGCGGCGGCCGGCGCCCATTGCATGTCGCTGGGCGTGGAAACGCCGCTGACGGACATCGTCGCGGCCGCCCGCGCGCAGCGGGCCGACATCGTCGCGCTATCGTTTTCCAGCGCCAGCAAGCAACGGCAGACGCGCGACAGCCTGCAGCAGCTGCATGCAAGCTTGCCGCCAAGCATGGAATTGTGGGCAGGGGGACGCAGTCCCGTGCTGACCAAGCAGCCGCCACCCTTCTTGCATGTGCTGGACTTGCGGCAAGTCGACGAAAGCATCGCCGACTGGCACCGCCGCCACCAGGCGCTCGCCCTGCAAACCCACTGAACCGGCGGAAAAGCGCAGCAACTGCGGCGATCTCCGTGGATAGCGGCGCAATGTTGCCAATCGAACAGTAAAGCATGAAGGGCCGGGCGCGCTCTGGTAGAATAGCCCGTAACACAGTGTCCGGCGCCGCCGGGCCTTAGGTCAGCACCCGCCACCACACATCCATGTTTAGTTTCTTCAAGAAAAAACCCATCGCTCCCGAGGCTGCACCAGCCGAGCCCCTCGTCCTTCCCGCCGCCACGCCGCCTGCACCGCAGCCTGCCGCCACGCCCCTGAGCGGCGCGCCGGCCGAGCTCGTGCCCGTGATCGTCGCAGCCGAACCCGAGAAAAAATCGTGGATGACGCGCCTGAAGGCCGGCCTGTCGAAAACCTCGAACACCCTGTCCGTGCTGTTCGTCGGCGCGAAGATCGACGACGCCCTGTACGAAGAGCTGGAAGCGGCGCTGCTGATGTCGGACGCCGGCATCGACGCCACGGAATTCCTGCTGACGGAATTGAAGAAAAAGGTCAAGGAAGACAAGCTGCTCGACGCGGCCGCCGTCAAGGCCGCCCTGAAAGTGCTGCTGATCGACCTGCTCTCGCCGCTGGAAAAGCGCTTCGAGCTGGGCCGCCACAAGCCGCTGGTGATGATGATTTCCGGCGTGAATGGCGCAGGCAAGACAACCACCATCGGCAAGCTGGCCAAGCACATGCAGTCGAATAACCAGTCCGTGCTGCTGGCCGCGGGCGACACCTTCCGCGCCGCCGCGCGCGAACAGTTGATGGTCTGGGGCGAACGCAACAACGTCACCGTGATTTCGCAGGAATCGGGCGATCCGGCCGCCGTGGCCTACGACTCCGTGCAATCGGCGAAGGCGCGCGGCATCGACGTGGTGATGGTCGACACGGCGGGACGCTTGCCGACACAGTTGCACCTGATGGAAGAATTGAAGAAAATCAAGCGCGTGATCGGCAAGGGCATGGATGGCGCGCCGCATGAAACCCTGCTTGTGATCGACGGCAACACGGGCCAGAATGCCCTCACGCAAGTGAAGGCCTTCGACGATGCCCTGCAGCTGAGCGGCCTGGTGATCACCAAGCTGGACGGTACCGCCAAGGGCGGCGTGCTGGCGGCGATTGCCCGCGTGCGTCCCGTGCCCGTGTATTTCATCGGCATCGGTGAGAAAATTGAAGACTTGCAGCCTTTCGTGGCTGCCGAATTTGTCGAAGCGCTGCTAGGATAAGCCTATACATGATTGAATTTCAGCACGTCTCCAAGCAATACTCCGCCGACGCCGTGGCGCTCAGCGACATTTCCCTCAATATTGCCAAAGGCGAGCTGGTGTTTTTAGCGGGCCCGTCCGGCGCCGGCAAATCCACCTTGCTGAAAATGATCGCCGCCATGGAACGCCCCACGTCGGGCAAGCTGATCGTCAATGGCCAGGACATGGCGAAGATCAAGCCGGCCGGCGTGCCCTTCCTGCGCCGCAACATGGGCCTGATCTTCCAGCAGCAAAAATTGCTCAACGACCGCTCCATCCTGGCCAACGTCATGCTGCCGCTGCTCGTCGTCGGCGCCCACAAGACGGCCGCCGAACAGCGCGCGCGCGCCGCGCTCGATAAAGTCGGCTTGCTGGACCGCGCCATGGCGCGTCCCCTGTCGCTGTCGGGCGGCGAGCAGCAGCGCGTGTCGATCGCGCGCGCCATCGTCAACCGGCCGCAGATCATCCTGGCCGACGAACCGACGGCCAACCTGGACCGCGCCAGCGCCAACAAGGTGCTCGACGCCCTGAAAGCATTCCACTCCGTGGGCGTGACTTGCCTTATTTCCAGCCATGACGAACAGATGCTCGACGCCGCCGCCCGCGTGATCCACCTGAAAAACGGCCAACTGGTGGCCATCGACAAGGCCACGCAGGCGCCCGTGTTCGCGCCGCCCGATCCCGATTTCGCCCCCGGCGCCGGAGATGACGCGGGAGAACAGGCATGAGAGGCTGGTTCCGTCAACATCGCTTCGCCCTCGGTTCGGCGCTGATCCACTTGCGCAAGTCGCCGGGCGGCTTCCTATTGAACGTGCTCGTCGTCGCCATCGCCCTGTCGCTGCCGTTCGCCGGCTTGACCATGCTCGACAATGTCCGCCCCATGTCGGAACAAATGTCGGTCGACCCGGAAATCAGCGTCTTCCTGAAGATCGACACGCCGCGCGAGCAAGCCGTGGGCCTGGCGGGCGCCATGCGCAAGATTGTCGGCGAGCAAAAGGCGAAGATCGTCTTCATCCCGCGCGAACAGGCGCTGGATTCGCTGAAAAACAAGAATGGCCTGGCCGACGTGCTGAGTACCCTGGGCGACAATCCCCTGCCCGACAGCTATGTGCTGAAACTCGACGCCTTCAGCAGCGCCAGCGAAGCGCAGGATGTCGATGCCGTGGCGGAACAGCTGCGCCACTTGCCCGGCGTAGAATCGGCGCAAGTCGATTCGGCCTGGGTCAAGCGCCTGGCGGCCCTGCTGGGCGTGCTGCGCCTGGTGCTGTTGCTGCTGGCCATTACCCTGGGCGTGGCCGTGATCGCCGTCGTCTTCAATACCATCCGCCTGCAAGTGATGCAGCAGCGCGATGAAATCAGCATCTCGAAATTAATCGGCGCGACGGACACCTTCATCCACCGTCCCTTCTATTACACGGGCGCCCTGCTGGGCTTGTGCGCCGGCGCGCTGGCGCTGGGCGCCGTGGCGCTGGCCTTGCAGCCGCTGAACACGGCGATTGCCGAGTTTGCCCGCCTGTATGCGTCCGAATTCCAGCTGGTGCCGCTGGCGCCGCTGCCGATGGCCGGCTTGCTGGCCGTCAGCGCCGGCCTGGGCCTGATCGGCGCCTTCCTGTGCGTGCAGCGCCACCTGGCGCGCCTGAACTGATCTTCTTTCCCATGGCGGCGCCTCCGGTGCCGCCATGCGCCCTCCCCATACTGCTGTTATCTTGATATTAAGCAAGTATTCTTAAGGTTCGCTTCAGCCAGAGGCCGTAGACTGGCTACGTTGTCGTGAAGCGGCCTGCAGCACTGTTCAGATCGCTATTCAGACATATTTATCAGGCATTCATTCGCCATAGTATTTAGGCTATCAGATCGATTAAATGTGCTGATTGGCACTCTCAAGCAGAGAGTGCTAATATAGGGACATACCAACAGCAGAACCGCCATGGACGCCAGATCAAGATGGTGCCGCGATCTGCAAAGTGCAAGACCGAATACGCAAAAACGACGA
The DNA here is from genome assembly GCF_030397625.1 of Janthinobacterium sp. SUN026. Classification (NCBI taxonomy): domain Bacteria; kingdom Pseudomonadati; phylum Pseudomonadota; class Betaproteobacteria; order Burkholderiales; family Oxalobacteraceae; genus Janthinobacterium; species Janthinobacterium sp. SUN026. The sequence continues at coordinate 198,984 of NZ_JAPQNU010000006.1, read as the reverse complement.
TACAAGCTGCCACGTCGCGTGACGTGGCCAACTGGAACAAAGCAAGACTACGAGGGAGAAAACATGACTATGATGTCCGCAACGTCCGCATTGGTTCCGACCAAAAGTAATGCGCTGGGCCTCGGGTTCACTGGCAATCTGGGCAATATCGACGCCTATATTTCGGCCGTGAACCGCCTGCCCATGTTGACCCACGACGAAGAAATTTCGCTGGCGACACGCCTGCGCGAAAAAAATGACCTGGCCGCCGCGCAAGAACTGGTGCTGTCGCACCTGCGCCTGGTGGTCTCGATTGCCCGCGGCTATCTGGGCTATGGCTTGCCGCACGCCGACCTGATTCAGGAAGGCAATATCGGCTTGATGAAAGCCGTGAAACGTTTCGATCCGGACCAGGGCGTGCGCCTGGTCTCGTACGCCATGCACTGGGTGAAAGCCGAGATGCATGAGTACATCCTGAAAAACTGGCGCCTGGTCAAGGTCGCGACGACGAAGGCGCAGCGCAAGCTGTTCTTCAACCTGCGCAGCCACAAGACGGGCCTGGATGCGATGACGCCGAAGCAGATCGATGCGCTGGCCAAGCTGCTCGACGTGAAACGCGAAGAAGTGATCGAGATGGAAACGCGTTTGAGCGGCCGCGACATTGCGCTGGAATCGCCGACCGACGATGAAGACGACAAGTTTTCGCCGATCGCCTACCTGTCGTCGGAGCAAAGCGAGCCGACCAAGGTGCTGGAAGCGGAACAAGTGACGCGCCTGCAATCGGAAGGCCTGGAAACGGCCCTGTCCAAGCTGGACGCCCGTTCGCGCCGCATCATCGAAGCGCGCTGGCTGGCCAACGACGACGGTTCCGGCGCCACCCTGCACGCGCTGGCGGAAGAGTTCGGCGTATCGGCCGAGCGCATCCGCCAGATCGAAGTGGCGGCACTGAAAAAAATGAAGGGCGCGCTGGCGGCCTACGTGTAATTCCCAGCAATGCCGCAATGTAAAAGGCGCCGCAAGGCGCCTTTTAGTTTTACTACTTGATGTTTATCAACAGATAAACATGGCAGCCAGTTAAGCTGCAGCCAGGCCCTTGCTGATCAATTCAGCAACGACTTCATTCAGATCCGCGCCGCGCTCCTTGGCCAGGGTCTGCAATTGCAAGACCAGATCGCTGTTCAGCTTGACGGCGAATGGCACCAGGCCCAGGGCCTGGTCGCGCTTGCGCTGTTCGCGGCGGTCGACGACCACCGCTTCCTTACCGAATGCACCGGCGCCGGGAACATTCATCTTTCCCATCAGTTTCTTGGCATCGCTTTTGGCCAGGTCGGTTTTTTTCATGGTTGTTTCCTGATTTTCAAAACAGCCATTCTACGCAGTAATCGGCGCGCCGCGTGGCTCGCGCCTCAATTCATCGGCAGCACGCCAATAGTGCGCCGGAAAAATATCATTTTGTTACTATCATTTTATCCCACGCGTGAACAAGCACGCCGGGGACGCACCACCTGAAAGGAAAAACATGTCTACTCTGAACCGCTCTTACCGCACCGTACTGCTTCCCCTGTTCTTCGCCTGCCTGGCCATGCTGGCCGGCTGCGGCGCGGCCGGCAGCGCCGGCGACGCGGAAAACACGCCGCGCAGCGTCACCCACGTGCTTTCGCCGGGCGAACAGGTGGCCATCACGGCCACCGATACCCTGAAACTCGAACGCGTCAACGACAGCCGCTGCCGCAAGGGCGCCGTGTGCGTGTGGAAAGGCTACGTCAGCTACAGTTTCAGTTTGCTCAACAGCGCGGGCACGACCGACATCGTCCTGTCCGAGTCCATGCCCGGCGCCGCCAGTTCCGTCACCGTCAACCACCTGACGTTCACCCTGCTCGACGTCGACCCGGCCACGCCGCCCGCCCTGAATGCGGCCGAACCCACCTACCGGGTCAAGGTGAAAATCACGCAGGGCGCGCTGCCCCGCTAATGGCTAGGCATCGTGGCGCCACTGGCTGTCTTCGGGCGCCTGCTGCCGCTCCAGCATGCCGTAATCGCGCACGACGGCGGCGATGCGCAGCCGGTAATCGTCGAACACGCCGTGCCGGCCGGCCGATTGCGCCGCGCGGTGCGCTTCCAGCTGCCGCCACTGCGCCAGCGCCGCCTCGTCGCGAAAGAACGACAGCGACAGCAGTTTGCCAGGCTCGCTCAGGCTGCTGAAGCGCTCGATGGAAATGAAACCGTCCACTCCATCGAGCAGGGGCCGCAGGGACGCTGCCAGGTCCAGGTACTGCTGGCGTCCTGCGGCGCTGGGCCAGACCTCGAAAATCACGGCAATCATGCGTTTGCTCCTTGCACAAAAACGGGGATGCGGGCGTTCAGCGACGGCAGATAACGCCACGCCAGCGGCAAGCTTTCCCATGCCCCCGCCCACGCCTGCAGACAGGCCGTGGCGATAGCGAGCGCGATGGCCTGGCCCGGACAGGCGTGGCGGCCATGACCAAAACCCGACTCCGCCTGGCCGGCGCTGGCCAGCACGACGATGATCATCTGCCCGGCCGGCACGCGCACGCCATTGCACTCCGCGTCTTCCGCCGTGTAGCGGCGCGTGTTGTGGATGGCGGGATCGCGCAGGCTGACTTCGCGCAGCATGGCCGGCCACAGCTCGGGCGCGGCGCGCAGTTGCGGCAGCAAATCCGGCTGCGCGCGCAAGGCCACGATGGCATTGCCCAGCAAGCCGGCCGTGGCGTCGCACGTCTGCGACAGCAAGCCGACGAGGTTGGCCAGCACGCCGCCCGACGCTTGCCAACCCAAGGCATCCGCCTCGGCCACGATGGCGGCCAGCATGCTGCCGGGCCTCACGTCGCCCTCGCGCAGCAGACGGCCAAAACTTTGCAGCAAGGCCTCGGCCGCCACTTGCGCACCGGCCAGTTGCTCGGCATTGCTCAGCGGCGACAGGCAGGCGACAAAAGCGCGCGTCCAGGCGGCCAGCGCCGGCCATTGCGCTGGCGCAAAGCCCAGCAAGTCCGCCATGGCGAACAGGGGCAGCTCAAAAATCGCATCGTTCAGCTGGGCGGCGCTGCCGGGCACCCGGTCACCGGCAAGGTGCAGCGCCCGCCCCTGCAAGCGCGCCATATCCACCTGGCCCAGCGCGCGCGCCAGCACCTGTTTTGGCAAGGCATGCCGTTCGCCATCGTTCATACGCACCAGTTCGGCAAAGATCGCGCCGCACGGCGTGCCCGCCAGGTTGTGCGGCACGCCCAGGTCCGCTGGCCGCACGCGGCAGGCGGGATGCGCCAGCACGGCGCGCACGCCGGCTGCGCCCGTCGCCAGCCAGCAGTCGAGCTGCGCATCGAATCGCAGCGGCGGCCCCTCCGCCAGGCGGCGATAGTAATCGTGCGGCGCAGCGTGGGTGACGGCAGAGAAAGGGTCGACGGGGTCGGTAACAGAATCGGTGGGCGGCATGCGGCTTCCATTGCAGTGAGGTAGGGAGCAGAGTATGCTGGCCCTTCCACCACAACACTTCGCTAACGGACGAATCATGGATGACAAGCATCAAGCCCGCACGGCCGACATGGGACTGGCGCAACTGGCCGGCGCCATCGCCGAACCGGCCCGCGCACGCATGCTGTGCAGCCTGCTCGACGGCCATGCGCGCACGGCCACGGAATTGGCGGCGCTGGCCGAGGTGGGCGCTTCGACAGCCAGCGCGCATCTGAGCCGGCTGCGCGACGATGGCTTGCTGTCGATGCTGGCGCAGGGCAAGCACCGCTACTACCGCCTGGCCAGCATGGAGGTGGGCCAGGCCCTCGAAGCGCTGCTGGTGGTGGCCGGCGTGGCGGCAACGCCGTTTACGCCCACCACGCCGGACCGCCTGCGCCATGCGCGCACCTGCTACGACCACATGGCCGGCACGGTGGCCGTCGCCCTGCATGACCAGCTGCACACGCAAGGCTGGCTGCTGGACGATGGCGGAGAATATCGTTTGTCGGAAGCGGGCGCGGCTGGCATGGCGGCCCTGGGCATCGACGTGCCGCAATTGCAGCGCCAGCGCCGCCGCTTCGCCTGTGCCTGCCTGGACTGGAGCGAACGGCGCGCCCACCTGGGCGGCGCGCTGGGGGCGGCCCTGCTGCAGCTAGCCCTGCGCCAGCGCTGGGCCGAGCGCGAACTCGACAGCCGCGCCCTGCGCCTCACGCCGGCCGGTGAACAACGCCTGCTGGCCGCCTTCCGTGGCGCCTGACCGGCGCAGGATTTTGTATCTCGGAAGCAACTAGAACGCGAAAAAAATGCGCTTTTATCATTGTTTTCATTCATCATATGCTGCGCCCTTGAGCGATCATCTTTACCTTTCGGCCATGGAAAGAGTCCATCTTGAAAACAGTGTCATCCAGCACGCATCCCGCCAGCACCTGCCATAACTGCCATACCGATGCGCCAGGCAACTTCTGCAGCGCCTGTGGCCAGACAACGGCCGTGCACATGCCCAGCGCGCGCGAATTCCTGCATGAATTTGTCGCCCATTATGTGGCGCTCGAAGGCAAGCTCTGGCGTACCCTGGCCCTGCTGCTGTTCCGCCCTGGCGCACTCAGCAATGAATACCTCGCGGGACGCCGCGTGCGCTACGTCGAGCCGCTGCGCGTCTACCTGACCTTCAGCATCCTGTTCTTTGCCATCCTCAAGTTCAGCAGTCCCGACGTGTTCCTCACCGTCCACGACCAGCAAGCCCAGGTGGGCGCCCATGGCCCCCGCCAAACTCCGGAAAACCAGACGTCGACCATGCAGGTCAGCATTTTGGGCCAGACACCCACCCTGCCGCACCAATGGCAAGACTTTGAGCAACTGCCCACGGCCGAGAAACAGAAACTCGTGGTGGAAAGCTTTTTCCATTACGCGCCGTACGCCATGTTTTGCCTGATGCCGCTGTTCGCCCTGTTCCTGAAAATCCTCTACCTGGGCAGCGGACGGCGCTATGGCGAGCACTTCCTGTTCGCCCTGCATACGAATGCCTTCGCCTTCATCACGATGGCGCTGATGCTCCTCATCCCCGTCGACCTGGTCCGCCTCGTGCTCGGCGTCTGGCTGCTGGCCTACCTGCCCTGGGCCATGTGGCGCGTGTATCCAAGCGGCAAACTCGCCACCGTCTGCCGCTGGCTGCTGCTGATGGTCGCCTACAGCCTCGCCATGAGCCTGGCGATCGTGGCCTGCATCGCCATCGGCGTGATGCTGCGGCATTAAGTTACTCCACCAAGAAGCGCTCTGGCGGTCCTGCTGCCAGCGGACGCTCCACCATTGATGCAGATCAATGACGATGGCTTGTGGCCGCTGGCACTGGGCGTGCTGGCGCACGGGCCATGCCTGCGCGCGTAGCGGCGCTGCCCTGTCCGCTTATCAGCTGAATAGGTGATTGTTGCCGGGTTTGCTAGAATCGCACACGTTTCCGTCCGTATCCCAACCCCTGACTACGCACAGATCACGCATGCATCCACGTTTGTTCGCCCCATTTATCCTCGTTGCGCTGCTGAGCGGCTGCACGGTACTCGCCCTGCGCCCCAACAGCGGCGTCGAAAACCGCACGTTTACCGTGCAGGAAACCCCGCGCCTGCGCATCGACGCGCCCAAGGCGCGCATCCAGAATCCCATGCCCAACGACCACTTCATCGGCATCGCCCTCTCCGGCGGAGGCAGCCGCGCAGCCAATTTCTCGGCCGCCTCGCTGGAACAGCTGGAACAGTTCGGCCTCGTCAGCGGTGCCTCGGCCATTTCCGGCGTCTCGGGCGGCGCCATCGCGGGCGGCTACTATGCGCTGCATGGCAAGCAGACGGACTGGCCCTTGCTGCGCAGCAAGCTGAAAACGGATTTCTTTGGCCAGACCATCTTGAAACCCGCCAACCTGACGACGATGTTGTTGACGAACAAGACGCGCACCTCGTTCCTGTCCGACGTGCTGGATGATGTGCTGTACGACAAGAAAACCTACCAGGACTTGCCGCACGGCGGCCCCATCTTCCTGGCCAACGCGACGGACGCCACGGATGGCGGCAAGCGCGTGGTGTTTTCCTACGAGTATTTCTACAGCACCCTGCATTCGCCGATCCAGGATATCCGCCTGGCCACGGCCGTGGCCACCTCGGCCGCCTTTCCCGGCGTGTTCGATTCCGTCACCTTCGAGCGTTTCCGTCCGAAAAACAGTTTCGTGCCGGAACTCGGTTCCGAGTCGCGCGAATCGCCGTCCTACGTGCACCTGTTCGACGGCGGCGCGGCCGACAACCTGGGCGTGGAAACCCTGTGGGACGTGGCCCTGACTCAGCTGTACGGCAACGACATGGCCGTCGTGCCGCCGCGCCTGAACAGCAAGCCCTTCATCCTCATTTCCATCGATGCCAACGCGCCCAATTCCAGCGCCGTGTTTGAAAAGATGTCGGACGAGCGCCAGCCGCTGGACCGCATTTTCAACAAGAATATCTACGACGCCGTCGACGCCCTGTTTTCGCGCCAGCGCAAGGAAAACCTCGTCAAGATGGGCTTTGGCCAAGCCCGCTTCGATACCATCACGCATGAAAACTTTGGCGACCTGAGCCAGAAATTCGTCAAAAGCAAGCGCACCTCGGCCTTTGCCATCCCCGTGCTGTGCCGCCCCCACCTGGGCCAGTACCGCTGCGAAGTCGATGCGGCCGATCCCTTGCCGGGCCAGATCCGCACGCGGCTGGAAGGCTTTGCCTGGCATATTTCCATCGATCAAATTGCCTCGCTGGCGCTGCGCCTGGCCAGCGAAGACGTGCACGTCGACAGTGCCCGCAAGGAAGAGCGCGCCGCCCTCGTCAAGCTGCAACGGCTGGCCACGCAGACGAAAACCCATCTGAAGCTGACGGGCCCGGAAAATTGCAGTCCGGAAGTGTTGCAATCGGCCCTGTACAGCGCCGCGCGCGTGCTGATCCTCGACGACGAGGAATCGCGCTTCGCCCTGTGCGACTACATGCTGGCGGGCCAGCTGATCAATGACGACACCGTCTGCAAGCAGCGCTATGTCCACGCCGTGCCCCGCTTCGCCATCGAAAGCGAAGATTTGCAGTACCGCAACCTGAGTTCGGACGGCAATTCCGTGAACGTGCCGATCCGCTGCAAGAAGTGAGCGCGCACAAAAAAGCCCGCACGATCGCTCGTGCGGGCCTTAGCGCAAGGATACCTGGCGCCCGGTTGATTTAGATCAACCGACTACGCCTGCGCATGTAGCTGCGGCTTAACGCACCTTCCAGTTCCTGCTCCGTCTTATGCTGGTTCACCGTGTACAGGGCCCACAGGGCCGCCGGCGCCCAGCCGATCACAGTGCACTGCAAGATCAAGGCGGCGACACCGGCCAGCGGGCGCCCCAGCATGAAAAACGTGAGACACGGAAGTAGCAAGGCTATCAGCAATCGCATCACGACATACTCTCCTAAATATAGAGCAGCGGACGAGGGCCGGTATCCGGTCCGTCCCCCGCCCGCTGCGTACTGCTCCTTATAGATGCACGGAAATTTGGGGCATCAAGTCGTCAAAGGTGCGACCGTTGCCGTTTTCTCCGATGGCGTGCATCTTCCATTCGCCGTTATGGCGGTACAGCTTGGCCATGATCTGTGCCGTGTGGGAACCTTGCACAGACAGGTTGAAACGCGCGACTTCCTGGTTATTGCTGGCATTCAAGATGCGGCAATAGGCGTTTTCCACCTGCGAGAAGTTCTGGCCAGTAAAGCTGTTGACGGTGAAGACGAGGCTCTTCACGTGCGCCGGCACTTTCGACAGATCGACATTGATCTGTTCGTCGTCGCCATCGCCCGCGCCCGTGCGGTTGTCGCCCGTGTGGACGATGCTGCCGTCCTTGCTTTTCAGCTGGCGGAACCAGACGATGTCGGACGTGCTCTTGTTGTCGTCGAACATGACGCACGAGGCGTCCAGGTCGACGGCTTCCGTCTTCGAACCGAAACCGAGGAAACCCTTGGTCTTGGCCGCATCCCAGCCCAGGCCCATGGTGATACGAGTCAGGGTGGTACCAGCTTCTTTGTCCAGAGAAATCTTCTGGCCCTTGCTCAAATTGACAGACATACGCATAGCTCCTGTTTGGTTGGTTACTGCTTGATTACGCCGGCTTGCTTTGGGTCCAGGCGAGGAAGGCTGCGCGGTTGCGCGAGCACACGAGGATTTTTCCCGTGCCTGAAAACTTCAGCACCATGCCCTCGCCGCTGGTCTGGCTATTGATCAGGTTACCCAGAAAGCCGCCGCTGCTGCCGGTCGTCATGGAAATTTCGTATTGCAGGCGGTTGTCCCAGCACACGACGTGCGAGTTATCGATCACCACGTCCTTGCCAGGCGTCACTTCGAGTATCGACATCGCGCCAAAACCAGATACCGCCAACTGGCCGCTGCCTGCCGTCTCGGTGATGAAAAAACCACCGCTCTGGGCAAACAGCGCATTGCCAAGGCTTTGCGTGCGCACCTTCAATTCCACGCCAGACGTGGCCGCCACGAAGGCGCCGTCGCTGATCATGTATTGCTGGGCGCCAACCTCGAGCACCCGCATCGCGCCGGGCAAGGTGGGCGACAGCAGACAATCGCCGTCGCCCCGCATGGCCTCGATATGCTGCTGAAAGAACGATTCCCCGTTGGCAAAGGTGCGCATCAGCGCGGCGCCTATGCCGCCCGTCATCTTGCCTTTCAGCTCAAGATTGGTTTCCATCATCACCATCGCATTGGACTCGCAATAAATCTTCTCGCCCTTGGCAAGCGACACATGCAGGAACGGGTCGACGTCCCCGGTAATAGTAAAAACTGGCATCTGACTGTTCCTTCCTCAACTAGGTAATGATGGGGGCGGCCCGCAGCGCGGACCGCCTTTGCTATTGACGACTTAGACGCCGACGCCGAACGACGCTGCCAGGGGACCCAGGCCGCCTTTATATCCCTGGCCGATGGCCTTGAATTTCCAATCGCCGCCATTGCGGTAAATTTCGCCGAAGACCATGGCCGTTTCCGCCGAACCGTCTTCCGACAGGTCGAAGCGGGCGATTTCCGTGTTGCCGTTGGCATTCACGCAACGCACGTACGCCTTCGATACCATACCAAAGTTTTGCTTGCGCGCTTCGGCATCGTGAATCGTGACGCAGACGGCGATCTTGTCGATCTCGGCCGGCACCGTGGCCAGGTCGACGACGACGGTTTCATCATCGCCATCGCCGGCGCCCGTGGTGTTGTCGCCCGAATGGGTGACGGAGCCGTCGCTCGATTTCAGGTTGTTGTAGAAAATCATGTCGACGTCGGCGCGAACCTTGCCGTCGGCCTTCAGCAGGAACACGGAGCCGTCGATGTCGAACGCGGCGCCGTCGGTGGCGCGGGCATCCCAGCCCAGGCCGATGATCATCTTCGAAATGCCAGGGGCTTCCTTGCTCAGGTTGACGTTGCCGCCTTTTTGCAGACTGATTGCCATGATGTATTACTCCTATGTGGGTTGTGTAAGACCAAACACCTGGCGTCCTCCACCGGCCTGACTCCCCAGGCCGGCGGCGACGCTTGCTACAACTTGCCGACAAACGGGTGTAGTCGTTTGTCGCGCATTCTTTACACTGCCTTGACCGCTTCCAGCGCTTCCGTCCGGCCTTCTTCGAGGGCCATCCTGCGCTTGTAGCGGATCGACGACCACAGCGAGGCGAGGATGAAGGCCACGCCGATCAGACCCGTGAAGATCTCGGGAATGTGGAACTTCATGCTGACCAACATGATCACGGCCAGGATACCGATCGCATAGTGCGCGCCGTGCTCCAGATAAACGAACTCGTCGAGCGTGCCCTTGCGCACCAGGAACACCGTCATCGAACGCACGAACATCGCGCCAATGGCCAGGCCCAGCATGATGATCACGACATCCTTGGTGATGGCAAACGCGCCGATCACGCCGTCAAAGCTGAACGAGGCGTCGAGCACTTCCAGGTACAGGAAGCCGCCAATGCCGCCGCGCTTGACGATGTCGCCCACGTTGCCGTCGCCGTTATCGCCTTCCAGCAAGCCGCTGACCACATCGACGCCCACGTAGGTCAAAATACCCCACAGACCGGCCGTCAGCACTACCAGTTTCTGGCCTTCTTCGATCATCGACAGGCTGGCCATCAGGGTGCCCAGCGCGATCATCACGGAAATCGACGAAATCTTGCCCAGCGCGCCCAGTTTTTCTTCAATACGGCCCAGCCAGTGCGTTTCCTTCTCCGAGTCCAGCAGGAAGTTCAGGAACACCAGCAGCAGGAAGATGCCGCCGAAGGCCGCCACTTCCGCATGGTGATTCGTCAGGTGCATCGAGTACTGTTCAGGATTGCTCAGTGCCAGATTCCATACTTCCATCAAGCCCAGGTCGGCCGCTTGCGCCACGATGACCAGCGGGAACACCAGACGCATGCCAAAGACGGCGATGATGATGCCGACGCCCAGGAACAAGCCCTGCCAGAACTTGTCCCAGTTCTTCAGCACCGAGGCGTTGACCACCGCGTTGTCGAACGACAGCGAGACTTCCATCACGCCCAGGATCACCGCGATACCGAGCGCCGCCAGCATCGTCTGCACGCCGCCGTGCGTGTAACCCCACCAGGCGGAAATGCCCAGGCAGATAAATGTCACTAGAAATGACACTCTGAAATGTTTCATCGATAGTTCCCCTTTATCCAAATTCAATGGAACGTAGTATAGGGACGTGTGACACATTTAAAAATAGAAGATAATGGAAGTATTACTTCGTAAAAACAGAAGATAGAGGATGCAGCGATGAAAACCACCGGTTTCAATTACCGCCATTTGTACTTCTTTTGGGTGGTCGCCAAGGAAGGCGGCGTGACGCGCGCGGCTGAACGGCTGGGACTGGCCGTGCAAACCATCAGCACCCAGCTGGCCCTGCTGGAAAAGGAGCTGGGCAAGTCGCTGCTGCAGCCGCAGGGGCGGCGCCTGGTGCCGACGGAAGCGGGCCGGCTGGCGCTCGGCTACGCGGACCAGATTTTCCTGCTGGGCGAGCAGATGCAGGAAGCGCTGGCCGACACCGACGCGGAAAAGATGCGCCTGACGGTGGGCATTTCCGATTCCTTGCCGAAACTGATGGCGTACCGCATGCTCGACGCCACGCGCAGCCTAGACAAGCCCGTCAAGCTGGTGTGCCTGGAAGATGAATTCGAGTCCTTGCTGGCCGACCTGGCCTTGCACAAGCTGGACCTGGTGTTGACGGACCGCGCCGTGCCGGCCGGCGCCAGCCTGCGCGTGTCCAGCCACCTGTGGGGCGAGAGCGCCATGAAGCTGTTCGGCATCCCCGCGCTGGCCGCCCAGTACCGCGACAATTTCCCGCACAGCCTGCACGGCGCCCCCTTTTTACTGCCCGCGCGCAACAACGCCTTGCGCGGGCGCATCGACGAATGGATGGTGCAGCAAGGCGTGCGCCCCGACGTGGTGGGCGAATTCGAGGACAACGCCATGCTCAACGCATTCGGCCGCAAGGGCCTGGGCCTGTTCTTCGCCTCCGCCAGCCTGGCGGCCGATATCGAGGAACAATTCGGCGCCGTGCTGGTCGGCGACGCCTCGTCCCTGCGAGAGCAGTTTTACGTCATTTCCAACGAGCGCAAGATCATGCATCCTGCCCTCGACGTCATCCTGGCGGCCATCCAGGGGCACCCGAAGATTCACAAGGAAACCTGATAAATCCATTCGAAAATAACGTTTGAATAATTAATCAAAAGCGATTGTAATGAAGCCTGAGACAAACACGCGCCCCTCCCCCGCCGGAAAGGCGCGACCACCATAAAAAACAGGAGCGGCACCATGTCCACGGCAGGCAAGACGATCGATATTCCCGATCTCATCAATAACAACAAGATCGGTTCCTTCCAGATCGGCATGCTGATCCTGTGCGGGCTGTGCGTCATCATGGATGGCTTCGACGTGCAGGCGATGGGCTATGTGGCGCCCGCCATCATTGCCGACTGGCACGTGAGCAAAGCCAACCTGGGCCCCGTGTTCGGCGCGGGCTTGCTGGGCATGCTGGTCGGCTCGCTCGTCTTCAGCATCACGGCCGACAAGTTCGGCCGCCGTCCCGTGCTGATCGGCTCGACCATCTTCTTTTCGCTGTGCATGCTCGTCACGCCGCTGGCCACCACCATCGAGCAATTGCAGCTGATCCGTTTTATCACGGGCCTGGGCCTGGGCGCCGTGATGCCGAACGCCATGGCGCTGGCCGGCGAATACAGCCCCCTGCGCAAGAAAGTCACCCTGATGATGCTCGTCTCGTGCGGCTTTACCCTGGGCGCCGTGCTGGGCGGTTTATTGTCCGCCGCGCTGATTCCTGCGTTCGGCTGGCAATCCGTGTTTTACGTGGGTGGCGTGGTGCCGCTGGTGATCGGCGTGCTGATGTTCTTCCTGCTGCCGGAATCGATGCAATTCCTGGTATTGAAGAAACGCAAGCTGGATCAAGTCGCCAAGTGGCTCAAGCGCATCGATCCGACGGTGACCATCACGGCCGAAACCCAGTATGTCGTGCATGAAAAGGAACACAAGGGCGCGCCCGTGCTGCAATTGTTTACGGGCGGCCGCGCGAAGATGACGATTTTGTTGTGGGTCATCAACTTCATGAACTTGCTGAACTTGTATTTCCTGTCGAACTGGCTGCCGACGATTGCCAAGGAAGCGGGCCTGTCGACGGCCAACGCCGTGCTGGCCGGCACGGCCCTGCAAGTGGGCGGCACCATCGGCACCCTCGTCATGGGCCAGCTGATCGACCGCTCCAGCTTCCGCCGCATCCTGCTGCCCTGTTTCCTCGTCGCCGCAGTCGCCATTGCCCTGATCGGCCGCCCGGACGTGTCGCTGGCCTTCCTGTTCATCACGATTTTCATCGCCGGCTTTTGCGTGGTGGGCGGCCAACCTGCCGTCAACGCCCTGGCGGCCAGCTACTATCCGACCACCCTGCGCTCGACGGGCATCGGCTGGAGCCTGGGCGTGGGCCGCATCGGCTCCATCATCGGCCCCGTGCTCGGTGGCGAGCTGATCCGCCTGAACTGGCCCAACAGCACGATTTTCCTCGTCGTCGCCATCCCGGCGGTGGTCTCGGCCGTCATGGTGTTTGCCATGCGCGGCGGGCCGCAAACGGCGGCCAAAGGCTGAACAAGCGTGAAAAACCTGCCGCGCCCGCCCGCCCGCACGGGCGGCGAGCGCGGCTAAATTAGGCTATGGCGCCCTTCGTCGTTTAAGATGTCGTTTTTACAGCCCATCTTCAGCGCCCCCATGCACAATGTCTTGCTAGTCCTGCTCGCCCTCTTCCTGGTCGCGCTGAACGGTTTTTTTGTTGCCGCCGAGTTTGGCATCGTCACCTTGCGGCGCACGCGCATCCGCGCCATCGCCAAGACACAGGGGCTGCGGGGCCGCATCCTGGCCAAGGTGCATGGCCAGCTGGACGCCTACCTGTCCGCCTGCCAGCTGGGCATCACCCTCGCGTCGCTGGGCCTGGGCTGGGTCGGCGAACCGGCCTTCGCCGGCTTGCTCGAGCCCCTGTTCGGCGCCATCGGCGTCACCTCGCAAGAGCTGATCCACGGCGTGTCCTTCGTCGTCGCCTTCAGCGTGATTTCCTTCCTGCACATCGTCGTGGGCGAACTGGCGCCCAAATCGATGGCCATCCGCAACCCGGAAGCCGTCGGCCTGTGGAGCGCGATTCCCCTGTACGGCTTTTACTGGACCATGTACCCGGCCATCTACCTGCTCAACGCCAGCGCCAACTGGGTGCTGCGCCTGGCGGGCCTGTCCGGCAAGGGCGGCCACGACGCCCATTATTCGTCCGAAGAACTGAAACTGATCCTGCGCACCAGCCAGCCGGGCGAGAAATTTACGCGCGACGAACGCAACATCCTGGCGCAGTCGCTTGATTTCGAACAAATGACGGTGTCGGACCTGATGCGCCCGATCAATGAAGTGATCGCCCTGCACGCTTCCAACACCCTGGAAGAAAACCTCGACACGGTGCTGCGCAACCGCTTCAGCCGCTACCCTTATTTCGACACGAATGAAGACGACGTGCTGGGCGTGGTGCACCTGAAGGACCTGTTCTTTGCCCAGCAGGCGGGCAAGCCGATCACCTCGCTCACGCCCTTCCTGCGTCCCGTCGACGTCATTTCCGCGCGCACGCCGGCGCTGGAACTGTTCCGGCGCTTTCGCGACGGCGCGCCCCACTTCGCCCTGATCGGCGAAAAGGGCAAGCGCCCGCTGGGGTTCATCACCCTGGATAACTTGCTCGGCGCCATGGTCGGCGAAATCCGCGATGAATTCCGCCGCAATGAAAACGACTGGCTCAAGCAGAGCGACGGCACCCTGATCGGCAAGGCCAGCCTGCCCATCTTTTCGCTCGAACGCATCCTCGGAATCGATATCGAAAACGAGGAACTGGGACTGGACGACGTGGAATCGGTGGGCGGCTTGATCATGGTCAAGCTGGGAGATATTCCAAAGCAGGGCCAGCGCATCACCTTCGTCGACTTCGACATCGTCGTCAAGAAGATGAACGGGCCCCGCATCGTGCTGATCAAGGTGATCCCGAAACAGGAACGCGACCTCGATGCGGACTTGCGCGATTAATCTTTTTTCAAGGTAAGCGTGTCTTTACCCTGCGGCACGGTGGTTTCGCCCACCGTCCACGTTTGCAGCAAGCTGTACAGTACCGCCAGCAGGGTCGGGCCGATAAAGATGCCGACGAAGCCGAAGGCCAGCACGCCGCCCAGCACGCCCAGCAACACCAGCAGGAATGGCAAGCTGCTGCCGCGGCTGATCAACATGGGCTTGACCACGTTGTCCACGCCGCTGATCAGCAGCGCGCCCCACACCAGCATGAAGATGCCCCAGCCCGTCTGCCCGTCGGTAAACAGCCAGATGGCGGCGCCGCCCCAGATCAGGGGCGGGCCCACGGGAATCAGCGAAAAGATGAAGGTGGCCACGCCCAGCAGCGCCACGGCCGGCACGCCGGCGATCAGGAAACCCACCACCGCCACCAGCGCTTGCGCCAGCGCCGTGCCCAGCAAGCCGTACATGACGCCGCGCACGGTGCGGCTGATGGTCAGGCCCACGCCGGGCGCGCTGTCGCCGATGATGCGGCCGGCGCCCGTCATCAGGGCGCGGCTCAGCTGCTGGCCGTCGCGGTAGAGGAAGAAGCTGACGAACACGGCCAGGCTGGTCTGCGCCAGGCCCGTGCCCAGCAGGATGCCGCCGGAAGCGAGGAAGTGGCGCGCCGGTTCCAGCATGGTCTTACCCAAATTCAATAATTCCTCGCGGTCAGCCAGCAGGCGCTGCACATAGCCGTCGATGGTTTCGCCCACCACGGGTATGCTGGCCAGCCAGGCCGGCGGATGCAGTCCGCCCGATTCCAGCGCCGCGCGCAGCTGTTCATAGATGCGCGACACATTGTCGGCCAGGTTGTAGGTGACGAGGGCCAGCGGCAGCACGATGACCAGGATCAGGGACAGGGTCATGATGGCGGCGGCCCAGTTGCGCCGGCCTTTCAGGCGTTCGAGCAGGAGGAGGTACAGGGGCCAGCTGGAAATGCCCACGCAGGCGGCAAACAGCATGGCGGCGAGGAAGGGCCGCAAGACGAAAAAGCAGCCGATCAACAAAAAGATGATGGCTGCCAGACGGGCGTGGGGCTCGAAACGTTTATCCATGTACTGCGTATCCTGAAGATGGCGCCCGGGGGCGCGACCAGGTCAGGATAGCAGAAGTTTAAGATCGTGCGCGATGGCGGCCGGCTTTTCGCCGTGGCGCACGAACAGGCGGATCTTGCCTTCGCGGTCGAAGACATAGGTGCCGGCCGTGTGGTCGACCGTGTAGCTTTCGTCCGTCTCGCCCTCGACCTTGGCGTAATACACCTTGAATTCCTTGGCCACCTTGGCCGTCGCGGCCGCATCGCCATACAGGCCCACGAAACGCTTGTCGAAGGCGGGCACGTACTGCGCCAGCAATTGCTGCGTGTCGCGCTCGGGGTCGACGGTGACGAACAGCACTTGCACCTGCTCCGCCTGCGGACCCATTTCCTGCATCACCTGGGCCATGTCGGCCATGGTGGTGGGGCAGACGTCCGGGCATTGCGTGTAGCCGAAGAACATCAGCACCAGCTTGCCCTTGTAGTCGGCCAGGGTGCGCGGGTGGCCCGTGTGGTCCGTCAGCGCGAACTCGCGCGCATAGCCGAGGCCCGTCACGTCCGTGTTCTTGAAGGCCAGCTTGGGCGCGGCCGGCTTGCCGCAGCCGGCGAGGACGGCGACCAGTGCGGCCGCCAGCAACAGTGTCAGGGTTTTTTTCATGTTCCGAGGGGAATGTAGTGGTCGACCAGCAAAGCCGCGAACAGCAAGGCCAGGTAGATGATGGAAAACGTAAAGGCCTTGCGCGCGATCAAGTCCGTGTAGTGGCGGTACATCTTCCACGCGTAATACAGGAAGCCGGCGTTGAGCACCACGGCCGAAGCCAGGTAGATCAGCCCGCTCATGCGCACGGCATACGGCAGCAAGGTGGTGGCGGCCAGCGCGATCGAGTACAGCCAGACGTGAAATTGCGTGAACTTCAAGCCGTGCGTGACGGGCAGCATGGGCAAGCCCGAGCGCGCGTAATCGTCGCGGCGGTACATGGCCAGCGCCCAGAAATGCGGCGGCGTCCAGACGAAAATGATCAGGACCAGCAGCCAGGCCTGCATCGGCACGTCGTTGGCGACGGCCGCCCAGCCCAGCGCAGGCGGCATGGCGCCGGACAGGCCGCCGATGACGATATTTTGCGGCGTGGCCGGTTTGAGCACCATGGTATAGATCAAGGCATAGCCGACAAAGGTGACAAAAGTCAGCCACATGGTCAGCGGATTGACGAGGTGGTACAGAATCGCCATGCCCAGGCCGCCGATCACCAGCGCGAACACCACCGTCTGTTTCACCGTGATGTCGCCCATGGCCATGGGGCGGCGCGCCGTACGGGCCATGCGCGCGTCGATTTCGCGCTCGGCCAGGCAATTGACGGCAAACGCGGCGCCGGCCAGCAGCCAGATGCCGATGGTGCCGAACACCACCGCGTGCCAGTCCGGCAATTCCTCGCTGGCCAGGAACATGCCGATGACGGCGCAAAACACGGCCAGTTGCGTCACGCGGGGCTTGGTCAGCGCCCAATACTGGGCGATGCGGGGGGAAGGTTTACGGCTGATGGTCTGAGTAGTCATTTATGCGGTACGGGAAGGACTGGCTGGTGCCGAGGGCACTGGCGCGGCGGCGGAAGCAGGTGTCCGCGCTACATCGAGTTGGAATTTAGCCTTGTAGTTTAACATGGTCAGCAATAACACGAGCAGCGCCGCCCCGCCGTTATGCATGACGGCAATCGACAGCGGCCAGCTCAGGTAGATGGTTGCCAGGCCCGTGGCCGCCTGCAGGGCCAGCACCAGCGCCACCCAGCGGGCCGTGCCGCGCAAGGACGGCAGTTTCCATGCGCGCAACACGGTATAGCCGATACCGGCCAGCACGATGAAGGCGAAATTGCGGTGCACCCAGTGGATGGCCGTCAGCGCGGAAAACGGCAAGTAATGGCCGGCGGCCGTCTTGCCCAGTTCGCGCCACAAATGGAAACCATGCTCGAAATCCATTTCCGGAATCACCTTGCCGCCGCACAGGGGGAAATCCGTGCACGCCAGGGTGGCGTAGTTGGTGCTCACCCAGCCGCCCAGCGCGATCTGCACCGTCAACAGCACGAGCGACATGACGGCCAGTGCGCGCACGGGGCGCAGCACGGACGCGTCCGCATCGGCCCGCTTGATAGGCGCCACGGCATGGTCCTGGCGTCCGCCCAGCCACGTCAGCATGGCCAGCAAGCCCATGCCCAGCAGCAAGTGGATGGTGACGATCACCGGTTGCAGCTTCAGGGTGACGGTCCACGCGCCGAACGCGCCCTGCAGGCAGACGAACAGGAACAGCGCCGTCGGCAGCGCGGGAGCGAATTCCTGCCGCTTGCTTTTCTTCCACTGGCGCCACGCCTGCACCATCATCGCCACGATCAAGACGCCAATGGCCATGGCCAGGTAGCGGTGCGTCATTTCGATCCACGCTTTCACGACCGTCACGGGGCCCGTCGGCATCAGGGTTTCCGCCGCCACGATGTGCTCGTGCGCGAGGAAAGGATTGGCAGAACCATAACAACCAGGCCAGTCAGGGCAGCCCAGGCCGGAATCGGACAGGCGCGTAAAACCGCCGAACATGATCAGGTCGACCGTCAGGAAGACGGCGATCCATACGAGCTTGCGGTACTTGTTGGCGTCCGCGGATACCCAGACCATGGTCAGCGGCAGCAGCGCCACCAGCAGACCAGTCAAGCCCAGCTGGGCCAGCGCGGAGAGATGCATCGTCGGCATGCGGTCCCCTCAACCGATCGCCGAAGCTTTGAGCAGCTTGGCGATGTCTTTCTTGATCTTGTTCGGATCCGCGTCTTTCGGGAAGCGCATCATCAGATTGCCCAGCGGATCGATCAAATACAGATGGTCGCTCGTCTTGCCGCCCGCTTCCACGGGCAACCACGCTTTCAGGGCGTCGTTATTGACGCGCAGCATGCTGGTGCCGTCGAATTCGCGCATCACGAGGGTGTCGAGCGGCTGCGCATCCGTCACCAGCCAGACGCGTTCCAGGCGTTCGCGCTCCTTGCCCTGCATGAGGCGCAGTTGTTGCATGTCAAACAATTGCTTCTTGCATGTTTCCTGGCAATCGGATGGTCCCGTTTGCAGCAGTACCCACTTGCCCTTGAACTGGGCCAGCGGCGCGGCCTTGCCGTCCAGTTCCGTCACCTGCAGCTGGGCTTCCGGTATCGGGTGCAGACGGGGGTCGATCAGGGCGCCGTAGTTGTTGCGGCCCGTGGGCTTGATGATGTAATACGTGAAATACGAAGCGATGATGGGAAAGGCGCATACGGCCACCACAGCCAGCAGTTTCCACCGTCCTTGTACCTGTTTATTGCTGCTGTCTTGCGTTGCGTCAGGGCTGTTTGTTTGCACGTCGAAATCCTGTAAAGACAAAAAATAGAAAAGCCATCAGTGCCAGTGCATACCACTGGAATGCATAGCCGCGGTGCTTGTCGGCGCCCAGGTCCGGCGCCGGCCAGTCGCGCACGGGAAGCCGGCTGGACGCTGGCGTCGTGGCTGCCGAATCGACTGGATCAGCTGTTTGTTCAAGGATAAAAGGTTGCAAGGCCAGGCCGCTGGCCTGGGCCAGCTGGGCGATATCGGCATTTTGCACGATGGCGTGCGGCGCCAGGACCGGCACCGTGCCCAGTTCCATCACATGGCCCGCGTTCAGGCGCGCGATGCCGGCAATGGTCACGGTGCCGGCTGGCGTGGCGTAGTCGGAGATGCGCGTGCGTTCGGCATTGTTGCGCGGCAACCAGCCCTGCGCCACCAGCACGTGCATGGAGGAACCGTCGATCTGGAACGGCGTGAGCACGTGAAAGCCCGCTTGCCCCTTGTAGGGGCGGTTGTCCAGGTACACCGTCCAGGCGGGAAGAAAATGGCCCGTGACGGTGACCCTGCGGTACTCGATCGCTTGCGCATCGGCCGGCAACAGGGGCGCGGCCGTCAAGGACAGCGGCGCGGCCTGGTTGCCCGCTTCCAGGCGGGCGGCGCGGGCGACTTTCTCATCGCCACGGCGCTGCTGCCATTGCGCCAGGGATACGCCCAGCGCCACCAGTAGCAGCATTGCAACAAATGGAATCCATCTAAAATGGAAGCGGATACGCATTACAATGAAACCTCCTCAAGCCTGGCGCTACCATCCATGAAAATCCTCGTTGCCATTGCCTTCATCCTGATCCTGGGCAGCCTGGGCTCGGCCCTGTTCTTCCTCATGCGCGACAAGGGCAAGAGCAACCGCACCGTGCAGGCGCTGGCCTTGCGCGTGGGCTTGTCGATCACCCTGTTCCTGCTGATCCTGCTGGCGCACAAGCTTGGCTACATCCAGCCGACGGGCATACATTAAGAACGCCTATCAAAACCTACTGCGCGTCGTAATTTGCGGCCTGCGATGCTCACTGTACCTTCGTACAGTTGCGCTTCTCGACCACAACTTCCTTCCGCTCGCTACGGTTTTGTTAGGCGTTGTAAGTCTTTTCTTGCCTGATTGGCAAATTCTTCACACTAAGAAAAAAGCCGTACCCAGGATGTCCCGGTACGGCTTTTTTTATGGTGCCGGCGCGCCTAACAACCACGCGCGCCCTGCCCCGCCATTATAACCAATACACGACCACGTACAGGCCCAGCCAGACGACGTCGACAAAGTGCCAGTACCAGGCGGCGCCTTCGAAGCCGAAGTGGTGCTCGGGCGTGAAGTGGCCTTTCAATACGCGGTACAGGATGACGGACAGCATGATGGCGCCCAGGGTCACGTGGAAGCCGTGGAAACCCGTCAGCATGAAGAAGGTGGCGCCGTAGATGCCCGACGTCAATTTCAAGTTCAGTTCGCTGTAAGCGTGGATGTATTCATACACCTGGAAGCCCATGAAGATGGCGCCCAGCACGATGGTGGCAAACAGGAACAGGGCCGTCATGGCGCGGTGGCCGGCGCGCAGCGCGTGGTGCGAAATGGTCAGCGTGACGCCCGACGTCAGCAGCAAGGCCGTGTTGATGGTTGGAATCCAGAACGGCGTCATGGTGGTGAATTCCTGCACCGTGCCGGCCGGGCCCGTATTGCCCCAGTGGGCGGCGAAATCGGGCCAGATCACCTTGTGGTCGAGGTCGGCCAGCCACGGCATCGAGATGCTGCGCGCATAGAACAGGGCGCCGAAGAAGGCGGCGAAGAACATGACTTCCGAAAAGATGAACCAGCTCATGCTCCAGCGGAAGGAGTGATCGATGCGCTCGCTGTACAAGCCCTGCTCCGATTCGCTGATGGCGTCGCCGAACCAGAAATACAGCACCAGCAGGATGCCGGCGATGCCCAGGTAATTCACGTACGGGCCCCAGGAGACGTCGTTGACCCAGGCCGAGGCGCCGATCATGGTCAGCAGCAGGCTGGCGCCGCCCAGCATGGGCCAGCGCGACGGGCCGGGCACGAAATAATAGGGTACGGCGGCGTGGTTGGAACTCATCATCATCTCCTCAAAAACTTATAGGGTGGTTTTTTATAATTTATAAAACGACGAATTTAACAATCGAAATCAAGATGCCGATCAGGCAAGCCACCACCAGGAAGCCGGCGATGACGATGTGCACGGGATTGAGCTTGGCCGAATCCGTGTCGAAATCGCTCTTGCGGCGCAGACCCGTGAATGACCACACGACGGCCCGCAGCGAATACAGGAACGACGCTTTTTCCGGTTTGGCGGATTCGCCCATGGCACTCTCCTATTGGACGGCCGGCGTCTGAGCCTGGCTCAGACCGGCAATCTCGAAAAACGTGTACGACAGGGTGATGGTCTTGACCTCTTTCGGCAGGGCCGGATCGAGGAAGAACACCACCGGCATCTGCCGCGCTTCCTTCGGCTTCAAGGTCTGCTGCTTGAAGCAGAAACACTCGACCTTCTTGAAATGCGGCGTGGCGCTCTGCGGCGCGTAACTGGGGATGGCTTGGGCATTGACGACGCGGTCTTGCGTGTTGACCACTTCATACATGACGGTCACCAGTTCGCCCGGATGCACTTGCATGCTCGACACGGTCGGGCGGAAGCGCCATGGCCCCTGCGCATTGCCGTCGAACTCGACGGTGATGCTGCGCGTCGTATCGACTTGCGTATTGTTGTCGTACGCCACCGTGCCATCTTTTTGCGTCAGCACGTTGATGCCCATCACTTCGCAAATCTGCTTGTAGACGGGAATCAGGGCATAGCCGAAGCCAAACATCAGCACGGCAATGACGAGCAGCTTGCCCAGCATCTTGCGGTTCAGGCCGCGTGTTTCCTGTTGGTGGGGTGTCGTCACGACAGCCACAGCCGCTTGGCGAAGACGGACAGGAAGAAGAAGGCCGCCAGGGCCCCCAGTATCAGTCCCGTACGCAGGTTGTTCGGTTTCTTGCGCTCAGTTTTCACTTCGGTCATGGCAGGCACTCTATTCAAAGGGGCCGGCAGCGGCGCCGGCCCGTGACACTGGCATTACTTGCGGATGACTACTTGACGGTAGGCGGCGTTTCAAACGTGTGGAAAGGCGCCGGGCTCGGCACGGTCCATTCCAGGCCTTCCGCGCCTTCCCATGGTTTCGCCGGTGCAGCCTTGCCGCCGCGGATGGTCGGCAAGACGACGAAGAACAGGAAGTACACCTGCATCAGGCCGAAACCGAAGCCGCCGATCGAGGCGATCATGTTGAAGTCGGTGAACTGCGCCGGGTAGTCGGCGTAGCGGCGCGGCATGCCGGCCAGGCCCAGGAAGTGCATCGGGAAGAAGGTCACGTTGAACGTGATCAAGGACAGCCAGAAGTGGATCTTGCCGCGCGTCTCGTTGTACATATGGCCCGTCCATTTCGGCGACCAGTAGTAGAAGCCGGCGAACAGGGCAAACAGCGAACCGGCCACCAGCACGTAGTGGAAATGCGCCACCACATAATACGTATCCTGCAGCTGGATATCGATCGGCGTCACGGCCAGGATCAGGCCCGTGAAGCCGCCCATGGTAAACACGAAGATGAAGCCCACCGAAAACAGCATCGGCGTCTCGAACGTCATCGAACCCTTCCACATCGTGGCGATCCAGTTGAACACTTTCACGCCCGTCGGCACGGCGATCAGCATGGTCGCGTACATGAAGAACAGCTGGCTCGTCACCGGCATGCCGGTAGTAAACATGTGGTGCGCCCAGACGATGAAGGACAGGATCGCGATGGAAGCCGTGGCGTACACCATCGAGGCGTAGCCGAACAGGGGCTTGCGGGCAAACGCGGGCAGGATCTGCGAGACGATGCCGAAAGCCGGCAGAATCATGATGTAGACCTCGGGATGGCCGAAGAACCAGAAGATGTGCTGGTACATGACGGGATCGCCGCCGCCTGCCGCGTTAAAGAAGGACGTGCCGAAATGGCGGTCCGTCAGGGTCATGGTAATGGCGCCAGCCAGCACCGGCATGACGGCGATCAACAGATACGCGGTAATCAGCCAGGTCCAGCAGAACATCGGCATTTTCATCAGGGTCATGCCAGGAGCGCGCATGTTCAGGATGGTGACGATGATGTTGATCGAACCCATGATGGACGAGGCGCCCATCAGATGCATGGCAAAAATGGCCATGTCCATGCCAGGGCCCATCTGCGTCGACAGCGGCGCATACAGGGTCCAGCCGGCAGCGGTGGCGCCGCCCGGCACGAGGAAGGACGTGGCCAGCAGCAGCGCGGCCGGCGGCAGCAGCCAGAACGAGAAGTTGTTCATGCGGGCAAACGCCATGTCGGATGCGCCCACTTGCAGCGGGATCATCCAGTTGGCGTAGCCGACGAAGGCCGGCATGATGGCGCCAAACACCATCACCAGGCCGTGCATGGTGGTCAGTTGATTAAAAAATTCTGGGTGGAAAAATTGCAAGCCTGGGTGAAACAGTTCCGTACGGATCATCAAGGCCAGCACGCCGCCCGACAGCAGCATGATGAACGAAAACCACAGGTACAGGGTACCGATATCCTTGTGGTTGGTGGCAAACAGCCAGCGGCGGTAGCCGGTCGGGTGATCGTGGGCATGGTCGTGATCGGCGTGGTCCAAGGTACTCGTGCTCGTGCTAGTACTCATCTGCGGCTCCTAATTACTTGCGTGCAGCCACGACTTCGGCTGGTTGAACGATGTTCTCTGCGGCCTTGTTCGACCAGGTATTGCGCGTGTAAGTGATCACTGCGGCAATTTCCGTGTCGGACAGCTGTTTCCATGCTGGCATTTCAGCGGGATACTTGCCGCTCTTTTGCCCGTTCAGCAAGACGTGGATCTGATCCGCTTTCGGACCGTTCACCACGGCCGAGCCATCCAGCGGCGCAAACGCACCGGGCACGCCCTTGCCTGTCGCCTGGTGGCAGACCACGCAGTTGGCCGCATACACTTTCTCGCCCTTGACCTTCAATTCGTCGATGGTCCACACCTTGCTTGGATCATCAGCCAATGCGGCCATTTCCTTTTGTTTTACATCAACCCAGGCCTTGTAATCATCTGCCGAGACGACCTTGACGACGATGGGCATGAACGCGTGTTCCTTGCCGCACAGTTCGGCGCAATTGCCGCGGAAGGTGCCGATATGGTCAGCCTTGAACCAGGTGTCGCGCACGAAACCGGGAATCGCATCCTGTTTCACGCCAAAGGCAGGCACGGACCAGGCGTGGATGACGTCGTTGGCTGTCAGCACCACGCGGATCTTCTTGTTGACCGGCACGACGACTTCATTGTCGACTTCGATCAGGTAGTTTTCGCCCCGTTTTTCCGTCGGCGGCGCGCCTGGCGCACCCACTTGCGAACGCGGCGTGGCCAGGTTGGAGAGGAAGGAAATGCCTTCGCCCTCGCCTTTCAGGTAGTCATAGCCCCATTTCCACTGCATGCCGGTGGCCTTGATGGTGATGTCGGCGTTCGACGTATCCTTCATGCCGACGACGGTGCGCGTGGCAGGCAGGGCCATGCCGATGACGATCAGGAAAGGCACGACGGTCCAGGCGATCTCGACGGTGGTGCTTTCGTGGAAAGTGGCCGGTTTGTGGCCCAGGGACTTGCGGTGCTTGAAGATGGAATAAAACATGACGCCGAACACGGCCACGAAGATCACCAGGCAGATGATCATCATCAGGGTGTGCAAATCGTAGATTTCATGGGCGATCTGTGTCGCCGGCGGTTGCAGATTCATTTCGAACGGCACGGGACCGCCGGTGCCGGGATAGGTGCTGGCAGCCGGTGCCGCCGTGGCCCATCGCCCGATGCCAAACGCTGTCAAAGACAGCCCGAGCAGCAACGATTGAAGTCGCTTTGCATGTGTCATGTTTTCCCCAACCACCCAAAAATAATGATATTTTAAACGGCTGCGGACTTCTCCGTACTGGACCGCTGCCGCTCCTCCATGAAAGCAACACGGCCGGAATGCGGCCATGTGCGTCAAGCACCAGCGAATTCCATGCTGGCTGCGGCAGCAAAAACGGCGGCGCGCAACCATGCTGGAACCCTGTTTTTCTTCCCCACACTGAAATGGCCTCGTGTGGAAGATGGTTACTATACTAATGCAGTAACTTCGAATTAGTCTTGCTTTGTTTTTTTTATTTTGTATGCAGCCCTTGTTTTTTCTACTTAACAAGCTGACAAACAATCAACGATTATAATCAAGTAAACTTGAATCCATCAAGCAATAATCGGCTTTGTGCGCGCCCTTCTCCCGGCCGCCGCGCGCTTTGCAACGGTTGCTGCAACATCCATGCGCGGATGGCGACCAAGTGTCGGTTTCTTTATGCTTTTATTTAGGCTTGCGCGGTAAATCAAAGCGGATGATGGCTTCGCCATTGCGCGTCACGCGCGGTGCGGGACGGAAGGCGTGGCCATAGATCACCTCGAAACTCAGGCCCAGCTTGCCATCGGGACGGCGCCTCTTTTCCAGCGCGTCCAGCATGCGCTGCCAGGCCGCCTTGCCCATCAGGCCGCGCCGGCGCGTGGTCAGCGGGTTGCCGCCGAAGGCGCGCACGTCCGCCAGCAGTTTTTCCGCCGTGTCGTAGGTGACGGTGATGATTTCCATGTCCAGCACGGGCGTGGAAAAGCCCGTCTCGACGAGCATGTCGCCAAAGTCGTGCATGTCGACAAAGGGCAAGGCGTGCGGGTACAAGTCCGCCTCGGCAAAGGCGTCGCGCACTTCGCGGAAGGTGTCGGGGCCGAAACAGGAAAACATCAGCAAGCCATCGAGGCGCAGCGCGCGCCGCCATTCGGCAAACACGCGGTCGGGCTGGGCATGCCAGTGCAGCGCCAGGTTGGACCACACGAGGTCGATGCTGCCCTGCGCCAGCGGCAGATCGCCCAGGTCGCCGCACAATAAATCCACGCCCGCCTTGGCCGGCAAGAGTTTGCTGAGGAACTGGTTCAGGCTGGCCAGTTTCGACGCGGGCGCGCGCGCAGCCTGCATCATCGCTTGCGCTGCATCGAGACCGATAATCTGCGCTGCGGGATAATCCTTTTGCAACTGCGCCAAATCCGCGCCGGGGCCGCAGCCCGCGTCGAGCACACGGTGCGGCGTGATTTTCACCAGCTCCAGGCGCTCGTGCATGCGTGCGGACACTTCGCGGCGCAGGAAGTCCGACGGCGCGACGCGCGCCGGACGGGAAAAGAAATCACGTACTTGCACCGCATCGATGGGCGCACTCATTTTGGGCGGACTGGTGGGAACTGGCATGTTGAATCGGGTGAGGTGAGATAATGTCGGCAGTGTACATGGAACGACGCCATCGCGATGCGGACCGCCACCCGGCACCGCCTTGACGCCGCCTGGCAGGCGCTGCGCCTGTGGCTGGGCGCCACGGTGCTGCCGGCGCAATGCGCGCTGTGCGGCATGGGCTGCCCGGAAGTGCTGTGTTCGCCCTGCCGCGCCCAATATCTGACGCAAGGGCGCCCCCGCTGCCGCCAGTGCGCCAATCCGCTCGACGATGCGGCGCTGCTGTGCGGACGCTGTTTGCGCCAGCGGCCCGCGTATGACGCCACCGTCGCGGCGTTTGACTATGCGGCGCCCGTCGACCAGTTGCTGCTGCAGCTGAAATTCGGCGCGCGCCTGGCGCTGGCGCCCCTGTTGGCAGAACTGTTGTATGTTGCCATTCAGCAACAACAAGCGTGGGAAGCGCCGCAGCTGCTGTGTCCCGTGCCGCTGGGCCCGGCCCGGCTGGCCGAACGGGGTTTTAACCAGGCGCTGGAAGTTGCCCGTCCGCTGGCGCGCCTGCTGGACGTGCCTTTACAGCCGCGCCTGGCGCTGCGCGTGCGCGAAACCCGGGCGCAAAGCGGCGTGGCGCCGCAGGAACGGCAAGCCAACCTGGCGCACGCGTTTGCCATCGCACCCGAACATGGGGCCTTGTTGCAAGGATGCCATGTGGGCATCGTCGACGACGTGATGAGCAGCGGCCATACCGTCCACGCGCTGGCCACCGCCTGCAAGAGCGCAGGGGCGGCCAGGGTCAGCATTCTGGTCGTGGCGCGCACGCCGCCGCACTAGAACCGCATCAGATTCGCTATATATATATGAGGAGAGCATTTTGTTTCACGTTGTTTTGGTAGAACCTGAAATCCCGCCCAATACGGGCAACATCATCCGCCTGTGCGCGAACACGGGCGCACAGCTGCACCTGGTCGAACCGCTGGGCTTTCCGCTCGACGATTCCAAGATGAAGCGCGCCGGCCTCGATTACCACGATTACGCCAACATGAAGGTGCACAAGAACTGGGCAGCGTTCCTGGCCGACACCCAGCCCGACCCGGCCCGCATGTTCGCCATGACGACGCGCGGCTCGCGCCCGTTCGGCGACGTGGCTTTCCTGCCCGGCGACGTGTTCGTGTTCGGATCGGAAACGAAAGGCCTGGACCCGGCCTTGCGCGACGGCTTTCCGGCCGAACAGCGCATCCGCCTGCCGATGCGCCCCGACAACCGCAGCTTGAATCTGTCGAATACGGTGGCCGTCGTCGTGTATGAAGCGTGGCGCCAGCACGGATACGCCGGTGGCGCGTAGCTGACACCTCACCCAGTCTACTGCGCGGCGCGCTTTGCGGCCGGCGATGCTCGCGCTACTAAAGTAGCGCTGCGCTTCTCGGCCACAAATCATCGCCGCTCGCTACGACTGGATGAGATGTTGAGACTCCTGCAATCTCCCTTTACCGCTGCGCCAATTGCTGCGCCGCGCCGCTATTGTCATCCAGCATCACCAGCTGCGTGCGCAGGTCGCGCGTGGCGGCCAGCTTGCCGTTCACATACAAATTCGTCTTGACGCCATACACGCCTTGCGACACGCCGGCCGGCAAGGTCAGCTCGAACGAGTTTTCAAAGCGCCCGCCCGACTTGTTGCTGCTGGCCAAGGCTTTCGAACCGGACTTGAAGGGCTGGCCTTGCGGATCGAGCACCACCAGTTCTTCGCGCACGTCGTTGACGCTTTGCGCGCTGCCATTGACCAGCTCCACCACGGAATTGACCTTGAACGGCTGGCCGCGCTTGACGGTCGACGCGCTCAGTTGCGGCGTGTACGACACCACTTGCGGCTCGCGCGGCAGCGCGCCGCGCGTGCGGATGTAGTCGCGGTCCGCCTGCGCCGCCGTCTTGGTCTGGCGCGAATTGACATTGATGGCCAGGCAACCGGCCGCCGCCAGGCCGCCGCCGATGGCGGCCCCCTTCAGCGCGCCATTCTTGCCGCCCGCCAGCGCACCCAGCAATGCCCCCACGGCCGCGCCGGCAGCGGCTGTCGCGCCCACGCTGCACGGGTCCTCATCCGTGGCCGCCTGGGCGCCACCTTGCGGATAGGAACTGTCCTGCCGCACGCCGTTCGGGCTCATCGGCGCCGTGGCGCAGCCGGCCAGCATGGCCGCGATGGTCAGCGCAGCGACCGTCCGCAAGGTGGTGTGATTCAGCATGGTGACTCTCCAGATGACTAATTGATCGTTGTTTCCGTCTGCAGCACTTGCCGTTCGCGCTCGCGGATGCGGCGCGACAGATTGTCGATGCGCGCATTGCCCGGATCGACGCGGCGCGCGCTTTCCAGATACGTCTTGGCCGCATCGAACTTACCTTCCAGCAAAGAACGCTCGGCATCGCGCAAGAACGCTTGCGCCATCTCGCTGCGCATGGCCGCGCCGCTGTCGACGGGCGCCGTTTCCTGCGGACGGCGTTCGACCACCGCTGATCGTTCGACCGCGCGCGCGGGCGC
Source organism: Janthinobacterium sp. SUN026 (assembly GCF_030397625.1). Classification (NCBI taxonomy): domain Bacteria; kingdom Pseudomonadati; phylum Pseudomonadota; class Betaproteobacteria; order Burkholderiales; family Oxalobacteraceae; genus Janthinobacterium; species Janthinobacterium sp. SUN026. Next base: position 170,180 of record NZ_JAPQNU010000006.1, on the reverse strand, counting down.
CGGTTCCGTGGGCACGACGCGGGCCGGTGCCGTTTCCACCGGCGCCGGGACCGGTGCAGCGATGGACGCGGGCGCCGACAGCGCCTGCACATCGGCCCTCAACTGCGGCAATTCCACCGCTTCGCGGTCGATGGCTTCCAGCCTGGCGATGCCATTGCCGGCCGCCGTCGCATCCTTGCCGTCCAGCGCCTGGCGCACGCCCACCAGCACGGACGCGGCTGCCGCCTGCTGGCGCGCCAGCTGCTTGCGCAGGGAATCCACGCTGGCAGCGCCCGCGCAATCGGCGTCGAGCGCGGCGATGCCCCTGGCCGCGCTTTGCAATTGATGGCCATCAATATGGCGTTCGATGGCGCGCACGCCCCGCTGGCAACTGCCCGATGCGGCGCCGGCCTTGCCGATCGCCGCCTGCAAATCGTCCGCCTTGGCGCTGGACTTGCCCGTGCACACATTCTTCGCCGTCGCCAACTTTTGCCGGGCGCCATCCAGGCTGCCATTTGCCACCAGCTTCAAGCCGCTGTCGATGGCGTCGTTGCAAGCCGATTCATTCTTGCCGCCCGGCTTGCCATTCATGTAGACGATGACGGCCGCCAGCACGGCGGCGGCGCCCAGCCAGCGCAGCCACTTGCGCGGCGGTGGCGGCGGTACCGGCGGTACCGGTGTTGCCGGGGCAGGCGCCGGTGGAAGCACAGGCGCGGGCACGGGCTTCGGCGCCGCTTGCGGCGGCACCGGCTTGGCTGGCGGTACTGGCGCCGGCTTCGGCGGCGCTTTCGGCGCAGGCGCAGGCGTCACCGGCACGGGCGGCGGCTTGGGCGCAGGTGGCGGCGCTACCGGCGCAGGCGCAGGGACGGGCAGCGGCGGCGGCACGGCCGCGGCTGGCTTGGCAGCGTCCGCCATGGCGTGACCGCAGTACGGGCAATGGCTGACAACGGTCCACAGGCCCGTCTTGCATTTGTTGCAGATATCCAAAACTAATCCTTCATTCCAACGTCATTCCAGCGTTCACAAGGGCGGCGGCATCAACGGTGGCGGCGCGCCGAGGAACAAGGGCGCCAGTTCGGGGAACTGGGCCAGGTCGGCCCAGGCCGGCAAACCGGCGCGCCACACCTTGGTGGTGGCTGGCACGACCTGTCCCGCCTGCACGTACTGCACGATCTGCTGGGCCGTGAACGGTCCCTGCTGCTGGCCGTTGATGCCCAGGAAGTACTGGTATTCCACCAGCGGCGGCGGCATGCCGCCCAGTGGTGGCGGCGCCATGCCGAATGCGGCCGCAGCCGGGGCAGCCGCCGCGCCGGCCGGACGCAGCAATTGCTCCAGGCGCCCCGCTTCCAGCATTTCCGGCTTGATCGCATACTTCAGGCGCGGCTGCCCGTCCGCTTCCGGCTCGCGCACTTCCCAGTCGTAGGCATCGCTGTCGGAGTCGCCGATGACGTTGGCCCACTCCTTCAGCCGTCCCAGCAAGGCTTGCACCGTGCGGTCGAGCTCATCGCTGGCCATGCCCTTGCGGCGCGCCGACTCGCGCAGGCGCGTGCCCACTTCGGCGGAAATGGCGCTGCCAAAGCCGATGTAGGGCAGCTGCGAGCCATCGGCCTGCGCCACCAGCTTGGGCGCATACACGCCCCGTTCATAGTATTTTGCCAGCGCCGCCATGGCCGCCGTCTGCACGGCATCAAGCGCCGTCAATTTTTCTTCGATGCGCAGGGCGATATTTTTCTCGTACGAGGCGGGCATGCCGTTCTGGCGGATGGCCCGTTCGTTGCCGATGCGGCGCAAGTCACCCGGCTCGACGGCAAACTGGTACTGGCCCGGCGGCACGACTCTGCCCGTGTGGCGCGTCAGCACGCCCAGCATGATCGCTTGCAGGAATTCGCCGAAGTCTTCCGCCAGGCGCTTCATCTCGTCCGTGTTCGGCGCGATCGGGTGCGTGAATTGCGTTGGATCAATATGCGTGTGGGTCGGCGCCTTGTCGTTGTCGCCTTCCTTGCGGTAGCTGGTGCGCCAGCCTTCCAGGCCGCGCAGCACCGTCATCGGCACGCCGGCCAGTTCGCAATAGCAGACGGCGCGCCCGCGGATGCCCGTTTCGACGATTTCCAGCTGGCTCACCGTGATGCCCACCTGGGTCGGCACGCACGATTCGAGCTCGGCGCCGAACTTCGCCTTGAAGGCGGCCGCGTTGGCCACGCCGATCACGCACTTGAACTGGTCCGACACGACCGTGAAGTCGCCCGCCATATTGGCGTCGATCCACGGCATGGAGCAGGCCAGCAGCTTGCGGAAGCGGTCCAGGCGTTCGGACACATCCATCTGTTCCAGCGCTTCGAACAACGGGTCGGGCGTGCTCGTCGCCCCTTCCGCCAGGCCCGCCGTGGCGATCATGTTTTCCGCCATGCGCGTGACCTTGGCCAGGATCAAGGCCCGTTGCGCCGGTTCGCCCAACATGGGGAACAGCGCTTTCGAGCCGCCCATGTCCTTGAACGCTTCATCGGCCCACTGGCGCAAGGTGGCCGCCGACGGCAGCGCGATGTCTTTTTCCGTGACGGGAATGACGATCAGGGTCGCGTGTTCCTTGTCCAGGTCCTTTTGCAGGATGGTATTGGCCGTTTTCAACTCCGTCAGCATGGCCAGCACGCCTTCGCGGCCCGATTGCAGCTCGCCCACCAGGCCATTCCACTGGGCGCGGCCTTGCGCATCGACGCCGACCCGGTTGCCCAGCCAGCGCGACAGCTCGCCCAGCAGGAGGACGGACTCGTCCGCCGCCTTGGCGCGCAGATGGAATTTCAGCGCATTCGCCATTTCCGTGCGCAAATGGTCCATCACCACGCCCGCCTGCTTTTCGCCATTGCTGAGGAAGCCGAAGGTGCTGCGCGTCTGTTCCAGGTTGTTCAACAGGCGCTCGTATTCGCGCGAGCGCACGGCTTCCTTGATTTCGCGGTAGCGCTCGGCATTGTTGCCGATTTGCGCCGTCAAGCCGCTGCCCGGCGCCTCGATGCGGTCCTTGATCTGTTCCACCAGCGACAGCACGTATTCCAGGCCGCCGAATTCCTTGTTATCAAGATAGCCATACAGCTGGTCGCGCACGACTTTCTTGACGTCTTCCAGCACTTCGCGGCGCCGCTTGCTGATGCGGTCTTCCGTCGTGTCGGCCGTGGAATCCTGGTCGCGCACGGCGTCGCGTTCCAAATGCTTCATGGCGTCGCGCACCTGCGCCGGCCATTCGCTGCGGTCGAAACCCGTGCGGATATCGTTGATGCGCGTGTTGACGCGGTTTTCCACGCCGGCCAGCAAGTGGCCGTGGCGGTCTTCCAGCAATTCGTCAACGACGCGGAAATCGATGAAGTCGCCGCTGGAGCGCTTCAGTTCGATGCTCTTGTCGGAAAACTCGGGGAAATCGCTGAACGGCGTGCCCTTCAGGAACATATTGGCGGCGAGGAAATTGTCGCGTTGCGTATCCGTGGCCCGATTGGCGCCCGCATCCGTGCCGCCCACGCCAAAGAACGCTTGCAGCATGGCGCCGGCCCAGCGGTGGGCCCGCTCGTCGCGCGCCGCTTCCTGGCGCGTATCGAGCACAGCCATGCCGAACGAGGAAAAGCGTTTCGAGAAATACAGGCGCATGTCGCCGAAGCGGTCTTGCGGCACGGGCGCGTTGTACAGCGAATTCTTGTGCTGCGCCTGGTTGACGGCGATCGAACGCTTGGCGCGCGCGAAGTCGGCCGAGGCGAAATCCTCGAACAGCGAATCGGCCACCATGTGATAGACGTCGCTGACATCCTTGGTGTGCTGCTGGGCAAGGTTGCCCGAATCGATCAGGTAAACCTCGCTGTACGGTTCGCGCGTCAGTTCCGGGCGGTCATACGCATCCCAGCGGCCCACATAGCCCTTGTTGCCCATCATCGCCGATTCCAGCTCCATCAGCGCCGCGTAGCCGTTGGCTTCGACCCGGTCCTTGTTGGCCTTGGTGTAGCCGGTCGGCAAGAACAGCATCAGCTCCACGTCGGCCGCGCCCACTTCGCTGCGCGCCAGCCAGCGCGCCAGCAAGCCCATGTCCAGGAAGGAACCGGAACCCGTGCCGCCCGCAACGGAACCGACGATGACGATGCGGAAACGGTTGGTTTCCATGCGCAAGCCCAGTTCGGCCAGCTGGCGCTCGTGCGACAGGCCCGCCTTCAGGGCTTTCAATTTCAAGCGGATCTTGTCGCGGATCTTCGCGTACTTGTCGAAGAAATACAGGCGCGACACGGCGCGGATCTGGCCCGCGCCGCTGCTCATGTCGAAACGCAATTCGCGGATGCGCTGCGGCGTCAAGGGCAGCCATTCCTTGATGTGCGGATATTTCTCCAGAGAATCTTCATCACGGCTGTACTTGTCCATGTCGAACGATTCGACCACCTTGTCGTCATCCGTGAACTTCACCTGGTCGAACTGCAAGTCCTTCGCCTGCGACTCGCCGCTTTCGATCACGGCGCCATTGTCGAGGTCGAAATGGATGAATTGCGCGATGGGAAAGTCCGCCAAGCCCTCGATGCGCGTGCGGTTGCCCGCGCCGCCCCACAGGGTGTTGAGGATGCGCCGGCGCACACGCATCAGCACTTGCATGCCCGTGCCGCCGATGCCGATGAACAGGGTCGGGCGCAGTTCGATGATCTTGTCCTGCTTGCGCTCGCTGGCGCCGCCGGTGATGGTTTGGTTCAGGTTCTCTGCCATGGTGATTCCTTCGATGATGCGTGCAACGGCGTGTTCTTAGCGGCGGCTGGAAGTAAAGGTCAACAAGAGTGCAACGAGGCCCACCAGCACCAGCGGGCCCATGAACAGTGGCGCAAGGAATTTATGCGCATTCACGGCAGCCAGCACGACACCCGTCGCCAGGCTGGCCAGGAAGATGAACAGCCACCAGCCCGAGGCATTGGCCTTGTTCGGCGGCACGCGCTTGGCCACCAGGCCATTCGCATAGGCATTCTTGGCAAAGAAAAAGGCGATGAACAGCAGCAACAGCACCACGCCGCCGACCAGGGTGTCGCGCGACGAGGTATCGGTCGTGCCGGCAGCGTCAAACGCGGGCGCAGCTTCGGTCGTTGCGGTGGCGGCGCTGGCCGCGGCGGCAGCGTCCGCGGCGGGCGGCGCCGACGCCGGGGCCGTTACCGGGGCCGGCAAGGTGAAACCTGCGTTGTCTTTCGGAGTGTCTTGCGCCATGGTATGCCTCTATTGAATGGAAGGAATTTTTAAGGAATCTGTGTTCAGGCCAGGGTCAAGGTATGGCCTTCGACCACGCGCACGACGGCCGGCTTGCCCAAGCCACGCTTGAGTTCGCCAATGTCGCGGCCGTCATCGTCGCGGATCTGCACGCTTTTAAATGGTTTTAATAACACTTGCCGCTGCACGCCGTCGGCCATCACCTTGTAGCGCGTGGCGCGCGTGCTGACCAGGCCCAGTGCCAGCAAGCCCAGCACGAGCGCCAGCACGCCGCCCAGGATCACCAGCACGGGCAGCAGCGGATACTGGATGCGCACCAGCAGCGGTATCGTCGCCTGCGACGCGCGCACGCTGTCGGGCGGCGTAAACATGCCCGAGATCGGGTCGCCAGGGAACAATTCCTGCAAATCCTTGCCAAAGCTGGACGCCAGCGCCAGCCGCTGTTCCGACAGGCCCACCTGCGCCTGCATCGGCAGCAGCACCTGCTTGCCCATGGCGGCGATCGCCTGCGCCGACCACGGCGACGGGATCTGCGCCATCGGCAACGCGAACTGCACTTGCACGGACTGGCTGGCGCCCGGCTGCAACTGGCGGATTTGATCTGGCGCAACGTGCAAGGACGCGTTCTGCCCGGCCAGGCTGGCATGCACTTTGGCGCTGTCGATCACGTACGGGAAAAACATGTTTTGCAAGGATGCCTGCAGCACCACTTGCGGCACCAGGTTCGCCGCATCGACGTCGAGCACGATGGTGCGCCCGTCGCGGCCCAGGCTGGCGTGCACGTTGGCGCTGTTCTTGACGGATTGCGGCACGATGCGCACGGCATCCTGGTCCACCGGTTTCAATCGCGCAGGCGGACGCGTCAGTACTTGCGACAGCCGCCCTTCGGCCAGGATGCGGTTCAAAGCCTCCGATGCGGGCTGGCCATACGCGAGCGCATACACCATCAAGCCCTTGGCGCTGTACAGCTTGCCCTGCACGGGCATGCGCAGCGGAAACACCACCGTCTTGGTGATCGACGGTTCCAGGTGCAGCAGGCGGTAAAAGTCGCGGTTGCGCTCGGCCGTCTGGCTGTCGTTGTTCGGGCTGTTCTTGTTATTCGTAAATATCCACACGATGCCGGACGCGGACTGGAACGGCCCCGTGATGGTTTTTGTCACGGCTTCCTGGAAATCCGTGTCGGCCAGCGCGCCGCCGGCCCCCTTGCGCGCCAGGCCCAGGCTGGCCAGCTGGCCCGCCACGCCGGCGCCGCCCTGCCCTTGCCCCAGCAGCGACGGCGACACGTGCGCGCCGCTGCTCTGGCTGAAGGCCAGGGTATACACTGTATCGGACGGGTTTGTAGCGGCCTGCGCCACGGCGCCCACCAGGGCTTTCAGCTGCGAATGTTCATCCGTGTAAAACGGCTCCATCCAGCCCGAATTTTGCACGAGGAACGCTTGCTGGATGCCGGCGGCCTGCACACTGGCGCTGGCGAAGGCGAGGAAGGCGGCGCCGGCCGCGATCAGGACGCGCGCTTTCATGCCTGCAAGGCCCAGCCATCGATACGCGACAGCAGCGGGTGGTAAGCCCACAGCGTACCTTCATGCACAAACAGGCGCACGCGCCACGGTTCGCTGACGGCAAAGGTATGGAACACGTTTTCGCGCAATTCGTCGTCCTGCACCAGCTGCGCCGCCAGGCGATCGTTCGAGCGCAGCACGCTCGACAGGCCGGCGCTGGTGGCAAACTTCACGCCGAAGACGCTGTTGCCCACACTCGATTCCAGCAGCGGCATGACGGCCTGGTTCTTGCCGCCGTCGTCGCCGTGTTCCGGCTCTTCCCACGGCGCCGTTTTCAGCTTGGTGGCGAAGCGGTAATTGAAGCTGCCCGAGCACAGGCGCGGCGCCAGCGCGTCGGCCCGTTCGGACTGCGCGCCCAGTTTCACGTAGACATAGGTGCCGCGGCTGCGCTCGAAGCACAGCTGCCACAGGCCACCGTCGCGCGACACGTACGGGCTGCCGAATTCGAAATGCGGCACCAGCCCTTCGGGCCAGGGGGTGAACGAGGCGGCCACGTTGCCGTCCGGCTGCAATTGCAGGCGCAGCTGGCCGTTGGCGCAAGGCCACACGGCCATGCGGTTGTAGGCGACGGGCGCGCTGACGGCGCCCAGGTCAAACAGGCCGTCGAGCAGCACGTCGCTGCCCGGCTTTTGTTGCGCATCAAGGTTGACGAAGCGGAGGCGACCATCGTCGTCGCGCAGCGGCGCCCACAGACGGTTCTGGAACCAGACGGGCGCGGCCGCGCACGGCGCGCCGCCCACATGCTCGACCACGTAGGTCAGCGACGGCACGTCGGGACGGATGCAGGCCAGGCCATGGCTGGTCGGCAAAACCAGCACGCTATTGAACTCCGGCACCAGCTCGGCGCGCCAGGCGCCGTGGGCCAGGTCCGATTCGGCCAGCAAGCTGCCATAGTCGGGGTCCAGCGCCAGCCAGCGTTTCGAGGCGGGAAGCCAGGCGTGCAAGACGGCCTTGCGCGGGTCGAGCGCCAGCAGCGCGGGCGCGCTGGTGCCGAACTGGGCGGAAAAGAATTCGTATTCGCCGGGCGGCGGCATCGGCAGCGAGACATCGGCCTGCGCATGCTCTTCGCGCGCGCGCTGGTCCGCCAGTTTCAGGGGCGTGCTGGCCTGGCGCAAGCCGGACGGGCCCGTTGGCGGCACGTCGCTGACGGAAGATGCGCCGTAAGGCGGCACCCAGGGCGGCGTGGCGGCCGTGTCGGGCGGCACTTGCAAGGCCGCGCCCGAGGCGGGGTCGAACGCAAATTCGGGCGGAAACTGCCGCACGGGCGCACCGGCGGCTGCGGGCAGGCGCCGCGCATGCATCAGCTTGCCGATATCGGCATGGCTCACCAAGGGCGAGACGTTCTGACCGTCCGCGCTGCGCTGCATGGTCCACGCGCCCTCGTCATCCACGTGCCAGGCGCCGGAAGGCAGTGGCCAATCCCCAGAAGTTTTATGATCCATTTATTTTCTATGACTAGCAATGCATTCAGACGGTGTAACGTGCTGGGGCTGACGAAACGAAGTCGCAGCCCTGGCAGTTCTCATAGTAACGTCTTTTTATCTGTATGGAAACATTGACGAGCTTCCTCAGCCTTGCTGCGTCCGCACTTTCGTCAACAGCTTGGTGGTCGAGCGGTCATGCTCGAAATCGATGGCCACGGCCTGGCCGCCATACGCCAGCACGGCGCGGCCTTCGGGAATGGCCGCCATGTCGTAGTCGCCGCCCTTGGCATAGATTTCCGGCTCGATATCCTGCACCACTTCCAGGGCGCTGTCTTCCGAGAACGGCACGACCAGGCTCACCGCTTCCAGCGCGGCCAGCACGGCCATGCGGTCTTCGCAGCTGTTCAGGGGACGGTCGTCGCCCTTGCCCAGGCGTTTCACCGAGGCATCGGTATTCACGGCAACGATCAGCGAGGCGCCCAGCGCGCGCGCCTGCGCCAGGTAGGTCACGTGGCCGCGGTGCAAAATGTCGAACACGCCGTTCGTCACCACCACCGGTTTCGGCAGAGCTGCGGCGCGGGCGCGCAATTCGTCGCGGCCGCACAGTTTGTTTTCAAAATCAGGCATGGATATCTCTGGTTGGGTTAAATGGGGTCGCGCCATGGTCGCACTCAGGCGTGGCTATCGCCTTGGATGCCGCCGGCATCCCGGCGCCAGGCATCGATCAGGGCCACGACGGCCGGCTCCAGGGTCTCTTCGGCGATGCGATCTTGCCGGTAATAAATCATCAGCGCATACACGCCGGCCAGGCGGCTGACGGGCGGCGACAGCGCATATTCGTTGCCGCGCGCCGGTTGCCTGGCACGCCAGTAATTGATCGCCGCTTCCAGCGCCTGCATCCGCAGTTCCATCGCCATCTCCCTTCGACGCCCGGTCCCGCATTATAGGGGGCGATCCGCTACAATACGCCATCGGCGCCACAGTTTCACGTTTGCGCCACCTTTCATTCATTGCAAGTAAGTACTTCCTGTGTTTCAATCAACCTATGACACTGACTGAACTGAAATATATCGTTGCAGTCGCGCGAGCGAAGCACTTCGGCCACGCCGCCGAAGCCTGCTTCGTTGCCCAACCCACCCTGTCAGTGGCCATCAAGAAACTCGAAGACGAATTGGGCGTGGTCCTGTTCGAACGGGGCGGCGCGGAAATCTCCGTCACGCCCCTGGGCGCGCAGATCATTGCGCAAGCCGAGCGCGTGCTGGAACAGACGGCCGCCATCAAGGAACTCGCCAAGCAAAACAAGGACCCGCTGGCCGGCCCCCTGCGCCTGGGCGTGATCTACACGATCGGCCCCTACCTGCTGCCGCCCCTGGTCAAGGCCATGATAGACCAGGTACCGCAGATGCCCTTGATCTTGCAGGAAAACTTCACGGTTCGCCTGCTCGAATTGCTGCGCCAGGGCGAACTGGACGTGGCCATCATGGCCCTGCCCCTGCCCGAACACGGCATGGCCATGCAGGAACTGTATGACGAACCGTTCGTCGTCGCCATGCCGCGCCAGCATCCATGGACGGCGCGCGAGAAAATCGCCGCGCAAGACTTGAAATCAGAAACCATGCTGCTGCTGGGCAATGGCCACTGTTTCCGCGACCAGGTGCTGGAAGTGTGCCCCGAAATGGCGCGTTTTTCCTCGCCCGGCAATGGCATGCAGCGCACGTTTGAGGGTTCCTCGCTGGAAACCATCCGCCACATGGTGGCCAGCGGCATCGGCCTGACGGTCTTGCCGCGCGCCTCCGTCGCCAATATGCACGCCACCGACGGCATGCTCGAATACCGGCCCTTCGCCGCCCCCGTGCCCTCGCGCCGCGTGGTGATGCTGTGGCGTAAGAGTTTCACGCGCAAGGCCGCCATCGACGCCCTGTGCGCGGCCATCGCCAGCTGCAACTTGCCGGGCATTACGCCGCTGTGCGAGGACGAAGACTAGCACCCCAGGCGCAAAATAGTACATTTACATACTATTTGCGATAATCGACCTTTCTCTTCAACAAGATCGAGTCTTCCATGAACAAGCTGGCGCTGTATTTCCGCCTGATACGGCTGGACAAGCCTATCGGTACCGTATTGCTGCTGTGGCCTACCCTGTGCGCGCTGTGGCTGGCGCAGCAGGGCGTGCCGGACTGGCGGCTGCTGCTCATCTTTACCCTCGGCACTTTCCTGATGCGCTCGGCAGGCTGCGCCATCAATGACTACGCCGACCAGGATATCGACAAATTCGTCAAGCGCACGGCCGAGCGTCCCATCACCAGCGGACGCATCAGCGGCAAGGAAGCGCTGGCCGTGGCCGGCGTGCTGACCGTGCTGGCCTTTTGCCTGATCCTGCCCTTGAATGCGCTGACCAAACAGCTGTCCGTGGCCGCCGTCATCATCGCCGGCACCTATCCCTATTTCAAGCGATTCTTTGCGATTCCGCAAGCGTATCTCGGCATCGCCTTCGGCTTCGGCATTCCCATGGGCTTTGCCGCCATCACGGATGCCGTGCCCGCCGTCGCCTGGCTGCTGCTGCTGGGCAATGTCTTCTGGGCCGTGGCCTACGATACGGAATACGCGATGGTCGACCGCGACGACGACTTGAAAATCGGCATCAAGACCTCGGCCATCACCTTCGGCCGCTACGACGTGGCCATCGTCATGGCCTGCTATGCCGTTTTCCTGCTGCTGTGGCTGGCATGCGGCTGGTATCTGGGCTTGCGTTACTGGTTCGTCGCGGGCTTGCTGGTGGCGGCCGGCTGCGCCGTTTATCACTACACCTTGATCCGCGCACGCGAGCGTATGCCATGTTTTGCGGCATTCCGGCATAATAACTGGCTAGGAGCGGCGGTATTTGCGGGCGTGGTACTGGACTTTGCTTTCCGTTAAGCAATGACCCTTGCGCCGCGGCAGCCCTTGAGGCGGCGCAAGACAAGCCTGGCCGCAGCTGCCTACACTGGTATTTCACTGTGCAGTTTCACTTCCATGAGGTAATACATGAGCTCGATACATACCGGAAAATCCAGCAGCGACAGCATTCTCGCCGACGCCGACAAGGCCCGCGACAAACTGGTCGGCGACTTGAAGACCGTCATCGATGAAGCGGAAGGCTGGCTCGATGGCGCCAAGGATCAGACGGGCGAGAATGTCAAAGCCGTCAAGGACAAGTTCATCGCCACCCTGGAAACGGCCAAGAAAGACTTGATCAAGCTGGAAGAAGACTTGCTCGAACGTACCAAGAAGGCGGCCAAGGCCACCGACGAATACGTGCAGGACAATCCCTGGAAAGCCGTGGGCGCGGGCGCCGTCGTCGGCGTGCTGTTCGGTCTGCTGCTTTCCTCGTCGCGCCGCTAGATTGTAACGACGCGGTACCGACGGCGCAGGCCGTCACCTGACGCGAAAGGCAGCATATGGCTATCGTGCACCATGTCGCCCAAGTCGCAGCGACCCTCGCCGCCATCGTCCAGACCCGTCTGGCCCTGGCGGCCGTGGAAATGGAAGAAGAGTCGCTGCGCTTCCTATCCTATCTGGCGCTGGCCATGCTGGCACTGTTGTGCCTGTTCGTCGGCCTCGTCTTGATCGTGTTCCTCGTCATCGTGCTGTTCTGGGATACGCACCGCATCGCCGCCATCGCCATCACGGCCGCCGTCTTCATCGTCGCCGCCATCGCCACCCTGCTGGGCGTGCGCGCCAGTTTCCGCAGCAAGCCGAAACTGCTTTCTTTTACACTTTCCGAACTGAACAAAGACCTGGACGAGCTGCAATTGCTGGCGCGCCGGGGATCGGAGCGGCCATGACCACGCACCCCACCAAATTGTCCAGCGTCCACACGGCCGCCAGCCTGGCGCAGCGGCGCGACGCGCTGCTGGCCGAATGCGCGCTGCAGCGCCTGGCCCTGGGCGTGCAGACGCGCCAGTTGCTGGAACCGCTGACGGGCGGCAATCTGCGCCATACCCTGGCCACGCGTTTCAAAATTCCCCTGATGGTGGGCGGCGCCGTGCTGGGCCTGGCATTGGTGCGTCCGCGCCGCATCCTGCCGCTGCTGCGGGCCAGCGGCGCGCTGCTCAAGCACGCCGCCACGGCCATGCCCGTCCTGCTGGCGCTGGCGCAGCGTTTCAGCAAGAAAGAAACGCCGTCATAAAATATTTTTGACCCGGCTGCATCCAAATGGCAGACCCATGCGTAGTAATGGTATCAACCAGCCGGTTGAGCCAACTACCAGGAGTTCGCCATGCTTGCCTTCACCGCCCCACGCCACGCCGTTCCCGCCCTCGCTGTGCTGGGCGCCGCCCTGCTGCTGAGCGCTTGCGCTCCCATGAGCGCGCGCTATTCGCAAGAACAATTACCGAACGCCGTCAAGGTGCCCGATGGCCACCAGGTGGCCATGCAGACCGTGGGCGTAGGCAAGATCGCCTACGAATGCAAGGCCAAGAAAGACATGACGGGCCATGAATGGGTTTTCGTGGGACCGGACGCGGCCTTGAACGACCGCAGCGGCATGCAAGTGGGCACGTATGTCGGTCCACCGGCCACCTGGGCCAACCTGGACGGCTCGAAAGTGACGGCGACGCAAGTGGCCGTGGCGCCGGCCGGCGCGGGAAATATCCCGTACCAACTGGTGAAGGCCAATCCGGCCACGGGCAGCGGCGCCATGCAGGGCGTCAGCTACATCCAGCGCGTGGCCACCAGCGGCGGCGTGGCGCCAAGCAGCCCCTGCGGCATGGAAAGCATCGGCGCCAAGCAATGGGTGCCCTATCAGGCCGACTACATTTTCTGGAAGGCCGCCTAAATCAGTGCAAGCGACGGTTGGCAAGCGGGTTTCTGGCCTATACTCGGCCTTGAAAACTTGCTAACCGTTCACTCTTGACGATTGCGCCAACCTTGCCAGCCCAAGCCGCCACCTACGATTACGATGCCGCCCTGCGCGCCTGCGCCAGGGGCGAGCAGCAGGCATTGCACGGCCTGTACCAGCAGGAAAGCCGCTACCTGCTGGGCGTGGCCCTGCGCATCGTGCGCCAGCGGGCCCTGGCCGAAGACGTGCTGCACGACGCCTTCCTGAATATCTGGCGCCGCGCCGGCAGTTTCGACGCCACACGCGGCAGCGGCAAGGGCTGGATCTATGTGGTGGTGCGGCACCAGGCGCTGGACGTGGCGCGCGCCCGCGCCCATGAAGTACCGGCCGACGAGGATACCGTGGAAACCCTGCTGCACGAACGCCACAGCCACGATGCGGGCGAAGCCTATGCCGACCAGGCTAACCTGGGCAAGCTGCACGATTGCCTGGGCCACCTGGACGAATCGAAGCGCAACAGCATCCTGTACGCCTACGTCGATGGCTGTTCCCACAGCGAAATCGCGCAGCGCCTGCAAGCGCCGCTGGGAACCGTCAAGGCCTGGGTCAAGCGGGGCCTGGCCGCCTTGCGGGAGTGCATGGGATGATCAACGGCGACGAGGAATTGCACAGGCTGGCCAGCGAATACGTGCTGGGCACATTGGAACTGGCCGAACGGGCGGAAGTGGAACAGCGCTTGCCGCGCGACGCAGCCTTGCGCGACGCCGTCGAAGCCTGGGAACGGCGTCTGCTGCCCTTGACGACCCTGGCGCCACCCGAAACGCCCTCGGCGCAACTGTGGCCGCGCATCAGCGCCAGCCTGTTGACGCCTTCAGCTGTGCGGCAGGCGGGCGGCTGGCAAGCGTGGTGGAACAGCCTGGCCTTCTGGAGAATACTGGCGGGCGGCGGCTTGGCGGCCACGGCCGCGCTGGCCGTGCTGGTCAGCGTGCAACTGCAAACACCCAGCGGACCCGGCTACCTGGTGGTGCTGGTGGCGCCGCAAGACAAATCGCCGGGCTGGATCGTGCAGACGGGCGGACGCGGCGGCAAGAACCGCGACCTGAGCCTGATCCCGCTGGGGCCGACCAGCGTACCGCAGCAAAAGGCCCTGCAATTCTGGACCAAGGGCAAGGACTGGAGCGCACCCGTCTCGCTGGGCCTGGTCAAGCCGGGGCAAAGCCTCAAGTTGACATTGGACAAGCTGCCGCCGCTGCAGCCGGAGCAACTGTTTGAAATCACCCTGGAACCGGCAACGGGCTCGCCCACGGGCCGGCCGACGGGACCGGTTTTATACATCGGCCGCGCCGTCAAGGTCATGTAATTACTTGACCACTTATTTTCCCAGCTCGTCTCCCATCTCGCGCCCCCGCTGCGCGGCCGCCTTGATGCCCTTGACGATGGCCGCCTTCACGCCGCTCTCTTCCATGCTGGTGAGCGCCGCATACGTCGTGCCGCCCTTCGACGTGACCCGCTCGCGCAGCAAGGACACGGGTTCGCTGGAGTTCGCCGCCAGTTGCGCCGCGCCCGTAAAGGTGGCAATCGCCAGCTGCGTGCCCTGCTCCGGCGTCAAGCCCAGCTCGGCGGCCGCCTGCTGCATCGCTTCGATAAAGTAAAACACATAGGCGGGACCGCTGCCGGACACGGCCGTCACAGGGTCGATCTTCGCTTCATCATCGAGCCAGACGGTCTGGCCGACGGCGCGCAGGATGGCGTCCGCCATCTTCTTCTGTTCCTCGCTGACACCGCTGCTGGCCACCATGCCCGTGATGCCCATGCCGATCAGGGCAGGCGTGTTCGGCATGCAGCGCACGATGGCGCGGTAATCGCCGAGCCAGCGCGACAGGTCGACCGCGCGGATGCCGGCCGCGATCGACAGGATCAATGGCGCCTTGTTTCCGTCGAGGAAGGGCAGCAACTGCGCCGCCACGTCGCGCATGCTTTGCGGTTTCACGGCCAGCACGATCACGTCCACGCCGCGCAGCGCGTCGCCGGCGGCGGAAGCCGTCGTCACGCCGAATTGCGCCTGCAATTTTTCCAGCGCGGGCGCATGCGGGTCGATCACGTGGATGTTGCCGCCCAGGGTCAATTTACCCGCCAGGCCGGCGATCAGGGCCGCCGCCATGTTGCCGCCGCCTACAAAGGCGATATTCAATTCTGTCGTCATGGCTATGCTTTCTATCAATCAGTTAAGAGTAATTGCGGGAACCAAAGATGGCGCTGCCCACGCGCACGATGGTGGCGCCTTCCAGCACGGCGGCGCGCAAGTCGGCCGACATGCCCATCGACAAGGTATCGAGCGCCAGGCCGTCCGCCTTCAATTGGTCGTACAGCACGCGCAATTGCGCAAAGGCGGCGCGCTGCAGGTTGACATCCGTTTCCGGCTCGGGAATGGCCATCAGGCCGCGCAGGCGCAAACGGGGCAGTTGCGCCACGGCATGCGCCAGCGCCGGCAAGTCAGCCGGCGTCACGCCGCTCTTGCTGGCTTCGCCGCTGATATTGACTTGCAGGCAGATATTCAAGTCCGGCAAGCCGGCCGGGCGCTGTTCGGACAGGCGGGCAGCGATCTTTTCCCGTTCCACCGTATGCACCCAGTCGAAATGTTCGGCGATGGGGCGCGTCTTGTTGCTCTGGATGGGGCCGATGAAATGCCAGACGGGTGCGCCTTGCGGCAGCGCAAGCTTGATGGCGCTAATCTTGTCGAGCGCTTCCTGCAGGTAATTTTCGCCAAACGCCGCCTGGCCCGCGCGCATGGCTGCCAGCACGGCGTCCGCGCCGAAGGTTTTCGACACGGCCAGCAGGGTCACGTCACCAGGGGCGCGCCGCGCGTCTGCGGCGGCCTGCGCAATACTGTCGCGCACGGCTTGCAAGTTCTGTTCGATTGTGGACATAATCATTTTCTAGTGTATAGGGGCTGCGGCACAGTGCGCCAGCCCATCAATGCAGGCACAGGGATTATAAATGGACATCTCCGAACTACTCGCTTTCTCCGTCAGCAACAAGGCTTCCGACCTGCACCTGTCTTCCGGCCTGCCGCCGATGATACGGGTCAATGGCGACGTGCGCCGCCTGAACGTGGCGCCGCTCGAGCACAAGGAAGTGCACAGCATGATCTACGACATCATGAACGACAGCCAGCGCAAGGCGTATGAAGAAGCGCTGGAATGCGATTTTTCGTTCGAGATTCCCGGCCTGGCGCGCTTCCGCGTCAACGCCTACAACCAGGAACGGGGCGCCTCGGCCGTGCTGCGCACGATTCCCTCCAAGGTGCTGACCTTGGAAGAACTCAACGCCCCCCGCATCTTCGGCGAGCTGGCCATGCGCCCGCGGGGACTCGTGCTGGTGACGGGCCCGACGGGTTCCGGCAAGTCGACCACCCTGGCGGCCATGGTGAACCACGTCAATGAGCGCCTGAACCACCACATTCTGACCATCGAAGACCCGATCGAATTCGTGCATGAACCGAAGAAATGCCTGATCAACCAGCGCGAAGTGGGTTCCCACACGCATTCGTTCAGCAATGCGCTGCGCTCGGCCCTGCGCGAAGACCCGGACGTGATTTTGGTGGGCGAATTGCGCGACCTGGAAACCATCCGCCTGGCCTTGACGGCGGCCGAGACGGGCCACCTGGTGTTCGGCACCCTGCACACCTCGTCGGCGGCGAAATCGATCGACCGCATCATCGACGTCTTCCCCGCCGAAGAAAAGGAAATGGTGCGCGCCATGCTGTCCGAATCCTTGCAAGCCGTCATCTCGCAAAACTTGCTGAAAACCAAGGACGGCGCGGGCCGCGTGGCCGCGCATGAAATCATGCTGGCCACGCCGGCCGTGCGCAACCTGATCCGCGAAGCGAAGGTGGCGCAGATGTATTCGGCCATCCAGACGGGCAGCAATGTGGGCATGCAAACCCTGGACCAGTGCCTCACCGACCTGGTGCGGCGCGGCACGATCTCGGCGGAAACGGCCCGCACGGCCGCCAAGTCCCCTGAAAACTTCCCCGGATAAGCCATGCAGACGACGCACGAACACTATGGCGCCATGCACGCGCTGCTGGCGCAGATGCGCGCACGGGGCGGCTCCGACCTGTTCATCACGGCCGGCTTTCCCGCCGCCATCAAGCTCGACGGCAAGCTCACGCCGTTGGCTGGCGGCGCGCTTGACGCGGCCCAGGCGGCCGGCTACGTGCGCGCCGTCATGAACGAGCGCCAGGCGGCCGAGTTCGAGTCCAGCCGCGAAGCCAATTTCGCCATCAGCCCGGAGGGGCTCGGACGTTTCCGTGTATCCGCCTTCGTGCAGATGGGCCAGGCAGGCATGGTCTTGCGGTTGATCAATACCGCCATCCCCAGCCTCGCTGGCCTGGGTTTGCCCGCCATCCTGCAAGACATCGTGATGAGCAAGCGGGGCCTCGTCATCATGGTGGGCGCCACGGGCTGCGGCAAGTCGACCACCCTGGCGGCCATGGTAGGCCACCGCAACGCCCACAGCCACGGCCACATCATCACCATCGAAGACCCCGTGGAATTCATCCATCCGCACGGCAACTGCATCGTCACCCAGCGCGAAGTGGGCGTCGATACGGACGACTGGGCCACGGCCCTGAAAAACACCCTGCGCCAGGCGCCCGACGTGATACAGATCGGCGAAATCCGCGACCGCGACACCATGGACCACGCCATCGCGTTTGCCGAGACGGGCCATCTGTGCCTGGCGACCTTGCACGCAAACAACGCCAACCAGGCGCTGGACCGCATCATCAATTTCTTCCCCGAAGAGCGGCGCCAGCAGTTGCTGATGGACCTGTCGCTGAATTTGAAGGGCATGATTTCGCAGCGGCTGATCCCCAACAAGGATGGCGGCGGGCGCAAGGCGGCGCTGGAAATCCTGCTCAATTCGCCGCTGATGAGCGACCTGATCTTCAAGGGCCAGGTGCACGAGATCAAGGAATTGATGAAAAAATCGCGCGAGCATGGCATGCAGACTTTCGACCAGGCCCTGTTCGACCTGCACGAGGCGGGCGCCATCAGCTATGAAGACGCGCTGCGCAATGCGGATTCCGTCAACGACCTGCGCCTGACGATCAAGCTCAAGGGCGCAGCGGCGCCGGAACCGGCCCCGCAGGCGGGCGCCACCAAACTGGGACTACTCTGACATGACCAGCATCCACGATTTCCAGGCCGAGGCACTGGACGGCACGCCGATCGAGCTGGCGCGCTACAAGGGCAAAGTACTGCTGATCGTCAATACGGCCAGCGCCTGCGGCTTCACGCCCCAATACCAGGGGCTCGAAGCGCTGTACCGCGAATTCCACGACCAGGGACTGGTCGTGCTGGGTTTTCCCTGCAATCAATTCCGCCAGCAGGAACCGGGCTCGAACGAGGAAATTGGCGCCTTTTGCGAAAAAAACTTCGGCGTCACCTTTCCCCTGTTTGCCAAGGTCGACGTGAATGGCCCGCATACCCATCCCGTCTTTGCGCAATTAAAACAGGCGGCGCCCGGCATATTGGGCACGCAATCGATCAAATGGAATTTCACCAAGTTTTTGGTGCGCAAGGATGGCAGCGTATTTCGCCGCTACGCGACGGCCAGCAAGCCGGCCAGCCTGGCGGACGACATACGGCAATTGCTACAAGAGTAGAAGCGCAATACTTTGACTTAAGACAACAATCATGTGAAATCAATAAAACTGTATTTATTTCATGCTTGATATCAATATTGTGTTTCAAATAGCAAATATCGGTGATAATGTTTACATAATTATTCGCAGATATCGATCATAAAACGATGCCAGTCTTTGGGAAAATATTATCTTCATGGATGCGGATGGGCAGTTATTCCCGCCTCTTCATCCCTATTACCTTCCTGATACTCGCCGTTTCCGCCTTTCGCTATCACGCCCTGCTCGGGACGGAAACGGCGCTGGCCAATGCCCGCTACCAGAGCGAAGCCCGGCAACTCGACCTGTTCCTGGCCAATAGCGTGCTGCCGCTGGCCGTGCATACGGACCGGCATGCGATGCACGACAGCGTGCGGCAAGTGCTGCGCAGCGCCCTGCCGCTGAACCGCAGCCTCGCCGCCATGCGCTGGGATACGGCTGGCGCGCATGTCGAAGTGCTGGCCGACAACAAGCTGACCGATACGCTGGCCGACGGCGTGCCGGCGTGGTTTGCACGCCTGGCGGGCATGGCGGCCATCCGCAGCCGCCTGACGGTGGCGCTGCCGGATGGCGGCGACGGCATCCTCGACGTGCATTACACGCCCGGCCTGCCCCTGGCGCAGGTATGGCAAAGGGTGCGCGGGCAGGCCGTGCTCAGCACCATCAATATCGTCCTCGTCTTCCTCCTGCTGGGCTTGATCCTGGCGTCGCACCGCAAGCTGCTGGCGCGGCTCGTGCAGGCGACGGACCGCTTCCGCGATGGCAACTTCGCCGTGCGCCTGGCGGCCGGCGCCACGCCCGAAGCGCAAGCCGTGTCGCAGTCGTTCAACGGCATGGCCGGCGATATCGAAGAACTGCTGACCTCGCTGAAGACCAGCCAGCGCCAGCTGGGCGAACAGTTGAACGAAACCGTGCACATGCAGCAGGCGCTGCAAAAGCTGTCATGGCAAAACTACAATGACGTGCTGACGGGCTTGCCCAACCGCGCCGCGCTGGCCGCCCGCTTCGAACAGGAGCTGTTCCTGGCGCGCGAACGCCAGCGCCTGCTGGCCGTCTGCCTGTTCGACCTCGACCATTTCCAGGCCATCAACGACCGCTACGGCGCCGAAGCGGGCGATGAAATCCTCAAGCAGGTGGCCGGCCGCCTGCACGGCTTTACGGGCCAGATCCACTACGCGGCACGCCTGGGCGGCGATGAATTCGTCCTGCTGCTGTGCGGCCAGGCCAGCATCGCCAGCATCGAACAGAACATCACGCAATTGCTGCAGGAACTGAGCCGCCCCTACCAAGGCGACCAGCAGGCGCTGCACGTGACGGCCAGCGTCGGCATCGCCGTCTACGCGGGCAAGGACTTGAATACGGAAAGCCTGCTGCGCCACGCCGACCACGCCGTCTACCAGGCGAAACTGACGGGGCGCAACCAGTACCACTTCTTCGACACCAACCTCGATGAAGAAGTGCGCACCCACCACAACCAGCGCACGGAAGTGCGCCAGGCCCTGATCAATGGCGAACTGCGGCTGTACTACCAGCCCAAGGTGAACATGCGCGCCGGCACGGTGGTGGGCATGGAAGCGCTGCTGCGCTGGCAGCACCCGCGCCGCGGCGTGCTGGCGCCCGCGCAATTCCTGCCGCTGGTGGAACAGACGGATTTGATCATCGACATCGGCGAATGGGTGCTGCGCCAGGCCCTGTGGCAGATGCAGCGCTGGGTCGCTTGCGGCAAGCACTGGGTCGTCAGCGTGAATATCGCGGCGCGCCACTTCCAGCAACCGGACTTCGTCTCGCGCCTGGAAACCATCCTCGGCGAATTTCCCGGCGTGCGCGCCAGCATGCTGGAACTGGAAATCCTCGAATCGTCGGCCCTGCACGACATCGAAGACGTGCGCCGCATCATCCGCGCCTGCCAGGCGCTGGGCATCACGTTTGCGCTCGACGATTTCGGCACCGGCTATTCGTCGATGTCATATTTAAAACGCCTGCCGGCGAATATCGTCAAGATCGACCAGAGTTTCGTGCGCAACATGCTCAACGACCGCGACGACCTGCACCTGGTGCGCGCCGTCATCGGCCTGGCCCGCTCCTTCAGCTTGACGGTGATCGCCGAAGGCGTGGAAAGCGTCGAGCATGGCGCGCGATTGATCCAGCTGGGCTGCGACCTGGCGCAAGGCTACGGCATCGCCCGCCCCATGCCGGCCGACGCCGTGCTGGAGTGGGCGAACAATTTCATCCCGGCGCCGCAGTGGCGCATCGCCCAATACAGCGAAGTGCCTATTTGACCGGGGTCAAGGCAGAGTCGATCAATTCGATCCAGTGCCGCACGGGCGTCTCCGTGCCCGACTGCAGGTGGCTCAGGCAGCCGATATTCGCCGACACGATCATCTCCGGCTCGCACGCTTCCAGGTTCGCCACCTTGTTGTCGCGCAACTGTTGCGACAGTGCCGGCTGCAGGATCGAATACGTGCCCGCCGAACCGCAGCACAGATGGCTGTCGGCGCACAGGCGCACGTCGACGCCGACAGCGCGCAGCACCTGCTCCACCTTGCCGCGCACCTGCTGGCCGTGCTGCAGGGTGCACGGCGGGTGGTACGCCACTCTTTTGCCGATGCGCCCTTGCAGCAGCGCCACCAGCTCCGCCTCGAACGCGGGCATGATCTCGGACAAGTCGCGCGTCAATTCTGCGATGCGCCGCGCCTTGTCCGCATAGCGGGCGTCGTGCGCCAGCAGATGGCCATATTCCTTCACCGTGGCGCCGCAGCCGGAGGCCGTCATGACGATGGCTTCCGCGCTGTCCACGCAGTCGATATAGGGCCACCAGGCGTCGATATTGCGGCGCATGTCGTCCAGCGCCGCTTCCTGGTCGTTCAAGTGATGGCGCAGCGCGCCGCAGCAGCCCGCCTTCGGCGCGACGATCAGCTGCACGCCCAGGGCGTCGAGCACGCGCGCCGTGGCCGCGTTGATGTTCGGCGACATGGCCGGCTGCACGCAGCCGTCGAGCAGCAGCATGGTGCGCGCATGCCGGCGCGCGGGCCATGCGCCGGCCTTTTCTCCGGGACGCAGCTTGTCCTGCAAGCCTTTCGACAGCAAGGGCCGCAGCGCCTGCCCCGCCTTGTACACGGGCGTAAACAGCCAGCGGCGCGGCAAGGCTTCCTTCAGGGCGAAGCGCAGCGCCCGTTCGCGCAAGGGGCGCTGCACGCGCTGCTCGACGACGTTGCGGCCGATGTCGACCAGGCGCCCGTACTGCACCCCGGACGGACAGGTCGATTCGCAGTTGCGGCAGGTCAGACAGCGGTCCAGGTGCGTCTGCGTCTTGGCCGTGACGGGTGCGCCTTCGAGCACTTGCTTGATCAGGTAGATGCGTCCACGCGGGCCATCAAGTTCATCGCCCAGCAACTGGTAGGTGGGACAGGTGGCCGTGCAAAAGCCGCAATGCACGCAGGCGCGCAGAATGGCTTCGGCTTCGTCGCCTGCCGGCGTGTTCTTGATGAAATCGGCGAGATTGGTTTGCATGCGCTCAAGTCATTCTGTGCGGGTTGAAGATGCCGGCCGGGTCGAAAGCGTGCCGCAGGCGCTGGTGGATTTTTTCAATGGCCGGCGCCAGCGGGTGGAACACGCCCACGGCCTTGTCGCCGCCGCGGAACAGGGTGGCGTGGCCCCCAAGCGCGGCCACGGCCTGGCGGATATGCTGGCTGCCTGCCGCATCGGCGTCGCCGTCGAGCTTGAGCCAGCGCTGCGCCCCGCCCCATTCGATCAGCTGGCGCCCCTTTACAATCACGGCGCTGGCGTGCGGCGGCAGCGACAGGCGCCACAGGCTGCCCGCGCCCGCGAAGAAATCGTGCGTCTGTTCGCGCACGGACAGCCAGAAGGCGGCCGCGTCTTCCTGCACCAGCAGCTCGCCATTCAAGGATTGCAGGGCCGCCGACACGGCCGCCTCGGCGCCGGACAGGCGCACGTTCAAGACGCCGTCATGCCAGCAACTGGCGGAAATGGGCAGCGGCTTGCCCGCCCATTCATTGAGCAGGCGCAAGGCGGCGATTTCCGCGCATTCCAGGCGCAAGGTCGCTTCGCGCAGCGGCAAGGGCAGCACCTTCAGCGACACTTCCAGGATCAGGCCCAGGGTGCCCAGCGAGCCCGCCAGCAGGCGCGAGACATCGTAGCCGGCCACGTTTTTCATCACTTGTCCGCCGAAGGCCAGGCGCTGGCCGTGGCCATCCATCAGCACGGCGCCCAGCACAAAGTCGCGCAAGGCTCCCGCGCTGGCCCGGCGCGGGCCGGACAGGGCGCTGGCGACGACGCCGCCCACCGTGGCGCCGGACCCGAAATGGGGCGGTTCGAAGGCCAGCATCTGGTTGCGCGCGGCCAGCGCCGCCTCGATCTCGGCAAGCGGCGTGCCGCAGCGGGCCGTGATCACCAGCTCCGTCGGTTCATAGTCGATGATGCCCGCATACGCGCGCGTATCGAGCACTTCGCCTGCCAACTGCTGGCCATACCAGTCCTTCGTGCCGCCGCCGCGCAGGCGCAAGGGGTGGCCTGCCGCGCTGGCCGCCAGGATCTGCTGCCTGAATTGTTCCGCTATCGCTTGCAAAAGAGTCTCCGGAAAATTAAAAACGGGGCAGGTTGGCGAACGGCAGGCGTCCCGCCGTCACATGCATCTTGCCGAATTCGGCGCAGCGGTTCAAGGTGGGAATCGCCTTGTCCGGGTTCAGCAAGGCATGGGGATCGAAGGCGCGCTTGACGGCAAAGAAGGCATCGAGTTCGGCGCGCGTAAATTGCACGCACATGGAATTGATCTTTTCCATGCCCACGCCATGTTCGCCCGTGATGGTGCCGCCCACGGCCACGCACAGGGCCAGGATGTCCGCGCCAAACGCTTCGGCGCGCTCGAATTCGCCGGGCATGTTGGCGTCGAACAGGATCAAGGGGTGCAAATTGCCGTCGCCCGCGTGGAACACGTTGGCGCAGCGCAAGCCATGCGTCGTTTCCATGCCGGCGATGCCCGTCAGGACTTCCGCCAGGCGCTTGCGCGGGATGGTGCCGTCCATGCAGTAGTAGTCGGGCGAGATGCGCCCCGCCGCAGGAAAGGCGTTCTTGCGGCCGGACCAGAATTTCATGCGCTCCGCTTCCGACTGCGACACGGCGATGGCGCTGGCGCCCGCCCCTTCCAGCACGGCCGTCATGCGGGCGATTTCCTCTTCCACTTCCTCGTGCGTGCCATCCGCTTCGCACAGCAAGATAGCGGCCGCGTCGATGTCGTAGCCGGCCTTGACGAACGGTTCGACCATGCGCGACGACGTCCGGTCCATCATTTCCAGGCCGGCCGGGATGATGCCAGCCGCGATCACGTTGGCCACGGCATTGCCGCCCGTGACGACGTCGTCAAAGGATGCCATGATGACCCTCGCCGTGGCCGGCTTCGGGATCAGCTTGACCGTCACTTCCGTGACGATGCCCAGCATGCCTTCGGAGCCGATGAAGACGGCCAGCAAGTCGAGGCCGGGCGAGTCCAGGCATTCGCCGCCCAGTTCCAGCACGTCACCATCAATGGTAACAACCCGCACGCGCAGCACATTGTGCACGGTCAAGCCGTATTTGAGACAATGCACGCCGCCCGAGTTTTCCGCCACGTTGCCGCCGATGCTGCAGGCGATTTGCGAGGAAGGGTCGGGCGCGTAGTACAGCGCGTAGGGCGCCGCCGCTTCGGAAATGGCCAGGTTGCGCACACCCGGCTGCACCACGGCCGTGCGCGCATACGCGTCAAGGCGCACGATGCGGTTCAAACGCGCCGTCGACAGCACCACGCCGTCGGCGATGGGCAAGGCGCCGCCCGACAGACCCGTGCCGGCGCCGCGCGGCACGATCGGCACCTTTAACGCGCGGCAGACGCCGAGGATGGCGATGACCTGTTCTTCCGTATCCGGCAACGTCACCACCATCGGCAGCTGGCGGTAGGCGGCCAGGCCATCGCATTCGTACGGGCGCGTATCTTCGGCGTCGGACAACACGCAGCGGGCCGGCAGCACGGCCAGCAGGGCCGCGACGACGGCTTGCTGGCGCGCGGCGGTCAATCCGGATTCAGGGGCGGCATTGAGCATAGGATGTGAGCAAAAGTGCATGGGCGTGCAACGATTGTAAGCACAAAAGCGGCGCGCAGCGCATTTTTTGTCCTATTTGCGGGCAAATCCGGGGCCAGGCGGCGCGCGGTGTCGTATGCTGCCCCCATTCTTCTTTACAGGATCGACATCATGGGCAACCGACTTTCGAAAATCGCCACGCGCACGGGCGACAATGGCAGCACCGGCCTGGGCGACGGTAGCCGCACCAGCAAGGACAGTGTCCGGATCCACGCCATGGGCGACGTGGACGAACTCAATTCGAATCTGGGATTGCTGCTGTGCGAAGCCATGCCCGACGCCTTGCGCGACGAACTGGTGGCCATCCAGCACGATCTGTTCGACCTGGGCGGCGAAATCTGCATCCCCGGCTACCAGTTGATCAAGGAAGAGCACGTGCTGCGCCTCGACGACTTGCTGGCGAAATACAATGCCGACTTGCCGGCCTTGAGCGAATTCATCCTGCCGGCCGGTTCGCGCGCCGCCTCGCTGGCGCATGTGTGCCGCACCGTGTGCCGCCGCGCCGAGCGCAGCATCGTCGCGCTGGCCAATGCGGAACCGCTGCACGAACATCCGCGCCAGTACGTGAACCGCCTGTCGGACCTGCTGTTCGTGCTGTCGCGCGTGCTGAACCGCTTTGCCGGCGGCAGCGACGTGCTGTGGCGGCATGACCGCACGCGGGGATAAACCGCCTACGCCGGCCTGGCCAGCGTACTGGCCTGCCGGCAAACTTTATTGAATGCTACTCTTGCGCGCAGCTGTTGTAGCACATCTGATGAATCTTGGTGCAGGCGCCTGGCGACCTTGGATGGTCGGTCATGCACTGGTCCAGCCCTTCATCGCATTGCGAATAGCATTCCGGCTCGCCGCCGGCGATCGCATACGAGGCGCTGAGGCCCATGGCAAACAAAAAGAAACCCAGTTTTTTAAACATCGGTACTCCTTTGCAGAAATGTCAGACGAGGGGCGACATCCATGGCGCGCCGTCTCTTACGCGCCATCCATAAACGGGTATGGCCTCCGCGCGTCAATTACGTGGCGGGCGCAGGCATTCCTTCTGGCAAGCCTGATAATTCTCCATGCAGGCCGGCTGGCCGAATTCCACGCAATCGAGCAGGTTGCGTTCGCAGACAAAGGTGCAGTCAGGGCCAAATGCCTGGGCGCTGAAGGACAGGGCGGCGCCGACGGAAAACAGAAAAGCGGCAATCTTTTTGGACATGGTCAGCCTTTCAGGTGAATACGTTGAAACGTCAGATTTTCTTCAGCGCCGCTTCCAGCGCGCCCGTATTGAAACCCTGGATCTTGCGGTTGCCGATCAACACCACGGGCACGCCGCCGCCGCCGAGTTCTTCATGGGCTTTTTTCGCTTCCGGCGATTTCTCGATATCGAGGTCGACAAAGTCGATCTTGTTTTCCTTGAAGTACGCGCGCGTCTTGGCGCAATAGCCGCACCAGTCCGTGCCGTACAACACCACCTTCGCCTGGGCATTCGGGAAATACGCGGCGTAATTGCCTTCCGTGTAAGTCGATTTGAATAAACCAGGCAATAAAGACAGGCCATAACCGCTGCCCAGGCCGGCGGCCAATATCACGCCATACATGGCGATGGTTTTAATTTTTTTCTGCATCATAAGTATTGTCAGAGGCGAAAATGATCGATGGCGGACGACGCAGCATGCGCTTGCCGCCCGCCTTGCAACGCACGGGTATCAGGCACCGATTTCGCAGACTTTCAGGCAGGCTTTGTAACTGCCGATGCAAAATGGGGACCTCTCGCCATTTTGCATCGTGCATTCCCGCCATTCTTCCTCGCAGGCAGAGCAGCCGATATCCGAAGCGTAGGCATAGGAAGCACTCAATCCCAGGGTAAAAATAAATGCTGCAATCTTTTTCATTTACTACTCTCCATGTTGGCGATTGCCTCAGGCAATCGCGTCAGACCAGTCGTAAGAAATTTCATCTTTGCTTGCTACAAAATCGAATATAGACCGCACTTATTTTAGAGTCAACGTTTCCTTCTGATAAATTTCCAATTTGGAAAATATATCGGGAAAGCCCCTTGAATGTGGAATTTGGAGAGATTGGGAGGCGCCAAACGTCTATACAATGTCGGCGCCGCAAGCAGGTAAAGGCCGGCTGCGGGCGCAGCCGGCCGAGCGGCTACAGCACTTCCAGAAAACTCTTCAACGCGATGATTTCATCGGACGTCAGCTGCAAGCGCTGCAGCAGGGGCGACGTGACGGGAAACTTCGGATCGGCCGCCTGCTGTGCGTTCTGCGGCACGGGGCGCGACATGCCCGCGTTGTACATGTTCAGCAATCCCACCATCTGCGGGAACAGGCCGTTGTGCATCCACGGCCCCGATTGCGCCACACCGCGCAAACCGGGCGTGCGGAACTTGCCCACGTCCTCATCCTTGCCCGTCACCAGGTAGCGTCCCAGGTCTTCATATTTCTTGCGCCCGTAATACGTCAATCCAAGGTTGTGGAATTGCTGGTCCGTCAGCAAGGCGCCGCTGTGGCAAGTCATGCAGCGCGCCTTGGTGCGGAACAGGTGCAGGCCCAGCAGCTCGCGGTCGTTCAAGTCCACGCGCCGGCCTTCCAGGAAGGTATCGAAACGGGTGACAGGCGGCAACAAAGTGCGCTGATAATCCGCCAGCGCCGTCAGGATGCGCGGCAGGGTCACGCCGGCGCCCCGGCCGAAGGCGGCGTCGAACTGCGCCGGATAGTCATCGAGCGCGGACAGCTTGGCCGCCAGGGCCGGCACGTCCATGGCCATCTCGTCCGGATGCTGCAAGGGGCCCAGCGCCTGCTCTTCCAGGGTGGCGGCGCGGCCATCCCAGAACAGCGACTTGATCTGGCCCACGCCCAGCAGGCCCGGCGCATTGCGCTGGCCCAGCCGGCCTTCGTGGCCGACGGAGGTGCGCTTGCTGTCGGCAAAGCTGTGGTCGGGACTGTGGCAGCTGATGCAGGCCACCGCGTTCGCGCGCGACAAGCGCGGGTCGTTGAACAAGCGCTGCCCCAGCGCCGCGACGGCCGGTGCCACGGGCGGCACAGGTATGGCCGAGACGGGCGCCATTTCCGCGGCGGCCACGCCAACGGGCAGGTGCGGACGGGGCCAGTCGGCAATGGGACGGGCATACGCCTGGCGCAGACAGGCTGCATTCCAGCCCGCCGGCGTGGCGCAAACGGTGGTAGTGGCTTCGCGCGCCGCCGCATCCCCTCCTGCAGGCAATCCCACTGTCATGGCCAGCAGCGCCGCGGCCACCCATCCGGTCTTTCCTGCTGTAAATCTATACACGTCGCTCATTCCTCTTTTGTACGCTGGCTTCGAGCAATGATAACCAGCAACATGGCAACAGCACAGCGAAAGGGGACAGGGCTTGTCTATTCGGCGATCTGCGTCAATTTTCCCGGCGTTTCCTCCGCCTGCGCCTGCACATGTTCGCGCAGCAAGCCGCGCAGCAACTGCACCTGCGCCACGGCATCGGCCTGCAGCGGCGTCAGGCTGTCGGCAATGCACGGACCAGGCCCGCTGGCGTCGGCGGCGCCGCGCAGCAAGGCATCGATTTCCCCGCTGACGCCGGCGATCCACTGCTGCAGTGCGGGCGGCGCCGGCTCGGCCTGGGGACTCAGGCTGATGCGCGCCGTGCTGCCCGCCACGCGGCGCAGCAGCGGCAAGGTACGCAACGCCGCCAGGCCCACGCCGCTGCTGCGGTCCAGGCGGCGCTCGATGCGCAAGCGCTGCAAGACCTGTTCCGCGTTATTGCTGGCCAGCCCCGCCTCGCGGCGCAGGCGCGCGATGGCGCTGTCCCATTTTCCTCCGGCCGCCAGCACGGCCAGCAGGTATTTCAGGTTGGCCGACACGGCCTTCGCCAGGCGCTGGTCCAGGTCGTCCGCCTCGCGGTCGGGCCACAGGAAAAACGTGGCCAGCAAGGCCAGCACGCAGCCCAGCACATTGTTGCCCAGGCGACTCATCGCATACACCATCTCGCTGGCCGGCGCCGCATAGTCGGCCACCAGCACGAAGGCGGGCGTCATGAACAGCACGTGCAGGCTGTAGCTGACGCGGCGCAAGGCCATGGTGGCGACGATCAGGGGAAACACCACCAGCGAGATGCCCAGCGGCGTGTAAATGACCAGGCCGATCAGCACGGCCAGCACGGCGCCCAGCACGCTGCCCGCCACCCGCTCGATGCCGCGCGGCCAGGTGGTCGACACGGACGGCTGCAGTATCAATAAGGTCGCCATGGTGGCCCAGTAGCCGAACGGAATGTGCAGCGCCTCGACCAGCAGGAAGCCAGCCGTCGTCGCCAGCGACACGCGCGCCGCATGGCGCCAGCTCAGCGACTGCGGCGTGGCGTTGACTTTCGCCGTCTGCCACGCCTGCCCCAGCGCCAGGAAAGCCGCTTCGCGCCACGGCAGCTGCGCCGCGCGCGGCAAGCCCAGCTCCATGAAGTCCACGTTCAGGCGCAGCGGCAGCAAGGCGCCCAGCGCCGCTTCCAGGCGCCGTCCGCAGCCAGCCAGGCGGCGCTGCAATTCCAGGGGCGGCGTTTCCGGCTGGCGCTGCACGGCTTGCCCCAGGCGGCGCAGCAGCACGGCCATCACTTCCAGGCTGCGCCGCGCGCGCGGGTCCTGGCGCAGGCGCTGCTGCTCGCGCTCGCACGTATGCGTGACGGCGATCAGATAGGCGAAGATGCGCTCGGCGTCGCTGAGCGCCAGCAGCAGGTTGTCGTACAGGGCGCTGCGGCCCGCGCGCGCGGGCGGCACGGCGGCCAGCGCCACGCGCGCCACCTCCAGCGCGGCGCGCGCCTGCGAACGGTAGCTGGCGCCATGCGCGGCAACGTCCGCCTGCGCCGCATCATGTGCGAGGAAGCGCGCATTGTCGCGCGCGATGCCGGCCAGGCGCGAATACGCGGCGCGGATGGCGCGCCGGCTCGGGCCGAACGGGTGGATGCGCCAGACGGTAAAACTGAGCACGGTGGCGAACAGGCAGCCGAACATGTACAGGCCCAGGAAAGGCGCCGTCTGCGTCATCGATGCCAGCGGATGCGTAACCATCACCACGCAGGCCGTGGCGGCCAGGATGGCCACTTGCGCCGTGGCCGCGCCCCAGATGCGCGCCAGCGCGCCGGCCCAGGAAAACAGCAGCACGGCGATGGCGGCCGTCGCCACGCCATGGCCGGCCGCCAGCGCCGTCAGGCCGCCGGCCACGGTCGACAGCAAACCGAAGCCCACCATCGAGACGAAGCGCATGCGCCGCGTACCGGCCGCGTCGGCCAGGCACGTCCAGAAGGCGCCGATGGCGGCCCAGGAAAAATCGGGATGGTCGAACAGCAGGCCCAGCAGCAGCATGGCGCTCGAGGCGCACGCGGCCCGCAAGCCTTCGGACAGGTTCGTTTCATCGATGGCCAGGCTGACCATCCACAGGGGACGGCGCTGCGCCAGGGTGTCGGTATAGGCGTGCACGCCCGTCAGCCAGCGGCCGGACAGTGCGCGCGAACGGCGGTGAAGTTTCCTGAGATACAAGTTGGACTTTGAAAGGGTATCAAAGCGTCATCGTAGCATTCCCCGGCGAAAAATGTTGCAGTGCAGCGTAAAATCCCCGAGGGTGAAAAAAAAGCGACACCGCGGTGTCGCTTTTCCGTATGCAAGCCAGCTTAGCTGACAGCTGCCAGGCGCGGCGGCTGCGTGCCGCCAAAGCGCTGTTCGATCGAGGCGGCGATGCCGCTGGCGTCCAGGCCGACGCTTTTCAGCAGTTGCACGGGGTCGCCATGGTCGATGAAGGTGTCGGGCAAGCCCAGCATCAGGATAGGCTTGACGATGCCCTCCGCCGCCAGCGCCTCGGCCACGGCCGAGCCGGCGCCGCCCATGATGCAGCCCTCTTCCACCGTCACCAGGTAATCGTGCTCGGCAGCCAGCTGTTTCACCAGCGCCACGTCGAGCGGCTTGACGAAGCGCATGTTCGCCACCGTCGCGTCGAGCTTCTCGCCCGCCGCCACGCTAGTCGCCACCATCGAGCCGAAGGCGAGGATGGCGATGCGCTGGCCCTGGCGCTTGATCTCGCCCTTGCCGATCTCGATGCTGGTCAGTTCCGGCACGATGGCCACGCCCGCGCCGGCGCCGCGCGGATAGCGGATCGCGGCCGGACCTGGGTAGTGGTAGCCCGTGGTCAGCATTTGCCGGCATTCGTTTTCATCCGACGCGGCCATGATGACCATGTTCGGGATGCAGCGCAGGAACGCCATGTCGTAGTTGCCCGCGTGCGTGGCGCCGTCGGCGCCCACCAGGCCGGCGCGGTCCAGCGCGAACGTCACGTCCAGGTTTTGCAGGGCCACGTCGTGGATCAGCTGGTCGTAGGCGCGCTGCAGGAAGGTGGAATAGATGGCCACGACGGGTTTCAAGCCTTCGCAAGCCAGGCCCGCGCCGAACGTCACGGAATGCTGCTCGGCAATGCCGACGTCAAAGTAGCGGGTCGGGAACTTCTGTTCGAACTTGACCATGCCCGAGCCTTCGCGCATGGCCGGCGTGATGCCCACCAGACGCTTGTCGTGGGCGGCCATGTCGCACAGCCAGTTGCCGAACACTTCCGTGTACGTCATCTTGGCGGGCGCCGTGGCCGGCTTGATGCCTTCGGCCGGGTTGAACTTGCCCGTGCCGTGGTACAGAATCGGTTCCGCTTCGGCCAGCTTGTAGCCCTGCCCCTTCTTGGTCACCACGTGCAGGAATTGCGGACCCTTCAATTGCTTGATATTTTGCAAGGTCGGGATCAGCGAATCGAGGTCGTGGCCGTCGATGGGGCCGATGTAGTTGAAACCGAATTCCTCGAACATGGTGGCGGGCACGACCATGCCCTTGGCGTGCTCTTCAAAGCGCTTCGCCAGTTCCAGCACGGGGCCGGGCAAGACGGACTTGCCGACGTTTTTCGCGGCCGCATAGAACTGGCCCGACATCAATCGCGCCAGGTGGCGGTTCAGCGCGCCCACGGGCGGCGAGATCGACATGTCGTTGTCGTTCAAAATCACCAGCAGGTTGACGTCTTCCTGCACGCCCGCATTGTTCATCGCCTCGAAAGCCATGCCGGCCGTCATCGAACCGTCGCCGATCACGGCGATCGCGTGCAGCGGGTCGCCCTTGATCTTGGCCGCTTGCGCCATGCCCAGCGCGGCGGAAATGGACGTCGACGAGTGCGCCGTGCCGAAGGTGTCGTATTCGCTCTCGTCGCGCTTCGGGAAGCCGGAAATGCCGTCTTTCTGGCGCAGGGTGTGCATGCGCTCGCGGCGGCCCGTGAGGATCTTGTGCGAATAGGTCTGGTGGCCCACGTCCCAGACGATGCGGTCGTGCGGCGTGTTGAAGACGTAATGCAGCGCGACGGTCAGCTCGACCGTGCCCAGGTTGGACGACAGGTGGCCGCCCGTCTTGGAAACGGAATCGAGCAGGAAGCTGCGCAATTCCTGGGCCAGCGGCACCAGTTGCGAGCGGGCCAGCTTGCGCACTTGCGCTGGTTCATTGATGGTTTCTAACAGTTTCATTTATGCCTTCCGCTGCACGACCAGGTCCGCCAGCTCGCGCAAACGGCGTGCCTTGTCCCCGAATGGCGCCAGCGCCGCATGGGCGTCGCACCGCAATTGTTCTGCCAGGGCTTTCGATGGTTCCAGCCCCAGTATCGATACGTAGGTGGGCTTGTTGGCGGCCGCATCCTTGCCTGCCGTCTTGCCCAGGGTGGCCGAATCGGCCGTCGCGTCAAGCACGTCGTCGACCACCTGGAACGCCAGGCCCACGGCGCGCGCATACGCGTTCAGCGCCGTCATGTCGTCCGCCGTCAAGTCCTTGCCGGCCAGCGCGCCGAGAATCACGGCCGCGCGCAGCAAGGCGCCCGTCTTGAGTTGATGCATCTGTTCCAGCTGCGGCAGGGTCAAGGCCAGGCCGACACTGTCGAGGTCGATCGCCTGGCCGCCGCACATGCCGGCAGAACCGGAGGCATGCGCCAGCAGCTTGATCATGGCCATTTGCCGCGCGGGAGGAATCGCCGCGCCGTCGGCCAGCAGCATGAACGCCTGCGATTGCAGCGCGTCACCCACCAGCAGGGCCGTCGCCTCGTCGTAGGCGATGTGCACGGTGGGTTTGCCACGGCGCAAGGCATCGTCATCCATGCAGGGCATGTCGTCATGCACGAGCGAATACACGTGAATCATTTCCAGCGCGCAAGCAGCGCGCGCGAGGGTATCTTGATCGGCATCAAACAGTTCGCCAGCCGCCATCACCAACAGCGGGCGCACGCGCTTGCCGCCGCCCAAGAGCGCATAGCGCATGGCAGCGTGCAGCTTGTGCGGCACGGCGTCCGCCGCCGGCAGGAACTGGTCGAGCCGGCCTTCCACGCCGGACTGGGTGCTTTGCATCCAGTCGCCGAAGGTAACGCCGTCTTGTTGCATGCTGGCCATCATTGGGCGGCCTCGCCGGCATCCGTGAACGGTTTCAACATGTCGCCTTCGAGTACTTTCACCTGCGCTTCGACACTGTCGAGCTGGGTAGCGCAATACTTGACCAGTTCCGAGCCGCGCTGATACGCCGCGACCGATGCTTCCAGCGGCAACTGGCCCGCTTCCATTTGCGTTACCAGCTGCGCCAGTTCCGCCATTGCCTCTTCAAACGAGGCCGGCACTGCGGCAGCGGCAGTTAATTTCTTCGACATAGACTCAGATCTCTTCGTGGCACGAGGGGCTTGTAGGGAGACGCCGGGGATTCCCGGCCAGCATAGAAGCGTTATTTTAGAACAAACCACACTATTAAGTGAAAACTAAAGCGCAATCGACGCGCTCAAAGTCAATAGCGTTGCCAGCTTGTCAGTAGATTTTAGCCGAATCGCCCCTCTGCGCCGGAAATTGCGCGCCAAATGACAATGCTTCTCATTAAAAGCCTATTTGCCGGGGGGTTTTGATAATGCCGAGGCCGATCCGCGCTATAATCGCCGGTTCTGTCCGAAATACCGTTTCAACAAATTTGAATTCAGGTCTTTGCGGATTCTTTCTCTCTGTAGCGGTTGCCCAGGGAATGGCCTGGGGCACTGCTGACCGTTGTACATTTATGGGGGGTTGGGATGTCCGATCTGGCTACTCACGCCAAGCTGGCGCGCTCAAACGCGCAACTTCCGGTCCACGTCTATTTTGACGAAACGCTGTTGCAGCGTGAAATGCAGCAATTGTTCCAAGCCGGCCCGCGCTATGTCGGGCACGAGCTGATGGTGCCGGAAACCGGCGATTTTGCGACCCTGGCGTCTGAGAACGAAGGGCGCATGCTCGTGCGCAACGCCAATGGCATCGAAGTGCTGTCCAACGTGTGCCGCCACCGGCAGGCGCTGATGTTCAATGGCCGCGGCAATGCGAACCATATCGTCTGCCCGCTGCACCGCTGGACCTACGACCTCAAGGGTGAACTGATCGGCGCGCCGCATTTCCCCGAGACGCCGTGCCTGAACCTGTCGAAAACGCCGCTGCAAAGCTGGAATGGCTTGCTGTTCGAGCAAAATGGCTACAACGTGATGGAAAAATTGAAAGATTTGTCCGTCTCGAAAGACCTCGATTTTTCCGGCTACATGTTCGACCACGTGGAAATCCACGAGTGCGACTACAACTGGAAGACTTTCATCGAAGTCTATCTGGAAGACTATCACGTCGAACCGTTCCACCCGGGCCTGGGCAGCTTCGTCAGCTGCGACGACCTGCGCTGGGAATTCGGCAAGGATTACAGCGTGCAAACGGTGGGCGTGCACCGCGGCTTGCAGCAAGCGGGTTCGCCTGCCTACAAGAAATGGCAGGAGCAGGTGCTGCAATTCCGCGGCGGCGAAGCGCCGCCGTACGGCGCCATCTGGCTGACCCTGTATCCGAACATCATGGTCGAATGGTATCCGCACGTGCTGGTCGTCTCGACCCTGTGGCCCGACGGCCCGCAAAAGACGCGCAACGTGGTGGAGTTCTATTACCCAGAAGAAATTGTGTTGTTCGAGCGCGACTTCGTCGAAGCGGAACGGGCTGCCTACATGGAAACCTGCGTCGAGGACGATGAAATCGCCCAGCGCATGGATGCGGGCCGCAAGGCCCTGATGGCGCGCGGCGTGAGCGAAGTGGGTCCTTACCAGTCGCCGATGGAAGATGGCATGCAGCATTTCCACGAGTGGTACCGCAACAATATCGAACTGTAATCCCTCAAGGGCCGCCTCGTGCGGCCTTTTTTTATCCCCGCGTTTTTCAGGAATCAGATGCAATCTCTTTGGATGCTGTTTGCAAGTTTCATGTTTGCCATCATGGGCGTGTGCGTCAAATTGGCGTCGGAGATGTATTCGACGTCCGAAATCGTCATGTACCGCGGCATCATCGGCATGACCGTCATGAGCTGCACGATTTTGTACCAGGGCGGCAGCTTTAAAACCACGATGCCGGGCCAGCATCTGTGGCGCGGCGTGGTGGGCGTGATCGCCCTGTGGCTGTGGTTTTATGCGATCGCCATCCTGCCGCTGGCCACGGCCATGACGCTCAATTACATGGCGCCCATCTGGATCGCCGTGATACTGCTGGCGGGCGGCTGGTGGAAGGCAACGAAGCAAGTCGAGTGGCCGCTGGTGGCGGCGATTGCCATGAGCTTTGTCGGCGTGACCCTGCTGCTGCAACCCGTGTTCGAAACGGACCAGGCGGCTGGCGCCATCACGGCCTTGATTTCCGGCATGTTGTCAGCCCTCGCCTACCTGCAAGTGCGCAAGCTGGGCTTGCTGGGCGAACCCGAATACCGGGTCGTATTCTATTTCTCGGTCGTCAATTTCCTCGCCGGCGTGATCGGCCACGTGGCCAGCGCCGGCGGCGGCCCCGTCGTCTGGCATGCGCACACGAGCGGCTACGGCATCGGCTTGCTGGCCGCCATCGGCCTGTGCGCCACCATGGCGCAAATGGCCATGACGCGCGCCTATCGCCTGGGCAAGACCCTCGTGGTTGCGAATCTGCAATACACGGGCATCGTCTTTTCCAGCTTCTGGGGCGTGGTGATCTTTGGCGACCTGTTCGACTGGCATGGCTGGGCCGGCATCGGCATCATTCTCGCTTCCGGCATCGCGGCAACCTATTACAATACCCGCAACACGGCCCGTGGCGCCGCGATCGCGCGCACGGATCCCATCGCCAGCGAAGTGTAAGGAGTCATGACCTTGTATACGACCTTGATCAACAGCAATGATTTGTCCAGCCACCTGAATGACAGCAACTGGGTCATCCTCGATTGCCGCCACGACTTGCTCAACCCGACGGCCGGCAGCGACGCGTTTGCCGCCGGCCACATCCAGAACGCCCAGTTCGCCGATATCGACACGGCCCTGTCCGGCCCCAAGACGGCGCGCGGCCCCGCCTTCACGGGCCGGCATCCCTTGCCCGACCGCAACGCCCTGCTGGCCACCCTGCGCGGCTGGGGCATCAATGACGACACGCAAGTGGTCGCCTATGACGGGCAAGGCGGCATGTTCGCCGCCCGTTTGTGGTGGCTGCTGCGCTGGGTCGGCCATCCAGCCGTGGCCGTGCTCGACGGCGGCCTGGCCGCCTGGCAGGCACAAGGCTTGCCGCTGGTCACGCCCGTGGCGCCCCGTCCTGCCGGCAAGCTCACGGAAAAAGCCAGCCTGACGCGCACGGTCACCGTGCAAGACGTCATCGCCAACCTGGAAACCCGGGCCTTGACGGTCATCGACGCGCGCGCCCCCGACCGCTACCGGGGCGAGAATGAAACCATCGACCCCGTGGGCGGCCACATCCCCGGCGCGAAAAACCGTTTCTTCAAGGATAATTTACAAGCGGACGGCCGCTTTAAAAGTGCCGAGGAACTGCGGCGCGATTTCAGCGCATTGTTTGATGCACCGCAAGCGGCCATCCTGCAATGCGGCTCCGGCGTGACGGCTTGCCACAACTTGCTGGCCCTGGAAGTGGCCGGCTTGCCTGGCGCGGCCCTGTATCCGGGCTCGTGGAGCGAATGGTGCGCCGACCCGGCGCGGCCCGTGGCGACTGGCCTGGCATAAGCCGGTGACGCGGCGCCGTACGGCGCCATATCGCCGAACTCTATCATCATCAGGAATGATTCATGCAACGATCCGCCTTGAGCGTACTGGCCAGCTTATGCCTGGCATTCAGCCTGCCTGCCGCCGCGCAAAAACCATTGGCCGCGTATGAACTGAAGGAAACCATGACCGTCAGGGCATTCGACCAGCCAGTGCTGCTTGAAAAACGCAACAGCTACGATGGCATGCTGGCGGACAAGGTGCAGGAAGGCGCAGCGACGCGCATGGCCGGCTATGCGCAGGCGGACCAGGCCATGACCCAGGCGCGCTATCCGGGCGCGCAACGCCTTGGGACCGCAGAATTGGCCGACTACCGGCCTGGCGCGCACATCACGATGGTAGACCGCTACACGATCGAGCATGCCGCGACCGCCTTGGGCAAAGGCTGGATCTTCGCATTCATGCCGGTGAATTTCGTTCAAGCAATGCATATCAAGGACGAGGCCGCGCGCGGCGTCCCGTTTGTCTTGCCAGGCGCGGGCAAGACGCTGACCTACACCTTTCAGATCAACCTGCCTGACAATGTCAGCGGTTTGCTCGACCCCACCACCACGCGCTACGACGGCGATTTCTTCACTTACAAACAGTCCCAGCAATTTCGCGGCAATGTGGCGCGCATCGCGCTGGAACTCACTTTCCTCGGCGATTCGGTGCCGGCGCGCGACCTGGACAAATTTCTTGCGCAACTGCAACACATCAGCAAGATGATGGACGGTTCCTTCAGTGTTCCGGAAATGTGGATCAACAGCAACAAACCGGGCACCGAGGCCAATACGCCGGGCCAGCGCATGCGCAGCAGCGTGGAAAAAGAGATCGCTGATCACAGCGCGACCATCGCGCGCAAGCCGGAAGACAAGCAGCAACTGGCCGAAGCCTATTGGTTGCGCGGCTCGTCCCATGCGGATCTGCAGCAAGCGGAACTGGCATGGGCGGACGTGACGCAGGCGCTGGCGCTGCGACCGTCGACGGCTGTCTACCATATGACGCTGGCATCGATCCAGGTGCAGCGCGGACAATTCCAGTCTGCCATCGAACAGCTGGAACAGGCGCGGCTGCTGGGCTACGATGCCTACGAAGTCGCTTACCAGCGCGGCCAGACTTATTACCAGATGGGCCAATACCGGCGCGCGCTCGACGACCTGGAACCGCTGGCTATCTCGGCGGCAAACATGGAGGCACAGCCGTATGCCAGGCTGTGGTATCTGTGGACGCTGGGTTCTGCCGGGCTCTCCTTGCCGGACGCGCTTAGGCAGGAATTGAACGCCGACGCCAAAGGCGTCTGGCCGCGCCCCGCCTATGGCCTGTTCACCGGCATCTCGACGCCGGAACAAGTGCTGGCGGCAGCCGACACAATGACGGGGGATGAGCGCCTGCTGTCCTTGTGCGAAGCGTATTTTAATGTCGGCCAATACTATCTGTTGAAGCAAGACCGCCTCAAAGCCAGGGAGTTTTTTGAAAAGACGGTTGCCACCGGCATGGTGATGTACGCCGAATACGGCAACGCACTGCTTGAACTGCGGCGCCTGGCGCAAACGCCGTCCTGATGCGGGCCAGGGCGAACCTGCCCTAGCCGCAGGCCTGCACCAGTTGCAACGCGCCACCGTAGCCCGTGGACGCCATCGCCGGCAAGCTGCCACGGGCGCCGGCACCGTACTAGGGCATGATGCCCAAGGCGCGGTTCAGGTACGCGATCTCCGCCTGCCACGCCTGCTGGCTGGCCAGCTTCTGGTGGCGCGGTTTTCTCGCCAGGTCTTGCGCCAGCAATTGCTCCAGCTCGCACAAGCGTTCCAGCTGCACGTCGATGTCGGTTTGCGCTGGCGCAAGCGCAGCCGTTTCCACGCGCGGCGCGGACCCCGGCGCTTGCCCATCCTCAAGACTCAGCCGCGCATACGCGCTGGCTGCATCGGGCCACTCTTCCAGCCCGCCGTCGGCCACCACCCAGTAGCGGTTGCAAGCCGTCTCGATCAGGTCGCGGTCGTGCGACACCAGCAGGCAGCCGCCCGCAAAGCCGCGCAGCGCTTGCCCCAGTTCCGCC
The DNA here is from genome assembly GCF_030397625.1 of Janthinobacterium sp. SUN026. Lineage (NCBI taxonomy): Bacteria > Pseudomonadati > Pseudomonadota > Betaproteobacteria > Burkholderiales > Oxalobacteraceae > Janthinobacterium > Janthinobacterium sp. SUN026. The sequence goes on along the minus strand of NZ_JAPQNU010000006.1, from coordinate 131,276 downwards.
TTGCCCTGCATGTCCAGGTGATTGCTGGGCTCGTCGAGCAGCAGCAAGTGATAACTGGCCAGCGACAGTCCCAGGAACAGCAGCCGCGCCCGCTCGCCGCCGCTCAGGGTCGCCACCGTCTGGCCATGGCGCGCATACGGAAAACCGGCCGCTATCAACGCCTGCTTGCGCGCCACCTGGCTGCGCGCAGCCTCGTTTTGCACGGCGAACGGGTACAGGGCGTCGGACAGGTCGGCCGTATCGGCCAGTTGCTTGAGCGACTGGTCGTAATAGCCGATGTTGGCCGCCTTGTGGTAGCGCAAGTCCGCACGTTCTTCCTGCGCCTGGATCGCTTGCCAGCACAGGCGCAGCAGCGACGACTTGCCGCTGCCGTTGGCGCCCAGCAAGGCGATACGGTCGCCCGGTTTCAACCACAGCTGGCCGACCTGGAACAGCACGGGAGACGTAGGCACGGCGCGCACGTCCAGTCCATTGAGCGCCAGCAGCTGGTCAGCCGCCAGCGCCTTGCCGCGCAGACTCAAGCGCCACGGCGCGCCATCGCTGACGAACGATTGCTCATCCTTCAACTTGTCGATGCGCCGCTGCATGGTCTTGGCCTTGCGCGCCAGGTCTTCATTGTCATAGGTGCGGCCCCACAGGGCCAGGCGGGCGCTGCTGGCAGACAGGCGGTCGATTTCCTTCTGTTCGGCCGCATGGCGGGCGGCGGCGGCAATATCGGCCTCGGCCAGCGCCGCCAGCGCGGGGCCGCACGGCAAGTCGAAATCGTAGAGACGGCTATCGCGCAAGATCCAGCTGCGCGTGGCCACGTTGTCGAGCAATCGCTGGTCGTGCGAGACGAGGATGAAGGCGCCGCGCCAGGCCAGCAGGAATTGCTCCAGCCACAGCAGCGACGGCAAGTCCAGGTGATTGCTCGGCTCGTCGAGCAGCAGCACGTTCGGCTCCTGCAGCAGGGCACGCCCCAGCAGCAATCGCGTGTGCTGGCCGCCGGACAGGGAATGCACGGGCACTTGCGCCGTATCAACGTCAAAGCCCAGTTCGGCCAAGAGGCTGTCGACCCGCCAATGCAGTTCCGGCTGCTCCAGCACGGGTGCCAGCAAGGCGTCGTACAGGCTCAGGCTGGCAAGTTCCGGCGGCAAGTGCTGCTCCACGTGCTGCAAGCGGCAGGCACGAGAATAGTGGATGGTGCCGGCAGTGGCTGCACGCGTGCCGCTGAGCAAGCCAAGCAAGGTGGATTTGCCGCAGCCATTGTGGCCGATCAGGCCGATGCGGTCGCCCTGGCGCAAGGTAAAGGCGAGTTCATTGAAGAGGAAACCGTCGTGGGTATCCAGTTGTAAAGCTTGTGTCGAGATCAGGGTAGTCATGGCTCTTGTCTTTGTTCGGGATGCAAGCATCCGCGTTAACAGGAGCGCTAACGACAACGGAGTACCAGGAAAGGACTCGTATAGGAGGGTGACTTTGCTCTGGCCAGGTTATCGCAGCGCGATAGAACGTGGGCAAGAGCTGGCAAATGCGCTTAAAGAGCGTGCGCGCCATACGGCGAGCAACAAGTTTTCTTCCATGATATTTTCCTCCTTTCTGTGCAAGTTGGTCAGAAAGGCAATATAGCATAGGTGGCACTGCGCCGGCAGTGCCGGACATCAACCGCCGTGGCGCTTATGCGTCAGGAACAGCACGATACACACGCCCAGCGCGATCAGCAGCACTTGCGGGATGGTTTCGCGCAAGGTGGCGCGGCGCTGCATCTGCGGCATCAGGTCGCTCAAGGCGATGTAGATGAAGCCGGACGAGGCAAACACGAGCACGTAAGGAATCAGGTTGCTGGCGCGGTCCAGGGTGAAATAGCCGAGCAAGCCGCCCGCCACCGCCATCAGGCTGCACAGCAGATTGAAGATGTAGGCGCGCAGGCGCGAGAAACCCGCGTTGAGCAGCACGATGAAGTCGCCGATTTCCTGCGGAATTTCATGCGCGATGATGGCCAGGCCCGTCACCAGGCCCAGCTTCGGGTCGGCCAGGAAGGCGGCGGCGATCAAGATGCCGTCCGTAAAGTTGTGCATGCCGTCGCCCACTAGAATCATCCAGCCGGACTTGCCCGCTTCGTGCTTGTCGTGGCCGTGCGCATGGTGGTGGCCGTCGCCTTCGTGGTGGTGCGAATGGCGCAAAATCGCGAATTTTTCCAACATGAAAAAGGCCAGCAAGCCCGCCAGCAGGGTGGCGAACAGGCTGCGCGGGTCTGCCTGCGATTCGAACGCTTCGGGCAAGGCGTGCAGCAGGGACGTCGACAACATGATGCCGACGGACAAGCTGACCATGCGCTCGACCACTTTGGAGAGGAATGCAAACGAAAAGATCGCCGCCGCGGTAATGCTGAACACGCCCGCGATCGTGGTCGCGAGCAAAATGGATATAAGGACGGGATCGATGATTTTCTTACCTCAAAATGGCGCCGGGTCACTGGCGCCCGCGATGCTGGCGTCTGGCCTGATGAATGCGTTGTTATCTATTGTTTAATTTTTTGCGCGTCTGGCGGCAGCGTCGCGCGATGAAGATGCAATTGTACTGCATTGGCGCGCACCGGGCATTTTACAGCCCGGTACGGCTTTCACGTCAATTTCTGGGAAATGCGGTATTTTTCTGTTGCGGCATTACGCCACGCCATGCTTTTTGAACCAGGCCAGGCAACGCGCATAACCGTCTTTCGCATCGGCCGCCACATAGCTGGGGCGGTAATCGGCGTTGAAGGCGTGGCCCGCATCGGGATACACGACAAACTCGGATTGGTTGCCGCCCTTGGCCAGCGCATCCTTCATCTTGCCGATCGATTCCTGGCTGATGCCCGTATCCTTGCCGCCATACAAGCCCAGCACGGGGACTTTCAGGCTGGCGGCGATATCGATGGGGTTGCTCGGCTGCAAGGCAGTCGGTTCGCCGACGAGGCGGCCATACCAGGCCACGCCCGCCTTGACGGCCCGATTGTGCGCCGCGTACAGCCACGTGATGCGCCCGCCCCAGCAAAAGCCCGTGATGCCCAGGCGGCTCGTGTCGCCGCCATTCTGTTTCGCCCATGCCACCACCGCATCGAGGTCCGCCATCACTTGCGCGTCCGGCGTCTTGGCGATGATGCCCTTCATTAAATCGGCAATGCTGGCCACCTTGGTGGCATCGCCCTGGCGCACGAACAGGTCGGGCGCCAGGGCCAGATAGCCCTGCTTGGCGAAGCGGCGCGCCATGTCGGCGATATGTTCATGCACGCCAAAGATTTCCGAAATGACCAATACCACGGGCAAACCCGTCTTGCCTTCCGGCTGCGCCGCATACACGGGCACGGCCTGGCCATCGACCATCACCGACATGCTGCCCGTGACGAGTCCGGCAGAATCCGTCTTGACGACGTTTTGCGCCGCCACGGGCAGCACGGCCACGGCAAAACCCGTGCCCAGCGCCACCTTCAGGAAACCACGCCGGCCGTCCGGCCCGGACAAGCTGCTCTGGCCCAGCAAACTTTCACAATCGGTGATCATGTCGCTCATGCGTTTCTCCTGAAAATGTTGCATTAAGTGAAGTCAAATCTCTGGACCCAGACAAAATCGTAGCGAGCGGCCCCGAGTTCTGGCCGAGAAGCGCAACTGTGCCAGGCACGGGGCCGCCGAGGCAGTGAGCATCGCAGGCCGGAAATTGCGCCGCGCAGTAGATTCGCGCAGTAGATTTGGTCTGGTGTCCTAGTGCGCTTCGTCCCAATTGCGTCCTACGCCCACTTCCGCCGTCAGCGGCACTTTCAGCGCAGCCACGCCCGCCATCAGTTCCGGCAGCTTGCGCTTGACCAGTTCCAATTCGGCGTCCGGCACTTCCAGCACCAGTTCATCGTGCACCTGCATGATCATCTTCGTCTGCAAGTTGTCCGCTTCCAGCCAGCCTTGCACGGCGATCATGGCCAGCTTGATCAAGTCGGCGGCCGTGCCTTGCATGGGCGCGTTGATCGCCGCCCGTTCCGCGCCCTGGCGGCGGGGGCCGTTCGGCGAATTGATTTCCGGCAACCACAAACGGCGGCCGAACACGGTTTCCACGTAGCCGCGCGCCTTCGCTTGCTGGCGCGTGTCTTCCATGTACTGTTTCACGCCGGAAAAACGGGCAAAGTAGCGGTCGATATAGCTTTGCGCGGCCGTGCGGTCCACGCCCAGGTTACCGGCCAGGCCGAATGCGCTCATGCCGTAGATCAAACCAAAGTTGATGACCTTGGCGTAGCGGCGCTGTTCGCTCTGCACTTCCGCGGCCGGCACGCCAAAGATTTCAGCGGCCGTGGCGCGGTGAATGTCGATACCGTCGGCAAACGCGCGCAGCATGGCTTCATCGCCCGAGATGTGCGCCATGATGCGCAATTCGATCTGCGAATAGTCGGCCGAAACGATGTGGCTGCCCGGCGGCGCAATGAAGGCTTCGCGGATGCGGCGGCCTTCCGCGCTGCGGATGGGAATATTCTGCAAGTTCGGATCGTTCGACGCCAGGCGGCCCGTCACGGCCACGGCTTGCGCATAATTCGTGTGCACGCGGCCCGTCGTGACGTTGATCATCTTCGGCAATTTATCCGTGTAGGTCGACTTCAGCTTGGCCATGCCGCGGTATTCGAGCAGCACTTTGGGCAGCGGATAATCCTCGGCCAGCTTTTGCAGCACTTCCTCATCCGTCGACGGCGCGCCCGTCGGGGTTTTCTTGACCACCGGCAGTTTCAGCTTGTCAAAGAAGATTTCGCCGATCTGCTTCGGCGAGCCCAGATTGAATGGCTGCTCGGCCAGCTCATACGCCTTCTTTTCCAGTTCGAGAATCTTGACGGCCAGCTCGGCCGACTGGATGTTGAGCAATTCATCGTCGATCAGCACGCCGTTGCGCTCGATCTTTTGCAAGACCACGGCCGTCGGCATCTCGATCTTTTCATAGATGAAAGTCAGCTTCTCATCGTTCGCCACATTGCCCCACATGGCATTGTGCAAACGCAAGGTGACGTCGGCATCCTCGGCCGCGTATTTCGCCGCCTGCTCCACTTCCACCTGGTTGAACGTGATCTGCTTGGCGCCCTTGCCGCACACGTCCTCGAACGGGATGGTCGTGTAATTCAGGTGGCGCAGGGCCAGGCTGTCCATGTCGTGCTTCTTGTGCGATTCGAACACATACGATTCGAGCAAGGTATCGTGGGCGATGCCGCGCAACGTCACGCCGTGGTTGGCGAAGATGTGGCTGTCATATTTGAGGTTCTGGCCCAGCTTGGGCTTGTTCGCATCCTCCAGCCATGGACGCAGCTTCGCCAGCACGTGTTCGCGCGTCAACTGTTCCGGCGCGCCCGCGTAATCGTGGGCCAGCGGGATGTAGCAGGCGGCGTGCTCTGCCACGGAGAGGGAAATGCCGACCATTTGCGCCGTCATCGGTTCCAGCGACGTGGTTTCCGTGTCGACGGCCGTCAAGGCCGCCGCATCGATCAGGGCGATCCATTTGTCCAGCTGCTCGTCCGTCAGCACGGTTTCATACACGGCTTCCACTGCTGGCGCGGCATCGGCAAACATGTCGCCCGTCGTATTGGCGGCAGCGCCGCCAGTTGCCGGTGCGCCAACGGGCGACATCGGCGGCGGCGTGGCGCCCAGTTCGCGCAGCAGGGCCTTGAAGCCGTAGCGCTGGAAGAAGGCCAGCAGCGCTTCCTTGTCTTCGTGTTTCGCCACCAGCGAGTCGGCGATGGTCGTCATGTGTTCGGACAAGTCGCAATCGGTCTTGACGGTGATCAAGGCGCGCGCCTGCGGCAGCCATGGCAGGGCCGTGCGCAGGTTTTCGCCCACGGCGCCGCCCACCTTGGCCGCGTTTTCCATCACGCCTTCCAGGCTGTCGTACAAGGTCAGCCATTTGACGGCCGTCTTCGGGCCGCATTTCGAGACGCCCGGCACGTTGTCGACCGTATCGCCGATCAGCGACAGATAATCGATGATACGGTTGGGCGGCACGCCGAACTTGACCAGCACGGCCGCTTCATCGAGCTTTTCATTGCTCATGGTATTGATCAGGGTCACCTGGCTGTTGACCAGCTGCGCCAGGTCCTTGTCGCCCGTCGACACCACCACGTCCATGCCGGCGGCGGCCGCCTGCACGGCCAGGGTGCCGATCACGTCGTCCGCTTCCACGCCGTCGACCATCAATATCGGCCAACCCATGGCGCGCACGGCTTCGTGGATCGGTTCGATCTGCAGGCGCAGATCGTCCGGCATCGAAGCGCGCGTGGCCTTGTATTCCGGATACATGTCATCACGGAAAGTTTTGCCTTTGGCATCGAAAACGCAGGCGATATAGGCGGCCGGGTAGTCGGCGCGCAGGCGGCGCAGCATGTTGACCATGCCGTGCATGGCGCCCGTGGGATAGCCGTCCGGGCTGCGCAGGTCGGGCAGCGCATGGAAGGCACGATAGAGGTAACTGGAACCGTCGACTAACAGCAGGGTGTTTTGCATAATGCCAATAAAATAAGGTGAGCCGCGCCAGCCGGGAAGAAACAGCGGCGGGCGGGTGGAATATCGCCCAATTATCGCAGAGTTTAGGGCCGCGCCACCGGCCGCAACGCCTGCCGCTTCCGGCGTTTTTGCCACCCTGGCGGCCCCGTGCGGGCGCGCGGGCCGCCACTGCCGGCCATTTCGGCACATTAATCAGCCGTATTAAACAGCATTGCCTACCAGTTTGTTACAATGCCTTATAGATAAATTGACGGCATTACACTACTGCACGCGCTGCAGTCCCTCACATGGAAGCGAACCCATCATGATGCGTACATCGACACTCTGGACATTCCTCGCCCTGCCCCTGCTGGCATGTTCGGCCATCGCCAGCGCCCAGACGCCGGCCAAACCGAGCGACGCGCCGCCACAACTGGAACGCATCGAGGAAATGGGCGAAGCGCCCATCACCGTGGCGCCGGCCGCGGCCAAGCAGCAGATTACCGAAAAACGCGAAGCGGGCGTGACGTCCGAAGTGAAAGTGACGAGCGGCGGCAGCACCTATTACATGAAGCCGGCCGCCGGCGGCGACCAGGCCCACAGCGGCGCCCTGCGCGGCCCGCAATGGAAAGTACTGGAATTTGATCTGGGCAAGAAGAAACAGAAACAACGCGACGAAGAGGCCGCGGACGCGCCAGCGCCGCCCGCACCAGCGAAGTAAGCAGCCACTCTCTTCTGCCCTGCCCCGGCCACCTGCGGGGCAGCCGGCTTTTTTTGACCTTTTAGACCATTCCTCTCTTTCCCATGGCAGTTTTTACCGCGCTACACCTGGACGATATCGGCCAGTGGATCACGCAATTTCCACTCGGCAAACCTCTGGCGCTCAAGGGCATCGCGTCCGGCATCGAGAACAGCAATTTCTTCCTGAGCACGGAGCGCGGCGAGTATGTGCTGACGATCTTTGAAAACCTCAGCTTCGAGCAATTGCCGTTCTATCTGCAACTGATGCGCCATTTGGCGGACCGGGGCGTACTGGTGCCGGCGCCGATCGCCAATGCGGACGGCGAACTGGTGACGGCCTTGCAAGGCAAGCCGGCCGCCATCGTCAGCAAACTCGACGGCAGCTCGCAGATGGCGCCGCAAGCCGTGCATTGCGCGGCCGTGGGCGCCATGCTGGCGAAGATGCACCTGGCGGCGCAGGATTTCCCCCTGCAACAGCCGAATCTGCGGGGCCTGGACTGGTGGAACACCACCACGCCGCTCGTCCTGCACCACCTCGACGATGCCAGGGCGCATTTGCTGCGCGCGGAAATCCACTTCCAGGACGCCTTTGCTGCCTGCGATACCTATAAAGCCATCCCGCGCGGTCCCGTGCATGCCGACTTGTTCCGCAACAATGTCATGTTTGACGGCGAACAACTGACGGGCTTTTTCGACTTTTACTTTGCCGGCTGCGACACCTGGCTGTTCGACGTGGCCGTCACCGTCAACGACTGGTGCGTGGACCTGGCCACGGGCGTGCTCGACACGGTGCGCGTGCGCGCCCTGCTCGACGCCTACCGGGCCGTGCGTCCGTTTACGCATGAAGAACAGACTGCATGGCAACCGATGCTGCGCGCCGCCGCGCTGCGCTTCTGGCTGTCGCGCCTGTACGATTATTACCAGCCGCGCGAAGCGGAAATGCTGACCCCGCACGATCCCACGCATTTCGAACGCATTCTGCGCGAACGTATCGCCACACCTGCTCCGGAACTGTTTTAAACATGGAAAAATTACCTGCAAGTACAGGTTGGCAATGGGTGAAACAAGGCTTCGCCCTGTTTCGCAAGCAACCTGGCGGCATGTCGATGCTGTTTCTCGGCTATATGTTCTGCATGCTGGCCGTCAGCATCGTGCCCGTGCTCGGCCAGATGCTGCCCGTCATCCTCGTCCCCGTGTTTTCCGTCGCCTTCGTGCAAGGCTGCCTGAACATCGACCAGGGCAAGCGCGTCTTGCCCAGCCTGTTGATCTCGGGCTTCCGCAAACCGGCCTTTCCTTCCCTGTTCGGCCTGGGCGTGCTGTACATCCTGATGGCCATCGTGGCCATCGGCGCCTCGACTTTGGTGGACGACGGCTTGCTGTGGCAACTGGTCACGGGGCAATTGACGGAAGAAGCGGCGCGTACCGCCATCCCCGAATCGCGCCTGGGCCTCGGCATCCTGCTGGCCATCGTGCTGTACGTGCCGGCCGCCATGGCCTTCTGCTTTGCCGCACCGCTGATCTACTGGAAACAAACCGGGCTGGGCAAGGCGCTGTTCTTCAGCTTTTTCGCCGTCTGGCGCTCGCTGTCGGCCTTCATCGTCTTCGCCGCCACCTGGTTCGCCATCAGCGTCGTCACCAGCCAGTTGCTGGCCGTCATCTTTGGCCGCACGCCGCTGATGATGCAACTGATGATGCCGCTGTCGATGATCTTGACCATCATCATGCATTGCTCGTTCTACGCCGCCTACCGCCAGATCTTCGGCTTGCCTGTCGATGAAAGCAAGACGGTGTCGCTGGACAAGCCGAACGACTGATTTTCACGCCGCATGAAAAAAGGGCAGCCTGCGCAGGCTGCCCTTTTTTATTGCTACTCAGCAAACTAGCGGCCCAGGCGTTCCAATTTGGCGATGCCCAGGTCGAGCACCTTCATGCCGTGCTGGCCGAAGTTGATTTGCGCGCGCGCATTGCCACCGCCGCCTTCGATATTGACGATCACGCCCTCGCCGAACTTGGCGTGCGCCACGGATTCGCCGATGCGCCAGCCGCCGCCCGTGGCTTTTTGCGCGATCTTTTGCGCAATCGCATTGTCCGAACCCAGGCTGGCCAGCTTCGGCGCCTCGTCCCAGGCCGACTTGCGGTTGCCGAACCAGTTCGCCTGCACCTTCGGCGACAGCCATTTCAGCGATTCTTCCGGCAATTCGTCGAAGAAGCGCGACTTCATGTTGTAGCGCGTCTGGCCGTGCAGCATGCGCGTCTGCGAAAAGCTCATATATAAGCGCTTGCGCGCGCGCGTGATGGCCACGTACATCAGCCGGCGTTCCTCTTCCACGCCGTTGTCTTCCTTCGAGCTGCTTTCGTGCGGGAACAGGCCCTCTTCCAGGCCGGTAATGAACACGTTGTCGAATTCCAGGCCCTTGGCCGAGTGCACCGTCATCATCTGCAGCGCATCCTGGCCCGCCTGCGCCTGGTTGTCGCCCGCTTCCAGCGACGCGTGCGACAGGAAGGCGGAGAGCGGCGACATCACGGCCGGCAGCGGCGCGTCGGCGTCCAGGATTTCGATGCCATCCTGGTTCACGACGGGCGCGCCCGACTGCGCCTGGGCCGCTGGCCCCAAATGCGCGGGCGCGCCCTGGCCAAAACCTTCTTCGGAAATGAACTGGCTGGCCGCGCTGACCATCTGCTCCAGGTTCTCGATGCGGTCGGCGCCTTCCTTTTCATTCTGATAATGTTGCAGCAAGGTACTCGCTTCCAGCACCACTCTGACCATTTCCGGCAAGGACAATTGCTGCGTTTCGAAACGCACGCCTTCGATCAGCTTGACGAAGCCGGCCAGCACGCTGCCCGCCTTGCCCGCCACGTACGGCACGGCCGCATACAGCGAAATACCGTACTGTTCCGACGCGGCCTGCAATTGCTCGATCGAGCGCATGCCGATGCCCCGCGTGGGGAAATTGACCACGCGCAAGAAGGCCGAATCGTTGTGCGGATTGTCCATCAATTGCAAATAGGCAATTGCGTGCTTGACCTCGGCGCGCTGGAAGTAGCGCTGGCCGCCATACACGTGATAAGGAATCGCGGCCGAGAACAGCGCGTGTTCGATCACGCGCGACTGCGCATTCGAGCGGTACAAGATGGCGATTTCACTGCGCGACGCGCCATCGGCGATCAGGCTTTTCGCCTCTTCGATGATCCATTGCGCTTCCTGCAAGTCGGAACTGGCTTCATACACGCGCACCTGCTCGCCATGGCCCGCGTCCGTGCGCAGATTCTTGCCCAGGCGCTTGCTATTGTTCGCGATCAATACGTTGGCGCTGTCGAGGATATGGCCGTGCGAGCGGTAGTTCTGCTCCAGCTTGATCAAGTTCTTCACCTGGAACTCGTGCTCGAAGGCACTCATGTTGCCCACGTTGGCGCCGCGGAAGGCATAGATGCTCTGGTCATCGTCGCCGACGGCAAACAGGGCCCCGCCATCGCGGCTGCCGTGGCCGGCCAGCAATTTGAGCCAGTTGTATTGCAGGTTGTTCGTATCCTGGAACTCGTCCACCAAAATATGGCGGAAACGCGCCTGGTAATGTTCGCGCAAGGGCTGGTTACGGCTCAGCAATTCATACGTGCGCAACAGCAATTCCGCGAAATCGACGACGCCTTCGCGCTGGCACTGGTCGTCGTACAGCTGGTACAGCTCGACCATCTTGCGCTCGTGCGCGTCATACGCTTCCACATCCGTGGCGCGCAAACCCTGGTCCTTGGCGTTGTTGATGAAATACATCACCGTCTTCGGCGGGAATTTTTCATCATCGATATTGTTTGCCTTCAACAAACGCTTGATCACGGACAATTGATCCTGGGAATCGAGGATCTGGAAGGTCTGCGGCAAGGCCGCGTCGCGGTAGTGCGTGCGCAGCAAGCGGTTGCACAGGCCGTGGAAAGTGCCGATCCACATGCCGCGCGTGTTGATCGGCAGCATGGCCGACAGGCGCGTGAGCATTTCCTTGGCGGCTTTGTTGGTAAACGTCACGGCCAGGATGCCGGGCGGCGATACCTGCTGGGTCTGGATCAGCCACGCGATGCGGGTGGTCAGCACGCGGGTCTTGCCCGAACCGGCGCCCGCCAGGATCAGCGCATGCTGCGCCGGCAAGGTGACGGCAGCCAATTGTTCGGGATTGAGGTTGTGAAGAAGATTTTGCATGCCGTGATTATACCGGCATGGCTAAAAATACTGTGCATTTGTCCAGCGGTCACGCCGGATTCGCCGCGTGCGCGCTACAATCGGCATCACTGCACAGCTGATGAAAACATGCCCATGACACCTCCCAGCCACCTCGACGGCGCCCGCGTACTGGCCTGGGCCTGGTCCGACTTGCCTTTCGGCCATGTCGCCGCTGAAGATGGCGCCGCCCCCATCGCCATCCACGGCCTGGCCGTGTGCCGCTACGGGGACGAGGCGCAAGTCTACCGTTTCAGCTGCGACGCGCGCTGGGACACGGTACAGGATGACGCATATGCCAGCGAGGTCGACGCCAGGCAGTTGCCGGCGCAATACCGCACCGTGGCCGCCGCGTGGCATACGCCGTGAAGTACGCCATCCGCACAGCCAGCAGCGCCGACCTGCCCCTGCTGGCCCAGGTCGAGCGCAGCGCCGCGGCCCTGTTTGCGCAGGCCGGCCCCGGACTGGCGTGGCTGGCGCAGGGAGAACCCTTGCCATTGAGCACCTTACAGGCGCTGCAGCGCGAGGGCGACGTATGGGTGGCCGCCGATGGGCACGCTGAGCCGGCAGGCTTCCTGGCCGCCGAACCGCTCGACGGGCAACTGTTCATCGTGGAATTGTCCGTTGCCCTGCCGCATCAACGGCAGGGCGTGGGCGCGCGCTTGCTCGATGCGGCAGCGGCCCATGCCCGGGCGCTGGGCTGCGCCTGCCTGACGCTCAGCACGTATCGCCACCTGCCATGGAACGCACCCTACTATGCGCGCCACGGTTTCAGCGAAATCGGGGCCGCGGCGCTGGGCGCAGGCCACGCGCTCAAGCTGGCGCGCGAAGCGCAGGACGGACACGATCCGGCGCTTCGCTGCCTGATGCGCAAGCCACTGGCCTGCTAATTGAGCACCTCCTTCAGCGCACCAGCTTGGCCTTGCCTTCGCTGAGCGCCTGGGCGATCACCTGGCGCGTGGTCTTGTCCGCGATCTTGACGACTTTTTCCTGCTGGCGGCCCAGGTCGCCCATTTGCTTGCCCAGCGCTTCCATCGGCTTGCCGCGCTGCTCCATCTGGCGCGACATCTGCTCCATTTTCTCGGCCTCGCGCTCGTGTACGTCGGCGATGCGGTCGTTGATCTCTTCCATTTTGTCCTGCGCATCTTCCATCTGCTGTTGCAGGCGTTCCACGTCGCGCTCGGCCGCGCGGCGCGCCGTGTCGCTCGTCGCCAGCGCCTGGCGGCGCGAGGCGTCGCCGAGCTTGCGGCCCAGCTCCTGCTGCTGGCGGCCCAGCAAGCGCAGCTGTTCCGACTCGCGCGCGCTGCCTTTTTCCAGGCTGCGGGCGCCCATCTTGCGGCCCATTTCCCCCATGGCCTTGCCGTGCGCGCCCATTTGATCGCCAAGCGCGCTCATCTCCTTGCCCAGCTGTTTCGAGGGTTCCCATGCCGTGCGCACCTTGCCCAGCAAGGCCGCATCCTGCAGCACATAGGCCTGCCCCTGGTCGCGGAACCACAGGAACGGCCCCTTGATCGAGCGCTTGAGTTTTTCCACCTGCTCCAAGTGAATATCGCTGTCGACGACGATGACGCCCTCGCTATCCCTGGTGCCATCGACCAGCGCATAGCTTTCGCCCTTGTCGAGCGAACGGCTGACCTGCACGCTGGGCGCGGCAGGCGGGGCCGGTGGCGCGGGCGGTTGCGGCGGCTGCACGGCCAGCGCGCTGCCGCCAAGCAGGATACCGGCCAGGCTGAGGATCAAACGATGGGAAGTGGTCATGGCTGCCTCGTCGCAAAAGTGGTGGAGCGTTGACTGTAGCGGCAAGCGGACCTGGCCTCCAGCGCCGTGCGACAGGCTGCAAAAAGACCTGCCTGGATGGCAAGCACGGACGATGGATGGCATGCCGGGCAAAAAAAAACGGAGGCCGCAGCCTCCGCAAAAACGCCGTGGTACGGCGTATTTCAATTCATTAATACAGCACGACGGAACGGATCGATTCACCGCTCTTCATCAAGTCGAAACCTTGATTGATATCATCGAGCTTCAGCCTGTGTGTGATCAAATCATCGATATTGAGCTTGCCTTCCATGTACCAGTCGACGATCTTCGGCACGTCCGTGCGACCGCGCGCGCCGCCGAAGGCAGAACCTTTCCACACGCGCCCCGTCACCAGCTGGAACGGACGCGTGGAAATTTCCTGGCCGGCCGCCGCCACGCCGATGATGATGGACTGGCCCCAGCCCTTGTGGCAGCACTCGAGCGACTGGCGCATGGTGGTGGTGTTGCCGATGCATTCGAACGAATAGTCGGCGCCGCCGTCCGTCAGCTGCACGATGGTATCGACAACGTTTTCCACCTCGTTGGCGTTGACGAAATGCGTCATGCCGAACTTGCGCGCGATAGCCTGGCGCGCCGGGTTGATGTCGACGCCGATGATTTTGTCGGCGCCCACCATCTTCGCCGCCTGGATCACGTTCAAGCCGATACCGCCCAGGCCGAAGACGACCACGTTGGCGCCCGCCTCGACCTTGGCCGTAAACAGCACGGCGCCCACGCCCGTCGTCACGCCGCAGCCGATGTAGCAGACCTTGTCGAAGGGCGCGTCTTCGCGGATCTTCGCCAGGGCGATTTCCGGCACGACGATGTAGTTCGAGAAAGTGGACGTGCCCATGTAGTGGAAGATGGGCTTGCCGTCGATGGAAAAGCGCGACGTCGCGTCCGGCATCAGGCCGCGGCCCTGGGTCGAGCGGATCGACTGGCACAGGTTGGTCTTTTGCGACAGGCAGAATTTGCACTGGCGGCATTCCGGCGTGTACAGGGGGATGACGTGGTCATCCTTCTTCAGGCTTTTCACGCCAGGCCCCACGTCGACGACGATGCCCGCGCCTTCATGGCCGAGGATGGACGGGAAGATGCCTTCCGGATCGGCGCCCGACAGGGTGTAGTAATCGGTGTGGCAAATGCCTGTGGCCTTGATCTCGACCAGTACTTCGCCCTCGCGCGGGCCGGCCAGGTCGACTTCCTCGATGGTCAAAGGCGCGCCCGCCTTCCATGCAATCGCTGCTTTGGTTTTCATGTGTGTCCTGTGTATGGTTGAACCAGGCGCGCCAGCGCGCCGTATCGTCACATCATAACAAGGCAGGCGCCGACATGCCACGCCGGCGCCGGTGCAACGCTTACTTGAAACTCTTACTTGAAACTCTTACTTGGTTTTCGCCCGGTTCAAAAACGCGCCGTGCAAGCCGTTCAGGGTTTCCTCGGCCAGCAGCAGCTGGCTGGCGATTTCATTGATCTTGCGGCGGCTGGAGCGGGCGTGGTCGCGCAGCACTTCGAACGCCGTGTTGCGGTCCGTCTGGAACTTGCCCATCAGCAAACCGACGGCCAGGCTCGTTTCCCGGCCGGCGGCCAGGGCCGCGTTCAGGTTCAGCTCGGTGCGGCGCAGCTGGCGGATTTCATCGGCGCGCGCCAGGCCCGCTTCGAACGCCGGCATCAAGCGGCCTTCGTCGACGGGTTTGACGACATAGCCGACGGCGCCGTAGGCGGCCGCCTGCTTGCCCGATTCGCTGTCGCCGCTGCCGGACAGGAACATGAATGGCACGGCCGTTTCGCCGTGCAGGCGCTTGGCCAGTTCCAGGCCGGACATGCCCGGCATGTGGATGTCGAGCAAGGCCAGGTCAGGCTCGCGCTGGGCGATCAGCTGCAGCGCCACTTCGGCCGAATGGGCCAGGGCCGTCTCGTAGCCGGCATGGCGCAGGACTTCGCCAAGGAATTCCAACAGGAGCTGGTCATCGTCAACGATCAGGATAAGGCGTTTCGCGGCGGCTGGCTGACTCATGGGTAAAGGGACCTCGGTAATGAATGATGCCCTTATTATATGCCGATTATTCGCCAAATCCGCCCCCTCACGCCTCCCCGGCCTGCGCAAACAGCAGATTGAATTGCTGCACTGCAATATCCACATCGTCCGCCTGAGATCCCTTGCCAAATACGCTGCTGATCGCCGCCACCATGTCGGCCCCGCGCGCCACCAGCGGCGCCGCGTTTTCCGGCGTCATGCCGCCGATCACCACGCAGGGCAAGGCGATTTCGCGTTTCGCCTGCAGCACGATATCCAGGGGCGTCGTCACCGGATACTTTTTCACCAGCGACGGATAAAAGCCGCCGAAGGCCACGTAGCTGGCGCCGCCCTCTGCTGCCGTGCGCGCCAGGGCCATGTCGCCATAGCAGGAGGCGCCGACGAGCTTGTCCTTGCCCAGGCGCGCGCGCACCTGCGCGACGGACGCGTCCGTGCCGCCCACGTGCACGCCGTCCGCGTCCAGCTCTTCGCACAGCTCGAGAAAATCGTTGACGATGAAAGGCACGCCATACTTGCGGGCCAGGGCCAGCAAGGCGCCCGCCTGTTCGCGCCGCTGCTCCGCGTCGGCACTCTTGTGGCGGTATTGCAGCAGGGCCACGCCGCCATGCAAAGCCTGCTCCGTGATATCGAGCAGGCGGTCGGTGTCATCCCAGTTCGGGGTGACCAGATACAGTCCACGCATGATGTTTTCCTTATTCAATGAATCGTTGCGGCATGAGTTGACCTGGCGCAATCGCATACGCGCCGGCCAGGGCCGCATGGCAATAGGCTTGCGCCCGGTCAAGCGCTTGCGCCAGCGGCTGGCCCAATGCCAGGCGGGCCGCGATGGCCGACGCCAACGTGCAGCCGCTGCCATGAAACTCTCCGGGCAGGCGCGGCCAGCGCCACTCGCGCGCGCGCCCGTCACCGTCCAGCCAGCGGTTGACGATCTCCTCACCGTCGCCGTGGCCGCCCGTCACCAGCACGTGTCCACAGCCTTGCGCGCGCAGGTTATCTGCGCCACCGAGGGCCAGCGCTTCCGGCCCGTTCGGTACGATGACGGTAGTCACGGGCAGCAAGGGCGCCAGCGCCAGCACGGCGTCGTCCCGGCTGAGCACGTCGCCATGGCCGCTGGCCAGCACGGGATCGAGCACGACAGGCAAGCTTGGGCGGGACAGCCGCAATTGGGCGATCAGTTGCGCGATGACGGCCGCATTCGCCGCGCTGCCGGGGATGCCGATTTTCACGGCATCGATGGCGACCTTGGCGATCAACGCCTGCGCCTGGCGGCGCAGCAATTCCGGCGCCACGGGCTCGACAGCAAACACGCGGTCGTTGTCCTGCACCGTCAGCGCCGTGATGACGGGCAAGGCATGCGCGCCCTGCGCCGCAATCGCTAGAATATCGGCGGCGATGCCGGCGCCGCCCGACGGGTCGGCACCGGCAAACACGAGCACGGTGGGACGCCGTCGCTCCATCACGCCAGCCGGCCCGCCATCGGCGACGAGGGCGAGGCGGCGAACTTGCGCGGCATGCGGCCCGCCAAAAACGCTTCGCGCCCGGCCCGCACGGCCAGCTTCATCGCATGCGCCATGCGCACGGGGTCGCGCGCGCCGGCAATCGCCGTATTCATCAGCACGCCATCGCAACCGAGTTCCATGGCGATGGCCGCGTCCGACGCCGTACCCACGCCCGCATCGACGAGCACGGGCACTTTCGCCTGGTCGATGATCAAGGACAAGTTCCACGGGTTCAAGATGCCCATGCCCGAACCGATCAGTGACGCCAGCGGCATGACGGCCACGCAGCCGATGTCTTCCAGAATCTTCGCCTGGATCGGATCGTCGCTGCAGTAGACCATCACGTCGAAGCCATCCTTGACCAGCGCTTCGGCCGCGACCAGGGTTTCCGGCATGTGCGGAAACAGCGTCTTTTCATCGCCCAGCACTTCCAGTTTCACCAGATTGCGCCCGCCCAGGAGTTCCCGCGCCAGTTGCAGCGTGTACACGGCATCCTTGGCGTTGTAGCAGCCGGCCGTGTTCGGCAAGATCGTGTACTGGTCGGGCGGCACGAAATCGAGCAGGCTGGGCGCGTTCGGATCTTGCCCGATATTCACCCTGCGGATCGCCACCGTGATGATCTGCGCCTCGGCCGCGTCCGTCGCTTCGCGCGTCTGCGGCAAATCCTTGTACTTGCCGCTGCCCACCAGCAGGCGCGACTGGTACTGTTTGCCTGCGATGGTCAGCAGGTCGTTGTTTGTTGCGGTATTCATGTGCGTTTCCTTGTCTATTCTCAACTTAACCGCCGCCGATGGCGCGTACGATTTCCACCTGGTCTTGAATTTCCAGGACCCTGTCCTGCCACGCCTTGCGCGGCACGACGCTGCGGTTGACGGCCAACGCCAGCGCCTGGTTTTCCAGCGACAGCGCGGCGATCAATTGGTCCAGGGTTTGCCCCGGCGGCACCTGGTGCGGCGCGCCGTTGAGCGTGATGTCGATCAATGCAGTCATCACGCCCTCCTTCAGACCTTGCGGTACAGCTCGGCGCCGTTCTTGATGAATTCGATGGCTTTCACCTCCATCCCCTGCTGCAGCGCCTTGTCTTCCGCGATGCCCATGCCGGCCGCGTATTCGCGCACTTCCTGCGTGATCTTCATCGAGCAGAAATGCGGGCCGCACATGGAGCAGAAATGCGCCACCTTGGCCGAATCCTTGGGCAAGGTTTCATCGTGGAATTCGCGCGCCTTGTCCGGGTCCAGGCCGATGTTGAACTGGTCGTCCCAGCGGAATTCGAAGCGGGCTTTCGACAGCGCGTTGTCGCGGATTTGCGCGCCCGGATGGCCTTTCGCCAGGTCGGCCGCGTGCGCCGCGATCTTGTACGTGATGATGCCGTCCTTGACGTCCGCCTTGTTCGGCAAGCCCAGGTGTTCCTTCGGCGTCACGTAGCACAGCATGGCCGTGCCATACCAGCCGATCATGGCCGCGCCGATGCCCGAGGTGATGTGGTCGTAGCCGGGCGCGATATCCGTCGTCAGCGGTCCCAAGGTGTAGAACGGCGCCTCGCCGCACTGTTCCAGCTGCAAGTCCATGTTTTCCTTGATCAATTGCATGGGCACGTGGCCCGGACCTTCGATCATCACTTGCACGTCGTGCTTCCAGGCAACTTGCGTCAGCTCGCCCAGGGTTTTCAGTTCGCCCAGCTGCGCTTCGTCGTTGGCGTCGTAGATGGAGCCGGGGCGCAAGCCGTCGCCCAGCGAGAACGACACGTCATACGCCTTCATGATTTCGCAAATCTCTTCGAAATGCGTGTACAGGAACGATTCCTGGTGGTGCGCCAGACACCATTTCGCCATGATGGAGCCGCCGCGCGAAACGATGCCCGTCAGGCGCTTGGCTGTCATCGGCACATAGCGCAGCAGCACGCCCGCGTGGATGGTGAAGTAATCGACGCCCTGCTCGGCCTGCTCAATCAGGGTGTCGCGGAAGATTTCCCAAGTCAGATCTTCCGCCTTGCCGTTGACCTTTTCCAGCGCCTGGTAGATGGGCACGGTGCCGATCGGCACGGGGCTGTTGCGCACGATCCATTCGCGCGTCTCGTGGATGTGCTTGCCGGTCGACAAGTCCATCACGTTATCGCCGCCCCAGCGGATGGCCCAGGTCATCTTTTCCACTTCCTCGCCGATGGAAGACGTCACGGCGGAATTGCCGATATTCGCATTGATTTTCACCAGGAAATTGCGGCCGATAATCATCGGTTCCACTTCCGGGTGATTGATGTTGGCGGGGATGATGGCGCGGCCGCGGGCGATTTCCTCGCGCACGAATTCCGGCGTGATTTCCGCCGGGATGCTGGCGCCGAAGGACTGGCCCGGATGCTGGCGGCCCATCAGGTCGGCCAGGCGCTCGCCCATGGGGCCGGAAGCCTTGAGCTCGCGCAAATACTCCTGGCGGCGCATGTTTTCGCGGATGGCGACGAATTCCATTTCCGGCGTGATGATGCCTTGGCGCGCGTAATGCATTTGCGTCACGTTCTTGCCGGCAATAGCACGGCGCGGCTTGCGGTGCAAATTGAAACGCAGCTCGGCCAGCTTCGGGTCCGCCAGGCGGGCGATGCCGTAGTCGGAGGTGGGGCCAGGCAATTCTTCCGTGTCGGCACGCTCCATGATCCATGGCAGGCGCGGCGTATCGAGGCCGGAGCGGATATCGATGTTCACATCCGGATCCGTGTACGGGCCGGATGTGTCGTAGACGTAGATCGGCGGATTCTTTTCGCCGCCGAACGACGCTTCCGTGTCGGACTGGCTGATCTCGCGCATGGGCACGCGGATGTCGGGGCGGCTGCCCTGCACGTAAATCTTGCGCGAATTGGGCAGCGGCGCGATGGCGGCTTCGTCGACCGTGGCGGTGGCGGAGAGGAATTTCGGGTTGGCGTTCATTTTGGCTCCTTGGCTAGACTATTTTTAAGCCTGGAGCCAGCTAAGGAGGTTCGGAATTGCGCACGCGGAAAAGCGGGGTGCAGTCATCCTAAAGCTTCCCTTCGCTGGCATTATCCAGATCAGGTTCGGAGGGTATTTCTCACCCGCGCTTGCACCGTGTTTCCACAGCGAAAGGCAGGACCCCTAGCGTTTGCCGCCTTGCGGCAGCGAGCCAATTATACGCGGTTCCGCCGCGTGGCCAGATGATTTCTTGCAGGTGTCGTCTTTGCGCATCTGCTGCATTGCAACAGACTGCAGCGCGCTTATTTCTTCTTGCCCCAGCGCCAGCTGGTCGGTTCGCCCTTCAGCTGGCAGATGAAAATGAGCACGGCTACGATGGCCACTTCATAGACGATGTAGCCGACCAGCATGGTTTGCGGAGGGAACAGGAAGGCGCCGCAGGCGAACAGCGCCAGCGCGGCCAGGAACACCAGCCAGCCTTGCCAGGTGATGGGCAAGCCCCAGCCCCAGCCATAGGTCTTGGCGGGGAACCAGTAGGAGGGAGATTTGTCGGTCATGATTTTTCCTGGTCTGTATCGATGGCGCCAAGTATAAATCAGGCACTGCGATGGCGCTCCGTGACATCGAGGCCGATGCCGCGGTAGCCGATGAAGCGGCTGCCCGTGTCGAACATCGGTTCGCCGCTCACCTGCAGGTATTGCGTGCTGCCGTCGAGGTTGGCGCGGCTGTAGATAAAGTCGAGAAACGGTTCCCTTGCGGCAATCTTGGCGTCGAGCGAGGCGCGTTCGGCCGCGTTCCAACGCTGCGGCTCTTCCTCGCTGCCGATGCCCAGCATTTCAGCCACGGGGCCGGAAAAGCGCGTCAAGTTGCCCTGCGCATCCTGTTCCCAGTACCAGTCGGACGACAGTTCCGTGAAGCGCTGGAAGCGCGCTTCGCTTTCGCGCAACTCCGCCGTGCGCACTTCCACCATCTGTTCCAGCGACTTGTTGTATTCGGCCAGCTTCTGGTACAGCAATCGCACTTCCAGCATGTTGTGGATGCGCGTCTTGACTTCCACCAGGTCGAAGGGCTTGCTGACGAAATCCTTGGCGCCCGCCTGCAGCGCGCGCAGCTTGTGGCCCGGCTGGGCCGTGATCACCAGCACGGGCAGATAGCTGCCCGCCTCGAGGTCGCGCAAGCCTTCCATGACTTCAAAACCATCCATTTCCGGCATCTGCAAGTCGAGCAGGATCAGGTCGTAGCGGTGCTGCTGGTGCAGCGCGCGCACGGCTTGCGGGTCCATGGTGGAGGTGATGCGCGTATAGCCGGCATTGCGCAGCACCTGTTCCAGCAGCATGACGTTGGCCTCCTGGTCATCGACGATGAGGATGCTGGCGTTCAGGATCTCGGTGGCTTGAAGCATGGCGGTATTCCTAAAAATAAATGCTGAATTAGCGTACTGCATGAGTGTCGTCGGCCAGGCCGTGCGCGGCCGCATGGTGCAGGGCCACGTCGAGCGCATCCATGAATTCGACGACCTTGATCGGCTTGGTCAGGTAGCGGAAGAAACCCGCTTCCAGGCCCTTCTCGATGTCGCGCGGCACGGCGTTGGCCGACAGGGCCATCACGGGAATATGTTTCGTGAGCGGATCGTCGTGCAGGATATGCAGAGCGCCATAGCCGCTGATGCCGGGCAGGTTGATATCCATCAAGATCACATCCGGCTGATACGTGCGCGCCAGGTCGATGCCCAGGTGCGCATCGATAGCCGTCAGCAGCTTCAAGTCGCTGCGGCGGGCGATCAATTGCTCCACCAGCGCCAGGTTGGCGGGATTGTCTTCCACGTACAGCAAGGTGCGCTGGCTTTCCTGCGCTTCCTGCGCCTGCGGCAGCGCGTCGCCGTCGCCCAGCATCAGTGCCGGCGCATTGCTGGCGGCCAGCTCGAACCAGAAGGTGGTGCCCACGCCGACGGTGCTGTCGACGCCGATGGTGCCGCCCATCAATTCAATCAGCTGCTTGGTGACGACGAGGCCGATGCCCGTGCCCTCTTCCGTGCTGTTTTCCTGTCCCAGGCGGTTGAAGGGCTGGAACAGCTGCGCCACCTGCCCCGCATCGAGGCCGGCGCCGCTGTCGCGCACGCTGACCCGTACCCTGGCGCCGCGCTGGCTGCAGTCGACGGTGACGGAACCGCCGCCCTGGTTGTATTTGATGGCGTTCGACAACAGGTTGATCATCACCTGTTTCACGCGCGTGCGGTCCGCATGCACGAAGTAGGCTTCGCCGCAGCGGGGGAAATGCAGGCTGATGCCGCGCTTTTCCGCCTGCGGCGCGATCATCGCCTGGCAATCCTGCAGCACGTCGAGCAGGGACATCGCTTCCTGCGACAACGTCACCTTGCCCGATTCGATCATGGCCAGGTCGAGGATTTCATTGATCAAGCGCAAGAGATACCAGCCTCCCTTGAGGATTTGTTCGATCGAGCGCTGCTGCGGCACGGTGGGCGGCGGCACGTCGGACGCCATCAGCTGCGCAAAGCCCAGTACGGCATTCAGGGGCGTGCGCAATTCGTGGCTCATGCTCGACAGGAATTCGGACTTGGCGCGGTTGGCCTTTTCCGCCACCAGGCGCGCCTTCTTCAACTCGGCATTGTTGGTTTCGACGAGCGAGCGCGTGTACGCCTGCTGTTCGCGCAGACGCTGATCCAGCAGCGCCTGTTCCGCCTCGACCTGCTTGCGTGCCGTATTGTCGGTGCCGATCAGCAAGTAGCCGATGACCTTGCTCTGCGCATCGCGCAAGGCCGTCACGGAAACGATGGCGGGGAAGCGGCTGCCATCGTTGCGGATGTAGGTCAGTTCATAGATGTCTTCGATGCCGCGCGTGGCCTTGAAGACGAGCGCTTCCACGCCGGGCGTGATGACGGTGTCGAGTTCGGCGCTGAGGGCGGCCGCGCGCGCGACAATTTCTTGCGCATCGGAAATGCCAGCCGGCGTCAGCTTGTCGACCACGTCGCTCGCCGCATAACCGAGCATGCGTTCGGCGCCCACATTGAAAATCTGGATCACGCCCTGCGCATCGGTGGCGATGCACGAGAAATTGGCGCTGTTGAAGATCGCATCCTGCAAGGCGCCCGCCTTGAGCAGCTGGCGCGGCAGACTGGCCGCCACCGTGCGCCGGTACAGCGCCACGAGCAGCATCAGCAGCAAGAAGACCAGCGCGTCGATGACGCAGGCCGTCTCGAACGGCGCGCGCCAGGCCAGCACGCCGACGGCCAGCAGCGCGACGGCGCTGAAGGAAAACGCCAGCGCCATGGGCCAGCGCGACGGTGCGCGCGGGGGAATGTTTTCGACAGATTGCATGAGGTAGCCCGGGCTATGACAACGATAAGAATACGAGGCAGTGCGGTCTTCAGGAAGCCTGGCGCTGGCGCACGTCCGACAACAGGCGCGCAAATTCCTTTTTGACCACGCCATAGCATTCGCACACATGGCCTTCGAGGCCGGCGCGGTCCAGCACGGAAATATGGCCGCGCCGGTAGCTGATGAAGCCGCGCTGCTGCAGGCGCCCGGCCGCTTCCGTCACGCCTTCGCGGCGCACGCCCAGCATGTTGGCAATCAACTCCTGCGTCATGGTCAGCTCGCGGTTCGGCAAGCGGTCCATGGTCAGCAGCAGCCAGCGGCACAGCTGCTGCTCCACCGTATGGTGGCGGTTGCACACGGCCGTCTGCGACATTTGCGTGATCAGCGCCTGCGTATAGCGCAGCAGCAGGCGCATGACGGGCCCCGCGCGGTCGAACTCTTCCATCAGCAAATGCGCCTTCAGCCGGTAGCCGACGCCGCCCGTCTGCACGACGGCGCGGCTCGGTGTCGAGTTGCCGCCCATAAATAGCGACACGCCCACGACGCCTTCATTGCCGACACCGGCAATTTCCGACGAACCGCCGTTTTCCAGCAGGTAATGAATGGAAACGATGGCCGTGGTGGGGAAATACACATGCTGCAGCTTGTCGCCCGAATCGTAGATCACGTCGCCGAGCAGCATCGACACTTGCTCCAGGTACGGGGCCAGGCGCGCGAAATCGGCGTCGAGCATGGCGGCAAGCAAATGGTTTTGATTCGGGTTGTGCAGCTGGGCATGCGGACTCGACATGGGCAGGTTTCCTGGTTTCCAGTCGTCAGCTAGGGGATCGATGAAAGGCGTCCGAACGAGGGCCGCCATGTGGTGCAGCGTAACACAGCGCTGGCACGGTGCCCCGACTATATTTCTTGCCGGCACGGCCGTCCGTTCGGTAGCGAACGGACGGTATTTCGCCGCCCGCCCTACAGTCAGTCACTGCCCGGCCTGCCTGATCATGGATCGGCACCGGCGCTGCCACGGGACGTCACCATGCAATCATTCTTCAAGCGCATCTCCATTTCCGTTTCCACTTCGGCCCTGCTCACCCTGGCGTTCGGACTGTGTCTGACGGCCCTGTGCTACGCCTCGGCGCGCCAGATCGAGTCGGAAAGCACCCGGCTGCTGCTGCAGTACCACGCCAGCGCGCATACCCTGGGCGCCGCCCTGCTGCCGGCCAAAGGCATGGGCCTGGACGCCAACCACCGCGGCTCGCTGTACGTGCTGCTGGGCGGTCTGCTGTCGAGCCTGCTGGCGGCCGCGTATGTGTATCAGCTGGTGTCGCGCAATTCCGTGATTGCCCGCATCACGGGCGAACGCACGGCGGCGCTGCAGTTTGCCAATTTGCGCCTGTCCGAAGACATCGCCGCGCGCATGCACAATGAAAAGTCGCTGCGGCTGCGCGAACGCATCATCGAAGTGTCGGCCAATGCCATCATCCTGTGCAGCGCCGACGCGCCCGGCTACCTGATCGAATACGTGAATCCCGCCTTCGAACGCATCACCGGCTATGCGGCCGGCGAAGTCATCGGCCAGCGTCTGGAAGACTTGCAAGGTCCCGAGCAAGGGCGGCAAGACATGCACGCCATTACGGCGGCCCTGCGCGAACAGCGCGAAGGCAAGGCCATCGTGCGCAATTTCCGCAAGGATGGCAGCTGCTACTGGAGCGAGCTGTTCGTCGCTCCCGTGCGCGACGATGGCGATGGCCCCGTCAGCCACTTTGTCGTAGCGCAATACGACATCAGCACCGTCATGCGTTTCGAACAGGAACTGGAATTTCAGGCCAGGCACGATATCCTGACGGGCCTGGCCAACCGGGCCCTGCTGCGCGAAAGGCTGGAGCAGGCGATGGCCGTGACGCGGCGCAGCGGCCTGCCCCTGTGGGTGGTTTTCATCGACCTCGACCGCTTTAAATTCGTCAACGATACCCTGGGCCACGATGCGGGCGACCTGGTGCTGAAAAGCGTGGCCGAGCGCCTGCGCGACGCGACGCGCGAAGTCGACACCGTGGCGCGCCTGGGCGGCGACGAATTCGTGCTGCTGTTGCCCCAGCATGGCAATGGCGAACCGGGCGTGGCCATCCTGCAGCGCATCCAGGACGCCGTGACGCAACCGCTGCAACTGGGCGAATATGAATTTTTCCTCAGCTGCTGCATGGGCGTGGCCGTGTATCCCGACGATGGCGACGATGCCGACACGCTGATCAAGCACGCCGACATCGCCATGTACCGCGCGAAGGAACAGGGACGGGGCCACTGGCAATTCTATGCCGCGAGCATGAATACGGGCACCCTGGAACGGCTGGGACTGGAGAGCGAGTTGCGCCACGCCCTGGAGCGGGGGCAATTCCACCTCGAATACCAGCCCCAACTGGATCTGGCCAGCGGCACGGTGGTGGGCATGGAAGCGCTGCTGCGCTGGACCCACCCGCAGCTGGGGCGGATTCCGCCGGCCAGCTTCATCGGCCTGGCCGAGGAAATGGGCTTGATCACGCCCATCGGCGACTGGGTGCTGCGCACGGCATGCGCCCAGGCGCGCGCCTGGCAGCTGGCCGGCCATGGCCCGCTGCGCCTGGCCGTCAACCTGTCGGCGAGGCAATTCAAGCAAAAGAACCTGCTGCACGCGGTGGCGCAGGCGCTGGCGGACACGGGACTCGCCGCGGCCCATCTGGAACTGGAATTGACGGAAAGCATGGTCATGCATGACGTGGATCAAGCCACGGTCATCATGGCCAAGCTGAAGGGACTGGGCGTGCAACTGTCCATCGATGACTTCGGCACCGGCTACTCCAGCCTGGCCTACCTGCGCCACTTCCCCATCGACGTATTGAAAATCGACAAAACCTTCGTCAGCGACATCACGCACAGTGACGATGACGCGGCCATCGTGCGCGCCATCATTTCGCTGGCGCACAGCCTGCGCCTGAAAGTGATTGCCGAAGGCGTGGAAACGGCGCAGCAGCTGGACTTCCTGCGCCAGCACGGCTGCGACCAGATGCAGGGCTATTTGTTCAGCCGCCCCCTGGCCGCCGCCGCTTTCGAGACATTGCTGCTCGAAGGCAACATGCTGCCCGCTTAAAAAGAGTGGCGCAAGCCGATGTTGAAGGCGCGGTTGCCGCTGCCCACTTCGGTTGCATTGCCCACCATGTAGGCGGCGTCGTTGCGGTTGCGGATATGCGCGTAGGCAACATACACCTTGCTGCGTTTGGACAAGGCATACGTGGCGCCGATGGCCAGCTGCTGCGCGTCGCGGTTGGCCGCATCGCGGTCATCCTTGCGCACATACGAGGCCAGCAGGGTCGTCGCGCCCAGCGGCACGGAGACGCCAACGATGGCGTCGCGGCTGTCGGTGGACTGGGCCGGCGCCTGCGCTGCGCCGTACGGATTTTCCGCAAAGAACATGCTGCTGCCATCGCCCGTGTTGCGGCCATAGCCGGCAAACGCCGTGGCCACGCCAAAGTTGTAATTACCGGCCAGAATGGTGTTATTCACGTCGGCCTTGCCCGGCTCGCCGGCACGGCTCTGGCGCGCCAGGCGCAAGGTCAGGGGGCCGTTGACATAACCCAATGCCAGGCCCAGCGAACGTTGATCTGCCGCAATCCCCGTGTGCTCGCCGGCACCATACATGACGGTGCCCGTCACGCCGCGCCATTCCGGCGAGGTGTAGCGCACGGTATTGTCAATGCGCGTGGCCGAATAGCCGGCCAGGTTGGTCGCCGCGCCGGCCAGGCCGCCCTCGAACGGATCGGCCACGTCGGTCAGCGCCTGGCTTTGCAGGTTGTACTGGCGGCCCACGGTCAGCATGCCCAGCGAGCTGTCGATGCCGACAAAGGCCTGGCGGCCGAACAATTGCCCCGCCTGGTCGGAGCGGCCCGTGTCGCTCAGGACGCCCGCTTCCAGCGTGAACACGGCGTGCAAGCCATTGCCCAGGGATTCCGTGCCGCGCAAGCCCAGGCGCGAGCCGGCCGATACGCCGCTGGTGAGCTTGCTGACGCCGCCTTCCTGCACCAGGCCCGCATCCATCAAGCCATAGATGGTGACTGACGACGGGGTGACTGACGACGGGGTGACTGACGACGGGCCGGCGGACGACTGGGCGTGGGCGGCAGGCAAGGCGCCCAGGGTGGCGATGGTCGAAACGAGGCCGACACTGATCGAGAGTTTTTTCATGCTGGTTTCCTTTAAAGGCAAAACCGGGAAAGCGCGCGGCCATGGCGCGGCCACAGGCGTCAAGGCGCGCCGTAGTTACATGCCGTATCGAAAGACGACGGGCCAGATAACAACATTCCTGGCTAAGCTGTGGCGGCGCGGCCGATAAAGACGATGGCGCGCGGTATTCCGCCGTGAATGGTGCACCGCTGGCGGTGCGCGTGGCTCAGGCGCCCGGCCCGAAGGGGACGCGCTGAAGGTGGCTGGCATCGCGGATGCGCTGGCCTTGAGACGCGGGCGCGTGTTGGATATGAAACGTTGATACAACCGCGTCTGCAGGCGCCGTCCGCAAGGATGAGGCAGGAGGCGCCGAGGCCGGCATTATAGCATCGGCAGCGCCTTGATCCCCGTTCTGTTGCAGTAAAACGACTCGCCAGGCCGCCAAAACACAGCGATGTCGCCGCGCAAGGCGGCGCATGCCGGCCAGGCTAACGGCTATTGCGGCGGCAGGCTGGCGGCCTTGTCTTTGCCTTGCCTTGCCTTGCCTTGCCTTGCGTAGCGGTGCGGCTGCCGGATGCTAGCGCGCCGCGGCAGCCGCCCGCAACGCGGCCAGCACGGCTTTGTTTTCCGACGTCGACGCCCGTTGCTGCGCCATCTTCAACACGGAAATCCCCCCGGCTTGCGGATCGGCACCCAGGCCCAGCAGCAGCTTGACCATCGCCGCGTCGCCATTTTCGACGGCCGCCAGCAAGGGCGGAAGATAGCCGTCGCTGACGACGGGCGCGCCCATCGCGGCCAGGCGGGTGACCCAGTCTGGCCGCTGGCTGCGCACGGCATGCCACAGCAGCGTCTCCTTTTCCAGGCGCCGCGAATCGAGCGCCGCCCCCTGTCCCTTGTAAGACTCTTCGGCGGCGGGGCCGACTTGCTGCCATGGCATGCCGGGCACCACCAGTTGGCGCAGCACGTCTTCGGACGCCGGTTGATGGTTGTACATGGCGCGCATCGCGGCGTCGAGCCAGCGGTCCTTGCCCTTCGCGTCATGCCGGGGCACGCGCTGCTTGAGCCAATCGAGCACGCCGGCGTTGCCCGCTTCGGCGGCAAAGGCGTACAGCGACTTGTCCTGCTCATCAATATTCGGCGTGGTGCCGGTGGCCAGCATTTTGTCGAGCACTTCAGTGCCGCGCGTCAGGCGCAGCAAGCGCCCCCATGTCAACGAATCGGCCAGCGGCCGTTCGGCTGGCTGCGCAGCCCCGCCTTTCTTGGCTTTTTTCTCTGCCAGATACTGATCTACCAGTAAATATGGCCGGCCCGCGCCTGCGTCGAGCAAGGCGATCATGCTGGCCGTCCGTTCATTTGCATCGATCAATTCCGGCAAGATGCCCGCATCCTCCTGCTGCAAGGCGTATTCCAGCGGCGCCATCGTTTGGTTTTCGCCGCCGTATTGCCGCGCATCGGCGCCATGGGCCAGCAACAGGCGCACCATCGCGGCATTGCCATACAGGGCAGCCAGATGCAGGGGCGCGGCGTGGTACAGCGTATCGCCTTCGCCGAGCGGCACGCCGCGTTGCAACAGCAGCGTCATCATGCGCAGCTTGGTGGGCAACAGCGCGGCGTGCCGCTCACGCAGCGCCTGGCGGCGGGCCGGCTCCGACGCTTGCGCCAGTCGCTCCTGATCGTCGTCCCGCCACGTTTGCGCCTTCAGCCATGCCGCTTCGGCTTTGAACATGCCGGATGGGGGCAAGATCAAATAGTTCAGCAAGGGAAGCCTGTCGATCGCATAGTTGCCCGGCTCGGCGACACCGGCAAGCAGCTTGCCGAAGGCCGCTTCATCGCCCTCTCTGGCAGCCTTGAACAGCGCCGTCACCTCTGGCGTCGGCGGCAGCTTGTTGCGTGCCTCGTGCACATAATTGATCAGGCGTTCCATGCCGTGCACGGAGACCTGCGGCAATGGCATGCCCACCTTCCATGCCCGCGCCAGCTGATCCGCCTCGGCGTGTTGCGCCGCATTCAATTTCTTTGCCCAGCGGGCCACGACGTCGCCGGCCTCCGCAGCGCCGCCCGCCGCCGCCAACTGGCTCAGCATGGAAGCGAGCACATAGTCCTGCGGCACGCCCGCCTCCTCTCCATACAGAACAGCCAGCTGCAACTGGGCCTTGGCACTGCCGCTTTCGGCGGCCTTGCGCAGCCAGCGGGCGGCCTGCGGTTCATCCAGGCCGCCCGTGCCTTTCCAGCACAGCAAGCCCAACTGGTAGGCGGCTTCCATGTCGCCGCCCTCGGCAGCGCGGCGGTACCAGTCCTGCGGCGAACGCTGTCCCGTCAGCGACGTCGCCGGTAAGGGCGCGCCCCGTTTCCAGTCGGCAGCCAGGCGCACGGCTTCATCGACCTGGTCCGGCGACATCCTGTCACGCTGCGCCGGCAGGGACTTCTCCATCGCGGCCGCGCCGCTCCACTCCTTGTCTTGCTGCGCCAGCAGGTTGAGCGCGTACGACAGCACCCGGTCGACCGGCCCTCCTTCACCCCGTTCATGCATTTGCGCCAGTTCCTGCAGCGGCTTGCCGTCACCCTGCGCGGCCATGACGCCCAGCCAGGGCCGCGCGCGCGCGGGATTGCGCATGCGGCCCGGCGCGTATGCATACATGAAAACCAGCGCCTTCTGCGCGGCGCGATCACCCCCCTTGGCCGCCAGCAGATACCAGCGCTCGGCTTCGGCCTCGCTGCGCGCCACGTCCCGGCATCCTTGCTCGCCCAGGTAGATATCGGCGAGGACTTTTTGCGCCTCGACATCGCCACCTTGCGCCGGTCCGCTCAATTGCCTCACGGCCTCGCTGCAGCGCCCGGCCTGGAAAGCCGCCATCCCCTCCGGAACGCCGGCGCATGCGCCACCGGCAGCCAATCCGACGCCGAGCACGGCCAATTGCCACATTTTTTTCATGATAGTCTGGGCTTTCAAGTAATGTTGCAAATATGATAGCTTAGAAAAAATACAATGAAGCAATATTGCTCAATCGTGCGCGGCTTTTCGGCGCATCCAGGGCCGCTATTTGCTGCGCATGCTTTATGCACCCCTTATAATGGTTCCTTTTGCCAATCACACGCCAAATCATGGAATTAGCCAAGTCTTTCGAGCCCGCCGACATTGAACAATTCTGGCGCACCGAGTGGGAACAGCGCGGTTACTTCACCGCCACCCTCGATGCCGGAAAACCTTCCTTCAGCATCCAGTTGCCGCCGCCGAACGTCACCGGCACCCTGCACATGGGCCATGCGTTCAACCAGACCATCATGGATGGCCTGACCCGCTACCACCGCATGCTGGGCCACAACACGGCCTGGATTCCCGGCACCGACCACGCGGGCATCGCCACGCAAATCGTCGTGCAACGCCAGCTGGACGCGCAAAAGATTTCGCGCCATGACCTGGGCCGCGAGAAATTCGTGGAAAAAGTGTGGGAATGGAAAGAAAAATCCGGTTCCATCATCACCGGCCAGATGCGCCGCCTGGGCGCCTCGGCCGACTGGCAGCGCGAATACTTCACGATGGATGAACCGCGCTCGAAAGTCGTCACCGACGTCTTCGTGCGCCTGTTCGAACAAGGCTTGATCTACCGCGGCAAGCGCCTCGTCAACTGGGATCCCGTGCTGGGCACGGCTGTGTCGGACCTGGAAGTGGTGTCCGAGGAAGAAGACGGTTCCATGTGGTACATCAAATACCCGCTGGCCGACGGCAGCGGCTTCCTGACGGTGGCCACCACCCGTCCTGAAACCATGCTGGGCGACGTGGCCGTGGCCGTCGATCCGACGGACGAGCGCTACACGGCGCTGGTGGGCAAGATGCTGAAACTGCCGCTGACGGACCGCGAAATCCCCATCATCGCCGACGAATACGTCGACAAGGAATTCGGCACGGGCTGCGTGAAGATTACGCCTGCGCACGACATGAACGATTACGCCGTGGGCCAACGCCACAAGCTGGCGCAAATCGTCATCCTGACCCTGGATGCGAAGATCACGGACGATGCGCCGGCAGCGTACCGCGGCATGGACCGCTTCGCCGCGCGCAAGCAGATCGTCGCCGACCTGGACGCGCAAGGCTTGCTCGAGCAAGTCAAGCCCCACAAACTGATGGTGCCGCGCGGCGACCGCACGGGCGTCGTCATCGAGCCGATGCTGACGGACCAGTGGTTTGTCGCCATGAGCAAACCGGCCCCGGAAGGCACTTTCTTCCCAGGCAAGTCGATCGCGGAAACGGCGCTGGACAAGGTCGCCAACGGCGAAATCAAGTTCGTGCCGGAAAACTGGAGCACCACCTACAACCAGTGGCTCAACAACATCCAGGACTGGTGCATCTCGCGCCAACTGTGGTGGGGCCATCAAATCCCGGCGTGGTACGACGACAAGGGCAATATCTTTGTTGCGAAAACGCAAGCCGAAGCGGAAGCCAAGGCGCTGGCCGCCGGCAGCACGGGCCCGCTGAAACGCGACGACGACGTGCTCGACACGTGGTTCTCGTCGGCGCTGGTGCCGTTCTCGACCATGGGTTGGCCTGAAGAAACCCCGGACATGAAGGCCTTCCTGCCGTCGTCCGTGCTGGTGACGGGTTTCGACATCATCTTCTTCTGGGTTGCGCGCATGGTCATGATGACGGCGCACTTCACGGGCAAGGTGCCGTTTGAAACCGTCTACGTGCACGGCCTCGTGCGCGATTCGACGGGGCAGAAGATGTCCAAGTCGAAGGGCAACACCCTGGACCCGATCGACTTGATCGACGGCATCGACCTGGAAGGTTTGATCGTCAAGCGCACCACGGGTCTGATGAACCCGCGCGACGCGGAAAAGATCACCAAGGCCACGCGCAAGGAATTCCCGGAAGGCATTTCGGCCTACGGCACGGACGCCGTGCGCTTCACCATGGCCAGCTACGCATCGCTGGGCCGCAACATCAATTTCGACCTGGGCCGCTGCGAAGGCTACCGCAACTTCTGCAACAAGATGTGGAACGCCACCCGTTTCGTCATGATGAATACGGAAGGCAAGGATTGCACGGCGAACGACGTTGATCTGTCGCAAGCGGACAAGTGGATTATTTCCCTGCTGCAAAAGGCCGAACTGGACGTGGCCAAGGGCTTCGAAGACTTCCGTTTCGACAATATCGCCGCATCGATCTACAAATTCGTGTGGGACGAGTATTGCGACTGGTACCTGGAAGTCGCCAAGGTGCAAGTACAGCAAGGTACGGAAGGCCAGCAGCGCGCCACCCGCCACACCCTGCTGCGCGTGCTGGAAGTGGTGCTGCGCCTGGCCCATCCGATCATCCCCTTCGTCACGGAAGCCCTGTGGCAGACAGTGGCGCCACTGGCCGGCAAGACGCTCAAGCCGGAGGGCGATTCGATCATGATGCAGCCGTATCCTATCGCCAACACCGACAAGATCGATGAATCGGCCGAAGCGTGGATGCTGCAGCTGAAAGCCTTGACGGACGCGACGCGCAACCTGCGCGGCGAAATGCAAATCTCGCCATCCGTACGCGTGCCGCTGATCGTCGAGGCAGGCAATGCCAACGAGAAAGAAGCGCTGGCGTCGTACGCACCGTACATCCAGTCGCTGGGCAAGCTGGCCGAAGTGCAGATCGTCGATGCGTTGCCGGACTCGCCAGCGGCCGTCGCCATCGTCGGCACCACCAAGCTGATGCTGAAAGTGGAAATCGACGTGGCCGCCGAACGCGAGCGCCTGGGCAAGGAAATCGCCCGCATCGAAGCGGAAATTGCCAAGGTCAACAGCAAGTTGGGCAATGAAAGTTTCGTCGCGCGCGCCCCGGCCGCCATCGTTGCGCAAGAAAACGAGCGTTTGCTCAGTTTTTCGGCGACAATTGAAAAACTGCGCGAACAGTTTGCTAAACTAGCCAGCGCATAAGGCAAGTTTGGAAAGATTGCGCGGCGTCATCCGTGACGCCGCGCAGGATGGCTGGTCTTGCCTTGGTATATACACTGTTCGTGACCCGATCAAAAAAACCATTGGAGACTAGCAATGCATAAAATTTTCAAAGCAAGCGTCACAGCAAGCATCATGATGGCCGCCCTGCCCATCGCCGGCAGCGCCGCCGCGCGCGATGGCAACTACACCCCCGTCGGCACGTGGAAAACCATCGACGACGCCAGCGGCAAGCCGAAATCCCTCGTCGTCATCACGGAAAGCAATGGCGTCTTGCAAGGCAAGATCGAAAAGCTGTTCCGCGGCCCGAACGAAGAGCAAAATCCCAAGTGCGACAAGTGCACGGGCGCCAACAAGGACCAGCCCATCATCGGCCTGGTGATCCTGTCCGGCCTGAAATATGACGGCAAGGAATGGACGGGCGGCGAAATCATGGACCCGGCCAGCGGCAAGGTCTACAAGAGCAAGGCCGAGCTGATCGAAGGCGGCACCAAGCTGCAAGTGCGCGGCTATGTCGGCGTGCCGATGTTTGGCCGCTCGCAAACGTGGGTGCGCGAAGAGTAAGCAACCGCCCTGCCCTGATGAAGCCGGCCCTGCGCCGGCTTTTTTGCGTCCCCCTGCGGCAAACCTGTTGTTTTCCAGGCCAAATTCCTCGCATTCCCGCGTATTTCCACGTGCGGGCAAGCTATGCGCGCCACCGAACATACTTGAAGTTTCCTAAATGAAATAGTGCATGCCTGTGACGCCATCGCCCTGTAGCGAAAGGCGGCATGGCTCTGCCGGATGACCCCATCCGCGGATGCCCGGCAATGACTGCCATGCACAAAGGAACTATATGAATCTCTTCAAGCGATATCTGACCCCGCTGCTCGTCTCGGCAGGTTTATTGGCCATGACCGCCCTCGCCGGCTGCGGCGGCGGCGACCAGGGGCGCGATCCCATCCTCGGCTTGCCGGGCGCCACCCTGTCCAGCCTGGCAGTCACGCCCGCCACGGCCACCGTCGCCATCGGCGCGGGCCAGCAATTCACGGCCATCGCCACGTACAGCGACGGCTCCGCGCAAGACGTCAGCGCCAAGTCGGCCTGGACGTCGGCCACGCCGGCCAATGCCACCGTCAATGCCAGCAGCGGCGTTGCCGCTGGCGTGGCTGCCGGCAGCAGCAGCATCAGCGCTGCGTTCGGCGGCAAGAGCGCGGCGGCCCAGCTAACCGTCTCGCCGGCCACCTTGACGGCCATCGCCATCACGCCGCTCGCGCCATCGATCGCCATCAGCGCAACGCAGCAATTCACGGTGAGCGGCAGCTTCAGCGACGGCGCCACGCGCGACGTCACGGCCGTCTCGGCCTTTGCCTCGGCCAGTCCCGCCACGGCCAGCATCGCCACTGGCGGCCTGGCCCTGGGCAAAGTTGCCGGCACGACGCAGATCACGGCCACCACGGGCACGCTCACGGCCAGCACCGTGCTGACCGTCACGCCAGCGACCTTGCTGGCTATTGCCGTCACGCCGCAAAACCCCATCATTCCCGTCGCCGCGACGCGCCAGCTGGCCGTCCTCGCCATGTATTCGGATGGCAGCACCGCCGACGTCACGGCCGGCAGCAGCTTCGTTGCCGTCACGCCCGCTTTCGCCAGCGTCGCCAGCAATGGCCTCGTCACCGGCGTTGCCTTTGGTAGCAGCGTCATGAATGCCAGCTTCAACGGCAAGACGGCCAGCACCACCGTCACCGTCCCTGCCACCACCATCGTCAGCATCGCCGTCACGCCGGCCACCGCCAGCATCGCTATCGGCGCCACGCAGCAATTCGTTGCCACGGCAACGTATTCGGACAGCTCGAACGCCATCATCACCAATAGCGCCGTCTGGACGTCGGCTACGGTCGCCAATGCCACGGTATTGAACACGGGCGTCGCCACGGGCATCGCCGTCGGCACCAGCAACATCACGGCCACGGCCGGCGGCCAGTCGGGCAGCGCGCTGCTGACCGTCACCGCCGTCGCCATCCCGCCCATCCTGAACCCGATCATCCTGGGCCGCGCGGCGCCATTCGGCGTGCTGGCCGGTACCTCGATCACGAACAATTCGGGCGGCACCACCCTGATCACGGGCGACGTCGGTGCGCCGTCGCAAACGGTCGACCCGACCCAGGCGGCCGGTTTTACCAACTACAAGTCGGGCGCCATCCTGGCCGGCGCCATGACGGATTTGCAAGCGGCGATCACGGACGGCAACAGCCGCACTTGCGACGTCAGCTTTGCCGGCGGCATCGACCTGGGCGGCCAGACCTTCGGCCCCGGCGTGTATTGCTACGCGGGCGCCATCAGCATTACGGGTACCTTGACCCTGAACGGTCCCGGCGTGTACATCTTCCGCACGGCGCTGACCTTGAATTCGACCGTCAACTCGGTGGTCGCCCTGAACAATGGCGCCACGGCCGACAACGTCAGCTGGCTGCCCGTCGGCCCCACCACCCTGGCCGCTAACAGCGTCTTCAAAGGCAATATCCTGGGCCAGTCGGCCGCCATCACGGTGGGCGACAACACGACCCTGCTCAACGGCCGCGTGCTGACGGCTGCCGCCGTTACCCTGCGCAACAACCAGATCACCAAATAACCGGGACATGACCATGACTATCGCACACACACTGGGCGCCCTGAGCGTGATGGCCGGCGCCTTGCTGGCGGCCCACTCGGCGCAGGCGCAGGACAACACTTTCATCAACCCGGACTGGGCCAACAGCGCCTGGTACCTCGGCGCGGGCGCGGGCCAGTCGCGCGCCACCATCGACGAACCGCGTCTGCGCGCCAGCCTGGCCGCGAATGGCGAAACCGTCACCGGTTTTGCCAAGGACGAGCGCGACACGGGCTATAAATTGTTTGTCGGCCGGCAACTGAACCAGTATGTCGCCGTGGAAGCGGGCTACTTTGACCTGGGCAAGTTCGATTTCCAGTCGACTACCAGCGGCAACGGCGTGCTGAACGGACAAGCGGGCTTTCGCGGCGTGAACCTGGACTTGCTGGGCCAGTTGCCGCTGTCGCAGCGCCTGTCCCTGCTGGGCCGGGTCGGCATGCACTACACCAAGACGAATACGGAGTTCAGCGGCAACCGCCTGCTGGGTTCGGCCAACACGCATGCCAGCGAGCGCAAACTCAACGCCAAGCTGGGCCTGGGCCTGGAATACAAGTTCAGCGAAGCGCTGGCCCTGCGCGGCGAAGTCGAGCGCTATCGCTTGAACGACGCCGTGGGCAACCGCGGCGATGCGGACCTGTATTCCGTCAGCCTCGTGTATAAACTGGGCCGCCCGGCCAGCGCCACGCCCGCCTACCAGCCGGCGCCGCAAGTGGCATTGCCGCCCATCAGCGAAACCATACCGGCCCCCGTGGCCGAGGTAAAGCCGGCACCCGTCTCGGAAAAAGTATCATTTGCCGCGGAAGCGCTGTTTGATTTCGATCAATCGACGCTCAAGCCGCAAGGCAAGGCGGCGCTGGACCAGTTGCTGGGCCAGTTGAATGGCATGGACCTGGAAGTCATCGTCACGGTGGGCCATACGGATGCCGTCGGTCCGGACGCCTACAACCAGAAACTGTCGCAGCGCCGCGCCGAAGCCGTCAAGGCTTACCTGGTGGCGCAAGGCGTGGAAACGAACCGCGTCTACACGGAAGGCAAGGGAGAAACGCAGCCCGTGGCCGACAACACGAGCGCCGCCGGGCGCGCCAAGAACCGCCGCGTGACGGTGGAAGTGGTGGGCACGCGAAAAGTTTCACGCTAAGTTTCACGCACATGTAAAAAAACCGGCTTGCGCCGGTTTTTTTTCGCCTGCCGCTTTACGCCGGCTTGCGGTGATGCTTGCTCAAATGCCGGTCCAGGCTGTTGGCGAACTGTTGCCGGTCCGACTGGCTGAAGGCGGCCGGGCCGCCCGTGTCGACGCCGCCGCTGCGCAATTCTTCCATGAAGGCGCGCATCGTCAGTTGCTGGGCGATATTGTCCTTCGTGTAAAACTCGCCACGGGGGTTCAGCGCAAAACCGCCCTTCGTCAGCACGTCGGCGGCCAGCGGGATGTCGCCCGTGATGACGAGGTCGCCGGGATTCAACAGCCGCACGATTTCCTGGTCCGCCACGTCGGCGCCGGACGGCACTTGCACGGTGCGGATGAAACGCGAAGGCGGCACGCGCAAGCCCTGGTTGGCCACCAGGGTGAGCGGCAACTCCAGGCGGTCGGCGACTCTGTACAAAATTTCCTTGATGACGACGGGACAGGCGTCGGCGTCGATCCAGATCTGCATGCCCGGCGCGGTCTGCTGGCTGCCGTCCGCCATCACAGTTCCCACGCTTCGCCGCCGGGACCCATGCGCGGCGCGCTGACGCCGAAGTGCAGGTAGGCGGCCGGCGTGGCGACACGGCCACGGGGCGTGCGCTGCAGGAAACCTTGCTGTATCAGATACGGTTCCAGCACATCTTCGATGGTATCGGCCGCTTCGCCGATGGCTGCCGCCAGATTCCCAATACCAACGGGGCCGCCGCCGAACTTGAACAGCACGGCTTCGAGCAGCTTGCGGTCCATCACGTCGAAACCGGCGGAATCGACGTCGAGCATGGCCAGTGCGCGGTCGGCCACCACTTTGGTGATCTCGCCATTGCTTTTGACTTCCGCGAAATCGCGCACACGGCGCAGCAGGCGGTTGGCGATGCGGGGCGTGCCGCGCGCGCGCTGGGCGATTTCGTGCGCACCTTCCGGATCGATGGGCGCCTTCAGCAAGGCGGCGCTGCGCGTGACGATCTTCGTCAATTCGCCCGTGTTGTAGAACTCCAGCCGGGCGACGATGCCGAAGCGGTCGCGCAGCGGATTGGTCAGCATGCCGGCGCGCGTGGTGGCGCCCACTAATGTAAACGGCTGCAGATCGAGTTTCACGGAACGGGCGGCCGGGCCTTCGCCGATCATGATATCGATTTGATAATCCTCAAGTGCCGGATACAAAATCTCTTCCACGACAGGCGACAGGCGGTGGATTTCATCGATGAACAGGACGTCGTTCGCTTCCAGGTTCGTCAGGATCGCCGCCAGGTCGCCCGGACGCTCCAGCACGGGGCCGGAGGTCTGGCGCAAATTGACGCCCATTTCGCGCGCGATGATGTGCGCCAGGGTCGTCTTGCCCAAGCCAGGCGGGCCGAACAACAAAGTGTGGTCGAGCGCTTCCTTGCGCTGGCGTGCGGCCGTGATAAAAATTTCCAGCTGGTCGCGGATCTTTTCCTGCCCTACGTATTCATCGAGTTGCTTCGGGCGCAAGGCCCGTTCGATGGCCTCTTCGTTGTGCGAAATGGGCGCCGCATCGATGATGCGCTGTTCCGTGAAGCTGTCGGTCTGGATGCTCATGCCCTATCAGCCTTTCGACAGCGCTTTCAGCGCCAGTTTGATGCCATCGGACACACCGCTGCCTGCCGGCACGTTTTTCACGGCCGCCAGCGCTTCCTTGTCCGAATAGCCGAGCGCCACCAGCGCGTTGAGGATATCCGACTGCGCATCGGGCGCCGCGTGCGCGCCCAGCGGACCGAGATCCGCACCGATCTTGCCCTTCAATTCCAGCAATAAACGTTCGGCCGTCTTCTTGCCGATGCCCGGCACTTTCACGAGGCGGCCGGAATCCTGCAGGGTAATGGCTTGGGCCAGGTCGGCAATCGTCATGCCGGACAAAATCGACAGGGCCATGCGCGCGCCCACGCCCGTGATCTTGATCAACTGGCGGAATACGGCCCGCTCGGCCGCATTGCCGAAACCAAACAGCAAATGCGCATCTTCGCGGATGGCCTGGTGCGTGAACAGCACGACTTTTTCGCCCACGTGGGGCAAGTTGTAAAAAGTGCTCATCGGCACGTCGACTTCATAGCCGACGCCCTGGCAATCGACCAGCAATTGTGGCGGATTCTTTTCAAGCAAAATACCGGAGAGACGGCCTATCATCGCGTGTTCCTAATGTTGTGTATATATATGAGGGCCATGCAGCTATCCCACTAAACGGCCGCGCTTCATGCGCAGCCCCTGCAGCTGGGGCGCCAGCGCGCCGATCATGGCCAGCGCATCGATGCTGTTCGCGTGGCAAATGGCCACGCCCAGGGCATCGGCCGCATCCGTGCCGGGCAAGCCGGGCAAGGACAGCAGGCGCGACACCATTTCCTGCACCTGTTCCTTGGCCGCCTTGCCGTGGCCCGTGACGGCCTGTTTCACTTGCAGCGCCGTGTATTCGGCCACCGACAGGTCGGCGTTGACGAGCGCGCAGATGGCCGCGCCACGCG
Source organism: Janthinobacterium sp. SUN026 (assembly GCF_030397625.1). NCBI lineage: Bacteria > Pseudomonadati > Pseudomonadota > Betaproteobacteria > Burkholderiales > Oxalobacteraceae > Janthinobacterium > Janthinobacterium sp. SUN026. Next base: position 91,893 of record NZ_JAPQNU010000006.1, on the reverse strand, counting down.
CCTGGCCCAGCAGCAAGGTCGATTGGGGATTGACGTTGACAAACACTTTTTCGATGGCCGCGCAATCGGGCTGGTAGGTGCCGACGATTTCGCCCACGCCTTGCAGGATGACCTTCAGGCGCGGCGGCAATTCCCCTTCGGAACCCGTCTTGACGGTACCCGACGCGATATAGCGCAGCTTGTTGCCGTGTTTTTCAATGACCCCAAAGCCGGTCGTGCGCAGGCCAGGATCGATGCCAAGAATAATCATCGCCAGATTCTATAATGAATACGGCAGGCACCGGTGAATAACCGGTGCCTGCCGCTGAGTTACTGCCAGCCGGGGTATTGAATCCCGGCCTGTTCCAGATCAATGACGGAAGTGACGGGTTCCGGTATACAACATGACAACGCCGCGCTCGTCCGCCGCATCGATCACTTCCTGGTCGCGCATGGAGCCGCCCGGGTGGATGACGCAGGTCGCGCCCGCGTCGACGACGACGTCGAGGCCGTCGCGGAACGGGAAGAAGGCGTCCGACGCCACCACGGAACCGGTCAGGCTCAGGCCGGCGTTTTGCGCCTTGATGGACGCGATGCGGGCCGAGTCGATACGGCTCATCTGGCCTGCGCCCACGCCCAGGGTCATGTTATTGCCGCAGAAGACGATGGCGTTCGACTTGACGAATTTCGCCACTTTCCAGGCGAACATCAGGTCGGCCAATTGCTGCGGCGTTGGCTGCAGCTTGCTGACCACGCGCAAGTCGCCGATACCGACGTTTTTCGCATCCGGCGATTGCACCAGCAAGCCGCCACCGACGCGCTTGAAGTCCATGGCGTGCACGCCGCCGCCCAGCGGGATTTCCAGCATGCGCACGTTTTGCTTGCTCGACAGAATCTGTTTCGCTTCGGCGGAGAACGATGGAGCGATCAGCACTTCGACGAACAGCTTGGCGATTTCGCCGGCGGTGGCGCCGTCGAGTTCGGTATTAAACGCGATGATGCCGCCGAATGCCGAGGTCGGGTCCGTCTGCAGGGCGCGCGCATACGCTTCCGCCGCATTCTTGCCCAACGCTACGCCGCATGGGTTCGCGTGCTTGACGATGACGCAAGCGGCGCTTTGCTCGAAGCCGCCCATGCTCTTCACGCATTCCCAGGCCGCATCCGCATCGGCGATGTTGTTGTACGACAATTCCTTGCCTTGCAGCTGGCGGTAGTTGGCCAGCGCGCCCTCGGTGGCGACCAGGTCGCGGTAGAAGGCGGCGCTCTGGTGCGGGTTTTCACCGTAGCGCATGTCTTGCACTTTCTCAAATGCAACGTTGAGGATTTGCGGGTAGGCGCCGCGCTCGGCGTGCACTTTCGTCGGGCCCAGGCTGGTCAGGTAGTTGGTGATGGCGCCATCGTATTGCGCCGTGTGCGCAAAGACTTTTTTCGCCAGCATGAATTTGGTGTCGTAGCTCACGTCGCCGGCCTTGCCGTCGGCCGAGCGCATTTCCGCCAGCACGGCGTCGTAATCGCTCGGGTCGCAGATGACGACCACGTCCTTGTGGTTCTTGGCCGCCGAACGTAGCATGGTCGGGCCGCCGATATCGATGTTTTCGATCGCGTCTTCCAGGGTGCAATCGGCCTTGGCGACCGTGCCCTGGAACGGGTACAGGTTGACCACCACCATGTCGATGGTCGGCATGTCGTGCTCGACCAGTTTCGACATGTGCTCAGGGAAATCGCGGCGCGCCAGGATACCGCCGTGCACTTTCGGGTGCAGGGTCTTCACACGACCATCGAGCATCTCCGGGAAACCCGTGTAATCGGCAACTTCCGTGACGGGAACACCGTTGTCTGCCAGCAATTTTGCGGTACCGCCTGTGGACAGGAGGTTGACGCCGAGGGCGGACAGGGCGCGGGCGAATTCGAGAACGCCGGTCTTGTCGGAAACGGAGAGGAGAGCTTGTTTGATCATGGCTGTGGCTAGGTGGTTAAGTGTTCTTGGCGAATGGCGCCGCTCAGTCGTCTGGCTGAGGCGGCGGCGGATTCAAATCTTGGCGTCACTTGCATGCCGGCATTACAGCAAACCGTGCTCCTGCAATTTCTTGCGCAGGGTATTGCGGTTGATGCCCAGCATCTGCGCGGCGTGCGACTGGTTGCCATCGGCGCGTGTCATCACGACTTCCAGGATGGGCTTTTCCACGGTCAGCACGACCATGTCATAGATATTCGATGCTTGCTGTTCGCCCAGGTCATTGAAGTAATCTTCTAGACTTTTCTGTACGACTTCCTGAATGCTTTCTTTGCTCATTTGTATGCTTCAACCGGCTGAACACCTGGCTATCCGGTGCCGCGTCGCTCATGCGGTCCGCGTGCTGCCCTCTTGCCTCGGTGTTGTAATTAATATTGCATGACGCTCTGTATATAGGCGCTCGCCCTTGTACTGCTGGTCACTGATTTATGCTGCTTGCTGCTATCTGCTCATGCTGCCGTGGCCGCAGGTTCGATCACATCGATCAGGCCACTTTCACTGGATTCGGAGAGGCGGTATTGTAACCGTTCGCCAAATTTCCATTGCGACTCAAAAAATTGATCGACGGCCAGCAACTGCGCTTCCGTCGACTCCAGCAAGTTCATTTGCTGTCGGAACGCTTCGCCGCCTTCCAGATCCTTGACATACCAGCCGATGTGCTTGCGCGCCGTGCGCACGCCGAGAAATTCCCCATAAAACGCGTAATGGGCGCGCAAATGCTCATCCATCAGGGTGCGGACTTCATCCACGTAAGGCGCCGGCAACAAGGTGCCGGTGCGCAAAAAGTGGTCGATCTCGCGGCAAATCCACGGCCGGCCCTGCGCCGCGCGGCCGATCATGACGGCATCGGCGCCAGTTTGATCCAGCACAAAGCGGGCCTTCTCAGGACTGGTAATGTCGCCGTTGGCCACCACGGGAATGCCCACCGATGCTTTCACGGCGGCAATCGTTTCATATTCGGCATCGCCCTTGTAGCCATCGGCGCGGGTGCGGCCGTGCAGGGTCAGCATCTGGATGCCGGCTTGTTCGGCGATGCGGGCGATTTTCAGGGCATTCTTGTTTTCGCGGTTCCAGCCCGTGCGAAATTTCAGGGTGACGGGCACGTCGACGGCGTTGACGACGGCGTGCAAGATCCTTTCGACCAGGCTTTCGTTTTGCAACAAGGCCGAACCGCACCAACTGTTGCACACCTTTTTGACGGGGCAACCCATGTTGATGTCGATGATCTGCGCGCCCCGGTCCACGTTGAACTTGGCGCAGTCGGCCAGGTCTTGCGGATCGGCGCCGGCGATCTGCACGGCCTTTGGCTCCATTTCGCCCGCATGGTCCGTGCGGCGCGAGCTTTTTTCCGTCGCCCACAGGCGCGGATTCGACGCCGCCATCTCCGACACGGCGTAACCGGCGCCCAACTGCTTGCACAACTGGCGGAAAGGCCGATCCGTCACGCCCGCCATGGGAGCGACGAAAACGTTGTTGCGCAGAATGTGAGGGCCGATTTGCACTGAAGAACCTGGAATGGACGGAGGAACCTGCTATTTTAACCGATTCCCTGCCTAATTAATAAGCACTATTTTTTTGCTCAGTGCGTCAGAGTGAGGAGGGACCGCTTAGCCCAGTTCGTCCATCGCGGGCGCGCTCAAGTGTTCGATATTTCCCCAGTGCACTAAATGCAGTTTGCCGTCCGCGTAAGAAAAACGGTTGACGCTGGCATTTTTGACCTGGAAGTCGCGCGGACTGTCGAGCGTCATGCCGACCGCCTCGCGGTAAGCGCACTCGAGCACGCCGCCGTGGGCCACGATGGCGATCGTCTGGCCGTCATATTGCCCGGCCCAGCGGGCGATGGCGCCATTTGCGCGCGCATAGAACTGGCGGAAGCTTTCGGCCTCGCGCTCGCCCGACGGCATCACGGCGTCGATCTGGCGCGATTGCCACTGCGCATACTCGTGCGGATAGCGCGCGGCGATGTCCGCATACAGCAAGCCTTCGAAGGCGCCGTAGCAGCGCTCGCGCAGCAAGGAATCCGTTTGCACGGGTAAATCTTTCACGTCGGCCACGGCTTGCGCCGTCTGCTGCGCGCGTTGCAAGTCGCTGGCGATGATGGCGGCCAGCGGTTCGTCCGCCAGCGCCTGCCCCAGCGCCCCCGCTTGCGCCAGGCCCGCCTCGTTCAGGGCGATGTCGATGTGGCCTTGCAGGCGGCGGCCCGCATTCCAGGCCGTTTCGCCATGGCGTATCAGTAAAATCGTGGTGCTCATGCGTTATTTCTTCAGGGTAAGTGCCAATTCGGGGTTGAGCGAATAGGCAACGACGAGCTGGGCTTCGTCGAGGATGTGGCCGTAAAGGGCGGCGTGGGCTTGCTGCCCAGTAAAACGCTCGGGCAAGGTCAGCTGCGGCACGTCGAGGGCATACAGGCGGAAAATGTAGTGGTGGATGCGCTCGTCATTCCACGGCGGGCACGGGCCATCGTAGCCGTAATAGTCGCCGGCCATGTCCGGGTCGGCGGCAAACCAGCCCGTGTAGTCGTTCAAGCCCTGGCGCAGCCCAGTAGCAGTCCCGGCAGCCTTGCCGCGCGGCGTGATGCCGCTGGAAAATTCTCCGGCGGCAATAACCCGCATGGCAGGCGGCAAGTCGAGCAAGCTCCAGTGATAAAAGTCGCCGCGCGGCGCCGTCAGCGGCAGGGTCTGGCCTTCAACATTGACCAGGCTGGCGTCTTGCGGCGCATCGGGGTCGATGCAGAACAGGGCCAGCGACTCGGTGCCGTTCGGCACCTCGTCCCAGGCCAGATGGGGATTGCGGTTGCCGGCGAGGCGCACGCGGCTGGCCGGATCGATCTCGGCAAAGGCATGATCGGCCGGCATCAGGCCGCCATCACGAAACGTCTCGCTCCACAATTTCATCGCTTGCTCCTCTCTTAGTTATTGTTTGGCGTTCACTTGCAGCCAGAACGTGACGGGGCCGTCATTGGTGAGCGACACCTGCATGTCGGCGCCAAACTGCCCCGTTTGCACGGTCGCATGGCGGCTGCGCGCCTGGTCCACGAAATGCGTGAACAGGCGCAAGCCGTCCTGCGGCGCGGCTGCCGGCGTAAACGACGGGCGCGTGCCGGACTTGGTGTCGGCCGCCAAGGTGAACTGCGGCACCAGCAGCAAGCCGCCGGCCACGTCCGTCACGCTGCGGTTCATCTTGCCCGCCTCGTCGGCAAACACGCGATAGCCGAGCAACTTGGCCAGCAGGGCGTCCGCTTCCTTCTCCGTATCGCCCCGCTCCGCACACACGAGCACCATCAGGCCGGCGTCGATGGCGCCGATGGTGGCGCCGGCAACGTCGACCTTTGCCTGCGTGACGCGCTGCAGCAGCGCGATCATGCCGTCAAGGTGACGCGCGCAAAGCTGCGCTTGCCAACTTGCAACACGAACTGACCGGCTGCCACTTGCAAGCCCTTGTCGCTGATGACGGTGCCGTCGATGCGCACGCCGCCCTGGTCGATCTTGCGCATGGCTTCCGACGCCGATGGGCACAGGCCCGCCTGTTTCAGCAGTTGCGAAATGCCCAACGGCGCGCCGACCAAGGTCACTTCCGGGATATCGTCGGGAATGCCGCCCTTCGAGCGGTTGACGAAGTCGGCCAGCGCATCTTCCGCCGCCTGCTGCGAGTGGAAGCGGGCGACGATCTCTTGCGCCAGCGCAACCTTGGCATCGCGCGGATTGCGGCCTTCCTCGACTTCGCGCTTCAGCTGCGCCAGTTCGGCGATCGAGCGCCACGACAGCAGCTCGTAGTAGCGCCACATCATGACGTCGGAAATGCTCATCAGCTTGGCGAACATGGTGTTGCCCGGTTCCGTGATGCCGATGTAGTTATTCTTCGACTTGGACATTTTTTCCACGCCGTCCAAACCTTCCAGCAGAGGCATGGTCAAAATACACTGCTGCTCCTGTCCGTACTGCTTTTGCAGTTCGCGGCCCACCAGCAGGTTGAACTTCTGGTCCGTGCCGCCCAGTTCCAGGTCCGATTTCAGGGCCACCGAGTCGTAGCCCTGCATCAGCGGGTACAGGAATTCGTGTACGGAAATAGGAATGCCGCCCTGGAAGCGCTTGGTGAAGTCGTCGCGCTCGATCATGCGCGCCACCGTGTAGTGGGAAGCGAGCTGGATGATGCCGCGCGCGCCCAGCGGATCGCACCACTCGGAGTTATAGCGGATTTCGGTCTTGCTGGCGTCCAACACTAAAGATGCTTGCGCGAAATACGTCATCGCGTTAATCTCGATCTGTTCCTTGGTCAGGGGCGGACGCGTGACGTTGCGGCCCGACGGGTCGCCGATCATGGATGTGAAGTCGCCGATGAGGAAAATGACTTGATGGCCGAGGTTTTGCAGCTGGCGCATCTTGTTCAGCACGACAGTATGGCCCAGATGCAAGTCGGGTGCGGTCGGGTCCAGGCCCAGTTTGATGCGCAGTGGAACACCGGTTTTCTCGGAGCGTGCTAATTTTTGCGCAAATTCGCTTTCGATCAAGAGTTCGTCGACGCCACGCTTGGTAATCGCGAGGGCTTCTTGTACTCTGTCCGACAGCGGAAGCGCGGTCTGAGCGGCGTTAGCCTTTGTAGGCGATGCGGTGGTGTTGATTTCCATAAAATTTGACTGTAGATCTCAAAATGGTAGTAGGTTTGCGGAGTTTGCTATAATGCTCGATCCCATCAATCTTGCCGTATGAAAACGAACCAAAATAACAATAACAAAGAGCACTAGTTCACGAATCGTTCAAGGGCAAATTTTAACTGATTGCATGAACCCTATACATAAAATCACAGGCTCACGCTTGTACACACAGCTGACGACGACACGCAAGGCACGCATTATCGGTGCCTCCGCAGTGCTGCTCGCCGTGGCCGCCTTCGGCGCGGTCGCTGTGTCGCCCATGGCGCCCGACGCATCCGATTTGCCGGTCACGTCCATCGCCCAAAACCTGGAAATGCCTGATCTCGCCTCGCAAATTTCTGCGATGGAACAGGTAGACCAGAATTTCACCCACGAAGAAAAAGTCCGCGCCGGCGATACCCTCGCCACCCTGCTGACCCGTCTCGGCGTGGATGATCCGGTGGCCGCCAATTTCATCAAAACCGACAAGATCGCGCGCGGCGTGATGTTGCTGAAATCGGGCAAGCGCGTACAAGCGCAAACGTCCGAAAACGGCGACCTCAACTGGATGCGCGCCACCCTCGTCGACGGCACGGACAAATCGGTCAAGAATATCCTGATCACCCGCAAGGGCGACAAGTTCGTGGCCACGGAAGTGGCAGCCCAGCTGGAACGCCGCGTTGAAATGCACGCGCGCAAGATTACCTCCACCCTGTTCGCCGCCACCGACTCCAGCCTGGACGGCACCCGCCTGCCAGACTCGATTTCCGCGCAAATCGTGGAAATGTTCTCCACCAATATCGACTTCCGCTCCGACCTGAAACGCGGCGACTCGTTCAATGTTGTCTATGAAACATTCTGGCAAGATGGCGAATTTGTCCGAGCGGGCCGCATCCTGGCCGGTGAATTCACCAACCGCGGCACGACTTACCAGTCCGTTTGGTTCGAAGACCCAGCCAGCAAGCAAGGCGGCGGTTACTACAGTTTCGACGGCAAGTCCCTCAAAAAAGCCTTCCTGAAATCCCCCCTCGAATTCTCCCGCATCTCGTCCGGCTTCTCCATGCGCGTGCACCCGATTTCCGGCAACTGGAAAGCGCACAAAGGCATCGATTTCGCTGCAGCAACGGGCACGCCTATCCGCGCTTCGGGCGACGGCGTGGTCGATTCCGTCGGCAGCCAAAACGGTTACGGCAATGTTGTTGTCCTGAAACATTGGGCCAACTACACGACCGCCTATGCGCATATGAGCCGCTTCGCTTCGGGCCTGAAAAAAGGTCAAAAAGTGAGCCAGGGCGATGTGATCGGCTACGTCGGCACCACCGGCTGGTCCACGGGCGCCCATTTGCACTATGAATTCCGCGTTGGCGGCGTGGCGCAAGACCCAAGCAAGCTGAATGTGCAAGCCCAGGCGCCATTGACGGCCGCCGAGCTGAGCCGCTTCCGCATGGTGTCCAATGACATGATGCACCGCTTCACCCTGCTGCGTCCGAACGACACGGCCCTGGCGTCGCGTTAAGCAAGACTGCCTTCGGGCAATATACAAAGGCACCGCCCATGCAGATGGCCGGTGCCTTTGTTTTTTCCTGCGCGCTTTTGTTTTTCCTGCGCGCTTTTGCGTGCGGCACAAATGCGGCACAATGCACCTCACCACTTACGTATTCAAGGAAAACCCCATGCTGTATATCGGTTTAATGTCGGGTACCAGCCTCGATGGCGTCGACGGCGCGCTGGTCGACTTTTCCGACGAGGGCACGCGCAGCCTGGGCGATGCGTACATTCCCTTCCCCGCCAGCCTGCGCGCCGACCTGATGGCCTTGCAAAGTGCCGGCCAGAATGAAATCGAACGCGAAGCGCTGGCGGCCAATCAACTTGTGCGCCACTACGCCGATTGCGTCGCCATGCTTTTAAGCAACGCGGGCATCGTCGCGGACGCCATCGCCGCCATCGGCGCGCATGGCCAGACCATCCGCCACCGCCCGGAGCTGGGTTTTACGCGCCAGTTGAACAATCCGGCCCTGCTGGCCGAACTGACGGGCATCGACGTCATCGCGGACTTGCGCAGCCGCGACGTGGCGGCCGGCGGCCAGGGTGCACCGCTGGTGCCGGCCTTTCACCAGGCCATCTTCAATCTGCCGGGCCACACGCGCGTGCTGGCCAATATCGGCGGCATCAGCAATATCAGCGTGCTGCATGCGGATGGCACGGTGACGGGCTACGACACGGGTCCCGGCAATGCGCTGATGGATGGCTGGGTCTTGCGGCACCTGGGCCAGCCCTACGACGCCAACGGCGCCTGGGCCGCCACGGGCCAGGTCATCCCCGCCCTGCTGGCAGATTTGCTCGATGAGCCCTATTTTGACTTGCCGGCGCCGAAAAGCACGGGCCGTGACCTGTTCCATGCCGACTGGCTGAGCGCCAAGCTGGCCAATTACCCCACCGCCCTGCCCGCCGACGTGCAGGCGACATTGACCCAGCTGACGGCCGCCAGCCTGGCGCGCGCCATCCTGCGCGACGGGGCACAGGCGGAAACCGTGTATGTGTGCGGCGGCGGGGCGCAGAACGCCAGCCTGATGGCGGCGCTGGCCGCTGAATTGCCGGGCATGGCGGTGGAGTCCACGCAAGCATTGGGCGTGGCGCCCAGCCAGGTCGAGGCGCTGGCCTTTGCGTGGCTGGCCTGGCGCTTTACGCAGCGCAAGCCGGGCAACTTGCCGGCAGTGACGGGCGCGCAGGGATTGCGGGTACTGGGCGCGCTATACCCGCGCTGATACCGCGTTGATCAAGAACAAGTGTTCCAGAAACACAAATAGCGGATCATCGATCCGCTATTTTTACGCTGCGCCTGTAAACCGGCGCGCCTGAAAAACGTTCAGGGCAAGGCGCATTACCGAAGACAGTACGAATAGTACGGCGAGGCAATGCAACGCCGCCATGGGCGTTTTCTCGGGTGTGCTTATACCGAGAAAGACGAACCGCAACCGCAGGTCGAGGTGGCTGTCGGATTCTTGATCACGAACTGCGCGCCTTCCAGGTCATCCTTGTAGTCGATTTCCGCGCCGACCAGGTACTGGTAGCTCATGGAATCGATCAACAGCTGGACGCCATTCTTGACCATGGTGGTGTCATCTTCGTTGACGATTTCGTCGAAGGTGAAGCCGTACTGGAAGCCGGAACAGCCGCCACCCTGCACGAACACGCGCAATTTCAGGTCGGGATTGCCTTCTTCCTCGATCAGCTGCGCGACTTTTTCGGCGGCGCTATCGGTAAAGATGATAGGCGAAGGGATCACATCTTGCATTTCAGCGACTGCATTCATTTCAGACTCCTCAGAAAACATAGCCTCATTATAGACTGTTGGCGCAAGTCACGCTGCGGCCGCCGCTGGCGCGGCTGGCGGGTGTTGTTCCTGCTCACATTTCCGACACGGCCAGGTGCAGCACGGGGTCGGCGCTGTCGTGACGGCTGAGCTTGCCCTGGACTTGCGCGCCGCTGTGCATTTCCAGCACCTTGTAATAGACCTCTCCTACAATGCGGGCTTTTGGCTGGATTTCAAGCATTTCGGACACATACACGGGGCCGTTGATCTCGCCGCTGACGACCAGACTCGAGCAGCGCACCTCGCCATCGATGCGGCCCGCCTCGCCCAGCACCACATAGGTGGGGTCGCCCGGCTCGCCCGTGACGTTGCCGCGCACATGGCCGTCGATGCGCAGACCGCCGCAAAACAGCAAGTCGCCCTCGATCCGCGTGGAAGCGCCGATCAGGGTATCGATGGGGTTTTTCGCGTTGCGCTCGAACATGAACGTCATCCTGTCGGGGTACGTGGCAGTCCAATTTATCACAGGTCCGGCAAAAAGGCGCCGGACCTGCGCAAACGCCTGTGCCTATATTTAAGGCATCACGGCGATGTGTTGCAAACCGGCCGTTTCTTTCAGGCCAAACATCAAGTTCATGCATTGCACGGCCTGGCCCGCTGCGCCCTTGACCAGGTTGTCCTGCACCACCAGCACGACGACGGTATTGCCGCCTTCGGGACGGTGCAAGGCCAGGCGCAGCATGTTCGAGCCGCGCGTGGAGCGGGTTTCCGGGTGCGAGCCGAACGGCATCACGTCGACGAAAGGCTCATCCTTGTATTGCTCTTCGAACAAGGATTGCAATTCTTCATTGCTGACATCCTTGTTCAGCTGCGCGTACAGGGTCGAATGCATGCCGCGGATCATCGGCACCAGGTGCGGCGTGAAGGTCAGCGCCACTTTCTCGTCCGTGAAACGCTGCAATTGCGCCGTCGTTTCCGGCAGGTGGCGGTGGCCGGCCACGCCGTAGGCCTTGAAGCTGTCGCTTGCCTCCGAGAACAGGATGCCGATTTCCGCCTTGCGGCCGGCGCCGGACACGCCCGACTTGCAGTCGGCGATCAAGCCGCCCGCATTGACCAGGCCTGCCTTGAGCAGCGGGTAAAAGCCCAGTTGCATGGTGGTCGGGTAGCAACCGGGGTTGGCGATCAGCTTCGCTTGCTTGATGTCTTCGCGGTTCAGTTCCGGCAAGCCGTACACGGCCTGTTCGATCAGTTCAGGCGCCGTGTGGGGAATCTTGTACCACTGCTCGAACTTGGCCTGGTCTTTCAGGCGGAAGTCGGCAGCCAGGTCGATGACCTTCACGCCGGCGGCCAGCAGCGCTGGAGCTTGCGCCATCGCAACACCGTGCGGGGTGGCAAAGAAGACCACGTCGCACTGCTCCAGGTTGGCTTTATCGGGCGAGGAAAACGCCAGTTTCACGTGGCCACGCAGGGAAGGATACATGTCAGCAACGGGCAAGCCATCTTCCTTGCGCGAAGTAATCGCCGTCAACTCGACATCTGGATGGGTAGCGAGCAAACGCAGCAATTCCACGCCCGTGTATCCAGTGCCGCCGACGATGCCAACTTTGATCATGTTCTTTCCTTGTGTATATATTGCATAGAGATGGAGGGGAGACAGTCCCCACGGGATTTCCGCGTATTTTACAGCGCAACGCCGAGTCACGCTGAAATGCAAAAAAGCCGCGAGACCGAAGTCCAGCGGCTTTTCGACCAGCACCCCGGAAGGTGCTGTAGCGTAGAAATTAACGCTTCGAGAATTGCTTTGCGCGACGTGCTTTGCGCAGACCAACTTTTTTACGCTCGACTTCACGTGCATCGCGGGTAACGAAGCCGGCTTTCGCCAGTTCCGGTTTCAACGCTGCATCGTAGTCGATCAGAGCGCGGGTGATGCCGTGACGAACTGCACCAGCCTGGCCCGACTCACCGCCGCCATGGACGTTGACTTTGATGTCGAAACGCTCAACATTGCCGGTCAGTTCCAGTGGTTGACGGATGACCATCAGACCCGTTTCGCGCGAAAAGTATTCGTTTGCTGGTTTGCCGTTAACAACGATCAAGCCTGTGCCAACTTTGATAAAAACCCGAGCCACTGCACTTTTGCGACGGCCGGTTCCATAATTGTAATTACCGATCATGTCAGTTCCTTAGAGAACAAGTGCTTTAGGTTGCTGAGCAGCGTGCGGATGGGAACCTTCCGCGTACACTTTCAGCTTCTTGATCATTGCGTAGCCGAGTGGGCCTTTAGGCAGCATGCCTTTGACCGCTTTCTCAAGCGCGCGACCTGGAAAACGCTGTTGCATTTTCTGGAAGTTGGTTTCGTAGATGCCGCCTGGATAGCCAGAGTGACGGTAGTAAATTTTCTCAGTAGCTTTGGTACCGGTCACACGCAGTTTGCCTGCGTTGATGACGACGATGAAGTCGCCGGTATCGACGTGAGGAGTAAATTCTGGTTTGTGTTTGCCGCGCAGTCGGAGTGCCACTTCGCTGGCAACACGTCCGAGGACTTTGTCCGTCGCGTCAACCACGAACCAATCGCGCTGGACTTCATGTCCTTTAGCGGAAAATGTTTTCATGTTGACTTCCTAATAGATTACACGCTCAAATGGTGGTTCCGCCGATGCTGCTATGCGGACTCTGCCTTATTTACTTTTCCTGAGCGAACGGAAAGCCGACAAGTATAAGCGGCTTTGCCTTGCCGCGTCAAGCTGCAATCGAGGCCGGCTGCGGCCCGGCGGGCGGCACATGGATGGGCATTCCTCTATTACAATACAAAACGCTTACAATTTTCGGAGAGTACGATGGAATGCAAAGTCAGCTGGAATGGCCCGTCGGGCATGAGTTTTCGGGCAGAAACGGGTTCCGGCCACCTGGTGACCATGGATGGCGCGCCCGACGGCGGCGGCCACAACCTGGCGCCGCGCCCCATGGAAATGGTCTTGCTGGGCACCGGCGGCTGCACCGCCTATGACGTGGTGCTGATCCTGAAACGAGGGCGCGAAGCCGTCAGTGGCTGCGAAGTCACCCTGAAGGCCGACCGCGCCGACACCGATCCGAAAGTATTTACCAAGATCCACTTCCACTTCACCGTGCGCGGCAAAGCCCTGAAACCCACCGCCGTCGAACGGGCCGTGGCCTTGTCGCATGATAAATATTGCTCGGCATCGATCATGCTGGCCAAGACGGCGGAGATTACACATTCCTTCGAGATCATCGAAGAAAGCGCCTGACCAAACCTACTGCGCGTCGGCATAGGCGGCCTGCGATGCTCACCGTGCTCCAGCACGGTTGCGCTTCTCGACCACCTCTCCCTTCCGCTCGCTACGGTTTTGTCAGGCGTTTCACGGCTCAGATATGGATAAAAAAGGCGCTCTTCAGAGCGCCTTTGTTTTAAATGTAATACGCGGTTTTCGTCATCACTTTCCCCATGATGCCCATCAACGCCTTCACGGGCGCCGGGGTGTCGATGGCGCCCAGTCGCTGGGCAGCGGCGCCGTGTTCCACTTCGTCGATGGCCATCTGTTTCACAATGGCCCGCGACTTGGCGTCCTGCGGCGGCAATTCCTGCAAGTGGCTGGCCAGGTGCGCTTCCACCTGGCGTTCCGTTTCCACCACGAAACCCAGGCTGCGGCCGTCGCCCATGCGCGCGGCGATGGTGCCCAGCGCAAACGAACCCGCATACCACAGGGGATTGAGCAGACTCAGACGCGAGCCCAGCTCCGTCAAGCGCTGCGCCGTCCAGGCCAGATGGTCTTCCTCTTCGCGTCCCGCTTCGTCGAACTGGGCGCGGATGGCCGGGCTGTGCGCATAGCGCGCCTGCGAGTTGTACAAGGCTTGCGCGCACACTTCGCCCACATGATTGACGCGCATCAAGCCGGCGCTGTGGCGCTGTTCGGCCGGGCTCAGTTCCGCATCGGGCGCATGCGCGGCCGGCGTGGGGCGCGAGGCCGAAGCCACGCCCGCCATGACGCGCAGGGCCTTGTCGGCGCCAACAATCAAACGATCCAGGGGGTCAAAGTGGCGGTTCGCGGTCATCGTGGCTATTCATGTAAGGGAAAACATGGATTATAGGACGATCAGGGCCTGCCGTACCCACGCCGCGCGCAGGGTGAACGGGGCTTTATTGACTTGTGCGCGCTTTTTCCCGCTCGATCCAGTCCACCACGGGGCCGACGGCGTCCAGGCCGGACAGGCTTTTCGCCACGCCCAGGTTCAGTGAAATCAGGAAAGAAATGCTGTCGACGGGGATGTCCGGGCAATGTTCGGCAAACGCGGCGCGAAAACGCTCCGCTTGCAGCACGCGCAAGACTTTCTCGCCGCTCATGAATTGCAGCACGCTGGCGATGCTGTGCCCGCCACCGATCGAGTGGTAGATAAAACGGTTGTATTTCGCGTCGATCTGCTTGAAATCGAGGGTTTCCTCCGTCATCAGGCCCGCCAGGTAGTACAGCCCCAGGCTGACGCGGAAGAAACCGATGGCTTCGGCACTGGTCATGCCGGCGCGCGCCACGGCCAGTACCTTGTCCTGCATCGCCTGATCGATCGTTTGCATTGCGCTCTCCCGCGCCGTCCGCCGGCGCCCACCGGGCCAGCTTGCATGAAGATGCTGTTTTTTTCAATAGACCAAACGATATTTCCACCTTGCAAGTTACATTTTTTGCATGCTACTCTCATTCTTCACCGTTAAATGGATGAAGCACATGATTGAGGTCAAGCACCTGGCAAAACGTTTCCGCATGCCGCCCCACAAGGGCAAGGCCGTGCACGTCAGCGATCCGCGCGAACACGAGGGCTGGTTTCACGCCGTGCGCGACGTCAGTTTCAGCTGCGCCCCCGGCGAAGTGCTGGGCCTGCTGGGCCCGAATGGCGCCGGCAAGACCACCACCCTGCGCCTGCTGTCGACGGCCTTGCAGGCGGACGCGGGCAGCGCCCTCGTCAACGGCGTCGACGTGCTGCGCCAGCCGCTGGTGGCGCGCCAGAGCATCGGCTTCCTGTCCGGCTCGACAGGCTTGTATGGCCGCCTGACGGCGCGCGAGAACGTGGAATATTTCGGCCGCCTGCATGGCATGCCGGCCGACAAGCTGAAACGCCGTTGCGACGAACTGTTTTCCCTGCTGCAAATGGAGGAATATGGCGGTAAGCGAGCCGATCAATTGTCGACGGGCATGAAACAGAAGTGCGCGATCGCCCGCACCGTCGTGCACGAGCCGCAGGTGGTGATCCTCGACGAGCCGACGACGGGCCTGGACGTGATGTCGGCCAAGATCCTGCTCGACTTCATCGCCAGCTACAAGGCGCTGCGCGTGCCGCTGATCTTTTCCACGCACCACCTGCACGAGGTGGAAAAGCTGTGCGACCGCGTCTGCATCATCAACCGCGGCACTACCGCCTTCAATGGCACGGTCAGCGACCTGCGCCACCTGGGCGGCAGTGCCGATCTGTACGACGCCTTTGTCAGCGTCATCAACCAGGGAGCCTGAGCCATGTGGACCATTTATATGAAAGAGTTGCTGGAACTCACGCGCGACCGCAAGACGCTGATCTTCACCATCTTGATCCCCATCTTTGCCATGCCGCTGATCTTTGGCGGCTTCGCTTATGTTTCAAGCAATATGTTCAAGAACGCGAAGACGGCGGAAATGCGCTACGCCCTGTTCGGCAAGGACCATTCGCCGGGCTTGAGCGGGCGTTTTGCCCAGCAGCACAACCTGCGCGAAGTGCCGCTGGCCAGCGAGGGCGACATCCGCCGCGCCATCGGCGACGACACCATCAAGTTCGCCGTCGTCATTCCGCCGCATTTTGAAGCATCGCTGCAGCAACAGCAGCAAACGAAGGTAGTGCTGCACTACAACAGCGCCAGCACGGTCGACGTGACCCAGCAGCGGGTGCGCGAGATCGTCGAGGCGTACAACGCCAGCCTGCGCGAAAGCACGCTGTCGGCCCTGAACCTGAGCCCGGCCCAGCTGGCCTTTGCCCTGCACCCCATCGTGCTCGACAAACAGTCGACGGCCAACGAGCGCGAGCAGATGGGCGCCATCGTCGGCGGCATGCTGCCCTATCTGCTGCTGATGGTGTGCCTGACGGCGGCCATGTATCCGGCCATCGACCTGGGCGCCGGCGAAAAGGAGCGTGGCACCCTGGAAACCCTGCTGCTGGCACCCGTGCCGCGCAGCGCCATCGTGCTGGCCAAGTTCCTCGTGCTGTTTACGGTGGGCATGACCTCGGCCGTGCTGATGGTGGGCAGCATGGGCGCCCTGCTGGCCATCTTCGGCAGTTCGCTCGAAGGCAACATGGCCGTGATGGTGCGCAGCATCGGCTTGCCCGACCTGGCCATGGTGACCCTGATGCTGGTGCCCACGGCCGCCATCTTTGCCTCGCTGCTGCTGTCGATCTCGATCTACGCGAAAAGCTACAAGGAAGCGGCCGGCATGATCACGCCATTGATGCTGTTCGTCATCCTGCCCACGGTAGCGGCCATGCTGCCCGGCGTCGAACTGAACTGGATGTGGGCCATGGTGCCGCTGACCAACGTGTCGCTGGCCATGAAGGAATTGGTCAAGGGCACCATGGATTACCGCATGTTCGGCGTGATCCTCGCCTCGACCACGGTAATCGCAGGCGCCCTGCTGATGCTGTGCCGCTGGTGGTTTAACCGTGAATCGGTGCTATTCCGTAATTGATAGTCACGCGGCGCGCCAGCGGGGCGAAACAGGCCCCCACGGAAGACCCACACGGGCGCGCCGTCCACCCCGCCCAATTGCACTCTGGTCACGCGAAAATGCCGTGTATCGCATGCAACTGCCCAGTACGTCTTAAATTCAATACAATGCCAGCATACAGAAGCCCTGCACCATCGGGCTGCAACGCATGAGTTAGGAGTTGTATGGAATTGCAGATTCGCAAATTGTCGAAGACCTACGCGAATGGCGTGGTGGCGCTGGATAACGTGTCGCTGACGATACCGCCCGGGATGTTTGGCTTGCTGGGCCCGAATGGCGCCGGCAAGTCGACCCTGATGCGCACCCTGGCCACCTTGCAGGAATGCGATTCCGGCTCCATTTTCTTCGGCGACTACGACGTGCTCGACGACAAGGACGAGATCCGCCGCATGCTCGGCTATCTGCCGCAAGACTTCGGCCTGTACCCGAAAGTGACGGCCTACGAGCTGCTCGACCACTTCGCCACCTTGAAAGGCCTGTCGCAGCGGGCGCGCCGGCGCGAGGTCGTCGATGGCCTGTTGCAGCAAACCAACCTGTTCGACGTGCGCCACCAGCGCCTGGGCAGCTTTTCCGGCGGCATGCGCCAGCGCTTCGGCATCGCGCAAGCCCTGCTGGGCGACCCGAAACTGATCATCGTCGACGAGCCGACGGCCGGCCTCGACCCGCAGGAAAGAGTCCGCTTCCATAACTTGCTGTCCGACATCGGCGAAGACAAGACGGTGATCCTGTCGACCCACATCGTGTCCGACGTGGCCGACCTGTGCGCCAACATGGCCATCATCAACAAGGGCCATTTGCTGCTTTGCGGCAAGACCCAGGAACTGATCGACGAAGTCAGCTGCAAGATCTGGGCGCGCTTCGTCGAGAAGAAAGAGCTGGCCAGCTTCCAGCAGCGCCACGCCGTCATTTCCACGCGCTTGCTGTCGGGCCGTACCTTGATCCACGTCTACAGCGACGACGACCCGGGCGACGGCTTCGAGGAAGCCATCGGCGACCTGGAAGACCTGTACTTCGCCACCATTGCCGGGCGCCACCGCGTCGCCCCGCAGTGCGACTGAGGGGCGCGCCATGTTTGCCATCGCCCGCTTTGAAGCGCGACAGCGGCTCAAGCTGCTGTCCACCTGGGTGTATTTCGCCATGTTCCTGGCGCTGGCCATGCTGTGGATGGCCGCCGCCGGCGGCGTCTTCAAGGAAGCGAGCATCAGTTTCGGCGGCAAGTTCCTGATCAACGCGCCCCGCTCGCTGGCGTTTACCTGCAGCCTGCTGGGCTGTTTCGGCGCCGTCGTGGTGGCCGCCATGATGGGCCGTTCGGTGCAGCAGGATTTCGAATACGGCATGCAGCATTTCTTCTTCAGCGCGCCGATCCGGAAATACCAGTACGTGTTCGGCCGCTTCCTCGGCGCCTACCTGGTGCTGGCTGTCGTGTTTTCCAGCATCGTCATCGGTGCCTGGCTGGGCGCCTGGCTGCCCGGCATCGACCCGGAACGGCTGGGGCCGCAACGGGCGCTGGCCTACCTGATGCCGTATGTGTTTACCCTGCTGCCGAACCTGTTCATCTTTGGCGCCATCTTCTTCGTCATCGCGGCCCTGACGCGGCGCATGCTGCCCGTCTACATCAGCTCGGTGGTCATGCTGATCGGCTACCTGGTGGCCCCGTCCCTGGCGCGCGACCTCGACTACAAGACCCTGGCCGCCCTGATCGACCCCTTCGGCACCACGGCGCTGATACGCCTGACGGAATACTGGCCGAACGCGGAGCGCAACACGCGCCTGGTGACCCTGGAAGGCGTGTATTTGCTGAACCGCGCCATCTGGTCCGGCTTCGCCCTGGTGGCATTGCTGCTCGGCTACTGGCGCTTCCAGTTCCACGCCACGACGGATGCGGGCGCCGGCAAGCGCCGCAGCGAGGGCGACGTCCCGCTGCGCCTGTCGAACGCTTCGCTGTCCACGCAGGAAACACCGGACTTCGCGCAGCGCAACCTGGCCGCCCTGCTCCTCAAGATGAGCTGGCTGAATCTGCGCGAAACCATCAAGAACATCTATTTTGTCGTCATCGTGCTGGCCGGCGTGCTGACCATGTATGGCGGCGCGCTCGACATGGGTTCCATCTATGGCACGAATACGTATCCCGTGACGGAAAGGGTGCTGGACATGGTCAGCGCCTCGTTCGCCCTGTTCATGCTGATCATTACCACTTTCTATGCGGGCGAACTGGTGTGGCGCGAACGCGAGGCGGGCACGCACTTGATGCTCGACGCCCTGCCCGTGCCGAACTGGCTGCCCCTGCTGTCGAAACTGTTTGCGCTGATCGGCCTGCAGGCCTTGCTGAGCCTGGTAATCATGCTGTGCGGCATGTCGATCCAGGTCTTCAAGGGTTATTACCGCCTCGACCCCGGCCTGTACCTGGAATCGCTGTTCCTGTCGCACCTGCCGTCCTACGCGCTGATCGCCGTGCTGGCCATCTTTTTGCAGGTATTGATCAATCACAAGTATTTGGCGTATTTCGCCATGATCCTGTACCACATCGCCAGCATCAGCTTTTCCTCGCTGGGCCTGGGCGACCCGCTGCTGCTGTACGGAAACACGCCGGACTTCGTGTATTCGGCCATGAACGGCGCCGGCCACTATCTGTTGCGCGAACGCTGGTACTTGCTGTACTGGAGCGGCGCGGCCGTCATGCTGACGGTGCTGTCGCTGCTGTTCTGGCCCCGCGGCGCGCAGGACAGCTGGCGCATCCGCCTGCGCCTGGCACGCCACGGCCTGACGCAGGGCGTGCTGGCCAGCTTTGCCGGCGGTGCCCTGATCTTCATCGGCGCCGGCACGGTCCTGTTCTACGTCTTCCACGTGGCCAACGATTACAAATCCGAATTCGCCCGCGATGCGGACCGCGCCACAGTCGAGCGCCAGTACCGCAAGTTTGCCGCCACGCCACAGCCGAGAATCACCGACGTGAAACTCGACGTGGCCATCTACCCGGCGCAGCGCACCCTGGCCGTCACGGGCCGCTATGTGCTGCAAAACAAGACCAGCCTGCCGATCAGCCATATTTTTGTGCAGCAAGATCCGAGCTCCACCATGCGCCTGCGTTTTGACGCGCGCGTGCATCCCGGCCTCGATGACGGCAAGCTGGGCTTTTACAGCTACCGCCTGGCCGCGCCGCTGGCGCCGGGCGCCACCCTGGGCCTCGATTTCGACGTCCGCTTTGCGCCGCGCGGCATCTTCGGCCTGGGCCAGGACACGCCCGTGGTGGCCAACGGCACCTTCTTCACGAATGCCGTGCTGCCCCACATCGGCTACCAGCCACAGCAGGAATTGACGGATCCGCGCGACCGCAAGAAACACGGCTTGCCGGCGCGCGAACGGGCCTTGCCGCGCGACGATGCACGGGGGCTGGCCGACAATTACATCAGCAACGACGCCGACCGCATCAACTTCGACGCCACCGTCAGTACCGTCGACGGCCAGACGGCCATCGCGCCGGGCATGCTGGACAACGACTGGATCGCCAAGGGCCGCCATTACTTCCATTACACGATGGAACAGCCGATCCTGAATTTTTACGCGTTCCAGTCGGCCCGCTACGCCGTCAAGCACGAGCGCTGGCAAGACGTGGCCATCGACGTGTATTACCACCCGGGCCACGAATACAACCTCGATCGCTTCGTGCGCGGCAGCAAGGAAGCGCTCGAGTACTACACGAAGAACTTCGGCCCCTACCAGCACAAGGTCCTGCGCATCGTCGAATTCCCCCGCTACGCCACGTTTGCGCAATCGTTCCCGAACACGATACCGTACTCGGAAGGGCTGGGCTTCATCGCCAGGGTCGATGACAAGAATCCCAAGGATATCGATTATCCGTTCTACGTGACGGCGCATGAAGTGGCGCACCAGTGGTGGGCGCATCAATTGGTGGGCGGCAATACACGGGGCGCTACCGTGCTCAGCGAAACCCTGGCCGAGTATTCGGCCCTGATGGTGATGAAGAAAACCGCGGGGCCGGCCAAGATGCGCCGCTTCCTGCGCTATGACCTGAATCAATACCTGATGGGACGCAGCGAAGAGCGCAAGAAGGAATTGCCGCTGGCCGAGAATGAAAACCAGCCCTACATCCACTACAACAAGGGCAGCCTGGCCATGTACTTGCTGCAAGACATCATCGGCGAAGACAAGGTCAACGGCGTGCTGCGCGAGTTGCTGAAGAGCCATGGCCAGAAAGGCCCGCCGTATGCCAGCGTGACGGCCCTGATCCAGGGCTTGCGCCAGGTCACGCCGCCCGAGCAGGCTTACCTGATCGACGACCTGTTCGAGAAAATCGTGTTGTTCGACAACCGCGCCCTGTCGGCCACGGCCACGAAACGCAGCGACGGCAAGTACGCCGTCACCGTGAAAGTGCAGGCGAGCAAGTTGACGGCCGGCGAACAGGGAGAGGAACACGACGCGCCCCTGCACGACTGGATCGAGATCGGCGTCGACGACGCGAACGGCCATCCGCTGCTGCGCGAACGCCTGCGCATGACGGCGCGCGAAGCGAGCTATACCGTCATCGTGGGCAGCCGTCCCGGCAAGGCGGGCATCGATCCCGACAACAAGCTGATCGACCGCAAACCCGATGACAATATGGTCACCGTCGACATCGCCGAACCATGACAAAAAATGGCCACCCTGGAAAGGTGGCCATTTTTTTTATTCTCAGGCGCTCCTCAAGCCTCGGCGCAACGCGTCACCAGGCTCAGGCTGATACCCATTTCCGTCAGGTGCTGCATGTCGGCCAGGGTCAGATCCAGCGGAGAGTCGACCGTGTCGTCGCCATTCAGCTCCAGTTGCAGTTCAGCAACGATACGCGGCATGGTGAAGCTGACGCCGCGCGAGCGGCATTCGGCCAGGTAGCTGCGTATGCGCGAGGGCAACACTTGCGATTTGGATGCCTGCGCGATCAGCACCTCGAAGCCGGAATCGAGATGCACGCGGCCCGCGCCCTTCGCCTCGCCCTTGCGCCATTGCCGTTCGGGATCCGTGGGCAAGACTTCCAGGATGGATTTGAGCGTGGGGTCGTCCCCATGCACCGACAGCTTCGCCATATTCATATTACAAGACTTTCTAGTCAGGACGCTGCCAGGAAGGCGGCGCGATCATCAGACCGACAAGTCTACGCATGGGCGGCAAATATGTCCATACGGCAATATTTGGTATCTCCCTCTAATTTGTGCTGTATCAACAACAGGCGGAACAAGCTTGTTCCGCCTGCAACACACAATTACAGCACCACGCCACGTGCCTGCAAGGCGGCCCGCACGCCGGCGCCATACGCGGCATCGGCCCGGTCGAAGTGGCCCAGCTGACGCTGCAGGGTTTCCGGCCGCACCTGGCTCAAGGGACCGGCCAGGTTGTCGAACAGGTTTTGCTTCGCCTGCACCGACATCAAGCGGAACAGATTGCCGGCTTGCGTGTAATCATCTTCCACGCCGCGGCCATCGTAGCGCGCCGCGCCGCCGGCCAGGTCCAGCGCCGGCTCGCCGTGGCCCAGCCCTTGCGGCTGCGTACCTGCTGCCGCCACGTTCGCATAGTTGCGCGCCGCGCCGCCATTGTTGATCGCCATGCCGCCATCGCGCTGCTGGTTGTGGAAGGGGCAGCGGGCCGCATTCACGGGCAAGTGCTGGTGGTTCGTACCGACCCGGTACAGCTGGGCGTCGTGGTAGGCGAACAATCGGCCTTGCAGCATCTTGTCCGGCGAGTAACCCATGCCGGGCACGGCGTTGGCCGGTGAAAAGGCCGCTTGCTCGACTTCCGCGTGGTAATTGTCCGGGTTACGGTTCAGCTCGAAAATACCCACGGGCAGCAGCGGGAAGTCCGCATGCGGCCACACTTTCGTCAAATCGAACGGGTTCCAGCCCGTGCGCTGCTCCCATGCATCGAGTTGCTCCTGCGTCGCCACCTGCAGCTTGACTTCCCACTGGGGGAAATCGCCGCGCTCGATGGCGCCGAACAGGTCGCGCTGGGCGTAGTCGGGGTCGGCACCGGCCAGGCGGCCCGCTTCCGCGGCAGGCAGGTTCTTGATGCCCTGGCGCGTCTTGAAGTGCCATTTCACGTACACGCGCTGGCCGTCGGCATTGATCAGGCTATACGTGTGGCTGCCGAAGCCATCCATGTGGCGGTAGCCGTCCGGCGTGCCGCGGTCCGAGAACAGCATGGTGACCTGGTGCAAGCTTTCCGGCGCATGGCTCCAGAAATCGAACATCATTTCCGCCGATTTCAAGTTGCTTTGCGGATCGCGCTTTTGCGTGTGGACAAAGTCGGGGAACTTGATCGGGTCCTTGATGAAGAACATGGGCGTGTTGTTGCCGACGAGGTCCCAGTTGCCCTCTTCCGTATAGAAGCGCACGGCGAAACCGCGCGGGTCGCGTTCCGTGTCGGCGCTGCCGCGTTCGCCACCGACGGTGGAAAAGCGTGCGAAGGTGGCCGTCTGCTTGCCCACTTCACTGAACAGCTTGGCCTTGGTATGGCGTGAAATGTCGTGCGTGACGGTAAAGGTGCCGTAGGCGCCCGAACCTTTCGCGTGCACCACGCGCTCGGGAATGCGCTCGCGGTTGAAATGCTGGAGTTTTTCGATCAGGTGGAAGTCTTGCAGCAGCAAGGGGCCACGGGGGCCGGCGCTGAGGGAATTCTGGTTGTCGGCGACGGGGATGCCCGAGGCGGTACTGAATGGCGGCTGTTGGCTCATGGCTGCTTTTCCTTCGTTGTTGACTAATAGAACTAGTGTAACGAGGTCAACAACAAAGGAAAAGCTAATTGATTTTATCGAACCGATAGATATTTACAATACACAACCGTGCGTATCGCACACGCCACCCAGTTGTGCCTGCAGTTTCGCCGGCTGGCCCAGGAAGCCGCCGATATCGATCACGGACAGCTTGCCGCTGCCATCGTCGAGCACGAACGTGGGAAAGCCCTGGCCGCCCACCTGCGCCAGCAAGGCGCGGCTGGCGTCGATATGCCGCTGCGCGGCGGCGCCCGCCTGTTGCGCATACGCGGCCTGGAAGGCGGCGCCGTCCATGCCCAGTTCTTGCGCCAGCGCCACCAGCACGGGCAGGTCGGCGATGCGCAAGCCGTCCACGTAATGGGCGCGTTGCACGCGCTGCAGCATGTCCAGGCCCTTGCCAGCCAGCGATTCGGCCGCCAGGATGGCCGTGATCGGCGGTTCGGAATCCATCATGGCCGTCGTGTCGTTCAGCAAGCCGTTGATATAGGCGTCGCCGAAGGGCTGGCCAGACAATTGCTCGATGCGCCGGTCGTGCGGCAGCACATAGCCGCGCCAGGCGGGCGTGATCTGGCGGCGATTGCTGCCCGTCATCATGCCGCCGGCGTGGAAGGCCAGCGTCAGTCCTGGCACGGCGCGCGCCGCCTCGACCAGCGGCGCGGCGCCGTAGCACCAGCCGCACAGGGGATCGAAAATGTAGTGCAGTGTGGGCATGCCGGCCTCCTTGTTGTCGCTTACCATTTCATTTCGCCTTTGGCGACCTTCGCACTGGTCTCCAATGCGCCATCGAGGCCCAGCTTCGGATAATGCTCTTTCATCGCTTCGATCAGGGCGGCCGAATTGGCGGCCTTGGCCGTTTCCGCTTCGAACGTCACCAGGTAGTCACGCGTAAAACCGATGCTGTCCGGCGTCAGGGGCGAACCGACCTTGAAGTGGCCCGGCACGACAGTGACGGGTTTCAGGGCGGCGATGCCGTCCAGGGTCTTGAGCCAGTCCTGGCGCGATTGCAGGCTTTGCGTATCGGCCGTCCACACGTGCAAGTTGCTAAACAGCACCACGCCGCCGACGACGGCCTTGATCGATGGAATCCACACATAGGTGCGCGCTGGCGTCGGGCCGGCGATGTCCAGCGACTGGCCTTCCAGGCTGATGCGCTTGCCCTTCAGCGCGTCGGGGATGACGATGCCGTGCGGCGCGTTGTCTTTCAGGATCGGGCCCCAGTAGGCGACCTTGGCGTCGGCCTTGCGGCGGATTTCCGCGACGGTTTCTGGCGTGGCAACGATTTTCGCCTGCGGGAACGCTGCCTTGATCACGTCGAGGCCAAAGTAAAAATCGGGATCGCTGTGGCTGATGTACACCGTCGTCAGTTTCTTGCCGCTGGCGCGGATCTTTTCCACCAGTTTTTGCGCTTCGGCGCGCGAGAATTGCGCATCGATCAGCACGGCGTCATGCTTGCCCGCGACCAGCACGGAAGCGACGGGAAAGATGGCCGCTTCGCCCGGATTGAAGACTTCCAGGGTCAGGGGTGCGCTGGCGGCGGCCGAGGCGGCGCCGGCGGCAAACAGGGTGGAGACAAGAACGCTGCTGATGGATTTGGAGAACATGATGCGCCTTCACAAGATGATTGGGATGACTGCATCTTACGTTGCTCAAAGCGGTAGAAAAACCAGGTAAAGCGCAATAGTTTGTTGCTTATATCGATGCAATCACGCGATGACGAACACGCTACGGCGTATTTTTCCAACGACGGCGCGTGCCAAAGTCACGCCACTGCGGCGGCGTAGTGCCGTCGCAAAATGTGTCACAGCGTCATGAGGGTGTCACATTGGATTGTTATCTTGCTAGCTCTTTCAAACCTAGCCGGATGAACCACATGACACGCAGAAAAATTTCCGTCGCTGGCTGCAGCGTCGCCATCACCCTGATGCTGGCCGCCTGCGGCAGCGACGCAAAAAAAGAAGAGACAGTGGCTGAAGCGCCGCCGAAAAACGTCATCTTCTTCCTTGGCGATGGCATGGGCCTGACCACCATGACGGCCGCGCGCATCTATTCCGTGGGCGAAGAGGGTGCGCTGACCATGGACACCCTGCCGGAAACGGCCTTCGTGAAAACGTACTCGAACGACGCGCAAGTGACGGACAGCGCGCCATCGATGGCCGCCTACATGACCGGCGTCAAGATGAACAATGAAGTCATCTCCATGTCGGCCAACACGGTCGCCATCGATCCGGGCACGGATGCGAACAACAACAAGCTGGTCAACAAATGCGGCACCGGCAACGGCACGCCCGCCACCACCTTGCTGGAACTGGCCAAGGCCAAGGGCTTCGCCGCCGGCGTCGTCAGCACGGCGCGCGTGACGCACGCCACGCCGGCCGCAACCTACTCGCACATCTGCCACCGCGACCTGGAAAACGATATCGCCGCGGCCCTGGTGCCGGGCGGCACGGGCTACAACAGCGCCCTGGGCACCACCGGCCTGGAAGTGGTCCTCGGTGGCGGCGCGCAATTCTTCACGCAATTCAAGGATGGCGGCAAGCGTTCCGACGGCCGCGACCTGATCGCCGAATTGAAAGCCAAAAGCTACACGGTCGCCAACAACGCCACCGACTTCAAGGCCGTCGATGCGGCCAAGACGGACCGTTTGTTCGGCGTGTTCACGTCCAGCCACATGAGCTACGACCTGGACCGCGACGCAGCGAAGGAACCTAGCCTGGCGGAAATGACCACCAAGGCCATGGACGTGCTGGCCAAGAACAAGAAGGGTTACTTCCTGATGGTCGAAGGCGGCCGCATCGACCATGCGCTACACGAAACGACCGCCAAGAAAGCGCTGCAAGACACCGTCGCGTTCGACAACGCCATCAAGGCCGCCATCGAAAAAGCCAAGCTGACCGATCCGACCCTGGCCAATACCCTGATCGTCGTCACGGCCGACCATGACCACACGCTGGTGCTGAACGGCTACGCCAAGCGCACGGGCAAGACGGCTGCCGGCAACCCTGGCGTGCTGGGCGTGGTGAAGAACTACGTGACCGGCGCGGTCGAGAAAGACCTGGATGGCGCACCGTATTCGATCATCGGCTTCGGCAATGGCGAAAACCGCACGCAATCGAGCCGCGCCGCCATGGCCAGCCTCGATGAAACCGTCACCAGCGCCAATAATTACCACCAGGAAGCAGTGATCCGCACCGCGGTCGGCAATGAAACCCACGGCGGCACCGACGTCTTCCTGGGCGCCATCGGCAAGGGTTCGGAAACCTTCCTTGGCACCATCGAAAACACCAAAGTATTCGGCCTGGTCAAGACCGCCGGCGGTCTGTAATCCCCAAGAGACAAGAATTGGACAAGCACATGAAACTTGCATCGACACCCGCCGCACTGAAATCGGCCCTGAAACTCTCCTTGCTGACCACGCTCGTGGCCGCCAGCGTCGCCAGCGCCTACGCCGCCGACGCCAAGAACGTCATCTTCTTCCTCGGCGACGGCATGGGCCCGTCCGTCGTGACGGCAGCGCGCATCTACCAGTACCAGGAAGACGGCAACCTGACGATGGACACGCTGGAGCGCACGGCGCGCATCAAGACGTTCTCGAACGATGCGCAAACGACGGACAGCGCGCCATCGATGGCCGCCTACATGACCGGCGTCAAGATGAACAATGAAGTCATCTCGATGGCGCAGGACACCATCGCCAAGGAACCGAGCCGCGACGTCAACGGCAACCTGGGCGTGGACAACTGCCCGGCCGGCGGCAAGAGCGCGCCGACCATCCTGGAATTGGCGAAAGCCAAGGGCAAGGCCGTGGGCGCCATCACCACCACGGAACTGACGCACGCCACGCCGGCGACGACTTTCTCGCACATATGCAACCGCAATGCGCAATACGCGATCGCCGCACAAACGGTGCCGGGCGGCGCGGGCTACAACGCGGCCCTGGGCGACGGCGTCGACGTGCTGATGGGCGGCGGCCGCAACCACTTTACGCCTTGGTCGGCCAGCAACAAGTATGGCCGCGCCGATGGCCGCAACCTGTTGACGGAATTTGCCGCCAAGGGCTACACCGTGGCCGCCAACAAGGCGGAAATGGCTGCGGCGCAGAGCGGCAAGAAATTCATCGGCCTGTACAGCACCCGCAGCCACCTGGAATATGAACTGGACCGCACCGCCACGCCGCCGCTGGGCGAAGGCGCGACCCAGCCTAGCCTGTCGGAAATGACGCTGAAAGCCATCGACTTGCTGTCGAAAAATGCGAACGGCTACTTCCTGATGGTCGAAGGCGGCCGCATCGACCACGCCTTGCACGGCATCAACGCCAAGCGCGCGCTGACGGACA
This sequence comes from Janthinobacterium sp. SUN026, assembly GCF_030397625.1. Taxonomy (NCBI): domain Bacteria; kingdom Pseudomonadati; phylum Pseudomonadota; class Betaproteobacteria; order Burkholderiales; family Oxalobacteraceae; genus Janthinobacterium; species Janthinobacterium sp. SUN026. The sequence continues at coordinate 64,112 of NZ_JAPQNU010000006.1, read as the reverse complement.
CCATCGCCTTCGACGACGCCATCAAGGTGGCCATCGCCAAGATCAAGGAAACCGATCCGAAGCTGGAAAATACCCTGATCGTCGTCACGGCCGACCATGACCACACCTTGGCCTTCAACGGCTACGGCAAGCGCGGCAACCACATCCTCGACATCAACCGCGGCTACAAGGATAACCAGCCGAGCAAGGATGTCGATGGCAATACCTACACCACCCTGGTGTTCGGCAACGGCCCGAACCGCCCTGCCCTGCGCAGCAACGTCGACAGCGCCACGGCCATGAAAGACAACTACCTGCAAGAAACAGGCGTGCGCCTGGCCAGCGAAACCCACGGCGGCGGCGACGTCAAGCTGCTCGCCACGGGCGCCGGCGCGAAGGCCTTCAAGGGCACCCTGGACAACACCAAGGTGTTTGACCTGCTGAAGGCGGCCTTCGGCTTCTGATCCACATCAACACGGTAACCCCACCGGGGCGGATGGCGTATGCCCTCCGCCCCTCTGCACGTAAAGGCAACACCATGAAATCGTCCCTGATCGCCGTCCTCCTGGCCGCCGGCTTTGCCGCCAGCGCGCAAGCCGCTCCTGCCACGCCTTCCGCTCCTGCCGACCTGGACCTGGGCATCACCTATTACAGCCGCGTCCTGACGCCCGAAGGCGTGACGCGCGAAAGCCGCTACGAAGAAAAGATGCTGCGCCGCCCCGGCCACGTGTGGGTCGAGCGCGTGCTGGCGCCGTCGACCGATGCGCATGCGGGCCACAGCCACGGTGAAAACAAGAAAGTGGCATTGAAAACGTCGACCGCGGCCACGCAACATGAGCACAAGCACTTCAATCCCGTGCTGATACCGCGCCACGTGATGCTGGAAAAGAACACCGTACGCGTGGAATACATCGATGCGCATGACAAGATCGTCGTCGCCATCCCCAAGGCCGAGTACGAAAACGTCAATTTCGACGGTTCCTGGGAAAACAGTTTTTATCTGCTGGACCCGAAACTGGTGGCCGCCATGCCGCTGTCGAAACAGGCGTCGAACGTGACGGGCGCGCGCTGGCGCGAAGTGGAAAAGAATGGCGTGTTCCAGCGCATCCTGTGGGATGAGCAAAAACAGATTCCCCTGATCATCGAGAGCGGCGACCGCGCGAATACCTTCTATCGCCGGGTCGACGTCAAGCTGCAACCCACCGTCAGCAAGGCACAGCCGTGGGCCAACTTGCAGAACTACGCGCAGCGCGAGTATTCCGACTACCTGGACTAAGAGCCTATCCCAGTAGGGAGCGTCTTCTGCTGGCAGCACATCAGGAGCGCGGACAAGGCGTGAGGAGGACGCGTGGCGAGCCACACGACGACGATCAACGCAGTCCCCGCTTCTGAGGCGCGCCAGCGGGGGATGTATTCATCTACTGGGACAGGCTCTTAGCCAGCCTCGGGACGTAAAAAAAGCCAGGGAAATCCCTGGCTTTTGTTTGCCTGACCGGCGGGCGCCGGATTACTCCGCCGCTGCCGCCTTCTTCGCCGGCGCCTTCTTGGCGGCCGGCTTTTTCACGGCCGCAGCTTTCTTGGCCGGCGCTTTTTTGACGGCTGCCGCTTTCTTGACGGCCGTTTTCTTTGCTGGCGCCGCGCCTTCTTCGCCTTCGGCCTCGGCCGCTGCCGCCTTCGTCTTGGCGCCCGGCTTGGCCTTGCGCTCTTCAAACTCGAAGCTCACCTTGCCATCCTTGCCGCGCACGAGGAATGCCTTGAACGGGCGGCGGGTACGCTGCGAAACAAAGCCCGGCAACAAGTCCGTCTTGCCGTCGTTGAGCAGTTTTGCCATTTGTTCCGGCAAGATTTCCTGCTGCAAGATGATACGGCCGCTGCGGAAATCGCACGTCTTCGGCTTGGCCACGCTGTGTTCGCACACATAGGCCAGGCCCATTTCGTACACGCCGGCGTTGCACTTGGGGCACGGTCCCACGGGCGTCTGGCCCGTGAAATCGACGCCTTCGCCATCTTCGCTCTCGTCGTTCTGGCCGAAATCGAATTCCAGCTTGAAGTTCTTGATCTCTTCATCGCGCACGATGCGCAGGATGGCGGCGAACGGACGGCCCATCTTCGAGCGGAAGCCTTGCAGCGGGCCGATGGTGCGGTCCTTCAGCAATTGTTCCACTTCGGCAATTTCGAACTGGCGCGAACCCGGTGTCTTGCTCATCGAGAATTCGCACTTGGTGCAGGCGAAACGACGGTAGTTTTCCTTTACCACGCCGCTGCAATTCGGGCAGGGCGTTTCCAGGGTCGCGTAGTCGCCCGGAATGGTGTCATTATCGTATTCCTTGGCGCGCTTGACGATGATCTGCGTCATCTGCGCGATTTCGCGCATGAATTCTTCGCGCGAAATCTTGCCTTTTTCCATCTGCGACAGCTTGTATTCCCACTCGCCCGTCAGCTCCGGCGCCGTCAATTCATTGACGCCCAGGCCTTTGAGCAAAGTCATCAGCTGCGATGCCTTAGCCGTCGGAATCAATTCGCGGCCTTCGCGGATCAGGTAACGTTCCGTCAGCAAGCCCTCGATGGTGGCCGCGCGCGTCGCCGGGGTACCGAGACCCTTGCCGGCCATCGCATCGCGCAGCTCGTCGTCGTCGATCAGCTTGCCGGCGCCTTCCATGGCCGACAGCAAGGTCGCCTCCGTGAAGCGCGCAGGCGGCTTCGTCACCAGGCCGTTGGCGTTGACGCTTTCCGTCTGCACTTTCTCGCCCTTGGCGACGGGCACCAGGTTGCCGTTGCCATTGCTTTCCTTGTCGGCGTCCGTCGACGCTTCCTTGCCGTAGATGGCCAGCCAGCCCGGATTGGTCATGACCTTGCCTTCAGTCTTGAACTGATGGCCGGACACTTCCGTGTAGCGCGTGGTGACCTGGAATTCCGCAGGCGGGAAGAACACGGCCATGAAGCGGCGCGTGACGAGGTCATACAGCTTCTGTTCCGGCTCGGACAGGTTCTTCGGCGCGATCGTCGTCGGGATGATCGCGAAGTGATCCGAGATCTTGGTGTTGTCGAAAATGCGCTTGTTCGGTTTGACCCAGCCCTTGTCGATGATCTGCTTGGCGAACTGGTGGTAGTTGCTGTTGTCCTTGACCGTTTCCAGCGCCTGCAGCACGGTCGGCATGTAGTCTTCCGGCAGGTGGCGCGAATCGGTACGCGGATACGTCAGCACCTTGTGCTTTTCATACAGCGCCTGGGCCAGGCCCAGGGTGTTCTTGGCCGAGAAGCCGAAACGCGAGTTCGCTTCGCGCTGCAGGCTGGTCAGGTCGAACAGGCCCGGCGCCATCGAGGTGGTCGGTTTCGATTCTTCCGTGACATTGCCTTGGCGGCCGCGGCAGGCGGTGGCGATCGAATCGGCAGCCGTCTTGCTCCACAGGCGCTCGGCGCGCTTCTCGGGGTCGTTCTCGTCCTTCTTGAACTTCGTGTCGAGCCAGCGGCCTTCATAGATGCCGGCCGCGCAAACGAATTCGGCGCGCACTTCCCAGAAGTCGCGCGGCACGAATTTCTTGATCTTGTCTTCGCGTTCGACCACGATGGACAGGGTCGGCGTTTGCACGCGGCCCACGGTAGTCAGATAAAAACCGCCTTCTTTCGAATTAAACGCCGTCATGGCGCGCGTGCCATTGATACCGATCAACCAATCGGCTTCCGAACGGCAGCGGGCCGCATCGGCCAGCGGCAGCATTTCTTCGTCGCTGCGCAGGTGCGAGAAACCGTCGCGGATGGCGCCCGGCGTCATCGACTGCAGCCACAGGCGCTTGACCGGTTGCTTGGCTTTCGCGTTTTGCGCGATCAGGCGGAAAATCAGCTCGCCTTCGCGCCCCGCATCGCATGCGTTGATGAGGGTGGTGACGTCTTTGCGTTTGATCAGCTTGTTTAATACTTTGAGGCGCGCTTCCGTCTTGGCGATCGGGTTCAGCGCGAAATACGGTGGAATCATCGGCAAGTGCGCGAAACTCCATTTGCCGCGCTTCACGTCGAATTCTTCCGGCACGGCGATCTCCAGCAAGTGGCCGACCGCCGACGACAGGACGTATTCATCCGATTCAAAGTACTCATCGTGCTTGGTAAAGCCGCCAAGCGTCTTCGCGATATCGTTCGCGACAGAAGGCTTCTCGGCGATGATGAGGGTTTTTGTCATATTTTTTAGTCTCGAAAAATGCTCTAGGATAGTTTCAGCATGCGCATCATACAGTGCATTGCCAGGCGCCGACGCTTTTGTCTGCGCAAGGCCTTGTGACTTGTGGTCTTGTCAAGCGGCCAATGATAAGCGCCTATTGAAGAATTCGGCAAGTTATCTGCAAGCAAGAATGCGCAAGCGCAAACACAACAGGCTGGCGGGCGCGCTGGTGCAGCACATGGTAATGGGGATGGCGCGGCGGCGGCGCCAGGGTCAGGCAGGCAGCGACAGCGGCCGCCAGCGACGTCTATATATTAGTGCAATAAGCGCGGCGGGAGGTCTTCGTCGTCGACAAACAGATCGTCGAACATCAGGGCGTCCGGTTCCTTGCCCTGGCTCCACAGCAGCATCAGCACGATGACTTTCAGCTTGCCCAGCGAAACGGGCGCCTCGTCGAGCGCCAGCGCCCGTTCGATGACGATTTCGCGCTGCAGCGGCGACAGCACCTTGGCGCTTTCCAGGAACTGGATGAAACCGACGGCGGCCGTGCCCAGCACGTCGCTTTCCTGCTGCACATAGAAGCGCGTGCCCGTGGAGCTGGCCGTCAGGGTTTGTTCGACGCCGGCCATGGCGTTCAAGTCCGTCAGCCAGACGAGCGCTTCGGAAATCTCCACGTCGTCGAAACCGACGGCCGACAGTTTGCGCGCCAGGACTGCCGGCTCGGGGCAGGCATCGGGGCGATAGTAAGTCTCGTAGAGGTACACCAGGATATCGAACATGGCTCTACTCTATCAGCTAAGTTCGCTGCGACACAAGGGTGCGCGCCGACAAAGCGCCCCCGTGCGGCAAGGCCGCCACACAAGTGACAAGCTGTCATTTACAGCGTTGAAACAGTCCTCCTGGCAAGCGCTCCACCCGGCCCGCCAGCTCCAGCGCCAGCAATTCGCCCATCAGCGCGCCCATGGCCAGGCCGCTGCGCGCGGCCAGGGTATCGGCATCGAGGGGATCATGGCCCAGCGCGGCCAGCAGCGGCGCTTCGTCTTCCACCACGGCCGGCGCGCCGGGGATGCCGCCCAGCCACTGCAGCTCTTGCAGCACGTCATCGGCTGACTCGACCAGCTTGGCGCCCTGCTTGATGAGCGCATGGCACCCCTTGGCCAGGGTCGCATGGATGGAACCGGGCAAGGCATACACATCGCGCCCCTGCTCGCCGGCCAGGCGCGCCGTGATCAATGAACCCGATTGCGCGGCCGCCTCGATCACCAGCACGCCGCGCGCCAGGCCGCTGATCAGGCGGTTGCGGCGCGGAAAGTTAGCTGGCATGGCGGGCAAGCCCAGCGCGTACTCGCTGACGATGCAACCCTGTTCGGCAATTCTTTGCGCTAGATCAAGGTTACGTCGCGGATACACCAGATCGGCGCCCGTGCCGATCACGGCCACGGTGCCGCCCGCGCCGCGCAAGCCGCCCTCGTGCGCGTGCGTATCGATGCCCAGCGCCAGCCCGGAAATGATGGTCAGGCCCGCCATGCTCAGCGCTTGCGCGAAAGCGGCCGCATTCTGCATGCCTTGCGCGCTGGCATTGCGGCTGCCGATGATGGCCACGCCGGGACGCGACAGCAGTTCCGCCCGCCCCCGTACATATAACAACAGCGGCGGATCGGCGATTTCCAGCAGCAGGGGCGGATACGCGGCATCGGCCAAAGTCAGCACGGCGTTGCCGGGCCGCTGCAGCCACTGCAGGGTGAGTTCCAGCTGGCTGTTGGCCACGGGCTTGGGCGGCTGCACGATGGCGCGCGCCACGCTGGCCGGCACCGCTTCGCGCAAGGACTCGAAGGACGTGGCGAAGATCTCCGGCGGCAAGCCGAAGCGGGCCAGCAAGGCGCGCGCCGCCACCGGCCCCACGCCGGGCAGATGCTGCAGGCGCAGCCAGCCCGCCAGTTCCGTGGCCGTGTCTGCCGTCGTTGCAAGTGCATGCATGACCACCTCGCTGTGTACTGTGCCCTCCCATGCTAGCGCGATGGCGCGCACGCGATACCGACGCGCGCAAGGATGCGTGCAATGCGCGTGCAAAACGGTCCCCCATCCACAGGAGCATGGGCGTCTGTGATAAAATTTCCCTTTGCAGCAAACGATTAGCGCACTGGCAAACGCATCTGCCGCGCCGTTGTGCCATACGCGCCCAAGCATGGCGTACCCAACAGAAAATAGCCCTGCCATCGTTCGCATGGCCCAGGCATGAATAATCCGGCGCACCGGCGCCCACCTTAACCAGTCGAATCCGTATGTCCATATTAAATATCCTGCGTTACCCCGATCCTCGCCTGCACACGATCGCCAAGCCCGTCACCGAATTTGACGCGCGCCTGCAAACCCTGATCGACGACATGGCCGAAACCATGTACGACGCCCCGGGCGTCGGCCTGGCCGCGTCGCAAGTGGACGAGCATATCCAGATGATGGTGATCGACATCACCGAAGAAAAAAACCAGCTGCAAGTGTTCATCAACCCGGAAATCACCTGGGCCAGCGAGGAAAAGCAGGTCTACGACGAAGGCTGTTTGTCCGTGCCTGGCGTCTACGACGGTGTCGAGCGTCCGGCCCGCATCAAGGTGCGCGCCCTGGACCGCCACGGCAAGCAGTTCGAACTGGAAGCCGATGGCTTGCTGGCCGTCTGCATCCAGCATGAGATGGATCACTTGCTGGGCAAGGTATTCGTCGAATACCTGTCGCCGCTCAAGCGCAACCGCATCAAGACCAAGATGATCAAGGAAATCCGTGGTCTCGAGCGCGAAGCGAGCCTGCGCGCACAGAATCGCCGTTTCTAAGCCGCTTTTGCAGCTGTGCTGATAGACTGACCGCAAAGACTGACCGTAACACCACGCCAGCCTGGCGCCCTCGGGCGCGGGCCTGCGCACCTCACGTCAAGGAACCATATGAAAGTGATCTTCGCAGGCACGCCTGAATTTGCCGCCACGGCCCTGAAAGACTTGCACGAAGCGGGGTTCGAGATTCCGCTGGTGCTGACCCAGCCCGACCGCCCTGCCGGACGCGGCATGCAATTGCACGCCTCGGCCGTCAAGCAATATGCACAGCAGCACGGCATCGAGGTGCTGCAGCCCTTGTCGCTGCGCATGGACAGCAAGGATCCGCAGCGCGCCGCCGAAGCGAAAGCGGCGCACGAGCGCCTGCTGACCACCGACTACGATGTAATGGTGGTGGCGGCTTACGGCTTGATCTTGCCGCGCAGCACCCTCGACATCAAACCCTGCATCAATATCCACGGTTCCTTGCTGCCGCGCTGGCGCGGCGCCGCGCCCATCCACCGCGCCATCGAAGCCGGCGACGATGAAACGGGCGTGACCATCATGCAGATGGAAGAAGGCCTCGATACGGGCCCCATGCTGGCCATCGAGCGCACGCCCATCGAGGCGGGCGATTCCACCGCCAGCCTGCACGACAAGCTGGCTACCCTGGGCGGCAAGATGATCGTCGAGACCCTGCGCAAGATGCAGCTGCAAGCGCTGGAAGCCGTGCCGCAGCCGGAAGCGGGCGTCACCTATGCGGCAAAAATCGCCAAGGAAGAAGCGGCGCTCGATTTCAGCCTGCCGGCGCTGGAACTGGGCCTGAAAATCCGCGCCTTCAATCCGTTTCCCGGCGCCTGCGGCCAGGTCGATGGCACCACCATCAAGATCTGGGCCGCCGACGTGCTCGAAGCGGACAGCAAGGAAGCGCCGGGCCAGGTACTGGCGGCCGACGCCCAGCACGGCATCGTCGTGGCCTGCGGCAATGGCTCGCTGCGCCTGACGGAACTGCAAAAACCGGGCGGCAAGCGCCTGCCTGCGGCCGAATTCATCAAGGGCTTCCCCCTCGAAGGCAAGCGCTTCGCCTGACTTCACCGGATTGCACCGGATTGCACCGCGCCATCATGCCGATGGCCACAAAAAAAAGGCTTGCCGCGGCAAGCCTTTTTTGCATCCGCCCCGCTAGCTTAGCGGCGCTGCACCTTCATCAGGCGTGCGCCCACGGACGACGACAGGCTGACCTCGAAACGGCCGCCGGCCGGCACGGCGCTCACGTCGACATTGGCTTTGCCACCCGTCAAGTCACTGGCAACCACCGTCTTGCGGCCATCGGCAGCCACGTGCATGACGGCGGCATACGGTTCCGCCTCGGCATTCCAGACCAGCGCCAGCTGGCCGCCGCTTTGCGCCGCATCAAACGTGGCATCGTTGGCGGCGGCCTTGCTGCGGCGCGCCGGGCGTTCCAGCTTGGCCAAAGCCTTGCCATTTGCCAACACTTGCACATCGCTGATTTCGCCCGGGTTGGCGAAGCTGACGCGGAAATGGCTCATGGCGTTGCCGCCATGGTCGGCCACGGAGACGCCATCGAAGGGCAAGTCGATAGTCTGTCCGGACGCCGTCAACACGCGCAAGGTATAAGCATGGCCGCTGCCGCTGGCAGCGGCGCCGATGCGCGCCGACGAGGCAACGGCCGGGCGCAGGGCCACGCCGCCAGGCGTGATGCGGCCGGAAATGGTCAGGTAGCCGTTCTGGGCCACGGCCATGCTGGCGGCCAGCACATTGCTGCCCGTGATCTGCGTGCTGCGTTTTTCCAGGAATTGCTGCACCCGCGCATAGCTGTAGTCGGAGAACCAGGCGCCGCTGCAATAGCTCATCACGTCCTTCATCGGCGTGTTGCCATAGACTGCCTTGCTCAGCTGGCCGATGCTGCCTGCATAGTTGCTGTTGTACAGCGGTTGCGGACCCAGATTGCCATTCGCATACGGGTAGTCGACAGCGGCGCCAGCCGGACCGCCGCAGGCAACGTGCTGCAGCGAGTGGTTGTGGCCCAGCTCATGCACGAGCGTAGTCAGCCATAGAGGCCATTGATTGCCGAAGGGATCGACCGATGCGACGCTCTTGAACTGGGCATCGAGGCCGATGGCCGACGTGAAGTCGTTGCCGCTGCTGCGCTCGTTGATGTAGGCCAGGCCGGCTGCGTTGGTGACGGACATCCTCGGCACGAAACCATAATAGTAGGCACCGCTGTCTTCCATCGCGCGCCGGTTTTCCAGCTTGCCCAGGGCATCGCTCCACCAGCTGTCGGCCGTGCTGCTGCCTGGCAGGCTCAGCGCGGCGCGCGTCGTGATGCTGATATTTTCCGTCGCATACGGATACACGCGCAGCAGCGCGGCGCGGATCACCTCGGCGTCAGGCAGTTGCGCCACGCCATCATCGGTGCTCAAGGGCACGAGCACCAGACGGATCTTGGCCAGGCTGGCCACCACGGGCGCCGCTTCCTGGCTCACTTGCACGCCGTCATTGCCGACGGCCGTTACGCGCACGCGCACGCCGGGCAAGATCCAGCCTGCAGGCAGGACGGCACTGAAATTGCCGTTGAAACTGTCATCGGTCTTCGTCGTCGGCAAGAGCGCCGGTCCCGTCATCGCGATGCTGCCCAGGTTGCTGCCATTGGCGGCGGTCGCATTCAAGGTGACCGCCGGGCTGGCCTGACCCGCCTGCCCGGCCAGCACGGACACGCGCACGGCGGCCGGCTTGCCGCGCGTCAGGCGCAAGGCCGTATTGCTGGCATTCAAATTCAGTACTTGCGCGAAATCAATGCTGCCCAGGGTAAAGGCCGACACCGTGCCCGCATTCACGGCGATGCGCGACGCAGCCGCCAGCATCACGTTGCCCGTGGCCGCGGCCGGCGCGGACAGCAGCAGCTGGCTGGCAGTGGCGCTGACGATGACGGCCGGCGTATTGCCCACCGACGCCGAAGTGACCTGGTCGAGATTGCTGCCCTGCACCGTCACGGACAGGCCCCCGCTGTTGACGGCCGAGGTGATCGACGTCACCGTCACGCTGGCCAGCACCGTGTACGTGTCGCCGCTGAGCACATCGTTGTAGGGACCGCGCACCGTCAGCGCGCCTGTCGCCGCGCCCGCAGGCACCAGCACCGTCACGCTGCCGGCCGTCTGGCTTTGCGGCGTTGCCGCCGCACCATTACCAAACTGCACCGCCGTCACGGCGCCCATGCCGCCGCCCGTGATCGTCACGCTGGAACCGACGCCGCCCGTCGCCGGTGCGACGCTGCCCACGCTCAAGGGCAGGTACACATTGACGTTATAGCTGGTGGCCGCCGTGCCGCTGGCGCTGACGAGGCTCAAGGCGCCCGATACGGGCACGCCCGGCATGGTCAGGGTGATGCTGGTATCGCTGGCGGCGCTGGTGGCAACGGTCACGCCGCCCACCTGGAAAGCCGTCACGCGGCTCAGATTCGTGCCCGTAAGTACCAGGCTGCCCCCGACGGCGACATTCGCCGCCGAAACGGCCGTCACGGCAGGCAGCAGCACGGGCGTGCCCGACGTGGTCGCCACCACCGTGTCGCCGCCCCCACCGCCGCCACCGCCGCAGGCGGACAGGCCCAGCATGACAAACAATGCGACAAGCAGATGGTTTTTCATGGCTGGCAACCATGTTGATGCAGCGCGATGCCGGGAAGGACACGAGATAAATGTGACATATTGGTGACTTTTGGTGAGAATTTAATTTCGAAGAACCAATATTATGGTTTAGTTCGATTCCCAAAGACAACTATTAATGCTTTTGATTCAATTGGTTTTGATAATAATTAAAATATCTGCTTAGCAAACTTTATTCTGAGCATTATTCCCCTCACTCTGTGTTGGCTAAAATCAAAATTACTTTCCTTTGCAGCTATTGCCATTCGACTCATTAAAAATATGCTGATGCGGCGCAAATAATGTGGAAATTTTTCCACAGCCTAGACGCCATATCGTTCTGCCAACTTTGCTGGAAGAATTAACGTTTTGAGTAAGATTTTCAGGAATGTAATTTTCAGAAGCAGGCGTGGCGGCAGGCGATGTGTTGCAAGAAGGCCTGCCGTGGGGCGAACGGCCGCTTTTGCTTAAAACCAAAGCAGTCTGATGCCGTATAATTTTAGACCCGGTGAAATCAGGCGATTGCCACCTTCTGCCTGCCCTACCCGGCCGGCAACTCTCCGTCAGCTGATCCTGCTGACCCGCATCCGCCTCGTAACGTCTTGTCGCCGCGCCGCCGCCCGTTTGCCTATTGAAAGCATGAAATGAACGATACCGTGATCCCCGCCATGTCCCCGACCGAAGCCACCTTGCGCGCCATTCTGGCGCAGCGGATCATGATTCTCGACGGCGCCATGGGCACGATCATCCAGCAATACAAGCTCGACGAAGAAGCGTATCGCGGCGGCCCCGCCGGCCGCTTCATCGATTTCGCCGCGCCGGCCGACAGTGGCGCGCGCGAACTGTTCGTCAAGGGCAATAATGAGTTGCTGACCCTGACGCAGCCGCACATCATCCAGGAAATCCACGAGCGTTACCTGGCGGCCGGCGCCGACCTGATCGAAACGAATACCTTCGGCGCCACGACGATCGCGCAAGACGATTACCACATGGCCCACCTGGCCTATGAAATGAACGTTCAGGCGGCCAAGCTGGCGCGCGCCGCCTGCGATAAATATTCCACGCCGGACAAGCCGCGCTTCGTCGCCGGCGCCCTGGGGCCCACGCCGAAGACGGCGTCGATCTCACCCGACGTGAACGATCCGGCCGCACGCAACGTCACCTTCGACCAACTGGTGGCCGCCTACCTGCAGCAGACGCAGGGCCTGGTGGAAGGCGGCGCCGACGTATTGCTGGTGGAAACCATCTTCGATACCTTGAACTGCAAGGCGGCCCTGTTCGCCATCGACCTGTTCTACGAGCAAAACCCGGATGTCGTGCGCCTGCCGCTGATGATTTCGGGCACCGTCACGGACGCGTCGGGACGCATCTTGTCGGGCCAGACCGTGCCCGCCTTCTGGAATTCCGTGCGCCACGCGAAACCGCTGACCATCGGCCTGAACTGCGCGCTGGGCGCCGCCCTGATGCGCCCGTACGCGGAAGAGCTGGCCAAGATCGCCGACACCTTCGTGTGCATCTACCCGAACGCGGGCTTGCCCAACCCCATGAGCGACACGGGTTTCGACGAGTTGCCAGCCGACACGTCCGCCCTGCTGCGCGAATTTGCCGACGCGGGCTTCTTGAACATGGCGGGCGGCTGCTGCGGCACCACGCCCGAGCACATCGCCGCCATTGGCGAGTTGCTGTCGAAAAACACCCCGCGCACCGTGCCGGCCCCATCGCACGACTTGCGCCTGGCGGGCCTGGAACCGTTCGTCGTCAATGACGAGTCGCTGTTCGTCAACGTGGGCGAGCGCACCAACGTCACGGGCTCGAAGGCGTTCGCGCGCATGATTCTCAACGAGCAATATGACGAGGCACTGTCCGTGGCCCGCCAGCAAGTGGAAAACGGTGCGCAAGTGATCGATATCAACATGGATGAAGCGATGCTCGATTCGCTGGCCGCCATGACGCGCTTCCTGAACCTGATCGCCTCGGAACCCGACATTTCGCGCGTGCCCATCATGGTCGACTCGTCGAAATGGTCGGTCATCGAAGCGGGCCTGAAATGCGTGCAGGGCAAGGCCATCGTCAACTCGATTTCCATGAAGGAAGGCGAAGAGGAATTCCTGCGCCAGGCAAAGCTGTGCCGCCGCTACGGCGCGGCCGTCATCGTCATGGCCTTCGATGAGAAGGGCCAGGCCGACACCTTCGAGCGCAAGATCGAAATTTGCGCGCGCGCATACCATTTATTGATCGATGCGCTGGACTTCCCGCCGGAAGACATCATTTTCGATCCGAACATCTTTGCCGTCGCCACCGGCATCGAAGAGCACAATAATTACGCCGTCGACTTCATCAACGCCACGCGCTGGATCAAGGAAAACCTGCCGTACGCGAAGATCTCGGGCGGCGTGTCGAACGTGTCCTTCAGTTTCCGCGGCAACGATCCAGCCCGCGAAGCCATCCATACCGTATTCCTGTACCACGCCATCAAGGCCGGCATGACCATGGGCATCGTCAACGCCGGCATGGTGGGCGTGTACGACAACCTGGACCCGGAATTGCGCGAGCGCGTGGAAGACGTGGTGCTGAACCGCCGCGAAGACTCGACCGAGCGCATGATCGAATTTGCCGGCACCCTGAAGGCGGGCGGCAAGGCCGAGGCGCAAACCCTGGCCTGGCGCGAAGGCACGGTGCAGGAACGCCTGTCGCATGCGCTGGTGCATGGCATCACGCAATTCATCGTGGAAGACACGGAAGAAGCGCGCCAGGAACTGTTGCACAATGGCGGACGCCCCATCCACGTAATCGAGGGCCCGCTGATGGCCGGCATGGACGTGGTCGGCGACCTGTTTGGCCAAGGCAAGATGTTCCTGCCGCAAGTGGTGAAATCGGCGCGCGTGATGAAACAGGCCGTGGCCCATCTGATCCCGTTCATCGAGGAAGAAAAGCTGCTGGAAGAAAAGCGCACGGGCATCGTCGCCAAGCCGAAAGGCAAGATCATCATGGCAACCGTGAAAGGCGACGTGCATGACATCGGCAAGAACATCGTCACCGTCGTTCTGCAATGCAATAATTTCGAAGTGGTGAACATGGGCGTGATGGTGCCGTGCTCGGAAATCCTCGCCCGCGCCAAGGTGGAAAACGCCGACATCATCGGCCTGTCGGGCCTGATTACGCCATCGCTGGAAGAAATGGCCTATGTCGCCAAGGAAATGCAGCGCGACGAACACTTCCGCATGCTGAAGATTCCTCTGCTGATCGGCGGCGCCACCACCAGCCGCGCCCACACGGCCGTGAAAATCGCCCACAACTACGAAGGCCCCGTGATCTACGTGCCGGACGCCTCGCGTTCCGTGTCCGTGGCGCAATCCTTGCTGACGCCGGAACAGCGCGACAAGTACGTGGAAGACATCGAACTCGACTACGCGCGTATCCGCGAGCAGCACGCCAACAAGAAGGCGCTGCCGATTTTGCCGCTGGCGCAGGCGCGCGCCAACAAGATGCTCGTCCCGTTCGACGGCGCCTGCACGCCCGTGAAACCGAAGTTCATCGGCCGCCGTGTCTTTAAAAATGTCGACCTGGCCACCCTGGCCAACTACATCGACTGGGGCCCGTTCTTCCAGACCTGGGACCTGGCCGGCCCCTTCCCCGCCATCCTGACGGATGAAGTGGTGGGCGACGCGGCCACCAAGGTCTACGCGGAAGGCCAGGCCTTGCTGAAAAAACTCATCGACGGACGCTGGCTGACGGCCAATGGCGTCGTATCCTTGCTGCCAGCCAACAGCGTCAATGACGACGATATCGAGGTGTACACCGACGATACGCGCAGTAGCGTGGCGTTCACGTATTACGGCATGCGCCAGCAGGGCGTCAAACCCGTGGTCGACGGCGTGCAGCGTCCGAACCAGTGTCTGGCCGACTTCATCGCGCCGAAGGCATCGGGCGTGAAGGATTACATCGGCATGTTCGCCGTGACGTCCGGCCTCGGCATCGAGAAATACGAAAAACGCTTCGAGGATGCGCACGACGATTACTCGTCCATCATGCTCAAATCCCTGGCGGACCGCCTGGCCGAAGCGTTCGCCGAATACCTGCACGAGCGCGTGCGCAAGGATTTGTGGGGCTATGTGCCGGACGAACACCTGGGCAACGACGACATGATCGCCGAGAAATATGTCGGCATCCGCCCCGCGCCAGGCTACCCGGCCTGCCCCGAGCATACCGTCAAGAAAGAGATGTTCGAGGTCATGCAAGCCGAAGAAATCGGCATGCAGCTGACGGAATCGTATGCCATGTTCCCCGGCGCGGCCGTGTCCGGCTTCTATTTTGCCCACCCGGAGTCGAAATACTTCGTCGTCGGCAAGATCGGCATGGACCAGGTGGAAGACATGGCCAAGCGCCGTGGCGTCAGCATCGAGGACGTGGAACGCTGGCTGGCGCCGAACCTGTCGTAATGCCATAATATAAGCACAAGGCGCGCGGAACTTATCGCGCGCCGAAGCGCACTAACGCAGTATGCCGGCCGGCATGCTGCATGCCCGCTCCGGCCCGTTCCCAACCGGCAAGGAGGATATATGGCAACCAATTTCAAACTGAAACGCTGGCAGGATCAGGTGATCCTGTTGCTGGGCCTGTGGCTCGTCATCTCGCCCTGGGCGTTTTCCTACCCCGAAGGCTCGCCGCAGATGATCAACGCCTTTGTCTCGGGCCTCGTGATCGCCATCCTGGCCGCCTTCGACCTGTACAAGACGTATTTCTGGGCCGTCGTCGTCAACCTGCTGCTGGGCGTCTGGGTCGCCGCCTCGCCGTGGATACTGCGGCTGGCCGAACAGCGCGTCGTCCTGTGGAACGAGCTCATCGTCGGTATCGCCGTCGTCGTGCTGGCCCTGTGGGAGCTGCGCACCGACCCCGAACTGCACAAGCACTGGCCCGGCGCCGCGGCGTAGTGCAGCTACCGGCGTAAAAAAACCCCGCCGGGCACTGCCGGGCGGGGTTCTTGATATGGCTAGCTATGCCAATTACAGGGCGTATCTGACAACGTTATCGCTCCATTCGTAGGCAGCCATTTCCAGCTCCACCAGGTCGTCCGGCGACATGGCCAGGTCGCGCAAGGTTGGCACGATCTCGCCTTCCATGTCTTCGATGCGCTCGATGCACTCGGCCAGGCGCAGCAGGTCGCCGTAGAAGCCTTCGCGCGACAGCAGAGCTTCGGCCACTTCGTCGATCACTTCGATCTGGCCGAGGATTTCCGACATCGGCACGCCGAACAGGGTATCCATCAGCGACATGATGCCGACCGTAAAGGCGATATCGGCCGAATGGGCGTGGTTCGGGCGCAGTTTATGCGCGAGCAATTCCAGCAAACGGCCGCGCGTGGTGGCCAGCATCAGCAGCGGCGTCATGCTATGGCCGCGCTTGCTTGGTTCCGCATACAGCATGATCTGCAGCCAGCGCTGCAATTGGCGGCGGCCCAGCACGGTCACGGCCTGGCTCAGCGAATCGATGCGCTGGCGCGCGCCCACGGCCGGTGTATTGACCAGGCGCAGCAAGTTCAGGGCCAGCGACACGTCGCGCTTGATGGCCCGCTCGATGTCCATATTGTCGGCATCCGACGTCACCAGTGTCATCAGTTCCATGACGGCCAGTTGCGACGGCGACAGTTTCTTGCCCGTCATGATGGCAGGCTTGGCAAAGTAATAACCCTGGAAGTAATCGAAGCCCAGGTCCAGGCCCGACTTGAATTCTTCGCGCGTCTCGACCTTTTCCGCCACCAGTTTCTTGTTTTCCTGCTTGAAACGGGGCGCCAGGGCTGCCAGCACTTTCGGGTCGACCGTGCTCATGTCCATCTTGACGTACTGCACCAGCGGCAGCAGTTCCTGCACTTGCGCCGTGTCGGAGACGACGTTTTCCAGCGCGAAAGTGAAGCCGTGGCCCACCAGCTCGCTGATACGCGCGCACACTTCCGGCGTGACGGGCATCGATTCGACGATTTCCAGCACCACTTTTTCACGCGGCAGGAACACGAAGATGTCGCTCATGATCACGTCGGCATCGACGTTGACGAAACCGAGCGCGTCGCCGATGACCTTTTCCATGCCCAGCTGGGAAGCGTGGGCGATGACGGAGGCCGTGGCGGACAGATCGCTGGTAATGTTGGCGGGACCGACCGGAGCGTTGCGGAATAGCAACTCATAGCCAAACAGGGCTTGATTGCGGTCAAGGATAGGTTGTCGCCCCAGATAGAACTCGCGCACGCGCAAGGGTTTCGGGGTGATGTCGTTGCTGGAAATATCGATCATTAACTCTTCATCAATCACGTCGAGTGACACCGGCCGCGCCGCGCCCGCATCAAGGTTCACTATTGACAATACTTTAGCTGAATTCCGCCCGCGCTGTGGGTATTTTGGCAGCAATCCAGTTTATTGTCGTCAACAAATTAGGCGACTGGCGTGTCTTGCACCATCCCGTCGACAAATAATTTCAATTCGCCCGGCGCAAACGCCGTCCATTGCTCATTCGTCGTCAGCGGCTGGGTAACAATCACGGCCACGCGGTCCTGGGGTGTCGTCACCTGGGAAAAGTCCACGCTCAGGTCTTCATCGGAGAGTTTAGCAGTTGGAAACGGATGTTGTCGCACCAGATAGTGCAAGCTGGTCGAGCAATGGGCAAACAGCGCCTCGCCGCTCGACAGCATCATGTTGAAAGTGCCGTGGGCCGCGATGCTGGGCAACAACTCCGCCAGGGCCGCATGCAGTTGCGGCAACGCCGGCGGCGCATCGCCAAAGCGCGCGTGCAGTTCCTGCAGCAGGTAGCAGAAAGCCCGTTCGCTGTCCGTGCAGCCGACGGGGCGGTAACTGCCCGTCAGCACGGGGTTGAAATCCTTCAAATCGCCATTGTGGGCAAAGACCCAGTAGCGGCCCCACAGTTCGCGCACGAACGGGTGGCAATTTTCCAGCGCCACCTGGCCTTGCGTCGCCTTGCGGATATGCGCGATGACATTGCGCGACTTGATCGGGTAGCGTTTGATCAGTTCGGCCACGGGCGAGGCGATGGCCGCCTGGTGGTCGACGAAATGGCGCACGCCGGCGCCTTCGAAAAAGGCGATACCCCAGCCGTCATGGTGGGTATCGGTATGGCCGCCGCGCATGGCGAAGCCGGTAAAACTAAAGACAATGTCCGTAGGGACATTGCAATTCATTCCGAGAAGTTGGCACATGGTCTGTTTGCAGCTGGATAACACAACCACCATACCATGCCGTCAGACGGATTGGTATGGTGGCGATAGCCATCCGGTCAGTGCAACAGGACGGGCTGGCTCATGAGGGAATCATAGCTGCCCAAAAATTCATCGATCTCTTCCATGCTGGGTTCGCTGGCGATCAGCTCCGTGACGTCGCGGCGGAAGTGTTGCGCAAGGATGCCGGCGATAAACGTTTCCCGCTTGCCCCCCTTGTCGACGATTTCATAGCCGCCAAAGCGCAGGGCCTCGAGGTCGCCGTCGACGCCGAATTCCACGACGCTGTATTGTTCGCTGTTATAGATCAGGTTCATTTTGCATCCTTCGCTCAAGCAGGAGAAGCTCCTGCGGTGTCAGAACAGAGGTGGGGTTCACACGGCGCCATTTCAAGCGGCCATGCCACCCTGCGGGCTACAGAGTTGTAACGAGATGCAAACTACGACTGCGGTAAGGCGATCAAGAAATCGTCAGGAAACCACGATGTCTGCTTGCAGCGCCAGCAGGGCATCGTAGGGACTGGCGGTGAGCCAGGTGCGCAATTGTTCGATGTGCGTGGCGTCGGCCAGGCTGATGAACAAGTGTGCGGGTGGATGGCGCAGCAGACGATTCAATGTTACACGCAATACGAGATTGCCGCTGCAGCACAGGCAACCTGGCGCGATGCGCAACAGTTGCAATGGAAATAATAGAGAAGGAGAAACTTGCCCGGCCAAGTCGGCCAGGATGGCGTTGCCGTCAGCCAATCCTTCGAGGATCACGGCGGCCGGCTGGCCAGGCGGCAAGGCTTGCGCGATGGCCGCTTCGCGCCCGGCGGCGCGTCCACCGCTGACCAGAGTCAGCGGCGTCGGACGCCGCACGGCTGCCGTCACAGGCTTTTCTTGGCCAGCTTGCCCGGTTCGACGCCCAGCTGTTTCAGCTTGCGATACAAATGGGTGCGCTCGAGGCCCGTTTTTTCCGCCACGCGGGTCATGCTGCCGCCTTCGCGTCCCAGGTGATGTTCGAAATACATGCGCTCGAACGCGTCGCGTGCCTCGCGCAGCGGCAAGTCGAACGACAGGTTGTAGCCATGGCCTTCGGCCACCGCCGGTACGGCGATGCCTGGGCGCACCATCAGCTGTTGCGGCGCGCTGCCGCCAAAGCTCGGTACGGGATGGCTGCTTTCCTCGGCCACCACGGGCGCCACGGGACGCGGCGCCACGCTCGGCGCGCGCACGGTTTCCTGTGCCCGCGTCAAGCCTTGCTGGACTGCCTTCAGCAGTTTTTGCAGGGCAATCGGTTTCTCCAGGAAGTTCATGGCGCCGATGCGCGTCGCCTCGACCGCCGTATCGATGGTGGCGTGGCCCGACATCATGATCACCGGCATGGTCAGCAAGCCGTCGCGCTGCCATTCCTTGAGCAGGGTGACGCCATCGGTGTCGGGCATCCAGATATCCAGCAATACCAGATCCGGCGCACCGGCGGCACGCGCTTCGCGCGCCTGCTGCGCATTTTCGGCCAGCTGGATAGCATGTCCTTCGTCGCCCAAAATTTCCGAGAGCAACTCACGGATACCCATTTCATCATCCACTACGAGTATGTTTGCCATTCGTGTCTTGCCTTCCTCATTTCGCCGGCCGTCGCGCACAAGATGCACACGGCGGACAACTATGATTTTATTAGTGTTTTAAATACTAAACCAGACCCTCACGCCAGGAATTCCTGGGCAGGAGTGTCGGGAGCTAACTTTAACAGCAAAATGACCACCGAAGCGCCATTGCCGTCGACCCGGTTCTCGATATCGATGCGTCCGCCGTGTTCATCGATAATTTTCTTGACCATCGCCAGGCCCAATCCCGTGCCGCGCGCCTTCGAGGTCACATACGGCTCGAAGGCCCGCGCCAGGATTTTTGGCGCGAAACCAGGGCCATTGTCGCTGATGGCCAGCCGCACGGCGATATTCACGCCACCGTCCGCACTGCGATAATGAATTGCTTCCGTCCTTACGTCAATCCGCGGATGCGGCGAGTCCGGCGGCAGGTCGGCCATGGCGTCCTGCGCGTTCTGCAGCAAGTTGTGTATCACCTGGCGCAACTGGGTCGGATCGCCCATCACCATCGGCAGATTCGGCGCCAGCAGCGGGTGGATGATGTCGCCATCGTCGCCGCGCAGGTACAGGTTCAGTATCTCTTCGATCAGCTCGTTCAGACGCAGCGGCGTGAGCACGGCCGGCGGCGTGCGCGCATAGTCGCGGAAGTCGTCGACCATGCGCTTCATCGCATCGACCTGCTTGACGATGGTGGTGGTGGCGCGGCTGAGCAGGTCGGCATCAGGCTGCTCCAGCTTGCCTTCGAGCTTCATCTGCAGGCGCTCGGCCGACAGCTGGATGGGCGTGAGCGGATTCTTGATTTCATGCGCCAGGCGGCGCGCCACCTCGCCCCAGGCGATCGAGCGCTGCGCGGAAATCACGTCGGAAATATCGTCGAAAACGACGATGTAGCCGCTGCCTGACTCCAGCGGCAGGCGCGAACCGCGCGCCAGCAAGGTGATGTCATGCTCGTCGGCACTGCTGCCCAGGCGGCGCGGAATCTCGATCTGGCGCTGCCAGTGCAGGCGCTGCTGGTTACGACCCGATGCCGATTGCGCGCTTTGCGCCGTGAAGGCGCTGATGATGGCGCCGCCGAACTCTTCCATTCCAGCAATATTCGCCAGCGGCTGGCCCACCATGCTCATGCCCGAATGCTGCAGGATGCGCTCGACCGACTCATTGCAGGTCACCAGTTTAAAGTCGCCGTCGAGCACCATCACGCCGGCCGACATGTTCGCCAGCACCGATTCCAGGTGGGCCTTGGCGTTTTGCAAGGCGGCGCGGTTGCTTTCCACGGCCGTGCGCGCATCGAGCAACTGGCGCGTCATGATGTTGAACGACTGCGTCAGGGTGCCCAGTTCATCCTTGGTGGCGACGATGGGGCGCGGCGACAGGTCGCCCTCGGCCACGGCGCGCGTGCCTTCGGCCAACAGCAGCAGGGGCTGGGCCAAATTGCCGGCGATCAGGAAAGCGCTGCCGATGGCGCCAAAAATGGCCAGCAGCAGGGTCAAGGTGAGGATTTCCATGTACATCTTGCGCAGTCCCACGCGCGCGACGAAACGTTCCTTGTATTCGCTGTAGGCGGCGCGCAGCACTTCGCCATTCGTCGCCAGCTTGGGCGGCACCGATTGCAGCAGTTGCAAATAGCGGGGCGAGACGGAAGGCCCCGGCACGGCCACCAGCACGCGCAGGCGCAGGCTGGCCGCCGTTTCCAGCGACGCCGGCAAGCCCGAGCGGAAACCGCCGCCGCCCGACTCCGTGCCATCGTCGTGCAACTCCAGTCCGCCCTCGGCGGAGGCATAGCCGGCCGGCAAGGCCGCCTGCACCAGCATGGGCGGCGTCGGCAAGTCGGCCGCGCTGTGCGGCCCGGCGCTGGCCAGCAGCACGCCGTCGCCGCTGACGAGCATGACGTTTTGCATGCCCTCTTCGCGCAGCAGGCTCGTCAGCACGGCCGGACCGGCCACCGGGTCGGCGCCCAGTTCTTCGACGGCCTTGTGGCCCCGGTGGTCGAGCTCGACCAGGGCCGCATCGAGGCCGGCACGGCCCAGCTCAATCCCCGATTCCAGCGCCGCTTCGATCTTGACGTTGAACCAGGATTCGATGGAGTGGGAGACGAATTGCACTGAGACAAGGAAAATCACCAGACCCGGCAGGATGCCGACGGCGGCGAACAGCATCACCAGGCGCGTCATCAGCTTGGAGCCGAACTTGCCGCTCTTGTAGCGCGCGTACAGGCGCGCCAGGGAAATGCCCACCAGCGCCAGCAGGGACACGGCGACGGCCGCGTTCAGGCCCAGCAGCCAGGTGTAATAGCGGTCGAAAAAGCCGGAATTGTCGGAAGCCGACGCCAGCAGGAACAGCAGGATACTGACAATGCCGCCGCCCACCACCAGCAAATAGCGCAATGCTTGACTCACTACTCCGCCGTATACAAGAAGGTTTTTTTATTCGAAGCCAGGCGCCAGTCGCTGTTATTGAAGGCATTGACCTGTATCGGCTTGGGCAGGTAGTCGCGGTCCATGCCCATGCGCAAGGTGACGTTGTACGTCTGCCCCACTTTCAGCTCGCCGCGCCGCGCCACCAGCCAGCGGCTGGGACGGCGGATCAGGAACAGCGCATCGTCGAGGGTGGGAAAGCTTTGCTGCAAGCCGCCGCCCGACACATGATACTGGCGCGTCAGCACGTTATAGGACAGCTTGCTGGTCTGGCGCGCCACGATGGCTTTTTCATCGAACCAGTACCAGCGGGGCCGGGTCAGTTCGATTTCTGTCGTGAAATACAGCGGCACGCCATGCTGTACTGCATCATCGAGGTCGTGATTGAGCTCGAAGGAATACGTGGCGGCCAGCTTGTAGCCCTCTTCGCCCGACTCGATATAGGCACGGGTGATCTCGACCATGTCGGCGGCATGCGCGCGTGGCATGGTACATGCCAGCATCAGCAGCAGGGCCAGGAGTCGGAAGAGTCGTGTTGTCACAAGTGTGCCGGTAGTGTCCGTAAGATAAGGTTCGACGAATCGCTCAAGCCGCATTTTTTTGGAATAGCGCATAGAACAAACCGTCGTGGTCCTGCTCCGCGCTGCCAGTCGGCAACAGCTGGCCAGGCGCTGTCAATCGGATCGCATTATTGCGTACCGCAAATGCCGCCGCCTGTGCCTCGGATTCTTGCGGCCACAATGAACATGTCACGAACAGCAATTTACCATCGGGGCGCAGCATCTGCCACAGGTTGTCCAGAATTTTGGAGGAAAGTGTTGCAAGTTGGAACGCATCACCCTTGCGGCGCAACCAGCGAATGTCGGGATGGCGGCGCACGATGCCCGAGGCCGTGCACGGCACGTCGGCCAGGATGCGGTCGTACTGCTGGCCGTCCCACCACGCGTTCGATTGCGCATCCTGCGCCTTCAGGGTGGCATCCAGGCCGAGGCGCTCGAGGTTTTCCGCGATGCGCGGCAGGCGCTTGGCGTCCGCATCGATGGCCGTCACTTGCACGTCGGCCAGTTCCAGGATGTGGCACGTCTTGCCGCCCGGCGCGGCGCAGGCGTCCAGCACGCGCATGCCATCTTGCAAGTCCAGCAGCGGCGCGGCCAATTGCGCGCCAGCATCTTGCACGGAAACGACGCCCTGCTCGAAGCCGGGGATCAGCGCCACGCCGATCGGTTTGTCCAGCCGCACGGCAAACGGTCCCACCTGGCGCGCGGCAATGCCGGCCTCCGCCAGCACGGCCAGATACGCTTCGACCGTGCTCTTGCGGCGATTCACGCGCAAGGTCAAGGGCGGCACGGCATTGCCGGCCGTCAGAATGGCTTGCCAGTCGCGCGGGTAAGCCAGGCGCAGCGAGTCGATCCACCACTGCGGATAATTCCATTGCGCCAACGGTTGCTGCAGGGCCGCTTCCAGCAAGGATTTGCGCTCGCGCAAGAAACGGCGCAAGACGGCATTTACCATGCCCTTGGCATGCGCCAGGTCAGGATGCGAAGTGGCCACCGTGACAGCCTGGTCGACAACGGTAAACTCTTCGTACGGCTGCTCGCCCGGCTCGGCCGACATCAGCGACAGCGCGCAGCACAGCAGGGCGGCCAGCATCGGCGGCTCGGGCGCCTTCGACGTCATCAGGCCGACCAGGGTTTCGCTGCGGCCCAGCTGGCGCATGGTACGGTAGGAGATATCCTGGATGGCGCCGCGCGCCTGCGGGCTGGCGTTCGATTGCGTAAACACCTTGGCCAGCGCCTGCGGCAGGGCCGTGCCCGTGCGCACTTGCGCCACGGCATTGGCCGCGCCCAGCAGGCAAAACGCCAGCGAGTCGGCGCGCAAATCGGGTTGGAAGCCTGGCTGCAAGACCGGTTTCAGGTCGGGATGGTAGCTGGGACGCAATTTCGGTGCGGCAGGAGCCTGGCCTGGCGCCGGCTTGGTTTTCAATTTCAGCGTGGGGCGCTTGTTCATAGTTATCCGGTGTGGCTGCGCGCGGCGGGCTGCATGGTGGCAAAGTCGCGGCCGCGCGTCATCAATAAAGGGTCGATTGTAGCGTTTGTGGCGCCCTCTGGCCCAAGCGATTGCAGCGATACATGTAAATTGCGGCAAAAAACTGCATATATACAAGCAGAATGCGCCATGCTGATGTTTTCATGCACCAACATAGGCATGCTGTCCTGATAATATCGTGAAAAGCGCCGGCACGGGCACACTGCCGGCTGGCGTATTGTTCCCGGCAGCAAACCAGTATAATTAACGCAGTCTGGGCGGCTTGGGTACTGGCCGTCCGTTTTGCTTTTTGATTCATTCTATTCATTCTTAACGCGGTTCCACCGCCATCCTGCTCATGCTCGCCCAACAGAAACAAGAAATCATCGCCCTGTTCCAGGCCGCCCTCGCTCCCGTTCTGGCCGGCACCTCGCTTGCGCCTAGCGTAGTGCTCGAGCGACCACGCGATGCATCGCATGGCGACGTCGCCTGCAATATCGCCATGCAACTGGCCAAGCAGCTGAAACAGAATCCCCGCGAACTGGCGCAAACCATCGTGACGGCCGTGCTGGCCAATCCGGCCGGCAAGGGCCTGGTCGAGGCAGTGGAAATTGCCGGTCCCGGCTTCATCAACGTGCGCGTCTCCGCCGCCGCCAAGCAAGCCGTGGTGAAAACCATCTTGAGCGAGGCCGACAGCTATGGCCGCAGCACGGCAGGCGCCGGCAAGCAAGTCATCCTGGAATTCGTCTCGGCCAACCCGACCGGTCCGCTGCACGTGGGCCACGGCCGCCAGGCAGCCCTGGGCGACGCCCTGTCTTCGCTGTTCGACGCGCAAGGCTATCAGGTGACGCGCGAGTTCTACTATAACGACGCGGGCGTGCAGATCCAGACCCTGGCCAACTCCGTGCAGGCGCGCGCGCGCGGCTTCAAGCCGGGCGACGCCGAATGGCCCGAATCCGCCTACAACGGCGACTACATCGCCGATATCGCCAACGACTTCAAGGCCGGCAAGACGGTCTCGGCCAGCGATGGCCAGCCTGCCACGGCCAATGGCAACGTGGAAGACATCGACTCGATCCGCCCGTTCGCCGTCACCTACCTGCGCAACGAGCAGGACATCGACTTGCAGGCGTTTGGCGTGAAGTTCGACAATTACTACCTGGAATCGTCGCTGTATGCGGACGGCAAGGTCAACAGCGCCGTGGAAACCCTGATCAAGGCGGGCCACACGTATGAGCAGGATGGCGCGCTGTGGCTGCGCACCACCGACTTCGGCGACGACAAGGACCGCGTCATGCGCAAGACGGACGGCACCTACACGTATTTCGTGCCGGACGTCGCGTATCACCTGGTGAAATGGCAGCGCGGCTTCGTGCAAGCCATCAATATCCAGGGCAGTGACCACCACGGCACCATCGCGCGCGTGCGCGCCGGCCTGCAGGCGGTCGACATGGGCATCCCGCAAGGCTACCCCGACTACGTGCTGCACAAGATGGTCACCGTCATGAAGGATGGCGAAGAAGTCAAGATTTCGAAGCGCGCCGGCTCCTACGTGACCGTGCGCGACCTGATCGAATGGTCGGGCGGCGGCGACATCGCCAAGGGCCGCGACGCCGTGCGCTTCTTCCTGATCTCGCGCAAGGCCGACACGGAATTCGTCTTCGACGTCGACGTGGCGCTGAAAACCACCGATGAAAACCCCGTCTATTACGTGCAATACGCGCATGCGCGCATCTGCCGCATCCTGGAAAACTGGGGCGGCGATGCCAGCACGGTCGCCAGCGTCGACCTTTCCCCGCTGACGGCGCCGACCGAAGCGACCCTGCTGGCGACCCTGGCCGCCTACCCTGAAATGCTGGCGCGCGCGCAAGCCGAACTGGGACCGCACCAAGTCGCCTTCTACCTGCGCGACCTGGCCGCCAACCTGCACAGCTTCTACTTCGCCGAAAAAGTGCTGGTCGAGGACGAAGCCGTCAAGATGGCCCGCCTGGCCCTCGTCATCGCCGCGCGCCAGGTACTGCGCAACGGCCTGGCACTGATCGGCGTGTCCGCGCCAAACAAAATGTAATCGCGAAGGTCAAACCGTCAATGAATCACGCTTCCCGCTTCTCTTCGTCCCGGCGCCAGCAGGGCAATACCCTGGTCGGCATCATCATCGGCCTGGTCATCGGCCTGGGCATCGCCGTGGTGGTCGCCCTGGTGATCACCAAGGGCGCCTCGCCCTTCACCGACAAATCGGGCAAGGCCGGCAAATCGGCCGAGCCGACGGCCGGTCAGATCGCCGATCCGAACAAGCCGATGTACGGCAACAAGGAAGCGGCCAAGGAGGCGGCGCGCGACTTCTCCAAGGAGCCGCGCGAGATCGTCACGCCGACGCAGCCTGCCGCACCGGCACCCGCGCCCGCCACCGCGCAGCAGCCGAAGGCGCCGCCGCCGGACGCGCTGCAGGAATTGATCGGTACCTTGAAGGACAAGCCGGCGCCGAAAACGCCGGCGGCAGCACCAGCGGCGCCCGCGCCGCAAGCCAAGGCCGACGCGAAAGAGGCCAAGGCCGATGCAGCCAGCGACAAATGGATTTATTATCTGCAGGCCGGCGCCTTCCATGACATGTCGGACGCCGAAAGCACGCGCGGCAAACTGGCGCTGCTCGGCTTCGAAGCGGCCATCAGCGACCGCAGCACCGATGCGGGCGTGCTGCACCGCGTACGGGTCGGGCCGTTCAACCAGCTCGAGGCGATGAACCGCGCACGCACCAAACTGTCTGAAAACGGCATCGATGTCGCCGTCGTCCGCAACCAAAAATAAGGAACCAGCATGCGTTTTCTGAAGAAAATCCTGATCGCCGCCGCCCTGTTCACCGCCGCCATGGGGGCGTCGGCCTCGCCGGCCGAGCCGAAGAACGGCGTCGAGTACGAAACCCTGCCCACGCCGCAGGCGACGGAATCGGGCAAGAAAATCGAAGTGACGGAATTCTTCGCCTATTACTGCCCGCATTGCAACGTGCTCGAACCGCAACTGGCGGCCTGGGTCAAGAAACAGGGCGACAACATCGTCTTCAAGCGCGTGCACGTGTCGCGCGATGACAGCGTGGCGCCGCAGCAGCGCTTGTTCTTCACCCTGCAAGCCATGGGCCTGGTCGACAAGCTGCACACCGGCGTCTTCCACGCCATGCACGTGGAACGCAACCGCCTGAACACCGACGACGCCGTCTTCGACTTCGTCGCCAAGCAGGGCGTGGACCGCCAGAAGTTCATCGACACCTACCGTTCTATGGGTGTCTCGGCCCGCGTGCGCCGCGCGGACGCCATGATGCAGGGTTATAACGTGACGTTCTGGCCCATGATCGCCATCGATGGCCGCTACATCACCTCGCCTTCGCAGGCGAACCAGGGCAGCAAGTCGGCACAGAACGAAGAGCAGCTGAACGCCCAGGCGCTCAGCGTGATGGACGTGCTGGTCGCGAAAGCCAAAGCGGAAAAGAAATAAGCATGGCCACTTCCCTGGCGCGCCCGGGCATCGCCTGATGCATCGCGTTTTCATCACGGGCGCGTCGAGCGGACTGGGCGCCGCCTTGGCGCTGCAGTACGCGCGTCAGGGCGCCCATCTGGGCTTGCTGGCCCGCCGCGGCGACACCCTGCAGCAACTGATCGCCTCCCTGCCCCACCCTGAACGCCACCGCGCCTACGCCGTCGATGTGTGCGACCACGCCGCCCTGAAAAGCGCGGCCGGCGACTTCATTGCCCAAGCCGGCGGCATCGACGTCGTCATCGCCAGCGCCGGCGTGTCGTACGGCACCTTGACCGAACATGCGGAAGACCTCGACGCCTTCGCCCGTTTGATGGCCATCAACGTCACGGCCACCGTCGCCACCTTCGCCCCCTTCATCGCCGCCATGAAAAGCCAGGGCAGCGGACGCCTGGTGGGCATCGGCAGCGTGGCCGGCATCCGCGGCCTGCCCGGCGCCGAAGCCTACAGCGCCTCGAAGGCGGCCGTCATCAGCTACTGCGAATCGCTGCGCCTGGAATTGAAACCGGCGGGCATCAAGGTCGTCACCATCACGCCCGGCTACATCGACACGCCCATGACGCGCCACAACGCCTACCGCATGCCTTTCCTGATGCCGGCCGAAAAATTCGCCGTGCGCGCCGCGCGCGCCATCGCCGACGGCGACAGCTACCGCGTGATCCCGTGGCAGATGGGCGTCGTCGCCAAGCTGCTGCGCGCGCTGCCCAATGCCGTCTACGACCGGGCCTTCGCGAATGCGCCGCACAAGGCGCGCAACTGAACTGACCACCATGACGAAGCACTCAGACCTGAACAGCGCGGCCATCGCCGCCCATTGCGCCACAGGCGCCTCCCACGTGGCCATCGAAGTGGTCGACGAAACGGGATCGACCAACGCCGACCTGCTGGCGCGCTGCGCCACCCTGGCCGGCCCCACCCTGCGCATCGCCGGCCAGCAGACGGCCGGACGGGGACGCGCCGGGCGGCCCTGGGTGTCGCAACCGGACGCCAGCCTGATGTTCTCGCTGGCCTGGCGCTTCAAGGGACCGCTGCACCGGCTGGTCGGCCTGCCGCTGGCCGTCGGCGTGGCGCTGGCCGAAACCATGACGGCGCTGGGCGTGCCCGTGCAACTGAAGTGGCCAAACGACCTGCTCAAGGATGGGCATAAACTGGCCGGCATCCTCGTCGAGACGCAGCAGACGCCAGACGGTGGCGTGTGGGCCGTCATCGGCTGCGGCATCAACCTGCTGATGCCCGATGCGCTGGAACGGCAGATCGGCCGCAGCGTCTCGGCCGTGCCCTGGCTGGCGCAGATGGAGCGCAATACCCTGGTGGCAGCCCTGCTCAGCCGCCTGGCCGGCGTGCTGGCCGAATTCGACGACACGGGCTTTGCGCCCTTCACGGAACGCTGGAACGCACTGCATGCCTGGCAAGGCCAGCACGTGAAAATCCTCGACAATGGCCAACTGCTGCAGCAAGGCGTGGCGGCCGGCGTGGATGAACTGGGCCGGCTGCTGCTGCGCGGCGAAGATGGCTTGCAGCACATCATGTCCGGCGACGTGTCCTTGCGCCTGACGGGGGAGTAAGCGCATGCTGCTGCTGATCGACGCCGGCAATACGCGCATCAAATGGGCACTCGTGGCCGCCGACAGCGCCGCCGGCGACTGGCTGGCCAGCGGCGCCGTCACACATGCGCAGATCGACACCCTGGCCGCGCAGTGGGCGTCACTCGCCATCGGCGAAGCACTGCTGTCGAACGTGGCAGGCGCCGTCATCGGCGCGCGCCTGCGCGCCATGCTGCCGGTCGTTGCCCGCGACTTTGTCTCGCTGCCGCAGCTGGCGGGACTAAAAAATGGCTACCGCATGCCGTCGCAACTGGGCTGCGACCGTTTTGCCGCCGCCATCGGCGCGCACGCGCTGGCGCCTGGCCAGGCCGTCATCGTCGCCAATTGCGGCACCGCCACCACCATCGACGCCATCACGGCCGATGGCGTTTTCCTCGGCGGGATGATCTTGCCGGGACTGGGACTGATGGCCAGCTCGCTGGCGCGCAACACGGCGCAGCTGCCGCAAATCGCCAGCGACGCCCTGCTGCCGGCCGGCTTTGCCGACAACACGGATGACGCCATCCTCTCCGGCTGCCTGGCGGCCCAGGCGGGCGCCATCGAACGGGCCGTTCGCATGCACGGCGCCGGCGCCTGCCTGCTGTCGGGCGGCGCTGCATCGCGCATCGCACCGGCCCTGGCGCTGGCGGTGCCGTTGCACCTGGTCGACAATATCGTCATGCTCGGCCTGCAGGCGGCCGCGCGTGCCGGGGCTGCAGGAACACAAGGAAACCACCCATGCTGAAATTCGTCTTCTGGCTGCTGGCCGGCGTCAACCTGCTGGTGCTGGCCATCGGCCAGGGTTATCTGGGCAGTTTTCGCACGGAGACGCGCGAACCGGCGCGCCTGAAAAATCAGCTGCAGGCGACCAAGCTCACCTTGCTGACGCAGGAGCAGGCCATGGCGCCCGCCGCGCCGCCTGCCGCCGAAGAGGCAGTGACGCCGGCGGCGGCCGCACCGGCGCCACCGCCACCGCCATCGTATGCGTGCACGGAAGTGGGCAATTTCCTGCTGGCTGACGGACGCCGCTTCGAAGCGCAAGTGGCGTCGCTGGACCTGGGCGACCGCCAGTCGCGCCGCAACGTGGCCGGCCAGGAGATTTCCAGCTACATGGTGTACATCCCGCCACAGGGCAGCAAGGAAGGCGCCGACCGCAAGGCAGGCGAATTGAAGCAGCTGGGCGTGACGAATTACTTCATCATGAATGAAAGCAGCCCGCTACGCTGGGGCATTTCACTGGGTGTGTTCAAGTCGGAAACCAGCGCGCAAAGCCAGCTGGCATCGCTCAACAAACAGGGCGTGCACAGCGCCCGCGTCGCACCGCGCTACAGCGCCAGCAAGCAGATGGCTTACCAGTTCCGCGACCTCGACGCCGCCACGCGCGCGCGTCTGGAAAAGATCAAGGCGCAGTTCCCTGACCAGGAACTGCGCAACTGCAAATAAGCACCTGACTAAACCTACTGCGCGTCGCGCTTTGCGGCCTGCGATGCTCGCTGTGCTCCAGCACAGCTGCGCTTCTTAGCCCAAAATCGCTGCCGCTCGCTACGGTTTTATCAGGTGCTTTGCACCATCAGGCGCGCCTAGCGTTGGATGACTATAGGCTTGATGCCTGTCGATTCCGGCAAATTCGCCGCCGCGCGGGCCGCTTCGGCGCGGCTGGAGAACGGTCCGCCGTACAGGCGGAACAGGTTACCGGCCTGCACCACGCCCAGGCTACCGAGGGCTGCCGCGTATGGCGCCAGGCGCGAACGTCCCGATTCCGCGTTGTCGGCACGCGAGTAGGCGCCCAGCTGCAAATAGAAGCCGCTGGCCAGCGCCGCCGGTGCCGGCATGGCCACCGTCGCATCGACGGGCAGCATCTGCGTCGACACTTCCGGCTGCACCACGGTGCCCGTTTCTACCGGCGTGTCGATGGAGATGGCCACCACGGACGGCACCGGCTTGGGCGCCGCACGGGCCGCAAGGATGGCGTCGATATCGGCTGGCAGCAGCCGTTCGACGACCACCTGGTGGCTGCCCTTGCCGAGGAAGCCCAGTTTCAGCGCCGCCGTGTAGGACACGTCGATCACGCGCGTGGCGTGGAACGGCCCACGGTCGTTGATGCGCACGATCACCTGCTCGCCGCTGTCGATGCTCGTCACGCGCGCATACGATGGAATCGGCAAGGTCGGATGGGCCGCCGTCATCTTGTACATATCGTAGATTTCACCGGACGAGGTGCGCTGGCCATGGAATTTCTTGCCATACCAGGTGCCCGTGCCCTTCTGCTTGAACGGTTCGTTGTCGGTGATCGGCGTGTAGGTCTTGCCGAAGACGACATACGGACGGTTCGAGCGCGTGGAATACGGCTCGTTGCGCACTTCCGCATCGGGCACGTCGCGCAGGTTGGCCGGCGGATTATCGCCCGGGCCATCGTCCTTGTAGTAGCCGCCACGCCCGGAGCCGGCCGCCGGCAGCGCAGGCAAGGTGGGATCCTGGCGCACAGGGGACTTGACCTTGCCGCCGGATGGCAGCGGCACGTTATTCGATGCGGGCTTTTGCGGCGTCGTGCCGCAGGCGGCCAGGGTCAGCAAGACCGTCAGGCCCAGCCCGCGCATGGCGAAGGTATCGAAAGGCGCGCGCATCAAGTCTGCACCAGCTTGCGGTGGCGCTGAATGCTCATCAGGATACCGGTGGCCACGCCCAGGGTCAGCAGCGCGGTGCCGCCATAGCTGAGGAATGGCAAGGGGACGCCGACCACCGGCACGATGCCGCTGACCATGCCCATGTTGACGAAGGCGTAAGTAAAGAAAATCATAGTGATCGCTCCTGCCAGCAGGCGAGTGAAAAAACTGGGGGCGTTGGCGGCGATCATCAGCCCCCGTCCCACCAGCAGCAAATACATCAGCATCAGGATCAAGTTACCGACCAGGCCGAATTCCTCGGAATATACGGCAAAAATAAAATCGGTCGTGCGTTCCGGAACAAACTCCAGGTGGGCTTGCGTGCCGTGTGTCCAGCCCTTGCCCGTCATGCCGCCGGAACCGATGGCGATGATGGACTGGATGATATGGAAACCCTTGCCCAGCGGGTCCTTGGTCGGGTCGATCAGCATCATCACGCGGTCGCGCTGGTAATCATGCAGGTGCGACCAGGCGATCGGCAGGCAGGAAACAAAAGTGATCAGCAAGCCGGCCAGCACCTTCCACGACAAACCTGCCAGGAAGATGACGGTAAAGCCGGCCGCCACCACCAGCAGCGCCGTGCCCAAGTCGGGCTGGCGCGCGATCAAATAGACGGGCGCCAGCAACAGCACGGCCGCCATCACGAACGATTTCCAGCGCAGGGCGCCCGCATTGTGCTGGAAGAACCAGGCCAGCATCAGCGGCGTGGCGATCTTCAGGAACTCGGACGGCTGGATGTCGATCACGCCGATATGCAGCCAGCGCCGCGCACCGAGCTTGATGGTGCCGAACAGCGCCACGGCCACCAGCAAGATCACCGACACCGTATAGGCGGGCACGGCGATGCGCATCATCATCTGCGGCGTGACGTTGGCCGCCACCCACATGACGAAAAAGCACAGCAGGATATTGCGCAAATGGTCTTCGATCTTGCCGGGGATGCCGATGCTGGCAGAATACAGGGTCAGCAGGCTGGTGCTGAGCAGCATAAGGATGATGATCATCAGCGGCGGATCGAACACCGCCAGATAGGGTTTGGCGCGCCGCCACAGCGAGCGCCTCTCGTTAATGGGCATGTGCTTCCTTATTGCCTGGCAGGTACCGCCGGGG
The DNA here is from genome assembly GCF_030397625.1 of Janthinobacterium sp. SUN026. Classification (NCBI taxonomy): domain Bacteria; kingdom Pseudomonadati; phylum Pseudomonadota; class Betaproteobacteria; order Burkholderiales; family Oxalobacteraceae; genus Janthinobacterium; species Janthinobacterium sp. SUN026. The sequence goes on along the minus strand of NZ_JAPQNU010000006.1, from coordinate 31,390 downwards.
CGGCCTGCTCGTCAGTGATTTCTTCCAGGGTGCGCACTTCGTCGACATCTTCCTTGGGCACCTTGGTGGTGTCCTTTTCCTTGTCGCTTGGGCGCTTGCCCAGCAGGTAGTAGTCGAGCGCCTTGCGCGCGATCGGCGCGGCCACGCCGGCGCCGAAGCCCGCGTTTTCCACCACGATGGCAATCGCGATGCGCGGCTTGTCGGCCGGCGCGAAGGCCGTAAACAAGGCGTTGTCGCGCAGGCGTTCGGCCAGCAGCTTGGCATTGTACTTCTCGTTTTTCTTGATGCCCACCACCTGCGCCGTACCCGTCTTGCCGCCCACCGTGTACTGCACGCCGGTGAAGATGCGTGCGGCCGTTCCGCCTTGCTCGCTGGTCACGCCCACCATGGCGCGCTTGATGGTGTCGATGTTTTCCTGCTTGAGCGCGATGCGGTAGCTTTCCTTCGGCACCGTCAGGGTGCGCGCGCGCGTGGCGGCGTCTTCGATGATCTTCACCAGATGCGGTTTCATCACCACGCCGTTATTGGCCAGGTTGGCCGTCGCGTGGGCGATCTGCAGCGGCGTATACGAATTGTAGCCGGAACCGTTACTCACCGAAATCGTGTCGCCGCCCACCCATTTTTTCTGCTGCGGCGTCTTGAAGCGGTTGCGCTTCCATTCCGTCGACGGCAGCACGCCCGTCTTTTCGTTATTCAGGTCGATGCCCGTCAGCTGGCCGAAACCGAACGGCTTCATGAAGTCGTGGATGGCGTCGATGCCCATGTCGCGCCCCAGCTGATAGTAATAGGTGTTGCACGAGACGACGATGGACTTGTGCATGTCCACCGTGCCATGGCCGCCCACCTTATCGTCGCGGAAGGTATGCCCGCCGAGGATGAAGAAACCGGGATCGGAAATCGACTGGCTCGGCGTGCGCTTGCCCAATTCCAGCGCGGCCAGCGCCATGAAGGGCTTGAAGGTCGAGCCGGGCGCGTAGGTGCCGGACAGGGGCCGGTTGACCATCGGCCGGTCCAGCGAGGTATTGAGTTCATTCCAGCTTTGCTGGTCGATGCCGTCGACGAACAGGTTGGGGTCATAGCCTGGCTTGGAGACGTAGGCGAGGATGTCGCCCGTGGCCGGGTCGATGGCCACGGCCGCGCCGCGCCATTCGCCGAACGCTTCCTCGACCACTTTTTGCAGTTCGATGTCGATCGACAGGATCAGGTTGTTGCCAGGTGTGGCCGCCGTGCGCGACAGGGTGCGCATGGCGCGCCCGCCGGCCGACACTTCCACCTCTTCGTAGCCGGTGGTGCCATGCAGCTGCTTCTCGTAGCTTTTTTCCAGGCCTTCCTTGCCGATATGGTCGGTGCCGTTGTAGTTGGCCGCGTCCTCGCCCTCTTCCAGCGCCCTGGCTTCATTGCGGTTGATGCGGCCGATGAAGCCCACCACGTGCGAAGCGATTTCGCCCATCGGATACTGGCGGAACAGGCGCGCCTGCACCTCGACGCCAGGGAAGCGGAAGCGCTGCGCCGTGAAGCGCGCCACTTCCTCGTCCGTCAGGCGCGTGCGCAGCGGCACGCTGACGAAGTTCTTCGATTCTTCCAGCAGCTTCTTGAAGCGGCGGCGGTCCTTGATGTCGATCTGCACCAGGGTCGACAGCTCATCGATCACGGAATCGAGGCTGGCGCTCAATTTCGATGGCGTGATTTCCAGCGTATAGGCCGAGTAATTGCGCGCCAATACCACGCCGTTACGGTCGAGAATCAGGCCGCGCGTGGGCACGATGGGCACCACGGCGATGCGGTTGTCCTCGGCCTTGGTGGCGTAATCCTCGTGCTTGATCACCTGCAGCCAGATGAAACGCGCCAGCAGCAGCGAAAAGCAGACGAAGACGAGCGCGCCCAGGATGGTCAGGCGCATGCGGAAAAAATGCAGTTCGCGCTCGGTGTTCTTGAGTTCAGTCATGGCAGGCGCCCGTCAGATCGGCCGGTTGTGGTCACGGTCCACGGCGCGGCGCTGCGGTGCCAGCAGGATCCACGTGACGAGGGGCCACAGCGCCACGGCGACGAAGCTCTCGATGAAATTGAGCCAGCCGGGGAAGCGGCCCGAGACGATCAGCCGCGTCAGCAATTGCAGCGCCTGCGTCAGCAGCAGCAGCGGCAGCACGTGCAGCGCCTGCGTCAGGATGGGGAACCACAGCACGCGGCGGTGCATCATGATGGCGAAATACGACAGCAAGGTGTAGGCCAGCGCATTCTCGCCCAGCAGGGTCGAATCGTGCACGTCCATCATCAGACCCATGAAGAACGCCACGCCGATGCCGACCTTGCGCGGCTGGTGGATGCCCCAGAAGACCAGCACCAGGGCGACGAAATCAGGCACGCCGACGAACTGCCCCCACGGCAGCAAATTCAGCAAAAAAGCGCACAGCAGGGAAAAACCGATGAAAAGGGGGCTGACCGGCAGCAGGATGTAATGCGGGCGGTTCATCGTGTCGCTTCCTTCGGTGGCACGGCGGCAGGTGTTGGTACAGGCGTTGGTACAGGTCCTGCAGGCGCCGCCGGTTTCGGCGCGGGGCTCGCAGGCGGTTTCGCGGCCGGCACTGCGGCCGTATGGGCGGCAGGTGGTGTCGCAGCGGCAGCCGCAGGCTCCTTGGCAGGGTCCTTGATCGGCGCCATCTTGCCGGCGATCTTGCGGCCCGTCTTGACTTCTTCGGCGGGCGGACGCGGTGGAATGTCCGGCGACGTCATCAAGATGAGCAGCTGGGTGTTGCGTTCGATACCGGCCAGCGGCTGGCACACGACGCGGCCGAACGGGCCATGCGCATTGCGCTCGACCAGCGTCACGCGCGCCACGGCCAGGCCGGCCGGGTACAGGCCGTCGAGGCCCGAGGTAATGACGATGTCGCCGATCTGGATGTCGGCGCTGGGGGCCGTGAAGCGCAGTTCCATGGTGCCGGACTTGCCGCGGCCGATGGCCACGCTGCGCACGCCGTTGCGCAGCAGCTGCACGGGAATGGCTTGCTCTTCATCGGTCAGCAGGGTCACTTCGGAGGTGAACGGGAACACGCGCGTGACTTGCCCCACCACGCCCAGGTTGTCGATCACGGGGCGGCCCAGTTCCACGCCATGCTGGATACCGCGATCGAGCACGATCTTGCGCGTGGCCGAATCGCGCGTGTCATACAGGACTTCCGCCATCATGGTCTTGACGGGAACGCGCTCGCGCGCTTCCATCAATTTGCGCAAGTGGTTGTTTTCAACGATATTGAGCTGCGCCTGCTGCAGGATCTGCGCCGAGGCGATTTGCTCGTGTTTCAGGTCGCGCACCTGTTTTTCCAGGGCGGACAGCGAAGAAAAGTAATTGCCGACGCCAAGCGCCACATCGCGCGGCACCAGGGCCGCCATCTGCACCGGATACAGCACGGTGCCGACGGCCTGGCGCACGGCCGTCAGCACGTGCATGCGCGAATCGACCAGCAGCAGGGCGATTGAAATGCCGGCGAACACCATCATCTTGACGCGGGCGGAGGCGCCTTGTTTGAAAAGTGGCGGAGGACTGTATTCCATGACTTCCAATAATCAGGCCAGGCGCAGTGCGCCAACGTGCAGGCCCCGGTCAGACGCCGGCGCCAAAACCAAAAAAAGGCCGGAAAATGGTTTCCGGCCCTTCTGTCAGATTATTCGTAGGAGAAGATCGAGCCGAGCTTGTCCATACGTTCCAGAGCCATCCCGGAACCGCGCACCACGCAGGTGAGCGGGTCCTCGGCCACCAGCACCGGCAGGCCGGTTTCCTCCATCAGCAGGCGGTCCAGGTCGCGCAGCAGTGCGCCGCCGCCCGTCAGCATCATGCCTTTTTCGGCAATATCGGCACCCAGTTCCGGCGGCGTCTGTTCCAGCGCGTTCTTCACGGCCGAGACGATGTTGTTCAGCGGATCGGTCAGCGCTTCGAGGATCTCGTTGCTGGAAATGGTGAACGAACGCGGGATGCCTTCGGACAGGTTGCGGCCCTTGACTTCCATTTCCTTCACTTCCGAACCGGGGAAGGCCGAACCGATGGCCTTCTTGATGGCTTCAGCCGTCTGTTCGCCGATCAGCATGCCGTAGTTGCGGCGGATGTAGTTGACGATGGCTTCATCGAACTTGTCGCCGCCGACGCGCACGGAACCCTTGTAGACCATGCCGCCCAGCGAAATGATGCCCACTTCGGTGGTGCCGCCGCCGATGTCGACCACCATCGAGCCGGTCGCTTCGGACACGGGCAAGCCCGCACCGATGGCCGCTGCCATCGGTTCTTCGATCAGGTACACCTGCGAGGCGCCGGCACCCAGGGCCGATTCGCGGATGGCGCGGCGTTCGACCTGGGTCGAACCGCACGGCACGCAAATGATGATGCGCGGCGATGGACGGAAGAATTTCGAGTCGTGCACCATGCGGATGAATTGCTTGAGCATCTGCTCGGTGACGGTGAAGTCGGCGATCACGCCATCTTTCATCGGACGAATCGCTTCGATATTGCCCGGCACTTTGCCCAGCATCTGCTTGGCTTCCTTGCCGACTGCCTGAATGGTCTTCTTGCCATTCGGACCGCCTTCCTGGCGGATGGCGACAACGGATGGCTCGTCCAGGACGATACCGAGGCCGCGTACATAAATAAGGGTGTTGGCCGTGCCCAAGTCAATGGCCAGATCGGTGGAGATATACCTGCGTAAAAAACCAAACATGAGTGTCCTGTAGCGCATCGAGCTGCGCAAAAGCTGTTTATGGGGAGTTTCAAAGCGGGCGCTTTCAGGCACCCTGAAAATCCAAAAGGCGATTTTTCCGGGTTTCGCTTGGCGCTTGCGCAATCTTTTCTATGCTGCGGCAGCAGTCCATCAGCGCCGGCAACGCATTAACCCGCCATTCTACCTTATAATTTGAATGCGATTTGCTCAAAAACCATGGAAAAGTGCGACTCTTGCAGCCGCGAGTTACGCGGCATTCCTCGATTTTTGTGAGCAAAATAGCAGTAAATACCCGCGTTTTATCAAAACGCCAACTTAATACTAATGCGCGGCACTCCGCGCCATTCGCCATGTCCCTGACACTCTCCGACGTAAAACGCATCGCCCACCTGGCCCAACTTGAAATGGCCGACGACCAGGCCGTCACGTCTTTGGCCCAATTGAACAAGATTTTTGCACTCGCGGAACAAATGCAAGCCGTCAATACCGATGGCGTGGCGCCCCTGAGCCACCCGCTGGCCGCCCACATGGACAATATCGCCCTGCGCCTGCGCGACGATATCGCCACGGAACAGAACCGCCGCGATGCCTACCAGGCCGTGGCGCCGAAGGTACAGGATGGCCTGTATCTCGTGCCCAAGGTCATCGAGTAAACACGCCGTAGCGCTGTTCCCGCCTTTTTGCCGAATATCAAAATAGAAACGCCATGCATACAAAATCCATCAAACAGCTGTCCACGCTTTTGCAGAACAAGGAAATTTCCGCCGTTGCACTGGCGACGCATTTCCTCGACCGCATCGAAGCGGACACCTCGAACGCCTTCCTGCACGTCGACCGTGCCCTGACCCTGGCGCAAGCTGCCGAGGCCGACGCGCGCATCGCCGCGGGCACGGCCACGCCCTTGACGGGCGTGCCGATCGCGCACAAGGATTTGTTCGTCACGAAAGGCTGGCGCACGACGGCCGGCTCGAAAATGCTGGCCGACTACGCCAGCCCGTTTGACGCCACCGTGGTGGAGAAATTCCAGGCCGCCGGCATGGTCACCCTGGGCAAGGTCAATTGCGATGAATTCGCCATGGGCTCCGGCAATGAGAACTCGGCCTTCGGCGCCGTGCAAAACCCGTGGGACAAGACGGCCGTACCAGGCGGCTCGTCCGGCGGCTCGGCCGCCGCCGTGGCGGCTGGCCTGACGCCGGCCGCCACCGGCACCGACACGGGCGGCTCGATCCGCCAGCCAGCCGCGTTTTGCGGCATCACCGGCATCAAGCCGACGTATGGCCGCGTCTCGCGCTTCGGCATGATCGCCTTTGCCTCGTCGCTGGACCAGGGCGGCCCGATGGCCCGCTCGGCCGAAGACTGCGCCCTGCTCTTAAGCGCCATGGCCGGCTTCGACGAACGCGACTCGACCAGCCTGTCGCCGGAACAGGGCGGCGTGGCGGAAGATTTTTCGCGTGAACTGGGCCAGCCGCTGACGGGCTTGCGCATCGGCGTGCCGCGCGAATATTTCGGCGAAGGCCTGGCCAAGGACGTGGAAGCGGCCGTGCGCGGCGCGCTGGCGCAGTATGAAAAGCTGGGAGCCACCCTGGTCGACATCTCGCTGCCTAACACCGCCCTGTCGATTCCCGCCTATTACATGATCGCGCCGGCCGAAGCGTCGTCGAACCTGTCGCGCTACGACGGCGTGCGCTACGGCCACCGCGCTACCGAGTACAAGGACTTGCAGGACATGTACAAGAAGTCGCGCGCACAGGGCTTCGGACCCGAAGTACAACGCCGCATCATGGTCGGCACCTATGTGCTGTGCCACGGCTACTACGACGCCTACTACCTGAAGGCGCAAAAGATCCGCCGCCTGATCGCGCAGGATTTCGACGCCGTGCTCAATGGCCCGAACGCCGTCTGCGACGTCATCATGGGCCCCGTCGCGCCGACCGTCGCCTGGGACCTGGGCGACAAGACGGACGACCCGGTGGCGAACTACCTGGCCGACATCTACACCCTGTCGACCAGCCTGGCCGGCCTGCCCGGCATGTCAATCCCGTGCGGTTTCGGCGAGGGCGAAAAGAACGCCAAGCGCCCCGTCGGCCTGCAAATCATCGGCAATTACTTTGGCGAAGCCAAGCTGCTCAATATCGCCCACCAGTTCCAGCAAGTGACGGACTGGCATACGCGCAGCCCGGCAGGCATTTAAGAAATAATTCGCGCCGCCCAGGCGGCGCCACCAAAAAATAAGCGAGAACACTATGCAATGGGAAGTCGTCATCGGTCTTGAGAACCACGTGCAGCTCACGACCGAATCCAAAATTTTCAGCGGTTCGCCGATCAAGTACGGCGCCGAAGCCAACACGCAAGCGAGCCCCGTCGACCTGGCGCTGCCAGGCGTGCTGCCGGTCATGAACAAGCAAGCCGTCGACCGCGCCATCCGCTTCGGCCTGGCCGTCGGCGCCACCGTCGCGCCGCACTCGGTCTTCGCGCGCAAAAACTATTTTTATCCCGATTCGCCCAAGGGTTACCAGATCAGCCAATTCGAAGACCCCGTCGTCATCGGTGGCGCCCTGACCTTCGGCTATGAAAAGGATGGCGAATTCGTCACCAAGACGGTCAACCTGACGCGCGCCCACCTGGAAGAAGACGCGGGCAAATCGCTGCACGAAGACTACGCGGGCATGAGCGGCATCGACTTGAACCGCGCCGGCACGCCGTTGCTGGAAATCGTCTCGGAACCGGAAATCCGCAGCGCCGCCGAAGCCGTGGCCTACGCCAAGGCCCTGCACTCGCTGGTCATGTGGCTGGGCGTTTGCGACGGCAACATGCAGGAAGGCTCGTTCCGCTGCGACGTCAACGTTTCCGTGCGCCCCGTCGGCCAGAAGGAATTCGGCACGCGCTGCGAAATCAAGAACCTGAACTCCTTCCGCTTCATCGAGGAAGCCGTGCACGTGGAAGTGCGCCGCCAGATCGAACTGATCGAAGACGGCGGCGAGGTCGTGCAGGCGACGCGCCTGTACGATCCGGACCGCAAGGAAACGCGCGAAATGCGCAGCAAGGAAGACGCGCAGGATTACCGCTACTTCCCGGACCCTGACCTGCCGCCGCTGGTCATCTCGCAAGCGTGGATCGACACGGTCAAGGCCTCGATGCCGGAACTGCCGGCCGCCATGCGCGCCCGCTTCATCAGCGAATACGCGCTGCCGGAATACGACGCGCTGGTGCTGACGCAGTCGAAAGCCATGGCCACCTACTTCGTCGCCGTGGTCGACAAGGCTGGCAAGGAAAACGCCAAGGCCGCCGCCAACTGGCTGATGGGCGACGTGTCGTCGACCCTGAACCGCGAAGGCGTGGACCTGGACGACGCCCCCGTCTCCGCCGCGCAGCTGGCCGCCATGCTCAAGCGCATCGCCGACGGCACGATCTCGAACAAGGCGGCAAAGGAAGTCTTTGCCGGCATGTGGGAAGCGAAGTCAGACGACGAAAATCTGGTCGACACCATCATCGACGCCAAGGGCCTGAAGCAGATCTCGGACTCGGGCGCCCTGGAAGCCATCGTCGATGAAGTGCTGGCGGCGAACGCCAAGTCGGTGGAGCAGTACCGCGCCGGCAAGGAAGCGGCCATCAACGCGCTGATCGGCCAGGCCATGAAAGCGTCCAAGGGCAAGGCCAACCCGGCGCAGCTGACGGAACTGCTGAAGGCCAAGCTGGCGGGGTAATCTTCGCGAGAGGCATGCAAAAGGACGCTGCGGCGTCCTTTTTTTATGCGCCGCCCGCTTGCAGTATGATCATGGATTCTTCCACGCACCTGTGAACACGCCATGAACAAGATCAAAACCGGCCTAATCGGCTACGGCTTTGCCGGCTCCACCTTCCACGCTCCCGTCCTGTCCTCCATCGAGGCCCTGGAGCTGGCGGCCGTCGCTTCCAGCAAACCGGAGCTCGTGCGCAAGGATTGGCCGCACGCGACCGTGTATGCCGAGCCCGCGCAGCTGTTTGCCGATCCGTCCATCGAGCTGGTCGTCATCGCCGCGCCCAATGAAGCACATTTCAGCCTGGCGCAAGCGGCCCTGCAGGCAGGCAAGCACGTGGTGGTCGACAAGCCATTCACGATTTCCAGCGCCGAGGCGCAAACCCTGATCGCCGTGGCGAAGGAACGCAAGCTGGTGCTCAGCGTGTATCACAACCGGCGCTGGGATGGCGACTTCCTGACCCTCAAAACGCTGCTGGCGCAGGGTACCCTGGGGCGCATCGCCAGCGTCGAATCGCATTTCGACCGTTTCCGTCCCGAGATCCGCCAGCGCTGGCGCGAGTCCGGCGCGCCGGGCGGCGGCCTGCTGTACGACCTGGGTCCGCACATGCTGGACCAGGCCATGCAGCTGTTCGGCCAGCCGGAAAAGCTGTACGCCGATATCGCCCTGCAGCGCGACGGCGCACAGGCTGCAGATTATATGCACCTTGTGCTGTACTACGACCGGCTGCGCGTGGTGCTGCAAGCCGGCTGTCTGGTGAAGGCGCCGACGGCGCGCTTCGCCGTGCATGGCGACAAAGGCAGTTTCGTGAAATTTGGCCTCGACCCGCAGGAAGACGCTCTGAAGGCAGGCGGCAGGCCGGGCCAACCCGGCTGGGGCGTGGACCCCGTGCGCGGCGCCCTGCACCTGGGCACGCAGCCGGACGGACATGTTGAACACCTCGAGATGCAGGCGGGCCGCTACCAGGACTTTTACCAGGGCATGGCCGACGCCATCCGCCACGGCGCACCGGCGCCCGTGGCAGCCGAAGATGCGGCGGCGACGATACGCCTGATCGAACTGGCGCTGCAAAGCGCCACCGAAGGGCGCGTACTCAAGGTCAGTTGATGACGAAGGCCAGCACCACGGCGCCCAGCGCCAGCAGGGCCAGGCCGCAAATGAACAGCAGTTCGCCCCACCATTCGTAGCGCAAGCGCGATTGGCCGGGGCGCAGCGACATGAACGAAAGCACGGCGCTGACGAGAAAGACGATGGCATCGACGGCCAGCAGCTTGTCGATCGCCACGCGCACCTCGCCGCGCGGCGCCAGGTGGCCGATCGACAGCACCGTCATGCATACGCCCACCATCGTCGCCGACGTGGGCAAGATATGGGCAGACAAACCGCGCGCCGGCACGCCCCGTTCGGACGCCTTGCCGTCGCCCGGCATCAGGTCCGGCCCTGGTTCGTTCCCGCCGGCCAGACCAGCTCCACGCGCGCGGAGCTGCCCGCCTTGACCTGCACCTTGCGTTCCAACGTCTTGCCGGCCAGGGTGGCGCGCAGGCTGTAGCTGCCCGGCGGCAGTTTCGCCAGCAGGAATGGCCCGCTGGCCGTCGTTTCCAGCACCTGCGTGCCCTTGGCGTCGCTGATCTGCAGCTTCACGTCGGAGGCAAATTCCGCTTTGCCTGCCGCCTGCACGGAAAACACCAGGCTCAATGGCCAATGCCGGCTGGCGCTCTTGATGGCCGTCGACTCGTCGAGGCCGATGCCGCCGCTCAGGTACTCCACCGCCCCGCTCTTCTGCACGGGCGGCAGCGCGTTATCCGTTTGCGCCTGCGCCGCACTTCCCAGCAACAGCCCGGCGGACAGCATTGCCGCCACCAGGCCCAGGGTACCGCGTCTGTTTGATGCCATCTCACTCTCCTCGTGTCGGTTGAATCAAGATAGGAAGCGCAGCTTAGGCAGGACTTAGGAAACCATCAACGCCGGCGCATGGCCTCGGCGATCTTCTGGTCCGTCTTGAACTGGCTCAGCGCATATACGGCCCAGATCGTCGCTGGCAGCCAGCCGATCAAGGTGATTTGCAGGATCAGGCAAATGATGCCGGCGATCGGACGGCCGATCGTGAAAAAGGTCAGCCACGGGAATATCAGGGCAATCAGCAAGCGCATCGTTCGTTCCTTCAGTATTCCCCTGCGCCGCGGGGACCGGGCCGGCATGCGGCGGTAAAATCCATTGACCTGATTATAACGATACCTGCGCCTCACGCGGCGCGGGTGCCAGTTGTTTTTCCATCCACGCCAGGATGGCGGCGAAGATCACCTCGCGGTTCAGCTCATTGAAATTCTCGTGGTAATTTGCCGGATAGTAGTGATAGTCGAGCAAGCCATCGGGCACGCTGCGCAGCATGCTCTCCGTGGCGCGGCTGTCGGCCAGCTTGTCGTCACCGGCCACCACGGCGAACAGGGGGAAACGCCAGCCCGACAAGCCGCTCGCCAATTCCTTTTGCGCCGACGTCAAGGCATGGGCGAAACGTACCGAGGCGGCACTGGCGCGGATGCCGTCGCGCTCATCCTGGAAATGGCGCGCGGTGATGGTCTGGTCGTGCGTGAGCAGCATGGTCAGATTCCCCAGCGGTACCTTCATCGTGGGGAAGCGCTGCGCCAGCCAGCCCGACAGCATTTGCAGCACCTTTGGCACGGGAATCGCATTCACGTAATACGGCGATGAGATGACAAAACCCTTGATGGCCGGGTCGCCCGCAAAGCGCCGCAGCCCCAGATGCGTGGCGATCAGGCCGCCCATGGAGTGGCCCATGACGAAGATCGGTACACCCGGATACGCCTGCTTGACCCAGGCGAGGAACAGCTCTTCGTCGTCGAGGAAAGCCTCGAACGATGGGATATCGACCTTGCGCTGGCCATCGTGGCCCACCATGTCGAAGCTGACGGTGGCGATGCCGCGCTGGCGGAAGGTCAGCGCCGGCGTGACGTAATCGCCCGCATGCGCCATGCCGCCGTGGATCGCCAGGATCACGGCACGTGGCTGTTGTGGCCCTGGCGGCTGCCAGATGTGGATGGGGCGCTCGACCTGGTCGCTGCACCGCAGGCTGGCCATCTTGTCTTCTGAAAAACGCATCGCTGCTCCTGTCATGCCCTGTCACGCCTTCAGGTGATCGATCAACTGGCGCGCATACAGGGGTAATTCACTGAACTGGCGCACGCAAATCGTCAGATTGCGTACCGACCAGGGATCTGATAATTCCAGGCAGCGCAGCGCCATCGTCTGCTGGCAGCGGCTGGCAGCCGCCAGCGGCACCACGCTGATGCCCACGCCGCTGGCCACCATGCGGCACACGGCATCGAAGCTGCGCAGGCGCACGCGCACCTTCAATGGGCGGCCCAGGCGCGCCGCATGCATGCCCAGGTACTGCTGCATCGCGCTGTCGTCGGCCAGCCCGATGAAATCGTGATCCAGCAGCGTGGAAAACGCGACGACACCATCCTGGCCCAACGCGCGGTGGTGCACGCCGTCGGCCGCCGCGATGACCACCAGGCGGTCGGGGCGAAACAAAAACGTCTGCAAGCCGCGCATGTCGACCGAGTCGGACACGATGCCCATGTCGGCCAACCCTTCCGAGACAGCCTTGACGATATCGTAACTGAGGCGTTCTTCCAGGTCGATGGTCAGGTTCGGATGGCGGTCGAGAAAAGCGCCGAGTGCCTCGGGCAAAAATTCGCTGAGCGCCGCCGTATTGCACAGCAGCCGCAACTGCCCTTTCAAGCCGCGCGCAAACTCACCGAGCTCGCCCCGCATTTTCTCCATTTGCAGTAAAACGAGGCGCGCGTGATACAGCAAGGTCTGGCCCACGGGGGTCGGCTCCACGCCGCGCCGCCCGCGCAGCAGCAAGGGCATGCCCAGCATCTCTTCCATGCCGCGCACGCGCGCACTGCTTGAGGCCAGCGCCAGGTGACTGCGCGCGGCGCCCGCCGTCAGGCTGCCCGCCTCCACCACGTTGACAAACAGCTGCAAATCGACCAGATCAAAGCGCATGCGGCTCTCCTTTTCGCCATCTTATCAGCCTTCGTATTTTACTAAGGCTGACTCAAAATAATCCACCTTGGCGAAATCCCCGGGCAAGCGCAGAATTCACGCAAAATCACTCTGGACAAAAAAGATGGAGACGTCATTTCTGCTGGCCGTTGGCGCCAGCTTCCTCGTCGCTGGCTTCGTCAAGGGCGTAGTCGGCCTGGGGCTGCCGACGGTGGCCATGGGCACGCTCAGCCTCATCATGCCGCCCGTGCAGGCGGCAGCCCTGCTGATCGTGCCCTCGATGGTGACGAATGTCTGGCAACTGGCGGCCGGCCCCGGCCTGCGCGCGCTGCTGCGGCGCTTGTGGCCCATGCTGACCGCCGTCATGGCGGGCACGCTGGCGGGCGGCGCCTTGCTGCCGGCCGACAGCGGGGTCTGGGCCATCGTCGCGCTGGGCGTGGCGCTGATGCTGTATGCGCTGGCGGGCCTGTTCTCACTGCAGCTGCGCGTGCCGGCGCGGCACGAAGCGTGGCTGGGGCCCGTGGCAGGCGCGGTGACGGGACTGGTGACGGCCGCCACGGGTGTCTTCGTCATCCCCGCCGTGCCGTATCTGCAGGGATTGGGATTGGCGCGCGATGCGCTGGTGCAGGCGCTGGGTCTGGCGTTTACGGCGTCGACCGTGGCGCTGGCGGCCAGCCTGGCTTTGCACGGCGACTTCAGTCTCGGTGCGGCCGGCGCGTCGGCGTATGCGCTGCTGCCGGCGCTGGCCGGCATGCTGGCCGGTCAATGGCTGCGCGGGCGCATCGCGCAACCAGTATTCAAGCGATGCTTTTTTATCGGCCTGTTCGCCCTGGGTTTGCATGCGGCGCTCAAACCATGGCTGGCGTGATGCAGATAGACTGGCAAGGAGACAGCGCGCTGTGCGCATGGATCGACGGCCAGCAGGTGGCCATGCTCGACATCAGCAAGTGCGCGAATGAGGTGACGGTGAACATGCTGTTCGTGAAACCGCCGTTCCGCCGGCGCGGCATCGGCGGCGCGCTGCTGCGGCGGCTATTGCAATGCCATCCGCAGGCCAGCGCCGCCTGCAGCGACCCGCGGCTGCGGGCGCTACTGGAGAAGACTACTTAAATCCCATACTTGGTGCGGTATGCCGAAACAGCCTCTTTATGTTTCAACAGTTCCGGATCGGCGCCGGCGCCATTCAGGTAGCCGAACAAGTCGTCCAGGTTGCCGATCGAGATGACGGGAATGCCGTACTGTTTCGACACTTCCTGCACCGCCGAACTTGGCGACAGCTGGCCGTCCGGGCCCGAGCGCTCCATGCGGTCCAGCGCGATCAGCACGGCGCATGGCTCGGCGCCGGCGGCGCGAATCATGTCCACCGATTCGCGCACCGAGGTACCGGCCGAGATCACATCGTCAATGATGACGACTTTGCCATGCAATTTGGCGCCGACGATGGTGCCGCCTTCGCCATGGTCCTTGGCTTCCTTGCGATTGAAGGCGAACGAGGTGTTGCGGCCCTTGCCGGCCAGCGCCACGGCGGTGGCCGACGCCAGGGTGATGCCCTTGTAGGCGGGACCGAACAGCATGTCGAATTCCACGCCCGAATCGAGCAGGGTCTGTGCGTAGAACTGCGCCAGCTCGGCCAGGGTAGCGCCGTCATGGAACAGTCCCGCATTGAAGAAGTACGGCGACTGGCGTCCGGCCTTGGTGGTGAACTCGCCAAACCGCAAGACTCCCTTGGATACTGAAAACGCGATAAACTGCTGGCGTAAATTATTCACATTAGCCTCATTTTTTAAAAGTGCCTGTATTTTAATCCGCGCGCACCGGCGAGACAATCGCCATGCCGCGCCCGCCGGCCCCGTCCAGCGCCCTTTCACTCTAGACCTATGCCAAAAATTATCTCCGCCAACCTGAACGGCATCCGTTCCGCCGCCAAAAAAGGCTTTTTCAACTGGATGGGCACGCAAACGGCCGATTTCATCTGCGTGCAGGAATTGAAGGCGCAACTGCCCGACATGACGCCGGAATTCCTCAACCCGCACGGCTATCATGGCCATTTCCACTATGCCGAGAAAAAGGGCTATTCCGGCACGGGCGTATACAGCAAGGTCGAACCGGACGCCGTGCATATCGGCTTCGGCAGCCCTGAATTCGACGCCGAAGGCCGCTACGTGCGCTGTGATTTTGGCAGCCTTTCCGTCATTTCCGTGTACTGCCCGTCCGGTTCGTCCGGCCCGGAGCGCCAGGAAGCCAAGTTCCGCTTCATGGAACTGTTCCTGCCGCATTTGCTGGAATTGAAGGCGCTGGGCCGCGAAGTGGTCATCTGCGGCGACTGGAATATCGCCCACCACGAAATCGACCTGAAGAACTGGAAGGGCAACAAGAAAAATTCCGGCTTCCTGCCGGAAGAACGCGCCTGGCTGACGCGCGTCTTCGACGAAGTGGGCTTTGTCGACGTGCACCGCGGCCTGGACAAGCGCGAAGACCAGTACACGTGGTGGAGCAACCGCGGACAAGCCTACGCGAAAAACGTGGGCTGGCGCATCGACTACCACGTCGCCACGCCCGGCATCGCGGCCCAAGCGCACACGGTCAGCGTCTACAAGGACGAGCGCTTCTCCGACCACGCGCCGCTGATCATCGACTACACGCTCAAGGCGTAAGCGCCACTACAGGCTGCGCCGGCTTTCAAAACGGCGCGGCGCGCCGCTCAACGGGTCCGTGAAATCGATCGCACGCGCCAGCAACTGCAAGGGCTGCGACATATCGTCTTCCTTGCACGGCAGGGCCAGCGGATAAAACGCATCGTTGACGATGGGGATGCCCAGCGCGGCCAAGTGCACGCGCAGCTGATGCTTGCGCCCCGTGTGCGGCTGCAGCCGGTACAGATTCAACTCGCCACGCCGCTCGATCACGTCGATGACGGTTTCCGAGTTCGGCTCGCCCGCTTCCTCGCGCATGAGGAAAAACTGCTCCCCCTCGACCATGCGGCTGCGGTAGGTAAATGGAAAATCGCGGCCATCGAGGCGCGGCGCCAGCGCCTCGTACGTCTTGCGCACTTCGCGGCGCTGGAACAGCGATTGATACGCGCCGCGACTGGCCACCTGGCGCGAAAAAATCACCACGCCAGCCGTCTCGCGGTCGAGGCGGTGGATCGGCGTCAGGTCGGCGCAGTCCAGGGTTTTCTTCAGGCGCGTCAGCAGGGTCTCCTGCACGAAGCGCCCGGCCGGCGTCATGGGCAGGAAGTGCGGCTTGTCGACCACCACCAGGTGGTCGTCCTGGAACAGGATCTCTTCCTGGAAGGGGATCGGCGTTTCCCGCTCCAGCTCGCGGTAGTAAAAAATGCGCATGCCGCGCTTGTAGGCGCTGCCGGGTGCCAGCACGGCGCCGTCGCCGTTGACCACTTCGCCGCGCGCCATGCGGTCCCGCCATTGCGCGGCGCTGATCTGCGGATAGCGCTCGAGCAGAAACGCCAGCATGTCGGGCCACTGCCCTTCCGGCAGCCACAGGTAGCTGGGCGCCACGCCGTCGCGCATGGGCAACGGCGCCGCTGCCGGCTTGTTGCCGGGACTGCGTACAGACATCCTAGCGCTGCGCGATGGCGTTGCTGCGGTACGGCGGCAAGGCGTCCACGCTGACGCCTTTGCTGCGCGCGTACAGGGGCAACACTTGCGCCATGTGGCTGTTCATCTGCGAGATGCGGTCCTTGCCCGACGGGTGGGTCGAGAGGAATTCCGGCGGCGCGCCCGCGCTCACAGCCGCCATCTTCTGCCACAGCACCACACCGGCGCGCGGATCGAAACCGGCGCGCGCGGCCAGGTCCATGCCGATCAGGTCCGCTTCGCGCTCATCGTCGCGCGAGAACTTCAGCATCACGCCCTTGGCCGCCATGTTCGTGGCAGTGCTGGTCAGATTCGGGTCGACGCCGAGCCAGGCCGACAGGCCGGCACCCACCAGCTTCGAGCCGACGGCGGCCAGGTTGCCCTTGCCAGCCTGCGCTTGCGAGTGTTCGCGCAAGGCGTGCGAAATTTCATGGCCCATGACGACGGCCACTTCATCGTCGGTCAGGTTCAGTTTGGTGATGATCCCGCTGTAAAAAGCGATTTGCCCGCCCGGCATGCAAAAGGCGTTGACCTCGTCCGAGTTGAGCAGGTTGATCTGCCAGTTCCAGTTGGCCGCCGCATCGTTCCAGCGCGTGGCAAACGGAATGATGCGCTGGGCGATGGCGCGCAGGCGTTTCACTTGCGGATCGCTGTCCGGCACCAGCGCATTTTTTTCCTTCGCTTCGTTGACCAACTGCGTATATTGCTGCTTCGATTCCGCATTGAAATCGGTGCCGCCGGCAAAGATGCGCGACGTCGACAAGGGACGCACCTTGATGCCATCCTGTACCGTCGCCTGCTGGGCGTGGACGGACAGGGGCGCCAGCGCCGTGACCGCGCACAGGCTGGCCAGGACGGTGTAACGTTTAAGGGATATTGGTGCCATTGGCAGACCTCCATGGAGCGATTTTAGGCAGCATCATCATGGCCGGGAAGGCCAGGAAGAAGCACACGATGAAAAACGAGAACCAGCCCAGCTCGGCGACCAGGAAGCCCACCGAGGCATTGATCAGGGTGCGCGGCACGGCGCTCAGGCTGGAAAACAGCGCATATTGCGTGGCCGTGTAGCGCGGGTCCGTGGTGCGCGACAGGAACGCGACAAAGGCGGCCGCACCCAGGCCCAAGCTGGCGAAAGCTTCAAAACCGATCACGGCGCTCAATAGCATGGTGTTCGGCCCCACCTGCGCCAGCCAGGCGAATCCCAGAATCGCGACCGCCTGCAGCGCGCCAAACACCCACAGGCCCCGGTTGATGCCCAGCTTGAGCATCCACACGCCGCCCACCACGCCGCCGGCCAGGCTGGCCCAGAATCCCGTGGTGTTGGCGGCCAGGCCGATCTGCGTCATGCTAAAACCCAGGTCCAGGTAAAACTTCGTCGCCAGCGCCGTGGCCATGCTGTCGCCGATTTTATAGAGTAATACGAAAGCGAGAATCCACATTGCGTTACGCCAACCATCGCGCGCGATGAATTCCTGGAATGGCAAGATGATCGCTTCGCGCATGGTCTTCGGCGGCGAGCCATACACGGTCGGCTCCCTGATCAGCAGGGTGCACACGAGGCCAGGCAGCATGAAGGCGGCCGTGATCCAGAACACGGGCTGCCACGGCATGCGGTCGGCCAGGATCAGCGACAGCGCGCCCGGCACCATGCCCGCCACCTTGTACGCGTTGACGATGACGGCGGCGCCCAGGCCCTGCTCGTTATCGCTGAGGATTTCGCGCCGGTAGGCGTCGATGACGATATCCTGGCTGGCAGACAGAAAAGCCACGCCGCCGGCAGCGGCCGCGATCAGGCCGATCTGCGTGAGCGGATCGAGCATGCCCATGCCGCCGATGGAAAAGAACAGCGCCACCTGCGTCAGGGCCATCCAGCCGCGCCGGCGGCCCAGGCCCAGGATGCGGTAGCGGTCCATCAGGGGCGCCCACAGGAATTTCCAGATGTACGGGAACTGCACCAGGGCGAACAGCCCCAGCGCCTTGACGTTCAAGCCCGACTTGGCCAGCCATGCCTGCAACAGATACAGCAGGATGAACAAGGGCAGGCCGGAACTGAAGCCCAGCACCAGCACGGCCAGCATGCGGCCATTGGCATAGGAACGCCAGCCTGGCGCCGGGCTTGTGCTCATCAATGCACCGCTTTTTTACGCAGGCGGAAGACGGCCAGGTCGCCGCGCAGGTTCGGCAGCACAGAAACCATCTTGCCTTCGGCCAGGGCCACGCATTCGATCACTTCCAGGCCGCATTCCTCGGCCAGTTCGCGGAAGTCGTTGATGGTTGCGCAGCGCACGTTGGGCGTGTCGTACCACTGGTAGGGCAGCGATTTCGACACGGGCATGCGCCCTTTCAGCAATGCCACGCGGTGCGGCCAGTAGGCGAAGTTGGGAAACGACACGATGGCTTCGGCGCCCACGCGCACGATGTCGCGCAGCAGCGGCTCGACCTGTTTCATCATCTGCAGGGACGACAGGCACAGCACCGTATCGAAGCTGTTGTCGCCAAAGACGGCCAGGCCTTTTTCCATGTCCTGCTGGATCACATTGACGCCGCGCAAAGTACTGGCCAATACCTTGTCGTCGGCGATCTCGATGCCGTAACCGCTGCACTCCTTGTCGCTTTGCAGGTACTGCAGCATCACGCCGTCGCCGCAGCCCACGTCCAGCACATGCGCGTTGTCCGGCACCCAGTGGGCGATGAAGGCCAGGTCGGGGCGCAGCGCGCTCAATTCGTCAAAAGTCATGCGGTCTCCTTCGCGCCCTGGCGGACGGCGGTGTGCTGTGCAGGAGCGGGCAAGCCCGCCCCGATGTCGTTCCATACCTGGCCATAATAGGCGCGCACCATGTTCATGTAGCGCGCATCTTCCAGCAGGAAGGCGTCGTGGCCGTGCGGCGCGTCGATTTCCGCATACGTGACCTGGCGGCGGTTGCAGACGAGCGCTTCGACGATTTCCCGGCTGCGCTCGGGCGAGAAGCGCCAGTCGGTGGAAAACGAGGCGAGGAAGAACTTGGCCTTGGTGCCCGACAGGGCCTTGGCCAGGTCGCCGCCGTGCGCGCGCGCCGGGTCGAAATAATCGAGCGCCTTGGTGATCAACAGATACGTGTTGGCGTCGAAGTATTCGGAGAATTTGTCGCCCTGGTAGCGCAAATACGATTCGATCTCGAAATCGATGCCGAAGCCGAACTTGTAGTCGCCCGTCTGCGCCGCATCGCGCAGCTTGCGGCCGAATTTTTCGGCCATGTCGTCATTCGACAGATAGGTGATATGGCCCACCATGCGCGCCACGCGCAAGCCGTTCTTCGGCACCACGCCGTGGGCATAGAAGTCGCCGCCATGGTAATCGGGGTCGGACAGGATGGCCTGGCGCGCCACATCGTTGAAAGCGATATTTTGCGCCGACAGCTTGGCCGTCGAGGCGATCACCACGCAGTGGCGCAGCCGCTCGGGGAACATGATGCTCCACGCCAGCGCCTGCATGCCGCCCAGCGAACCGCCCATCACGGCGGCAAACTGCGCGATGCCCAGTTCATCGGCCAGGCGCGCCTGCGCGCTGACCCAGTCTTCCACCGTGACGACGGGGAAGGAGGCGCCGTACGGCTTGCCGGTGGCGGAATTGGTGTGCATGGGGCCCGTCGAACCGAAGCAGGAACCCAGGTTGTTGACGCCGATGACGAAGAATTTGTTGGTGTCGAGCGGCTTGCCCGGTCCCACCATATTGTCCCACCAGCCCGTGCTTTTCGGCTCGTCCGCATACACGCCGGCCACGTGGTGCGAGGCGTTCAGGGCGTGGCAGACCAGCACCGCGTTCGATTTGTCGGCGTTCAGGGTGCCGTAGGTTTCATACATCAACATATAGTCTTGCAGCGATGCTCCGCTTTGCAGCTGCAAGGGTTGCGCAAAATACATGGTTTGCGGCGAAACAATTCCAATGGATGACATGTGTGTCGGTTTATAAAAGGGGGGCGGCCCCACGGGCCATGGTCGATGCAGCACCGCGATGATAGGTGCTGCAACTTTAGCATCAGGGCACCTCTTGCCGCGCGCGAGGTGTCCTGATGCTGATAAGGTGACAGTTTACATGAGCTGCAGTTGCTGGACAGCTTCCGCGATCACATTTGGTTCCATGGAACGCATAATTTTGCGCATTTGTGGCGCAATCAGGCCAAGATCGCTGTTGAGTATCTCTTGCTTGACTGCCAACAGCTGGGCCGGATGCATGGAAAACTCGCGCAAGCCCATGCCCAGCAGCAAGCGCGTGAGCTTCACGTCGCCCGCCATCTCGCCGCAGACGGCCACGTCGATGCCCGCCTTGTGGCCGGCGGCGATCGTCATGGAGATCAGTTGCAGCACGGCCGGGTGCAGCGGATTGTACAAATGCGCCACTTCATAGTCGACGCGGTCGATGGCCAGGGTGTACTGGATCAAATCATTCGTGCCGATCGACAGGAAATCCATGCGCTTGACGAACATGGGCAGGGCCAGCGCAGCGGCGGGAATCTCGATCATGGCGCCCACTTCGACCTCGTCGTCGAACTTGACGCCGTCCTCGCGCAGGCTGGCCTTCGCTTGCGCGATCATGGCCAGCGACTGGTCGATCTCGAACGCATGCGCCAGCATGGGAATCAGGATGCGCACCTTGCCGAAGGCCGAGGCGCGCAAAATGGCGCGCAGCTGCGTCAGGAACAGCTGCGGCTCGGCCAGGCAGTAACGGATGGCGCGCAAGCCCAGGGCGGGATTCAAGGCCGTATGGTCGGACTGGTCGAGCGGCTTGTCGGCGCCGATGTCGAGCGTGCGGATGGTCACCACGCGCCCTTTCATCGATTGCACCGTGTTGCGGTAAGCCTCGAACTGCTCGTCCTCGGTGGGAATCTTGTGCGCGCGACCCATGAACAGGAATTCGGAGCGGAACAGGCCCACGCCGCTGGCGCCCGATTCCAGCGCGAACGGGCAATCCTCGGGCAGTTCGATATTCGCCAGCAGGGTAATCGGCGTGCCGCATCTGGTGACGGCCGGCGTCTTTTTCAGCTTGCCCAGCTTCTTGCGCGCGCGCTGCATGGCCACCTGGCGCTCGCGGTACTGTTCCAGCACCAGGGGACTGGGGTTGGCGATTACCACGCCCGCGTCGCCGTCGATGATCAGCCAGTCGTCCTGCTCGATCAGCATCGACGCCTGCGACATGCCGACGGCGGCCGGGATATCCAGGCTGCGCGCGACGATGGCCGTGTGCGAGTTCTGACCGCCCACGTCGGTGATGAAGCCGATGAAGGAGCGGTCGCGGAACTGCAGCATGTCGGCCGGCGAGATATCGTGGGCGACGACGATCATCTGCGCCAGCAATTCATCGTCGGCGGCCGCTTTCGGCAGCAGCTGTTCCGTACCCAGCAAGACCTTCAGCACGCGTTCGGCCACTTGCTGGATGTCGGCCTTGCGTTCGCGCAAATACGGGTCTTCAATTTCGTCGAACTGCGCCGACAATTCATCAATCTGCGTCAACAGCGCCCATTCGGCGTTGTAGTGGCGCGAACGGATGATGTCGAGCGGCGCTTCGGCGATCATCGGATCCGACAGGATCAGCGCATGCACGTCGATGAACGCGCCCAGTTCCGTGGGGGCGTCCTTCGGCAGCTCGTTCCACAGGGTTTGCAGCTCCTTGTGGACGGCGGCGATGGCGTTTTGCAAACGCTGGACTTCCGCTTCGATCTGTTCCTGGGCAACCAGGTAGTGTTTGACGTCAAGGGCGGCCGGCGCCAGCAGATGCGCGCGGCCAATGGCGATGCCGCGGGAGACCGGGATGCCGTGGAGCGTGAAAGATGCCATGGGGTGACCTGTCGGAATGCGGCTGCGGCTGCGTTCGGCGGGCATTACTCGCCTTCGCCAAACCTGTCATTAATCAGGGCGGTGAGCGCATCGACACATGCCTGCTCATCATCGCCCTCGGCTTCCAGGGTCACTTTTGCGCCCTTGCCGGCGGCCAGCATCATCACGCCCATGATGGACTTGGCGTTGATGCGGCGCGCGTTGCGGGTCAGCCAGACGTCGCTCTTGAACTTGGCGGCGAGCTGGGTAAATTTGGCGGAGGCGCGTGCGTGCAATCCCAGCTTGTTGATGATTTCGAGTTCTCTTTGAATCATTTTTGTATGGTCTCTATCCCTGAATGCACTACGCTGATGACAATCTTGGCCTATAAAAACCGCCGCCTTCAGGGCGGCGGCCATGCACTTCCTTATTCTCCCACGCGGATGCGGTTATCGACGCGCACGGCGCCGCTTTGCGCACCGGCCAGCGCCATCTCCACCACCACGTCGAGCGTGTCGCGGCGATACGTGATGGCGCGCAGCAGCATCGGCAGGCTGATGCCGGCGATGACTTCCACCCGCCCCGCGTCGGCCAGCTTGTTGCAGCAGTTCGACGGCGTGCCGCCCTTCACGTCGGTAATCACCAGCACGCCGGAGCCGTCGTCGAGACGGCAGATAGCGTCCGACGCCAGCTTTTGCACTTCCGCCAGGTCCTGGTCGGCGACGACGTCGATGGCTTCAAACCGTTCCGTTGGCCCCCGAAACACATGCGCGCAGGCGGCGATGAAAGCCTGTCCCAGCGGTGCATGTGTCATGAGCAAAATCCCTACCATAGTCATTTCACCTTCTAGCGCTGCTGCGCTTGCGCAACGCCATGCTCGACGGCGTCGACAAACATGGCCGCCACGTCAAAGCCCGTCTGCTGCATGATTTCCTGGAAGCAAGTCGGGCTGGTGACATTGACTTCCGTCAGATAGTCGCCGATCACGTCCAATCCTACCAGCATCAGACCACGCGCGGCCAGGATCGGGCCCAGCTTTTCCGCGATTTCCAGGTCGCGCGCCGTCAATGGCTGCGCCACGCCCGTGCCGCCGGCGGCCAGGTTGCCGCGCACTTCCCCCGCCTGCGGGATGCGCGCCAGCGAAAACGGCACCGGCTTGCCGCCGATGACGAGGATGCGCTTGTCGCCCTTGACGATGTCGGGAATAAACCGCTGCGCCATGATGGTCTGTGCGCCGTTCTCGCTCAGGGTCTCGATGATGGCGCCCAGGTTCAGGCCGTCGGCCTTGACACGGAAGATGCCCGTGCCGCCCATGCCGTCAAGCGGCTTGAAGATGACGTCCTGGTGCTTGGCGTGGAAAGCGCGCAGGCGCGCTTCGTTCGACGTCACCAGGGTCGGCGAAGTGAATTCGGAAAACTGGGCAATGGCCAGCTTTTCATTGTTGTCACGGATGGCGGACGGCTTGTTGAAGACGTGCGCGCCCTGCTTTTCCGCCAGTTCCAGCAGATACGTGCCGTACACGTACTCCATGTCGAACGGCGGGTCCTTGCGCTCGATGATGGCGTCCAGGGTCGACAGGCGCACTTCTTCGGTGGAAACGACCTTGTACCAGTCGTGTTCGTCACCCGTCAGCTCGATATGCTGTACCCGTGCCGTGACGATGCCCTCTTCCAGCGCCATGTCCTTCTGTTCAAACGCGTACACGGCGTGGCCGCGTTTGGCCGCCTCGCGCATCATGGCGAAAGTGGAATCTTTGTAAGTCTTGAAGCCTGCCAGCGGGTCGGCAAGGAATGCAATTTTCATGGTGCGTCCAATCGGGGAGCCTGGATAAGGAATGCTTGATTCTAGCCGAGATCGCCGGGCGCGGTAGTCACCGCGCCTGGCAAGCCGCAGGGATGGATCAATACACCTCGGGATTCGGGTCCGTGCGCTCCATTTCCAGCGACGCGGCCAGCAAGGCCAGGCGCGCCACCACGCCATACACATAGAAGCGGTTCGGCGCGGCCGTGCCCGGCTTGGCCTTCAAGTCCGGCACGGCATGCTGCTGGGCAAATGCCAGCGGCACGTACTGCGAGCCGGGCGCGTTCAGGTTCTGGTCCACGCCCTTTTCCGCGTGCACGCGGTAGAAGCCGCCCACCACATAGCGGTCGATCATGTAGACGACCGGCTCGGCCACGGCATCCTTGATGCTTTCAAAGGTCGGCACGCCTTCCTGGATGATGACATCGGTGACAACCTTGCCGTCCTTGACGATGGACATCTTGTCGCGCTGCTTGCGCGACAGGTCGCGCACTTCGCTGGCGTCGCGCACCGTCATGATGCCCGTGCCATACGTGCCCGCATCGGGCTTGACGATGACAAACGGCTTTTCCTTGATGCCGTATTCCTTGTATTTCTTGCGGATCTTGGCCAGCAGCACGTCGACGCTGGCGGCCAGCGCATCTTCGCCCTCGCCTTCCTGGAAATTCACGTCGCTGCACTTGGCGTGGAAGGGGTTGAGCATCCACGGGTCGACATCGATCATCTTGCCGAATTTCTTCACCACTTCATCGTAGGCCGTGTAGTGGTTGCTCTTGCGGCGCAAGGCCCAGCCCGCATGCAAGGGCGGCAGCAGGCTTTGCTCATGAATATTTTGCAAGATATCGGGAATGCCGTCCGACAAGTCGTTATTCAGCAGAATCGTGCACGGGTCGAAATCCTTCAAGCCCAGGCGGCGGCCATTGTTCAGGCGCACGAGGGGCTCGATGACGAGCATGTTGCCATCTGGCAACGCCAACGGTGTCGGCTGGGTGATGTCGGGCGACCAGGAACCGAAGCGCACGTGCAGCCCCGTCTGGCGGAAGATCTGCATCAATCGCGCCACGTTCTGCAGGTATTGCGGCGTGGTGTTGTGCAATTCCGGCACGATCAGCAGGTTGCGGGCATCCGGGCAATATTTGTCGATGGCGGCCATGGCCGCCTGCACGGACAAGGGCAGCATTTCCGTCGCCAGGTTGTGGAAACCGCCAGGGAACAGATTGGTATCGACGGGCGCCAGCTTGTAGCCCGCGTTACGCAAGTCTACCGAGCAATAGAAGGGCGGCGTGTGCTCTTGCCACTCCATGCGAAACCAGCGCTCAATGGCCGGCGTCGCGGCCAGAATCTTTTTTTCGAGGTCGAGCAGCGGTCCGGTCAGGGCCGTGACGAGATGGGGAACCATAGTTACATCCTTAAATTATGTGCAGTATTCAAAAAAGCACACAGAACTGCCGACTATATTACCGTGTAAGTACCCCAAATCGGGGCAAAAGCCTTGTTTTAAAGACCTTTTACATTCCCACAACGAAAAAAAGGCACCTCAATGAGGCGCCTTTTCCAGCAGGACATGCCGCGCCGGGGCGCTGGCATGCCAGATAATTGCTATTTAACCATGGTACGCTTGCTCGCCGTGGCTGGTGATATCGAGGCCTTCGCGCTCTTCCTCTTCCGGTACGCGCAGGCCGATGACGATGTCGACCAGTTTATAGGCAACGAGGGAAACCAGGGCCGACCAGACGATGGTGGTGCCGACCGCTTGCGCCTGCACCCACACCTGATGGCCGATCGAGTACGGATCCGCCGACATCTTGTTGGTGACATAGTCGAAGATGCCCTGGCCGCCCAGTTGTGGTGCAGCAAACACGCCCGTCAGCAAGGCGCCCAGGATACCGCCCACGCCATGCACGCCGAATACGTCGAGCGAATCGTCGGCGCCGATCAGGCGTTTCAGGCCATTCACGCCCCACAGGCAGACGACGCCGGCCAGCAAGCCGATGACGAGGCCGCCCATCGGGCCGACAAAACCGGCCGCCGGGGTGATCGCCACCAGGCCGGCCACGGCGCCGGACGCGCCACCGAGCATGGAAGGCTTGCCCTTGGAAATCCATTCGCCAAACACCCACGACAGGGTGGCGGCGGCCGTTGCCAGCAAGGTATTGACGAAAGCCAAAGCCGCCACGTCGCCCGCTTCCAGCGAGGAACCGGCATTGAAACCGAACCAGCCCACCCACAGCAAGGATGCGCCTATCATGGTCATCGTCAGCGAGTGCGGTGCCATCGATTCGCGGCCGTAGCCGACGCGCTTGCCGATCATGATGGCGCCCACCAGGCCGGCGACAGCGGCGTTGATGTGCACCACGGTGCCACCGGCGAAGTCCAGCGCGCCTTTTTGCCAGATCCAGCCCGCCTTCAGGGCTTCGCTGGCCGAGGTGGCGGCGTTGGTGATCAGGTCAGGACCGGTCCAGAACCATACCATGTGGGCCGCTGGCAGGTAGGCAAACGTGAACCACAGCACGACAAAGGCCAGCACGGCGGCAAACTTGGCGCGCTCGGCAAAGGCACCGACGATCAGCGCGCAGGTGATGGCGGCAAACGTGCCCTGGAAAGCGACGAAGACGAACTCGGGAATGACGACGCCCTTGCTGAAGGTGGCGGCGGCGGCAAACGTGCCCTTGGCCGGATCCCAGATGCCGTTCAGGAACAGGCGGTCGAAGCCACCGAAGAAGGCGGTTTTTTCCGTGAAGGCGATCGAGTAACCGTAGATGCACCACAGCACAATGACCAACGCGAACACCATGAACACCTGCATCAGCACCGACAGCATGTTTTTCGAGCGCACGAGGCCGCCGTAGAACAGGGCCAGGCCGGGGATCGTCATCAAGATCACCAGCAAGGTGCTGATCATCATGAAACTGGTGTCGCCCTTGTTGGCAACGGGCGCGGCGGCTGGCGCGGCAGCGGCCGGGGCCGGAGCGGCGGCAGCCGGTGCTGCTGCGTCAGGCACGGGCGTCACGGCCGGGGCGGCAACGGCCGCGGTCGTGGCCGCCTCCGTCTTGGCGGGCGCATCGGCAAAGCTCGGCGTGGCGACGCCAAACGCACACAGACAGGCTATCCCGGCTAGCAATTTTGTTATATTTTTATGCATCAATATTCCCCTTAGAGCGCTTCGTTGCCGGTTTCACCGGTACGGATGCGGATGACCTGTTCCAGGTTGTAGACGAAAATCTTGCCATCACCGATTTTACCGGTACGCGCGGCGCCTTCGATCGCTTCGATGGCCTGGTCGACAATGGCGTCATCGACGGCCGCTTCAATCTTGGTTTTTGGCAAGAAATCAACGACATACTCGGCGCCACGGTAGAGTTCCGTGTGACCTTTCTGGCGGCCGAAACCCTTGACTTCCGTGACCGTAATGCCTTGCACATTGATAGCCGACAAAGCTTCGCGTACTTCGTCCAGTTTGAACGGCTTAATGATTGCAGTAATCATTTTCATGGCAGTCTCGCTTAAAAGGTTTTGGACACGGTCAGCACGAGACCGGATTTCGCCAGATTCTTGCCATTCGGTGCCATCGAATCGATATTGGCCTTGACGGCTGCCAGGGAAACGGTCGCCACGCCAAAGTCCTTGGTCACGCCGATCTTGTAATCGCTGTAGCTGAGGGAATCGTTGTGCTCGACCTTCTGACGGCCCGCATGCAGGTTCAACATGTAGCCATCATGCACCTCGACGTTGGCGCCCACGTCGAGGTAGCCGCTGTTCTTGCTGTCGGCAACGCCGAACAGATTGGTGGTCGAATGCGAGTATTTGATATACATCGGACCGTAGCCGAGCTGGCCGTACAGCTCGAAGGTGTTGGCATTCGTGCTCAGCCCATTCGATGGGTAGAAGTAGTACAGGCCGCCCACGTCATAGGTAAAATCCTTGCTGATCTCGCCCCGCTTGCCGCCGTAGATATCCCATTCCAGATTGGTATCGCCGCCGCCGTCCTTGATCCATTTGATGCTCGACAGCCAGGTGCCCACATACAGGCCCGTCGGGTTATGGGTGTAGTCGGCACCGCCGCTGACGGCCGGGTTCAAGCGGCTTTGCGAGATGCCGCGGTAACGGTAGTCGCTGGTCAGCGCCACGTTGTAGCTCACCACGTTATCAGGTACGGCTTCGGCCGCAACAGGCGCCGCCACTGCATCCTGGGCCATGGCGCTACCGCACAAGGCGGTCATGGCCAGCGTCAACGCTGCAGCTAAAGTCATGTTCTTGGACAGATTCTTCATGGCGATTCCCTTTTATTGAACTTTTAAAGCGGTTGAGGTTTAAAATCTTGGCTGGAGATCACAAAGCGTTCATACCTTCTTTAGCAGAATACGTGCCAGCTCTCTTGCCACCTTGACAGGTGCATTTCCGTCCATATATACCCTGCACACGGCCAGGAATGCGGCAACGGACTGCTGAAGCACAATGAAGCGCCCAGTTTCGCACCAGATTAACGCCGCTGTGCACCGCAATGGTGCGATGCACAGGCCGCACCATAAAAGGACTGACCATGGACATGAATACCTTCTTTAACGACTTGCAAGGCAAGATCCATCAAGCCATCGAAAACTCGCCGGCCAAGGATATCGAGAAAAATGTGAAATCGATGATGACCCAGGGCTTCGCCCGCCTCGATCTCGTCACGCGCGAGGAATTCGATATCCAGGCGCAAGTACTGGCCAAGACGCGCGCAAAACTGGATGCACTGGAATTGCGCCTGATCGAACTGGAAACGCGCCTGAACGATCCAAAAGCCTAAGCAGCCGCTGCACGCAGGGCGCCGTAATCGGCGACCTTGCTGGCATACCTCAAGCCTCACACCTTTTCAAGCGCTAGACTGATCCTGCCCGCGTCCGCGCTACAGGGGAGTCTGATGAGCCTGGCCGTCCTGAAAAGCCGCGCCCTGGCCGGCATGGAGGCGCCAGAGGTAAGTGTCGAAGTCCACCTTGCCAATGGCTTGCCTTCGTTTACGATAGTCGGCCTGCCGGATACGGAAGTGAAGGAGTCTCGCGACCGCGTGCGTGCCGCACTGCAAAACTGCGGCTTCGAGATGCCGGCGCGGCGCATCACGGCCAACCTGGCGCCGGCAGACTTGCCCAAGGAATCGGGCCGCTTCGACTTGCCCATCGCACTGGGCATCCTGGCCGCCTCCGGCCAGTTGCCGGGCGACCAATTACACCACTATGAATTCGCGGGCGAACTGTCGCTGTCTGGCCAGTTGCGCCCCATCCGCGGCGCCCTGGCGATGACCTTTGCCATGCAGCGCAGCCAGTCGGGCCCGCCACGCGCCTTCATCCTGCCGCAGGCGAACGCGGACGAGGCGGCTCTCGTCAGCGATGCCTGCATCTATCCCGCCCACAGCCTGCTCGAGGTCTGCGCGCATTTTGCCAGGCACGCCAGCCAGACTGCCCTGCAACGCCACCAGCCCGTGCTGGCACCGCGCGCTTTTCCCTATCCCGACTTTGCCGACGTGCAAGGGCAGCTGCAGGCACGACGCGCACTGGAAGTGGCGGCAGCGGGCGGTCACAACATCCTGATGGTAGGACCACCGGGCGCAGGCAAGACCATGCTGGCCAGCCGCTTCCCTGGCGTGCTGCCGCCCATGAGCGATGAAGAGGCGCTGGAATCGGCGGCCGTGCATTCGCTGGGCAGCCACTTCAAGGTGGAACACTGGAAACGGCGGCCCTATCGCGCCCCGCACCAGACGGCATCCGGCGTGGCACTGGTGGGTGGCGGCAACGTGCCGCGGCCAGGTGAAATCTCGCTGGCACACTGCGGTGTGCTGTTTCTCGATGAAATTGCCGAATTCCACCGCCGGGTGCTCGATGTGCTGCGCCAGCCCATGGAATCGGGCGTGATCAGCATTTCACGCGCGGCACGCCAGGCCGAGTTTCCTGCCCGTTTTCAATTGATTGCCGCCATGAATCCTTGCCCGTGCGGCTATCTGGGGCACGCTTCCGGCCGTTGCCGCTGTACGCCAGACGCCGTATTGCGCTATCACAATCGTCTGTCGGGCCCGCTGCTCGACCGTATCGACCTGCAGATTGAAGTGGCCGCCATGCCGCCGACGGCGCTGGGACGACGTGCAGGCGCCGGCGAAAGTACGCAAGCGATCGCCGCGCGGGTAGCGGCAGCCTATGCCTTGCAACTGGCACGCCAGGGAAAAGCGAACCAGCGGCTGAGCAACACGGAAATCGAACAACATTGTCGCCTGGAACCACATGGCGAACAGTTGTTGCATGGCGCCATGACGCGCCTGCACTGGTCGGCGCGTACCTATCACCGGGTGCTGCGCGTGTCGCGCAGTATCGCGGACCTGGCGGGCAGCCCCGCCATCACGCAACCGCATGTTGCCGAAGCGATCCAGTACCGGCGCGTACTGCGCGAGATATAAGGCAAGCGGTGAACCCCGCACGTGCGCGATTGCGCGTGATTGGCAGCGCTGCTACCATCTGCTGATGAAAAAAACATCACTTGCCCTCTTTCTGGCTACGCTCGCGGCCGCCAGCGTCCTGTCCGCCTGCAGCCCGAAATTCGACTGGCGCGACTATCGCAGCCCCGACGCCCAGTTTACGGCCCTGTTTCCGGGCAAACCGGCCGTGCTGACGCGCGAGATCGATCTCGACGGCAAGAAAGTCAGCTTGACCATGACGGCGAGCGAGGTCGATGGCAATACCTTCGCCATCGGCAGCGCCGTGCTCGACAGTGCGGAACAGGCACAAACGGCCCTGCCCGCAATGCAGACAGCCCTGTTGAAAAATATCAATGGTGTCGTGCGCAGCGAGAAATCCGCATCGACGGCCAGCAGCACGGCGGCCGGCAGCCATCAACGCAGCGCGCTGAGCGTCGAAGCGACGGGGATGCAGCAGGGCAAGCCGGTCCTGCTGGTCGGCCGTTTTGTGGCGCAGGACAAACGCATCTTCCAGATCATCATACTCGGTGAAGAAAGCAAGCTGTCGCGTGACACCATCGACACTTTCATAGACTCGGTGAAACTGGATTGAGACTTAACGATCGCTTAAACGGATGTTTTCACGGTAAACACGCTCTTGTAAATACGTACGTTGTCCAACAGATGGGCCTATCCGGCTTGCAAATGTGCAATCCGGGCAATCGGACAGCCTGTGCGACATTTCAAGTCGTGATATTGTTTCGACACTAACAACAAGTTTCAGAAAGCGCTTATGTTGATCTCATTCAAATCCAAATCCTCCCCAGAAGTGCTGATGTACCAGGAACATGCCCAGCGCATCCTCGACATCCTGCACAAGAACCCCACGCGCGGCGTCATCACGCCAGCGGAAGCGGGCGATGCCCTGGCCCTGCTGGAAAAAGAAGTCGCGGAAAGCAAACTGCATCCGGAAAATGACATCGAACACGATGCGCATACGCCGGAAACGCTGGAAGACGGTGAAACAGGCGCCCATGCGCGCGCGCAAAAAGTGCATTTTTCGCAGCGCGCCTACCCCTTGATGGAAATGCTGCGCTCGGCCAAGGCGGAAAATGAAAGCATCACCTGGGGCATCTGATCCGATGAACGCTGCAGACGAAAAAAAACCCCGCACACGCGGGGTTTTTTTATATAACAAGCCTGACGATAACCTACTTTCACACTGGTTGCAGCACTATCATCGGCGCAAAGTTGTTTCACGGTCCTGTTCGGGATGGGAAGGGGTGGGACCAACTTGCTATGGTCATCAGGCAT
>NZ_JAPQNU010000005.1:0-544212 GCF_030397625.1 Janthinobacterium sp. SUN026 | reverse complement strand
ACGTTCCCACATCAAGGCCTTCTGCGTCTCGGTGTAATAAATACGTGGTTTCTGTTTCATCTTCAACACTCCTGTAACCTAGACATTTAGGTTAGAGTGTTGCGACCACCGATTGAATCCGCAGGCGAAAGCAGACTCACACTCGCAAAAGGCAAGCATACTCCCAGACTGCCGCGGAACCAGGCGGCGCCCTGCCCTTGTCATCCCAACATCAACATTCCCCCATGGAACAGCACCGCCACCTAAGAAAAACCCCGGCGTACCGGGGCAATTTCCAAGCTTAAGCGCGGGCGCTGCGGCCAGGCAGCGCCAGGCGCCGGCTGGCTGAGACGGAAGCCGGGGCCGGCAAGCCGCCTGCCACTTTCAACGGTTTTGTCTGGGCGTCGCCACGCAGGCGGAACACGGCCACCACGTCGACCAGCTCGACGGCGCGGTCTTGCAGCGAGGAGGCGGCGGCGGCTGCCTCTTCCACCAGGGCCGCGTTCTGCTGGGTCACCTGGTCCATTTGCGAAATGGCCTGGTTCACCTGCTCGATGCCGGCGCTTTGCTCGTGGCTGGCGTTGGCGATATCGCCCATGATGTCCGTCACGCGGCGGATGCTGGCGACGATTTCTTCCATCGTCGCGCCCGCCTGGTCGACCAGCGCGCTGCCCGTGTTGACCTTGTCGACGGAATCCTCGATCAAGCCCTTGATTTCCTTGGCGGCAGCGGCCGAGCGCTGCGCCAGGTTGCGCACTTCCGTTGCCACCACGGCGAAGCCGCGGCCCTGTTCGCCCGCGCGGGCCGCTTCGACGGCCGCATTCAACGCCAGAATGTTGGTTTGGAAGGCAATGCCGTCGATCACGCCGATAATGTCGGCGATCTTCTTCGCCGATTCGTTGATCGAACCCATCGTGCCCACCACTTGCGCCACCACGGCGCCGCCCTTGCGGGCCACGTCCGAAGCGGACACGGCCAGCGAGTTCGCCTGGCGCGCATTGTCCGTATTCTGGCGCACGGCCGAGGTCAGCTCTTCCAGGCTGGACGCAGTTTCTTCCAGGGAAGACGCCTGCTGCTCCGTGCGCACGGACAAGTCCGCGTTGCCGGCGGAAATCTGCGCGGCCGCCACGCTGACCGTATCGGCCGAGGTGCGCACGGTGGCGATCACGCCGACGATGCGCTCGAGGAATTTGTTGAAGGCGGTGGCCGTGCGGCCCACTTCATCCATGCGCTCGACGGGCATGGCGGCGGACAGGTCCAGCGAAGCGCTGACACGCTCCAGCGTGTGTTCGATATCGCCCAGGCCGCCGCTGATGGTGCGGTAGATATGCCAGGCCAGCGCGCCCGTCAGGAGCACGGCCACGCCCAGCACGGCCAGCATGGTGTTGAACGCCGTATCGTAGGCTGCCAGGCTTTCCGCTTTCACGTCATCGACCAGCTTGTTGTTGTAGGCGATATGGTCATCCATGCTTTTCTTGGCGGCCGCGGCCGTGATGGCCAGCGGCGTGCCGGCCAGCAAGGTGGCGCGCACGCCATCCATGTCGCCCGCGTAGGCGGCGGCAAAGAATGGCACCAGCGCGCGGCGGTAGGCTTCCATGGCGGCCTGGTCGGCATCGAGCATCTTGCTGTCCGTCGCGTCGTACAGGCGCTCGGCGCGGTAGGTGGTGATGACCTTGTCGAAATTCGTGTTGGCATCGGCCACGGCCTTGTCCAGCGCCGTCTTGTCGGCCAAATTCGAGAACACGGACAGGCGGTAGCCAGCCAGGCGCGAGTCGGCCAGGAAACCCTTGGCCGCATTCAAGCCCTGGATGCTGGGGATGATGCGGTTTTGCACCGTGTCAAAACGCTCCTGGGCGCGCTGCAGCTGGATGGCGCCGCCGGCGCCCAGCAATAGCAGGGCCAGCAAGGCGATGGTGAGAGTCAGAATTAATTGCTTGGTGATATTCATGGTGTTTCACAGTAAAAAGAGTGGCCTGGCAAGGCCAGGCAGGATAAATAGCTGCCGATCGGGTGGCCGGGGATCGGTGGCTAGGCCGCCAGCGGGGAAGCGTCAGGCGTGCGGCGCAGCAAGTCGCCATGCTGGCGGCAAAACGCCAGGCCCGCCTTGTGGCCCACGTCGAACAGCAGTTGCATGTTCGAACTGGACCAGTCGAGGGTATCGGGCCAGTGCTGTTCCGGGATGCCGCCCATCAGGTCGAGCTTGAGCAGGCGCCGCTTGGGCTGGCCCGTGCGCGCATCCGTGTTGTGCTCGAGTTCGAACAGGCGCAGCTCGCTCTTGGAAATCTTCACCAGCGGCGTGATGATGGAGCGCACCCAGGCGTCGTACAGGTTGCGCGGTTTGCGCAGCAAGCGCTCGTCACCGAGGATATCGAGGATGACCAGGGTGTCGGCGTCATGGTGCTCGCCCTTGCCTTCGATAAACGGGTCGAAATTGAGCGTGTCGAGCGCCGCGCCTTCGATGTAATCGTCGCCCGCGATGGTCGTGGGCGCATACAGGAAGGGAAACGACAACGCGGCGCGCACGTGGATGGGTTCGATTTCGTGCTTGCCCCAGATTTGCATGCGGTGTTCGCTGAGGTTGTAGGCATTGATGTAGAAATCGGGACGCATGCGGGCTACGCCCGAGAAATCCACGGCCTTTTCCAGGAAGGGCAAGTGCGCGCACAGGCCCAGGCTTTTCGCCGACAGGTCCGACGGCGACAGCGACGACACCATCAGCTTGCCCCAGTCCGACCAGGCCGTGGGCACGCCCGCAAACGTTTGCTGGAACGCCTGAAAAAAAGGATTGTTGGCCGGCGGCTGGAAGGCATCGCGGAAAGTGCTCGCGTGCATGCCCGGCTTCTGGAACACCTTGTAGTTGATCGGGATCATCTTGTAGATGCTGTCGGCCACGCCCGTGTCGGCCCAGCTTTGCAAGGCCTGGCGCGGCGTTGCCTCGTGCGGCGTCGTGTAAAGCAAGCCCATCAACACACCGGCGCCCGAGGCGGAAATGACGTCGAACTCGATGCCTTCGTCGAGGAAAGCGGCCAGGGCGCCGGCGATCAAGGTGGAATTTGGTGCGCCGCCACCAAGCAGCAGACCCGTTTTACGGGCCGGTTTCGCTGGCGCGGCTGGCGCCAGATCCGGCGGTGTCGTAGTGACTGTCTTCATGCACACTCCCTGAACGGAACGGGGTTACCATCCCTTAATTGTTGGTTACTACACGCTTATGGCGCCTAATCCTGCACATGTTCCCGCAAGCGACCAGCCGATGCAATGTTGCAGAAACAGATATGAAATTAACATAAATAAATTCCTTATGGCAATTTCCATAACGAATGACCGGTATTCAGGAAGGGTATAAGTTGATGCCGTGCGGCATTGCCTGATGCGGTGCAGCAAATATAAATTCAGCGGTGTTAGGAATAATCTCTTTGGGGTAGGAATATTCCCCAACCAGCCGCCGGCGCGGCGGCCAGGGGCATCACGGGAAGGACGCAGGGTCGGCAGGGGGCGCGGAAAAATGCAGGTGGGTACACAAATGGTCAACAAAGACGCGAATTTTGGGCGACAGGTGGCGGCTCGATGGCCACAGCACCCAGAACTTGCTTGAGTGCAGCAGGTAGCCGGCCAGCACGGCTTGCAATTCGCCGCGCGCGATGGCGTCGCGCACGATAAAGTCAGGCAGGTAAGCGAGGCCCACGCCTTGCGTGGCGGCGCCGATCAAGGCTTCGATATTGTTGCAGGTCAAGGCGGTCGGCAAGCGCAACTCGCCGCCGCTGTCGCCCCCGGCCCGCTGCAGCGCCCATTCCTGCAGTTTTCCCGTGGTGGGGAATTTATAGCGCACGCAAGCGTGCCCTTCCAGCGCGCGCGGCGTGGCCGGCACGCCGTGGCGGGCGAAATACGCGGGAGAGCCCACGATGGCGAAGGCAAACGGCCCCAGCTCGCGCGCCATCAGCCGCGAATCCGTCAAGGTGCCGCTGCGCACGGCCACGTCGACGCCTTCGGCCACCACGTCGACCAGGCGGTCGTTGAAATCGAGGTCGAGCTCGATCTCCGGATACCGGCGCGTAAAGTCGGCCAGCAGGGGCAGGATGATGCGGTAGCCGATCACGGGCAGGCTGACCTTGAGCTTGCCGCGCGGCGCCTCGGCCAGGTGCGACAGTTCCGCCTCGGCATCGCCGAGGTCGGCCAGGATGCGCTGGCAGCGCTCGTAAAACAGCGCCCCCTCGTTGCTCAGGCTGATGCGCCGCGTGCTGCGGTTGAGCAGGCGCACGCCCAGCTTTTCTTCCAGCCGCGCCACGCTCTTGCCCACGGCCGAGGCCGACACCCCGAGCAGCCGCCCGGCCGCCACATAACTGGACGTTTCCGCCGCACGCACGAAGGCGGCAATGCCGTTCAGATTATCCATGTCATCTCGCCATGTTGATTAGGGAATATTTGTCCGTTATGAGTGGATTTTCAGCCACTTTTTCATTGATTACGTCCATATTATCATCGGATTCCCTCTTTCTGGAATCATTCCCATGGATACGAATCACCGTATGAAGCCGGCCTCCCCGGCCCGGCGCGCCTTCGTGCTGGCGGCCGTCTGCCTGGCCGCGCTATGCATGCCGCTCAGTTTTACGGGGCCGGCCATCGCCATTCCCGCCATCGCCGCCGACCTGCACGGCTCGCCGCTGGCGCTGGCGTGGATCACGAATGCCTTCATGCTCAGCTTTGGCGGCTGCCTGATGGTGGCTGGCGCGCTGGCCGACCGCTATGGCCGCAAGCGCGTGTTCTTGCTGGGCATGGGCGTGTTTTCCGCCGCCGCGCTGGCCCTGTCGGCCGCGCCCGGCATCCTGTGGCTCGACGTGCTGCGCGCCGTGCAGGGCCTGGGCTGCGCCATGGCCCTGTCGAGCGGACTAGCGGCCCTGGCGCAGGAATTCGACGGCCCCGCCCGCGCGCGCGCCTTCAGCCTGATCGGCACGGCCTTCGGCGTGGGCCTGGCCTTCGGTCCTTTCCTGGCCGGCACCTTGATCACACACACGGGCTGGCGCGCCATTTTTGTCGCCACGGCCGCGGCCGGCCTGACCGCCCTGCTGGCCGCCGCGCGCGCCATGCGCGAATCGCGCGACCCGCAAGCGCAGGGCGTCGACTGGCCCGGCGCCCTGACGTTTACCGGCGCATTGTCCCTGTTTACCTATGGCTTGCTGCAGGCACCCGACAGTGGCTGGAGCAGCGCCGCCAGCCTGGGGCTGCTCGGTGGCGCGGCACTGCTGCTGGCCATCTTCATCCGCGTGGAACGGCGCGCGGCGCGGCCCATGCTGGATTTATCCCTGTTCCGCCTGCCCGCCTTTGCCGGTGTGCAACTGCTGGCGGCCGCGCCCGCGTTTTCCTTCGTCGTGCTGCTGGTGCTGCTGCCGGCCCGCTTCATCGGCATCGAAGGCTACAGCGCGCTGGAGGCGGGACGCATGATGATTGCCCTGTCGGCGCCCATGCTGGTGCTGCCGATCCTGGCCGGCATGGCGGCGCAGCGCCTCGCCGCCGCGCACATCTGCGCCAGCGGCCTGCTGCTGGCGGCGGGCGGCTTGCTGTGGCTCTCCACCTGCGCGCCGGGCCAGTCGCCCGCCACCTTGCTGGGGCCGCTACTGCTGATCGGCTGCGGCATCAGCCTGCCCTGGGGCTTGATGGATGGCCTGGCCATCAGCGTCGTGCCCGTCGAACGGGCCGGCATGGCGGCCGGCATCTTCAATACGACGCGCGTGGCGGGCGAAGGGCTGGCGCTGGCCATCGTCAGCGCGCTGCTGGGCACCTTCACCATGGCGGCGCTGGGCGGCGCCGGCCTTGCCGGCATCGGCGCGGAGCAGGCGGCGCTGGCGGCGCCCTTCCTGGCGCTGGGCGAGCTGCGCCATGCGGGCGAGTTGTTGCCGCAGGCCGGCACCGCCGAACTGGCGCAAGCCTATGGCGCCGCCTTCCGCCACTTGCTGTATGTGCTGGCCAGCATCACCACGGCGTCGGCCCTGCTGATCCTCGCCTTCCTGCGCCATCCGGCGAATGCGGCCGACGCCGCGCGGGACGCGGCCGCCCTGCCCGCCTGCAAGACGCCAAACTAAGCGGCCCCGCTTTCCCGCAGCAGCCATCCCTTGCCCCGCCATACCCGGCGGCGCCCACGCGCCGCCGCCCGCCTTTGATGCTTCTCCGCAACACCTCAAAAGTTTTCAAAGATAAAACTAGTTTACTCATCAAAGCGCTTTGAACTATACTCAAAGCGCTTTGAAACATAACTAAAGCGCTTTGGTTGTGCGAAGTTATGCGCACCGATCCCACACCTATAAAAACACTGGAGACGCAATGAACAAACATTTCTTGAAAACTTTGCCTGCCGCCGTGGCGTTGGCCTTGAGCGCTTCGGCCGCCCAGGCTGCCCTGCCGATCGATTTCGGCGGCTACATCCGCTCGGGCTTCGGCACCAGCAGCGAAGGCGGCAAGGAAGCGTGTTTCGGCCTGGCCGGCGCCTCGTCCAAGTATCGTCTGGGCAATGAGTGCGAAACCTACGGCGAGCTGAAATTCGGCGGCGAAGCCTTCAAGGCAGCCAACGGCACCACCTTCCGCATCAATACCCTGGTGGCGTTCTCCGTCAACCAGAACCAGGACTGGGAGCAATCGGACCCGTCGTGGCGCGAAATGAACGTCGTCGCCGACAAGATCGGCACGGGCGCCTTCGCCGAAGCGCGCGCCTGGGTCGGCAAGCGCTACTACGACCGCCAGGACGTGCACATCACCGATTACTACTTCTGGAACAACAGCGGCCCTGGCGCCGGCCTGGAAAACATCGACCTGGGCGCCGCCAAGCTGGCCTACGCCGTCGTGCGCACGGCCGACGACGGCGACAGCAAGCGCATGGGCCTGTCCCACGACTTGCGCTTCTCCGGCATCAAGGTCAACCCGGATGGCGAACTGACCCTGGGTCTGCAATTCAACCAGAAACGCAATGCGCAAGGCGCGGCCCCCATCGCCAGCGGCCACTTGCTGACCATCATGCATACGCAAGGCAATCTGTTGGGCGGCTTCAACAAGGTGGCATTGCAGTACGGCAAGGGCAGCGCCGCCAACACGGGCGGCTTCAGCCTGGGCGCCAACAAGGATGACAAGGTCGTGCGCCTGACGGAACAGATCATGATCCAGCCCAAAGGCGCCTGGTCGGGCATGGGCACCTTCGTCTACGAAGACAAGGAATCGGCAGGCGTGAGCAGCAAGTGGACGTCGATCGGCGCGCGTCCCGTCTACCATTTCACGGACAACTACAGCCTGGCCGTGGAACTGGGCCACGACATCGTCAAGCCGGAAGGCGGCGAAAGCCGCAACCTGACCAAGCTGACCTTCGCGCCGCAACTGTCGGCCGGCAACAGCTTCTGGTCCCGTCCCGTGCTGCGCGCTTTCTACACCTACGCCAAATGGAACAAGGCAGCCCAGTCGGCTGCCGCCGCGGAATCGGCGCTGTCGTCGACCGGCGTGTTCGGTGGCAAGACCAACGGCAGCTCCGTCGGCTTCCAAGTGGAATCCTGGTGGTAATCGCAGGCCGCTAGAACGTTGGCAAGCGTCCCCGGACGCTTGCCGGTGGCAGCAACACCGCCCGCTTATCCAGGGGCAAGTAATATCCGGACCCACCATTTCGCCGCTGCACGCGATGGCCGGCAGCTTCAATGTAGTGATTCAGCAGTATCCTCTTTTAGCGCGGGCGCCCCTGGGTTTGCCCGCGTATTTTTTTGGGCGCCGCCGCCGCTTGTCATGACCCTGATCAATCCGGCATTTATCAGATAAACTACCCGTCATCGCACGGCACCGCTCCCGACCCACCCTGGATAGACCCCAACCGCAGCATCCATGAACCTCAAAAATCTCGCCAAAACGCTAGGAATATCCGAAACCACCGTCAGCCGCGCCTTGAATGGCTATCCGGAAGTGAGCGAACGCACGCGCGAGCGGGTGCTGGCCGCCGCGCAGGCGGCCGGCTACCGCCCCAATCCCATGGCGCGCAGCCTGGCCGTGGGACGCACGAATATCGTCGGCATCATCTACCCGCTGATGCCGAACGACCTGGCCGACCCCATGTTCATCGACATCGTGGGCGGCATGTCGGAAGCGCTGGAAGCGCAGCAGATGGATATGATGATCGCGCCCGCCTCGGCCACCAACGAATTCCACACCTATGAACGCATGGTCAAGGGCCGCCGCATCGATGGCCTGATCGTCGGACGCACGAAGCCGTTCGACGAGCGCATCGCCTACCTGGCGCAGCAGGGCATGCCGTTCGTCGCGCATGGCCGCACCCAGCTGAACCAGCCGCACGCGTGGTTCGACTACGATAATGAGGCGGGCATGCGCCTGGCCGTCGAGCGCCTGGCGCAGCTGGGCCACCAGCGCATCGGCCTGATCAGCGCCACGCCGGACCTGAACTTCGTGCGCCAGCGCGTCGAGAGTTTCCAGCACGCCATGCAGGCGGGCGGCCTCGCCGTCGACCCGGACAACCTGGTCGACAACGCGCACGACCGCCGCGCCGGCTACCAGGCCATGCAGCGCCTGCTGGCCCGCTCGCCGCGCCCTACCGCCGTCATCGTCGACAACCACATGTCGGGCGTGGGCGCCGTGCGCGCCCTGCTCGACGCGGGCATCGCCATCGGCCGCGACATGTCGCTGATCGTCTGGGGCGTGATGGAGGATTCCCTGGCCGGCCACAACGTCACCACCGTCGTCCAGCCCGACCCGCGCGGCGCCGGCGCGAAGATGATCCACATGCTGCTGGCCCTGATGGATGGCACGCCCGTCACCGACTTGCAGGAACTGTGGCCATGCGAACTGTTGCCGGGCGAGTCCGCCGGGCCTGTACCAAACTAGGCGTATTCCGCCTCCCCATGCCGCCGGCCGCCTGGCCGGCGCTCCCGCCTCGCCTTCCTGAATCACCCTCATAAAAAAATCGTATGTCTGGCGCGTGTATCGCTTTACTTTTCAAAGCGCTTTGAACTATACTCATTTCATACCCAAAGCGCTTTGAATTTTAAAATAAGACGTTCGCCTACCAACCAGCAGCGCCGCCCTGATAGCCAAGGCTACAGGCAACTTTTAAGAAATCATTCATGCCGACCATCCAGAACAATCTCGCCCACCTGCCCGCCGATTGGTGGCGCAGCGCCGTCATCTACCAGGTTTATCCACGCAGCTTCCTCGACAGCAATGGCGACGGCATCGGCGACTTGCCTGGCATTACTTCCAAGCTCGATTACATCGCCGCCCTGGGCGCCGACATCGTGTGGATTTCCCCCTTCTTCACGTCGCCGATGAAGGACTTCGGCTACGACGTGGCCGACTTCTGCGACGTCGACCCCATGTTTGGCACCCTGGCCGATTTCGACCGCCTGGTGGCGCGCGCCCATGAACTGGGCTTGAAAGTGATGATCGACCAGGTGCTGTCGCACTCGTCCGACAACCACCCGTGGTTCGTGGAAAGCCGCTCCAGCCGCGACAATGCCAAGGCCGACTGGTATGTGTGGGCCGACCAGAAACCGGATGGCACGGCGCCGAACAACTGGCTGTCCGTGTTCGGCGGTTCCGCCTGGCAATGGGAGCCGCGCCGCGGCCAGTATTACCTGCACGATTTCCTCGCCAGCCAGCCCGACCTGAATTTCCATAACCCGGCCGTGCAGCAGGCGCAGCTGGACAACCTGCGTTTCTGGCTCGAGCGCGGCGTCGATGGCTTCCGCTTCGATTCCTGCAACTTCCCGTATCACGACCAATTGCTGCGCGACAATCCCCCCGCCGCCCAGCGCGATGCGAGCAGCGTGTCCGCCATCAACCCGTACGGCATGCAGGCGCACGTGTACGACAAGACGCAGCCGGAAAACATCGCTTATTTGCAGCGCGTGCGCGCCGTACTTGACGAATATCAAGCCATTTCCATCGGCGAAGTGGGCGACGACAATGCGCTGGCCACCATGGCTGCCTATACAGGCGCCGACAAGCTGCACATGGCCTACAGTTTCAATTTGCTGACGGCGGAGTTTTCGGCCTCGCACATCCGCACGCAGGTCGAAGAGTTCGAAGCCCAGGTGGCCGACGGCTGGGCTTCCTGGTCCGTGGGCAACCACGACAGCGTGCGCGTCATGACGCGCTGGGGCGGCGAAAACCCGTCGCCATCGCTGGCCAAGGTGGTGCTGGCCGTGCAGGCGGCGCTGAAAGGCACGCCGTGCCTGTACCAGGGCGACGAGCTGGCCCTGACGGAAGCGGATATTCCTTTCGAAGCGCTGCAAGACCCGTACGGCATCCCGTTCTGGCCCCAGTTCAAGGGCCGCGACGGCTGCCGCACGCCGATGCCATGGGTGGCCGAGGCGCCGCACGGCGGTTTCAGCACGGCAAAACCTTGGCTGCCCGTGCCGCCTGAACACCTGGCGCGCGCCGTTGATGTCGAAGAAAACGATGCCGCTTCACCATTGCAGTTTGCGCAAAACATCCTCGCCTGGCGCCGCACGCTGCCGCAATTGTTGCGCGGCGACATAGTCTTCTTCGATGCGCCGGAACCCGTGCTGGCCCTGCGCCGCGACTTGCCAGGCCAAGCGCCCGTGCTGGCCGCCTTCAACCTGGGCACGCAAGCCGTCACGTTTGCCTGGCCTGACGCGGCGCCCGCAGCCGACCTGGCCGGTCACGGCTTGCCAGGAAACAAAAATGGCCAACAGATCAGCTTGCCTGCGCATGGCGGCTGGTTCGGCACCCTGGCGTAAATCGCAGGCTTTGGCGGCCATGCCGCCAATTACAATAACGAGCCCCGCGCATCAGCGGGGCCGAACAACAGAGTATCAGTGCTTGGCAAAATCGTAGCGAGCGGATGAAAGTTGTGGCTGAGAAGCGCAGCTGTGCGAATGCACAGTGAGCATCGCCAGCCGCAAGTTCGACGCGCAGTAGATTTGGCCAGGCACATTCAGTGAGATTGAGGACGACAGACATGGCTGGACTGAAGTTAACAGGCCTGAAGAAGGCATATGGCGACGTGCAAACCCTGCACGGCATCGACCTGGAGATCGCCGACGGCGAATTCATGGTCTTCGTGGGCCCGTCGGGTTGCGGCAAATCCACCTTGCTGCGCAGCATCTGCGGCCTGGAAGAAATCAGCGGCGGCGACTTGTATATTGGCAAGACCCGCATGAACGACGTGCCGCCCGCCAAGCGCGGCATCGCCATGGTATTCCAGAGCTACGCCCTGTACCCGCACATGAGCGTGGCGCAAAACATGGCCTTCGGCCTGAAACTGGC
Organism: Janthinobacterium sp. SUN026; assembly: GCF_030397625.1. Lineage (NCBI taxonomy): Bacteria > Pseudomonadati > Pseudomonadota > Betaproteobacteria > Burkholderiales > Oxalobacteraceae > Janthinobacterium > Janthinobacterium sp. SUN026. Next base: position 532,971 of record NZ_JAPQNU010000005.1, on the reverse strand, counting down.
CGGCATGAACAAGGTGCAGATCGCCGACGCCGTGCAGCGCGCCGCGCAAATCCTGCGCATCGAACCTTTGCTGGAACGCAAACCAAAAGACTTGTCGGGCGGTCAGCGCCAGCGCGTGGCCATCGGCCGCGCCATCGTGCGCAAGCCCGACGTCTTCCTGTTCGACGAACCGCTGTCCAACCTGGACGCCTCGCTGCGCGTGCAGATGCGCATCGAACTGGCGAATCTGCACCGCGAATTGCGCTCGACCATGATTTACGTCACGCATGACCAGGTCGAGGCGATGACCCTGGCCGACCGCATCGTCGTGCTCAACGCGGGCCGCATCGAGCAAGTGGGCGCCCCGCTGGAGCTGTACCACCACCCCGCCAACCTGTTCGTGGCCGGCTTCCTCGGTTCGCCCCGCATGAATTTCCTCAAAGGCAAGATCCACAGCTACGCGGACGGCGTGGCCACCATCGCCACCAACGCGGGCGGCATGCTGCAAGCCGTGTTGACGCAGCCGCTGGCCAGCGGCACCCCCGTCACCGTCGGCGCGCGTCCCGAACACGTGCAGGCGTGCGCACCCGGCGCCACTGCCGCCCTCACGGCCACCGTGCAAGCGGTGGAAAAACTGGGCGACATCAGCTATCTGTATGTGCAGGTACCGGGCGGCGACGAGCCGCTGGTGGTGCGCGCCGATGCGGAAACGGACTGGGCCATTGGCCAATCCGTGGCGCTGCAGGTGGCGCCCGCCCGCGTCCATGTGTTCGACGAGCATGGACAGACGCGTACCTGATTCCGGATTTAAGGGCCAGGCGCTACAGGCGCCGCCTGGCCTGGTTGCATCGTTTCAGCCTTGATATTCAACATAAACTTAGCATAAAAAAAGATACTGGAGATTGACATGTCCTTCACGCACCCGAAACGCAGCTTCATCAAAACCACCCTGATCGCCGCCGCCCTGGCCGGCATCGGCAACCTGGCCGCCGTCAGCATGGCGAACGCGGCCGAAGCAGGCACCCTCTTGATCTGGATCAACGGCGACAAAGGCTACAAGGGCCTGGCCAAGGTTGGCGAGGAATTCACCAAGAAGACGGGCATCAAGGTCGTCGTCGAGCACCCGGAAGATGCGCCAAACAAATTCCAGCAGGCAGCCGCCGCTGGCAAGGGCCCGGACATCTGGATCTGGCCGCATGACCGCATCGGCACCTGGATCGACGCCGGCTTGCTGCAACCATTGACGCCAAGCAAGGAAGCGCGCGCCGCCATCCTGCCGCTGGCCTGGAATGCCTTCACCGTAGGCGGCAAGACCTGGGGCTACCCGATCTCCATCGAAGCCGTCGCCCTCGTCTACAACAAGGACCTGGTGCCGACCCCGCCAAAAACCTTCGAAGAAATCGCCGCACTGGACAAGAAATTGTCCGCGCAAGGCAAGAAAGCCATCTTGTGGGATTACACGAATACCTATTTCACGTGGCCTTTGCTGGGCGCGGGCGGCGGCTTCCCGTTTGAAGTCAAGTCCGACGGCCGCTACGATGCAGCGAAAACGGGCGTGAACAATGCCGGTTCGCAAGCTGGCGTGAATGCGCTGATGACCCTGATCAACAGCGGCGCCATGCCGAAGGGCGCGGGCTATGCCGAGATGGAAGCCGGTTTCAACCAGGGCAAGATCGCCATGATGATCAACGGCCCATGGTCGTGGGACAATGCGCGCAAGTCGAAGATCAATTTCGGCGTGGCAACGATCCCTACCGTCGCCGGCAAGACGGCCACCCCATTCGTGGGCGTGCTGGGCGCGATGATTTCGAAAGCCAGCCCGAACAAGGACCTGGCCACGGAATTCCTGGAAAACCAGATGCTGCAGATCAATGGACTGAAAACCATCAACGCCGACGTCCCGCTGGGCACGCCAGCCAACAAGGTGCTGTTCGCGGAATTGAAAGCCAATCCGAACATCCAGGCAACGATGGAAAGCGCGCAAGCGGGCCGTCCGATGCCGAACAACCCGGAAATGGGCCGCTTCTGGTCGTCGATGCAATCGGCGCTGGAAAACATCACGCAAGGCCGCCAGACGACCAAGGATGGCCTGGATGCGGCGGCGAAGCGGATTACGACGGCGAATTAAGCATATCGTACTGCCTGGCGCAGGCCGGATCACGGGCCTTCGGGCCTGATCCGACCTGCGCCATCTCGTATCACTCCATCTTCACAGGTATCCCATCGTGCGCAAGTTTATCGGCCCTACGGTATTGACCATCAGCATGGCGCTGGGTCTGTATCTGCTCTTCATGTTGTACATTTCCGGCCAGACCATGCTGGCCGCCGTTTTCCTCGGCTTGCTGACCCTGACGACGTTTGTCTTCACGTCGCCGCGCGCCTATGCCTACCGCTATCTGTTTCCCGGCATTACGGCGGTCATCGTCTTCGTGCTGCTGCCGATGGTGTACACGGTGTCGATCGGCTTTACCAATTTCAGTTCGCGCAACCTGCTCACCTATGAGCGCGCCACGCAATACCTGCTGGACGAGACGCAGCGCGTGGAAAGCGCCGGCTATGCCATGACCGTGCATGCCGACAACAAGGAATACCGCTTGCGCCTGGAAAGCCCGGACACGGGCGAAGTGCTGCTGACGCAGCCGCTGGCCCTCAAGCGCGCCGTGCCCCTGAACGTGGAAGTGACGCCGCTCGACCCCGTGCAGACGCCCGTGCTGGCCCCGCCGCTGCCCATCAAGGACATCATCGCCCTGCAAAAGGATCTGAAGTTGCTCACCTTGATCTTGCCGAACAGGATCGAGCTGCGCATGGTGGGCTTGCGCGAATTCGGCCCCGTCGCGCACGTCTACAAGCAGTTGCCGGACAAAACGCTCAAGAAAATCGCCACGGGCGAACTGGTCAAGCCGAACTTCAAGACGGGCTTTTATGAAATGCCGGACGGCACGAAGCTGGAACCGGGCTTCAAGGTCAACGTCGGTTTCGCCAATTTCGTGAAGATCTTCTCCGACGAAGCGTTCCGCGGTCCTTTCCTGCGCATTTTCGTGTGGACCATCGTTTTCGCCCTGATCAGCGTGGCCACCACGACGGGCCTGGGCATGGTGCTGGCCGTACTGCTGAACTGGGATGCGCTGCGCTTCCGCGGCCTGTACCGCACCCTGCTGTTCCTGCCGTACGCCGTACCGGGTTTTATCTCCATCCTGGTCTTCAAAGGTTTGTTTAACAATAACTTCGGCGAAATCAACCTCGTGCTCGACGCCTTGTTCGGCATCAAGCCCGCCTGGTTCTCCGACACCACCCTGGCCAAGGCCATGATTTTGATCGTCAACACCTGGCTCGGCTACCCCTACATGATGGTGGTGTGCATGGGCTTGATCAAGGCGATCCCGTCGGACCTGTACGAAGCGTCGGCCCTGGCCGGCGCGGGACCGCTGACGAATTTCTTCAAAATAACGTTACCCCTGATCATCAAACCGCTGACGCCGCTGATGGTGGCCAGCCTGGGTTTCAATTTCAACAATTTCGTGCTGATCAGCTTGCTGACGGGCGGACGTCCCGATTTCCTCGACACAACGTTACCGGCCGGCACGACGGACTTGCTCGTGTCCTACACCTACCGCATCGCGTTCGAGGATTCCGGCCAGAACTTTGGCCTGGCCGCCGCCATCTCGACGCTGATCTTCTTCCTCGTGGCCGCGATTTCGCTGGTCAACATGCGCCTGACGCGCATGAACAAAGCATAAAGGACCGACCATGGCTATCGTTGTCGACCGTTCCAACCGCTGGCGCATCCTGGCGGCCCACGTCGCCGTGATCGCGCTGATCGCGCTGGTGATGTTTCCCTTCCTGATGATCTTGTCGATCTCATTGCGCCCTGGCAATTTCGCCTCGGGCAGTTTGATACCGCCCGAGATCAGCTTCGAACACTGGCGCCTGGCGCTGGGCATGTCTTACCAGGCGCCCAACGGCACCCTGGTCGAGCCGGACTTCCCCGTACTGCTGTGGCTATGGAATTCCATCAAGGTGGCCAGCATGAGCGCCACCGTCACCGTGCTGCTGTCGACCACCTGCGCGTACGCGTTCGCGCGCATGCAGTTCCGCTTCAAGTCGCAAACCCTGTCGGCGCTGATGCTGCTGCAGATGTTCCCCGCCGTGCTGGCCCTGGTAGCCATCTACGCCATCTTCGATGTGCTGGGCAGCTACGTGCCGTGGCTGGGCATCGACCACCACGGCAGCCTGGTGCTGGCCTACACGGGCGGCATCGCCCTGCATATCTGGACCATCAAGGGCTACTATCAAACCATCCCCATCGAAATCGAGGAAGCGGCCAAGGTCGACGGCGCCACGCAATGGCAAGCGTTTGTCTACGTGCTGCTGCCGATGACGGTGCCCATCCTGATGGTGGTGTTCCTGTTGTCGTTCATCGGCGCCATCATCGAATACCCGATCGCTTCCGTGCTGCTGCATGAACAGAACAACCTGACCCTGGCCGTCGGCTCGAAACTGTTCCTGTACGAACAAAAATACCTGTGGGGCGACTTCGCCGCGGCCGCCATTTTGTCCGGCTTGCCCATCACGGCCGTGTTCCTGCTGGCACAAAAATGGATGATCTCCGGCCTGACGGCTGGCGGCGTGAAAGGCTGACCATGCGACGCTCCCTGACTACGCTGGCCGCCCTGTTACTCAGCGCTTCGGCGCAGGCAGGGAGCTTCAGCTTCGCTGACAACCCCATCGTCTATTTCGCCGTGACGGACCGTTTCGCCAACGGCAATCCTGGCAACGACCACAGTTATGGCCGCGCCGCCGACCCGCAAGGCGGCGACGTCGGCAGCTTTCACGGCGGCGACATCGCCGGCATCACGCAGCAGCTCAAAGCTGGCTACTTCAAGGAACTGGGCGTCAACGCCCTGTGGATCACGGCGCCATACGAGCAGATCCACGGTTGGGTGGTGGGCGGCAAGCAGCAATTCCAGCATTACGCCTACCACGGCTACTGGGCGCTCGACTACACCACCATGGACGCCAACATGGGCACGCGCGAGGAATTGCGCGAGATGATCGATATTGCCCACGCGCAAGGCATCCGCGTGCTGTTCGACGTGGTGCTGAACCACCCCGGTTACGCGGACTTGCGCACCCTGTCCGAATATAAAGTGCCCGTGCTGTGGCCAGGCCATGAAACAGCCACCCTGCGCGACTATCATAGCTACATCGACTACAACAACTTTGATTTCGCACAATGGTGGGGTCCGGACTGGGTGCGCGCCGGCCTGCCCGGCTATCCCGACGGCGGCAAGGACGATTTCACCATGCAGCTGGCGTATCTGCCCGACTTCCGCACGGAAAGCGCCAAGGCCGTGGGCTTGCCGCCCATCCTGCAGCGTAAAAGCGATACGCGCGCCGTGGCCCTGCCCGATGCGACTGTCCGCACTTACCTTGTCCACTGGCTGGCCGACTGGGTGCGCGAATTCGGCGTCGACGGTTTCAGGGCCGACACCGTCAAGCACGTGGAGCCGGCCAGCTGGCTGGCCCTGCGCGCGGCAGCCACCGATGCCCTCAAGGATTGGAAAACCCGCCACCCGCAGCAGAAGATCGACGACGCACCGTTCTGGATGACGGGCGAAGCGTGGGGCCATGGCCCCGAGCGCAGCAGCTGGCATGACGCGGGCTTCGACTCGATGATCAATTTCGATTTCCAGAATCGCGCGGGCGGCGACTGGAAAAGCATCGATGGCGTGTACCGCCAGTACGCGACTTTGCTGGGCAAGCGCATCGGCAATGCGCCCCGCTACGACATCCTGTCGTATATCTCCTCGCACGACACCAGCCTGTTCCCGCGCGACCGGCTGAAACATGGCTTGTCCGCCCTGCTGCTGGCGCCAGGTGGCGTGCAGCTGTTCTATGGCGATGAAAGCGCGCGCCAGCCTGGCGCCGCGCCCGTCGGCGACGAACAGCAGGCCACCCGCTCCGACATGAACTGGTCGTCGCTCGATGCGGCCACCCTGGCGCACGCGCGCAAGCTGGGCCAGTTCCGCCTGCGCCACCCTGCCCTGGCGCGCGGCGAACACCGCTTCATCGACGACAAGCCGTACGCGTTCGCACGCGCGATGGATGGCGACGCCGTCATCGCCGTGCCCGAAGCGCAAGGCGCGCTCGAACTGAAGGTACACGGCGTCTTCGCCGATGGCACCCCGCTGCGCGACGCCTACACCAATCACACTTACACCGTCAAAGACGGCGCCGTCGCCGTGAATGCGGCCGGCACCGTCCTGTTAGAAAAGGCAGCACCATGAGTAGCTATGACATCTTAGTAGTCGGCGGCGCCGGCATCGACACCATCGTGCGCGTCCCCGACCTGCAATTGCCCGTCACCGATTCGCTGCACGTGCCGCCCATCCGCGACTACGTGGCGCACACGGGCAATGGCGTGGCGCTCGGTTGCCACGCGCTGGGACTGCGCTGCAAGTTCATCGACTTCATCGGCGACGATGCGCAAGGCGCGGCCATCCTGCAGCGCTATAAAGATGCCAGGCTCGATTTCTCGCACATCGTCGAACCGTCGGGCACGCGGCGCAGCGTCAACCTGGTCGACCCGCAAGGGCGCAGGATGTCGCTGTACGACGGCCGCCACCCGGAAGACGTGCGCATGCCCGCCGCCTTCTATCTGCCCTACCTGGGCCCGGCGCGCCACGCGCACTTTTCCATCATGGGCTGGGTGGCCGCGCTGTTTGACGATGCGCAAACGTGCGGCACCACCGTGTCGACCGATTTGCACGACTGGGATGGCGTCAACCCGCACCACAAGGTCTTTGCCCTGCGCGCCGACCTGGTCTTCCTCAGCACGGCGGCGCTGGGCGAGCGCACGGAGTCCGTCATGCGCGCGATTGTCGCGGAAGGCCGCGCGCAGGCCGTGATCGCCATGGCGGGCGCGCACGGCGCCTACCTGCTGGAACGGGGCAGCGCGACCGTGCGCCATACTCCGGCGGCAGGTCTGAACTTGCCCGTGGTGGACACGAATGGCGCAGGCGACTCGTTCGTGGCCGCCTTCCTGCACGCCTGGCTGGGCGGCGCGGGCCTGGACGAAGCCATGCGCCGCGGCGCCATCGGCGGCGCGTTTGCCTGCGCTCAGCATGGCACGCATGAACGGTTTATCGGCAAGGCAGAGCTGAATGACTTATATCAAGACAGCACTAGCTTATGACTTAAAATTCTATCAAGCGTGATAACTTGGTAACGGGTGCATGGCACAATGGCTGCGGATTTCACCATTGCAGACCATTCGAACCGGAGACCACATGAGAATTGAAACCCTGGCCGTGCACGCCGGCTACACCCCCGACCCGACCACCAAGGCCGCCGCCGTCCCCATCTACCAGACGGTGGCCTACGCCTTCGACAATGCGCAGCATGGCGCCGACCTGTTCGACCTGAAGGTCGCCGGGAATATCTACACGCGCATCATGAACCCCACGCAGGACGTGCTGGAAAAGCGGGTCGCGGCGCTGGAAGGCGGCGTGGCCGCATTGGCCGTGGCGTCGGGCATGGCGGCCATCACCTACGCGATCCAGACCATCGCGGAAGCGGGCGACAATTTCATCTCCGCCAGCCAGCTGTATGGCGGCACCTACAACCTGTTTGCCCACACCCTGCCGCAAATCGGCATCGAAGTGCGCTTCGCCGACGCGCGCCAGCCCGAGACCTTCGCCGCGCTGATCGATGCGCGCACCAAGGCCATCTTCTGCGAATCGATCGGAAACCCGCTGGGCAACGTGACGGATGTGGCGAAGCTGGCCGAAATCGCGCATGCGCACGGCATCCCGCTGATCGTCGATAACACGGTGCCCAGCCCCTACCTGTTCCGCCCCATCGAGCATGGCGCCGACATCGTCGTCCATTCGCTGACCAAATACCTGGGCGGCCACGGCACCACCGTGGGCGGCGCCATCGTCGACAGCGGCAAATTCCCATGGTTTGATCACAAGGAACGCTTCAAGCGCCTGAACGAACCGGACGTGTCCTACCACGGCGTCGTCTACACGGAAGCGTTCGGCCCCGCCGCCTTCATCGGCCGGGCGCGCGTCGTCCCGCTGCGCAATATGGGCGCGGCCATTTCGCCACTCTCCGCCTTCCAGCTGATCCAGGGCATCGAGACCCTGGCCCTGCGCATGGACCGCATCTGCGACAACACGCTGGCCCTGGCCAGGCACTTGAAACAGCATCCGAAAGTCGCGTGGGTCAACTACGCGGGCCTGGAAGACCACCCGGACCACGCGCTGGTGAAAAAATACATGCACGGCCGCGCCTCGGGCATCTTGTCCTTCGGCTTGAAACTGGCCGCAGGCGAAGACCCGCGCGCGGCCGGCGCCCGCGTGCTCGACGCCCTGCAGCTGTTCACGCGCCTGGTCAACATCGGCGACGCCAAATCGCTGGCCACCCACCCGGCCTCCACCACGCACCGCCAGCTCAATCCGGAAGAACTGGCCAAGGCGGGCGTGTCCGAAGACATGCTGCGCCTGTCCGTGGGGATCGAGCATATCGACGACTTGCGCGAAGACCTGGAGCAGGCATTGAACGCAGCCTGAATGTGGCTGAAATCTGGCTGAAATCAGGCTGAAGTCAGGCTGCAAGCTTGTCCCGGCACATGCCTCCCTCCCCTGCCGGGACAGATGCAGCGCTTTCCAGAACCCAATTCCGGCATCTTTGCTGCAAGGTGCCGCCGTTTGCTGAGCGCTTTGTGCTCGCGCAGCATGCGGCGATTCTATCCAGTAATGCAGCATAGGCTGCAGTGTCAGCGCGAGTCGAAGCCTGTATTCGAATTGACCACAGGCAATACATCCGGACATGAAATATTTCCCTCCATGCAATATCCGGTTAGACCACGGTCGTGGCAAAAAATACCCGTCAAGCCAAATGTGTCGCCCAGTTTTTTCGTTCCTGGGATGCCCCGGCGTGTCTGACGCCCCGCAAGCCCAGCAAGGAATTCATTAATACCAAGAAATATTGCCTAAACACATACTATTTCCGTTGTTTATTAGCAACGTTTTGTAAAACGCAGTCAGCCCATAGTTGTATAGTTAACTAAGCCTTATGGAAAAGACTATCTAAAGTCAATCCATGAGCTTGTCCGCAAAAAAGAAGCAGCAGTAATTTCAGTGCCGGATCGTTAAATGATACGGGTGGCTTGAATTTTGTTGTTTATTAAAAGCAATCAATTATTTACTAGGGCTCGGAGAATATGATTTTTCAAGAAAAAAAGAGCGTTCATGCGGTGAAAATCGCACTGAGCGTCATGGCAGGAACCATTTTCATCGCCAGTCAGGTGCAAGCGCAGCAAGCCGACGTCGCCAACGATAAAATTCAGCGCGTCGTCGTCACCGGTTCCAATATTTCGCGCGTCGATATGGAAGGCCCGACTCCAATCGAGGTCGTCAAACGCGCCGACATCGCCAAGTCCGGCGCCTCCACCGTCATCGAGTTGTTGAGCAAACTGCCCTCGATTTCAGTCGCACTCGACGGCAACGCGACCTCGACCTTCGCCAAGGGCGCCTCGTCGGCTGCGTTGCGTGGTCTCGACTCCAAGTACACGCTGATTTTGTTGAATGGCCGCCGCCTGGCCAACTACGGCTTCGCGAACGGCGCGGAGAGTTCCTTCGTTGACTTGAACAGCCTGCCTTTGTCGGCCATCGAGTCGGTAGAAATCCTGCGCGACGGCGCATCGGCCATTTACGGCTCCGACGCCGTCGCTGGCGTGATCAACTTCAAGACCCGCACCAACTACCAGGGCATAGAGGGGACCGCCAACATCGGCGCCAACCAGCAGGGCGACGGCCAGACCGGCAACGTCACCCTGACCTCGGGTTGGGGCGATCTGGAGAAGGATGGACGCAACCTGCTGTTGACGCTGGACTTGTACCGCCGCAATCCGCTGGTTTCGGACAAGCACTCGAACCTGGCGGCGCACGATTTCCGTCAGTTCGGCGGTTCCGACAACCGCAAGACCACCGAGTACATGGGCTGGATCCGCAACCAGAGCAGTGGCGACAAGGGTTATGTGATCCCCGGTTGCCGCGGTACGGTGGGCGTCTCCAGCACGGGAGACAATGTCTGCTTCACCAATCCTTCTACGCACCTGACGCCAAAGCAGGAACGCGCCGGCATTTCCACCATTTTCACGCAGCGCCTCAACAGCAGCGACGAATTGTTCCTGGAAGCCGCTTACACCCAGAACTCGTCTACCTTTATCGGCAACTCCCCCAGCTTTAGCAGCGCCAACTACAGGACGGCAGGCTCGACCAACCCCGGTCTGGCGACGCTGCCGGATGGCAGCGATGGCAGCGTGAACGGCTTCATGCCTGGCGATTTGGTGCAGGTTTTCCGCAGCGTCTACGAGGCTGGCAACCGGACCTCCAAGCTGACGAGCAAAACCGCGCGCCTGGTCGGCGGCTGGCGCGGTACGCTGGGCAAATGGGATAGCGAAGGCGCAATCAGCCTGAACCAGAACAAACTGAGCGATGACGCCGACAAGCAAACGCTGTTGGACAAGTCGACGGCAGCCTTGCAAGCCGGCTTGCTGGGTAAAGCGGGAGGCTACGATCCGTTTGTCATGAATAATCCAGAAAGCAACTACTTGCCTTTCCTGACAACAACTTCGCACCGCTCTACCTCCAAGCTGAGCAGCGCCGAATGGAAGATGAGCACGCCTGAATTGTTCACGCTGGCCGGAGAATCCGTCGGCTTCGCCTGGGGCCTGCAGGGCAGCCACGAGTCGATCGACGACGTCGCCGATCCACAGATGAAAGCGGGCAACATCGTCAACTTTGGCGCAACCAGCAGCAAGGCCAGCCGCACCGTATACTCCATGTATGGCGAGTTGAACGTACCGATCGCCAAGCAAGTGGAAATGCAATTGGCGCTGCGCGGCGACCATTACAGCGATTTCGGCAATTCCTACAACCCGAAAGTGGCACTCGCATGGCGTCCGAACCAGCAAGTGATGTTGCGCGGTTCGGCCACGACCTCGTTCAAGGCGCCGACCCTGCCGCAGATCGCTTCGACCACCACCGCCTACGACACCGTGGCCGACTGGGCGCGTTGCGGTCCCTTGGGTTACAAGGGTGTGCAATGCTCCTACAGCCCCAAGGTTTACCTGTCCGGCAATCCGGATTTGAAAGCGGAAAAGGCGAATAACTTCTCTTTGGGTATCGTCTTGCAACCGATAAAGAACCTGTCGGCATCGCTGGATTGGTATAGCGTGCGTCAAAAGGACACGATCCAGACGCTGGATGCGCAATACGTGCTCGATCATGAAGACACGATTCCCGGCTTTGCCGCACTGATCGGCCGCGACCCCCGCAATCCCGCGCTGGAAGCGGCTAATCCAGGCTTGAACAAAGGCCGTATCAAGGACATGAAACTGCCTTTCCAAAACGTAGGCAAGACGAATGTCTCAGGCCTGGATCTGGATGTGAAGTACCAATTCAAAGTGGGTGAATACGGCACCGTGAAACTGCGCGAGTCCAACAGCTACAACTTGAAATACGAGCAAAGCATCGTGCCGGGCAGCGAGCCTACCGACCGCCTGGACGGCGTTGACCATCCAAAATGGTCGAACACGCTGCGTATCGGCTTCGAACGTAACGACACCGAAGTGGCCCTGACCGCCCGTACCCGCTCCAGCACGAAGAATATCGACGATCCGACGAAACAGCAGGACGCCGCCATTACCAACAAGCGTATTGGCGCGTACACGGCGTGGGACATGAATATCCACTTCAAGCCCGTCAAGGATCTGGATATGAGTTTCGGCGTCAACAATATGTTTGATAAAGGTACCGTGTACTCGAACAGCGCGTATGTCGATACCTATGTCAATTCGATGAACGATATCGTCGGTCGTTATATTTACTTGAACGCACGTTACAAGTTTAAATAATCGCCGATTTCAAATGGCAGTCCCCGGACTGCCGTCGCTGACAATCCTCGCCAGCGAGCCAATGCCGTTCAGTTAAGACTGGGCGGCATTTTTTTTGCCAGCGACCTGGCCAACACCCTGCATGGTCCGGAAGCGATGCGCCAGCACTAGCGCCACCTGCCTGACCCTCTCGTCCACCGAACCTGACACATTGACAAAGGCGATCCCCCGCCGCGCCAGCTCGGCCTGGTACCACGCATGCTGGCGCGCGCGGAAATCCTCGTCGCGGCGCGTGCCATCCTGGATGAAGGGAAAGTCGGGTGCGCACAGCAGCACCAGGCCGTAGCCGTGCTCGGCCAGCTGCGCCAGTTCCGGCTCCGCCTTGCCGAACATCTCGACGCAGTAGAAATACGTCGTCATGGGCGAGGTATCGCAAAACAGCCAGCGCCGCGCGGCCAATAGCGCGTGCGCTTCGCGGCGCAGCTGTTCCCGGCCGATTTTCAGCAAATCGTCATAGTTCAATATGCCATCCTGGCTTTCCCACAATTCGCGGCCATATTCGGCCACCCAGGCCGTCTCGAAATGCGCCGCCAGCGCCTGCGCCAAGGTGGTCTTGCCGCTCGATTCGCCGCCGAGCAGGCACACGCGCGTGACAAAATCGGCGCGCACAATCGGCGACAGGAAGGCGCTGTGCGCATGCGGGTCTTGCCGCACCCTGGTGCCGGACACGGGCACCGCAGTTCTCGCCTGGTCCACGCTCACGTGCGCCACCGGCCGGCCGGCATAATGCCGTTCCAGCACCTGGGCAAAGCCGGGGCCATAGTCTTCGCTGGTGAACACGGCATCGACGGGCAGCGCCAGCACCGTCCAGCACAACCAGCCCATGAAGTGGCGATGCAGCTCGCCATCGTCGTCGTTGTGCGGCAGATGGCGGGCAGGCACGCCGCGCGCAGCGCACAGGGCCGCCAGCCGCGCATCGTCCAGCACCACGATGTGCGCCTGCGGAAATTGCGCCCGCAGCCACCGTTCCCGGCGCGCCGGCTCATAGCCGGGAAATTCGGGCCTGGTGTAGCTGACCACCAGTAGTTCTTCGCAGGCGTCTTGCGCGCGCTTGATCAACAGTTCGTGACCCTGGTGCAGCGGGCAAAATTTCCCGACCACGAGGCCGCGTTTATAAAGGTTCATGCCACTGCTTCCTGCAAATCCGAGGTGTATTGAATGATCTTGTCTTCCGCCAGCAGGGTCTCGACCGTGATGGCGCCGAAAAAAGGCGCGAGCAAGGCGCGCGCCCGGTCAGCCTTCGGCATGGCGTTCGGCGCCAGGCGCAGCGCGATGGCGCCGTCGCCATGCTGGTGCACGCCGAACAAGGCGATAGCCAGCGGTTTCAAGGCATGCGTGATGTCGATATTATTGATCCACTCGCCCGTCATCGTCCTGTAGCGCAGGGGGCTGCGGCCGGCCAGCCCCACCAGCACGGGGCCATGCGGGCCATGCGCCAGCGAGGCGTAATCACCCGTGCGGTAGCGAACCAGCGGCAGGCAAAAATTAAAGCCGCCCGTCACGGTGATTTCGCCGCGCGCGCCATCCGGCACGGGCTGGCCCGCGCTATCGAGGATTTCCACGTACAGCCGGTGCTGCAGCAGCACGTGGCCGCCCGCCTGCTCGTCGTAGACGGCCACGGGGCCCACCTCATTGAGCGAATAGATGTCGAGCACGGGGCAGCCGAACGCCGCTTCGAGGCGCGCGCGCATGCCGGGCAACAGCATCATCGACACGGACAGCAGCGCGGCCGGCTTGTGCGCCATGGGCAAGGTCAGGAGCTCGGCAAACGAGATGGGGTCGCCCGCGATCAGCTCGGGCGCCATGGCGTCCAGGTAGCGCGCGCGGTCGTCCGGGTGGTGCCAATCGTCCGGGTGCAGGTTGATCTTCGCCAGGCCCGATTCGTTCATCGTCGGCGTGACGGAGACATAGGTGAAGCAGCGGCGCTGGTGCCCCAGCAGCATCACGCCCACCTGCCCCGCGCCATGGCGCAGGGTTACGCCAAAACGCTGCAGCGCGCGCTTGTGGTAGGCCAGATAGCGCCCCGCCACCAGCGGGTGCGAAGCGATCAGCAGCGGGTGGCCCGTGGTGCCCGTCGTCTGGAAGTTGATCATACGTGCCAGATCCGCATCGTCGGGCACGAAGGCGGCGATGTCGTGCGCCAGTTCGGCGCGGCTGATGGGCGCCACGTCCGCCAGGCGCGCGGGCGGCGAACCGCAGGCGCGGTAATGCGGCACGGTGGCGTAGACCGTCCTGAGGAAATCCGCCAGCCAGGACGGCGGCGCATCGGCGCTCCAGTCTATCGCCGCATCCATGACTTCCTGCTCATAGGCGCGCAAGGCCGCCACTTCCCCGGCCTGCAGCTTGTTGCCGCTGCGGTTGCGGTAGCGGGGCGCCGCCGGGTGGCTGCGCAGTTTTTCCAGCATGCGCGCGCCCTCCTGCGTCAGGGTGGGACAGTAGTCGCGATCCGATTCCCAGGCGCCGCCAGGCAGATTGACGTCCACGCTCATTCGCGCGACCACTTGTCGGCCGATTCCTCGGCCGCCTTCTTCGCCAGCGCCTCGCGGATTTCGCGCGCGCGCTGCTCGGCCAGGCGGCTCGCTTCAAGCAGGCGGCGGCGCTCCGTGCCGCTGATGGCGGACAATCTGTCCGTGGCCTGCGCCACGCTTTCGTCGCGGGGCCGGAAACCCAGGCGCGCCAGCACGATGCGCGCCAGCTCCTCGCGCCGTTCGGGGTCTTGCGTAAACTGGTGGGCCGGCGTGGCGGCGGCCAGTTCGCGCGCCGCCTCGCCCAGTGCCTGCAGCAAGGCTGGCTGCGGCAACTGCTGCGCCACGAACCAGTCGTCGGCCAGCAGCCAGCACAGGATCATGGCAAGCGCCAGCCGGTTGCGGTCCGCCTTCACTTGCGCGCCGATGAACCCCTGCAGGGATGCGGCCGGCGCGCGCGCGCCATGCAGCAGCAAAACGTCGTTGACCAGCGCCGCCACCGCCACGGCCTGCGCATTGACGACGCCGGCGATGCGGGGCTCGGCGAGGAATTCGACGGGCGTGTCGGCCAGGCGGTGGGTTAATCTTTCGAGGTGGGGTCCGGGAATCTGCATGTCATGATTGTATATAGTGGCGCCGGCTGAACGCCCGCGCAAAGTCCAGCAAGTCCTCGTAGCGCTCGACGGCGTGAATATCCCAGCCCTGCTCGCGGCGCGCGCGTTTCAAGTCGTCATAGGTCTGCTGCAGCCACTGGTGGCTGGCCGCGCCATCCCAGTCGCGCGCCAGGTTCAGGGCCATGGTGCCGCCCGCACCGCCCTGGGCCAGCGCTTTCGCCGAGATATCCCAGCCGCTGTTGCCCAGTTCATCCTGGTCGAACATGGTGGTGATGCCATCGTCGGAAATCATCAGGATGTGCGCGGGCCGTTCGCGCTTGGCCGCATAGGTCTGGCGCAGGCGGTGAATGGGGAAACAGGTGCCGCCGCCAAAAAATTCCGTCAGCACGCCGAGGATCATGTCTTCATCGCGCACGAAACCTGGCGTTAGCATCACTTCGTTCTTGCCGCTCCACAGGGTGACCTGCACTTTTGCGCCCGCGCGCAGGGCGGACAAGGCGATGACGGCGCCGGCCAGTGTCAAAAACGAGGTGTACGCCTGCGGGTTCGGCATGGAGCCGGAACTGTCCACGTACATGTCCAGGTCGACGGGCACGGCGTCGGTGGCGCGCGCCGGTTCGCGGCCATACACGCGGCGCACGGTGGTCACGCCAGGCACGGGGCGCGGCGACTGCATCACGGACTGCAGCCAGTCGATGTCTTCCAGGGGATCGCCGATTTCCCAAGGCTCCAGACCTTCCATCTGCGGCTCCTGCGACTCGGGCGCGGGGCGGCTAGGAAACGCCACCAGGTGCGGCAAAGCCCGCTCGCGGTAGTAGCGGATGGCGATTTCATGGTCGCTCAAGTCCACGCCCGACGCCTTCAGAATGTCGCCCAGCTCGAACGGTTCGCGCAGCTGGCCGCCACCGGCCCTAGGCGGCGCCTCGGCTTGCGGTTCCTCGCCATCGAGGCCCGAGATGCGCTTGTCGTGCACGGGGTGGATGGCGCCGTCCTCTTCGTCATCCTCGATCTGCTGCGCGCCATACGTCTGGCAGCCACGGGCCGCATCGCGCGTGTCCTGCAGGTAGCGGCTGGGGTCAATGTCACCCAGGGCATCCGTATCTTCCACCAGGTAAGGCAACAGCAAGGTGGCGAAGCGGCCCGCCGCCAGCATCCAGTCGTTCGCATACACGCGTATCAGGCGCGCGCCCAGCCAGGCGTCCGTGTCCAGGCGCTCGTCAGCGTGGCCGCCGCCCAGCTCGCCCTTTTCCAGCTGCCACAGGTTTTCATAGATGCGCATGTACAGTGTCCATACGCCGCCGCTGCCCTTGCCATCGGCTTGCACCGTGCGCCCCTGCTGCAGCTTGCGGTAGATGTCGGCCATGCGCAAATTCGCCTGGCGCTGCAGGCGGTCGTTGATGAACAGGTCCGTGTACAGGTTGGCCACCATGGGCGCGTGCTGCTCCAGCGTCGGCAAGGCGCGGCGCATGCGCGCCAGCAGGCGGAACTGGTCGCTGGCGCTGCCCGGTGCGAGGATGTGGTGGCCGATTTCATGGGCGAGGATTTCCAGCGCATAGTCGTCCAGCCCCAGCTCCGTCACCAGCGGCAAGTCCACCACCACGCTCTGGTCCAGCAAGCGGATCATGGCGAAGCTGCCAGACAAGCCCTGCTTGCCGGCTTCGACGCGGCTGGCGCACAGGCTGGGGTCACGCAGGCGCGTAAATTTGCTCCACACGGCCAGGGCCTCGGGCCAGGCGGCGCGCCAGCGGTCGATCAGATCGGCATCGTTCTTCATGCGAGCGGCAGCAGGCGGATGGCGTGCGTCCACGGTGACGTGATGGCCAGCGTATGCGCATTCGCGGCGATGGCGATGTCGCCGGCCGGCAGGTCGAGCGCGATACTGCGCGCGCCGACGTGAACGGTGGCTCCATCGAGGCGCACGGACGCCGGCACGCCGGTTTGCGCCAACTCAAACTCCTGCGCCGTGGCGCTGTGTAGCACGGCGCCATAGGCGTCGGCCACCAGCAAATAATGGCGCTCGGCGCTGCGCACGACAAAACCGTCAAGCGTGGCGCGCACTTGCGGCGGCGCGCCGAAATCGCCACCCAGGCCACTGAAGCTGCCGAACTCCCTGCCCTCGGCATTGCCGCGCCACGGATTCGCCATGAGCTGCGCATGCACCTGCGGCCATTGCGCGCCCGGTTCGCCAAAGGCGGCCAGCGCCAGCGCATGCGGCAAGGTGTCGGCGGCGGCCAACGCGCCCTGGCGGAAATGCGCGACGCCGGCGCGCCAGGCCAGCACCTGCCCCACGGCGCGCAGTTGCGCGACGCTGCCGACTTGCGGCGCCACGGCAGCCATCCCGGCCTGCCATTGCGCGGGCCGCGCGCCCGCCACGGAGGAAATGTGGATGGCGGCGTTGCTCAGCATGCCCAGCACGTTGACGGGGGCCGTCGCCAGCAGCGGCGCAAACGATGGCGCCAGCTCGCGCCACACGCTATTCAGGAAGGGATTTTTCGCGGCCGGACCGGCCAGGCCATGGCCCACCAACTCCAGGGCCATGTCATAGGCGGCCAAGGTGACGCCGCCCACGCGCTCGGGCGCGGCGGCGGCCACGGCCACCACCAGCGGATCGACGCCGTCGTACAAGAAGGCGCCGAAGGCGGCCATGTCGAGCGCGGGAAAGCGCCGGCGCGCTTCCGCTGCGCGGCCGTTGAACTGGGCGCGGCCGCTGGCAAGGATAGTTGCGAAGGCAGGAGAAATCATTGTTCCTCCTCAATCGCTGTGCGAAAAATGCAGCAGATAGCGCTCATCCCCTGATTCAAACGCGATCTCGTCCCAGTGGATCGCATACCAGACACCAGGCGGCGGCGTCATCTTCACGATATGCATAGTGAATGCGGCCAGCGACATGTCCAGCGCGTCGAGGAAGGCGTTGACGAGGCAGGCGCGGAAACGGTCCGGCGGCGCCGTCCGCATGTGGTCCGACGAAAAGAACCAGCGCTGGCACACCTGCTCCAGGTGCGCGCGCCCGCACGGCGCCACCGTGATCTGCCACAAGGGCGGCGCCGGCAGCGCGCGCGCCGGGGTGCTTACATTCAGGGCGTAATCTTCCACCCGCAAGCCCACCGCCGTGAGCAGGTCCGGCGCGTCGGGCAGCCGTTGCAGCTCATAGCTTGCGCACAGGTCGCTGGCCTCGCTGTTCAACATGGCCAGGGCGTCGAGAAACCCGCGGCAATGGTCGATGTTCAGTGCGTCATTCATTGCGAACGCAGCCAACTGCGGTAATTCGTATAACGCTGGTGCAGATATTTGAGCTTCAACAAATCGTCATACAGGGGGCCGTACAGTTTTCTTCCTTTGGTACGCTCGCCGATCAGCTTTTCGATGCGGTTCAGGCGCGCCAGGGTCTCGCGCTCGCTCACGCCATCGAGGCCCAGATCGAATTCGGCCGACAGCACGCCGACAGGGTCGTCGCGGTCCAGGTCCAGGCGGTTGAATTCATCATTCGACAGATCGAACAGACGGCGCAGCCAGCCCAGCCTGTCGCTGCGGTAGGCGGCGTTTTCCGGCAGCGCGAAAAATGGCGCGTCCGGATCCGGCTGCAGCTTGTTATGCAGGACGAACGGCAGCACCTGGCGCAAGTCTTCCAGCTCCACCTCGCCATTGCCGCGGAAATAAGCCATGGCCTTGGCGTAGATCAAGAGCGCCATCAGGGTGCGCACGGAAATGCCATTCAAGGTCTGGCAACCGAGATCCTTCAAACGGTCGCGCCCATTGTCGGCCGCCTGCGCGGCGCCACGGTCGGCGCCGGCCAGGCGGGCCGTATCCTTGGTCATGTATTCGAACTGGCCGCCCGCCGTCTCGAACAGCTCGAACTGGCTGGCGAAGAATTCCAGGCGGCGCCGCACGGCTTCGGGCACGCCCACCTGGCGGATGGATTCGCCAATTTGATCCACCTCTGCTTCCGTGAAGATGATATCGGGCGGCACCAGTTCTTCTGGCCGCACGTTTTCCTCCACGCGCAGCAGCAGTTCATTCAGGAAGCGGGGGTTGAAGGCCAGCGCCTGCACCGTCACGTCGACCCGGTCGCGCAGCGCTTCGATCACTTGGTAGGTACCGCCGCCCTGGTCATCGTTGGCCGTCAGATACCAGGCCGCTTCCGGACATTCGTAAATATGGTTCAGCACTTCCGCGTAATTGTCGCCCATGACGGTGAGCAGCGCGCTTTGCGTGCGCGTGGGGATGCGGTTGTACTCATCGACGATCTTCACGCGCATGCCCAGCCAGGCGCGCCAGGCGATGCGGATGTCGTCCATGCTTTGCGCGTTCACCAGGTCCGCCGGCAGCGGATTGCCCAGCAAGTCGGCCACCGTCATCTGCGGGTGGCCATGCTGCATGGCGCGCTTGACTTCCTTGACGGTGGAACCGGCCAGCACGCCCATCAACAGGGCGCTGGCCGTCTTGCCACGCCCCGGCCCGCCGACGAAGAGGCATTTTCGGCGCGTGGCGAACGTCAGCAGGGGCAGCAAAATGAAGCTGGAATAGCTTTGCGCCGACGGCAAATTCAGGGTGCGGCGGCTGTCGCCCACGGCATACGTCTGCGACGGGCCATCGTTGTACTCGATGTCGTAATGGGGACTGATGATGGCGTGGTTGACGATCCAAAAGTATGCCTGGCGCAGCTTTTCATCGAAAGGCCGGGCTTGCGCCTCGCCTTCCGCTCCCAGCGCGATGGGGCCCTGGTACAGGTCCGCCACGTCGAACTGCCGCGCGGCGGGCGCCGCCTTGGGTTTGGTGGGGGCCTGGGACAGGCGCTGGAACAGATTAAAAGCTGACATGATTGGCTAACGCCTGTCAAAACCTACTGCGCGTCGGTATTTACGGCCTGCGATGCTCACTGTACATTCGCACAGTTGCGCTTCTCGGCCGCAACTCCCTTCCGCTCGCTACGGTTTTTGTCAGGCGTTGTTATTTAATGTGGAAACGAAATTATTGCATATCGGCCCAGTTACGCCTTGTTCAAATCGACAACAGTCTCCTCCATCCCGCGCCAGCGCCGCCAGCCCAGCGCCACGCAAGCGACCAGCAAGGCCAGCAGGCCCGCCACTTCATGGCGGATTTCATACAGCGAGGCGCCCATTTGATTAAGCGCAACAAAGCCCTGGATACCGGCCGTGGATGGCAGCAGCCAGCGCAGCCATTGCAGCACGACGGGCATGGACGACACGGGCCAGGTCAGGCCCGCGAGGAACAGCACGGGCATCGAGGTGGCGATCATCAGCTGCGTGCCCCGCTCGCGCGTGCGGAACAGCATGCCCAGCAACATGCCGAAGGCCGCCTCACACAGCGAGAACAGCACCAGCAGCAAGAGCATGCCGCCAAAGTTGCCGCCACGGGGGTAATCCTGGAACCAGAAGACAAAGCCGAAGAAATAGCAGCAGTTCAAAAACGCCACACAGGCAAACGCCAGCAGCATGCCCGCGTAGCCGCCCGCCGTGCGCCTGCCCGCCACGGGGAAGGCCTTGCGCTGGTACCAGGTGCCGAACAGCATGGTCATGCCGATCAGCAAAGTCTGCTGCACAATGAGAGTAGCCACTCCTGGCACGACATAGGCGCCATAGCCTTCCTTGACGTTAAACAGGGGCACGGCGTCGAAGGCGATGGGCGAGCGCTGTTGGTTGGCCTGGATGGTGGACGGCGTGCCCGCGCCCAAACGCTTGAGCTCAATACCGGCCGACACCGTGCCCACCACTTCGGCCAGCCCGTTCAGGGCCACCTTGTTCAGCATCAAATACAAGCCATTGCCCGCCACTTGCGCGTGGGCGGCGTGGCCAGCCAGCACGTCCGTCTGCAAACCATGGGGAATGATCAATACGCCCATGACCTGGTCGCGCCATAATAAATCTTGCGCGACGGGCAAGTCCGGCGTGACGGCGACCACGTGCAGCGACGGGTGGGCCATGGCGAAGCGCGTCAGCTGGCGCGACATGGCGCTGCGGTCCTGATCGACGACGGCAACGGGCACGCGCTGGACGATTTCCGTCGAATACGGCAACGGATAGAAGAAGGAATAGATGATGCCGCCGATAAACAGCAAGGTCAGCGCGCCCTTGTCCGTCAGCATGGCGCGCCAGGTGGCGACAAAGGCCGGCCACATCATGTGCGCCCCCAGGCCGCAGGCGCATTCGCGCGGCGCGCCAGCAGGAATACGCCCACGGCACCGCAGCCGATGGCGATGCCGGCCAGTATCAGCATTTCCTGCACGCCATAGCGCCATGGCGCGCCGGCCAGCCAGTATTTCGTTTGCAGCTGCAAATAATGCGTGAGCGGCAAGGCTTCCGCCCAGGCGCGGGCTGGCGCCGGCATGGCCATCAAGGGAAAGGCCTGGCCCGCAAACGCGAACGCGGGCGCCGTGATGAAGGCCGCGCCCGACAGGGCCAGGCGCAGGGACAGGGTGGCGGCGATCAGCAAGGTGGCCAGGCCGCAATACGCGAGCACCAGCAACAGCATGCTCAGCAGCAATGCCGGCAAGCTGCCCGCCACGGCCCAATCCCGCGCCAGGCTGAAGAACAGCAAGTACAGCAGCGCCAGCGCGCAGTAGGCGACGAGGGGGAACAGCAGCTTGGCGCCCACGGCGCGCAGCCAGCTGCCATGGGCCGAGGCCAGCCATTGCGGCACCGTGCCGTCGCGCAACTCGCGTCCGATACTCGTGACGACGGCGACGACGATGAAAATCTGCAGCATGGCCGGCATCAGCGCCAACGTTAAAAACGCTTCATAGCTGATGTTTTCGTTATACAAACTGTTCAGGGTCGTGCGTATCGGTTCGAACTGGGCCGCCGCCTGCACGCCCGACATACCCTTTTTCACCCGCGCCGTCATCTCGATGCCGGCCGACAAGGTCGTGCTGACCGTGCGCACGTCGCGCAGCAAGGCGCCCGCGTGCGAGGAAAACTGCGCGTTGTACAGCCATTGCACGGTGGCTTGCCGGCCGCCCAGCAGTTTCTGCTCGAAATCGTTCGGGATCAGCAGATAGCCGAACGCCGTGCGTTCGCGCAAGCGATGCAGGGCTTCATCGCTGGACGCCACTTTCGCCGCCACCTGGATGCCGGGCGAAGCGTCGAGCCAGCGCGTGAGCTGGCGCGACAAGGTGGAATTGTCGTTATCGATGACGACGATGGGCAAGTCGCGCGCGATGCCGGCGGAAAACACCAGCCACAGCATGCCGCACAGCACGACAGGAATCCAGCTGAGCATGCCGAAGTCCCAGAAGTCGCCGCGCAGCCGCCGCCACTCGCGTGCCAGCGCCGCCGGCTGCTCTTTGTCAATCTCGCTCATCGGCTATCAGAGCGGCGGGAACACGACCGACATGCCCGGACGCAAGCCTTCGACCTTGATGGCGGGACGCAGGCGGATTTCAAACGTGCGCAAGTCCGTGCCGCCCGGACGGGCCGCGCGCCACGTGGCGAAGTCCGGCAGCACGGCAACCGAACTGACCTTGAAGCTCAGTTGCTGTTTCAAGGCCGGCACGTTCGCCGTGTGCGTGCTGCCCATGGAAAACGCCGCCATCTCGTCTTCACGCACTTGCAGCACGGCCCAGGCGTCATCGAGGTTCACCAGGGTAATCACGGGGAAACCTTGCGGCGCCAATTCGCCCGGCTGGATCTGGATCTTGCTGACCTGGCCCGCCACCGGCGCGGCAATCTTCGTCTCGGCCAGCGCGATCTGCGCTTCCGTCAGCACGGCGCCCACCTGGCGCGCCTGGGCGGCGGCAGCCGTCTTGTCTTCGGGACGGGCGCCCTTTTGCGCCATGTCAAACTGGGCGCGAGCCGCTTGGGCCAGCTGGTCGGCGGCGCGCCATTGCGCTTGCGCCTCGTCACGTTTCTGCTGGGCAATCACGCCTTGCTCGAACATATTGTTGACGCGGGTATACGTGGTCTTGGCGATGGTGGCCCCCGTTTGCGCCCGCTCCCAGTTCGCTTTCGCAGCGGCAATTTCTTCCGGCCGCGCTCCCGCTTGCGCCTTGTGCGCCACGGCTTCGGCCGCTTGCGTGGCGGCCGTCGCTTGCGCGATCTTCGCATCCACTTCCGGGCTCGTCAGCTGAAACAGCAGCTCACCTTTCGGCACCGTCTGGCCCAGTTTGACGTACAGCTCGCCCACCCGGCCCGGCACTTTCGACGAGACATTGACTTCCTGCGCATCCATCTGTCCCTGCAAGGGCAGGCGTTGCGGCTGGAATGCCTGGTACAAGCCCCAGCCCACGAAGGCCAGGACAATGACGGCGGCGACTATGGCCAAGGGTTTTTTGGAGGTGCTCATTATTATTTGTCCACAGGTAATTGGATATCGGCCGCGGCCGCCAGGCTGCCCAGGCGCTGGGTCTCGCCCGTCGCTTCCAGCAATTGCGCCAGCCCCATCACATAGTTATAGGCCGTCTGCGCGCGCTGGGTTTCCACCTTCGCCAGGTTCAGGCGCGCGTCGACCACTTCCAGCGACGTCACTTGCCCTTGCTGGAAAGCCACGGTTTGCAGGCGGATATTTTCTCGGGCCAGCTCCACCGACGAGGCCGTGGACAGGTACTGGATACGGGCGTTTTCCAGCGCGCGCCAATTCTTTTCGATCAGGGTGGGAATGTCGCGCTCGGCCTGGCGCGCCACCACTTCCACCCGCTCCTGGTCCAGCTTGGCGGCGGCAATCATCTTGCCCGTATTGATGCGGTGCACGAGGGGCACGGACACGACCAGGCCGACGGCCCAGTTCGAGCGCACGAGCTTTTCATTGCCGCGGTTCAAATTGTAGTTACCGATGGCAAACACGGTAGGTGCGTATTCCTTGCCATGCAGCTTCAAGGCTTGCTCGGCCTGCACGCGCTTGCTGTCGATCTTCTTCCAGTTCGCATTTTCGCGCATACCCGTGCTGATGAACGATTGCAAGGTGCCAACCGGCAAGCTGTTGACGAACAGCGGCGTGCTGGGGCGCACTTGCGTATTGACGGCGAGCAAGCGGTCCAGCGCCACCTGGGCGATTTCCTCGTCGCTGCGCGCCTGCGCTTCATCGCTGCGGGCGCTGTCCAGGGCCACGTCGGCGCGCAAGCGTTCCGCGCGCGAAATCAGGCCGCCCTTTTCCAGCTTGGCCGCATCGCGCTGGTGCTGCGTCACGCCGGCGGTCACTTCGGCCCGCACGGCCACCACTCTTTTGGCCAGCAGCAACTGGAAATAGCGCTGCGCCACCAGGGTGGCCAGTTGCTCTTCCGCTTCCGTGCGCTCCGCCTGCGCGGCCAGGGTCAGGCTCGATGCGAGCCCCTTGACGGCGTCCAGGCGCCCGCCCGTGTAGATGGGCCACATGCCCAGCAAGCCGAACGAGGTCAGGTCCGTCACCACTTCGCGGTTGAGGGAGTTGGGAATATGCGGCGTGGGCAAGCCGGGAATCGGCGGCAGCACGGATTCGATGCCGCCCACCACGCCGGACAAGCCGCTCGTGTCGATACTCAAATCCGTCGACAAACGGCCGCGAAACGCCGTCAAGTCCACGGAAGGACCATCGATATTCGACAGCGCCTCCGCCTTGAGGGTTTTGGCGTGCACGTCGAGCGCGGCGCCCTGCACGGCGCCCGAAGCCTGGGCCGCCTGCTGCAGCGCTTCGTTGAATGTCAGCGGCGCGCCGGCCGGCAACTGCGCCAGGGCGGGCATGGCCGCGCCCAGCGCGCCCGCCAGCAATAATGATAAGTGTCCTTGCAATCTGCCCATGTAGCGTCCAGTCAATGAATGAGGGGAAAGCACGGGGTTGCCATGTTTATACTTTCACAATAGCAATTATATCTACGGATGTCTATTCCAGCCTGCACTATTGCCTACTGCGGCGGATACGCAAAAACGGGCGCCTCTTGCGGGGCGCCCGTTGAACTCAAGCAGCTACCCGGCGAATTACTTCTTCGCCTTCTTGCCGCCCTTCTCCTTTTCCTTTTCAAATACGGCAAAGAACTCGGACGCCATGTTGCGGATGGCGCGGCCGATGTTGGCGTAGTCGTATTCGTTCAGGTTGGCCAGCGACACGCGGCCGGACGGGTGCGTGGTGCCGAAGCCGCGGCCAGGCAACAGGATGACGCCCGTTTCCTCGGCCAGGCGGAACAGCGCTTCGTTGGGTTTGAGCTTTTTCAGCAGCCACTGCGAAAACTCCACGCCATGCATCTGCGCGGCCAGGGACTCCATGTCCAGCAGGTGGTAGTAGCGCACGGAATTGGCGTCATGCACCATCGGCAAGCCCAGTTCGCGGTACAGCGCTTCCTTGCGGCGCAGCACGATACGCTTCATCGACTGCTTGTACTTTTGCTCTTCATCCATCAGCGAGAACAGGGAGAACAAGGTCATCTGCGCCTGCACGGGCGTGGACAGGCCTGCCGTATGGTTCAGCGCCACCGTGCGGCTGTCGGCTACCAGGCGGTCGATGAATTTCAGCTCGCGCGGCTCCGTCGTGATCGAGTGATAGCGCGCATCGAGCTGCTTCTTGATGGTTTCCGGCAACTTGGCAATCTTGTCGTCGAGTACATTTTTTTCATGCGTGGCCACCACGCCCATGCGCCAGCCCGTCGCGCCGAAGTATTTCGAGAACGAATACACGAGGATGGTGTTGTACGGACACATGGCGAACAGCGAAACGAAATTGTCGGCAAACGTGCCGTACACGTCATCGGTCAGGATGATCAGGTCCGGGCGCTTCTTGATGATCTTGGCGATGTATTCCAGGGTGTCATCGTCGATCTTGACGGATGGCGGATTGCTGGGGTTGACGAGGAAGAAGGCCTTGACTTTCGGGTCCAGCAGCTTGTCCAGCTCTTTCTTTGTGAATTGCCAATTGTTCGATTGCGGCGCATCAATATGCACGGTGTTCAGCTTGTAATCATTGAGCTGGGGAATCTCGATGTACGGCGTGAAGATCGGCATGCCCAGGGCAATCGTGTCGCCTTCCTGGATGATGTGGTTCGATTTCAGGCTGGCGAACAGATACGTCATGGCCGCCGTGCCGCCTTCGACGGCGTACATGTCGAAGTTGCCGACGAACGGATGGTCACCGATCATTTCGCGGTGAATATACTGGCCGACGATTTTCTCGGACAGGCGCAGCATGCGGTCCGGCACGGGATAGTTGCAGCCGAGAATGGCTTCGCACATCTCGTAGATGAAGTCGCCCGCGTCCAGGCCCAGCTGGTCGCGCACATACGACATGGCTGCCTCGATGAAATGCACGCCAGGGTTGCCTTCATGCTTGCGCACGAAGATTTCGAAGCGCGCCTCGATGCCGTCGCGCGTGGGGAAGCCGCCCACGTCATCCATGTACACATAGGAACGTTCCGCTTCCGTCATGGCGAACTGGCCGAACTGGAAGAAGCCGTGGCGCGGCGTGGTGGCCAGGAAATTCGGGTTGCCGCGGCCCGCATTGAGCATCAGACGGTTGCTTTGCTTGGCCGTCTGGATCAGCGCATCCTTCAATTCGAAGGGGCTCAACAGCGCGAGTTTGCTTGGGTTACTGAAATCCATTTCAACGACTCCTTATCAACTGACAATATGGGAAAAGCCCCGCACAGGCGGCTTAGGTCCTGCAAATACGCCCGACTCAGACGAAGGCCACAATCAGCGGCCCCAGCAAGGTCAGGAAAACGTTGGCCAGGGCATACGTAATGGCAAACGGTACGGTGGGGATCGAGTTTTGCGCCGCGTTCAGCACTTCGCCGAACGCGGGATTGGCGCTGCGCGAGCCGGACAAGGCGCCCGCGAAGATGGCCACGTTGTCATAACGCAAGATGTAGCGGCCGATCAGCATGGTCAGAATCATCGGCAGGATGGTCACCACCACGCCCACGCCAAACAGGGTCAGACCGTGTTCACGCACGGTTTGCACGGCTTGCAGGCCGGACGTGAGGCCGACGACGGCAACGAAGCCGGCCAGGCCCAGGTCTTTCAGGATTTGCACGGCGCCGCTGGGCATGTAGCCAAACGTCTGGCGCTTGGCGCGGAACCAGCCGAATACCAGGCCCGACAGCAGCACGCCGCCGCCGCTGCCCAGCGTCAGCGGAATCGAGCCGATGCGCGCCACCAGCAAGCCCACGAGCAAACCGACGACGAGGCCGGCGCCCATGTAGACGAAGTCCGTCTTGGCGCTCGGCACGATCATGTAGCCCACTTCGGCCGCCACGCGCTTGACGTCCTGCTCGGCGCCGTAGATGGTCACCACGTCGCCCGTCTGCACGACGGTTTCCGCTTGCATGGGCAGAATCTTGCCCATGCGGCTCAGTTGCACGACAAAGATGCCGTGGCGCACACCCGGCGCCGTGGCGCTGCGGATTTCGCCCACCGTCTTGTTGTGGTAAGCCTTGTTGGTCAGCACCATGTCGCGGCGCTGCATCACCAGTTCCATGCCTTCGACTGCCAGCAATTCCTTGCCCAGCTGGGAAGACACGCTGAGCATGGCTTCGCGGCGGCCCACCAGCAGCACGATATCGTCGGCCGCCAGCACCAGGTCCGGGCTGACGTCGATGATCTGGCCATTGCGTTTCACGCGTTCGATGGTGATGGCCGTGCTCGGATGGGCGCTTTCGATGTCCGCCACGGAGCGTCCGGCGCCCGGACCCACGTCGTAGATGCGGCCGATGAGGTCGGGCGCGGCCGGCGTCTGGCCCGGCCCCAGCACTTGCACGCCCGCCTGCAGCGCCGTTTCCGCCTTGATCGCATCTTCGCGGATGGTGCGTCCCATGAGTTTCGGCAAGATATTGACGCAGACGATGATGGCGCCAAACGAGCCGAACACATACGTCACGGCATAGCCGACGGCCACGTTGCCCTGCAGGCGCGCCACTTCGTCGGCCGCAAGGCCCAGCTTGGTGATCGCGTCGCCGGCCGTGCCGATGATGGCCGACTGCGTCAAGCCGCCCGCCGCCACGCCGGCCGCCAGGCCCTTGTCCAGGCCAAAGACCCTGGCCAGGATGACCACCGTCAGCAGCGCCGTCACGGCCAGCACGACGGCCAGGATGATTTCGCGCACCGACTGGCGGCCCAGGGAATTGAAGAATTGCGGCCCGCTTTCATAGCCGACGGCGTAAATGAACAGCGCGAACAGCACCGATTTCACGCCGGGATCGATGGCGACGCCCACCTGGCTGACGAGCACCGCCACCAGGAGTGAACCGGCGACCCCGCCCAGCTGAAACGAGCTGAACTTGATCTTGCCGATGTAGTAACCCACTGCCAGGGAGAGAAACAAGGCAATTTCAGGCGACTTCTTGAATAACTCATGCAACCATTCCATGCGGACCGCCTTTCGTGTTGAAGGAATTCTTTACTGCGTTTGCCCTTGCTGGCTGCTCATGCGTGCACCGACCCTGCCAGGGCCACGATCAGCGGCCCCAGCAGGGGCAGCACCACGTTCGAGATGGCATACGTAATCGTGTAGCCCAGCAAGGGCGTGGAATTGCCGGCCGCATTCTGCACGGCCGACAGGGCCGGCGTGCTGCACTGCTGGCCGGCGATGGCGCCCAGCAGCACGGGCGCTTCCAGCTTGAGGAAAAAGTGGCCTACCAGCAGCGACAGCGAGGCGGGGATGACGGCGATCAAGACCCCCATCAGCGGCAAGGACAGGCCGTACTGGCGGATCAGATCGATCGCCTGCGGCCCCGACGCCAGGCCCACGCAGGCGATGAAGGTGGCCAGACCGATATCCTTCATCATGTCGAGCGCGCTGGAGGGGATACCCTGCATGCCCGGTTTTCGCGCCTGGTACCAGCCGAACACAAGGCCCGTCAGCAAGGCGCCGCCGCCCGTGCCCAGCGAAAACGGGATGCCGCCCAGCTTGGCGGAAAAGCCGCCGATATACACGCCCAGCACGATGCCGATGCTGGCGTAGACGATATTGCTGCGGTCGCCCGTGGGCACGCGCTTGCCGATGGCGGCCAGCGCCGTGTTCAGCTCGCGCCCTTCCGTCGTGCCATACAGGCGCAGCACGTCGTCGCGCTGCAGGGCCAGGTCCGGCAAGGGCGGCATGCTGTGCTCGCCACGAACGACGGCCGCCACGTGCACGCCGGAGGGCAAGGCCAGCTGGCGCAAGGGCTGGCCCACCAGCGCGGCTTGCTGCAGCACCACTTCGACGGCCGAGACCGCCATGTTCAAACCCGTCGTATCGGCAAATTCCTCGCCCAGGATGGCTTCGGCCGCCACCAGCGCGGGACGGTGGCCGATCACCAGCACTTCGTCGTTATTGCGCAAGCGCAATGCCGGCTCCAAGGGCAAGACCTTGCCATGCCGGCGCACGCGCGTGATGCTGGCGCGGCCCGCAAAGATATGCTGCAAGGCGTCGAGGCGGCGTCCCGCGCCGCGGCTGATGCGGTAGGCGCGCCCCACCATCTCCGGCGTGGCCTGCACGCCATCGCCGTCGGTCTGCGCGCCGCCCATCTTTTCCCACAACTTATCGGCTTCTTCGCGCAAATTGACACGCAGCAACAGCGGAAAAATCTGGCTGGTGACGATGACGATGGCGATCAAGCCGAAAATGTACGTGATGGAATACGCGGTGACGACGTTGGCCTGCAGCTCGGCGATGCGGGCGGCCGGCAGCGCCAGCTTCGAAATGGCGTCCGTGGCCGTGCCGACGACGGCCGACTCCGTCGCCGCGCCCGCCATCATGCCGGCCGCCGTGCCCTGGTCCAGGCCCAGGAAGCGCGTGGCCAGCAGCACCAGCGCCAGCACCACCACCACTTCGATCAGGCACAGCAGGCCCAGGCGCAAGCCCTTGGCATTCAGGTTGGCAAAGAACTGGGGACCGCCCGCATAGCCGAGGGCAAAGATGAACAGCATGAAGAAGACATTCTTGACGCTGGCGTCCAGGGTGATGCCCAGCTGGCCGATCAGCAGCGCGGCGACCAGGGTGCCGCACACGCCGCCCAGCTGGATGGGGCCGAAGCGTATCTGCCCTGCCGCGTAACCGAGCGCCAGCGCCAGGAACAGGGCCAGTTCCGGCACCTGGTGCAATACGGACGTGATCGAATCGAGCATGGACGAACCTTCGAAAAGATAACGGATGGTGACAAGGGGACAGCGCGTTCGGCGGCTGGCGGCAGCTGGCTGTGGAACGGGCGCACGGCTCCCGCACGACACCTGCGGCAAGCGCTTGTGCTGGGAAAAAGTTGCAACGTGGAATTATGTTCGGCGAAAATTTAATAAGTGTCAACAGGTGTTCTGTTGAACTCGCTTTGCGCTTCATCAAACATCGGGCGCACGATTGAAGCCACTGTTTGACATTGATCAATAAGATTATTAGTAATGTTTGGGACGATACCAAAGTGCCTTGCGCGCCAGCGGCGTCTCCTCGGGCAAGTCGGGATTGGCCAGCTCCAGCACGTGGCGCCGGGAAAGCTGCAAGCCATCCGC
The DNA here is from genome assembly GCF_030397625.1 of Janthinobacterium sp. SUN026. Lineage (NCBI taxonomy): Bacteria > Pseudomonadati > Pseudomonadota > Betaproteobacteria > Burkholderiales > Oxalobacteraceae > Janthinobacterium > Janthinobacterium sp. SUN026. Next base: position 502,556 of record NZ_JAPQNU010000005.1, on the reverse strand, counting down.
GAGGCGGCCGAAATGGCGTTGGAACAGCTGCGCGAAACTGCCATCGGCGAGCATGCTTTCCAATCCCCTTGCAATGTGGCGTGCCAGTTCCGGCCTGTGCTTGCCGACAAAGAAGTACAGCGCGGCCGGGTAGCGGATGACCAGGTAGGCGTCGAGCGCCAGCGGCAAGTGCGCATGGCTGGCCAGTTCGCTTTGCGCCTCGATTACGGAACGGGGAAAGTAATCGATGCGCCCTGCCGCCAGTTGCTGGAACAGGCCTTCGTAGGTACTCGAGGTATCGAGGCGCAAGCCATTCGCCTGCAGGATGGCGGAGTCGGGCCAGTCGCGCATCTGGCCGGCCGACAGCCGCGCCAGGGCGGCGATGCTGCGCACGCCGCGCAGCAGTTGCGGCTGGCGAGCCTGGATCAGGGCCACGCGCCAGCCGATCAGGCCGCGGTCGATGGGGATGCGCACCGGCAACAATTGCGTTTCGCGCGCGCGGCTCGTCATGGCCCAGACGACGTCGACACCGCCCGACGCCATGGCGATTTCCTGCATCGCGCGCGTCTGCGCCATGCGCAGTTCGGAGCGGCGCAAGGCATACGCCTGGCCCGAACGGGCCAGCGCCTGTTGCAGCAAGGCCGTCACATAGCCTTGCTGCGGATCATAGAGCGCCTGGTGGCGCGGATATACGAGCGGCAGCGGCGGCGGCACCGCGCCGGCGGCCGCGCCCAATGGCCACAGGGCGGCAAGCTTGAGCAGGGGGCGGCGCTGCATGGCCCCTCCTTTCCAGCGCTGTCATAGCGTTCTTATCAGAATGACAGTATCGCGCAGCAGGGCACGCTTGTCGACTGGAATACGGCAACTGTGTACAAAACAACAGCACTTTCAAGGTGACCCGCAGGGCTGGGGATTAATCCAGATCAATAAAACCGCAAATACAAAATAAATCTTGCGTGCTGCTCTGGACGGCATGCGCATGGCTCGCCTACGCTGTTTTTTTATCTGAAAAACAAGAGGAACCCATGCAGACAGCACGCTTGAATATTATCGGAATGGATCATGAAGGCTGCGCCGACAGGCTGACGGGCGCGCTCGAAGCCGTCACGGGCGTGGCCACCGTGTGCGTCTCGCTGGCGCGCCACGGCGCCACGGTGCAGTTCGACGAACGGCTGGCCACGCAGGAACGCCTGCTGGCCGCCGTCAATGACGCCGGCTTCATGGGCGAGGCGACGGATGAAGAACAGCTGGCCTCGTGCAGCGGCGCCTGCGGCCACTGCCGCCACTGAGCGCCCGCCCTCCCTTTCTCCGCTCAGCCTTCGCGCGCGCCCCGGTCGCGCAGATGCGCCAGCACGCGGCGCGGTCCCAGCGCCTGCAGGTCGAATGGCGGCAATTCGATGGCATCGAGCGTATTCTTGAACAGCAAGCCCAGTTCCGTGTCGCCTTCCAGGCTCAAACGGCGGCTGAAGAACAGCGTGTCCGGATCTTCCTGGCGCCGCGCCAGCAGCATCAAATCATGCACGCTGGCGGCGATGCACAGGTCCGGCACGTCCGCATAGCGCTCCGCCACGAACACAGTGCCCTGCCACTCGAAATCGAAGGCGATGCCCGCGTCCAGCAGCCGCAAACGCAAGCTGCGCCCTTCCAGGCTGCGCCGCACGTCGTCGGGCAATTGCGGCGCCAGCAGGCGGTTCAAGCCCTGCACGAACAGCCAGGAGGCGGGATACGGGGGCAGCTTGGACAGCAATTCGGCCAGCGGTTCCGGCAGCCGGTACGACACTGCGGGCTTGCTCATGCCGGGCCGGGCGGGGACCGGCGCCGGGACGGGCAATCTTTCCAGTTGATCTTGCATGGTGCTTCCTTTCGAGGCGTTCAATGGGCGGCGTGCTGTTCCATGCCGGGCTGGCCGTGCCAGTAGCCGTCGCAGGCGCCGGCCGGCTGGCAGGCCGCCAGCTGGGCCTGGGCGCCGATGCCGCTGACCTGGCCGCGGCGGGCGCGGTCGAAGATGGCGATGACTTGTTCCGTATGCATGGCCTGCGGGCTGATGCGCGCCACCGCCACGCCCATGTCGCGCATGGCGTCGAGTTCGCGCACCAGGTTGTAGACGAGCGCCGACTGCGTCTGCGTGCCATTCAGTACGAGGAAGGGCACTTCGTCGCGCGTGCGCAGCAGCAGGCCGTCCGGCTCTTCCAGGCAGCTGTAGCCGCAATCGTCCTTCGGCAGGTTGCGGTTGCGCGCCGTGAAGCAGCGCGCGGAAAACGCCAGCGGCATGCGGCCGTAGGCAAAAACTTCCGTCTCCAGCCCTTCCGGCTTCTGGCGCTGCATCTCGGCCAGCGCCGTCTGCCCCATTTCCAGCGGCATCACCCAGCGCCGCGCGCCCAGGCGCGCCAGCAATTGCAGGCTGGGGCCATTGAACAGGTTCAAATGGGGACCGGCGACGAAGGACGTGCCCGTTTCCATGCAGTGCACGGCGCCCATGTCGTTGGCCTCGACGCCGTAGCGGCCATTGCCCGTGATGCGGCGCAGGGTCGCCAGTTCCGCGCCCGCCTCGATCAGCGCCTGCGTCGACAGCACCACTTCCTTGCCGGCGGCGGCCAGCATGTCGGCGATATCGAGCCAGTCGGCCAGACGCACCTCATGCCGGCGCGAGCACACGGTCTCACCCAGGTAGACGATATCGACGGCGGTGCCGGCGATCTGCTGGTAAAACTCGAAAACGGTGGCGCGCGGCCAGTAGTACAGCAAAGGGCCCAGTGAAAGCTTCAGCATGTTCATCCTTTATTTCCAAGATCTGTGGTAGGCGCCCAAGGTGTGCTGCTGGCCTTCGGCCAGCTTGTCCATGGCCGCCATCCAGCCCGGCTTGACGGCGTAGCGCGCATTGCCTTCGCGGCAGGCGTCGATCGCTTCGCGCCACACACGCGTGACCTGTGCCACGTACGCGGGGCTGCGCTGGCGCCCTTCGATCTTCACGGCGCGCACGCCCATGGCGATCAATTGCGGCAGCAGCGCCAGGGTGTTCAGGCTGGCCGGTTCCTCGATCGCGTAATACTCTTCGTCGTTGACTTCGAAACGCCCCTTGCACAGGGTGGGATAGCTGGCGTTTTCGCCGGGCGCATAGCGGTCGATCAGCACACCGTTCAGGCGCGATTCGAGCCCGTTCGGCGTTTCCAGCCAGCGCACGGATTTCGCCGGCGAGCACACGCCGTGGGTGTTCGGCGCCTCGCCCGTCGCATACGACGACAGTGCGCAGCGCCCTTCGACCATCACGCACAGGCTGCCGAAGCCGAACACCTCGATCTCGACTTCCGTCTTGGCGATCAGTTGCTCCACCTGCGCCATCGACAGCACGCGCGGCAGCACGGCGCGGGCGATGCCGAAGTGTTCATGGTAAAAATTGATGGCTTCGTAGTTGGTGGCCGAACCTTGCACGGACAGGTGCAGGCGCAGCTGCGGGTGGTGCTGGGCCGCATACGCCATCAAGCCCGGATCGGCCACGATCATGGCGTCGATGCCGGCATCGGCGGCGCGGTCGATGGCGCTGCGCCACACGGCCCAGTTGTGCGGCTGCGGATAGGTGTTCAGCGCCAGCAGCACCTTGCGCCCATATTGGTGGGCGTAGCGCACGCCCTCGGCGATAGCCTTCTCGTCGAAATTGAGGCCGGCGAAATTGCGCGCATTGGTGGCGTCGCGAAAACCCAGATAAACGGTGTCGGCGCCATTGTCGATGGCCGCTTTCAAGGCTGGCAGGCTGCCGGCGGGGCAGACCAGTTCCAGCGGTCCGGCCACGCGGGTGGCGGTGGTTGATTCAAGCATCATGGTGTTCACAGTCCTGTATCGGCTCAGGGTGCAGACTATAGCCCCGCCCAGGCTGCCCAGTCCTTGACGCAGGTGAAGGAATGCATGCATGGCTGGTGCGCGTTCAACTTGCTTGACCTGGCTGTAAAATGCCCTCCTTTTCTCCCTCTTCGATTGCCCGCCATGCCCCGCAAACCGCTGCTGATCTTTCTGCTCACCCTGTTCCTCACCGTGCTGCAGGTGCAGTGGGCCGCCCCCACGGAAGGCTACGACGCCGAGGCGCTCTCCGTGCTGTCGCCCGAAGTACTGGGCGCGTATCCGGGCGTGCTGCTGCTGTTCCTGCAAGCCGTCTTCGCGCGCCGCGCCATGCCCGTGACGCGCCAGGCCGCCATCTGCACGGGACTGCTGGCCGTCTACTGGCTGCTGGCCAACTACGTCACGTTCGACGCGCGCGTGGCCAGCTGGAGCACCTTCTCGGCGCGGGAAATCTGGGCGCACGTGCTGCCCGCCTCCATCCTCAGCATCGCCGTCTGCGGCGCCGCCTACTTCGCCGCGAGCGCCTTCATCCTGCGCCAGGGCCGCCTGAAAAAGTAAACGGGGGCGCTTTTTTCACCTGCATCAAGGATTCGTCATGCCACTGCACGCGCCCTTTGACGCCACTATATTTAGTGATTAATCTCCATAAAAACACCGCATGTTGTGTTTATTGGAGGTTTCATGACGACGAATGCAGTTTCCCCCACACGCGGCCAGGTCGATGTCGCCGCGTCCATCAATGAATACCTGGACCGGCGCGACTGGCGTGTCAACGCCAACGCCAACCAGGGTTACTCGCTGGGCGGCCTGATACTCAATGTGTCGGGCAAGGTCATCGCCAACTACTGGCTGGACCAGGTCTATCCGCCGGACGTGGGCGCGGCGCACCGCGAAGCGGCGCTGCACATCCACGACCTCGACATGCTGGCCGGCTATTGCGCCGGCTGGTCGCTGCGCACCCTGCTGCACGAAGGCTTGAATGGCGTGCCGGGCAAGATCGAGTCCGGTCCGCCGAAACACATGTCGAGCGCCATCGGCCAGATCGTCAATTTTCTCGGCACGCTGCAAAACGAGTGGGCCGGCGCGCAGGCGTTCAGCTCCTTCGACACTTACATGGCACCCTACATCCGCAAGGACAGCCTGCGCTACGAAGACGTGCGCCAGTACATGCAGGAACTGATCTTCAACCTCAACGTGCCATCGCGCTGGGGCACGCAGACGCCGTTCACCAACCTCACCTTCGACTGGGTCTGCCCGGACGACCTGCGCGAGCAGATTCCCGTCATCGCCGGCCAGGAGATGGACTTCAGCTATGGCGAGCTGCAGGCCGAGATGGACATGATCAACCGCGCCTACATCGAGATCATGATGGCGGGCGACGCCAAGGGCCGCGTCTTCACCTTCCCCATCCCCACCTATAACATCACCGAGGATTTCGACTGGCATAGCGAGAATGCCGAACGCCTGTTCGAAATGACAGCCCGCTACGGCCTGCCCTACTTCCAGAATTTCATCAATTCGGAACTCAAGCCGAACATGATCCGCTCCATGTGCTGCCGCTTGCAGCTGGACTTGCGCGAACTGCTGAAACGGGGCAATGGCCTGTTCGGCTCCGCCGAGCAGACGGGCTCCCTGGGCGTGGTGACGATCAATTGCGCGCGCCTGGGCCACCTGTGGCGCGGCGACGAGCCAGCCTTGATGGCCGACCTGGACCGTCTGCTAGAGCTGGGCAAGACCAGCCTGGAAATCAAGCGCCGCACCATCGAGGAATTGATGCAGCAAGGCCTGTTCCCCTACACGAAACGCTATCTGGGCACCCTGCGCAACCACTTTTCCACCCTGGGCGTGAACGGCATCAACGAGATGATCCGCAATTTCAGCGGCGACGCCTATGACATCACGACGCCAGAAGGCCACGCGCTGGCCGTGCGCCTGCTCGACCACGTGCGCGCCCGCATGGTGGCCTTCCAGGAAGAGACGGGCCATATGTACAACTTGGAAGCGACGCCGGCCGAAGGCACGACGTACCGCTTCGCCCGCGAAGACCGCAAGCGCTTTCCCGCCATCCTGCAGGCGGGCACCGCCGACAACCCGTATTACACGAACTCGTCGCAGCTGCCCGTCGGCCACACCGACGACCCGTTCGAGGCGTTGGAATTGCAGGACGCGCTGCAGCGCAAGTACACGGGCGGCACCGTGCTGCACCTGTACATGACGGAAGCGCTGTCGGACGCGAACGCCTGCCGCGAACTGGTAAAACGCGCGCTGAGCCGCTTTTCGCTGCCCTACATCACCGTCACGCCCACATTTTCCATCTGCCCGCGCCACGGCTACCTGGCCGGCAAGCATGAATTCTGTCCCACCTGCGATGCGGAGCTCATTGCCCGCAAGCAAGCCCAACCTGCTCCATCACTTGAGGAAACGCCATGAATGCACGTCCCGACTTCACTCCCGCCATCACCCTGCTCGATACGGAACGCCAGCGCTGCGAAATCTGGACCCGCGTGATGGGCTACCACCGCCCCGTCGCCTCGTTCAACATCGGCAAGCAGGGCGAATTCCACGAGCGCCAGTATTTTACGGAAGCGAGCGCCCGGGTTGGCCAGCCCGCCTGCCATGGCGCTTGAACTGAAAGTGGGCGGCCTGACGCCCTTTTCTGCCACCGACTATCCCGGCAAGCTGGCGGCGGTGGTGTTCGTGCAGGGCTGTCCCTGGCGTTGCGGCTATTGCCACAATCCGCACCTGCAGACGCGTACGCCTGAAGGCGCCATGCCGTGGCAAGACGTCCTGACCTGGCTGCGCCGCAGAACGGGCCTGGTCGACGCCGTCGTCTTCAGCGGCGGCGAGGCGTGCATGGATCCGGCGCTGGGGCGGGCCATGCAGGACGTCAGGGAACTGGGTTTCGGCATCGGCCTGCACACGGCCTGCATCTATCCGCAGCGTCTGCAGGAAGTGCTGCCCCTGGTCGACTGGGTGGGTTTCGACATCAAGGCGCCGTTTGCCGACTATCGACATGTGACCCGCGTGGCCGGCAGCGGCGACCCGGCGCGCGCCTGCCTGGACGCCATCCTCGCCAGCGGCGTCGCCTACGAATGCCGCACCACCACCCATCCGGACCTGCTGCCGGACGAGCAGCTGCTGGCCCTGGCCGCCACCCTGGCCGCCAAAGGCGTCGATAACTACGTGCTGCAGCAATTTCGCGCCGAAGGCTGCGCGGATGCGGCACTGTCCGGGCGCCCCCTGCACGGCTATCCGGCAGCGCGCACGGTGGCGCAAATCGGCGCCATGTTTCCCCGTTTTACATTCCGTAATCATGGCAGTTGAGCCGACAAGCAGATTATTTCGGAAAGCCCCGCAAAATTCCCCGTTCTGCAACGCTGAAATGTCTTGCGTGCTGTAATGTATCGACTGTGCTGCGCACCACGCGCAGCCCGTCAGATTCCTCACACCGCATTACAGATAAGCGTCATCCATGAACGATTTCACCGCAGCCAGCCCAGGCACCCCTTCCACCCATGCCGACATCCTGTACGGCCCGCCGCGACCGGATTTGCTGCGCGAGGAAGTGCTGGCCGACCTGCTGGAAGCGACGGCCCGCCGCTGCCCGCAGCAAATCGCCCTGATCGATGGCGCGCGCCGCATCACGTATGCGGAACTCGATGCCCAAGCGGGCCTGGCGGCGTCGCGCCTGGTGGCGGCCGGCGTCAAGCCCGGCGACATCGTGGGCCTGTGGCTGCCGCGCGGCGCCCATTTGCTGCTGATGCAGACAGCCATCGCCAAGGCTGGCGCCGCCTGGCTGCCCGTCGATGAAGACACGCCCGTCGAGCGCCTGCAAGTGTGCCTCGATGACGCCAATGGCGCAGGCGTCATCAGCTGCGCGCAGTTTGCACCGCGCCTAGCGGAGGCCAGCGTGGGCCGCCCCGTATGGACGGCGGAAAGCCTGCTGGCGCCCGCCGCGCCGGGCGAAGCGCTGCCCGCGCGCGGCGCCGTGCTGCCCGAACACCCAGCGTACGTGATCTACACGTCCGGCTCCACGGGCAAGCCGAAGGGCATCCTGATCAATCAACGCAGCATCTGCCACTTCCTGCGCAGCGAAAACGCCGTGCTGGAAGTGACGCAAGACGACATCGTCTACCAGGGCTTTTCCGTCGCCTTCGACATGTCGTTCGAGGAAATTTGGATCGCCTACCTGGTGGGCGCCACCCTGTGGCTGGGACCCAAGGATATCTCGGGCGACCCGGAAGCCTTACCCCGCGCCCTGGCAGAGAACAAGGTCACCGTTTTGCACGCCGTGCCGACCTTGCTAGCCCTGTTCGCCGAAGAAGTACCGAGCCTGCGCCTGATCAATCTGGGCGGCGAGATGTGCCCGGAGTCGCTGGTCGAACGCTGGTCGCGCCCGGGCCGCGCCATGTTCAACACCTATGGGCCCACGGAAGCCACCGTCTCGTGCAGCCTGGCGCGACTGCGGCCCGGCGAACCGGTCACCATCGGCACGCCGCTGCCCAACTATGGCTTGCTGGTGCTGCAGGTGGCCGAAGCGGGAGAAAACCGTCCCCTGGCCCTGCTGCCAAGGGGCGAGACGGGAGAATTGTGCATCATCGGCCCCGGCCTGGCCGAGGGTTACCTGGGCCGGCCCGACCTGACGGTGGAAAAATTCCTGCCCAATCCCTGGGCGACCAGCGACGATGACGCGCGCCTGTACCGCACAGGCGACCTGGCGCGCATCGATGCGGACGGCCAGGTGCTGTGCCTGGGCCGCGCCGACGACCAGGTGAAAATTCGCGGCTTCCGCGTGGAGCTGGGCGAAATCGAAGCCGTGCTGGCGCAGCAGGCGGGCGTGGGCACGGTGGCAGTATTGCTGCGCAAGGACGACGGCATCGACCAGCTGGTGGCGTATATCGTCGGCAGCGACGAGGCGCCCGAGGATGCCCTGGCGGCAAAAACACTGCGCGCTGCCCTGAACCTGCATTTGCCGCCGTATATGGTGCCGAGCCGTTTTGAATTGCTGCCGCTGATGCCGCGCCTCACTTCCGGCAAGATCGACCGGAAAGCATTAAAGGCCATGCCATTGTCGGCGCCGCCAGCAGGCGAGGCGGGCGAATCGGACGTGCCGGAAACGCCGGCCGAAGCGGCCCTGTTCGCGGCGCTGGCCAAGCTGTTTCCCGGCCAGGCGATCTTGCGCCGGCTGGATTTTTTCAGCGACCTCGGTGGCCACTCCTTCCTGGCTGCGCGCCTCGCATCCGCCCTGCGCGCCGATCCGGCCTACGCCCACATGACGGTGCGCGATATTTACCAGAACCGGCAGATCGGCAAGATCGCCGCCGTGCTGGGTGAAGCGCCCGCGCTGGCCACGCCGGAAGCGGATTGGACGCCGCCATCGACCTGGAAACGCTGGCTGTGCGGTGCCGCGCAAGCGGCGGCCGTGCCTGGCCTCGTCACCCTGCGCATGGCGCAGTGGATGGCGCCGTTCTTCACCTATCACTTCTTCACGGGCGACACGGGAGACACCGTGCCGCGCGCCATCGCCGCCTCGATCGGCGTGTTCCTGCTGGCGACCCTGGCCGAATTTGCCATTGCGATTGCCGGCAAGTGGCTGATCGCCGGGCGCTTGAAGCCGGGCAACTATCCGCTGTGGGGCGTCACCTACTACCGCTGGTGGCTGGCAGACCGCCTGGTCGAATCGGCGCCCGCCTACCTGCTCAGCGGCTCGTCCCTGAACAGTTGGTGGCTGCGCGCGCTGGGCGCCAAGGTGGGCAAGGAAGTCGTCATCGGCTCGATGACCCTGCGCGCGCCCGACCTGCTGGCCATCGGCGACAACGTCAGCGTGGGCAATGCCGTCAACTTTGAAAACGCCAGGGTCGAGCGGGGCCGCCTGTTGCTGGGCCAGATCCGCATCGGCGACGATGCCTGCATCAACTCTTACGCTATCCTGGAAGGCAATACCAGCGTGGGCGCGTTTGGCCACCTGGAGGGACAATCGGCGCTGGCCGATGGCGCGGCGGTGCCGGCCGGCAGGGTCTGGACTGGCTCGCCCGCGCGCGATATCGGCCCGTTTGACGTGGCCAGCCAGCCGCCGCGCCCCGCCGTCTCGCGCCTGCGCCTGACGGGCGAAACCCTGTTCTTCTGCTTTGGCATGGTCCTCATCGCCGTGCTGTTCTTCATGCCCGTCTTCCCCAGCTTCGTGCTGATCGACTGGTTCGACGAGCGCGAAATGATGCCATGGCTGCAGGGCCGCGACGTGACGACCCAGCTGGCCCGCTACTTCCTGCTGGCCTTCCCCGCCAGCGCCGTGCTGATCGTGCTCACGGCCCTGCTGTCGGCCGCCATCCGCTGGGGCGCGCTGCCGCGCCTCAAGCCGGGCATCTCGCCCGTGCACAGCAATATCTATTGCGCCAAGTGGCTGGTCAGCCATATCCAGGAATCGAGCCTGAACGTGCTGCACGGTATTTACGCCACCGTCTACGCGCCGTACTGGTACCGCCTGCTGGGCGCCAAGGTGGGCAAGGGCGCCGAGATTTCCACGGCGCTGGGCGTGGTGCCCGACATGCTGACCCTGGGAGACGACACCTTCATCGCCGACGCCGTCATGCTGGGCGACGAACAGATCGACGGCGGCTGGATGACCATGCGCCCCACCGTCATCTCGCACCGCAGCTTCGTCGGCAACGGCAGCTATATCCCGGATGGCACCGTACTGCCCGAACACGTGCTGATCGGCGTACACACGCACGCGCCGCGCAATGAGCAGATGCACAGCGGCGACACGTGGCTAGGCTCCCCGCCCATGCACCTGCCCGCGCGCGAACAAGTCAGCGGCTTTGCCGAACACCTGACGTTCAAGCCATCGCTGTTGCGCCGCCTGGGCCGCAGCCTGATCGAAGCGTTCCGCATCGTCGCGCCGCACGCGGTGGTGATCGCCGTCGGCTATACCCTGGTGCTGGACGTGATGCCGATCGCGGGTGCCGGCCGCTGGGGCGAAGTGGTCAGCGACCTGGCCATCGCCGGCCTGGCCTACGGCATCGGCAATTTTTTGGTGGTGGTGCTGTTCAAGTGGCTGCTGCTGGGACGCTACCGCAAGCACGCAGCGCCCATGTGGACGCCGTTCGTGTGGATTTCGGAAGGCGTGACGAATCTGTACGAAGGCATCGCCGTGCCCAACTTCATGCGCTACCTGCGCGGCACGCCGTGGCTGCCTCTCGCCTTCCGCCTGTTCGGCTGCAAGATCGGCCGCGGCGTCTACATGGACACGACCGACATCACGGAATTCGACTGCGTGCACATCGGCGACTACAGCGAATTGAACGCCCTCACCTGCCCGCAAACGCATCTGTTCGAAGACCGCGTGATGAAGATCGACCACGTGGAAATCGGCCAGCGCGTCTACATGGGCCCGCGCAGCTCCGTGCTGTACAGCGCCAAGGTGGGCGACAATGCGCGCCTGGGGCCATTGACCCTGGTAATGAAGGGCGAGCATATCCCCGCCGGCAGCAACTGGGCGGGCTGCCCGGCCGCGCCGCTGCGCAGCTGATCGCAGTCGATGAATCGTACGGTGCTCTGGTCTGGAAACGGCGTGCTGGTGATCGGCATCGCCGCCGTGCTGCCGCGCGCCGAAGCCCGCTTGCGCATCCGCGCCGCCGTGCGCGAGGCGCTAGCCCAGTGGCTGAAGCTGGACATCGAGGCGATTTCGGTGGAGTCGACGCCTGGCCAGGCCCCGCGCCTGATGCTGGCCGGCCGCGCGGCGGGTTTGTCATTGACCCATGACGAGGGCATCTCGCTGGCCGCCGTCCATCTGCACGGCCCTGTCGGCCTTGACGTGATGCGGGTGCAGGCGATTGCCGACTGGTGCAATCTGGCGCGCGATTACCTGGGGCCGCAGGTGACGCAGGAGCTGGCTTCATTGCCCGATGCTCAACGCCCCTTGGCCCTGGCGCAAGCGTGGACGGCGCGCGAGGCGGCGCTCAAGTGCGCGGGCTTGCCGCTGGCGGAATGGGACGGAGCCGCGCCAGCTTGCCGCCTGCAAGCTTTGAGCTTGGCGGCTCCGTATGTGGCGACCCTGGCATACTAGTCTTCCTTGCCCTCGGCCGCCGCGCCGATCTGGACGAAAATCAGTTTTACGATAATACTGACGAGCAGTCCCAGCAATCCGATCAATTCCAGCATGGCCATTCCTTTGCAGTGACAGCAGACCAGGCCACTGTAACGCGAACCCCGGGGCCAGGCTAATATCAAATCAGGCAGTCTCCGATCTCGAAAAGGCATACGATTGATTTCCATCAGACAGTTCCGCTATTTTGTCGAAGTCGTCGATGCGGGCAGCTACTCGCGCGCGGCGGAAAAATTATATATCGCGCAATCGGCCCTGAGCCGGCAGATCAAGGATCTGGAGGGCGAGGTGCAGGCGCTGCTGCTGACGCGCGATGCGCGCCATATCGAACTGACGCCTGCGGGACAGGTCTTTTATGAGCGGGCCAAACGCATCCTCGAAGATATCGACGAAACCGTGCGCCAGACGCGCCATGTGGGGCAAGGGGCGCAAGGCATCATCCGCCTGCTGCATTCGAGTTCCGTCACCCTCACGCCCGCCATCGGCGCCGTACTGAACCGCCTGCTGGCGCAGTTCCCCGGCGTTTCGCTCGATATCTCCAAGGGATCGTCGGAAAACCAGGCGGCGGACATCGAGGAAGGCCGCGCCGACCTGGGCCTCGTGCGCCTGCCCACCCTGCGCAAGCATGCCAACATCGTCGTGCGCGAACTGTACGCGGAAAAGCTGGTGGTGGCCGTGTCAGCGATGTCGCCATTGGCCGCGCTGGAACGCACGACGATCGCCGCCCTGCGCGACGAAGCCTTCGTCTCGATCCCGCACAAGGACCGGGGAGGCCTCAGCTATCTGGTGGCGGGCCTGTGCCTGGCGCAGGGATTCTTCCCGAAAGCGGCGCGCGCCCTGTCGCGCAAGACTTCGCAGCTGAACCTGATCGAAGCGAACATGGGCATCGCCATCGTCCCGGACAGCATGCGCCTGGTGGCGCCGCCCGGCGTGCGTTTTATTCCCCTGCCGGACGAAGAATCGCATTCCGTCGTGGGATTGATCTCGCCGCGCGCCGCCGGCGGCATGGTGGCCGCATTTACGGAAGCATTCGTGCACGAGATGGCCAAGCTGCCGGCCGATTAGCCTTCCGCATACAGCGCCGCATCCGCGTCGCGCACGGCCGCCATCAGCAAGGCCAGCTTCATGACATCGAGCTTGCCGTCCGTGCGTACGCGCGAGCACAGGTCGATGCCGTAGGGGCGTACCTGGCGCAGCGCGTCGGCTACGTTGGTGGCGTCCAGCCCGCCGGCCAGGAAGACGGGACGGGGGCTGGCGCGCACGAAGCGCGCGCTGATGCTCCAGTCATGCGTGCGGCCCGTGCCGCCCAGTTCAGGCACGGCAGCGCCGGGACGGCCCGAGTCGAGCAAAAACGCATGGACGTGGGGCGCATAGGCGGGGATCAGCGCCAAAGCCTCGGGCCCCTCCACGTGGATCACCTGCACGCGCCGCACGTGCGGCAGCAAGCGCGCCAGTTCAGCCACCTCGCCCGGGTCGATATGCCCGACGATCTGCACGGTGGACGGCTGCGTGGCGCGCACGTGTTCTGCGATGGCTGGCGCCGTCGTCTCGGACGTCAGCAGGAACGTGGCCACGGGCGGCGGCGTCCAGGCGGCGATTTGCGCGATGCGCGCATCGGGAATCGGGCCAGGGCCGGACGGCATGGCCGCCACCAGGCCCAGCGCGTCGGCGCCGGCGGCAATGGCCAGTTGCGCTTCGTCGATGGAAGCGATACAGCAAATCTTGATGCGGGTTCTCATGGCCTGGCGTGTTCAATCGGGATGATCAACATTACAACACAGGGCGGCGCGCGCGCCAAGACACGCGGTCAAGCCCGCGCGCGATTGTGTGCCAGAATGGGGCCTGCCCACTTCCCGAGGAATCCATGGCCGACTACAAGAACCCCAGCTACGTGGCCCGCTCGATGCACCCGCGTTTCGATGAACTGACGTCACCGGGCGAAGCCGTGCCGTATTCGGGCATCTACCGCTGCGACGGCTGCGCGCACGAAATCGTCTCGACGGAAGGCCACGTCATGCCGCCGCAAAACCACCACCAGCACAACAGCGAGCAGGGGCCGATCCGCTGGCGCCTGATCGTCAGCCCGCGCTGATTGACATGCGCCAGGTGGCGGACGATACTTGATTTATCCGGGATCGCCATTGGAAGCCGCGTATGCGCATCGTCGACTTTGAAATCCGCAAGGAGTGCCCGCCGCAGTTGTGCGACTGCGAACGCGAGCGCCTGCTCGACGATGCGCAGGCGGACCTTGCCATCCTGCGCCTGAACCTGACGGAAGAAAAGCGCCTGCTCGCGCATATCGAGGGCATCGCCACCCATGCGCAGTTGCGAACGCTGCAGCAGCGCTTGCGCGACAACCTGGGCGTGGAATTGCAGATTACACCGGGCAGCGGCGAAGTGCGCACCGTGCGAGGTTTCCAGATCCGCCTGCTGGAGCGGCCCGGCCTGTGCCGCAAGACGCGCGCCGCCATTCCGGCCGCCGTGCGCCGCTGCCTGGCCGCGCATCCCGAGATCGCGTTTGCGATATTGAATGAAAGCGACTTGCTGGGTGGTGTCTAGACGCCGGCGCGGATGGGGATGACCCTGCCCTTCGCTTCGCGCGCCCGCAACTGTCCGCAGCCGCCTTCCACGTCCTGCCCGGCCGAATCGCGCAATTTGGTCAGCACGCCGCGCGCGTGCAAGGCGGCGGCGATCGCGCGGGCCTTTTCCCAGCTGGGGCGCTTGAACGGCAAGTCGGCTATGGTGTTATACGGGATCATGTTCAGCACCGCATATTTCCCCTGCAAGAGCGCGACGATGCCATCCATCTCGTCCTCGCCATCGTTGACGCCTTCCATCAGGGTCCACTGGTACTGCACCGGGTAGCCAGTCAGGCGCGCATACGATTCGCCGAAGTCCACCAGTTCCTGCGGGGTGAGCCTGGGCGCGCGCGGCAGCAGCTGTTCGCGCAGCTCTCGCTTCGTCGTGTGCAGGGACAGGGCCAGCGCCGGCTTGACGCGACCTTGCGGCAAGCGCTCGAAGGCGCGCGGGTCGCCCACGGTGGAAAACACGAGGTTCTTGTGGCCGATATTGCCCTCGGTGCCCAGCAGCTCGATCGCTTCCATCACGTTGTTCAGGTTATGCGCCGGTTCGCCCATGCCCATGAAGACGACTTTTTTCACGGGGCGCAAGGTGCGCGCCAGTACCACTTGGGCGACAATTTCTCCACTGGTCACTTGCCGGATCAAGCCGTCGCGGCCCGTCATGCAGAACTGGCAGCCGACGGCGCAACCGACCTGGCTGGACACGCACAAGCCATCGCGCGGCAGCAGCACGCTTTCCACCGTCTGGCCATCGTGCAGCCCCACCAGCAGGCGCGCGGAACCGTCGGCGCCCGGGTGCGTGCTGAGCAATTTCAGCATGCCCTGCAATTCCAGGTCGAGCGCGGGCAAGGCCTCGCGCACGGGCAGCGGCAAAAAATCCTCGGCGCGGCGCCGGCCCTGGTCATGCGGCTGCGCCTGTATCCAGTCGCGCAGCACGCGCTGTTCGTGCAGGGGCTTGGCGCCCAGGGCGCGCAGGCGCTGGCGGAGATGATCGATTTGCATGGATTCTGAATAAAAAACGGCGCGCCGGCAGGAATGCGAGGCGCGCCGCGAATGGCAAGGAAAAGGCTTAGACCTTTTTCACGAACTCGGTTTTCAGGCTCATGGAACCGAAGCCGTCGATCTTGCAATCGATATCGTGGTCGCTGTCGACCAGGCGAATGTTCTTGACCTTGGTGCCCATCTTGACGACACCGCCGCCGCCCTTCAATTTCAAGTCCTTGATGACGCTGACCGTGTCGCCGTCCTGCAGGATATTGCCGGCCGAATCACGGTACACCTTGGCGCCCTCTTCCGCCGCTTCTGCAGCAGTGGCCGACCATTCATGCGCGCATTCAGGGCAGATCAACTGGCTGCCGTCTTCATACGTGAATTCGGATTGGCATTGCGGGCATGGTGGTAATGTGCTCATTTTCTTCTCTGTCTGGTGAACAGCGCGTGCTGTAAAAGCCGACATTATACTGCCTACGCCCCGCATCAGCTTGCTTTTTTCGCCATCATTATCAATGGCGGCGAATAATCTCGATGGTGCTGTGGACAATTTCTTCGTGGATGCCGATGCGCGCGCGCAGTTCGGCCGCCGTCAGGCTGGCGTCGCGGCTGACGACGGACAGGGCGCATGAATACAGCTGCTTACCGACCCGCCACACATGCAGATCGACGACGCGCGGCGTGTCGCCTGCGCTTTCCACTTCCACGGCTTCGCGGATTTCATCCACCACGGGGTGGTCCATCTCGCGGTCCAGCAAGACCTTGCCCGTCTCCTGCATCAGCTTTTTCGCCCACAGGGCCACCAGCACGGCGCCCGCGATGCCCATCACGGGATCGAGCCAGCGCCAGCCGTAAGCCCACGCGCCGGCCAGCGCAAGGATGGCCAGCACGGATGTGGCGGCGTCGGCCAGCACGTGGACGTACGCGGCCTTCATGTTCAAGTCTTCGCCGTGGCCATGGTGCTCATGGTGACCGTGATGGTCATGATGAGCATGATGCCCGTGGTCGTGGTCGTGGTGCCCGCCGAGGATCAGCGCGCACACGAGGTTGACAGCCAGGCCGAAAGCCGCCACCGCCATCGCCTGCGGATAGTATATGGGCTGCGGCGAGAACAGGCGTTCGACGGAAGCGGCCACCATCAGCACGGCCACGCCCAGCAGCAGGATGGCGCTCGTGTAGCCGGCCAGCACTTCGATCTTCCACGTGCCGAAGGCAAAGCGCGGGTCGCGCGCATAGCGGCGCGCGGCCGCATACGCAAACGCGGCCAGGCCGATGGCCAGCGCGTGCGAACTCATATGCCAGCCGTCGGCCAGCAGAGCCATGGAGTTGTACCACCAGCCGGCGACGATTTCCAGCACCATGGTGGCCAGGGTGATCCACATGACGATGCGCGCGCGGCGTTCCGCCTTGTCGCTGGCGGCGCCAAACACGTGTTCATGCTGCCAGGCGGACAGGTCTTCCTTGATGGATGGCGTTTGCATGACGTGCTCCTTATTTGAGGTAGGTGCGCAGAATGCCCGCGATGTCGTCGGCGCCCCTGGCCCGCTCGTCGCCGGAGATATCGGGACTGGCCACGTGCTCGCGCAGGTGTTCTTCGATGACTTCGGCCATCAGGCCATTCACGGCGCCGCGCACGGCCGCGATCAGCTGCAGCACTTCGCCGCAGTCGCGCCCCTCTTCCAGGCCCCGTTCCAGGCCTTCCACCTGTCCCTTGATGCGTTTGATCCTGTTCAACAGCTTGGTCTTGTTGTGCGCCGTGTGTCCCATGGTTCCACTCCGATAAATACTATAGGGGGGTATACTATCAGAAAGCGCGCCGCGTGCGGCAAGGCGTTAAAAAAAGCCGCGCATCCTCGCGGATGGGCGGCTCATTCAGGCAGGAACAGGCGCTATGGCGCCGGCGCGATCTTGCGCAGCTTGCTGGCCAGCGAAGCGTCGGACAATTCGCCCAGGTGCGTATCGACCAGGCGCCCCTGCGCGTCATAGAACAGGGTGGTGGGCAGGGCCGATGAACCGGCCGCCTTGCCCAGCGCCGCCTCGCTGTCGAGCAGCACATTGCGCAGGGTCGCGCCGCTCCTGTCCAGGAAAGCGCTGGCCGCAGCCGCATCCTCGCGCTGGTTCGCATACACGAAGACGATATCGGCGCGCGCCTGCTGCGCGGCGGCCAGCACGGGCATCTCGCGCCGGCATGGCGGGCACCAGCTGGCCCACAGATTGACCACCAGCGGCTTGCCGCCGGCCAGCGCCGCCAGGGTCACCGGCGCGCCATCGAACGCCTGCAGCACCACGGCCGGCAAGGCCGCCGGCTTGTCGTAGGCCAGCGAGATCCCCGCGCTCAGCACGCCCCATGCCAGCGCGCCCGACGCCACGCTGATGGCGAGAGGGCGGCGCATGGCCGCCATGGCGGGACGCCGGCAGCGCCACGCGGCGATGGCCAGCGCGGCGGCGATGCCGGCCGGCGCCAGAAACCCGCCGTCGCGGATATTGAGGATGGACCAGGGTGCCGCCGAGGGGGAGCTGAAATACTGTTCGTGCCAGCGCAAGACGAATGCCAGCCGCGCCGCCAGCAGGCCGGCGATCAGCATGTCGGAAACGAGGGAACCGGCGTCCGGCAGTTGGCGATAGCGCCGTAGCGACCACGCCGCGCCGTAGGCGACGCACAGGGAAACGATCAGCAGGACCAGGCCCGTAGGCAGGGCCAGGGGACCGATTTGCAGGGATAGCATGGGCGCTCTCTATAACGTCGAATGGACGGCCATTCTGCCCGATGCGGATTAAGTGGGCGTTAAGAAGCGGCCAGCGCTTCCTTGCGCACGAAATGCATGGCTTGCGGCTGGTCCACCAGCACGCACTGCTTGCCCGTGCGCTTGCAGTGGTCGTGCACGCGCCAGTAGGCGTCGTGGCTGACGCAGCCCGTCTGGCAAATCACCAAGTCGGCCGCCACCAGGCCCGCTTCCAGCGCCGCCGCATCGTCGGCGCCATCGTCGCCGCCGGCATGGTGCAGGAAGCGCCCGCCGGCCTGCTCGATGGCTTGCTGCGCCACGTTGGCGCCACCCGCGTCCCGGCCAAGTTCCAGGCTTGAATAGTTGCTCACATATAGCACGGCTTTTTCGCGCACATCGGCCTGCAAGGCGGGCACGGGCACGACGGAAGGCGCGGGCAGCCACTGCAGGCGCAGCAATTCGCGCATCAGGTCCTGCACCCGTTCGCCGAGCCACTCGACCCGGCGGGCCAGCCGGGCGCGCGTCGGCAAGCCCGGCACGCTGGCCGCCAGTTCGGCCAGCTCGTCGCGCGCCAGCGCCAGCCGGGTATCGCGGATCACGACCTGCGCCCGCGCGCGCATCAATTCCGACTCCAGCTGCGCGATGCGGGCCGCCTGCGCAGCCAGTTGCGCACTGCAGCGCGCCTGCGCGCGGCCATATTCCCCCATCAGCACGCGATGCTCGTGCGCGATCATGTCTTCGTTGCCATACACACTGCCCATCATGCCCTCCTTCACCGACCGTGGCGCCATGGCGCCAGCCCATCGCACCCCCATGGATTCGAATTATAAATGAGAATCATTATTATTTGTCTATGCGCGTGCGCGCAGTAGGGGTATGCGACGGCCGCCAGCGTCACGCAGCCGGCGGGCAAGACAGCAGGCGCTGCCATACATCGTCCTGCACCTGCCGCACATGCCGCAAGCCGTCGGGGCCACGATAGATTCCCAGCGTGTTCGGCCACGCCACATCGATGAACAACAGCCGCGCCGGATCGATCAGCAGGGACTGGCCCACATAATTGCCCTTGATCTCGCCCTTGTTCACGATCAGCAGGCGCGCGCCACCAGCCAGCGCCCGCTCTTCCAGCGCCACGCCGCTGCGCTCGGCCACATCGCGCAGCCAGCGTTCGCGCCAGCGCGCCTGCTCCCCGAACTGCCCCGTTGGCGGCCGGTCCAGCTTGACGACGGCTGCCACGGGACCGTCAATGCCCGCCTGCAGCGAAAAGCCCATGCGCTCCTGCAGTTCGACCGTGTAAACCTCGCCCTTGACGTCGATCTGGTAGCGCCCCGTCCCGTCCTGTACCCGCAGCTCAGCCTGGTGATAGGCGGGTTGGACGCAACTGGCGTACTGATGGACGAGCACATCGAGAAACGGTGGTTCGACGGGGGATGCCGTCGCCATGGGGGGCGACAGGCTGGCACACAGCACGGCGGCAGCCGCGCATTTCATTGTATTCATTCTTGCTCCGGTTCACGTGGGACGGCTGCCGAAAAACAGGCACGGCACGCCACATTATTGCTTCTAAGTAATATTTAGCAGTATTTTTTGCAATGGTGGAATTGGCAAGATCCGCACTCTAGCAGAAGGGGAAAAAACGGCCCGCACGGCCCGCGCACGACCCGGCCTGCCGCACGATTCAATTGAATCGCGCTTGTTAAATCACTATTTCTAAGGTGTAATCTTATAAGCAAATCATTGAATTAAATGCAAGTACGCTCATTTCTCCACACGGAGTTCCAATCAATGTCCGAACCGGTCCAAGCAAGCGCGTCGCCGTCACCTGCTACGTCACCCGTCGCCAGCGGCTTCAGCCAGGCCACGCGCCTGCTGAAGCTGAGTACGCCCCTGGGCCCGGACAAGCTGCTGGCCGAATGCGTGCGCGGCGAGGAAGGCCTGGGACTGGGCTATGTCTTCAACATCGCCGCCCTGTCGCTCGACGCGGCCATTCCCCTCAAGTCGCTGATCGGCCAGCCCATCCTGCTGGAATTGCGCACGGCCGCCGGCACCGAGGACTGGCGCCCGTTCCACGGCCACATCACCGCCGTCGAACTGGCGGGCGCAAACGGCGGCTTTGCCCGCTACAACCTGACCATGCAGCCTTGGACGGCCTTCCTGGCGTACGGCCGCGACAGCCGCGTCTTCCAGGACCTGGCGGTACCGGACATCCTCGAAGTCGTCTTCGCCCGCTACCAGGGCCAGGGCATGCTGGCGCCCGCCTGGCGCTTCGACCTGCTCGACCGCGCGGCCTATCCGAAACGCAGCATCTGCAGCCAGTATCAGGAAAGCGACTGGGCCTTTGCGGAACGGCTGATGAGCGAGGAAGGGCTGTTTTATTATGCGGAACACACGGGCGATGCAGGCAGCGCCAGCCTGGGCAGCCATACCCTCGTCATTGCCGACCACAACGGCAGCTTCAAGCCCAACACCCAGTCCAGCATCGCCTACAGCCAGCCAGGCGCCGTCATGCCGCAAGACACGATGGACCGCTGGCGCATGCAGCTGCGCCAGCAAACCAACGGCATCGAACTGTCCAGCTGGGACTACCGCGCGCTGGGCCAGCGCCCCATCAGCACCGCTGGCGCCAGGGACGGGACGATGGCGCTGCTCAGCCGCGACGCTCCCGGCGCCTATGCCTACCCGTCGCGTGAGCACGGACAACGCCTTGCCGAGCGCCAGTTGCAGGCGCTGACGGCGGCCAGGGAAGTGTTTACCGGCGCCGGCACCGTGCGCACCCTGGCGCCCGGCACCACCTTCACCCTGAGCGGCCAGGCGCAAACGGACGCGGCGGGCGATGGCGACGCGGCGACCTTCCTCGTCACCCGCACGGTGCACCTGATGCATAACAACCTCGATGCGGAACTCGGCGGCGGACTGCTGCAGCGCTTCGGCAAGGGCTTGCTCGACGCGCTGATCGGCGACGAAGCGGCCGGCAGCCTGCACGCCGTCGGCGACACCATCGGCGAACGCCCGCCCTACCGCAACCGCATCGACGCCATCCGCAGCAAGATCCCCTACCGCAGCAGCTATGCCGACCAGCATGGGCAACTGCTGCATCCGCGCCCCAGCATCATGGGCCAGCAGACCGCCATCGTCGTCGGCCCGGCCGGCGTCCAGCTGCATACGGACCGCGACCACCGCGTCAAGGTGCAATTCCACTGGCAGCGGGGAGCGCAAAGCCATAGCCGCCTGGCGCATCCGGCCGCCGACGGCCACACAGGCGCCCCCGGCGACGATAGCGCCGGCACCTGGGTCAGGGTAGCCACGCCGCTGGCGCCCGTCGCCGGCGCCAACTGGGGCAGCAATGCCCTGCCCCGCGTGGGCCAGGAGGTGCTCGTCGATTTCCTGGAAGGCAATATCGACCGCCCCGTCGTCATCGGCACGCTGTACAACGGCCGCGGCCAGGCAGACGCGCAAAACAACCAGGTCAGTCAGGGCACGGGCGCGGCGACGGGCAACGCGCCGGCCTGGTTTCCCGGCCAGGCCGGCGCCCACGCCCACCCGGCGGCCTTGTCCGGCATCAAGACGCAAGCCATGCAAGCCAGCCAGGGCGGCGGCGGCGCCTACAGCCAGCTGGTATTCGACGACAGCCCGGGCCAGGGCCGTGTCGCCTTGCAGCGCCACGCCGGCCCTCACCAGGGCACGGCCGAACTGAACCTGGGCCATTTGCGCCACCAGAGCGACAACCAGCGGCTGGCGCCGTCCGGCTTTGGCGCCGAGCTGAAAACAGAACACAGCGCTGCCCTGCGCGCGGGAGCGGGCATGCTGCTGTCGGCGCATGGCCGCGATGCCGGCGGCAGCCAGATGGATGCGCAGGAAGCGCTGGAACAGCTCAGGCAAAGCTTGCAACTGCAGACCTCGCTGGCCGAGCAGGCGCAAAAACATTTCGCGCTCGAAATGCCCAGCCCGGCCACAGCCGGTGCGGCCGCGCCAGCTTCCGCTGCCACGCCGGACCAGCCGCAGACGCCTGCGCCAGCCGCCCAGCTCCCCGCCCTTGCCCAGATGCAGCACAGCATCGAGGTCCTGGGCGCGACGGCCGAGGGCGCCGCCGCTGCGGGCCAGGGCCAGCAGGCGGCGGGCGGCGAAGGCCAGGCCAGCGCGTATGGCGACCCGCAGCTGCAATTATCCAGTCCGTCCGGCATCGCCGCCACCACACCGGCCAACGCCGTGCTGGTCGCCGGCGGCAATGGCAGTCTGACGGCGGGCGCGGATCTCAACTTTGCCGCGCAGGGCAACAGCCTGTACGCGCTGGGCAAGGGCATCAGCCTGTTTACCTATGGCAAGGCCAGCAGCAAGGATAAGCCCAACCAGGAAACCGGCATCCGCCTGCATGCGGCCAGCGGCAAGGTCAGCAGTCAAAGCCAGTCCGATGCGACACGGCTGACGGCCGACAAGGCCATCACCGTCAGCAGCACCGCCAAGAGCGTCACGGCGGCGGCCAAGCAGCACATCCTGATGACGGCCCAGGGCGCGTACATCCGCCTCGAAGGCGGCAACATCATGCTGCATGGACCGGGCAAGATCGATTTCAACGCCAGCATGAAGGAATTGACGGGGCCGGCGAGCAGCCAGCCCACCTTGCCGGCGATGCCGAATGCGGCCGACCTGGGCCGGGCAGTCGAACTGAACCTGCATTATGGCGATCTCGAACCTGTCATTAACTCCCCCTACAAAATCACGTTCGCCAATGGTACTTCCCTCAGTGGATTGCTCAACGACAAGGGCCATGCCCGCCTCGAAAACATTCCTCCCGGCGCATATCACATTGAATATGGCGAGGACCAGCGCGACTGGGTAGCGCCGCCATTGCTAGCGGAACCCCGTCTGCAGCAAGCGAGGCAGCAGCTGAAACAGGCTTCCGCATTGCTGGAAGCGGCCAGGAAAAGCAGTAAACCGGATCCCCAACCATGAGCCAGAACTTTGTCGATGAGATTGTAGAGTTTTTCAAGGACCTGATCCTGGGCGACTTCGAGGACGACCAGGGCAAGGCCGCCATGATCGTCGGCGGCGCCATTTCCCTGATCCCCGTGGTTGACCAGGTGATGGATGTGCGCGATGTCTCGGGCATGATCTACCGGGTCGGCAGGAAAGGCGTGTCGCGCGCGACCCGCGATGACTGGGTCGACATGGCGCTGGCGGCGTTCGGCTGCATTCCAGAAGTCGGCAGCCTGTTCAAGACCATCATCAAGCCTTTGCGCAAGTACCGCAAGGAGGTTGGCGCGGCGGCCGCTGGCGGCAATGTCATGATCGAAGCCATGCTGGGCAAGAGCAAGGGCGCCGCGATCAAATTCCTGAAAACCTTCCAGTGGGCGCAAAACACCCAGCTGGCAATCAGCACGGCCATGAGCGCGCTGGACAACTGCGTGCAATTGCTCGGCTACCTGTCGACCAGCCATTGGTGGCTGCCGTCGGACTTGCAGCATTTGGCACGCGACATGAAGCCGCAAGTCGAAGCGGTGCGCGGCCCCCTCAAGGCCGGCATTGCGCAAGGCGCCAAGGCGTTGCAGGACTTGATCGAGGACATGCTGGGCGAAGACGCGTTATGGGCGGCAAAAAAAATCGCCGTCGCCGCCGGCACCGGCGCCAATACGGCAGCCAGGCACAATCACAAGCCCGGCAACACACATCCGCACAGCGCCAACGCCCAGTTCAAGTCGCCCACGATCAGCACCGATAAAAAAACCAAGGGCGTGGATGCCAAAGCAAAAACCAAAGAACGGGACTCGCCGGGCAAGGGCAAGGAACACAAACCCGTGGACGACTCGCACCGCCAGAGCAGCGACGGCGGCACCGCACCGGTGAAGAATACGTCGCGGCCGATTCGCGAATTGCTGTCCAAAGTGCCATTCGGGCCAAAGGGACTCATCGGTGAGCATATGGCAGATTATTATCATATGGAACACGTGCTTAAAAAAGCCACCGCCTGGCCGCACGGTAACGTCAATGGAAAATGGCGCTTTGACTACCCGCGCGTTGTCGGTCCCGATAACGCACACAAACGCCCGACAGAGCTTGTACCCGAAGACTTAAAAAAAATGCTACAAAATGGTGTGGATACCATCTGGCAGACAAATAGCGACACTTTCCATTTCATCGAAGCAAAATTCAGTAGCAGTGCCTACACACTGTTCCAGCGGCTGCAAAAGGAAGTGGAACGTGGCAACATCCCACGCCCCCCGGCATCCCTCAACGACAGAGAGCTGATGTTATGGACTTTGCTCGGTGAACGTATAAAGGGCACGCAGATGGGGAAAAAATGGCTTACCAACAGCACCAAAAACGGTGCCATGCAATCCGTTGAAAATTTAAAAAATCGCTGGACATATCTAATACTGGGAAGCACCGCACTCTCTAATCCGTTCGTGACGGCGGCACACCCGCATGGCAAGCTCAAGTTAGCAGCAGCACCTGGAGTTGTCGACCATCTTGCAGCGACATTGGAATTACTCGCATCAGGTGATCATTACAATATAAAAATACATGACAAACACAAAGAAACTCATGGAATAAGCGACACATTCAACTATATGGAAATTGATCGCATAGACAAAGGACGTAGAAGCCTCGAAAAAGCAACGTCTAAAAAACCAGTCGATCAACAAGAACAGCAAGAGAACAAGAATAAATCAAGCAAAGCAGTTTCAGGAAAGAGAAAGCGGAGAAAATAACAATGAAGAACCCAGAATTCCATGAACGCCGTCGCCAACAATTCCTTTATGAGGAGCTTTACACTAAAACTCGAGAAAATCAACTTTCACTAATTAAAGGTCAACTTGCCAACAAAAGAGTGGCCGAATCAACACAAAGTCAAACTGTCATTTACCAGTTTTTGTATTTGGAAGCGCTATGGATCTGGATACTCGACTATACGGCAGGTGAGCCGATCGATGCACTGGCGCCGCGCATTGCAGGCATCGTGGATAAATTTGAAGAATGGAATGAAGTCGATCAACTTTATCAACAGGAAGCGGCGCTTGACTTTCCAGAATACGGGCCATACGAATACGAGGGAGCGCCACAGTTTTCCATCCTTTCCGATTATGAAGACACGCTTCAACTACTCAGCATCGCCATCCTGCTACGCGATCAGCGTTCGGTGCGACGCATCATCCACGTACTGCGTAGCCACCGTGGCCACGATGGGCTGTTCGAGCAATTAATTGGCGCATATGTCGAGGACAGTCAAGACCTCGACACCTGCATTATCAGCAAACCCTACGACACCCTGTTGCAAGTATTCTATGAGGAAGATGAGAAAGCTAGCTTAGTCCTGCTGCAAAAATACCTGAAACAGTGGTACCCAGCTATGAGAAATCATCCGCGCTGGTACGATGAGCATCTCAACATCAACGAGGAAGGCTATGCCGCCTATTACGGCTACTGGGCATTCGAAGCAGGGGCGACCGTCTTTATACTCGACCTGGACGACAGCCAGATCGACCATCTGGTCTACCCCAAAGACCTGGTCGATTATGCACGACAGTTATGGGAAGTAGGCCGCTTTACCAGTCAGGAAACAGAACCACTGATGCGCAAGGGACGCGTCGAGGGCGGCGAGCCCTGCCCTCAATCTGGCTTCTGGGAAACCCCAGCAAAATTACACAGTCGCAGCCACTTCGCGCAAGGCCAAATAATGCCTGTTTTTGACGATGCGGCATACGGTGAAACCATCTGGTATTGGAGTGACGAACAATAGCCAAAGTCCATCTCGCACAGCCAGCGATTGGCCCAGCGCCGAGCTGCGTCAGCGCATAAGCCTTTGGAATTGCACGCCTACGCCGGCGAGGCCTGCCCGCAGACCGGACAGTGGCAAGCGCTGGACATTCCGCCGCAAACCCGGCGATTTGAACAAGGCGAGATCATGCGCAATCTGGATTGCGCCTATGGCTTGACGGTGTGGCGCTTCCTGAACGCATGAAGAACAGCGGCGGTACTGATGTTCGAAACCATCGAGCTGATGCTCGACTGAAAAAGGCAATCATGCATTGCGGTTTCAGCATGCGCGTACCTTCTTTGACACGAATACAATTTACCCAAGAAAAAAGCAAGTAGCCATGGAAGATTTACCCTTTCATCACCGACGCAGACAGCAATTTCTCCATGAAGAACTTTACAATAGAACACGGGAAAATCAACTTCTTCTCATTGAAGTAGGAAATGATAATGAAAATGTAGCCAGTACAACGCAAAGTGAAAATTCGATTTATCAGTTCTTGCATCTTGAACTATTTTGGCTCTGGATGTTGGACTACACCGCAGGCGTCCCCATCCATGAACTTGCCTCGCGCCTTGCCGTTATTATCGACGCATTTGAAAAATGGAATGATGTATATCAATCATTTCAACAGGATGCTGCACTTGAATTTCCAGAATTTGGACCTTACGAATATGTCGGCGCCCCGCAATTTTCCAATCTTTTTGAATACGAAAATACCCTTCAATTAATTAGCATTGCCATTTTACTGCGCGACCAGAAATCGGTCATGCGCATCACTAATGTGCTACGCAGTCACCGAGGTCAAGATGGCCTATTCGAACAATTAATTGGCGGATATGTCGAAGAAGAAATAAATATAGACAGTTGCGTTCTTGGAAAACCCTATGACACGCTGCTGCAGGTATTTTATGAAGAAGATGAAAGTGCGACGCTCAATCTTGTGAAAAAATATTTGAAATTATGGTACCCAGCCATGAAGGATCATCCACGCTGGCATGAAGAACACTTGCATATCAACGAGGAAGGTTATTCCGGTTATTATGGTTACTGGGCATTCGAAGCAGGCGCAACAGTCTATCTACTCGATCTCGATGACAGCGGCATCAATCACCTGGTCTATCCAAAAGACCTTGTAGACTACGGGCGAAAATTACGCGAAGAAAACCGTTACACCAGCTTGTATACGAAATAGCAGCACAATGTCCGCCGTGTTGAAGGGGGGAATTCGTGTCCCCAAAGTGGTTTCTGGAAAACCTCAGCAAAATTACACAGCCTTAGCCACTTCGCGCAAGGCCAGGTGATGCCTGTTTTTGACGATGCGGCATACGGCAAAACAACCTGGCATTGGAGTGAAGAACAATAGTCAATATTTCATCTCACACAGCCAAGTATGTTAGGCATTTACATTGAACGCAATGTTCGACAACATCTTGCAGAAATCTGCACTAAACAAGAAAAATGGTACTTCACCATGAAAAATAGCGTCTTTCACGAACGGCGTCGGCAACAATTTCTTTATGAAGAACTTTATAAAAAAACACGGACAAATCAACTTTCCTTGATCCGGGGAGGAGAAGAAAACAAAAAGGATGCATATGCGATAGGCGAAAGCTCCTCCGTTCATCATTTCCTGTATCTGGAATTACTCTGGATATGGATGCTTGACTACACGGCTGGCATAGCCCTCGATCAACTGGCGCCTCGAATCGCCGATATCGTGGACAAATTTGAAGAGTGGAACGAAGTGGATCAAAAGTATCAACAGGAGTGTGCACTGAAGCTGCCTGAATATGGTCCATATAAATATTCGGGGGCGCCCGATTTCGCGACACTTTCCGACTACGAAGACACGCTACAACTGCTGAGCATTGCCATCTTGCTACGCGATCAGCGTTCGGTCCAACGCATCATCCACGTACTACGTAGCCATCGCGGTCAAGATGGCCTGTTCGAGCAATTGATCAGTGCTTATGCCGACAACGTCGTCG
Organism: Janthinobacterium sp. SUN026; assembly: GCF_030397625.1. Lineage (NCBI taxonomy): Bacteria > Pseudomonadati > Pseudomonadota > Betaproteobacteria > Burkholderiales > Oxalobacteraceae > Janthinobacterium > Janthinobacterium sp. SUN026. Next base: position 474,603 of record NZ_JAPQNU010000005.1, on the reverse strand, counting down.
AGCGCGATACCTGCGTGCTTGGCGCCCCTTATGACACCTTGCTAGGTGTCTTTTATGAAGAAGATGAGACGGCCACACTCAGCTTGCTCAAGCAATATTTACAACAGTGGTATCCGGCAATGAAGGATCATCCACGCTGGCATGACGAGCACCTTAGGATCAGCGAAGAGGGCTATGCCGGCTATTATGGCTATTGGGCATTTGAAGCCGGAGCGGCGGTCTTTATTCTCGATCTGGACGACAGCGCTATCGATCATCTGGTCTACCCTAAAGACTTGGTCAATTATGGCCGCAAGTTACGCGCGGAACACCGTTACACAAGCATGGATACTGACTTAATAAATAAGGCCGTTCGTGTTGAGGGTGATCACCCCTGCCCCCAAACTGGCTTCTGGGAAGCCCCAACAAGGTTACACAGCCGTAGCCACTTCGCGCAAGGCCAAGTGATGCCTGTTTTTGACGATGCGGCATACGGTGAAACCATCTGGCATTGGAGTGAAGAACAATAGCCAAATTCCATCTCGCACAGTCAGCGGCTGGTCCAGTGCAGGGGCCTTTGGAATTGCGCGCCGAAGCCGGCTAGGTCTGCCCACAGGCCGGACAGTGGCAAGCGCTGGACATTCCGCCGCAAACCCGGCGATTTGAACAAGGCGAGATCATGAGCAATCTGGATTCCGCCTATGGTTTGACGGTGTGGCGTTTTCTGAAGGCGTAAAGAAACAATGCAGTGAGAGGAGAAAAGATGAGCACAACGGAACGTTTTTTTACTGCCGAAGATGTAGAGGGAATGGTTGCTGACCTCAAGGAATGGCCAAACATGTCCTGTGACGATGGAAATCAAGATCTGGGTGTATCTCCTTTTATCACTTTCTATTTCTTATATGATACCAATCACTCCTTGGTGACATCGTTACTGATGGTAGACATCCACGAAAATTTTGAGCGTTTAACTGGAATGCCCGATCTTTTCGCTACGCACCCAGATTCAGAACGGCCACATCGTTACGGGTCCAAACGCCTCCCTGATTTGCGGGAGTTTGCGCGCAAGAGAAAACTTGGTCAATCATTCACTTTCGATTTTTCTGATCAAAAAAATCACAGATCATCCCCTTCCACAGCAGGATATTTCTGGAAAATGCGGGATTACATGAATGACAATCCCGAACCATCAAACAAGGTTTACTCATCCATTCAATTCTACTATCGCTGGTCATGGTGGAAGGATAACAAGAATGCATGGCGGCAGTTTGTTCTGGCAACCATGGAAAAACTGAAACCTGATCAGGTTTACAGCGGCTTTTCGATGGCCAATCCGCTTGCCTTTGGCACCCGCTCGGAAGTCACCGTGTGGGAACGCTCTCTGGCACCGCGATTTTTTGGCTTGGACATTGATTATCCTTTTTCCATGAGCGGCTCGCTGGCAGACGGCATCCGCCCGCCAACCTGGGGCTTCCTGTTATCGGATACCTGGCGCGAAAAATTGAACCTTAGCCGCGACCAGATAAGACTCCGCCTGCAGCATCCGCACATCCGGATCGACGAGCTCGGCGCAGGCCTATGGATCGAACTGGGCGAGGAACCGCCCCTCTACCCGGTAGAGGACGGTGTGCCGGAATTGCCGGCACTGCTCAACAAACTGCTCAAGCCGATCCGCAACGACCACATGGCGCTGCTGGGCTTTGGCCAATGGGACGGCGACCCTAACGAACGCTTCAATGACGCCGACTCGCTGCGCTGGATGCGGCGCTTCGACACCGACAGCGACTGGCCCAGCGCCGAGTTGCGCCAGCGAGCAGCAAAAACGACGGACAAACAATGATGGCCGCCCCGTTCGATATGCGGCGCCGGCAGAAATTTCTCTACGAAGATCTTTATCATAAAACGCGGGAAAATCTGCTCGCATTAATTGAAGTCCGACTTGCAAATAAAAAAATAGTGGAATCAACGCTGGAAAACTCTGTGGTACATCAGTTTCTGTATTTGGAAGCGTTCTGGATCTGGATGCTGGATTACACAGCGGGTGAACCGATCGATGCACTGGCGCCGCGTATCGCCGGCATCGTGGATAAGTTTGAAGAGTGGAATGAGGTCGATCAATTCTGTCAACAGGAAGCGGCGCTTGAGTTTCCGGATTATGGGCCGTACGAATACAAGGGAGCACCAGACTTTTCCACGCTTGCAAATTATGAGAACACGCTACAACTACTCAGTATTGCACTATTACTGCGCGATCAACATTCGGCCTTACGCATCATCCACGTGCTACGCAGCCACCGTGGCCAGGATGGATTATTTGAGCAATTGATTGGCGCATATGTCGAGAATAAGCAAGATCTTGATTCGTGCATTCTCGAAAAGCCCTATGATACTTTACTTCAGGTTTTCTATGAAAACAATGAGAGAGAGATGCTCAAACTGGTCCAGAAATACCTGAAACAGTGGTATCCAGCCATGAAAGATCATCCCCGCTGGTACGACGGGCATCTGAGAATCAGGGACGAGGGGTATGCTCCCTATTACGGTTACTGGGCATTTGAAGCGGGTGCGGCGGTTTTTTTACTTGACCTGGAGGACAGCCAGATCGACCATCTGGTCTACCCCAAGGACCTAGTCGATTATGCGCGCCAGCTGCGGAAAGAAGGCCGCCACAGCAGCGTACAGATGAAACCACCGGCCGAACGAGAAGGCGGCGAATAAAATGAAAAATCCACCATTCGATGATCGCCGCCGCCAGCAATTCATTTACCAGGAACTGTATGAAAAAACCCTGGAAAATTCGCTTGCCCTGATAAAAGTCCAACAGAAGAATAAGGAATCGGCTGAATCCGCGGCAGATCTCAGTCTGGCTTACAATTTTCTGTATCTTGAAAATTTCTGGATTTGGCTACTCGATTACACTGCGGGCATGCCCATAGAAGACCTCGCACCACGCCTGTCTGGCATCGTGGACAAGTTTGCGGAGTGGAATGAAGTCGATCAAATCCATCAGAAGGAAATATTATCGAAATACCCTGAATATGGCCCATATAGATATCGGGCAGCACCAAATTTTGGCGACCTTGCCGATTATGAAGATACGCTGCAATTACTGAGTATCGCTATATTATTGCGTGACCAGCGTTCGGTCAGTCGCATCATACGCATACTTAGCAGCCACCGTGGACAGGATGGCTTGTTCGAGGAACTGATTAGCGCCTATGTGGAGGATGCGATCAGGATCGACACTTGCGTACTGGGCAAACCGTACGATGTCTTGCTGCAGACAGTTTATGAAGATGATGAAAATTCGGCACGAAATTTACTCAAGAAGTATTTAAAACAATGGTACCCGGCGATGAAGGACCATCCACGCTGGTACAACGGCCATCTCAGAATCAGCGATGAAGGCTACGCGCCATATTATGGTTATTGGGCATTTGAAGCAGCTGCAATGGTTTTTGTTTTTGACCTCGATGACAGCGACATAGACCATTTGGTCTATCCAAAAGACCTCGTTGACTATGCGCGACAGTTATCGAAAGAAGGTCGCTATACCAGCATAGAGAGGAATGAGGCAAGCGATGGCGGGCATGTCGAAGGCAAACAGCCCTGCCGTGACACGGATTTTCGGGAGTAAGAATGCAGACTCTGGACGAACACACTTTTTTGGCCAGGCGCAGGGAACCGCTGCTGTCCTACGCGATTTACCTTGAAAGCAAAGACAGCCACGACGAGTGCTTCGACATGGTGGAGGCAGGCTTGCAACAACCTGCCGAATTACTGCAAAATATCCCGCCAGAAAATTTCATGACGGCCACGCGCCAGCGGGCCTGGGATGGCATAGACCTGCTCAGCCTGGCCTACAGCGCCGGTCATACGATAGCCGATCTGCGCGCGCTGTATCCCACGATACTCGAACACTGGGAAGAGTTTGCCAACTATGACAGGGCTTTTGACGTGCAGGCCTGCGCTGCGGAACAGGGATTTCCCCACTTCGCCCTGCCCGGTGATGACTACGAGCAGGTCAACCGCATGATCTGCCTTGGCATTCTCCTGGATTGGGGCAATTTGCTGCCCCGCCTGGCGCCAGTCATCGATTTCAACAACCACGAAAAAGATGGGCTGGTCGAACGCCTGCTGGCATTTTCCATCGATAACAGGGATACCACCTGGCCGGAATGTACCCGCCACTTGCCCTACGTCAAAACGCTCAAGATATTTGCGGCAGAAGAAAACCAGCGCCCGGCGCTGATGAAGGATTACCTGAGGCAATGGTATGACGCCAGCCGCCGCGAACCCTACTATGACAGCCACGCGCGCGACACGTCCTTTTCAGGCTACTGGTCATGGGAAGCGGCGGCCATCACCTGCCTGCTCGATATCGACGACAGCAGCTACCGCGATGCCAAATTCTATCCCGCCGACCTGGTGGCATTCCACCGTCAGCCACCCAGTATGCGATCGGAGCCGGCATGAGCCACAAACCGGCCGTGATCGCAGCCTGCCTCATCTTCGCCATGCCCGCGCAGTCACACGCCGCAGACTCGCCCTTTCCGGGGATTTATTCCGTCATCGATCCCGTCACGGGCATGACGCAGGATGTGCTGAAAATCGAACCGTTCATCAACGGCGAATTCAACGTCTTTCCCCGCTTCGCAGGGGAACGGGCGTGGGCTGGCGTGCTCTCTGGAAAGGTGATGGGCGCCAGGGATCGCTATCTGGAGGAAGCACTATTTCCGCAGGACAGCAAGGTGCGCACCCTGGCCATCGCAGACATCGGCTACCTCTACCGCACGCCCGGCGACAGCTATTCGCGCGACGGCCGCTCGGATACCGGCTACCTGAGTCATATCTTTGCCATCGGCATCAAGTCCATGCAGCGCCGGCCGCTGCTGGCAGGCCATGCCGAACGCGGCGAGCGCGGCCAGCACGATTACCGGCCCGGGGCCGATGAAACGAAGATAGCGGTCAGCACCTTGAACTACAGCGCCCGCGCCATCCAGGTCGGCGTCAGCGATGCCGGCAATCCGGCCAATGCCGTCGATACCGATCCCCTGAACCCTTACATGAGCAGCGCCGCCAATTGCTGTTTCTACCTGCCGGCCACGCCGCACAAGCCGGTGCAGCTGACCGTCGAGTACCGCTGGCTGCCAGACGGCAAGCCGGAAACGCGCACGCTGCCGTTGCCTGCCGGCAATGCCACCGAGGAGCTGCTGGTCGTCGTGCAAGCCGATGGCAAGCTGGCGCTGGAATTTCGCGCCCCGCACGAATCGCAGTCGATGACGGCGGATGGCAGCGTCAAGGCCGGCAACGGCAGGCTGTATCCTGCCCTGCCCGCTGCCGAGCGCAAGGCCGTGCTGGCCGCGGAACTGGCGCGTCAGCAACGTTCTCTCAAAGATATCAGCAAGAAACTGAAAAACCTGCCCCCGACGACACCGTTGCAGCTCACGCAGCGGGTGGCGGAACTGGTCGAAGAGCGGCAGGCCGCCGTGACGTATCTGGAAGCGTTTTCCGCATGCAAAGCGGCCGTGCGCGAGTGCGACAAGCAAGCCAGGGCGGCGGCCCGCGCCAGATAGCGGCTAGGCCCGTTTCTGCTAGGCTATCGCCGTGTCGCCACCTGTCGACGCTTCTTTCGGCACCAGCATCGCCTCTTTTACGCCGCCCGATGCCGGTTTTTCCCCCTCATATCGCCAATACAGATATTTCTTGCCTCGTTTTCCCATGAAATACTGCCGGTTTCGGGACCAGCGACTGGCTTCAACAAAGCCGATACTGGCGTCACTCATCTGATTCTTGAATCCCGCAACAGAATCATGCACATAGCGATCGAAGAATTTGTCAAATAAAGTCCGCTCCGCAACCGACAGCGACTTTCGGAGCTTGCCTTTCCAGGCATCGTAGATCGCGTCCTCCAGCGGTTCCGTGGAACTGCGAAAAAAGCCTGTTTTCTTTTCTGCAATATTCTGAACGTCGCGTTCCCATTCGCTGTCCGTCGTGGTCATGTACTTGTCAGGCGTGGCATACATGACGGACTGCCCCTTTGCGATGATGGCTTCGCGTTCTTTGCGCGCCGCGCGCTGACGTTCCGTGCGTCCCCAGCGCCAATGATAGTAATTGTTCATGTGGCTGATGACTTGCGTCTCGAGCCGCTTGTCCGCGCTGACGTGCTTCATGTAAGCGTCGAAGCATGCCTCCAATTCGCTGCTGATGTTAAACAGCGAGCCATAATCCTGAAGAACCTCTTCGGGTGACTTGAACGGCACCCCGGCGGCATATGCCGACAGATACATATTGCACAGCGGAATGCGCGCCAGTTCGTTTGACCGTCCCTCCTGATTCATGTCGTCATAACCGCCGCCCACGTCGGAGTGCGCCCCGGGATAAAGGGTTTCCCGACAGTTCGAGTCAGTGGCCTGGTCGATTCGGATAGAGTCTGATGGAAATTTCTCGCGCACTTCATGCGCTGCGACATAATGCTCGCAAAAGCGCACATACGGTGGAATACGCAGATCGGAGGCCCATTCCGCATGGCCGCCCTCGTCTGCCAGATACATCACGCCGCCCCAGACAGGTCCCAGGTGATATTTGAGATTCGACTCAAGGCGGCTACCGCCAAACCCCACCGAGGCCACGGTATCAAAAATGCCGAGGAAGTAAATCACCAGACGCGGCTGAATAAATCCGCCACTTTTGATCCAGATCAATCCATCTCCCTGCTGATAACACTGTCCAGCCAACTGACGCACAAAGGCCCGCGCCTGGGCCGCCCCCCGACTGAAGCCAAACACGGCAACATTGATTTGATTTACATGCGGCATGTGCTTGTCCACCCGCACCTTCAACTCCTTCAGCATCCAGCTGATGCGGGCCTGCCCTTTGGCAGCCGATGCCATGCCGAGCGCCCCATCGATTCCATCACCGCTGTCTTGAATTTCCGGAAACGGCGTGCCGACCCCTGGCGTATATATCGCGTAAGTCTTGTTTTTTTCGTCTTCGGCCGTATGCGCAAACTTTCCCAGTTTCGCAATATTGCTGTACTTTACATTCGACGAAGCCAGCGAACCATTTCCATCTTTTTTGAAATTATTTCCAGTTCCGTCAAAAAAACAGCTGATCCAGACGGGCTTTCGGCAATCCGACTCCTTCGCACATTTCTCCAATTCCTTGCGATAAATTCCTCGGGCAAGCCTTTCACTCTTCGTGACGTCGCTAAGCCGGCGTATCGTTGGTTTACTCATGGTCTATTCCCTATGCGGTGTGCGAGGTATGCCATAAAAGGGATTCTCGATTTCCTGCTTGCAGAACTGGCCTTGGGGAAGGCGCGTGGCATGCAGTTTCACTTGCTCGGCAGCAAGTGGCGCCTGCGTCTTGAAGGTTCCCAGATGTGCCTGGACTGTTCCATCGGCAAGAAAGTGCAAGAGCACGGTGGTTGGGCGATCAGGCCCTTTGGCGGGCAGGATGTCCACAGTGGCCTGACACCAGCGGCTTCCGGGAGAACTCAGCCTGGAAGTGCGTTCGTCGTAGTCAACACTCGATTTTCCATTGTGGTAGGCAGTATCGAACACCACGCTCCAGACCACCCGCACTCGCAGCGGTTTATCCACGGGACTATCCCAGATAAAACAGCAATTTCCGCTACTGAAACGGACTTTTTCACCATTGTCCATTTCCGCCTCGCTGGCGTCGCGAAAAAAAATGGAACCGCCGCTGGGAGCTTCATCGATCTTGAATGGCAGTGAAATACCCTTGAAGGTGATGGAGTAAATATCGTACGGCGTGTAGTTATATGAGGTGGTAGTGAAGGTTTTCTCGCTTAATTCCTGTTGCAAGCGATTTTCCTTTTCCTTGGAATTGCAAGCGGCCAAAATAAATAGGCACAATACGATAGAGGTCAGTTTTTTCATGTCGGGATCGCATTCATATGCTGGAAGCGGAAATTTCTTCGAGTGCAGCCCATTGCTGGGGAGTCCAGGCCAATATCCGGTCGCTGAATAACTGCGCCGTTCCCGTGGCCTGCAAAGCGATGGCGGCGATTGGGGACAGATGAAAATCGGCGCCCAGCATGAGCGACAACATGCAGTAGCTTTTCAAGTCTGTGGGCGAACTGAGTCCATATGCCTGCGCCCTGCCCAGCTGTTGAAAGAAAAAGTCATAGCGCTGATCCGGAGGCAAACCGTCGAGCGCCTGCGGATCATCGCTCTCCATTTGCTTCATCAGCATGTACGGCGCTGTTCTATTCATCAGCTCGACATATTGATGTTGTGCCAAAAGCATTCGTTCGCTTCCAAGGGGCACAGACTCCTCATCCTTCTCGCCAGGTACAATTTGTGGCACCCCACGCACGTCCATGTACAACCAGCCCGTGATTTCCGCGAGTGCAGCCTTGCGCTGCGCCGTTTCCAGCACGTCCAGCCAGTGCGGCAGGATAAGCGGATCGTAGTAGCGCATGATCCACTCCGTACCGTCATCGTGCTCCACCTCGGTCAGCCAAGTCAGCCGTTCCAGCACTTGCGGCAGGGGCCGGTCAGAAACAATCAGCGACATGAAATGGGCGCTGCCGGCAGTGCAAAGCAATTGGGCGAGCAAGGGACATTGCTCGCCCTTGATATGCCGCAACAATATCGGGCCGGCGTACAGGGCGTCTGGCTCGGCCAATTCACCTAACAAGGAATACAACTCGACGCTGTGATCGCTTGGCAAGCGGATACGGGCCAAACCATCGAACTTGGCGCCATCAATCAAGCTGTACAGGGTCACGCCCTGGTCGGCAGGATGGCTATCGAGCAGCGCAAGCAGCTGCAAGCCGCAGGCGGGAGCCCCGCCATCGTCGTCGCGCATGCTTACTCCCCCTTCGCGGCAAAAGGCGAGCCGCTCCTGGCCGCATTTAACAGACATTCCTTGCAAATACTGCGAGGCATGACCGGCAGTGGATAGCTTGCACGGGATGGCCCCGTAAAACTCTTCTTGCCGGCATGCACCGTGATCTTGCCCGGACACTGCACGGTGATGTTGCCGCCCTCGATCGTGATGTTCGCCCCGCCCGCCGTCGACAAACGGATGCTTTTCGCCGCCGCCCAGTCGATGTGCGCGGCGGCGCTGACGATGTTGACTTCCTCGCGCGCCTGCACGTTGAGCACGTCAGCCTGCGCCTGCAGGTCGATGGCCTGTTTGGCGGCGATCAGTTGCAGGCCGATATTGTTCTCGCCCGCCTTGACCACCCCGGCCAGGGCGCCGATGGCCTGCCCGCTGTGCACGCGCAACTGACCGCCGCCAACGAACTGGGTGTCCAGGCCGCTCATCAAGGAGGTGGTTTCGCCATTTGCCAGCTGGATATCCTGGCCCGCCAGCACGCCCAGGCCGGCGCGGGCGGCGATGGCGATGATGGCGTCGCTGCTGTGCGGCAACTTGTCGTCGCCGGGGCTGGTCGGCTTGCCCGCCGCGTCGCGCCTGGCGGCGGCCGTATCGTCCTGGCTCAGCATGCCGGAGACGCTCGTCAAAAACGCCGGCAAGGGCGCCGCCTTCTCGTCGAGCACGCTGGCATTCGCCTTGGCCGGCCCCAGGTGACTGGCATACGCGACCGTCTTGTGCGTGACGGCGGCGGCGCTGAAGGTTGCACCCAGCTTGGCCGCCTGCTTGAGCAAGACCATGCCCGGCGCATTGTCGCCGGCCGGATCGCGCGCCTGCGCGTCGTGATTGACGAGGTAGCTGGAAATCAGGAGCCCGGCGCCGGCCCGCACGGCGCCGTAAGCGTCGGTGCGCAGCTCGGCGCCCGTGCCGCGCAGGCTGCCCCGGTAATTGTCGGCCGCATGGATCAGGTGGCCAAGATTGAGTTCGCTTGCCGCATGGCTGCTCTTGAGCTGGATGCGCCCCTGCTGGTCGGTATCGTCGAACAGCAACTGGTTGTAGCCGGCAGCGCCGAATTCCTTGCTGCGGATACCCCATTGCGCCGCGCCGTTGCGGTGGCCGGCGCTGCCGCCGGCCGCGCCATGCCAGACCGGGCTGTTGCCGCCAGCCACGTTGCCCTGCGCCGACGGCGCATGGTCGCGCGCCGGTTCGAAGACACTGGCCTCCGCGGGCTTGTCCGTGATGCCGCCCGGTGAGGGCGCGACGCCGCCCTCGCCCTGCCCGTTGTACAGGGCGCCGACGATGATGGGGCGGTCGATATCGTTTTCCAGGAATTGCACCAGCACTTCCTGGCCGATGCGCGGCAGGAACTGGCTGCCCATGCCGCCGCCTGCCGAGCGCTGCGCCACGCGTACCCAGCAGGTGGCGCCGCCCTCCTGCTGCCAGTGGAAACGGATGCGCACCCGGCCCAGCTTGTCGCAATGGATCTCGCTGCCGCCGCTGGCGCTGGCGCTGGCGCCGCCGTCGGCGCCGACCACGATGGCGCTCTGGCTGCCGCGGGCCGTCGGTGCCGGATGGTGGCGCGCGTCGCCGCCCTCTGGTGCCGGGCGCCATGGCGTATCGGCCGCGATCGCCTCAATATGGTTGGCATAGCCACTCTCGACCGCCTGGGCGATCACTTGCTGGACATGCGCGATATCGCGCGGCGCCAGCGCCTGGCCAGCCAGGCCTTCCTGCAGCAATTCGGGTATGGGGCCGAACAGCTCAGCCAGGCCCTGCCTGGCGGGCGCCGGCAAGTTATTCACGCCCACGCTGTACACGCGCAGCACGACCAGCGCCGGCGCCTCGGCGCCGTCCTGCTGCAACGGTCCCTGCGTCAGGGTAAAGCGCGTACCGGCACGCAAGGTGCGCACGGTCGAACGCGCCTGCCAGCGTTCGCCGCGCGCTTCGAGCGCCTGCATCCGCAGCAAGGCATAGCGTTCGGCCTGGGCCGCATTGGCATAGAAATACTGGCCTGGCATGTCATAGCTTTCCAGCACGGGCGCATTTTTCCCACCCGGCGCCAAGCGCGTCGGCACGCTGGCGCTGACGGCCTTCTTGGCCTTGTAATCATAGCTGAGCACGGTCGCCACCGCCGTGCGCAAGGCGTGTGCCCGGCTGAGCGCCTGGATGGCGTCGGCCTGTTCCACGGCCCGCGCGCCATGAAATCGGATGCCGCCGCCTTGCGCGCTGCTGGCGTCTTCCGGCACCGCGCTCAAGGTGCTGCTGTCGGCGAACAGTACCAGGCAATGGCCGCCCTCGTGTTCTTCGAAGCGCCAGGCCAGGCCTTCTTCGCCCAGCAGACGCGTGACGAAGGCCAGGTCCGACTCGCGGTACTGGCAGCAATAGCTGCGCGGCTGCGCCTCGGCCATGAACGGCCCCGTGTCGCCGCTCCAGCGCCAGTCGGCTTGCGGCGCGTAAGCCTGGAACACGCTGTCGACGATTTCGATGACGCTCTTGTCTTGCCAGACGCGGCTGTTGCGTACCTGGCTCAACAGCCATAGCCACGGCGTCAGGCGCAGCCGGAAACGGGCCAGTCCGCCGTCGCTGCCCAGCATCGCCGCTTCGCTGACATAGCCGCTGAAGACAGCGCGGCTGCCGTCGGCCAGGCTGACGTGCAGCGCGGCCCGCTTGCCCAGCAGAGGCGCCAGTGCCACATTCGCCTGCGTGGACAGCACGATGACGTCGCGCACGCCCACGGCCTGCAACTGCTCGTCGGCGACAAACGCTTCCACCAACCACTGCGCCGTCCCGCCGTCGCCGGCGTCGCCGCCGTCCAGCGACAGCTCATACAACCGCGTCACACTGCTGAAACCAGCGAGGGAAGCGTTGACCTGAGCGGCGCTGGCGGCGCTCATTTTTCGCCTTTCACGGCAACTTGCCCGGCCTTGCATTGCGCGTTATCGGCATGGCCCTGGCAGGCGCGCGCGCGGCACGCGGCGGCGGCGTCGCGCTTGAGCGCCGCGCATTGCTGCAACTGGGTCCGCAGATTGGGAACGGTTTTCTTCGGCGCCGGCGCGGCCTGCGCGTGTGCCAGCAGGGCCGACAGCAGGGCGATATCGCTGTCTTCCGCGCGGCGGGCGGGCGTAGCCGCAGGCCCTTTCGCCGGCGGTTTTTTGGCTGCCGGACGGGGCGCCTTGGCCACCTGTTTCGTGACGGGTTTCGAGGCGGCGGCTGGGGGCGACGGCGTTTCCAGCGCCTTGCTCAGGACATCGCCCGGGTGCGCAGCACTCGCATTCCGGGCAGCGCCTGTGGCGGCTGTGGCGGACGCGCCGGCATCGAGCATCTCGCTCAGGCTCTGCTGCGGTGCGGCGGCGCCAGGCGGCGCCTCGTCACGGATGCTGGCGACGACCGGCGGCGCTTCCACGGCGGCGGGCGCGGCGGTGGCGACGGGCGGGGAAACCGGCGCCGCCGGCGCATCGTCGTCGCCAACCCGTTCTCCGCGCTGCCCAAGCCAGACGCCCGCTGCCAATAACAGCAGCAGCGCGCCCACGCCTCCGCGCAGGGCCAGGGTACCGCGCCTGGCCTTCGCGGACGCGCCGGCGTTGCCACCCTCGAGCGTGCTCAGGATGCGGTTACGGTCGGCCTCCGCCTGCTGCGCCTGCGTCAACAGGCTGGGCCGGGCCGGGAGCCGGGGGCTATCGTCATGAGTTCGCAAAATGTGCGCTCCTGTAATATTTGCAAGACTTTACGCTATTCAACAAAATCATGACGCGTGCCATAAAATCAACAGTGCGCACCCTCCGCACAATTGAAAAAAGCCCTCCTTAATTATCAGTTTTGTAAGATATACTTCCAGGCAATATCCGTCGATTCTCTGTTTTCCCCGATGGACAGCACCGTTCCCCGCAGCCAAACATTTCTTGATTGAGGTTAGCGTGTTCCTACTCGCGGTAGCGCTGTATTTCATCCTGGCATGCCTGATCAGCTGGCTGATCCTGTTCCCGGCCGGGCGCGATTTCGTGCTGCACGCCGTCGATGGCGCGGAGCAGCGCCTCGCCGCCTGCCTGCAGCGCGTGGCGAGGCGCAGGCAGACGGGCATGGCCAGCCTGGGACAGCGCAGCAGCGCGCTGTGGGCCCGCACTGCCGACTTGCTGCGCCGTCATTACCTGCTGTGTCTCGCGGGCGTGGCTGCGCTCAGCCTGCCGACCCTGCTGGCCCTGATGGCCGACAGCAAATCCATGCTGGGCGCCTACGATGTATCGACGCGGGAAATGAATACGCAGGTCGCCAGCCTGCTGCAGGGCGAACAGCTGGTGCCGCCCGTCGACCTGCCGCCGCTCGTGTTTGCCACGGAAGAAGTGCGCCAGGAGCGCCCGCTGCTGGTATCGGCCAGCCGCAACTGGACCTTGCTGAATGTGGAATACGCCCAGCGCTTGCTGCTGGTCTTCAAGATCATGAAGGAAAAGCATGGCTACGAGATGGCGCTGCTGGAAGGCTATCGCAGCCCCGAGCGGCAAGACATGTTGGCGGGCATGGGTCCCAACGTCAGCAACGCGGCCGCCTTTCAAAGCTGGCACCAGTACGGCCTGGCGGCCGACTGCGCTTTCCTGCGCAATGGCAAGCTGGTCATTTCCGAGAAGGACCCGTGGGCCATGCGCGGCTACCAGTTGTATGGCGAAGTGGCCGAATCGGTCGGCATGACCTGGGGTGGACGCTGGAAAATGATGGATTTCGGGCATACCGAACTGCGCCTGCCCGGCGTAATGAAAAAACACTGAGGGGAGCGCGTATGGCGGGTCCGGTAATCAGATTGGGCGACAAGACATCGCATGGCGGCACCGTGCTGGAAGCATCGGCGGTGAGCGACAGCGGCGGCATCAGCATGGCGCGGGTCGGCGACAAGGTCGCCTGTCCCCTGCCCGGCCATGGCGTCTGCCCCATCGTCAGCGGCGACTCCAGCTTCATCGTCGATGGCAAGCCCGTGGCGCGCCACGGCGACAAGACCAGCTGTGGGGCGCTGCTGATCGCCAGCCAGCAAGCCACCATCGACCAGGCATGACGGCCCTGCCCATACGCGGAGGAGCCCGCTGATGCGCCCCTGGTTGCGACGCGGCCTGCTGACCGTGTCCGTCTTTGCGCTGAGCTGGACGGGCGCCATCGCCTACTGGCGCGACAGCACGCGCATGCCGACGCCGGGCGAACTGGCCGGCGCCATGCTGGCGCTACCGCTGGCCCTGCTATTGATGCTGTGGCTGGGTAAAAAACTGCTGGCCAGGCTGCTGGCCGGGCCAGCCCTGGCGGCGCCGGGTCTTGCCGCACCACTTCAGGCCGAGGCGGCGACACCTCCCGTGGCACCGTTGCCGCTGCATATCGTGGCGGCCACCCTGCGCATGCCGGGCGGCGCCACGCCGTCGGAATTGCTGGCCGCCATGCGCTCCCGCCAGGCGCGCCCTGCACTCGACGGCCAGCTGCTCGATGAAGACGGCTATCCCCTGCTGTGCGGCAGGGTGGACGGCATCGACGAAGAAGAGCAGCAGCAAGTGCTGGCCGCCTGGCTGCGCGAGCATCCGCAGGCCGGCCTGGCCAGCGAACCGTTTCCCTTCAATCCGGAAGACGTGCGCGCGCTGGCCCTGGGCGCCGAAGTGCTGGCCGAACTGGTGGACGAAGCCCTGCAGCATGCGCTGTCCGCAGGCGCACGGGCCTCGCCAGCCAGCGCGCCGCCCATGCTGCGGCTGCATCTGCTGATGCCGACCTCGTGGAGCGCCGCCCAGCGCCAGGCCGGCGACGCCTGGCTGCGCCACCTGGCGCGCGAACAGGGCTGGCCAGCGCAGACATTGCCGCCGCCCGCCGACGCCGCCAACCGGCCACCGGCGCCGTTTGCCCTGTTGAACCAGCTTGCCGGCCATGCCGCGCCACCGCAGCCGCCCGGCCTGTCCATCGTGCTGGCCTGCGATTCGCACCTGGGCGAGCTGCGCGTGCATGTCCTGGCGAGCCAGGGCCAGCTGTTCAGCGCCAGCCAGGCGAACGGACAGATTCCCGGCGAAGGCGCGGCCGGCCTGCTGCTGGCCATCCCTGGCGCGACGGCGCCACCGGACGAGCCCGCGCCTGTCCTGCTGCACCGCGCAGCCACGGGCGAACTGCCGCAAGGCGCCAGCCAGCGCGGCCCGGCCGACAAGAGCATGCTGGCGGAACTGGGCCGGCAAGCGCTGGCGGCAGCCGGCGACGATGCGGCGGCCGGCATCGCGCTGGTCAGCGCCGATACCGACCAGCGCGCCAACCGCGTGCTCGAACTGATGCAGTGCGCCGGTGCCATCTTGCCCCAGTTGGACCTGGGCGAGCAGGTGCTGGGCGTCGGCACCGCATGCGGCCAGTGCGGCGCCGTCACGACGCTGGCCGCACTGGCCATGGCGCGGCAGGCGGCGGCCGACGACGGCGCGCACGTTTTATGTCTCAGCAACCTCGATCCACTGCAGCGCGGCGCCCTCGTCATTGGTCCGCGCGCGAAAAACAGTCACGGCACCACCTGATACAGCGACGTCCCATTCACGCACCTTAACGGTTTGCACACTATAAAACTATGATGCAACGATTCTGGCACTCCCTGACTTCACGCACCAGCCTGCTCATCCTCGGCATCGCGGCCGCCATCCTGCTGCTGTTCGCCTGCGCCGTCATTTTCGACTGGCCGGCCATGCGGCTGCTGCCCTTGCTGGCCGCGGCGGCGCTGCTGGGCGCCATCGTGTGGTGGCTGCGCCGCCGCCGGCGCCGGCGCGAGGGCGCCAGCTTCAACAGCATGCTGGAGCAGCAGGCGGCGGGCGCCGCGCCCAAGGCCGGTCAGGTGCAGCGCGAGGAAACCGAAGCCATCCGCAAGCGCATGCTGGAAGCGATCAATACCATCAAGACGTCGCGGCTGGGCCAGCTGTCGGGCGATGCCGCGCTGTATGAATTACCGTGGTACATGATCATCGGCAACCCCGCCGCCGGCAAGAGTACGGCGATCGCCAATTCCGGCCTGCAGTTTCCTTTTGTGGACAGCAAGATCGTGCAAGGCATGGGCGGCACCCGCAACTGCGACTGGTTTTTCACCACCGACGGCATCCTGCTCGACACGGCCGGGCGCTACGCCATCAACGATGAAGACCGCGCCGAATGGTTCGGCTTTCTCGGCCTGCTGAAAAAGCACCGCAAGCGCGCGCCGATCAACGGCATCATCATCGCCGTCAGTATTGCCGAGCTGACCGGCAGCAAGCCCGAATTCGCCATCGAACTGGCCAAGAACCTGCGCCAGCGCGTGCAGGAACTGACGGAGAAGCTGGAAGTCCATGCGCCCGTGTACGTGGTATTCACCAAGGCCGACCTGATCACAGGCTTCAGCGAATTTTTCCAGGATGCCGAACGCGCCGAACGCGACAAGGTCTGGGGCGCCACCCTGCCCTACAGCGTCAACAGCTCGAAGCAGGATGTGCTGGAGCAGTTCGACCAGCGCTTCGATGAGCTGTACGATGGCTTGAAGGACCTCAGCCTGGCCAATATGTCGCTGCTAGGACGCGAGCGCATGCCGCCCGGCGTGTTCACCTTCCCGCTGGAATTCAGTTCCGTGAAGGGACCGCTGCGCGCCTTCATCGCCACCCTGTTCGAGGAAAATCCCTTCCAGTTCAAGCCCGTCTTCCGCGGTTTCTATTTCACCAGCGCGCTGCAGGAAGGCGCCTCCGTCTCCGCCTCGTCGGAACGGGTGGCCCAGCGCTTCGACCTCAAACCGCAGCAGCAGGAACACAAGACGGTCCAGGCCCAGGACCAGCACGGCTATTTCCTGCTGAACCTGTTTCGCAAGGTGATCTTCGCCGACAGGGAACTGGTGGCGCAATACGCCAGCCCGCGCAAGACGCGCTTGCGCTATGCCACGTTTTTCACCGCCATCGCGCTGGCCGGCCTGGCGCTGGGCGGCTGGAGCTGGTCCTACCTGGCCAACCGCCAGCTGGCGGCCAACGTGCAGGCCGACCTGGAGCAAGCCATCAAGGTGCAGGACCAGCGCCTGGACCTGCAGTCGCGCTTCCAGGCCCTGGAAATCATGCAGGACCGCATCGAGCAGCTGGAAGCGTACCGCAGCAAGCGGCCGCTGGCGCTCAGCCTGGGCCTGTACCAGGGGGATTTGCTGGAGCGCAAACTGCGCGAGGAGTATTTTTCCGGCCTCAAGGAAGTCATGCTCGCGCCGGTGGCGCAATCGCTGGAGTCCTTCCTCGCGGAAGTAAACGCGGGCGCCGACCGGCTGCAGCCGCTGACGCCGGCGCCGGCCGGCACGACGGCCGCTGCCACAGTCGGCACGGCAGCCGGTACGGCGGTCGGTACGACAGGCCAGCCCTTCAAGGATGCCGCGCCGACGAATGTGGAAGATGCCTACAATGCCCTGAAAACCTACTTGATGCTGGGCGACAAGTCACGCGCCGAAGCCGGCCACCTGAACGACCAGCTGACCCGCTACTGGCGCGGCTGGCTCGACGCCAACCGGGGCAACATGCCGCGCGAACAGATGATCCGCAGCGCCGAACGCCTGATCTCGTTCTACCTGACGCAGATCGACGACCCGTCCTGGCCGCAGATCGAGAACAAGCTGGCCCTGGCCGACCAGTCGCGCGACAGCCTGCGGCGCGTGGTGCGCGGCATGCCGGCGCGCGACCGCGTGTATGCGGACGTGAAGGCGCGCGCCGCCACGCGCTTCCCGTCGATGACGGTGGCGCGCATCGTTGGCGAGCAGGACAAGGAACTGGTACTGGGCAGCTACGCCATCCCCGGCACCTTCACGCGCGACGCGTGGGAAAAATACATCCAGCAGGCGTTCCAGGAAGCGGCCAACCGCGAATTGCAAAGCGCCGACTGGGTATTGAAAACGGCGTCGAAGGATGACCTGACCCTGGAAGGCAGCCCGGAACAGATCCAGAAGGCGCTGGTGGAACTGTACAAGACCGATTACGCGCGGGAGTGGCAGAAATTCATCCAGGGCGTCAGCATCCGCGAATTGAACGGTTTCGACAATGCGGCGCAGGCGATGAACCGCCTCGGCGATCCGCAAGCCTCGCCCCTCAACAAACTGATCGAGACGGTGTACCAGGAAACCTCGTGGGACAACCCCTCCTTGCTGGGCCAGGGCTTGCAGCGCGCCCAGCGCGGGGCGATGGACTGGTTCCGCGAAACGGTGCTGCGCCAGAAGCCTGCCGCCGCGGCGGCGGGCCAGGCCGGCGGCGCCATGCCGATGGGGCCCGTCGGCCGCGAATTTTCCGGCGTGGCGCGCCTGGTGGTGGCGCGCGACAAGGAAGCCTCGCCCATGCGCGGCTACCTGGCGGCCCTGTCGAAGCTGCGCGTGCGCTTCAACCAGATCAAGAACCAGGGCGACACGGGCCCCGGCGCCAAGCAGCTGATGCAGCAGACGCTCGATGGCAGCGGCTCGGAGCTGGCCGACGCGCTGAAATACGTGGACGAGCAGATGCTGACCGGCATGAGCGACCCGCAAAAGCAGGCCATCCGCCCGCTGCTGGTACGCCCGCTGATGCAGACCTTCGCCGTCATCGTCAAGCCCACCGAGACGGAGATCAACAAGGTATGGCTGGCGCAGGTGCTCGAACCGTTCCAGAAAACCCTGGCGCCGAAATATCCGTTCGCGCCCGACTCGCGCATCGAGGCGAGCAATGCCGACATCGGCCAGGTATTCGGCCCGGAAGGCGCCATCGCCAAGTTCTTCAACACCACCATCGGCCCGCTGGTCGTGCGGCGCGGCGACGCCATCAGCGCCAGGACCTGGGCCGCGATGGGCATCACCCTGGCGCCGCCGGTGGTGGCCAGCCTGCCCGGCTGGGTCGCCCCGCTCAGCGCCAACGGCGTGGCCACGGCGGCCGGCGCTGCCGAAGCGCAGACGCGCTTCGACCTGCAGGCGCTGAGCGCACCCGGCGCCACCGAATATACGATCGAGATCGATGGCCAGGCGCTGCGCTGGCGCGGCCAGCCGCAGCCCTGGGTGCACATGGTCTGGCCCAATCCGCAGGGCCTGCCCGGCTCGCGCATCAGCGCCATCACACCGGAAGGGCGCACCGTGGTACTGCTGAACGAACCGGGGCATTTCGGCCTGAAGAAGATGATCGACTCGGCCAGGCGCACGCGCAAGGAGGGCGGCGTATTCGAACTGAGCTGGGAGAACGGCGGCGTCACCGTGATGGCCAACCTGAAGATCGTGGCCGCGACCGCGCCGGCCGCCACCTCCGCCGCCAACCAGGGTTTCCGCGGCCTGAAACTGCCGGAATCGGTCGTCATCGGGGCGCCGGAAACGGCCACCGCCATCGCCGGGAACACGCCATGAGCCGCCCTACCGTTACCCAGATCGGCTATTTCGGCAAGATCCCCAGCCGCGGCGACTTCATCAAGCACGGCGACAACCCGGCCCTGCTGAAGATGCTCGATGAGTGGCTCGCCAACGCCATGGAACTGATGACGGCCGATGCGCGCTGGAAGCTGACCTACGACGCGCTGCCGCCGCTGCATTTCGCCTTCATCGGCCCGCGCCGCGGCCGCGCCATCGCCGGGCACATCGCCGCCAGCAGCGATGCCTCGTCGCGCCGCTTTCCCTTCCTGATGATGGGCGCCATGGAAGTGGCGCAGCCGGCCGGCTTCGTGCCGACCAGTCCGCTTGTGCTGTCGCGCCTGTGGAACCGCCTCGATGCCCTGAGCGCCGAAATGTGCGGCGCGGCGGCCGGCGCCGCGCTGCCGGCCGCCGCCGCGGGCGCCAGCATCGAACTGGACTTGCGCGGCAGCGCCTACGATGCGGCCTTCGACGATTTCCTCGGCTTGCAGACGGTGGGCGCGCTCGACGCCCTGCTGGCGCCCACGGGTTTTGGCGGTTCCGTGCGCCAGGTGCTGCTGGCCCTGGGCATGCTGCTGCAGCCCGTCATGGCCAGCAGCTCCAGCCGGCTGGAAAAAAGCCTGGAACTGCCGCTGCCGGCCGACCCGCTGTACCGCAATCTGGTGGCGGCCTTCTGGATGCACCTGATCGCCCCGTTCCTGGCGCGCGCCGACTTCGAACTGGCGCTGTTCATCACCCGCATCCGCGGCCGCCATGCGCTGGTGCTGGGCTTTTGCGGCGCCTCGGCGCAGACCCTGCACGCCATCATGGAACCGCAGGCGGCGCTGGAACACCACATCGGTTTCGACGACCTGGCCTGGGTCGAGGAACACGCCAACAGCGACTACGCCATCAAGAAAGCCTCGAGCTACCTCGCGCAGCCCAACCTGTCACTCAAATCGGCGCATGACACGTTTCGTGCCGCCTTCATCGGGACCTGATCATGCGCCACCTCCGCCTTGCCATCCTTCTCAGCCTGGTATTCGCCCCGGCCGGCGCCAGCGCGCAAAGCGCCGCCGCGCCGGCGGCCGCTGTCTCGGCGCCCGCCGCCGCCACGCCGCAACCGGGCCAGGTTCTGGCCAGCGGCACGGTGCCGGACGAAGCGGCCAAGGCGGCGGTGCTGGTGCGCCTGCGCGAATTGTATGGCGCCGACAAGGTGGTCGACCAGATCGCCGTCGGCCAGGTCGCGCAGCCGGCCAACTGGAACGCCTATGTGCAAAAGCTGCTGACGGCGGACCTCAAGCAGATCCGCCGCGGCCAGCTGAAGATCGAAGGCAGCGTGGTCAGCGTGCGCGGCGAAGTGGCCAACGAGGCGCAGCGGCAAAAGATCGCCAGCGACTTCGCCACCAGCCTCAATCCCACGTACACCGTCAACAACGGCTTGCGCGTGTCCGCCTCCGACCAGAACATCCTCGACGGCACGCTGGCCAACCGCACCATCGAATTCGAGAGCGGCAAGACCACGCTGACGCCGTCTGGCCGCGCCATCCTCGACGAAATGAGCGCGGCGCTGCTCAAGCTGGCGGGCCGCAAGGTGGACATCATCGGCCACACCGACAACCTGGGCCTGCGCGCCAGCAACCAGAACCTGAGCCAGGCGCGCGCCGAGGCGGTCAAGGCCTACCTGGCCGGCAAGGGCATCGACGGCGACCTGCTCAGCGCTTCCGGACAGGGCCCGGACCGTCCCATCGCCAGCAATGACAGCGCCGATGGCCGCGCGCGCAACCGCCGCATCGAATTTCGCATGGTCCAGTAAGACCGCCACGCCTCCCGCAAGCCATCCGCCCCACTGCCGAGAACACACATGATTTCAGCCGACCAGCTCCTGCTTCCCATCAGCGCCGAACAGCCATGCGGCATCGACCTGTCCTTCTCCACCGACTTCGACGCCATCGGCCAGGCGCGCAAGTTCGACGACCCCACGCTCGACCAGGGCGAGTGGGTCACCGACCTGAAGGAAGCCGACTGGGCCTTCGTACTGCAGCGCTGCGCCACCCTGCTGGGCGAAAAGAGCAAGGACTTGCGGCTCGCCGCCTGGCTGGCCGAAGCTTGCGCCAGGCAAGACCATTTGCGCGGCCTGGGCGAAGGCTATCGCCTGCTGGCCGGCCTGCTGCACCAGTACTGGGACCTGGGCCTGTACCCGCAGCCCGATGGCGACGACCACGAGCAGCGCATCGGCAACCTGAGCTGGATCCTGGCGCGCACGCCGTCCCTCGTGCGCGCCATGGCGCTGACGGACAAGCAATCGGGCGGCTGGTCGACGGTCGACTTCGAGACGGCGCGCAAGCGGGCCGCCAGCAACCAGGACGGCGTCAACGGCACCAAGCTGGTGGACATGGAGGCGGCGCGGCGCGGCACGTCGGCGCAGTTCCGCGCCGCCTTTGCCGCCGATGCCCAGTTCTGCCTGGACGCGCTGGCCGAGCTGGAACAGGCGGCCGATACCCGCCTGGGCAGGGATAGCCCGGGCTTTTCCATGGCGCGCGAGGCCCTGCAGGCGATACAGCTCGCCCTGCCTGCCGCCGCCACGGCCATCCCTGCCTCCAGCGTCGCCGCCGCGCCGGTGCCGGCTGGCGGCCAGGCGGCGACCGCCGTGCCGGCGCCGCTGCCGGCGGCGCCCGGCGAGCTGCAAAGCCGCGCCCAGGCGCTGGCGCAGCTGCGCCAGGTAGCGCAGTACTTCCGCCAGACGGAACCGCACAGCCCCGTCTCCTACTTCGCCGACAAGGCCGCCAACGCCGGCGAGCAGAACCTGCACGAATGGCTGCGCGGCGTGGTCAAGGACGGCGCCTCGCTGGCCCACATCGAGGAGCTGCTGGGCATCGCGCCCGGCAGCGGCCACTGAGCCGGCTTGACGCCTATTTGATCGTATACCGGAACTGCCCCTGCTTGCCGGCGCTGGCCTTGATGCGGCTGATGCCCTGCCCTTCCGCCATGCGCGCCAGCACGGCTTCGGCGATTTCCGGCAGCAGGCTGCCATTCAGGATATTGTCGACATTGCGCGCGCCCGAATCGACTTCGGTGCAGCGCGCCAGCACCGCCTCGACCAGCGCCTCGTCGTAGAGGAACTCGGCCTGGTGATTGGCGGCGATGCGGGCCGCGATCCGGCCCAGCTTCAGGCCGATGATACGGGCCAGTACATCGTCGCCGAGCGGATAATAGGGAATCACCTTCAGGCGCCCCAGGAACGCGGGCTTGAAAACCTTCAGCAACTGCGGGCGGATGGACAGCTCCAGCTGCTCCGGCGTCGGCAGCTGCTCTTGCGGCAGGTTCAGGCACGCCTGCATCATGGTGGCCGACGCCACGTTCGAGGTCAGGATGATGATGGTATTCTTGAAATCGATCTCGCGTCCCTCGGCATCGTCCATCACGCCCTTGTCGAAGACCTGGAAGAACAGCTCCATGACATCAGGATGCGCCTTTTCCACCTCGTCGAGCAGCAGCACGCTGTACGGATTGCGGCGCACCGCCTCGGTCAGCACGCCGCCTTCGCCATAGCCGACATAGCCGGGCGGCGACCCCTTCAGACCCGAGACGCTGTGGGCTTCCTGGTATTCGCTCATATTGATGGAGATGAGCTTGCGTTCGCCGCCGTACAGGACGTCGGCCAGCGCCAGCGCCGTTTCCGTCTTGCCGATGCCGGACGGGCCGACGAACAGGAACACGCCCTTCGGCTTGTCCGGGTCGTCCAGGTTGGCGCGCGCCGTGCGCACGCGCTGCGCCACCGCCTCGATCGCGTGGGGCTGGCCCAGCACGCGCTCCTGCAGCAAGTCCTTCAGCCGCAGCACCGTCTTGAGTTCATCCTTGACCATCTTGCCCAGCGGGATACCGGTCCAGCCGGCGACGATTTCCGCCACCACGTGGCCGTCGACCTGCACCGGCACCAGCGGTGTCTCGCCCTGCAGCGACGCCAGCTCGACCTGCAGCGCCAGCAGCTCGCGCCCCTGGCCCGCGTCGGCCGGCTTGCCCTCCTCGAGCTGCCGGCGGATCGCCTGGATCTGTTCCGACAGCGCCTTTTCGCCATCCCAGCGCGCGGCCAGCTGCGCGTGTTCCTGCGTGGCGGCGCCGCGTTCGACGTCGAGTTGCTGCAGCCGCGCGCCATGGCGCGCGCCGCCGCTCTCCTCGCGCGCCAGGGCCGAAGCTTCCGCATCGATGCGCTCGCGCCGGCGCGCCACGCTGTCGAGCAGGGCCGGCGTGGCGCTCTGCCCCAGCGCCACCCTGGCGCAGGCCGTATCGAGCACGCTGATGGCCTTGTCCGGCAGCTGGCGGCCCGCGATGTAGCGGTGCGACAGGCGCACGGCTTCGGTGATCGCCTCGTCGAAGATGCGCACCTTGAAATGCTGTTCCATCAGCGGCGCCATGCCGCGCAACATGGCGCATGCCAGCTCTTCGCTCGGTTCCTCGATCTTGACGACCTGGAAGCGGCGCGCCAGCGCGGCATCCTTTTCAAAATATTTCTTGTATTCGCCCCACGTGGTGGCGGCGATGGTGCGCAGCTCGCCGCGCGCCAGTGCCGGTTTCAGCAAGTTGGCCGCGTCATTCTGGCCAGCGCTGCCGCCGGCGCCGATCATCGTGTGCGCCTCGTCGATGAAGAGGATGATGGCGTGCGCGCTCTTGCCCACTTCGGCGATGACGTTTTTCAGGCGGTTCTCGAACTCGCCCTTGACGCTGGCGCCGGCCTGCAGCAGGCCCATGTCCAGCGTGTGGATTTCCACGCCCTGCAGGATGTCGGGCACGTCGCCCTGCACGATGCGCAGCGCCAGGCCCTCCACCACGGCCGTCTTGCCGACCCCGGCCTCGCCCGTCAGGATGGGATTGTTCTGGCGCCGCCGCATCAGGATATCGATCGCCTGGCGGATTTCCATGTCGCGCCCGATCACGGGATCGACCTTGCCGGCGCGCGCGCGCGCCGTCAGGTTGACGGTGAACTGGTCCAGCGCCGGCGTTTTCGACGCCGCCGCGCCGGCCAATTCCCCCACGGGATCGCCGCCGGCGTCGCCCGCCCCCTCCTGCCCTGCAGCCGCCTCGCCGGCTTCCTGCGAACCCTCGGTCAGCTTGTCGAGCCCGTGCTTGATCTCGTCGAGCTTGAATTCGTGGAACAGCGCCGAGCCCCGGTAGGCCAGCTGCGCCAGTTCCGGCTCGGTCAGCAGCGCCTGCAGCAGATGACCGCTGCGGATGCTCACCTGCCGCCCGGCCCGCAAATCGAGCGAAGCGATCAGCCAGGCATGCTCGAACAGTTTCGGCAGGCGCACGGAAAACACGGGCGTGCGCGCGTTGCCCGTCTGCAGGCGCGCCACTTCGGCGCGCAAATCCGCTTCCAGCATGCTCACGCTGACGCCGCTCCTGCGGGCAATCAGCACGAAATCGCTGCGCGGCTGCTCCAGCAAGGCGAGAAAGACATGCTCCAGGTCGACTTCATACTGCCCCAGCCCGACGCACAGACTGGCCGCGCGCGTGGCGGCCGTGCGGCAGGTGTCGTTCAACTTGCTGATCAGGGTTTTCAGGTTGATGCTCATGGGGCGGCGGTCCTTGTCGGGTGATGGTTGGCGAAATCGGTGGAGTGGCGCGCTCAAGCCGGCGCATGCAGTTCATAGCGGACATCGGCGCGGTCGCACGCCTCGCCGCCGGTGATCAGGAAACTGTCCCAGCCCAGCCGCCCACCGCTGCGCGGCACTGCCAGCGCCACGCCCTGCACATCGGCGGCGCGCAGCACCAGCTGCACTTCGTATTCCAGGCACAGGCCGGTGAACATGGCGAGCATTTTCTCGAGCGCGAGGGCGGCCGCGCCGCCGGGCAGGAAAGCGTCGAAGTGGCGGCGGGCCAGGGGGCCGATGGTCAGCCGCAGGCGCAAGTCGCGCTGCCAGACGCGCGCACCGACCATGGCGGTGGCGCCCAGCACGGCGTTGCTGCCGCCCAGCGTGCTTTGCTGCTCGCGCGGCACGTCGTACCAGCAGCCGACAAACTGGCTGACGGCGATGCGCTGCCCGAAATACTCGGACAGCACCTGGCCTATCATCACGGCCGACGGCGGCCGGTGGCGCATGGCGGCGGCAAAGTAGCCCACCGATTCGTCGAGCACGCCCGTGCCGTCCTCCGCCAGGCGCTGGCGCAGCGAGGCGTTGCCCAGCCCTGCCAGCGACAGCAGCAGCGGCAGGAACTGGTCCTTGCCGTCGAGCTGATACTTGAGCTCCAGCCGGTACTTGCGCCAGGCTTCATAGAACAGGGCCAGGGCGCGATTCGAGAACGTGTCGAGGAAGGCGCGCGGCCCCTCGTCCTTTTCATACAGCTGGTGCGTGGCGATGCGTTCCGTATAGTGCAGCGGCAGCGCGCCGGCGACGCCGAGAAAACCCATGAAGGCCGGCGTGACGCGCACGTATTTCAGCTGGGAGCTGCGCAGCGCCGCGCCCAGGGCGTTGGAGTCCGTGGCCAGTTCGCGCGGTTCGGGCGCCAGCGCTTCGATCTGGCTGGGGGCGAAGTCGAGCGAGACGGAATTCTGGAAGCGCAGGAAACTGGCCACCGCATCGTCGTGCGGCAAGCCATTGCGCCTGAGCCAAAGCTCCAGCATGCGTACCGCCTGGAAGTACTGGAAGCGGCAAGGCTGGGCGAACAGGCGCTCGATTACACTAGGCTCGAATCGCCGCTGCGTGGTTTGCATCGCCACAGCTCCTCTCCTGATTTTTTTGCCAGCACCACCAGCTGCGTGAAGCTGTTCGCATGCACATACAAGCCCAGGAAGCACTCGATCACATGCGCAAAGGCGTGGATGCCGCTGCCGACGAAGGCCTCTTCATCTATCGTCAGCCGCACTTCGACGCCGCGCACCAGGCAGGCGAAGGGATTGCCTGGCAGCCAGGCATTGACGGCCTGGTGGGCGATGGCCGTGATGCCTCGGATTTGCCGCTGCGACGTGGCCGAGCGCGGCAAGTCGTACAGGGCCAGCATTTCCTGGAACGCTTCCAGGCCGCTGCCGGCCAGCGACAGGTGATTCAGCGACAGATGCGAAATCAACCGCCAGTGGGCGCCCCTGCCCCGTTCGAAACGGTGCGACTCGCTGGGTTTGCGCAGCAGGCTGATGCTGCGCACGCTGGAGCCGCCTTCGAGAAACAGGTCGCCGCCGTGCAAGCCGTAGGTCAGCTGCGCAGGCAAGTCGCGGTTGGTGCAGCTCAGCTCCAGGCTGAGCGTGTCCGTTTCCACCGCGGCCGGATCGAAATCGATGTCGACGATCGAAATCTGCATTTCGTAGCCGGGACTCTTGCTGGCGATGATCTCGTCGCGCCGCATGACCCAGTAGTGGCCATCCCTGGCCGGGGTCTCGCCATGGCGCAGCGAATAGAATGGGCGGAATTCCACCACGGATTCGCCCTGCGGCGTCTGCCGCACCAGCTTGACCGAGTCGATAGCCTGCACCTCGAACGCATACGCGCGGCGCGCATCGGCCAGCACGGGATAGCTGGCGGCCGTGTGCGTGAGGCGGATAGGCTCGCCGCGCTGGCGGAACAGGTTGACCACCGGCGTACAGCCCAGCAGCAGGTTGTGCGTGTTCATCGTCCCCAGCAGGCGTGCCGTGTTCGAATCGGTGCGCAAGCCGCTCAGCGCCAGGTGCAAGGTGATGCGGCGGCTGCCGGACGGCAGCGCGGCGCACAGCGCACCCAGGTCGATGTCGAAGAAATTGAATTTTTCGGGAAAGCAGAAATACTCGGTCAGCAGCCGGTAGGCCGGATGCGAGCGTGCGGAAAACGGGATCAGTGCATCGTCCTCGGCAAAGCCGGCGCTGCGCACGGGAATGCCGTCGAGCGCGACCCAGCTGCCGCTGCCGTCCGCCTCGGCATAGGCCTTCACGGTGCGCATGAACAGGGCGTCGCGCAGCGCCGCGCAAAACGAGGGCTGGCCATCGATGAACACGCGCAGCGACGCCAGTCCCAGCTGGCCCAGCGACAGCTGCGCGGCGCTCGACTCGATGGTGATGCGCACGCCCGAGGTGGCATTCGCCGGCAGCAGCACCTGTTCCGGCGCCTCGATGATGGCGGAAAAAGCAGCATGCGTGAGCGCCAGCGGCGCCACCGTCACGGGATAGGCGGTACGGAAGGTGCAGGCCACGCCTTTCACGGGGCGCGTCGTCAGCTCCGTGCCGCGGGCGATTTCCGCAGGCGCCGTCAGCTGCGCCGCCGCGGCGCCGTAATCCATGCGCGCGATCGAGCACGAGGGAAATGGCCGCAGGTAATGCGGATACAGCACTTCGAACAGCGCTTCGGTAAATTCGGGATAATCGTCGTCGATGCGCTTCGAGATGCGCGAATTGAGCAGCGCGAACGACTGGATCATGCGCTCGATGTGCGGGTCTTCGCACACCTCGCCGCCCATCAGCAGGCGGCCGGCGATCTTCGGGTAGCGCTCGGAAAACTCGCGCGAATAGCGGCGCAGGAAACCCAGTTCGCGCTCGTAATAGGGCAGCAATTCATCCAAGGTCAGGCTCCCGTGGACGCGGCACGGCGCCCCTTGCTGATCGTGTAATGCAGGCTGGAAGGCTGCAGGATGGCGTCGAAGCTGACCGGTTCGTGCGCCGCATGCACCACCAGCAGCGCGCTGATGGCGAAATTGAGGCGGTTGATCGAGCCTTCCTCGATTTCCAGCGATGCGCGTACCTGGCGCAAGCGCGGCTCGTGGCGGGCGATGGCCTTTTCCAGGCACTGACAGATATAGGCGCGGTCGTCCGTGCTCGACAGGCTAAGCCCGGCGAAATCATTCAAGCCGTACGTGATGATCGACTTGCCGCACTCGGGAAAGGGTTTGAGCAGCGCCTCGGGCAGCACGGCGCGCGTGTTGAGCAGCGCTTCGAGGTCGCGCGCCACGGTGTCTTTCAAGTCCTCGAGCGAGAGGCGCGAGACGGTGCCGCTGGAGGCGCCGTGCACGGGCGTATCCATCAGGCGGTCGAACAGGCCCGGCGTAAAACCTTTCATGGGCTTCCCGTTTCATGGGTGGCGTGGACGCCGCTGCCGGCGGCCAGGAAAGCCAGCGGCGGCAGCGCGCCGCTGGCGTACGCGGTCAGATGCGGTCAGGCTGTCTTGTTGGCCGACAGGTCCCAGCCGCCGGAGGTGTTGCCGCCCGAACCGCCACCCACTTTTTGCTGCGTGTACTTCCACTTGACCTTCGAATACTTGAGTGCCAGGTCTTCGCCGAGAATGTCGCCCGCGGCCACCGATGGCGCCACGCTGCTGATCATCACATTCTCCAGTTCGATCTCGAAGTACTTGATGCGCTCGCCCTGGCCATCGGCGCGCAGGAACTCGAGCTTGGCTTTCGGGATGGTCTTACCAGAAGAGCAAGTTTGCAGCAGCAGGGGGCTGGCGAGATCGGCCATCTTGGCGATGACGATATCTTTGTGCTCGGTACGTTCGGCGGTATGGCCGCCGCCCGTCGAGGCGGTCGCCGATTTGGGTTGCAACACCTGCCACTGGACCGACTTGCATTCGATCCAATCTTTGTGGCTGTTATCCGTGGATTCGCCTTTGATGCCATCAATTTGCAAGTATACGTCGATTGCCATGTTATTCCTTTCAAGGGTGTGAAGAAAAATACATTACGATTTGGTCGACTGCGGAAGCTCCGCGACCAAACGGAGTGAAACGGACAATTCGTCGAGCTGGAAATGCGGACGCAAGAAGGACACGGCGCGGTACACGCCGGGCCGGCCCGGCACTTCCGCCACCTGCACCGAGGCTTCGCGCAGCGGAAACTGGGCCTTCTGTTCCTGGCTGGCGTTATCGTCGAGCAGCACGTACTGCGTCAGCCAGCGGTTGAGGAAATCTTCCACGTTGGAAGCGGCGGCAAAGCTGCCGATCTTGTCGCGCATCATGGCCTTCATGTAGTGGGCGATGCGCGATACGGCGAAGATGTATTGCAGCTGCGCCGACAGCACGGCGTTCGCGTTGGCGGCGTCGGTATTGTATTTTTTCGCCTTCTGCGCCGACTGGGCGCCGAAAAACGCGGCATAGTCCGTGTTCTTGCAGTGCACGAGGGAGATGAAGCCCAGGTCGCTCAATTCCTTTTCGCGGCGGTCCGTGATGGCGATCTCGGTCGGGCATTTCAGCGCCACCTCGCCCTCGTCCGTCTTGAAGGTATGCGTCGGCAAGTCTTCCACCAGGCCGCCCCCCTCCACGCCGCGGATCGCCGCGCACCAGCCGTAATCCTCGAAGGCGGCCGTCAGCTTGGTGCCGAACGCGTAGGCGGCGTTGCACCACAGGTATTTCTGGTGGTCGGTGCCGTCGACGTCCTCGACGAAATTGAAGCCGTCGACGGTGGCGCCATCGAGCGGATTGAACGGCAGCCGGCCCAGGAAGCGGGGCAAGGTCAGGCCCACGTAGCGCGAATCTTCCGATTCGCGCAAGGATTTCCACTTCGCATACTCGACCGTGTCGAAGACCTTGGCCAGGTCGCGCGGCTTGCCCAGGTCGCTGTAGCTTTCCAGCCCAAACAGTTCCGGCGAGGCGGACGAGATGAACGGCGCGTGCGCGGCGGCGGCCACGTGCGACATCTGCTCGATGAAATACATGTCTTCCGGCTGGCGGCTGAATTCGAAGTCGCCCAGCAAGGTGCCGAACGGCGCGCCGCCAAAGGTGCCGAATTCCTCTTCGTAGACCTTCTTGAACATGGTCGACTGGTCGAACTCCAGCGCGCTCTGGAAATCCTTGACCAGTTCGCGCTTGGTCGCGTTCATCATCTTGATTTTCAGATTCGTGCCGGTAGCCGTGTTCTTCACCAGGTAATGCAGGCCCGTCCAGCTGCTTTCCAGCTTCTGGAATTCGGGCGCGTGCATGATGGCGCTGAGCTGCGCGGAAATGAGCTGGTCCAGTTCGGCCACACGGGCATCGATGGTGGCGGCCAGGTTATTCGATACCACCACCGTGCCATCCATGACCTGGCTGACCAGTTCGGAAATCAGATCCTTGGCGCGGGCGTGTTCGACGCTGGACTTGGCCACCTTGCTCTGCTCGACGATCTGGTCGAGCAAGTCGATTTCGGCGGCGCCGGCAGCGCTCGATGCGGGGGTCAGTTGTGCGGACATATCAATCTTTCCTGACGTGGGAATGTTGTTCCAGCTGGGCCAGTTTTTCCGTGCTGTTGAGCACGTCATTCAGGATGTCTTCCAGTTTGTCGTTGCCGGCCAGCTTGTTGCGCAGGTCGGCCAGCTTGGTGCGCGCCTCGAGCAGCTTGCGCAGCGGCTCGACCTGCTCGACCACCGCTTCCGGGCGGAAATCGGCGATCGCGCGAAATTTCAGCTCGACACCGAACTGGCCGCCAGCGGCGCCCAGTTCATTCGGCACGCGGAAGGTGGCGCGCGGCTCGATGCCCTTCATCACTTCATCGAAATTGTCGCGGTCGATATCGACGAACTTGCGGTCCTTCAGGCGCTTCTGCTCGAGTTCGGAATTACCGCCGAAATCGCCCACCACGCCCACCACGAAGGGCAGCTCCTTGTTTTCGATGGCGTCGCCGATCTCGACGTCATAGGTCATCTGCACGCGTGGCGGGCGTACCTTTTGCAAGCGCTTCTGCACACTATCTTTTTTCGACATGACATCCCCTTCCCAAATATTGGCGGCATCGGCGATGCGCCTGTTGAACTGCGGCGTACCTGTGCCTGGCTGGCTACTTCAGGGCATTGAATGGATTGGCGCTGCCCTCATCGGCAGTGCGCTTGCTTGGCTGCTTGCGCGACGCGCGCACGGGCGGCTTGTCCGGCGGCGGCACCAGCACGGTTTCGCCCAGGCTCTCGCGCAGCAGCTTGGCCAAGTCCTGCGATTCCGCGCGCAGCGGACCGGACAGGTTGTTCTGGCGGCTCAGGTCGGCCAGCGCCCGCGTCGACAGGCGCAGTCCGCTGATGGCGATCACGCTGTTGGCCAGCTTGTCGGCAGGATCGCGCACCAGCACTTCCTGGGCATTGAGGATGGCTTCACCATACTGGCCCGCATCGTAGCGGCTTTGCGCCATGCGCACCCAGGGCTGCTTGTCGGCGGGCGCCGCGGCGGCCGCCTCCTGCCACAGCGCCAGCGCCGCCGCCTTGTTGCCCGTGTCCGCCGCCTGCGTGGCCTTGGCCATCAGTTCTTCCAGCGTCGGCGCCACGACGGGCGGCGGCTTGGCCACCGGCGCAGTACTGCAGGCGCTGAGGGTAAAAGCACAGGCGATAACTGCAAGCGTGCATAGCGAAACCGGGCGTGTCATGTTGAGCTTTCCTTCAAAAAAGAAGACGGTTCTGGCGATTGAAAAGTTGCTTTTTATAGTTGCTAATTGTTTATTTTTCGGAGCGTAGCATGATTTCAAAATTCACTGCGTTCGATAGAAAATACGCGAAAACTCACACTACTCACGCTAAAAACGTACCGTACGCACCATTCTTCAAGATAATGTTAAGGTTCTTGCAGTTGCGAAAAAAGCACCAAGTTGCGCGATGCGAAGCATGATTTTCAGTCGCTGCCGCGCGCCTCACTGTGTCTGGCATAGAGGGCAATTCATGAGCATGGCAAACAAATTGTTATGGGGCGAAGGGCTGTTCCTGCGGCCCCAGCATTTCCAGCAGCAAGACCAGTACCACGAACAGCGCCTGCACGAGAGCGTCAAGGCGCTGCACCCGTATGCGTGGGGCGTGAACCAGTTGCAGATCGACCGCGATGCGCTGGCCAACAACAGCTTGCGCCTGCTGGAACTGTCGCTGGTCTTCCAGGACGGCGAAATCTACAACGCCGCCGGAAGCGATGACCTGCCCGACGCACTCGACCTGGGCAACTTGCCGTCGTCGCTGCAATCGGTGACCTTCCACGCCGCCTTGCCGGCTTTCAAGCCATTCGGCGGCAACTTCGCCGCCAGCGGCCAGCCCAACAACGCGGCGCGCTACGCCCAGGCCAATCTCAGCACGCCGGACCTGTACACCCAGGCCGCGCAGGCCGAACTGACCTACCTGAAAAAAACCCTGCGCCTGGTCGCCGATGCCGAACCGCGCGATTCCTACGTCAGCTTCCCCCTGCTGCGCCTGCGCCGCCTGTCGACGGGCGGCTTCGAGCAGGATCCCGCCTTCGTGCCCCCCAGCCTGTCCATCCGCAGCGCGCCCCTGCTGTTCCTGCAGCTGCGCCGCCTGATCGACGCGCTGCAGGCCAAGGTCAACGCGCTGTATGGGCATCACCGCGAGCCGAGCAAGAGCGTGATCGAATTTCGCTCCGGCGACATGTCCTCGTTCTGGCTGCTGCACACGGCCAGCGCGGCCTACGCCTCGCTCAGCCATTACTTCCATCATCCGGCGCTGCATCCGGAGCGCCTGTACGAGCAGCTGCTGGCCCTGGCGGGCGGCTTGATGACCTTTTCACGCAGCCATGCGCTGGCCGACCTGCCGCCGTACCGGCATGCCGATCCCGGACCGTCGTTCGCCCAGCTGCACGCCATGATCCGCGAATTGCTCGACACCGTGATCTCGTCGAAATACTTCGCCATCGCGCTGACGGAAACCAAGCCGTCCTACCATCACGGCAAGCTGGACTCGGAAAAGATCGATGCCAAGACGGCGTTCTACCTGGGCGTGTCCGCCGACATGGCCGGCGTGGAACTGGTCGACGTGGTGCCGCTGCGCTTCAAGGTGGGCGCGCCCGACGACGTGGAAAAATTCGTCCTGTCCGCCCTGCCCGGGGTACGCCTGCAGCATGCGCCGCAGGTGCCGGCCGCCGTGCCGGTACGTCCCGACATGTTTTACTTCACCATCGAGGCCAAGGGCCAGATGTACGAACGCATGCTGCAGGCGCAGTCGCTGCTGGTGTATGTCCCTTCCGGCATGCGTGAACTGAAACTCGAACTTGTCGCCGTCACTTCCTGAGGTCCAACGATGCACTCCAGCGCCCCCCCTTCCCTGATGTCCGGCAGCCAGGCCGCCTATGCCGCCAGCATGGCTGCCGGCCCCGGCACCGAACACACCTTGATGGACTTGATGTACGACGGTTTTTACGCCCTGTTCATGCTGAAGAACGGCAGCGGACCGCAAGACAATGCCGATTTCATCAGCAAGATGACGCACTTCCTCGATGAGTTCAGCCGCGGCGCGAAAAAACAGGGCGCGTCGGCGGACGACATCGACGCCGCCAAATATGCGTTCTGTGCGGCCGTCGATGAAATCATCCTGCGTTCGCCCTACAGCATCCGCGACGAATGGGCGCGGCGGCCGTTGCAGCTGGTGCTGTTCGGCGACCAGCTGGCCGGCGAAAACTTCTTCATCCGTCTCGAAGCGCTGCGCGCGCGCGGCAGCGCGCACCTGCAGGCGCTCGAAGTCTTCCACATGTGCCTGCTGCTGGGTTTCCAGGGCCGCTACATCCTCGAAGGCCCGGAAAAACTCAATTACCTGACGGCGCGCCTGGGCGACGAAATCGCCCAGATGAAGGGCAAGAAAACCGGCTTCGCCCCGCATGCGGAGCGACCCGACCAGATCATCCACAAGCTGCGCAACAACGTGCCGCCATGGGTGCTGTGCTCGGTGTTCGCCCTGATCTGCGCACTGGGCTACCTGGGCCTGCGCACCATGCTGGCCAAACAGACGCAAACGCAGATCAATGCCTACAACGACATCGTCAAGCTGGCGCCGCGCGTGGCTAACCTGAGCATTACCCTGCCGTGATGGGCGACGCACAACACCCCCCCGCGGCAACGGGCCAGTTCGGCACGGGCCTGAGCCAGCACGCACGGCTCATCAGCCTGGCCACGGCCCAGCAGTCCGGGCAGCCGGAATCGCTGATGGCGGAACAGTTCGAGGGCCGCGAGGCCGTCAATGAACTGTTCCGCTTCGAGGTCGATGCCCTGAGCACCGCGGCCAGCCTGGACCTGGCCTCCTTCATCGGCGAGGAAATGACGCTGTGCCTGCTGCAGCCCGACGGCAGCCAGCGCGCCTGGCACGGCATCTGCACCGATTGCGCCTGGCTGGGCGCCGACGGCGGCGTGGCGCGCTACCGGCTGCGCCTCGAGCCGGCCCTGGCCCTGCTGCAGCTGCGCCGCGACAGTTACATTTTCCAGGACAAGAATGCGCGCGACATCGTCACCGAGCTGCTGGCCGACTACCCGCAGTTGCGCTTCGCATTCGACGTCAGCCAGACGCTGGCCACGCGCGCCATCTGCACCCAGTACCGCGAAAGCGACTTTGATTTCTTCGCGCGCCTGCTCGCTGCCGAAGGCCTGAGCTGGCGCTTCGAGCACGACCAGCCCGGCGGCGCACAGGACAGCGGCGATGGCCAGGCGCAGGCCAGGCACAAACTGGTGATCTTCGACAGCAAGGCCACCGCGCCGCAGACGCCGGGCGGCGCCGACATGCGCTTTCACGGCGTGCGCGCCACCGATACCGACGACGCCATCGACCGCTTCGGCGCGCGCCGCCAGGTGCAATCGAACGCCGTCAGCATCAGCAGCTGGGACCCGGCGCAGGTGACGGCGCCCGCCGCCGAGCAAGTCTCCAGCCTGGAGGCCGGGCAATTGCCGCAGCTGGCCGTGTATGACGGTGCCGGCGAGCGCCTGCACGCCGACCGCGCGGCGGCCGGGCCGCACAGCGAGCGCATGCTGCAAGCCCTGGAGCTGGACAACAAGCAGTTCGACGGCGCCGGCGCCGTGCGCCGCCTGGCCGCCGGCCACGCCATGCGCCTGCTGCAGCACGAGCAGCATGCCGATGGCGCCAACGCCTTCACCGTGCTGTGGGCCGAGCACCAGGCGCGCAACAATACGGGACCGGCCAGCGCCAGCCTGGGCGGCATGCTGTCGAAGCTGGCCAGGACGGCCGGCCTGGGCGGCGTGGCCGACTGGATCGCCGGCCAGATCGAGCCGGGCACCTACCGCAACCGCTTCGGCTGCGTGCGCACCAGCGTGGCCATCGTGCCGCGCGCCACCGCCGCGCGTGCGCCGGCCGTGGCGCTGGGTCCGCAGACGGCACTGGTGGTGGGCCTGGCCGACAGCGTGGCCACCACGGGCCGCGACCACCAGGTGCGCATCCAGTTTGCCTGGCAGCGCGGCAGCGCCGCCAATCCCGGCGGCCTGGCGCACAACACCGACCAGCAGGGCAACGCGCCCGGCAACGAGGCGTCCGGCGCCTGGGTGCGCGTGGCCGAAGCGCTGGCCGGCCCGAACTGGGGCTCGCAATTCACGCCGCGCCTCGGCACCGAAGTGCTGGTCGACTTCATCGAAGGCGACATGGACCGCCCGCTGGTCGTCGCCCAGCTCTACACGGGCAGCGACACGCCGCCGTATGCGGCCGGCGAGGATTCTGGCGTCAACCACGCGGGCGTCCTGTCGGGCATGCACAGCCACAATTTCGATGGCGCCGGCTACAACCAGTGGGTGCTGGACGATACCCAGGGCCAGCTGCGCACCCGGCTCGCGTCGAGCAGCGCCGCCACCGAGCTCAATCTGGGCTACCTGGTGCAGCAAGGCGCCAGTT
This sequence comes from Janthinobacterium sp. SUN026, assembly GCF_030397625.1. Lineage (NCBI taxonomy): Bacteria > Pseudomonadati > Pseudomonadota > Betaproteobacteria > Burkholderiales > Oxalobacteraceae > Janthinobacterium > Janthinobacterium sp. SUN026. Next base: position 438,973 of record NZ_JAPQNU010000005.1, on the reverse strand, counting down.
CGGCGCAACGGGGCAACTACCGCGGCAGCGGCTTTGAGTTGCGCACCGATGCCTGGGCCATGTTGCGCGCCGGCGAAGGCGTACTGCTCTCGACCACGGCGCGCGCGCGCCAGGGCGCTGGCGTGGCGTCGAGCCAGCTCGACACCAGGGAGGCGCTGGCCCTGCTGCGCGGCGCCTGTGAACTGAGCAAGGCGGTGGCGACGTCGGCAAGCCAGCAAAAAGCCCTCGTCAGCAAGGATGCGAACCAGGCGCAGCTGGACATGGCGAAGCAGATCGACCCGCAGCAGGACGGCAAGTACCAGGCCAGTGTCGGCGGCCAGGAAGCCAGCAAGGCGGGCAGCGGCACGCGCGCGCCCGATACGGCGCAGCCCGTGGAACGCTACGCCCAGCCGCTCGTGCTGATGGAGTCGCCCAGCAGCATCAACTGGGCCACGCCCGCATCGACCGTGCTGTTCGCGGGCCAGCAGCTGCACTGGACGGCGCAGGCCGACCTGCACATGACGGCCGGCCAGACGGTCGCCTCGGTGGCGGCCAACGCGGCCACGCTGTTCAGCCAGGAAGGCGGCATCAAGGCCGTCGCGGGCAACGGCCCCGTCTCGCTCGAAGCGCATACCGACCAGCTGGAAATCCTCGCCGATCAAGCCGTCACGGTGATCTCCGTGAGCGACAGCATCGACATCAAGGCCAACCAGAAAATCGTCCTGCAGGCGGGACAATCCTCGATCACGCTCGAAGGCGGCGACATCACCTTCCGCTGCCCCGGCCATTTTACGGTCAAGGGCGGGCAGCATCTCTTCAATGGCGGCGCCAGCGCCGCGGCCGGCCTGCCGCCGTTGCCGGACAGCCGCTTGAAACTGTTCGACGAAGGCTTCGTGCTGAAAGACCGCGACACGGGCGAACTGATGGCGCGCCAGCCGTATCGCGTCAAGCGCGCCGACGGCAGCATCGAAACGGGCATGACGGACGCCAGGGGCCTGACCCACATCGTGGCCGCTGCCGCCGTCGAGGCGCTGGTGATCGAACTGCTCAAGTCGCCGGGCCAGTTGCCCGAGACGGAGAACGGCCCAGACCAGGCTCCTGCACCCAGCTCGGACACGCGCGCCAAGGCGCCCGCGCCCGGCACGACGGCCAAGGCGCCGCCCAACCCCGAACCGAAATTCAAGGCAACGGGCACGTCCAGCACCAGCCCTGTCGACAACAAGCAGCGCAAGGAAGTGCTGATCAAGCGCCCCGCCTGCTGGATCGCCGACTATGAAAAGGAGATTAGCGTCTCCAGCGTGCCGCGCTACAACAACACCTTCGGCGCCACCGGCGCGCCGCATAACTATTTCGACACCGTGCGCTACAAGATCTACGTGCCCGTCAAGTCGAATACCGGCATCATCGCCGAATTGCGCGTCAAGGTGATCACGGTGCTCGAGCCGGCCGACCAGGCGCTGGAAGACCGCGAGAAGGGAACCCCGCAGGCCGCCACGCGGGCCAAGCAGCGCGCCGCCGTCATCAAGTACGTCAAGGGCATCGCCACCACCGGGCTGGAAAGCCACTGGAACAATAAATTCCAGATGAAAATCAGCGATCCGGAATGCGGCACGCGCACCCTGCCCATCATCTACCGCGTCGTTTATGTGGAGAGCAACGAGCACTACGTCATGCAGATCCACAAACGCTACGACCGCGAAAGCGTGACGGGGACCATCATCGACGTGTCCGCCTCGACCGATGGCCAGACACACGCCCATGAATTCGGTCACTGCTATGGCCTGCCGGATGAATACTCGTATGTGGAAGGAGACGACGAGACCGTCAAATACAAGAAGCCGGACGGCAGCTGGGATGCGCCTGTGCCTTCGCTCTCGGACGATGAGGAACCGGAACCGGCCGCTGCCAACATCATGAACTCGGCCGGCTCCATCGTCATCCGTGACCGGCATGCCTGGCAGATCGCCATCGAAGTGCAGGACTTGCTACGGACGAAAATAGGACGGCAGATCAAATGCGATATCATCCTGAACGGCTCCTAATCGCACTGCTCGCAGTGTCCCTACAACTCCCAGGAAACGCCATGCCGAACGACATCCTCTCCATCAGCGCCCACTGCATCGATAATCCAGCCTGCATTTTCACGGGCAGCGACATGCGCATCGAGGTGGTCATCAAGAATATCGGCAATGGGGAAGTCGGCTATCCGCTCCAGTACATGCAAGCGCGGGGGCCCAATATGCGCCTGATCGACAACGCGAGCGAACAAAGCCAGGTATTGAAGACGGGCCTGGCCAATCACGCGCTCAAGCGCGCCTTCACCCCCATCGCGCCGGGTCAGTCGATTGCGCTGCAAAGCGTCATCAAGCACACCGAGCTGCGCATGTTCCGTACGGAATTCGTCGACGTGACGGTCGAAATCGGCGTCTCGGCCGGCATCCAGACGGCGGGCAGCGAGGAAGCGCTGCCGTTCAAGGGCGGCGCCAGCCTGAAGATCATCGGCAGGGATACCCTCGAACGCGAAGCGCAGCGGCGATAAGACCGCTAGCGCGCCTGCGCACCCGCATGCAGCTGGCGCCAGAACGGCGCGGCGGGCCAGCGTTGCTCCCATCCGTAGTACTGCTGGCGCTGCGCCAGGTAATCGGCGTAGCGCTGCGCCACCGTGTGCGCCACCGCGTCCAGGGTGGCGTGGCCGGCGATGGCGCCAGCGGCCGCCATGCCGTTGGCGAGCGCCTTGACGATGCCTTGCGAGGTGACGGGATCGTAGGCCGAGGCGGCGTCGCCGATGGCCAGCCAGCCGTCGCCATGCAGTTGCTCGAGGCAGTAGGACGGCGCGGGAAAACTCTGCACGCCGCCTGCCAGCAGCACGGCGCCGCGGGCCAGCGCTGCCGTATTGGGCGCGGCCGCCAGCCCTTCCAGCCAGTGCGCGGCATGCTGCAGGCGCCGCGCCTTGACGGTGGCCGCGTCGCTGTAGAACGCCAGTAGCAAGGTGGCGTCGGGCAGATGCGCGCCATACCACCAGCCATGTTCAACGGCTTCCAGGTGCGTCAGGCCGGAACGGGGGGCGTCGGGCGCGGCAAAGCGCATGGCCAGGCAGACCAGCGGCAGCGTTTCGACCTTGCGGCTGCCGCGCTGGCGCGCGAAGACGGCACGCGTGCCGCTGGCGTCGACCACCACATCGGCATGGATGCTGGCCGGTCGCGGGTGCGCAGGATCGCCCAGCACCAATTCCAGGGCAAAGCCGCCGCCTTGCGCCGGAGCCGACGCGGCCAGGCTGGCGCGCAGCAGCACCTCCGCCCCGCGCAAGCGCGCCTGGCGCGCCAGGAAGCCATTGAAACGGGAACGCTCCAGGTGCCAGCCATGGCCCAGCGGATGCAGCAGCGCGTCGTTGTAGCCGCGCTTGTCGCTACCCCACCAGGAACAGCTGCCATGGCAAGGCGCGTGCGCCTCGGCGAAAAAATCCTGCGCAATGCCCAGCGCCTGGAACAGACGGTTGGCTTCGGGCGGAATGCTCTCGCCGATACGAAATTGAGCGTAGTCGCCCGCCTCGACCACGAGCACGTCGTGCACGCCATGCTGCGCCAGCGCCAGCGCGCAGGCGCAGCCGGCCGGGCCGCCGCCGATGATGGCGACCCGGTAGCGCTGCTGCGATGGCCCTGCCGCGCCGGGACTGTCTGCAACCGCCGCCATCAGGGCTTCGGTTTCGGCTGCGGCTTCGGCCGGTACACCTTGTCGATGGCCGTGTTGCGCCAATACTCGACCAGGTTGCTTTCATCGCTGTCGAACAGGCTTTCGACTTCCAGGTAGTAATCCTTGCAGATGGCCTTTTCGCCCGCCTTGCGCGCAATCGCCGTGCTTTGCACGACCACGCCGATGCGGTGCCAGTTCAGCAGGAACTGCGCGCGGTCCTGGTAGCGGCCCACATGCATGGCGGGCCGGTCGATTTCCGCATTCTCCGGGGTGGCCGATGGCAGCCCATCTGCCCGCGTGCCCTTGCCGCGCACGGAATAGCGCGGCGTCGTCAATTCGCCGCCGTTGGCGACAACGTCGTCGTAGGTGTACACGGCCACGGGCCGCTGCGCCGGCCAGGAGGAATACAGCAAGGTATTGTAGCCATTGCCATTGAGCGCCGTGGCCGCATCGATCGCCTGCTGGTTATTGAGCACCGTGCCGCCGGGATTCGGATCGGGCAAATGCGTGGCGCACGAGTTGTAATCGGTATGCCACGGCAAGGCCATGAACTTCGACACGTCGCCGGGCTGCAGCTCGCCGCCGCGCAGCGGCATGTAGCCGGCGCCGAGGAAAGGCTGGTCCCTGACGGCGGCCGCGTAGTCGAGATGCTGGGCATTGAGGCGGAACGGGCCGCCGGCATCATGGCGCCGCCACGCCTGCCGGTACAGGCCGGGGTCGCGCACGATAAAACCCATCTCGATGCCGGGGCTGTAGCGGCCGCCCAGGCAGTTGAACAGGATCGTACGGTCGAGCGCTTCGCCCGCGCCCAGCAGGAAATCACCGCTGTCGGCCACATACTGGCCATGCGCCCACTGGTCCATGAAAAAATACTGGGCCCGGGTCAGGGTCAGCAGGCTGCTGCCCGCATCGCCCAGCGACAGCGGCATTTGCGGCTTCAGCGACGGCGCGCCCGTCTGGTCGGGATGGCGGATGAAATTCATGATCGGGTAGGTCAGGCCTTCCGCCTTCATCTTGCCCAGCAAGTCGTGCTCCTTGATCGCCCTGGCCGGCAAGCTGGTCGTCCAGCGCTGCAGCGACGCCGCGCGCAGGATGGGCTGGACATCGGTACGGAAATTGCTCCGGTAGCCCGCCTGGTAGCTGCCGTCCGCATGGACGGCGGGCCGCAGCGCCATCTTTTCCAGCCAGGTGCAATACAGGTCGTCCCACAGCGATACGACGTTCGCCGTTTGCGGCGCGTACGACGGGTCGCTCGAGATCACCCAGGCGCTGCCCTCGACGCTGCGCGCCGTGCCGTCGGCAAAAAGCAGCATGGCCGTGACGGGACCATCGGCCACGTCATCGAACCAGTTGTCGTTGTTGACATTGTCGTGCAGGACGGCGGCGGCCGAATAATTGCCTTGCGCGTCGAAGCCGCAGGCCTTGCCATAGCCGCCCAGCACCAGCAATCGTCCATTCTTTTCCGTCGTGATGGCGCCCAGCGACGCGATGATGGCGCCAGGGCCCTGCGCCGGCGCGCCAGGCTGCCCGCCGCGCGGGAACGACACGGGATAGTCGGGCAGGCTGCGCACGGCGCCGCTGGCCGCATCCGCGCACGACGGCGGCGTCGAGGTGTCGAACTGCTGCACGCCCTGGCGCGTAGCCTGCACGGTGCGCGGTCCGGGGTCGATGACCAGCAGCTTCAGGCGCAGCGGGTCGGCCGGCGTGCCGAAGTGCGGCGAGCCTGGCGTGCCGAAGGCCGGATTGCGCAGGGCTGGCGCGCGCTGGTTTTCAAACGGCGCCACGCCGTCCCCGCCCTCCCAGCTATTGGCTTTCTTGTTGGCCAGGTGCACGGTCCAGACGATGTCCTTGACGATCTTGCCATCGACCATGCTGCCGATGGCCACTTCGGCTGCCGCGCCCCGCCGGCCCAGCGGGTAGCTTTCCACGCCGTCCGCCGCGTCGAACGCATATTGGTAAATCCGGAAGCGGGCCGCCTGCCGCTTGAGCTTTCCGCCGGCGTCGCGCAACTCGGTGCTGGCGATGGTCGTGTCTTCCGTGCCGGGCCGGATCGGCAAGCCTCCCGTGCCATCCTGGCCATCGAGCGGCATGCCGGCCAGGCTTTCCGGGCCCAGATAGTATTCTTCGCTGTTGCCGACGCGGGCGATGCCGATGGCCGGGTGAATTCTCAAACCTGTGTATGCCATGCTGAACTCCTGATCATCAAGGGTGTCTGTGCCGGTTGGCCTGAGAGTCACGGCTGCATGCCGTCCCTCACCCACTGGTCGAAGATATCGATGCCTTCCTGCGGCATCGGCCCGTCGGGCGGCATCGGGTGCGGCGCGGACATGACATACTCGCCTTCCCGCCCTCCCGGTGCGCGCAGGCGGTGCCCGGCATCCACCCGCCATTTTGCGTTGCGGCTGTCATAGTCGTAACCGTGGATGGCCACCTGGATTTGCCAGGCAAACGCCTTCACGCTCGCATAGTCATTCAGGTACAGCCGCTGCACGCCCGTCGACTCGGGGTTCGACAGCTTGATCTTGTTCATGTCGGCCACGTAGCGGGAAAACAGGCCCTGCACGTCGCGCTTGAAGCTGGTCCGTTCGCTCATGGCTTGCTCTCCTCATACGTGGGTTCGGCAGGTTTGCGGCGGTCGACGACCTGGATCACGGGCGTGGAAAAATCGCCTTGCCGTATCAGGCCGCGGCCCTTGTCATTTGTGGTGATGGCCGCCGTGATGCGCCAGGCCTGCCTGCGCTTCTTGGGAACCAGGCTGTCGACGATGCCGGTGATATCCGTTTCGATGACATATTTATCATGCTGGTGGGCGCCGGACAAGGCCCAGTGGCTGGTGCTGGTGACCAGGTAGCGGTCGCGGAACGCCTTGTCGCCGATGCGCGCAGTCACCTTGGCGGGATACAGGTAGATATCGGCCTGAAAACTGTAGTCCTCGTCCGCATGCGCGCGGTCCAGCACCATGTTCGCCCGCTTGTCGCCGGCCACCCGCCGCGCCGGGATCGTGTAGGCGCTGGTGACGGTGAGGTCGGGCCTGGCGACCGCACCATCGGCCGCATCGTCGCTGAGCAGGGCGGCGAACAGGCTTTTCTGGTTGTCGCCGAATACAAACCCCGCCTGCTGGTGCCGGTCGATCAAGGCCTGGATATCCTTCTTGCGGGCAAATTCGCCGCCATAGCGCGGCTGGAAGCCATAGCCTTGCCGGAGGGTGTCGAAGTACAGCACCGCCTGGCCCATGTTGGCCGTGTAGTCGCCCGAATCGCTGCGCTGGGCATCGCCGCTGCCGGCGCTCCAGCCGATGGGCCGTGGCAAGCTGGCGTCCTGTTCGCTGCGCATGAACGCCGTGCGCCCGCTGCCGCGTATGCCGGCGTCACCATGCTCGTCCAGCCACTTCTCGAAACTGTAATCGAGGAAATTATGGAATGCATAGAACAGCGGATCGAGGCCGGCCGTGACGTTGTCGCCCATATTGCCGCCCATGTAGGTGGCGTGCATGTGATTGTGGATCTTCGTCTCCAGATTGCCGCCGCCCAGGCTGCCGTATTCGTCGCCGCCAAAATCGGCCCAATCCATGTAGTAGATCTGGTAGGCCAGCAAGTTGGGGGAAGCCGTGGCCAGCGAGCTGTCGAGCCCCTCCCTCTTGCGCGTCGCATCGTACAGCGGCGAATCGACATCCTCGAAGGCTTTCGGATAGCGCACGCCGGAAGGCTTGCGGGTGAAGTTCCAGTACGGCAACGCAACGTTGCGCGTGCTGGGGCCCCGTTCGCCGTTCGGGTCGGCCGCCTGCAGGGCTTGCTCGTAAAAGTACAGCTGCGCCCGGTGCCATTGCAAAAAAGTGTTCTTCTGGTGCTCGCACTCGCCCGGGAATTCCTCGTGGGCATTGTCCTCGGTCGCCACCTTGTCGATGAAATAAGCAATGTCGCAGCTGTTGCGCGTCGGATCGCCCAGCAACTGCTTCAGCCTGTCGCCGGGCAAGGCCGCCTGGCGGTCATTGAAGACGTCGACGGAGGTGCAGTTATGCACCCAGGCTTGCCACAGGAAGCCGCGCCGGTCATACACGTTTTCCTGGCTCTTGCGTTTCATCTCGCTCACCGCATGCTTGAAGGCGTCAAGCTCGGCCGGGGTCAGTTCATCGATATTCTTGCGGTAGCGCACGACGCGCGCGCCACCCGGCTCCGCCTGGGCCTGCAATTCCGGGCGACACGATACGGTAACCTGCGCCTGTACCGCGGTGCAGACACCCGCGCACAGCAAGCCGGCCAGGAGGGGAAGGATGGAAGTTTTCATGCGTAACATGGGCAGTTGCTCCAAAGACAGGTTGGGAAAGGCGGAAGCGCGCCGGACGCGCTGCCGCCAGGAACGGTCAGTGTCCGTGTCCGCCCGCGTCGCCGCCGCCCTTGCCATCCGGCAGTACCACCTTGACGTTTTGCATCATGCCCTGGTCTTCATGTTCGAGGATGTGGCAATGCAGCACGTATTCGCCGATGTAGCGCTGGTAACGCGTGGCGATCTCGATCTTGTGCTTTTCGATCACCAGCAAGGTGTCTTTCCACGTGCCGATCAGGTCCTTGTATTGCGCATCGACCGCGCCGCCGTCGGTACGGGTAATGCCGATGATCTGGAAGGGGTTGACGTGGATATGGAAGGGGTGGCTGCCATTCTTCGAAGCGAGCTCCCAGATCTGCTCGGTGCCCAGCACCAGCGTGTGGTCGACGCGGTGCGGGTCATAGACATACTTCAGCTCGGGTATCGGCGAGTCTTCCGGCTTGCCTTCCACCATGAAGCGGGCCTTGCCGCCCAACTTGGCGATATTGAAGGTCACATACTCCTTCTTCTTGCCGCGCATCGCGTCCTTTGCCGCCGCGCTGAAGCCCGCATGCGGGACGAACTTGCCGAGCTTGAGACCATTCTCCAGGTCGCCAAGGATCGTGCTCTTGACGCTATCGGGCAACTGGGCGCCGGGCAGGCTCTGGACGGCATTGCGCAACTCGGCCAGCAGGAAATCGCGCGGCGATTCGCCCGACCTGACGCGTGCGGATGCCTTGGCGTTGGTCCTGGCGGCGATCACGCCGATCAGGCGCGTGTTGTTGACGTCATGCATCGTCGTCATGTTGTTGACGTTGGTTTCCGCATATACGCAATAGGCGCCGGCTTTCGGTAGCGAGAACAGGATATCGCTGCGGTAGCCCGGCTGCAGGTAGTTCAAGGTCTTGGGGATGATCCTGTCGTGCGTCAAGCCGTCGCTGGCCACCTCGAACTGCGTGACGTCCTCGCCATCGCATAGCTCCATCACGTCCTTGTCCTGGTTGGCCACGCTGAGCGCCTTGAACAGCTTTTGCGGATCGTTCGCGCGGCGGATGCGCAGCACCACGGTTGCCTGGAAACCCGTGTCGATCATGCGCCAGCGGTACAGGCGCTGCGTCTTCATCTTCAGCACCGGCTGCACCTTGCCGTTGACGGAGGTATAGCGGCCCGACTTCAGCCAGGCATTCGGATCGTTGACCTGACCGAAATCCTCCAGCACGCCTACCCCGTCCGTGGCGCACGGCGTCGTCGGCGTCAGGCTGTTGCTGGGGCAGTCATAGGGAATTTGCTGCAGCAGCATCACCTCGCCAGCGCTGCCGCTGCCATCGTCGGGCTGGAATGGCTTCAGTATCACATCGAGGTCGCCATTCGCCGTGGCGCTCGGATAACGGTCGCCTTCGACCACCAGCGCACCGGCCATGCCGCTGGCGACCTGCATCGCCGTCGCGCCATGCTGGTGCGGGTGATACCAGAACGTGCCGGCCGGATGGTCGATGGGAATATTGTATTCGTACTCGAAATCCACGCCAGGCTTGATCGATATCAACACGTTGTCGCTATTGCCCGAGGGCGAGACCCACAGACCATGCGAGTGCAGATTGGTATCGTTGAAGCAGCCAATGGGACGCGCTGCATTGATATCGCTCGTCGCGCACTGCTCGTCCGGCAGCGCCGGCAACTGGTTATGCAGCTTGAAGCGCACGGTTTGCCCCGGCGCCATCACCACGGTGGGCGCCATGAAGGTGGCCGCATTCTCGTCGCGTCCATCGAGCGCCAGGCCGTCCGTCTGCTGGTAGGAGCGCAGGCGCACCTTGTCATGCTTGGCCGTGGTCGGGTTATAGATGCTGCCGTTGGCGTAGCGGATGTACAGGTCGTACGCTTTCTCGTACTCGTCGCGCTTGCTCGCCGCGCGGTTGGCGGGTCTGGCGCGCGCCTTCAGCTTCGGCGGCTCCTGCAGCAGGCGCAGCTCGAGTTTGGGCACGGACTGCAGGTTCAGGTCGACATTCAGATTGACCGTGCTTTCCGCGGCGAAGGCGGCACTGCAAGCGAACGGCATGGCGGCCAGGCACAGCGACACGTACCTGCGGGGAAGGCGGTGGGACATGACAACTCCTCGATTGGACTGGACAATGGAAGCATGGCTGGGCATGCGTATTTTTATTAATAACATTGCCATTATCCATAATGACAAAGAGTCAATACTCACACTAAGTCACTTGTTGTATTTATTGCTGAGGGAATGGCGCCGACGGGGGAGCTGGCTGCTGCAGCCTGAGATGGGGGGAAGGCGTTGGCCGCTGCGCGGCCAACGTGCCGCGCGCAGCGCGGTGATTGGGCGATTCGGAGAGGGCTGGGCCGGCACGGCCCAGCCCTTCGAATTCCACCGTTCCGTCCAGACAAATAAAAAAGCCTCCCGCAGGGGAGGCTTTTTTATTTGATTCTGGCGGAGACGGTGGGATTCGAACCCACGATACAGGTATAAGCCGTATGCATCCTTAGCAGGGATGTGCCTTCGGCCACTCGGCCACGTCTCCTAGCTGATTACTCAACTATGTCTCTGTAGCTAACTGCGCTGCAGCGACGAACGTCATAATATCGATTGCCCCCCCTTTGGTCAAGGGCGTGGGGCAATATTTTTGGATATTTAAGCTTTTTCCAGCTCGAACGCTTTATGCAGCGCGCGCACGGCCAGTTCCATGTACTTTTCATCGATCAGCACGGAGATCTTGATCTCGGAAGTGGAGATCATCATGATGTTGATGCCCTCTTCCGACAAGGTCCGGAACATTTGCGATGCGACGCCGACATGGCTGCGCATGCCCACGCCGACGACGGACAGTTTCGACACTTTCGCGTCGCCCGTGATGCTGGCCGCGCCCAGCGATTCGCGGTTCGCTTCCAGCACGGCCAACGCGCGCGTGTATTCGCCGCGCGAGACGGTGAAGGTGAAGTCCGTTTTACCGTCTACCGACTGATTCTGTATGATCATGTCGACTTCGATGTTCGCGTCCGCCACCGGTCCCAGGATGTGGTACGCCACGCCTGGACGGTCGGGCACGCCGAGCACGGTGATTTTGGCTTCATCGCGGTTGAAGGCGATGCCGGAGATGACTGCTTGTTCCATGTTTGTATCTTCCTCAAACGAAATCAGGGTGCCTGAATTGGCTTCTATTTCCAGCGGCAACATCGGGTCGGTCAACGACGACAGCACGCGCGTGGGAACGCGGTAGTTGCCGGCAAATTCCACCGAGCGCGTCTGCAGCACTTTGGAACCCAGCGAAGCCAGTTCCAACATTTCTTCAAAGGTGATGGTCTTCAGGCGGCGCGCCTCGGAGACCACGCGCGGGTCGGTCGTGTAGACGCCGTCGACGTCCGTGAAGATCAGGCATTCGGCCGCCTTCATGGCGGCGGCGATCGCCACGGCCGAGGTGTCCGAACCGCCGCGGCCCAGGGTCGCGATGTTGTCGTGTTCGTCGACGCCCTGGAAACCGGTAATGATGACAATCTTGCCTGCATCGAGGTCGCGTTTGACTTTTTCGTCATCGATCGACTGGATGCGTGCCTTGGTAAAGGCGGAATCGGTCTTGATCGCGACTTGCCAGCCAGCATAGGATACGGCTTGTTTGCCGATCGCCAGCAATGCCATCGACAATAGGCCGACGGACACTTGTTCGCCTGTCGAGGCGATCATGTCAAGTTCACGGGGATCGGGTTGATCCATGATTTCCTTGGCCAGTCCAATCAGGCGGTTGGTTTCGCCCGACATGGCGGATGGCACCACCACGATTTGATGCCCGGCGTCGTGCCACTTGGCAACGCGCTTGGCGACATTCTTGATACGGTCAGTCGAGCCCATCGACGTACCGCCATATTTGTGGACGATTAAAGCCATAAGAGTGAAGTTTCCGCTCAAGAAGAATAAAAAAGGAGGGCTTTACTCTACATGCCGCAATGCAAAATAACAAGCTAAAAAGCGCATTAGCTCATACCGATTGCGTATATGGAAATAACCAATCCATGCAGTCCAGCTGGCTTAAGCAGCCGCTTGGCAGCCACCCCGGGAGTGGCCGTGGCGGCTGCCCTTACGCTCAGCAGGAGACCCAGCGCAAGGCCACGCGGGGACGATCCAGCAGGCTCAGGCAATGGCAATCGAGGCCAATACCAGCCGCGAACAGCAATTGTTGCGCCGCACAGACAAGGGGCAGGCGTTCGCGCTCCCAGGCGGGCACGTCAAACGCCTGGTAATGGTATTTCAAGCTCTTGGTGGGACGGTTCAAGGCCAGTTTCAAGCGCTCGCCACCCTGGCGGAAATCGATCGTCAAGGTTTGAGATTGCAACCAGGCAATATCGATACCCTGCCCGCCCTCATCCACCGCATCGAAATGCAGCACGCCGCCATACGCGGGAAACGCCAGGCTGGCCTCGCCTTGCCAGGTGAATTGCTGGCCGGCTTTTTCCAGGCCGGGAATGCCCGCATCGTCACGCTCGCGCATGCCGGCCAGGTCATCGAGCTTAGGCGTCAGGTACAGACGGTCGCGGTGGCGCCGCACGTGGCATTCGGGATGCGTGACCAGCAATTGCGCATCGGGCCGCGCCTCCAGCAGCTGCGCCAGCATTTCCACCAGCCACGCCGTCGACGGCATGCGCAAGCCGCGCGTGCCGAACCAGTGGCGCAGCAGGTTGTAGCAGCGGTCCGCGCTCAGCGCGCGCAATTTCGCCAGCTCGATGCAGTCGCCGTCGAGACAGGCGGCCAGGTCCTGCGTCGCCAGTTCCGTCAGCAGGCGCTGCGCCGATTGCGCGTGCTGGGCGCTGCGGGCGAAGCGCTCCTGGAAACCGGGAAACGCCTGTGCCAACACGGGCATCACCTGGTGCCGCAAGGCATTGCGGGCGAAGCGGGGATCGTCGTTCGATTCGTCGTGGATGTGCGCGATCGCATGTTTCGCCACGTACGCCTCCAGTTGCCTGCGCGACACGGGCAGCAGCGGACGCGCCATCACCAGGTCAGGATTGCCCAGCAGCTCGGGCGCACTATTGGCGCCATCCATGCCGGACAAGCCCGCCGTGCCGGAGCCGCGCAGCAATTGCAGCAACACCGTTTCAGCCTGGTCATCCTGGTGGTGCGCCGTCAGCAGCAGGCGCACGCCGTGCGCGGCGCACAGCTCGCCCAGGGCCGCGTAACGGCGCTTGCGGGCCGCCTCTTCCGTGCCCGTCTTCGCATTCTTTTCCAGCGTGACCTTGCGTGCCTCGAAGGCGATGCCCATGCCGGCGCACAACTGCGCGCAGTGCGCCAGCCACGCATCCGCGTTCGGGCTCAGGCCGTGGTGCACGTGGAACGCGTGCAGGGCCACGCCGTGCTCTTGCGCCCAGGCATGCGCCAGGTGCAGCAGGGCCGAGGAATCGAGGCCGCCGCTGAGGGCGATGCCGACCGCTTCGCCGGCTTGCGGTCCGCAAGTTGCCAGCGCGCCGGCGAAGATATCGGCGACGGTGGCGTTTTGTTGCTTTTTCATAAGACTCCTGGAATGCAAAGAGGGACAGGTGGCCAAACGAGTGATATCGCTTGGCTGCCTGTCCCTGGTGTTCTTGCTGCCGGCCTGCGCCGGCGATGGTTTACTCGCTCGGCGTGGTTTCCTTGAACTTGCCGTAACTCAGCAGTTTTTCATGGCGCGCGGCCAGCAAGTCCTTGGTTTTCATGCCGTGGAACTGGCGCAGGGTGTCGGCCAGTGCGCGTTTCAGCAAGGTCGCCATCTGTTTCGGATCGCGGTGGGCGCCGCCCAGCGGTTCGTTGATGATCTTGTCGATCAGGCCCATGGCTTTCAGGCGGTGCGCCGTCAGGCCCAGCGCTTCGGCCGCGTCGGAGGCGCGCTCGGCGCTCTTCCACAGGATCGAGGCGCAGCCTTCCGGCGAGATCACGGCATACGTCGAGTATTGCAGCATCAGCACGGCATCGCCCACGGCAATCGCCAGCGCGCCGCCGGAACCGCCTTCACCGATGATGGTGGCGATCAGCGGCACCTTGAGTTCCGCCATCACGTACAGGTTGTGGCCGATGGCTTCCGACTGGCCGCGCTCTTCCGCGTCGATGCCGGGGAAGGCGCCTGGCGTGTCGACGAAGGTAAAGATAGGCAAGTTGAACTTTTCAGCCACTTTCATCAGGCGCATGGCCTTGCGGTAGCCTTCCGGCTTCGGCATGCCGAAATTGCGCATGGCGCGCTCTTTCGTGTCGCGGCCCTTTTGATGGCCGATGACCATGCACGGCTGGCCGTTGAAGCGGGCCAGGCCGCCGACGACGGACAAATCGTCCGCGTAGCTGCGGTCGCCATGCAATTCGTGGAAATCGGTAAAGATTTCATTCACATAATCCATGGTGTAGGGGCGCTGCGGGTGGCGCGCGATCTGCGCCACTTGCCAAGGGGTCAGCTTGGCATAGATATCCTTGGTCAGCTGCTGGCTCTTCTTGGCCAGGCGGTCGATCTCTTCCGAGATGTCGACGGCCGAATCGTCTTGCACGAAGCGCAACTCTTCGATCTTGGAATCGAGTTCCGCGATCGGCTGTTCAAAATTGAGGAAAGTCGTTTTAGTCATTGTACCTCCAGGTTTTACCGGCCACGGCGCCAGGGCGCGCGGCGTCATCTATGTTTATTTTACCGTACCGGCTGGTGCGCCGGGGGCTGTATCGGATGCGGCAGGGGCGGCTGCAGGGTCGAGACTGCGCCACAAATACCACGTCGCCACGGTGCGCCACGGTTCCCAATTGGCGGAAACTTCGCGCGCATCGCTGCGGGAAACTGGTTCGCCGGAGAAATAATTGACGCTGATGCCCTGGATCAAACCGGGGTCGTCGAGCGGCAAGACATTCGGCCGGAGCAGATTAAATATCAGAAACATCTCGGCTGTCCAGCGGCCGATGCCGCGGATTTGCACCAGTTCGGCGATGACGGCTTCGTCATCCATCTGGTCCCACTGACTCGCGTGCACGCGCTTGGCCTTGAAATGGTCGGCCAGGTCGAGAATGTATTCGGTCTTGCGTTTGGACAAACCGCAGGCGGACAACTGCTCGGCGCCTGCCTTCAACACTTGCGAAGGCGTGCATTTCGGGCAAGCCAGCAGCAGTTTTTTCCAGACAGCATCCGCCGCCTTGGGCGTGATCTGCTGCCCCACCAGCGAACGGGCCAGGGTAGTAAACGGGTCGCTATGGCCGACCAGGTGCAGGTCGCCAAATTGCGGGATGAGCTTTTTCATGATGCGGTCGCGCTTCATCAGCTCGATCTTCGCCTCTTCCCAGTAGTGCGGCACCTGGATCACCTGCGCCGCCACCGGGGCTTCCCCGTTTTCCCTGGACGTTGGCATCATGCGCGGCGCCAGTTGGTCGAGCCGTCAGGCTTATCTTCAAGAATGATGCCCGCAGCCAACAATTCGGCGCGGATCTTGTCGGACTGGGCAAAGTCGCGCGCCTTTTTCGCCGCGCTGCGCGCCGCGATGGCCGCTTCGATGCCGGCCGCCTCATCCTGGCCACCGTCAGCGGCGCCGACGGTTGCTTGCAGGAATTGCTGCGGCGTGCGCTCGAGCAAGCCGAACACGCCCGCCAGGCCCTTCAATTGACGCGCCAGGGCGGGCGACTTGCTCTTGTTGACTTCCGTTGCCAGGTCGAACAGGGCGGCCACAGCCAGCGGCGTGTTGAAATCGTCGTCCATCGCTTCGCGCACGCGCACGGCATGGGCTTCGCTCCAGTCGATGGCGCCCTCTTCCACCGCCACGTCGGCCAGCGCCGTGTACAACCGGGTCAGGGACAGGCGCGCGTCATCGAGGTGCACGTCCGAGTAATTCAGGGGGCTGCGGTAGTGCGCGCGCAGGATGAAAAAGCGGATCACTTCGGCATCGAATTTTTGCAGCACTTCGCGGATGGTGAAGAAGTTGCCCAGCGATTTGGACATTTTTTCATTGTCCAGGCGCACGAAACCGTTATGTATCCAGTAATTGACGCTGGTATGGCCGAACGCGCCTTCGGATTGGGCGATCTCGTTTTCGTGGTGCGGGAATTGCAAGTCCGCGCCGCCGCCGTGGATGTCGAATTGTTCACCGAGCAAGGCGCACGACATGGCCGAACACTCGATATGCCAGCCCGGGCGGCCCTTGCCCCACTTCGAATCCCATTTGACTTCTTCCGGCTCCGACTCTTTCGACGACTTCCACAGCACGAAGTCGAGCGGATCGCGCTTGCCCGTGTTGACGTCGACACGCTCGCCCGCGCGCAGGTCGTCGAGCGACTTGCCCGACAGCTTGCCATAGTGGGGGAAATTGCGCACGGCATAGTTCACATCGCCATCCGCACCCTGGTAAGCCAAATCCTTGGCTTCCAGTTGTTCGATCAGGCGCAGCATCTGCGGCACGTATTCGGTGGCGCGCGGCGTGTGGTCGGGCGTCAAAATGCCCAGCGCGGCCGTGTCTTCATCCATGTAGCGGGTGAAACGCGTCGTCAGCTGGGAAATCGTCTCGCCGTTTTCCACGGCGCGGCGGATGATCTTGTCGTCGATGTCCGTAATGTTGCGCACATAGGTGACGTCGAAGCCGGACGCCTTCAGCCAGCGGTAAATGACGTCGAACGCCATCATCATGCGCGCATGGCCGATATGGCAATAATCATAGATGGTCATGCCGCACACGTACATGCGAACCTTGCCCGCTTCCATCGGGACGAATACCTGCTTCTCGCGAGCCAGGGTGTTGTAAATCTTTAGATTGCTCATCGTGCTTTGCAAGTGGAGCGGTCGCCAGCCTGGCAAAACGACAGACAGGCGCGGACACCGGGGGTGCCGCGCCACAGAACTGCCGTGTGCGCCGAAGACTGTACGACCCGCTATATTGTTGTTCTTGTTTGTTAGAATTAGGGCGTTAGCGGTCAAGTATAACATTGATAAAAACCATACTGGCCCGATATGAATCAGGTTTTTACGATGTTCAACCGAATTTTCACTTCTTTACAATTAAAGCAAGTTTAAAGAAAAATAACGATCAAGGACGCCTTCATGCAAGAAATCAAATCGAAACGCCTGTCTTTCCTGGCCCGCTTTTGCACCCTGTTTGCCGGCCTGACCCTGGGCAGCGCCGTCGTGGCAGCCGCTCCGGCGACCGCCGTCGACCCAACGCCGCACGTGGCCCTGAAAACCAGCATGGGCGAGATCGTGCTGGAACTGGACCAGGAAAAAGCACCGAAAAGCGTGGCCAATTTCCTGCAATACGTCAACAGCGGTTACTACAAGGGCACCGTATTTCACCGCGTCATCGACGGCTTCATGATACAGGGCGGCGGCTTCGACAAGAACATGAAGCAGAAACCGACGAAAGCGCCGATCAAGAACGAAGCGCAGAACGGCTTGCAGAACGTGACCTACAGCATCGCCATGGCGCGCACGGGCGACCCGCATTCGGCCACCGCGCAATTCTTTATCAACGTCAACGACAACGGCCCGCTCGACTACCCTGGCCGCGACGGTTTCGGCTACACGGTGTTCGGCAAAGTCGTCAGCGGCATGGACGTGGTCGACAAGATCAAGGCCGTGCCCGTGGCGGACAAGGGGCCGCACCAGAACGTGCCCGTCACCCCCGTGGTGATCGAATCGGCGACTTTACTCAAGACAGCGCCCGCAAAACTGTAAAATAGCGTTTTTGCGGCGCCCGCCTGCCTGGCGCCGCTGAATCAATTATTCATCCAATTTATTAAGGATCATCATGACCTCCGTCATCATCACCACCAATCTGGGCAAGATCACCGCTGAACTGGACGCCGAAAAAGCGCCGAAAACGGTTGCCAACTTCCTGGCCTACATGCAAGCCGGCCACTACGACAACACGATTTTCCACCGCGTCATCGACGGCTTCATGATCCAGGGCGGCGGTTTCGAGCCAGGCATGAAACAAAAGCCAGCCGACACCACCGTGGAAAACGAAGCCAAGAACGGCCTGAAAAACGATACCTACACGCTGGCCATGGCCCGCACGTCGGACCCGCACTCGGCATCGGCCCAGTTCTTCATCAACATCAAGAACAACAGCTTCCTCGACTACCCAGGCCAGGACGGCTGGGGCTACGCCGTGTTCGGTAAAGTCACCGAAGGCAAGGAAGTCGTCGACGCCATCCGCGCCGTGAAAACCTCGCGCGCCGGCATGTTCGCCGACGTGCCAGTCACCGACGTCATCATCGAGAAGGTAGAAGCCGCTTAATTCGGCTCTGGCACCATGAATAACAGGCATTGCAGCGTTTGCGCCTCTCCATGTACATCACTTTTTGGGAGCGTTGAACGATGACAATGCCTGCCGCACTCTTTATTTCCGACCTGCATTTGCAGAGCTCGCACCCGCGCACCAGCGCGGCGTTTCTTTCTTTCCTGGAACACCATGCGCAATATGCGCAAGCGCTGTATCTATTAGGCGACCTGTTCGAATACTGGGCCGGCGACGATGACCTGGAAGACCCGTTCAATGCGCGCATGACGGCCGCCATCCGCGCCGTCAGCGATGCGGGCGTGCACGTCTACTGGATCGCCGGCAACCGCGACTTTCTCGTCGGCTCCGGCTTTGCCGCCGCCGCCGGCGCCACCCTGCTCAGCGAACCGCACGTGGCCACGCTTGCCGGCCGGCGCATCGTCTTGCTGCATGGCGACGCCGAATGCACGAAAGACGTCCAATACATGGAGTTTCGCGCCATGGTGCGCCAGCCTGCCTGGCAAAAACAGTTCCTGTCCATGCCGCTGGCGCAGCGCAAGGCGATCATCGACGGCTTGCGCAAAAGCAGCCGCGAGCACAATGGCGAAAAATCCATGGACATCATGGATGTAACGCCCGATGCCGTGGCACAAGTATTTGCCGAACACGCGAGCACCGTCATGATCCACGGCCATACGCACCGCCCCGCCCTGCATAAAGTTGACGAAACCTTGCGCTATGTCTTGCCCGACTGGGAATGCGACGTGACGCCGCCACAACAGCCGCGCGGCGGCTGGATCGCCATCGATGCGCGCGGCAACATCACGCGCCATGACTTGAACGGCGACATCATCGACTAGGCTGGCGCCGACCACGTCACGGGCGTTTGTCCGATAGCCGAACCCGCCCGGCCTTGCTGTAATCGCAGCATGCATACTCATTACGTCGGCACGGCCGGCTGGAGCCTGTCCAGCGCCGCCACCAGCCACTTCCCCCTCGATGGCAGCCACCTGCAGCGCTATGCCCAGGTCTTGCCCTGCGTGGAAATCAACAGCTCTTTCTACAGCTCGCACCAGAGCGCCACTTACGCGCGCTGGGCCGACAGCACACCCGAGCATTTCCGCTTCAGCGTGAAATTGCCACGCAGCATCACGCACGAACGGCGCTTGCGCAACTGTGCGGCCGAACTGGATCGCTTTGCGGGAGAAGTCATGCAACTGGGAAATAAATTGGGCTGCGTGCTGGTGCAGCTGCCGCCCAGCCTGCGTTTCGAGGCGGACGTGGCCGTGCAGTTTTTTCAGGCGCTGCGCCAGCACTTCGGCGGCATGCTCGCTTGCGAGGCGCGCCACCCAGGCTGGTTCGCGGCGCAGGCCACCGAACTGTTGACCGCGCAGCGCATCACGCGCGTGCGCGCCGATCCGCCCGCCAGCCAGCCGGGGGCGCACGTGCCGACGACGGAAGTGGCCTACCTGCGCCTGCACGGCAGCCCGACAATATACTATTCCGACTACCCGGCCGACTACCTGGCGGCGCTGGCCGCTGAATTGCACGCACAAACGCATGCGGACAGCTGGTGCATCTTCGACAACACGGCGGCCGGAGCCGCCCTGTTCAATGCGCTGGAATTGCAGGCGCGGCTGATGGAGTCGCCAGCCGCGCCTGCGCATCGCTCCACTTAAGGCAAGGGCGTCTGGACGATGGCGCGGGCGGTATAGCCATACAGGGTACCGTTGCCAAAAGCCACGATGTCCACGATGGGATTGCCCCATGCCAGTTGCGGTGTGGAAATGACCCCGGCCGTATCGATCTTGCGCACGCCATCCTGGCCGCTCAGGTACAGGTTGTCGGCCTTGTCGATGGCCAGGCTGGGTATGCCGGCAAAGGACAGGCTGCCCACGCCAGGTGCACCGTCGATATTTTTAGTCGAGTACAGGGTGCCGGCAAACACGCTCACGGCGCCGGAACGATTCACCTTGAATACCACCTGATGATAATAGTCATCAAAATACATCTCCCCCTTGCTGTCAAACACCATGCTGTAGGGCAGAATATCTTGCAAGCCGAAATCGCTGTCGCTGAAGGAGCGCGCGAGCGTCTCAAAAGATACAAACAAGGAAAATACGCCACCGGGCGGGCGCCGGTAAATGCCCTCGCCGAAGGACTCCGTCCATGTGATATAGCCATCCTTGTCAATCGCCAGGATATACTGCTGAATGCCTGTCATTCCAGTCGGCAATTGCTCGATGGTGGACATGACCCCGTCAGCATTGATCTTGCGCAAATTAAACGAAGCAGAATTCGGCGCCCTGTCCGCCACATACACGGCGCCATCCGCGCCGCAAGCGATCGCCACGGGGCTGAGCATGGTCGAGCTGAGCCGTGGTCCGTCATCGCTGCCCGCGCGGCCGGCAATCCCCGCATGGACTTCCAGCTTGCCATTCGGCGCGAGCCGGCGCAATACCTTGTTGGCCGCATCGAGCAGATAGACATTCCCGGCAGGGTCGCTGCACATGCCCGATGCCCTGACCGCACCCACGCGGGCTGCCGCGCCCACGCCGTCCGCCGGCCCGGCTTCGCTCAGAATGACCGGCACGGTCGTAATCCTGTTGCCGGCATCCACCCGGCTCAGCCGTTGCAAGGCAAAATCGAAGACCAGCATAGCGCCTGAATTCTCGCGCAATATCAGCGCGAGGTTTTTCCAGTCGACAGGTTTCCCCGCAGCATCAGGCACCAGGCGCCCCACGACCGTCGTCACCTCGCCATCGGGCGCCATGCGGCGGATGGCGTCGCGGTCGACCAGCAACAAATTGCCGTTGCGCTCGAACACCATACTGCGTACGCCCCTGAAGCTGGCATTGACGCCCTTGCCATCGTAGCCAGTCGTTCTCGCATTGCCAGCCATCAGGGAAGCCTGGCCATTATCAAGGCGATATATCTTGCTGCCGCCATAGTTGCTCAAATAAATGAGACCGCTGGCATCGACCGCAATCTGACCAACCTGCCCTGCCCGCAGCTGGCTGTTCGGTTCGAAAAACATGACATGCACGGAGCTGACCACGCCATCTGGCGTCACCCGGCGAAGCTGGAACTGCCCATCATCGACGAGCAGCAGATCGCCATTACGCTCCACGGCCATGCTGGAGATCCATCCGAACCCCGCTTGCGCTCCCGGCCCATCGGCATACACCGGCGTGCCATTCGGCTCGGGCGGTATCGCGCTGCAATTGGCGCGGCGCTTGCCGGCCAAAGTAGTGACCACCCTTTCTGGCGTAATTTTGCGCACCAGTCCATTGCAGCTGTCGCCCACGTACAAATTCGACTTGTCGTCGATCGCCAGCGGTGCACGCCCGCCGCCCATGTAGAAAGTCGCGCTGATCCCAGGCCCGTCAACGGCACCAGCCTTGCCCGGCACGCCGGCGTAAATACTGAGGCTGCCGTCAGGGGTGAGCTTGTGGATCACCTGCGTGGACGAATCGGCGAAGTAATAATTGCCCGCGCCATCCTGCACCATGCCATCGACACGCTGGATCTGTTCCTGCACGCCGGCCAGCACGATGGGCAGGCAACGCACGGCCAGGGTGCTGACGTCGGCGCTGCCCATCGTTGCCGCGCCTTGCGCGATGCTGCAGCCCAGGCCGGCGGAAGCGCTGTCGACCTTGCCTTGATACGCCGTGCCCGCCGCCAGCTTGCCGGCAAAACTGAAGGGACCGTTGGCCGTGACGGTCACTTTATCCGTGCCGTTCGCCAACACGACGCTGGCGCCAGGCAGCAAGCCGCTGACCGTGCCACCGAGCAGGTAACGCGTCGTTTCAACGGCAGGCGTGGTGGACGGCGTGGCCGTGCCGCCGCCGGAACCGCCGCCGCAGGCGCTCAGCAGGGCCAACAGGGCGGCACCGCAACCGGCACGCCTGAACAGGTTTTGTACTTCTCCAAAGCAATTTATCATTTCTGCTTTCATGGTTGTGGCGACGATGCACGCCAAAAGTTATCAAGTAAGATTCTCAAACACGCAACATTATAGTTTCTCCATGGATAGAGAAACATGAAAATGTTGACATTTATATTTTCACTGTTATAGTTCACTACAACACCAACCCAATACACCACGGAGCTTCGATGCCTACAGCACTTTTTACGCGCCGCCCCGCCCCGCCGTTGTCGGAGCGCATCCCATGAGCGCGGAATGGAACGACAATAGCCCCATCTACCGCCAGCTCAAGGCCAGGGTGGTGGGCATGATGCTCGATGGCGTGCTGCAGTCCGGCGACGCCTTGCCGTCGGTGCGCCAGGTGGCGGCCGATTACCAATTGAATCCCATCACGGTCTCGCGCGCCTATCAGGAACTGGTCGACGATGCCCTGGTGGAAAAACGCAGAGGACTCGGCATGTATGTCTTGGAAGGCGCCCGCGACAAATTGCTGGCCAGCGAACGCGAACGCTTCCTGCGCGAAGAATGGCCAGCCTTGCTGGAACACATCACCCGCCTGGGCCTTGATCTCGATCAACTGCTGCAAGCGAGCCGCGACGGCGGCGCACACGGAGAGAACGCATGAATGCATTGAACAAGGACAGCGTCATCAGCGCGCGCGGCCTGCGCAAGCAGTATGGCAAGCAGGTGGCCATCGACAACATCAGCTTCGATATCGCGCCGGGGCGCATCGTCGGCTTGATCGGGCCTAACGGTTCCGGCAAGACCACCACCCTGAAAGCCATCCTGGGCCTGACGGGCTTCGATGGCGACTTGTCCGTGCTGGGGCGCGATCCCCGCGTGCAACGCGACGCGCTGATGGACGACGTGTGCTTCATCGCCGACGTGGCCATCCTGCCGGGCTGGCTGCGCGTGGCCGACGCCATCGATTTCGTTGCCGGCGTGCATCCACGTTTCGACCGCAGCAAGGCCGAACGCTACCTGGCCCACACCAAGCTGTCGCCGAAGATGAAGGTCAAGGCCATGTCGAAGGGCATGGTGGTGCAGCTGCACCTGGCGCTGGTGATGGCCATCGACGCCAAACTGCTGGTGCTCGACGAGCCGACCCTGGGCCTGGATATCCTGTACCGCAAGCAGTTCTACCAGAACTTGCTGGAAGACTACTTCGATGAAAACAAGACCATCGTCATCACCACGCACCAGATCGAGGAAGTGGAACACATCCTCAGCGACCTGATGTTCATTCGCGACGGCAAGATCGTGCTGGCGTCCAGCATGGAAGAGGTGGGCGAGCGCTATATCGAGGTGATGGTGGGCCCGCAGCACGTCAATCCGGCGCGCGCCCTGCAGCCGATCAGCGAACGCAGCGTGTTCGGCAAGTCCGTGATGCTGTTCGATGGCGTCGCCCGCACCCAGCTGGCTGCCCTCGGCGAAGTACGCACGCCCAGCCTGGCTGACCTGTTTGTCGCGACCATGAAAGGATCGTACCAATGAGTATTTCCCCTGTAAACAAGATGCAATGGCTGCTCCGGCGCGAGTTGTGGGAACACAAGGGCATGCTGGTGTGGACGCCTGCCGTGATCGGCGTCGTCATGACGGTGCTGGGCGCCCTGATGGCGGCCGCGACCGTCGCAAAGACCAAAATGCACACGGCGCTCATCGTCAATGGCGAGGAAATTTCCTGGAGCACCGTCTTCAATACGCGCACCTTTGGCCCGCGCCGCACGGAAATCATCGACGCCGTCGCCAACAACTATACGTACACGGCCGCGCCGCTGTTCCTGGCGCTGGGCTTCCTCGTGTTTTTCTATTGCCTCAGCGCCTTGCATGACGACCGCCGCGACCGCAGCGTGCTGTTCTGGAAATCGCTGCCCATCTCGGATGCGCAGACGGTGCTGTCGAAAGCGACCATCGCCCTGCTGGTCGCGCCGCTGATCGTGGCCGCCGCCGCCAGCCTGACGTCGCTGGCCCTGATCCTGATCCTCAGCGGCGTGCTGGCGGCCAACGGCATCCACGTGTTTGCCGAACTGCTGGGCTCTTCCGGCCTGTACCTGGGACCGCTGCGCGTGTTTGGCTTGCTGCCCGTGTATTGCCTGTGGGCCTTGCCGACTGTCGGCTGGCTGCTGATGGTATCGAGCTGGGCCAAGTCGAAAGTCTTCCTGTGGGCCGTCGGCGTGCCGTTGCTGCTACTCATCCTGACAGTCTGGGCCGGCAAGCTGACGCAGACGGAAAGCGATGTAAGCTGGATACAGATGAATGTCATCGGACGCGCCCTGCTGGGCACCCTCCCCGGCAGCTGGTATCTGTTCGAACCGGAACTGCTGCCGCGCATGCACGCCTTGGCAGAGGGGGGATCGCACATGACGCGCATCGATGTGTTCAGCAATTCCTGGTCCAGCCTGGCCTTGCCGGCCGTCTGGCTCGGTGCGGCTGCAGGCGCGGCGCTGATTTACGCCGCCATCCGCCTGCGCAGCTGGCGCGAGGAAGGCTGACAGCGCACTATCTCTTCCCCCTCAAAAACGCCCCGCCCGTCGGGGCGTTTTCTATTTCTGCGCTGGCAAAACATCTGAAAATAATAACTACATTTCTGATAGTGATTATTAAAAAATTCCCTCCCCGAATAAAGACTATTCATTCGATAGTATCAATCCGATATAAAAATTACAAATAATTATTTCTATCGTATTTTATTACCAATCAAATTTGATAATCACCATGCAAAAAAGCAACAACTAGCAATTCGATAGCGATAGGGTTTTTTCGATGAAAATCGCAGAAACACTGCAACCGGGTAGCGGATTCATCCTAAAAGTCCCATTCCGTGACAATCCGTGATTATTCGCTTGCGCAAAGCTTGACAGAATAGAGTCATGAAAAATGATTAAAATGAAATTGAAAGTTTCAAAATTGAAACTACCATCAGAGTGAGAGATGGTGCGGCCTGCATGTAAATACCGCTATCTTTCAAGGCGCATCGGCTGGCAAGCCAGTTATCGCAAAAACAGGATGCAAGAAAATAACGCCATGCAAAACAAATGCAAAAATGGCATTTTAAATATTTCAGGGCCGGCGTTCCATTACGCCAGCGTTTTTTCCCCAGTTATGTTTTACTTTCACCATCTGCATCGGCAATACCCAATTTCAACCACGGCCCAAGCCACGCCGGAGTAAGCAAGGAAACGAACCACATTATTGATTTTTTAATATCTTAAAAAATTGAACGAACATATAACCTTCTTCCGGAGATTTTCAAATGGCCACCACCCAAAATCCAGCACAAGTTCCCGTCAATGCCGAAGGCGCTGGCGCCAAGATCGCGACGCCCGCTAAAAAAGCGCTCAATCCGAAAAACGGCGACCGCAAGCAGTATGACGAAGACGAACTGATAAAAGGGGCCGATGCCAGCGCGACCATGCCGCCTGAAAATGTCGTGGAAGTCACGGGAAGCGCCGATAGCGGCAATGCCGCCGCCCTGGGCACGGCCGCGGCAGTGGCTGCAGCCGCCCTGGCAGCCGGTGGCGGCGGTGCGGCCGCAGGCCAGGCCGGCAACGGCAGTGCCGATCCCGGCACGTCGCAAGGCGACAACAACGGCGGTGCGGCGGGCGCGGCAGGCGCAGGCGCCGCCGGCATCCCCAGCGGCAGCGTCGTGGATGTCGCAGGAGCATCAGCTGGAGCGGGCGCAGGCGCAGGCGCAGGCGCCGGTGCGGCAGGCGGCCTGGGCGGACTTGGCGTGCTGGGCGCGCTCGGCGGCCTTGGCCTGGTAGCCGCCGCAGCAGGCGGTGGCGGCGGAGGCGGTGCCGCGGCTGGCGGTTCCGGCACCGGTGGCACGGGGACCGGAGGCACAGGCACGGGTGGCACGGGTACGGGCGGGACCGGCACTGGCGGCACGGGCACGGGAGGAACCGGTGGCACGGGCGGAACGGGAGGAACTGGCGGCACGGGCGGCTCGACCGGCGGTAGCACGGGAAATCAATCCACGACCACGACGATTACCGACGCGGCCGTGCTGGCCGCAGCAGCAGCGGTCGCGGCGGCCAACAGTGCCCTGGCCGATGATGCCGCCGCCGCAGCCGCCGCCGCCACGGCAGCAGCTGCGCTGGCAGCGGCGAATGCGGCCACGCTCGCCGACCAGCAGGCTGCCGCCGCGGCAGCTGCAGCGGCGGCAGCCTTGCTCGCAGCCAATAACGCCACCAGCGACGATGTGCTGGCCGCCAGCACGGCAGCCGCCGTGCCCGGTGCGCAAGCCGCTGCCACGGCTGCCACGACCGACGACAACGCGGCCGCTGCCGCTGCCGCAACCGCCGCCATTTCGCTGGCCGCCACCACTTCGGCACAAAATGCCGATGCGGCTGCCGTCACGGCCGCCGCCAACGCCGCCGCCGCGCACGCCGCTGCCGATGCGGCACAAACGCAAGCGGACCAGACCAACGCCCCCGCATTGCAAGTCATCGCCGATGCGGCCGATGTCGTCTCCGCCGCCGCCAACACCCAGGCGGCGCTGACCGATGCCGCGGCGCTGGGCGTCATCTCGGCCAATGATGCCGCCGCTGCCGCCGCTGCCACGGCGCTGGCCAATGCCACGGACGCCGCCGCGCTGGACCTGGCGGCAACGGCCGCCGCCAACGCCGCCGTCACGGCCGGCATACAGGCCAGCCTGACGGACGCCGCCGCTCTGACAGTCATCTCCGATGCCGATGCGGCCACCGCCGCCGCGGCCGCCAGCGTGGCCGCCGCCACCGATGCCGCCGCCCTGACCGCCGCCTCGAATGCGGCCGCTACCGCGGCAGCGAATGCGGCAATCAACGCCAATGCCAGCGACGCCGCGGCACTGGGCGTCGCCGCCACGGCGGCAGTGAGTGCCGCCGCAGCGGCCAGCACGCAAGCAGGACTCACCGACGCCGTGACGCTGACCATGGCAGCGGACGCCGCCGCCGGCGTCGCCGCCTGGGATGCCTCGATCGCCAACGCCACCGATGCCGTGGCCCTGCAGGCCGCCGCCGATGCGGCCGCCACGAACGCCGCAAATGCGCAGACACAAGCGAACATGACGGACGCGCCCACCCTGGGGCTGATCGCCGATGCCGCCACCCTGGCGTCGGATGCGGCGCAGGCGCAGGCCGACTTGACCGACGCGGCAGCGCTGGCCCTGATTTCCAGCGCCGATGCCGCCGCAGCGGCGACAGCGGCCACATTAGCCGGCAACACGGATGCCGCCGCGCTCGACATCGCTGCCGCCGCTGCCGCCACTGCCGCCGCCAACGCCGTGGTGACAGCCAACCTGAGCGACGCGGCCGCCCTGCAGATCACGGCCGATGCCGCCGCCAACACCTCGACCGCCGCCGCCGCGCAAGCGGCGCTGACCGATGCGGCCGCGCTGCAAATCGTCTCCGACAATGATGCCGCCGCCGCACTGGCAGCGCAAACCACCGCCGACCAGACGGATGCCGCCGCCCTGGCCGCTGCCGACGCGGCGGCAGCCAGCGATGCCGCAAATGCCCAGGCCGTGGCCGGTCAGACCGATGTAGTTGCTCTGCAGCAAGCTGCCGACCAGGCCGATGCGGATGCGGCGGCCGCCCATTCGCAAGCGAGCCTGCTGGACGTCAACGTCGCCCTGAATGCCTTCAACCTGGCCAACCTCGCCGCCCTGGCCGCCAACGTCACGGCCGGGCAGACCAGCGTCGTCGACCTGACGGCGACCGTCAATGCCTTGCAGCTCGACGCCGATGGCGCCGATGCCGATGCCAGCCTGACGGACGCCCTCTTCCTCGCCGGCGTCTCCGCCGCCGATGCGCTGGCGGCCGCGACTGCGCTGACCACTGCCAACCTGACCGACGCCGTGGCGCTCGCCAACACCGCCGCCGCGGCCGTTGCGGCGGCGGAAACGGCTGCCCTGCTGGGCGGGATCGACATCTCGGCCGTCAGCGCCGCCGTTGCGGCCCAGACCGCAGCCACGGCCGCAGCGGCCACCGCCGCGCTGACCGATGCAGGCGCGCTGGGCCTTGTCTCCACCGCCGATGCCGCCGCCGAACTTGCCGCCCAGGCCGCCGTCAGCACACTGACGGCCGCCAATACGCTGGCGCAAAACGCCCTGACCGCGGCACAGCTCGTGGCCGGCCAGACCGATGCCGCAGCCCTGGCCGTGGCGTCATCGACCGCCGATGCGGCCGCCGCCGCAGCCGTCACGACGGCGGGCCAGACGGACGCCATCGCGCTGAGCCTCATTTCCAACGCCGATGGCCTGGCTGCCGCCTCGGCCACCAGCCTGGCGGCGCTGACGGATGCCACGGCGCTGGGCGTGATCTCGACCGCCGATGCCACCTTGGCCGCCACCCTGCTGACAACGGCCAACTTGACGGACGCTGCCGCCCTGGGCCTGATCGCCACTGCCGCCGCTGCCGCCGCCAATACGGCGACGAATGTTGCCAACCTGACCGATGCGGTGGCGCTGGGCCTCGTCTCGACGGCCGCCACCACGGCCGCCAATACGGCCGCCGCCACCGCCTCGTTGACGGACGCCACGGCCCTGGGCCTCGTCGCCACGGCCGATGCGGCGCTCGCCGCCACGGCGCAGACGACGGCCAACCTCACCGATGCCGTGGCGCTGGGCCTCGTCTCGACGGCCGCCAACACGGCCGCCAGCCTGGCCGCCACGACAGCCAACCTGACGGACGCCGTTGCCCTGGGCACCGTCTCGGCGGCCGCCACGGCTGCCGCCAACACGGCTGCCGCCACCGCCGCGCTGACCGATGCCGTGGCCCTGGGGCTGACGGCCACCGTCGATGCGGCCGCCGCCACCGCCGCGCAAACAACGGCCAACCTGACGGACGCCGTCGCCCTGGGCCTGGTGGCAACCGTGAATGCCACGGCCGCCGCGACCGCCGCCACCGTCGCCGGCCTGACCGACGCCGTCGTGCTGGGCACCCAGCATACGCTCGACGTCACGGCCGCCACCGTGGCCGCCACCAAGGCGGCGCTGACGGACGCGGCCGCGCTGACCACCATCGCCAACAACGATGCCGCCAGCGCCGCTGCGGCCGCCGCCTATTCGGCCGCCCATCCACTCGACCTGGTGGCCGCGCTGGCCGCCACCGTGGCCGCCACCACGGCCGGCCTATCGCACACGGCGGCACTGGCGGCGCAAGCGGACGATGCGGCTGCCGCCTCGACGGCCGCCACGGCTGCCGCCTCGCTGGTCACGCTGAACAATGCGATTGCCGCCGACAATGCCGCCACCGCCGCCGCCACGCTGGCCCTGACCTCCCAGGCCGCCGCCACGGCGGCGCAGCTGGACGACACTCTCGCGGCGACCGCCGCTGGCGTGGCCGCCACCTCGCTGGCAGCGGCGCAGGCAGCGCAAGCGGCCGATGCCGCCGCCGCCGCGACGGCAGCGACGGCAGCCAATGCCCTGGCCGCCTTGAATGCGGCCCTGGCCGCCGACGCGAATGCGGCAGCGACCGCCGCGGCTGCCGTCACGGCCAATGCAGCCACGGCCGCCGCCGTCGCCGACGATCTGGCCGCCGCCACGGCCGCCACCGTCGCCAATGCCTCGCAAGCGGCCGCGCAAGCGGCGCAGCTGGCCGACAATGCGGCCGCCAGCGCCGCCACCATCGCCGCCAATGCATTGACCGCGCTGAACCAGGCACTGGCCGACGATGCGGCCGCCGCTGCCGCCGTCCTCAACTCCACCAACGCCACGGCCGCCGCTGCGGCCGCTACCGCCGCCGATACGGCCGCCGCCGCTGCCGCCGCCGTCGCCGCCATCTCGGCCGCCGCCACGCAGCATGCGCAGGCGGACGATGCCGCAGCAGCGGCAGCCGCCCTCACGGCGGCCATCTCGCTGGCCGCCACGCAAGCCGCGCAGGCGGCCGACCTGGCCGTCGGCACGACGGCGGCGGCGGCAGCGGCCGCGCTGGCCGCGCTGAATCAGGCCCTGAACGACGACAGCGTCGCCGCAGCAGCGGCCACGGCGGCCAACAATGCGCAAGCGGCCCTGAATGCGGCCACGACGGCGCTCAACGCGGCAATCCTGACGGCCAGCGCCTCGCTCGCCGCCACCAATGCCGCCGTGGGTGCCGACGCCACGGCGGCAAGCACGGCAGCCGCGGCCGCGGCCGCGCAGATCATTGCCGACGCCGCGCTGCAGGCCGACGCCGGCCTGGCGGCCCTCGCCACGGCGGCCAACAATGCACTGGCCGCAGCCAGCGCCGCGCTGGCCGCCGACGATGCGGCCGCCAGTGCCGCACACACGGCAGCCCTGTCGGCAGCCGCCACGCTGGCGGCGCAATTGGCCGACACGGCCGCCATCAACGCCCATGCGGCGCTCAACGCGGCCATCGCCAACCTGAACGCGGCGGTAACGGCCGATACCAACGCCCTGGACGCCGACAATGACAAGACGCTCAAGCTGAACCTCCTCATCTCCGCGCAAAATGCGTCCGATGCGGCAGCCCAGGCCGACGCGAATGCGGCAGCCGCCCATGCGGCGCTGGCGTCGGCCCAGGCCGACGATGCGGCGGCCGTCACGGCTGCCAACAATGCGGCAGCCGCGCATGCGGCGGCCGTCGCAGCGCAGAACGCCGATGCAGCCGCAGCAACGGCGGCGGCGCAGGCGGCCATCTCGCTGGCCGCCACGCTCAATGCCCAGGCGGATGACGCCACGGCAGCAGCGGCCGCCACGGCCGCCGCGAATGCGCAACTGGCATTGAACGCGGCCCTCGCCGCTGACGCCAACGTCGCCGCCACCGCAGCTGCAGCCGCCGCCGCCCAGCTGGCGGCGCAAAACGCGCACGATGCCGATGCCGCCGCCGCGGCAGCCGCCGTCGCGGCCGCCATTACCCTGGCAGCCACGCAGGCAGCCCAGGCCGACGATGCGGCAGCCGCCCTGGCCGCGGCCAACGCCGCCAACGCCCAGGCAGCGCACAACGCCGCCGTCGCCGACGACCAGGCCGCAGCGGACGCCGCAGCCGCCGCCTCCCTCGCACAAGCGGCAGCGACGGCAGCAGCCGCCGCCGATGTCGCCGCCGCCGCCAGCGCCGCGGCGGCAGCATCGGCACTGCTCGCCGCCCAGGCAGCACAAGCCGACGACACGGCCGCCAACCAGGCTGCGGCAAATGCCGCCGCCGCCACCGCCGCGCACACGGCAGCCATCGCCGCCGATGCCCTCGCCGTCAGCACGGCGGCAACGGCGGCCACCGCTCTGGCCGCCGCCACCGCGGCGCAGAACGACGATGACGCCGCGGCGGCGGCCGCCGCCCAGGCCGCCATTTCGCTGGCCATCACGCAACAGGCACAGGCCGACGATGCGGCAGCGGCAGCGGCCACCGTCAACGCGAACAATGCGGCCGCAGCCGCGCTGGCCGCCCATGCCGCCGATGCGGCCGCGCCGCTGGCCCAGGCCCAGGCAGCAGCTTCGCTGCTGGCCTTCCAGGCGGCGCAAGCGGACGATGCCGCCGCCGCCAACGCGGCGGCAGCAGCGGCCCAGGCGCATGCCAATGCCAACGCGGCCTACGCGGACGATGCGGCGGCGGCCCAGGCCAACGCCAACGCGCAGGCAGCCGATGCGGCCCTGGTGCAAGCGAACGCCCTGGCCGCGCAAACGGACGCCAACGCCCTGGGAGTGATATCGGCTGCGGATGCCGCCCACGCCGCCGCTGTGCAAGCGCTGGCCGACCAGACCGATGCCGTGGCGCTCACCCAGGCCGCCGATGCGGCTGCGACCGCCGCCCTGGCCGCGGCGCAGACGGCCAACCTGACGGACGCCGCCGCCCTGCACTTGGCAGCGGATGCGGCAGCGGCAGCGGCCCTGCAGGCGCAGGCGCAGGCGGACCTGACGGACGCAAACTCGCTGACGGTGTCGGCAAACGCCGCAGCCGCAGCGGCAGCGGCAGCCCAGGCCCACGCCGACCTGACGGATGCGAGCCAGTTGTTCGTGCTGAGCCAGAACGCACTGCACAACCCGCTGACGGTGAGCGACTTCAGCACCGGCCTGCCAGCCGCCGGCGGCGACGTGATCGACATGTCGGCCATCGCCCACCTGACGGCAGCGGTGGCGGTGGGCGTCAACCTGAGCACGGACTTTGGCAACGACAACCTGTTCATCTTCGACAGCACGGCCGTGTCGATCCACGATGCCGCCGGCGCCATCGCGGCCGACAACAGCGTCTTGTCGGGACAGGGCTACATCGTCATCGCCGATGCGCAAAACAGCGGCGCCGTCACGGTCTATCACTCGAGTGACCTGAGCAACGCCAACGCCATCGACACGGCGCTGGTGCTGCTGAGCGGCGTGAACATCACGCAGCTGACGGCGGCGAACTTCCATGTCTGAGGCCATGCTCATGGAAACGTAGCCACAACGGCCGCAGGGGCGCGTACGCAGTCGCGCCGCGCTCCTGCGGTCCTGGTGATCCTCGTTGCAACCCTGCAGGCCGCAAGGCCGGAAAAACACGGGATGAGATTACGCAGTTTGCCAGCACTACCCTGCCGCCGGCGCCCCTGGCCCGGCATCCTGCCCTGCATCGCGGCTGTACTGGCAGCCGTCGCCATGGCCAGCGTCACCCCTTTCGCCGGCGCCCAGGGCGCCACCGCCTGGAACTTCGACCAGGTCTTGCAGCAGGCGCTGCAAAGCCATCCCGCCGTGCAGGGCAGGCGCTCGGCACAGGCGGCCGCGCGGGCCGACCTCGATGGCGCGCAATGGCAGCGCTTTCCCAGCCTGTCGGCGGAAGTCCCCACCGGTTCGCAGGAAACGGGCGGCGTGGTGCGCATCGAGCAGCCGCTGTGGAGCGGCGGGCGCATCGACGCCGGCATCGATGCCGCCAGCAGCCGGGTCGACGCGGCCGGCGCCGCCATCGAGGAAGAACGCCTGACCCTGTCCCTGCGCGTGATCGCCGCCTATACCGAGGCGTTGCGTCAGACGGCGCGCGTGCGTTCAGCCGAGGCGGGCCTGGCCGAGCACCAGCGCCTACTGGACATGATCAAGCGCCGCGTGGTGCAGTCGGTCAGCTCGCAGACGGACCAGCGCCTGGCCGAGTCGCGCGCCTACCAGGCCGCCAACGACGTGTCGAATGCGCGCCAGGCGCTGGAAAACGCGCTGGCGCAGCTGTCGCAACTGGCGGGCAAGCCCGTGCGCCTCGTCAGCACCACCGGCATCGGCGTGGGCGAACCGCTGCCCGACGCCAGCCTGGAGCGGGTCATGCGCCAGGCCATCGACTATTCCCCCACCCTGCACCGCCTCGATTTCGAGGCGCAGGCAGCCGATTCCGAAATCACCATGCAGCGCTCGGCCTACATGCCGAAAGTCGTGCTGCGCATGGAAAAGCCGACGGGCGGCATCAATGCCGACAACCGCACGCGCGCCATGCTGGTGCTGCAGGCGCAGCCGGGCGCCGGCCTGTCGGCCAAGGCGGGCGTGGATGCGGCCGTGGCCAAGCGCGAAGGCGCGCGCGCCGCGCACGACGTGGCCGAACGCGAGGTGCGCGAGCGTTTTACCCTGGACTGGAACGAGGCCGAGGCGAGCCGCCAGCGCCTGGGCAACGCGGGCGAGGCCAGCACCACCTCGACGCAGGTATTCGAATCGTATGCGCGCCAGTACGTGATCGGCCGCAAGAGCTGGAACGACGTGCTCAACGCCGTGCGCGAAGCGACCCAGGCGCAATTTTCGCTGGAAGACACGCGCGCGCAGGCGATCGCCGCCAGCCTGCGCCTGGCCGCGCAAACGGGCACCCTCGCCGGGCGCACGGCGCCGGCCGCGTCGGTGCGCGCCAATTGACCGCCACAGAACACGAACAGGAGACAGCGTGGATACCTCCATCAAACATGGCTTGCTGACACTCATCGAGCGGGCCGCCCGCCTGACGGGACAGCACGTACCCGCCGCCCGCCTGGCCGACCTGCAGCGCCAGCTCGATGACGTCGACGACAACGGCGCCCCCGGCGTGGTGTTGACCACCATCTGGCAGGCGGCCGGGCTGGAAGGCGCGGCGCGCGCGCTGCACGAGCCGACGCCGGGCGAGCTGCCGTTCGCCGTCTACAGCGCCAGCACGGGCTGGGGCTTGCTGCAGTCGCGCGGTGCCGACGGCGCCTGGCGCGGCGAAGGCATCGACGGGCGCGCCTTGCAACTGGCCTCGCTGGCCGGCCTGGCTTGCGTGGGGCTGCCGCGCCGCAGCGAAAAAAGCGGCGCCCGCCCCGGCGCCCTGGGCCTGGTGCGCAACGCCCTGTGGCTGAAGAAAAGCGTGTTTGTCGACGCCGTGCTGGCCACGGCGCTGGTGACCCTGCTCACCATGGCCACCTCTTTGTTTTCCATGCAGGTGTACGACCGCGTGATCCCGAACCAGAGCTTCAGCACCCTGTGGGTACTGGTGGTGGGCGTGGCCCTGTCGATCAGCCTGGAATTCATCCTCAAGCAGGTGCGCAGCCGCATCGTCGACCACTCGTGCAATGACGTCGACCATGAACTGTCCGAGTGGTTTTTCCAGCGCATGCTGGGCATCCGCATGGAGGCGCGCCCCGCGTCCGTCGGCACCCTGGCGGCGCAGGTGAAAGGCTTTGAGATGGTGCGCGGCGTGCTCACGTCGACATCGCTGTTCGTGCTGACGGACGTGCCCTTCGCCGTGATTTTTCTCGCCATGATCACCATCATCGGCGGCTGGCTGGTAGTGGTGCCGCTGGTGGCCCTGCCGCTGGCCCTCGCGTGCGGGCTGATGTTCCAGCGCGCCATCGAAAGCCATACGCGCAAGAACCTCAACGCCAGCAACCGCAAGGCCGGCTTGCTGGTGGAAGCCGTCGACGGGGTCGAAACGCTCAAGGGCAGCAGCGCCGAATGGATGATGCAGGCGCGCTGGGCCGAACTGGTGGCCGAGAGCAGCCACGCCGAGCAGAATATCCGCGACTATGCGGCCCTGTCGCAAAACATCACGGCCGCCTTCCAGCAGCTGACCAATGTGGCGCTGATCTCCATGGGCGCCTGGTTCGTGGCCGAAAACCAGATGACCATGGGCGCCCTGATGGCCTGCACCATCATCAGCAACCGCGCCCTGATGCCCATCGTGCAGCTGCCCGCCGTGATGGTGCAATGGGCGCATGCGCGCGCTTCGATCGACGGCCTGGAACAGGTCATCAGCCTGCCCAACGAAGCGGACAACGCGCAATTCGCGCTGACGCCGCGCAGCCTCGACACGGGCTTGCGCTTCGAACGCATCCGCTTTACGTATGGCGGCGCGCAAAAGGTGGCGCTGGAAGTGGAAAACCTCGCCATCCGCCCCGGCGAGCGCGTCGGCCTGGTGGGCGCCATCGGCTCGGGCAAGAGCACCCTGCTGAAACTGGCATCGGGCCTGTACCTGCCGGCCGAGGGGAAAGCCTACCTGGGCGACGTCGACATGGCCCTGCTGGCGCCGGCCGTGGTGCGCGAAATGGTCGGCTACCTGCCGCAGGAAACGCGGCTGTTCAGCGGCACCCTGCGCGACAACCTGTTATTGGGACTTGCCGACCCGGGCGAGGAAGCCATCCTGGCCGCCGCCAAACGCACGGGTCTGATCGAGCTGATACTGGGCCAGCCACGGGGACTGGCGCTGGGCATCACCGAAGGCGGACGAGGCGTGTCGGGCGGCCAGCGCCAGTTGATCGCCGTCACGCGCCTGCTGCTGGCCAAGCCGCGCATCTGGCTGCTCGACGAGCCGACGGGTGCCATGGATGCGAAGACGGAAGCGCGCATCGTCGGGCTATTGGGTGAGCTGGCGGCCGAAGGCGTGACCATGGTCGCCACCACGCACAAGAACGCCCTCCTGCCCCTGCTCGACCGCCTGGTGGTGCTGCAGGCGGGACGGGTGCTGCTGGACGGCCCGCGCGATGCCGTACTGGCCAAGCTGTCGGGCAAACCGCAAGCCGTTCCCGCTTCCGCTCCCGCGCCGGTGGTCCAGGCTGCGGCAGCGCAAGGAGCCGTCGCATGAAACTGGCCAAGGTCGAAACGAGGGAAGAAGCGAAACGGGGCCGGGTGCTGATCTGGAGCTGCACGGCGGCGCTGGCGGGCGTCATCGCCTGGGCTTCGTGGGCGGAGCTGGACCAGGTGACGCGCGCCAACGGCCAGGTGATCGCCAGCTCGCGCAACCAGATCATCCAGGTGGCCGATGGCGGCGTGCTGGCCGAGTTGCGCGTGCATGAAGGCAGCATCGTGAAAAAGGGCGAATTGCTGGCCCGTTTCGACCGCACGCGGGCCGAAACGAGCTACCTGGAAAGCACGGCCAAGGCGGCGGGGCTGAAAGCGGCCGTGGCGCGCCTGCAGGCGGAAGTGTTTGGCGGCGCGCCGAAGTTCCCGCCCGAACTGCAGGCGTTTCCGGAATTTCGCGCCAACCAGCTGGCCCTGTTCAGCAAGCGCCAGGGCGCCGTGCAGGCGGAAGTGAGCTCCCTGGAAAGCGCCATGAAACTGATCAAGGAAGAGCTGGAAATGAATCTGCCGCTGCTGGAAACGGGTGACGTCAGCCGCGCCGAAGTGCTGAAGCTGCGGCGGCAAGTGGTCGACATCCAGGCGCAGATCACCAACCGCCGTAACAAATACCTGCAAGACAGCCAGACGGACCTGGTGAAAGCCCAGGAAGACCTGGCCGGCGTGCTGCAGACGGTGACCCAGCGCAAGGAGCAGCTGGGTTCGACGGACATTTACGCGCCCACCGACGGCATCGTGCGCAACGTGCGCCTCACCACCCTGGGCGGCGTGGCCAAGCCGGGCGAGGAAATCCTGCAAATCGTGCCCACGGACGATGACCTGATCATCGAAGCGAAAGTGAAACCGGCCGACATCGCCTTCATCAAGCCCGGCCTGCCCACGGCCGTGAAACTGGACGCCTATGACTACGGCATCTACGGCCGCCTGCGCGGCACCGTCAGCTACATCAGCGCGGACACCTTAAGCGAAGACAACAAGGGCAACGAGCAGCCGTACTACCGCGTGCAGATCAAGACCAGCGGGCGCAACCTGATGGGCAAGAATGGCGAGCCTATCCTGATCCAGCCCGGCATGACGGCCACCGTGGAAATCAACACGGGCCGCAAGACGGTGTTGCGCTACCTGACGAAACCGATCACCAAGACGTTCTCGGAGTCGATGGGAGAGCGGTGACGCAGCGGGCTGCGTCACCGGCAGGCTTCAAACGGCCGGCTTCAATTGACCGATGACGCTGGCCACCTTGGCCGTGATCATGTCGACCGCGGGGCCATTGGCGCCGTGCGGCAAAATGACGTCGGCATTGCGCTTGGTCGGTTCGATGAATTGCTTGTGCATCGGGCGCACGGTTTCCAGGTATTGCTCGATGACGCTTTCCACCGAACGGCCACGTTCCGTGATATCGCGTTGCATGCGGCGGATGAAGCGCACGTCGGAGGCCGTGTCGACAAAGATCTTCAGCGACATCATGTCGCGCAAGTCTTCGTCATACAGGGCAAACAGGCCCTCGATGACGATCACCGGCGCCGGCTTGACCAAGATGGTCCTGTCGGAGCGGTTGTGCAGCGTGAAGTCGTACTCGGGCATCTCGATCGATTCGCCATTGCGCAAGGCCTGGATGTGCTGCACCAGCAATGGCCACTCGAACGCCTGCGGATGGTCGTAATTCTGCTGCCGGCGCACTTCAGGGGAGAGATGGGTTTGGTCGCAGTAGTAGTCGTCCTGCATCACGACCGAGACCATGTCGGCGCCGAACGACGCCAGCACTTGCTGGGATACGGTGGACTTGCCACTGCCGCTTCCGCCAGCGACACCAATAACAAACGGTTGGAAGGAAATAGTATTCATGCCGAATGATACCGGAAACATGAGCGGTCCGACAGGGAGAGGCTGCAACGCCGGGCCTGTCACGCGCCATGCATCAGTCGCGCATACAGCTCGGCCACCCGCTCTGCCGTGATGCCGTCGCGCTGTTCCACCGCCAGCGGGTGATCCGTCGGTTCCAGCTCGATGGCCGGACGTATGCCATCGTCGCGCAGGTGCACGCGGGTTTTCAGGTTCAGGGTGTCCGGATACACGGGCAGTTGCGTGCTGAGCCAGCCGAAGAAGGGGCCGATGTGCGCCCGTTTGGCATCGTTGAAGCAGGCGTCCCAGGCATCGAAGCTGTCGCCGCTCAGCGACACCCACACGCCCCAGCTGAACGGCTCGTCCGCGCCGTGCACGGGGATGTCGATGGTGGCGCGCACGAAACAGTGCGCTTCGTCGACGATGCAGGCGTCGCTGTCGAGCTGGCAGCGTGCTGCGCGTTCGGCGGGCGCCATCTGCTCGTACAGCCACGGCGTATCGGCACCGAAGCTGGGCATGCCCGTGTGGGTCTCGCCGCAGGAGCGGCACTGGAAGGAGAAAGTCATATGGGAAGGCTGCTTATTCGAATTGTTTGCGGTATTGCATGCAAAAAGTTACGTGGGGAAACCGTGCGCTTGGCATTCGGGCAAGATGATATTCTAAACAAGCTCAAGATGCACAGACGGGACGCATCGCGCCACGGGCATTGCATGCCTGACCTCTTTCAGTATCGATGGACTATTTACCTGGAATGAACAATGAACGACGAAAAATTTTGGCAGCTGATAGAGAAAATCGACCGTGAAGCCCTGCAAGACGGCGACGCCGATGCCGCGGTGGAACCATTGACGGAAGCCCTCGCCGAGTTGCCGGTCAAGGACATCAAGGGCTTCGAAGAGTGCCTGGCGCAGGTACTGTACCAACTCGATGGCAAGGTGTTTGCGGAGCAGGCCGGGGACTCGGGGAAGTCGGATGACAGTTTCCTGTATGCGCGTTGTTTCGTCGTCGGCTCGGGCAAGACCATGTATGACAGCGTTCTGGCCGACCCCACACTGATGCCCGATCAAACGGACGAGTGGCTGGAGGAACTGTTGAGCGTCGCTCCCGAGGCCTGGTCCGAGAAGACAGGGCGTGACACCGATGACTGGGATTTTACCGCCAGCGTCGCCTATGAAACCGGAAGCAATTCCGCCGCCTGGCCTGGCTAGGGCGGCAATGGACGCCATCGCCGCAAGCAGGGCGCATATCCAGCTGGCCGAAGGCGATGCCGGGCACTGGGAGATGCACATGGCGGCGGCTGAAGCCGTGTTGCGCAGCGCCTTGCAAGCGGCCCGGCAAGACACGGCCCTGATCACTTGCCTGGGCGCCGTGCTGTGCGACCAGGGCAAGTACAGGGACGCCGTCAACGTACTGGAAACAGCGCTCAAGCTGGGCTCGACGGACAGCCATACCCATTACAACCTGGGGGTGGCCCTGGCGGGACTGGCAAAACCGCGCAAGGCCATGGCGCAATTTGGCAAGGCGCAGGGTCTTGCCGCTTCCAGCCTGACCTGGACCGCCTATTTCGACCCCCAGGCCCAATAGGCGCGTACCCTGAAAACTATTCGAACTGCTTGCGGAACGCCTCGAACTGCGCCGCCAGGCCATCGAAGTCGCTGCGCAATTGCAGCACTTCCTGTTCCAGCTGGGCGACCCTGCTGCCCTGCTGCGGCGCGCTGACGGCGCCAGCAAAACCGGCCGCCGTCTCGATCTGCGCCAGCGCCTCTTCACCGCCCAGCAGATGGCCGTAGCGCGGTTCCTTGGCGCCGGGCGCGACGGCCAGCTTGGCCACCAGCGGCGGGTATTTATCGATCAAGAATTGCAGGCCGGCTTCCACTTCCGCCACGGACTTGAATTCATGTACCCTGCCGCTGCGGCTGCGGATCTCGCCCGCCGTCTGCAAGCCGCGCAGCATCAAGATCGTCAGGATGGCCAATTTATCCTGTTCCAGCGACCACTTGATGCGCATGCGGTGTTCGTACTTGGCGACACGCGCTCCGGCCTGCGTGATGCCGTTGACGAATTTGCGCTGCATCAAACGCTGCAGCACGTCGTACACGGTTTCTTCGGACAGGGCCATGACGGGGTCGCGGCTGGACAGCTGGTTGCAGCCGTTCGTCAGCGCGTTCAGCGACAGCGGATAGCTGTCCGGCGTCAGCGCTTCCTTTTCGGCCAGCACGGCCAGCACGCGGATCTCGAAGGGGTCGAGCAGATTCGGATTGTCGCTGCTTTTCTCTGCTGCGTTTGCGTCTGTAGTCATGCCTGTATCCTTAATCAACCAGCTTGTTCATTTGCTCGGAATCAAATTTATCACACTCGGGCACGCCCTGGCAGCAGATGCCCGCCGCCTTCAGGGTGGCGAGGATGGTCTCGATGCGCTGTTCCTGCGCCACGGCGTGCGTGATCAAGCCTTGCAGGGCTTTCGACAGGGGATCGTCGCCGTTGGGCGTGACGCCATACGC
The DNA here is from genome assembly GCF_030397625.1 of Janthinobacterium sp. SUN026. NCBI lineage: Bacteria > Pseudomonadati > Pseudomonadota > Betaproteobacteria > Burkholderiales > Oxalobacteraceae > Janthinobacterium > Janthinobacterium sp. SUN026. The sequence continues at coordinate 398,595 of NZ_JAPQNU010000005.1, read as the reverse complement.
GGCGAACAAATGGGCCGTGCTGCCCTCGCGCAGGGCGCTGACATCCTTTTGCACGATGTGCGCGGGGTTGCCGACGGCCGTGGCGCCGGACGGCACGGGTTTCAGCAGCACGGCGTTCGAACCCACCTTGGCGTACTCGCCCACCGTGAAGCTGCCCAGCACCTGCGCGCCGGCGCCGACGATGACGCCCCGTTCCAGGGTCGGATGGCGTTTGCTGCCGCTGTGCAGCGAGGTGCCGCCCAAAGTGACTCCCTGGTAGATGGTGCAATCGTCGCCGACGACGGCCGTCTCGCCGATCACCACGCCGAAACCATGGTCGATGAAGACGCGCCGGCCGATGACGGCGCCCGGATGGATCTCGATGCCCGTGATGATGCGGCCGATATACGAAATGAAGCGCCCTACCCACTTCATGTGCCGCGTCCAGCACCAGTGCGCCCAGCCGTGCATGACGATGGCGTGCAAGCCCGGATAACAGGTCAGCACCTCCCAGCCATTGCGGGCGGCGGGGTCACGTTCAATGATGCTGTTGATATCTTCGCGCAGGTGGTGGAACATAATGACAATGAATAAGGTGGAACGCAAATGGTAGCGTATTCGGCGGCGTGCTGCCGGGGAGGCAGATAAACAACCGCCGCCTCAAGGGCGGCGGCATATAAAGAAGCGCTACAAAACGTTCAGGGCAAGGCGCATTGCCGAAGACAGTACGCAAGTACGGCGAGGCAATGCAACGCCGCCCTGGACGTTTTTTAGCCTTCTTTCGCAATCCGCTGGCGGCGGGCTTCATACAGACAGACGCCGGAAGCGACCGACACGTTCAAGCTCTCGACGGAGCCGAACATCGGAATGCTGACGAGGATATCGCAGGTGTCGCGCGTCAAACGGCGCATGCCTTCGCCTTCGGAACCCATGACGAGGGCCGTCGGGCCCGTGAAATCGGCTTCGTACAAGCCTTTTTCGCCGTCGTCCGAGGTACCGATCAGCCAGATGCCGCGTTCCTTGAGTTCACGCATGGTGCGCGCCAGATTCGTCACGGTGATGTACGGAACGGTTTCGGCGGCGCCGCTGGCGACCTTGGCGGCCGTGGCGTTGAGGCCCACGGCGCGGTCCTTCGGCACGATGACGGCATGTGCGCCGACACCGTCGGCCACGCGCAGGCAGGCGCCCAGGTTGTGCGGGTCGGTGATGCCGTCGAGAATCAACAGCAGCGGCGGGCCGTCGATGGCGTCCAGCAACTCATCAAGATTGCGCGCCAGCGACAGTTGCGAGGCAAACGCGATCACGCCCTGGTGGCGGCGCGTGCCGACGATCTTGTCCAGACGCGACGAGTCGACAGGCATGACGCGCACGTTGGCAGCCTTGGCTGCGGCGATCATGTCCTTCATGCGGCCGTCGACGCGGCTGGCATCGACAAAAATTTCTTCCACGGACGACGCTTCATGACGCAGACGCGAGGTGACGGCGTGGAAGCCGAAAATCATTTTATTCTTCATTATTTATCGTTTCTTCTTGCTTGTTTTTGATACAGATACAGTTTTTGCTGCTCGTGGTGCCGCCGCAGCGGGTGCCGCGGCTGGTTTCTTGCTGCGTTTCGGCGCGGCGGCCTTGGGCGCCGCCGCCTTCGGGGCTTCCTTCAGCGCGGCCTTGGCTGCAGGCTTGGCTTGCGCCTTGGCGCCGTTGGCACGGCCGCCGGAACCATTGCCGGGTTTGCCACCGTTGTTGACGCTGGTTTTGATCTCATGGCGCTGCTCGGTCGCTGGACCGGGCTTGACCATCGATTTCTTTTCGCCCTTGCGCTTGCCGCTGCCGTTCGGCTTGGCTGGCGCTTCTTCGCCCGCCAGTTCCGCATCGGTGACCAGGCGCAGGTCGATCTTGCGCGTTTCCAGGTCGACACGCGCCACTTGCACCGTCAAACGGTCGGTCAATTGATAACGCTTGCCCGTGCGCTCGCCGCGCAATTCATGGCGCGCATCGTCGTACTGGAAGTAATCGGTGCCCAGCTCGGTGACATGCACCAGGCCTTCGACAAACAGGGTATCGAGCTGCACGAACACGCCGAACGTCGTCACGCCCGTGATGGTGCCGGTGAACTCCTCGCCCAGCTTGTCCTGCATGAAGTAGCACTTCAGCCAGGCTTCCACGTCGCGCGACGCTTCGTCGGCGCGGCGCTCGTTGGCCGAGCAATGCACGCCCAGCGCGTCCCAGATGGTCAAATCCGTCTTCTTCGGCTTGCCGTCGGCCTTGTCCTTCGCCTGCTGCTTGCGCGTGGCGTTCGACACGTTCGTGTTCAGCACGGTCTTTTCGGACAGCTTCGGCTCGTATTTCTTGCCTTGCAGAATGGCCTTGATGGCGCGGTGCGTCAGCAGGTCGGGATAGCGGCGGATCGGGCTGGTGAAGTGGGCATACGCCTCGTAGGCCAGACCGAAGTGGCCGATATTGTCCGGGCTGTAGACGGCTTGCTGCATCGAGCGCAGCAGCATCGTTTGCAGCAGGGCCGCGTCGGGACGCGCCTTGATCTGCTGCATCAGGGTCTGGTAATCGGAGGCCGATGGCGTGTCGCCGCCTGTCAGGTTCAGGCCCACCTGCTTGAGGAAGGTGCGCACTTGCGTGAGCTTTTCCTTGGTCGGGCTGGCATGGATGCGGTAGGTGCCTGGATGCTTGTTGCGCAGCAACAAATCGGCCGCGCAGACGTTGGCCGCCAGCATGCACTCTTCAATGATCTTGTGCGCTTCGTTGCGCGTGCGGGGGATGATCTTTTCGATCTTGCCCGCGCTATTGCAGACGATATACGTTTCCGTCGTCTCGAAATCGATGGCGCCCCGCTCCGTGCGTGCTTTCAGCAAGGCGCGGTAGACGGCTTCCAGGTTTTGCAGGTGCGGCAGGATGTCCGCGCGGCGTGCCGCTTCGGGTCCCTTGGTATTGCCTAGCACGGCAGCGACTTCGTCGTAGGTCAGGCGCGCGGCCGAATGGATGACGGCCGGATAGAACTGGTACGCCTTCAGCTCGCCCTTGTCGCTGACGACGGCGTCGCACACGAGGGTCAGGCGGTCGACGGCCGGGTTCAGCGAGCACAGGCCATTCGACAGCTTTTCCGGCAGCATCGGGATGACGCGGCGCGGGAAGTAGACGGACGTGCTGCGCTCGAGCGCATCGATATCGAGCGCGTCGTTCGGTTTCACGTAATGGCTGACGTCGGCAATCGCCACGATCAGGCGGAAGCAGTTGGCGCGGCCGATCTTGACGGGTTCGCAATACACGGCATCGTCGAAATCGCGCGCGTCTTCGCCATCGATGGTTACCAAAGGCACGTCGCGCAGGTCGACACGGTCTTTCAGGTCGGCGGCGCGCACTTCGAAGGGCAGCTTTTCAGCTTGCTTCAAGGCGGCGGCGGAAAAGACGTGCGGCACGTTGAATTTACGTACGGCAATTTCAATTTCCATGCCGGGGTCATCGAGCGCACCGAGCACTTCGACGATCTTGCCGACCGGCTGCTTGAAGCGCATCGGTTGCTCCGTCAGCTCGACGCTGACGATCTGGCCCGCTTTCGCCTTGCCCACCGAACCGGTGACCAAAATGTCCTGGCCGATGCGCTGGTCTTCCGGCGCCACGACCCAGGTACCGTTTTCCTGGATCAGGCGGCCGATGACGTGGGTATTGGCGCGGTAGGTGACTTCGACGATCGTGCCTTCCGGACGGCCGCGGCGGTCCGTGCCGACGATGCGGGCCATGACCTTGTCGCCATGCAGTACTTTCTGCATTTCCTTCTCAGGCAGGAACAGGTCGGCGCTGGCGTCGTCGGGAATGACAAAGCCGAAGCCATCGCGGTGGCTGGTGACGCGACCGGCGACAAGCGCGCTCTGGTCGGCCAGGCTGAAAACACCGCTGGCGTCAGACTTGAGCTGGCCGTCGCGCTCCATCGCCTTCAGGCGACGGACCAGGACATCCATGGAATCGGCATGCACTTGCAGCGTTTTCCCGAGAGACTGCGGGTCGAGAGGCGCGCTGACGCTGCGGAATATGCCGAGAATGTCCTCCCGGCTGGGGATGGTGTGGGTATTTTGGCTCAAAAGTATTTCTATAGTTGTTATTGACAGTGATCAAACGGAAGACAAAGACCGATGACATCACCGTCAATATTGACACGGTGATGTCCGGTAGTGTACCGGAGGACGCCTTGGTTTGCCTAACGGACAGCGTAGCGGAAACCGAACAAGTGCCCCGCCGATGAAAAAAAGGAGAAAAGCTGCGCAATGCATTTGACTTCGGCAAATATTGCTCTATAATCTCGGTCTCTTGCAGCGACAAACCTTCACGGGGATGCAGTTGCAGGAAAGCGGTACAGGGTTGATGTGCAGTATGGAGCGAAAGCTCATCTGGCGCAAAACTCTTCAAGTCGCTATAATAGCAGAATTGTTGTGAAGTTATTTTTCAACAAGTACTCGAGCAGTAAAATGTAGTAAGTCACAGCAGCATCAGTGCCCACGTGGCGGAATTGGTAGACGCGCATGGTTCAGGTCCATGTGCCTTCGGGTGTAGGGGTTCGAGTCCCTTCGTGGGCACCATTACCTAATTCGCAAAAAAGCCGCAAACTTTCACGAGTTTGCGGCTTTTTTCATTTCCGAAACGAAAATCCATTCCCCCTCCCCGCAATCGCCACGCACCTGCCAGGCGATGACATTCACTCCCCGCACCCCAGCGAACGCCATCCGTCATCAAAAACGCTGAAAAAAGAGGCAGATTCAGCCTTTTCTCATAGGGAAAAGCCCTTTTCATGCGAAAAAACATGTTTCTTGCAGAAAAGTGCAAAATGTTGATTGACCGAATGCGCGCCAGCCCTTATGATTTTGTCCTCGCTGCAGAACATGCAGCGACAAGCAGCAAGCAGTAACAATGCCCACGTGGCGGAATTGGTAGACGCGCATGGTTCAGGTCCATGTGCCTTCGGGTGTAGGGGTTCGAGTCCCTTCGTGGGCACCACCAGCAACAAGTTGTTCATTGTTGTGATCCGCAGTAAAGTAGTCGATAGCAGTAAAAGCAGCACAATGCCCACGTGGCGGAATTGGTAGACGCGCATGGTTCAGGTCCATGTGCCTTCGGGTGTAGGGGTTCGAGTCCCTTCGTGGGCACCACCAGCAACGAGTCGTTTTCGTTGTAGTCCGCAGTACAGTAGTGAGATATAGCAGTAGCAGCATCAGTGCCCACGTGGCGGAATTGGTAGACGCGCATGGTTCAGGTCCATGTGCCTTCGGGTGTAGGGGTTCGAGTCCCTTCGTGGGCACCATTACCTAATTCGCAAAAAAGCCGCAAACTTTCACGAGTTTGCGGCTTTTTTCATTCCAGAATGATTCCAGAATGCCGCATCCCTGCGGCACCCTCCCCTTATTTGGCCAGCGCCGCCTTCACGGCGTCATGCAGACTCGTCGTCGGACGGCCAATCAGCGCGCTCAATTGCTTGCCATGGTCTTCCAGGCCGCCCTTGGCCGCGCCCGCATCGGAATCGGCCAGCAAGTCGGCAAAGCCTTCCGGCACGCCCACGCCCACCAGCGCCGCCTTGAAGTCCGCCTGCGGCATATCCTTGTACGCGATCGCCTTGCCCGACTGGCGCGCCACTTCGGCCGCATATTCCGCCAGGGTAAAGCCCTGGTCGCCTGCCAGTTCATAGATGGCTTGCGGCTGGGTCGCCGTCAGCACGGCAGCGGCGGCCGCCGCGTAGTCGAGACGCGCGGCCGACGAGAAACGCCCGTTTTGCGCCGCGCCCAGCACGACGCCATGCTCGAGCACGGGCGCCAGGTGTTCCGTATGGTTTTCCAGGTACCAGCCGTTGCGAAGGAAAGTGTATGGCAGGCCGGATGCGCGGATGGCCGCTTCCGTGACGACGTGCTCGGAGGCCAGGCCCAGCGGCGACGTGTCGGCGCGCAAGACGCTGGTATAGGCCAGCAGGGCTACGCCGGCGCGCTTGGCCGCATCGATGACGTTCTGGTGCTGCTGCGCGCGCTGGCCCACTTCGCTCGACGAGATCAGCAGGATTTTCGTTGCACCCTTGAACGCCGCATCGAGGCTGGCGCCATCGTTGTAATCGGCCTGGCGCACTTGCACGCCCAGTGCGGCCAGGCTGGCGGCCTTGGCCGGGTTGCGCACGGCGGCGATGATGTTGGCTGCAGGGACGGATTTGAGCAGGCTGGCAATGACGTGCTGGCCCAGGTTGCCTGTGGCGCCGGTGATGACGATCATGATTTCTCCTTGGTACGTGGGTGGTAAAACCCTATAATAGGACTATTACTTACTTATTGTAAGTACGTACCTTTTGGTAAGTATAAATAAAATCTCATTAACGAGGCCAACTATCATGTCCACAGACACTCCCGGCGCCAGCCTGCGCGCCGCCCTCGCCCGCCAAAACCAGGGCGCGCACCTGCTGGCGGCCGCCTGCCCGTCGCGCGCCGTGCTCAGCCACCTGACCAGCCGCTGGGCCGTGCTGGTGCTGGTACTGCTGCTGAGCGGCACGCGGCGCTTCAGCGAACTGCGCCGCGAAGTGGGCGGCGTCAGCGAAAAAATGCTGGCGCAAACCCTGGAAGCGCTGGCGGGCGACGGCTTCGTGCTGCGCCAGGCGTACCTGGTGATCCCGCCCAAGGTGGAGTACAGCCTTACGCCGCTGGGACGCGAGGCGGCCGAACGCCTGGCCGTGCTGGTCGACTGGATCGAGGATAATTACCCGCGCATCGAACAGGCGCGCACCGACCTGGCCACGGCGCCTGCCGTGCAAAACGCCGCGTGAACGAGGGCCATCCGCATTGCTTTTAGTCATCAAGAATTATCGTTTACTCCTACTTGCCTTGATGTAATACTAGGCCCATGAAACGCGTAAGGGCGCGACACCATGAACCAGTTGATTTCTTCCATCACTGACCGGGCCAATGTGCTGCTGGTCAGCAATTCGCCGAACGATGTGCGCGAACTGCTGTATGTGCTGGACCGGCATAACCTGGGCACGGGACTGGCGGGCGATATCGACGAGGGCGTGGAACTGGCGGCCGGCGGCACGGACCTGATCCTGCTCGACGCGGCCCTGGCGGGCACGAATATCGGCGCCACCTGCATGCGCTTGCGCAATGCGGGCGGACGCCACGGCGTACCCCTGCTGCTGATGTCGGCCACCCCCAGCGCCGAAGAGCAAGGCCGCAGCGTGGGCGCCGGCGCTTCCGACTACATCAAGATGCCCTTCAATGCGCGCGACGTGGCGGAAAAAATCCTCATGGAACTGGCGCTGCACAAGGCCGAGGCGCCCGCGCCGCGCGCTGCCACGCCGCCGCGCCCCCTGCATCCGCAAACGCTGGAAGTCAATTACCACTCCATCCTGGCCGGTTCGCCCGACGCCGTGCTGCTGTTCGATATCGACAACCGCCTGCTGATCGACGCTAACCACCTGGCCGAAGAATTGTTCGGCATGCCGCTGGCCGAGCTGTTGCAAGGCGGCATGGAGCCGCTGTTCCCCAGGCATCAGGGCGATGGCCGCGCCTCGCCGCAACTGCTGGAAGAAAAGATCCGCGATACCTTGCAAGGCAAGATCGTCGTCTTCCGCGCCAGCTGCTGCCACCGCGACAGCCACCCGATCGCCTGCGAAATCCGCCTGATGCGCCTGTCCGTGCCCGGCCGCCAGCTGGTGCATGCGCGCATCATCGACTTGACCGAACGCAACCTCGCCGAAGCGATGCGCTCGGGCCAGAGCGCCCTGCTGGAAATGGTCGCCAAGGGCGCGCCGCTGATCCCCACCCTGAACCACTTGCTGCTGCTGATCGAAGGCCAGTCGCGCGGCGTGCTCTGCTCCATCATGCTGCTCGACGACGACGGCATTCACATGCATAGCGCGGCCGGCCCCAGCCTGCCGGCCGAGTACATGGACCTGCTCGAAGGCGTGGCCATCGGCCCCGGCGTGGGTTCCTGCGGCACGGCCATGTTCCTGCGCGAACCGGTGGTCGTCACCGACATCATGCGCGATCCGCTGTGGGCGCCCTACCGCGAGCTGGCGGCGCCATTCGGCTTGCGCGCCTGCTGGTCGCGCCCCATCTTCGGCCAGGATGGCACCGTGCTCGGTTCCTTCGCCATGTACTACCGCGAAGTGCGCCAGCCCGACGCGCGCGACCTGGAGCTGATCGACACGGCCACCGACCTGGCCGGCATCGCGATTGGCCGCATGCGCCACGAACGCGAGCTGCAGCGCCACCGCGCCCACCTGGAAGAGCTGGTGGCCGAACGCACGGCCGCCTTGACGCAGGCCAAGGAACACTCGGAGCAGATGAACCTCGAATTGGCCGCCGCGCTGGAAAACCTGTCCATCACGCAAGAAGAACTGGTGCGCCGCGACAAGCTGGCCGCGCTGGGTGCGCTGGTGGCCGGCATCGCACACGAACTCAATACGCCGATCGGCAACGGCCTGGTGGTGGCCACCACCATGGCCGAGCGCACGCGCGAAATCCAGGCCAGCTTCCTCGACGGCTTGCGCCGCTCCGAACTGGGCGCCTACCTGACCCAGGCCAGCGAGGCGGACGCCATCATGCTGCGCAACCTGCAGCGCGCCGCCGACCTCGTGTCGAGCTTCAAGCAGATCGCCGTCGACCGCGCCAGCTCGCAGCGCCGCCACTTCCTGCTGCGCCAGTTCATCGCCGAACTGATGCTGCCCATGTCGACGCCGCTCAAGGCCGCCGGCCTGAGCCTGACGCAGGACGTGCCCGAAGGCCTGGCCATGGACAGCTATCCGGGTCCGCTGGGCCAGGTCCTGAGCAACCTGCTGGAAAACTGCCTTCGCCACGCCTTCGAGGGCCGCAGCGGCGGCACCATCGCCATCACCGCGCGCGGCAGCGACGACGGGCAGACGATCACCCTGTCCATCGCCGACACGGGCGTGGGCATCGCCGCCGATGACCTCGTGCATGTCTACGACCCCTTCTTCACGACCAAGCTCGGTTCCGGCGGGTCGGGCCTGGGCCTGCATGTGGCGCACAACATCGTCACGGGCGTGCTGGGCGGCCATATCCATGTTGCCAGCAGCACCGGCGACGGCAGCGGCACCACCTTCACCCTGCAACTGCCCGCCGCCGCGCCGCAAGCGCCCGCCCCCTGACGGGCAGGCGCGCTACAATGCCAGCAAGCATTTCTTTCGGAGCACCCATGAAATACCTTATCGCCACTGCCCTGCTGGCAGTTTGCGCTGGCGCAATGGCCGGACCTGCCCCTTGGTACAAATGGCGCAGCAAGATCGACGGCACCCTGTCGTGCGCCCAATCGACCCTGGGATTTGGCTGGGAACTGGCCTCGGGACCGTACAAAGATAGCCGTTGCGAAAAACCGGCGCTTGTTAAATAATGGGGCCATGACCACACGGGGCACCGGCTTGAGAGCAAGCGATGGCAATGCGGCGTCGAAAGAGTATGGAACGATAAGAACGTATCTATTCAAACCGAGGAGACCACATGTTTACGAATCCCGAACAATTCGCAACGGCCACCAAGGCCCTGTTTGAATTCCAGCTGATGACCTTCAACACCCTCACCTCCAAGGCCGTGCAAGGCGTGGAACAGGTATTGGCGCTGAACATGGCCACCGCCAAGTCCGGCATCGAGGATGGCCTAGCCGCCAGCAAGGAAATCAGCCAGGCCAAGGATCCGAAGGCCGCCATGGCCGCCGCCGCTGCCCAGCTGCAACCGGGCGTGGCCGGCGCGAAAGCGTATAAACAGCAACTCGACGACATCATCAAGGAAATCCACACGGAATTCACGACGGCCGCCGAAGCCCATGTGGCCGAAGCGAAAAGCAATTTGAGCGCCCTGATCTACGACGTGACGAAAAACGTGCCGCCAGGCTCGGAAAACGCCGTCGCCATCGTCAAGGCCGCCATCGACAACGCCTTCCTCGGCTACGAACAAGTGACCAAGGCCACGAAACAGGCAGTGAAAACAGTGGAAGAGCAGATCGCCAAGGCCAGCGCGCAAGTGGCGCAAGCCACGGAAAAGGCGACGGGCGGCGCCACCGCCGCGGCTGAAAAAGCGGCGCCTGCCGCCAAGCCGAAGGCTGCCAAGAAGTAATTTGACAAGAAGTCCGTTTGCAGCTATCGGGGCCTGATTCCTCAGGTCCCGATAGGTATGATCCGGTACACGCAGCGCCGCCCCCCCTCCAGCAGATATTCGCTGCGTTCCACCGTGCAATCGTCCCCCAATACCCGCTGAAAGATGGCCAGCTCGGCCCGGCAGAAATTCTGGCACGCCTTGGCGGCCGCACAGATCGGGCAATGGTTTTCCACCAGCAAGACACTGCCATCGTCCTGCGGTTCCGCATGGGCCATGTAACCTTCGCCATCGCGCGCCCGCGCCAGGCTGTCCACCCGTTGCGCCAGATCAAGCCCAGGGTCGACCAGCTTGCCGTAGGCGGCTTCGCTGCTGCGCTCGCGCGCGCCGATCAGTCTATCCAGCCCCTCGTCGCCGAACAGGGTTTTCACTTGCGCGATCAATTCCAGGGTCAGGTCGGCATGGCGGTCGGGAAAGCGCGCGTGGCCCGCTGGCGTCAGCTGCCAGCGCCGCGACGGGCGTCCCACCTTGTCGGCCACGTCCCCGCAAGCCACCAGGCCCTTGTCCTGCGCCGCTTCCAGCTGGCGCCGCGCGCCCATGGAGGTGATATCGAGCAAGGCCGCCAGCTGCTGCGCCGTCTGCGGCCCGCGCATCTTCAGCAAGAACAGCGTCTGCTCGGACGTATTCATGCCACGGCCTCGGCATCGACGGCGCCGGCCAGCTGGCGGCGCCAGGCGGCCATGCGCCACGCGGCCCAGGCGGCAGAACAGGCGCCCGCGACGAGGATCAGCCGCGTATCGATCAGGGTCAGCACGGAGCCGCTGAGGGCGACGACGATGTTGGCGATGCAAAAGGTGGTAGCCAGCAAGCCCATCACGGCGCCCTGCCCGTGCGCGCTGAAGCGCTCGGCGCACCAGCCCTGGATCACCGTGTTGTACAGCGCATTCGGAATGCCGAACAGCACGATGGCGGCGATGCCCACCCAGATATTGCCAAGCGCCAAGATACCCACGGCCAGCGCCACGCCGCACGCATACCAGCTGGCGCGCAGCAAGGGCGCATGGCGGCTGGGACCGCCCGCCAGCAGCGAAGTGATGGTCATCGTGCCGCACAGGCCCACATTCACCCAGGCAATCTCTTGCGCATGGTAATTGGCCGTCTCGACCAGCCACAGCGGATAGAACTCGTAAAAGCTGGCCACGCCGCACGTCAGCGCCAGCTGCACGATGAACAGGGTGCGCAGCTCGTCATGGCGCAGCAAATTGAGCGAATGGCGGTCGCGCGCCACTTGCCACCACGACGTCGTCAGCAGGGACGGCGTTTCGCACGGCAAGCCCGCGGCCACCAGCACGGCGACCAGCATCAGGGCGGCGGCGGCGATCCAGAACGGCACCGTCACGCCCCAATGCAGGGTGGCGCCCGCCAGGATCGGCCCCACCAGCCAGCCCAGGTAAAACGCGCCATTCAGCCAGGACATGGCGCGCAGGCGCAGCGGTCCCGTCAGCTGGTCGGCCAGCATGGCGCGCGCCACGGCGCCGTTCCCCTCCAGCAAACCGGTGATGAAACGGGCGACGATGAACAGGGGATAGGACTGGATCACCAGCGCCCAGGCCGTGAAGGCGTGGCCGATGGCGGCGCCCACGGCTGTGCGCATCAGCAAGGGACGGCGGCCATAGCGGTCCGACAGCGGCCCCAGCAAAGCCGAGCCGATCAGCAAGCCCAGCGGGTTGATGGTCAGCGCCAGGCCGAACAGCAGTTTCGATGGCAAGCCGAGGAAATTGTTGAAGGCATTCGGCGCCTCGGCCGCGAACAGGGGCGGCAGGATCGGGTACGGCAGGGAGGCGCCGATGGTCGACAGCAGCGCCAGCAAACAGGCGGCGGAAATCAGGATGATGTTTTTCATGCGGGCTCGATGGAAATGGTCTGGCCAGACTACGTGAGCACGCCGCATAAGTAAACTAAAATGTTTATTAATTATGCGCATCATTGTCGCCGTGGGGCCAGCCGTGCGCGCCAGCGCCTCGGCTATCATTACCGCATGACTCACGTTGAACAGGGCAAACATGACACTGGCAGAAATTGAACAGCAACACGGCTTCACTTATCCTGCGCTGTACCGGCAGCTGGACCGCGACGGCATGCTGGCCGTGGGCGAATACGGCCCCGACTGGTACAAGCTGGTCTACCCCACCTTGACCGAGCGGCCCACCCTGCTGCTGCATGCGGACGATTTCGAGTTGCTCAGCGTCAAAGCCGCAGCGGCAGCCATGGAAGAACTGGCCGATCCCGACGATTACCGGCAGATCGCTCCCGCCTTCCGCTTCATCCCGTTCGCGCAAACGGGCGCGGGCGACCACTACTGCTTCTTCGCGTCTGGCCAGCAAGACGGCGAGATGCCCGTCGTGCTGCTGTGGCATGACCAGGATGAAGCCCAATATCTGGCAAAGAATCTGCAGGATTTCCTGTTTCACATGTTGTTGAACAGCATGGCCGACCAGGACACGTACAACGACGTCAGCGACGGGGAATTCAAGGAACAACTGGCAAACACCCTGGGCACGCATGCGCGCTACCTGACGGCGCGTCAGGCCGAGGTGCTGCAAGCCTTGCTGGCCAGGGACATCATCGATTACGATGTGCTGTTGCCGAAGGGACGCAAGGAAGCGCACCGGGGCTTGCTGAGCGATATCGAACTGGCCGGCCTGCGCGACAAACTCATTCCCTACGAAAAGTTCGACAGCTGTTTTGCCTACAGCACGGCTGGCTGAACATAAAATCGCTGTGCAAGCGGCGGCTGAAGGTTTAAACTGTATATAAACACAGTAAAACCGATCACCTTGCCCTATTGCACCCATGTTGAGAGTCCTGGAAAATCCCCTGTACTATCTGGATAATTTCCAGGATGTGCTGAACTGGATCAGCGCGCGTTACGCCGATCTGCTGAGTGTTGAGGAAACGCAGTTCATCGCCGACTTCGGCGCACTGCCGCTGCCGTCGCGCGCCCTGTTCGTGCGCCTCGTCATGCGCAAGGGTTGCTTGTTTCGCGCAAGCAAGCTCAATTATCCGGAAATCGGCGACACGCGCGCGGCCGCCCTGCCCCTGCTGGCCACCGGCTGGGTGGCAGCCGATCCGGTCATTTCTCTAGACGAGCTGTTCGAACTGCTGCTGAAAGCGGAAATCGCCCAGGCCTTCGACCTCGCCGCGCCCCTGAAGGCGGCGCGCAAGGCGGAACAATTGGACACCTTGCGCGAACAGCATGTGAATGAGAAGCCGTTTTCCGCCTGGCATCCCGCCTGCGGCGACGTGCTGTACCGCCTCGGCCTGCAAGCCCTGTGCGACCGTTTGCGCCTGATTTACTTTGGCAACTATCACCAGGACTGGTCGGAATTCGTGCTGTCCGACCTGGGCGTGTACCAGTATGAAAAAGTGGAATTCTCGCCCGCTTCGCGCGGTTTTCGCACGCGCCAGGATATCGAGCACTATGAAGTGCTGCACCAGTGCCGCGAACGCTACAACGACAGCGCGCCCGCCGACGAAGTGCTGCAGGAACTGGCGGCGCTGCCCTTGTCGCAGGACAATTCCTGGCTGGCCAGCCGGCGCGACAAGCTGCGTTACCAGATCGCCCAGCACCTGGAAAAATGCCAGGACTGGCCGGCCGCCTACCGCGCCTACGCCGATTGCCGCTATCCGGGCGCGCGTGGCCGCGCCATCCGCGTGCTGGAAAAAGATGAGCAGCCGCAAGCGGCCTACGAGCGCCTGACGATCGCCCTGGCCGCGCCGGAAAGCGAAGCAGAACAGCAATTGCTGCTGCGCATGGCCCCCCGTTTGCGGCGCAAGCTGGGCCATGCGAAGCAGGCGGCCAGCGCGGCGGCAAGCGTGGAACGCATCGACCTGCTGCTGCCCTGCCCTGAACAAGCGTGCTACGTGGAAGGTGTGGTGCAGCAACACCTGATGCGGGATGACGCGCCCGTGTACTACGTGGAAAACACCCTGATCAACTCGCTGTTCGGCCTGCTGTGCTGGCCCGCCATCTTCAAGGCCATGCCGGGCGCCTTCTTCCACCCGTTTCACCGTGGCCCGGCCGACTTGCACAGCGCCGATTTTTACCAGCGCCGCAGCCTGGACTTCGCCGCTTGCCTGGCGCAACTGGACGACGGCAGCTACCACGCCGCCATCCGCGCCACGCTTGCCGCCAAGCACGGCATCGTCTCGCCCTTCGTCAGCTGGGACGTGCTGGACGACGGCTTGCTGGACCTGGCGCTGGCCTGCATCCCGGCCATCCACCTGAAGAAGGCATTCGAGCGCATCTTGCTCGACATCAAAAGCAACCGCAGCGGCTTTCCCGATTTAATCCAGTTCTGGCCGGCCGAACGGCGCTACCGCATGATCGAAGTCAAGGGTCCGGGCGACCGCCTGCAAGACAACCAGCTGCGCTGGATCGCGTATTGCGCCGAACACGCCATGCCCGTCAGCGTGTGCTACCTGCAGTGGGAGGCGGCCGCATGAGCGTCAGGAAGTACACGATCGCCGTGCGCGCCCTGTGCGAATTCACGGCCAAGGCAGGCGACCTGGACTTGCGCTTCACCCCCTCGCCCACGGCGCAGGAAGGCATGGCCGGGCACGCCACCGTCACTGGCCGGCGCGACGACGATTACCAGCGCGAAATCAGCCTGTCCGGCGACTTCGGCCCCCTGCACGTGCGGGGCCGCGCCGACGGCTACGACCCGGCGCGGCGCCAGCTGGAAGAAATCAAGACTTACCGGGGCGAGCTGGACACGATGCCCGCCAACCACCGCCAGTTGCACTGGGCGCAGGCACGCATCTACGGCCATTTGCTGTGCCAGCAGCTGAACCTGCCCATGCTGCGCGTGGCGCTCGTGTATTTCGATATCGCAAGCCAGAAGGAAACGGTCATGCACGAGGAATGCACGGCCGAGGCGTTGCGCCTTTTCTTCGAACAGCATTGCGCGCTCTTCCTCGACTGGGCCGAGCAGGAACTGGCGCACCGCGCCAGCCGCGATGCACAGCTGACCAGCATGGCGTTTCCCCATGCCGACTTCCGCCCGGGGCAGCGCCAGCTGGCCGAAGCCATGTACAAGGCCAGCAGCCGTGGCTGCGGCTTGCTGGCGCAGGCGCCGACGGGTATCGGCAAGACGGTGGGCAGCCTGTTTCCCATGTTGAAGGCGACGGCCGCGCATGGCCTGGATAAACTGTTTTTCCTCGCCGCCAAGGTGCCGGGACGCCAGATGGCGCTCGACGCCTGCGCCATCCTCAAGGATAGCGCGCCCCTGCTGCCGCTGCGCGTGCTGGAACTGAGCGCCAAGAGCAGCGCCTGCGAACATCCTGACAAAGCCTGTCATGGCCAGTCGTGTCCGCTGGCAAAGGGTTTTTACGACCGCTTGCCGCTGGCGCGCGAGGTGGCGCTGGCCAGCGGTTTGATCCTGGACAAGGAAGCCGTGCGCGCCATCGCCTTGCAGCAAGGTATTTGCCCGTATTACCTGGGCATGGAGCTGGCCCGCTGGAGCGACGTCGTCATCGGCGACTACAATTATTACTTCGACCTCAGCGCGATGCTGTACAGCATGACCCTGGCCCACGACTGGAAAGTCAACGTGCTGGTCGACGAAGCGCACAATATGGTGTCGCGCGCGCGCAGCATGTATTCGGCCGAACTGGCGCAGATCGACCTGAAAATGCTGCGCAAGTTCGCGCCGGAGGGCTTGAAAAAGCCGCTGGACCGCCTCTCGCGCCAGTGGACGGCCTTGTTGAAAGAGCAGGATGGCGATTACCACGTGCATGCAGCGTTGCCGGACAAATTCTTTGGCGCCCTGCAAGGCGTGGCCACGGCCATCGGCGACTACCTGGCCGAGCATGCCGCCGCGCTGGACGAGGACTTGCAGCGCTTTTACTTTGACGTGCTGCTGATCAACCGCCTGGCGGAAAGCTTTGGCGAGCATTCGCTGTTCGACGTCAGCAAGACGGATACCGGTTCCACCGTCTGCCTCCGCAACATCGTCCCCGCGCCTTTCCTCAAGGAACGCTTCGCGGCCAGCCACAGCACGGCCCTGTTTTCCGCCACCCTGAGTCCGTGGAATTACTACAGCGATACCCTGGGCATGCCGGCCGACACGGCCTGGGTCGACGTGGAATCGCCTTTCCAGGCGGAGCAATTGTCCGTGCGCGTGGCCGACAGCATTTCCACGCGCTACCAGCACCGCGCCGCCTCGCTGCTGCCCATCGCCCAGCTGATGGCGAAGCAATACGCAGAAACGCCGGGCAATTACCTGGCCTTCTTCAGCAGCTTCGACTACATGGAAAAGACGGCCCACTTGTTCGCCCAGCATTACCCGGACGTGCCACTCTGGCAACAGCCTCGCCGCATGGACGACGCTGCCCGCGCACAATTCCTGAGCCGTTTCGGCCTGGACACGCGCGGCATCGGCTTTGCCGTGCTCGGCGGCGCGTTCGGCGAAGGCATCGACTTGCCCGGCGCGCGCCTGATCGGCGCCTTCATCGCCACCCTGGGTTTGCCGCAGATCAATCCCGTCAACGAACAGATCCGACAGCGCATGGGCGACATCTTCGGCGCCGGCTACGACTACACGTATCTGTATCCGGGCATGCAAAAGGTGGTACAGGCGGCAGGCAGGGTCATCCGCACGCAATCGGACAAGGGCGTCGTCTACCTGATCGACGACCGCTTTTCCCGCCCGGAAATCCGCCAGCTGCTACCCACGTGGTGGGATGTGCAGCTAAGTAACCCCCAATAAATTATTATGATTTCTGACTTCCATAACCGGCGCTCTGCGGCGTTGCCCGCTGCTAGCAGTGCTCGCACTGCGTCGCACCGGGCGCCTTGCATAGCATCCGGTTCTGTTCGTCATAATTTCACAATAATTTCCTGAGGATTACTTAGCCAACCAGTAACTTGAGCTTTTGATACCCCGCCTTGCTCACGGGTATCCTCGTGTCATCGCGCAGGATGGCCACGTGGCTGTCTTTCGTGGCCGCCTCGATGCGGCGGATGCCGTCGATATTGAGCAGGTATGACCGGTGCACGCGCAGGAACTTGGCGGGGTCGAGCTGGGTTTCCAGCTCCGCCAAGGTCTGGCTTTTCAGGTAGGACTTGCCCTCGGAGCGGATGCTGATGTAGTCATCTTGCGCCTCGATGTAATCGATGCGCGCGCTGGCGATGACGTGGACCTTGGCGCCGTCGCGTATCAGCACGCGATCCAGCGGGGCGGCGCGCGTAGCCGCCTCGCGCGCCATCGTCAGCACCGTCTCGGGCGTGCTGCGGCTGGCGCGCGCATGGGCCAGCGCCTGGTCGAAGCGCTGTTCGCTGAACGGTTTGAGCAGGTAATCCAGCGCATGGCATTCGAAGGCCTTCAAGGCGTACTGGTCATAGGCCGTGACAAAGATCAAGCGCGTCTTCACGCCGATCAGTTCCGCCACTTCAAAACCGTCCAGGCGCGGCATCTGGATGTCGAGAAACACCAGTTCCGGTTCCAGCTCCGCGATGGCCTTGACGGCTTCGAAGCCGTTGGCGCACTCGGCCACGATGTCGATATCGTCGTGGCGCGCCAGGTATTCGCGCAACACGCTGCGCGCCAGCAGCTCATCGTCAACGATGGCGACCCGCATTCTTGCCTGCATCATGCTTCCTCCGTGTCGCCGGTCTGCGCCGGCATGGAAATCATCACTTCGAACTGGCCGTCGCGCCGGCCCCAGTGCACGCTGGCTTCGTGGCCATACGCGCCGGCCAGGCGCTGGCGCACATTTTCCAGGCCCACGCCATTGCCGCGGGCAGGCCCTTGATCTGCATCAACCGGATTGCGCACGGCGATCTGCAGCAGGCTGCCTGCGCGCCGGGCTTCGATGGCGATCAGGCCGCCCTCCGTCAAGCCGCAGATACCATGCTTGACGGCATTTTCCACCAGCGGCTGTATCAGCATGGGCGGCAGCAAACACGCCAGCGCGGCAGTGTCGATGCTTTCCGCCACTTGCAGGCGTTCGCCAAAACGCACATGCTCGATGGCAAGAAAATGGCGGATCAGCACCAGTTCCTGTTCCACGGTGATGTGCTTGTGCGCTTCCAGGCTCAGGCTCTGGCGAAAGAAACTGGCCAGTTGCACCGTCATCTGGCGCGCGCCCGCCACATCGATAGACGTCAAGGCGCTGATGGAGTTCAAGCTGTTGAACAGGAAATGCGGATCGATTTGCGTGCGCAGCATGCGCAATTGCGCTTCCTGCGCCGTCAGCTGCGCTTCCAGCCCCCGCTGCTCGGCCATCCTGGCGCGCACGAATTCCAGCAACAGATAATGCACTGCGGCAGCGAGGCAATACAGCAGCACGCCCAGGCCGAAGAACAGGGCCAGCAGCGATTGCGTCAGATTCACGCCCAGCCAGCGCAGCTCCAGCAACAGGCTGACGCTATTCAGAAATTGCAGCAGGGTGGCCCACAACAAGCCCGCGAACAGGGCCGCCACGCCCACCACGCCGGCGATGGCGAGCGGATGGCGGGCATGCAAGGGGTAGGCGCGGCACAGGTAAAACGCGGAAAACCCCGAGCCGATCGCATACACGAGCGTGGCGGGCACCACCAGCACGACGGCATTGAGCCAGGGCGCGTGCGCCACCCTGGCCAGAATAAAGGCCAGGGCCAGACCCAGCGCGATGCAGATCAGGAACACCACCACGGCGCTGCGCCGCTTCGACAAGGGCCCCGACATGCGCGCCTAGTTGCGGATTTCCAGGCCGCCCATGATGGCGTAGCCCGTCACATACAGGCGCTTGTTCTGGTTCGGCGGCACGATGGTCTTTTCTTCGAAGCCGCCGAGGATGGGCGTGCCCTGCAGCACGACGCTCCAGTCGGGCGGAATCTTGATGGTGACGCCGCCGCACAGGGCAAATACGTTGAGCACGGCTTCGCCTTCGATCGACGCCTGGCGCAAGTCGATTTCGCAGCCGGCCATGATGACATTGATATCGCCGCCCTTGAAGCGCTGCGACGACACGCGCCGCACGTAGCCGCCGAGGATGGCCGTCACTTCGATGATGCTGTCATCGTCCGCCTGCCCGCCGGCGCCGGGCGCCGCAGTGGCATCGGCGGCGTCCTTGTCCAGCGACACGGCGCCATTCCTGGCCTGGCCGAACGAGTCGGGCGCAGCGCTTCCATCCTGCTGCGCGGCAAAGCGCCGGCGGCGCTGGCGCTGCTGCGCGCCGGGCAGGGACTTCGACACCACGGCCACGCCCAAGCCGATGATCAGCAGCGGCCACAGCAAGTCCCAGTTCATGTAGAAGATGCCCATGTGCTTGAGGGTCCAGGCCACGCCCAGCAGCACCAGCATGCCGCCCAATAAATAACCGTTCGCGCTGCGGCTTTGCGACAGTTTCAGCAGGCCAAACACGATCAGCGCCGTGGGCCAGAAACGGAAGGTGTAGCGCACATCGATGAAACCGAGGTTATCGAGCAGAAACAACAGTCCCAGGCCGATGACGATGACGCCCAGCACGATCTGCGATGGCGAGTGCAGCGGCGGTTTATTTTTCATGCTCGGACTCCCGGTAGGCAATAAAATGTTTGTTCAACAGCGGCTCCAGCACGAGGCCCACGCCCCAGGCGATCAGCAAGGCGGGCCAGCTGTTATAAAAACTCAAGTTCCACAGTTCTTCATACGATACATACCACCAGGCGGCGAAGAAGATCAGCCACAGGCCGCTCAATACCTGCTTGGCGGACACTGGCGTGAGCAGCTTGTTCAAGCCGAAAACGACCAGTATCACCGGCCAATAATGCCATAGTGCATAGTAATCGTGGAGATAGATCATATCGAGCCGGTCCAGCAGGATGATGGCGCCGATGGCGATCAGCAGCACGCCCCACAGCAGCTGGGTACGGCGGCAATAAGCTGGTTCAGGTTTCACGGTCACCCCTTGAAGTTGGTTGATCGTAAAGATACGCGGATTTCGGACGGGGGAAAACACCGCTTCGGCGAATGGCGGAAAGACAGCGGTGAATGGCGCGGCGATGGAAACAACGGGCAAAAAAAAGACCGGCTAGAGCCGGCCTTGAAGGGGTTCGCAGTCCACACCGCGACCTGGAGTTGCAGTGCACAGCCGCATGGCGCACGCGCGCCGGCAGCAAGAATCTGGTGCCGATCCTTGAGGCGACCGGCTGACCTGCTGGAAGATCGAACATGCCGCCAACTTCACGGCAGTGCGTCTCAACCAAGCAAAGCCATCATACTCCCGATCGCCACAAAGCACCGTTCGCTAGCGCACACTGATGAGGTTTTGCTGAGCTGCATCAAACGGTGCTGGCATGCGGCGGGTGCAGCATGTCGTTCTTGATCCATGCCAGCACGGACGGTCCCTGCGGCTGCCAGCCCAGCAGCTTACGCGCCCGCTCGCCGCGCACGCGGCTGTTGGAACCGAGGCCGTAGGAAGCCATCTCGTAACCCCATTCGGCTATCGCCTCGGGCAGCGGCCAGTCCTGCGCGGGCCCCAGGTCCAGTGCCTTGGCAATGGCGGCCGTCATTTCGCGGAAAGCCGCTTCGCCCGATTCGACAAAGTAAAAGGTGCCGGCGGGCGACTTTTCCAGGGCCAGCAAATACAGGCTGACGACGTCGTCGATATGCACGTTCGACCAGATGTTGCGGCCCGGTCCCACGTGGCGCACGATGCCGCTCTTGCGCGCCTGCTTGAGCAGGCGGGGCAGCTGCACGCTGTCGCGCGGCAAGGTGCCATGGCCGTAGATCAGGGTGTTGCACAGCACGCTGGCGCGCACGCCCTTGCCTGCGCTGGCCAGCACCAGGTCGTCGATGGCGACGCGGGCCGCCTTGTCGGCCGTGGGCGCCGGCAACTTGTCTTCATAATAGATCTGCTGCGTGCCCTCGCCGCCCGAAGCGTCGCCCACGATGGACGAACCGCTGGTATGGAGGAAAGGCTTGTTGCTGCCTGCCAGCGCGTCGAGGATCGCTTCGACGGCGCCCCTGTGGTCGCTGCTGGCCGCGTTGATGACGGCGTCCGCCGCCCTCGCCTGCTCGATGAGCAATGCGCGATCGTTCAACTCGCCCTGCACGCCCAACACGCCGATCTTGGCCAGTTCGGCCACCTGTTCCGGTTTGCGTACGAGGCCCGTGACCTGATGGCCGGCGCGCACGAGACCCGCCGCGATAGAACTGCCGATGAAACCTGCTGCGCCTGTCAAAAACACTTTCATATCTTGCTCCTTGTCTGGTTAGATTGCTGTCAATCACACCAGTCCAGTATGCCCGCTTTCGTCTTTCGCAAAAAGCAGGCATTCAGCAAAAGATCTATGACTTGGGCGCAACAATCTTCTGTTTGAGCTGCAAGGCGGCGATGTAGCGGCTCTGGTAAGCAGGGTCTTGCGGCGTCAGCAAGGTGAGCCTGTCGCGCGCGCGGGTGGCGGCCACATAGAAACGGTTTTCCTCTTCCAGCGGGTCGGTCTTGCTGCGCGGAAATTCGTCGACGGCCAGGTAAGGCAGGATCACGTGGTGGTATTCGAGGCCCTTGATCTGGTCGATGCAGGCGATCACCAGCCTGGCCTTGCCGGTCGAGACCGTCACGGCGTCTTCCATCTCCCCCAGCCAGCCGGCAAAGCCGCCCAGTGCCACGCCCGCTTCGCGGCACACGGCAATGAAGCCGTGCAGGGAACGGGCCACCACTCTGGCCTGCGCAGGGTCGACATAGATGCGGCGCGCCGTCTGTTCCAGCTGCATCAAGTCAAAGATGTGCTGCAAGGCGTCGCCCGCCAGGGCGTCGGGAGGCAGCGCGCGCAGGTAGTCGACGGCGGCCAGGGTCAGCGCCGCCTTGTCCTGGTTCTGCGACTTGGCCAGCTGGTTCGTCAAGAAACCTTCCAGCAAGTCGGGATAGTTGGCCACGTCGGCCTTGGCTTGCTGCAATTCCGTGCGCGTAAACGGGATTTCCGCGAAGGCCACGAGGGCTTCGAGGATTTCGCCGCGGCGCGGGCCGCTCTTGATCGCGTGCAAGTCCTTGCGGGCGATGGCGACCATGCCGCGCAGCATCAGCACTTCCAGGCTCAGCAGATAGCTGTTCATGTCCACCAGGCCATACGCGATGCCGCTCTGGAATAGCGCCGTTTCCACGCGGATCGCCTGGTCGCGGTCGCGCAGCAAGATGGCCGTCGTGCCCGCATGCGCGTGCTCGAGCGCGGCGATCAGCTGGGCGCTGCACGCTTGCGGCTGCGCATGGTCGTACTCGAGCAGCTCGATGTGGGTGGCGCGCGAAAGGGCCGACACGCTGGCCTTGTTTTTCAGTACGCCCACGGCGTGCGCCAGTTGCGGACCGTAGCGGTAGGAGGCCGTCAGCGGCAAGCGCTGCAAGGCCGGGAATTCCTGTTCGAAGCGCTGGCGCAGGAAGCGGTGGTCGGCGCCCGACCATGTGTAGATGACCTGGTCCTTGTCGCCCGCGCCGCAGAAAAACGCGTTGCCGCGGCGTATCAGCATGGTCAGCAGCCGGAACGACGCTTCGTTCAAATCGTGCAATTCATCGGCGACGATGATCTGGAAGGCGGGCAATTGCTGGCGCAGCGGCTCATCGCCGTCGAGCATGCGCACGAGGTCGTAGGTGGCGTCGAACGGGGCGCGGAACTGGATATCGCCCGTGTCGGCGCCGCGCAAGCCTTCGTATTCGCGCAGCCACAGATAATGTGTGCGCGACATGCCCAGCAGCTCCAGGTTGTCATCCAGGGAATTGCTCTCGAAGTCGGGATTCTGGAAATCCAGGCGCGCCTTGGTGCGCAATTGCAGTTTCAGGAATTCGGCAATCGCCCCGTTGGTCGTATTGATTTCCAGCGGGTAACGGTGGGCGTACTTTTCCGACACGACTTCCAGTGCTTCCCAGGCCACCGGACGCAGCTCTTCATCGCTGCGCATGGCTGCCACCTGCATGTTTTCCAGCTGCAACAGCACCTTGGCGGCAAAAGCGTCGAAAGTGTCGATGGTCAGGCGCTTGACGACGCCCAGCGGCACGCCCACTTCCAGCAGGCGCTGGCGCAGGGCCACGCGCGCCGCCTCGGTGAACACGAGGGCAAGCATGCGTTCGGGCGCGCGCCCCCGGTGCAGCGCCTCGGCCAGGCGCAGGGCCAGGGTCGTCGTCTTGGCCGCGCCGGCATTGGCGTCGATCAGCACCACTTTCTTTTGCGCCGTCTGGATGGCGACCTGTTCCGGCGTGGGCGTGATGCGTTTGGGAATGAACTGCGGGGCGTTATCTGTACTCAAAAGAATTCCTGAAAAGGGTAGCGACTGGCTGTCCCGGGACTTACCAGGCGCAGGTGCGCAGGCCGGCAAAGACGTCGCCCCGCTCGGGCGCGTGGAAGGCGCGCATGCGGGCCGAATGCAGGCGCGGCGGCGTGGCGAAGGCGGCGCCGCGCAGCACCTGGTGCCGCATGAAATACGGCGCGGAATATTCGCGCCAGGCATCCACCGCAAAGCCCGGATACGGTTCGAACGGCGTCGCCGTCCACTCCCATACCTGGCCCCAGTGAAAGCGCGGACGGCCGGACAGCGCAGCATACTCCCATTCCGCCTCGGTCGCCAGGCGGCGCCCCGCCCAGGCGCAGTACGCCTGCGCTTCAAACAGGTTGATGTGGCGCACGGCTTCGTTCGGCGGCAAGGTCGTGCGCTGGCCGAAACGCATGGTGCGCCACTGTGTCGCTTCGCGCAGCCAGTACAGGGGCGACGAGCGCTCCTGCTGCATCAGCCAGGCGCTGCCGGCAGCGCTCCAGAACTGGCGGTTCTGGTAGCCGCCGTCCGCGACAAAATCGGCATACTGGGCGTTGGATACGGCGCAGGCATCGATGGAAAACGGCGCCACGTAGCAACTGTAGGGCGGCGATTCATTGTCGAAGGCAAAACCGGCCCCGCGCGGCGAGCCCAGTTCGATGGTGCCCCCAGGAAACGCGATCTCGCCCGCGCCCGGCGGCAAGGCCGGGCTGGCCGACAGGGACTCCGGTGCTTCCAGGCCTAGCCATTGCAAACCGGCCAGCATTTCTTCGCCACACAAGTCTTCATGCGCCAGGGCCAAGCGGTACGGCGCCAGGGCGCTGTCGACATTGGCTTCGCGCGAGAGTTTGTCCAGCACCCGGTCGAGTACTTCGCGGCAATACGTCTTCACGGCGCCCGGACTGGGCAATTCCAGCTTCCAGCGCGCGCGGTGCTCCACCATGTTGGCGTCGAACAAGTCGTCGCCACGCGTCAGCAGGGAGTTATAAATGGCGTCGGCCGGGTGGCTGGTAGCGGCTTCGCGCAGGATGAACCACTCGGCAAACCAGGCGATCTGCGCGAGTTGCCAGAGGGGCGGCGTGAGCCGCGAATGGCGCGGCATGCCGGCCACCACGTCCAGGCCGGCAGTAACATAACAGTCGAACAGGGAAAGCGTATCCTGGCGCGCGGCCTGCAGCGACTGGGCCAGTTGCTGCGCGCCGGCGTGGCGAAAAGAGGCGTTGATTAAAGTCATAGCCTGATTGTAACGACTTATGCCAACCTTGCACTAGTCGCGCAGGAAACATGGGGGGCCATGCCCCCCGGCCTACTTGACCAGCAGCTCGCCCTGCAGCGGCGTGACGACCGATTTTGGCATGCTGACAATAAAACTGCTGCCCTTGTCGGCCACGGACTGGATGGCCAAGGTCCCGCCATGGCGCAGCAGCACGTGCTTGACGATGGCCAAACCCAGGCCGGTGCCCTGGGTTTCGCGCGAACGGCTCTTGTCGACGCGGTAGAAACGTTCCGTCAGGCGCGAAATATGTTCCTGGCTGATGCCGATGCCCGTATCTTGCGCGATGAATTGCGGTCCGGCCGGGCCATCCTGCCAGCGCAGGGTGATGGTGCCGCCGGCCGGCGTGTAGCGCACGGCGTTCGACGCAAGGTTGCCGAACGCGCTGTACAGCTCGTCATAACTGCCCAGCACATCGGGACCGTTGCATTCCATGGTCACTTCATGCTTGCCGGCAGACAAACCCTTGGCGTCGCGCAAGACTTGCTGCATGAGTTTCTTGATATCCACCGGTTCGGGGCGCAGCGGATAGTCGACCGATTCCAGGCGCGACAGGGTCAGCATGTCCTCGATCAGATGCTGCATGCGGTGGCCCTGCTCCGTCATCAGCTTGAGGTGGGCGGCGCGCGTGGCGGCATCCAGGTCCAGCTCGGCGGAAGCGATTTCCAGGAAGCCGACGATGACGGTGAGCGGCGTGCGCAGCTCGTGCGAGGCGTTGGCGATGAAGTCGCGGCGCATCATTTCGATGCGTTCCGTCTCCGTCACATCGTGCGTGACGAGAATCTGGCGGCGGTTTTCGAATGGAATGATCTGCACGATCAGCTTGCGGTTGCGGAAGGTGATCGTCAGCGGCTGGTCGTAGCGGCCCAGGATGATGTAATCCATGAACTCGGGGCTGCGGATCAGGTTCGTCACGCGCATGCCCTTGTCGCGCTCGTGCGTGAGACCCAGATGCTTCTCGGCGGCAGGATTGCACCATTCGAGGAACAGCACGTCATCCATGATGACGACGCCGTCGGGCAGCAGGTGCATGGCCTGGCGGAAACGTGCCAGCCATTCCGTCAGCTCTGCCTGGTTTTTCTCGTCGTCGCGGCGCATGCGGTACAGGCGCGCGAAAATGCTGGTCCAGGCGCCCCAGCCGTCGGGCAGCTTGGCGCTTTGCGGATTGTCCAGCCAGTTACTCAGCTGGAACAGATACGACAGCTGCACGAACACCATCATGGCCATCAGCACGAAGGCGATGCCCAGCGCATACGTGGCGCCAAACAGATACCAGACAACGGCCACGCCCAGCAGCGCCAGCACCATGCGCAGGGCGGCCGGTACCCAGAACAGCAATTTCGGATTCATAGAGTCAAACTTTACTTTTCAGACAACATGTAGCCGACGCTGCGCACCGTCTTGATCAGGCTTTCCGCCTCTTTCAAGGCTTTGCGCAAGCGCAATACGTGGACATCGACCGTGCGTTCTTCGATCACCACATGGTCGCCCCACACCTTGTCGAGCAGCTGGCTGCGCGAAAACACGCGTTCCGGATGGGCCAGCAGGAATTTCAGCAGCTTGTATTCGGCGTGGCCGATATCGATCTTCTGTTCATCCATCATCACCGTGCAGCTGACGGGGTCCAGGGCCACGTTGCCGGCGCGCATGGGCGCCTGCGCGTGTTCCGGACTCTTGCGTCGCAGCAAGGCCTTGGCGCGGGCCAGCAGCTCGCGCGGCGAGAACGGCTTGGTGACGTAATCGTCGGCCCCGCTGTTCAAGCCGGCCAGCTTGTCTTCTTCCATGCTCTTGGCGGTGAGCATGATGACGGGGATGGCGGCGAAATTGCGGTCGGCGCGGATGCGCGACAGCAGGCGCAAGCCCGTCTGGTCCGGCAGCATCCAGTCCAGCAGGATCAGGTGCGGCGTGCGGTGCTGGATGAATTCCCAGGCATCGGCGACGTTTTGTACAGAACAGCAATTCCAGCCGGATTCGCGCAGCGAATAGGTCACCAGTTCAACGATGGCCGGCTCATCTTCAACAATCAATACCGTGGTTTTATCAGATGCCATAAAGCTTACTCAGGGAGCTCCTCGGAAATGGCGGGAGCAGCCACCTTGGTGTGGCGGATGTCCTTGCCTTCAACCACGTAAATCACGTATTCGGCGATGTTTTTCGCATGGTCGCCGATCCGTTCGATGGCTTTGGCCACCCACAGGGTATCGAGCGCCGCCGAAATCGTGCGCGGGTCTTCCATCATAAAGGTTATCAAGTTGCGCATGATAGACCGAAACTCATGGTCGATGATGGCATCTTGTGCAATTAATTGTAAGGCCTGCTTGCCATCGTTGCGCGCGAATGCGTCCAGCGCATCGTGCAGCATGTCGGTGGCCGTGTTGGCAATGCCGCGCACCATTTCGTAATGGTTGACGACGCCGTTGCCGCGCTTGTGCAGATTCTTCGCCACGCGGGCGATTTTCGTCGCCTCGTCGCCTACGCGTTCGAGGTCGGTAATCACCTTGATGGTGGCCATGATGGTGCGCAAGTCGTTGGCGGCCGGCTGGCGGCGCACGATCAAATGGCTGCAGGCGTCGTCCAGCGACACTTCCAACTGGTTGACGACGTCGTCTTCGCGCATCACGCGGTCGGCGCGTTCCGGATTACCGATGCGGAAGCACGTCATCGCGTCGAGGAACTGGGTTTCAACGATGCCGCCCATCAGGAGCACTTTCGAGCGGATCGCTTCGAGTTCGTTGTCGTATTGCTTGGATGAATGTTCGCCTATCATGCTGTCTCTCCGTATTCAGTTGTTGTGTATGCTCGGGGCGGATCAGCCGAAGCGGCCCGTGATGTAATCCTGCGTTTCCTTGCGGGCCGGATTCATGAAGATCTGGTCCGTTTCGCCGAATTCCACCAGCTCGCCCAGGTACATATAGGCCGTGTAGTCGGAGCAGCGCGCCGCCTGCTGCATATTGTGCGTCACGATGGCGATCGTGTAATCCTGTTTCAATTCGCTGATCAGCTCTTCCACTTTCGAGGTCGAGATCGGGTCCAGCGCCGAGGTCGGCTCGTCGAGCAGCAAGACGTCCGGCTTGACGGCCACGCCGCGCGCGATGCACAAGCGCTGCTGCTGGCCGCCCGACAGCGACAGGCCGCTCTTGCTCAGCTTATCCTTGACTTCGCCCCACAGCGCGGCCTTTTTCAGGGCCCACTCGACGCGCTCGTCCATCTCGCCCTTCGACAGGTCTTCATACAGGCGCACGCCGAAGGCGATATTGTCGTACACGGACATGGGGAACGGCGTCGGCTTCTGGAACACCATGCCGACCTTGGCGCGCAGCATGTTGACGTCCTGGTCGGCGTCGAGCACGTTGCGGCCGCGGTACAGGATCGAGCCTTCCGCGCGCTGGCCCGGATACAGGTCGTACATGCGGTTCAGCGTGCGCAGCAGGGTTGATTTACCGCAACCGGACGGGCCGATGAAAGCGGTAACCTTCTTTTCGTGGATGTCCAGGTTGACGTTATGCAAGCTTTGCGTTTTGCCGTAAAAAAAGTTCAGGCCCGAAATTTCGATGGTTTTTTTCTTTGGTGCCAGGTCTTGTGCTGGATTCATTTGCGTATTCATATGGGTTCGCTTCGCTCGGTATCTGTTTAATTAGGGACTTTTTGGCTGAACACGGTGCGCGACAGGATATTCAGGGCCAGCACGCTGAAGGTGATCAGCAGTGCGCCGCCCCAGGCCAGCGAGCGCCAGTTGTCGTACGGGCTCATCGCAAACGATGCGATGACGGACGGCAAGTTGGCCATCGGCGCATTCATGTTGAAGCTTTGGAACTGGTTATTCAGGGCCGTGAACAGCAGCGGCGCCGTTTCGCCGGCGATGCGGGCCAATGCCAGCAGTACGCCGGTGATGACGCCCGCCTTGACGGCGCGCAAGCGCACCAGGGTGGCGACCTTCCAGCGCGGCGCGCCCAGGGCAAACGCGGCTTCCAGCAGGCTGTTCGGCACCAGACGCAGCATATTGTCCGTCGTGCGCACCACCACCGGCACGGCGATCAGCGACAGGGCGATGGCGCCCGCGTAGCCGGAGAAGTGTTTCACGTGCGCCACGTACAGCGCATACACGAACAGGCCGATGACGATCGATGGCGCCGACAGCATGATGTCCGTCACGAAGCGCGTCACTTGCGCCAGCTTGTTCTCTTCGCCGTATTCGGCCAGGTAGATGCCGGCCAGGATGCCGATCGGGGTGCTGACGACGGTTGCCAGGCCCACCATCAGGGCGCTGCCGACGATGGCATTGATCAGACCGCCGCCTTCGCTGCCGGGAGCCGGCGTCGTTTGCGTGAACAGGTCGACAGACAAGGCGCCGAAACCCTTGATCACCAGGGTGAACAGGATCCACACGAGCACGGCCAAGCCCAGGGCCATGGCGGCCACCGACAGGGCGATGCCGACGCGGTGCATCAGCAGGCGCTTGCGGTAGACGGGGTTCATGGCCGGCTTGGCCGGAACGTCGAGAGTGCTTACTTGGCTCATTTCGTGCCTTCCTTGCGGGACATGCCAGCCAGCATCAGCTTGGCGGCGGATAAGACGATAAAGGTGATGACAAACAGGATCAGGGCCAGCGAGAACAGCGAGGACACGTGCAGCGCCGATTGCGCTTCGCCGAATTCGTTCGCCAGCAGCGAGGTGATGCTGTTACCGGCGGCAAACAGCGACCACGACAGCTTGTTCGCGTTGCCGATGACGAAGGTCACGGCCATGGTCTCGCCCAGCGCGCGGCCCAGGCCCAGCATGACGCCGCCGACGACACCGGTCTTGGTGTATGGCAAGACAATCTTGCGCACCACTTCCCAGCGCGTGCAGCCCAGGCCGTATGCGGATTCCTTCAGCACGGCAGGCACGATCTCGAACACGTCGCGCATCACGGAAGCGATGAAGGGGATGATCATGATGGCCAGCACCAGGCCGGCCGTCAGCAAGCCGATGCCCATCATGGGGCCGCTGAACAGCTGGCCGATGACGGGGACGTTGCCCAGGGTGGCTTTCAGCAAAGGCTGGACGTGGTCGGCGAACAGGGGCGCGAAGACGAACAGGCCCCAGATGCCGTAGATGATCGATGGCACGCCGGCCAGCAGCTCGACAGCCGTGCCCAGCGGGCGGCGCAGCCAGGCCGGGCAAATTTCCGTGAGGAACAGGGCGATGCCGAAGCTGACGGGAAAGGCGATCAGCAAGGCGATGACGGACGTCACCAGGGTGCCGATGATGGGAATCAGGGCACCGTACTGGTCATTGACGGGGTCCCATTCCGCGGACACGATGAAATGCAGGCCGAAGGTCTGGAAGGCCGGTATCGATTCCATGATCAGCGAAATGATGATGCCGACCAGGACGATCAGCACCGACAGGGCGAACAGCATCGTCACCTTGTGGAACAGAAAATCCTGGATGCGCTGCTTGCGCATGGTAGAAAGCATTTGCGCGTGACTGATGGAATCGGTCATGGTGCCGCCTGGCAGGGGGATCGTGGAGGAGGTAGATTGTGCGCTCATATTGTGCCAGATGTGGGTGGTACTGCCGGTGTCGCTATTTTGAACTCTTGTTTTATCTTGCTTTTTTAGCCAGGACCGTCTGCAAGGGCTTGCGGGCGGTCCTGGCTAACTCCCTGCCCCGCCGCCGTGCTGCTGGCGGGGGCAAGGATGGGTACTTAGTTAGCCATGCAGACTATCGGATTAGTAGATCGACTTGCCCGATGCGTCTTTCAGGTTGGCTTTCCACGACTCTTGCACCAGTTTCACGACCGATGCTGGCATTGGCACGTAGTCCAGTTCAACGGCAGCTGGGCCGCCGTTTTTGTAGGCCCAGTCGAAGAATTTCAGGACTTCCTTGGCCTTGGCTGCATCAGCCTGGACTTTGTGCATCAGGATGAACGACACGCCGGTGATCGGCCAGCTGTTCTTGCCAGCTTGGTCGGTCAGAACCACGCCGAAGCCTGGGGTTTGCGTCCAAGGTGCGGAAGCGGCTGCTGCCTTGAAGTTTTCGTCGTCAGGTTGCAGGTAGTTGCCATCCTTGTTTTGCAGCTGGGTGTGCGACATCTTGTTTTTCTTGGCGTAAGCCCACTCGACGTAGCCGATCGAACCCTTGATACGCTGCACGTTGGCGGCGACGCCTTCGTTACCCTTGCCGCCCACGCCCACGGCCCATTTCACAGCCGAGCCAGCACCGATTTTCGATTTGAATTCCGGGTTGGTTTTCGACAGGAAGTCGGTGAACAGGAAAGACGTGCCCGAACCGTCGGCGCGGTGTACCACGGTAATTTCCGTGTCCGGCAGCTTGACGCCCGTGTTCAGTGCGGCGATTTCCGGCGCGCTCCACTTGGTGATCTTGCCCAGGTAGATGTCGCCAACGACTTTACCCGTCATTTTCAGCTGGCCTGGGGTTACACCGTCCAGGTTGACGATGGTGACCACGCCGCCCATGATGGCCGGGAACTGCATCAGGCCCGCTTCTTCCAGCTCTTCTGCCTTCAAAGGCATGTCCGAGGCGCCGAATTCAACAGTCTTGGCCTTGATTTGCTTGATGCCGGCGCCGGAACCGACGGACTGGTAGTTCAGGCCGTTGCCCGTGTTGGCTTTGTACGTCTCAGCCCATTTGGCGTAGATAGGGTACGGGAAGGTTGCGCCAGCACCTGTCATATCTGCCGCCATGACGGAAGCGGAAGAAAATGCCATCGCTGCCGAAGCACCCACGACGATAAATTTGAACATTTGCTTCATTTGCATATCAAGTCCTCAGGGTTGTTAGGGCTCAAAGTCCCGGTTGAATGCTGCGCAGTCTAGCAAGCGAATATGACAGCTTTATGACATGGGTAAAAAATCCTGAAATAATTGGCTACGCCCCGAGAATACCCCTTTTCGGCATGAAAAATGACAGGCCGGGCGACGCTTTATGACAGCTTATGTCACGCTTACGTCATATTTCATGATTACACTCACAGCGCGTCATACATGATGAAATACGGCTAGAATTAACTATCTGCAAAGACAAAAGAATATGAAACCTGAACTGCACACGGAAGTGACCAAATCGGGCATCCTGCTTGACCGCGAGCTGTCGCAACTGACTTTCAACCGGCGCGTGATGGCCCAGGCGGAAGACCCGAACATTCCGCTGCTCGAGCGCCTGCGCTACCTGTGCATCGTCAGCAGTAATATGGATGAGTTCTTCGAGGTGCGCGTGGCCAGCCTGCTGGCGGCCGGCAGCATCGGCGGTTCGCTGGCCGGCCACCCTGCCCTGGCGGCCAACCTGGAGCGCATAGGCAAGGAATGCCATGCGCTGGTGGAACGCCAGTACGAGATATTAAATAACGACGTCTTGCCGGCCCTGCGCGAAGCGGGCGTGCATCTGCTGCGCGACAGCGACCGCAACGAGGCGCAGCGCGCGTGGGTCAAGGAATATTTCGACCGCGAAGTGCGCCCCCTGCTGACGCCGATCGGCCTCGACCCGGCCCACCCGTTCCCGCAGGTCGTCAACAAGAGTCTCAATTTCATCGTCTCGCTGAGCGGCAAGGATGCGTTCGGCCGCGGCACGGCGATCGCCATCGTCAAGGCGCCCCGTGTCTTGCCACGCGTCATCAAGCTGCCGGACGAGATTTCCGGCGATGGCGTGTCCTTCTGTTTATTGTCCTCCGTCATCCATGCGCATATCTCGGACTTGTTCGCCGGACGCGAAGTGATTGCCTATTCGCAATTCCGGGTCACGCGCGACAGCGACCTGTGGGTCGACGAGGATGAAGTCAAGAATCTGCGCCAAGCCCTGAAAGGCGAGCTGGTCGGTCGCCAGTTCGGCACCTCCGTGCGGCTGGAAGTGGCGCGCAATTGCCCGCCAGAATTGTCGCAGTTCCTGCTCGACCAGTTTAATCTGGATCAAAGCCGTTTGTACCGCGTCAACGGCCCCGTGAATCTGGTGCGCCTGTCGGAAATGATCGACCACGTCAAGCAGCCCGAGCTGCGCTTCCCGCCGTTCTTCCCCGGCCTCGCGCATAAAGCCATCGGCAACGACATCTTTGCCGCCCTGACCAAGCACGACATCCTGCTGCACCACCCCTACCAGTCGTTCCAGACGGTCATCGACTTCATCCGCAGCGCCGCCTACGATCCATCCGTCGTCGCCATCAAGCAGACGATTTACCGCACGGGCATGAACTCGGACCTGATGGAGTCGCTCATTACGGCGGCGAAGATGGGCAAGGAAGTGACCGTCATCGTGGAATTGATGGCGCGTTTCGACGAAGAAGCCAATATCAACTGGGCCGACAAGCTCGAGCAAGCCGGCGCGCAAGTCGTGTACGGCGTCGTGGGACTGAAAACCCATGCCAAGGTGGCGCTCGTCATCCGCCGCGAAGAAGGCTCCTTGCGCTTCTACGCCCACTTGGGTACCGGCAACTACCATCCCACGACAACCAAGCTGTACACGGACTTCGGCTTGCTGACGGCCAACCAGGACCTGGCTGTGGAAGTGAACGAAGTCTTCATCCACCTGACCAGCCTGACCAAGCCGCACAACCTGAACCATTTGTGGCTGGCCCCGTTCGGCCTGCAAAGCGAGATCATCAAGGCCATCCGCAACGAGGCGAAGATCGCCCGTTCGGGCCGGCGCGGGCGCATCATCGTGAAAGTCAACGCGCTGGTGGATGAATCCGTGATCCGCGCCCTGTATGCGGCCTCGACCGATGGCGTGAAGATCGACCTGATCGTGCGTGGCGCCTGCACCCTGAAGCCGGGCGTGCCTGGCCTGTCGGAAAACATCAAGGTGCGCTCCGTGATCGGCCGTTTCCTCGAACACAGCCGTATTTACTACTTCCGCAACGACCTGGCGCACGATGTCTACCTGGCCAGCGCCGACTGGATGAGCCGCAACCTGTTCCGCAGGGTGGAAGTGGCCTTCCCCGTGCTGGACCGGGCGCTGAAGCGGCGCGTGATCGCCGAGGGCCTGAATCCGTATTTGAAGGATAATACCAATGCATGGGAACTGGAGCCGACGGGCCATTACGCGCGCCGCAAGCCGCGCGGCAAGCAAACGCCGTTCAGTGCCCAGCAGTATTTGATGCACTCACTGGGCACGCCGGGCGCGGAGGTCGGCGAATAGGCAATTCTACACAGAGGAGCACAGCATGGATCTCATCTTGTGGCGACACGCAGAAGCCGAGCCGGGCGTCCCCGACCTCGAACGCGCCCTGACCGTCAAAGGCCAGAAACAGGCGCGCCGCATGGGCGAATGGCTGGCCTCGCAACTACCGGAAAATTGCCGTATCCTCGTCAGCCCCGCCCTGCGCACCCTGCAAACGGCGGAAGCGCTGGGGCGCAAGTTCAAGCTGATGCCGGAACTGGCGCCCGGCGCCGAGGCGGAGGATATCCTGAAAGCGGCCAACTGGCCCGGCGGCAAGGAAACTGTGCTCATCGTCGGCCACCAGCCCACCCTGGGCCAGGCCGCCGCCCTGCTATTGACGGGAGAAGAGCAGGAATGGGAACTGCGCAAGGCCAGCGCGTGGTGGTTCTCGCAGCGCGAACCAGGCGACCCGATCAGTGTTTATCTGAAAGCCGTGATGGCGCACGATCTGGTGGTGAAATAAAGGTGCTCGAGCAGGGAACTGCGCAAGGCCAGCGCAAGGATGGACGGGTTCTCGCAGCGCGCACCAGGCGCCCCCATCAGTGTATATCTGAAGGCCGTGATGGCGCATGACCTGGTGGTGAAATAAGGGTGGTGAAATAGAGAAAATGCGCAAAAAGTGCGCTGGGACAAATACTAGCAGGAATTACAACTCGGCAGCCTTGTAAAGCGCTGCCGATCTGCTAGAGTTTAATTGCATCAACTACGTGTTGGAGCGCTGCTCTGGCACATTGAGCAACCCAGCGGACAGCCGTCCAACGGCGGCTGAAAGACCATGTTAACCTTCGTCGTTTTTCTCTTCATCGCCATCTTCGCCGCCATCATCGGCTTCGTCGCCTTTGAACTGATCGAAGAAATGCGCGGCAGTCACCACAAGCTGATGGATCGCTACCACGAGTAGTGTTCGCCTCGGCAATATCGCATGGCGCCAGCGACAGCCTACAGGCCCGTCCCTCGCGCCATCCTTGTTTTTACACTCCCGCCTTACACTCCCGTCTTGAACTTCGTATAGATACGCGTCATCAAGCGGCGGATGTCGGCCGTGGTCGCTTCCGGCGCGGCCATGCGCTGCTTGTCGGCGTCCGACAGGAAGATGGCCTTGTTTTCACCGATGTCCTTGCGCACATATTTGATGCTGGCCGGATTCGGATTCGCGTAGAACACCTTGTTGCTCAGGCTGGCATGCACTTGCGGGCGCAAAATGTAGTTGATGAACAGGTGCGCGTTGGTCGGATGGGGCGCGTCGGCGGGGATGGCCATGGTATCGAACATCAGGGCGGCCGTCTTCGGCACCAGCACCTGGATCACATTGCCGTTTTTCGCATCGATGGCGCGCTGGCGCGCGATATTGATGTCGCCCGACCAGCCCAGCGCGACACAGACGGAACCGTTGGCCATGTCGTTGATGTAGCCGGATGAGCTGAACAGGGTCACGTAAGGACGGATCGCCTGCAGCACCTTGCCCGCTTCCTGGTAATCGGCAGCCGCTTTCGAGTACGCGGGCTTGCCCAGGTATTGCAGGGCGGCCGGCAGCACTTCCGACGGCGAGTCGAGGAAGGACACGCCGCACGATTTCAGCTTCGCCGCGTATTTCGGGTCGAAGATCAAGTCCCAGGCGTTGTCAGGCATGGGCATGCCGCCCAGCGCGGCCTTGACCTTGTTGACGTTGATGCCCACCGTCGTGTAGCCCCACAGCCAGTCGACCAGGTAATCGTTGTTCGGGTCGATCTTCGACAGCTTGGCCTGCAGGTTCTGGTCCAGGTTGCCCAAATTCGTCAGCTTGCTCTTGTCGAGCTTGCGCAACAGGCCCGCATCGATCTGCAGGCGCGCCCACTGGGCCGTGGGCACGACGATGTCGTAGCCGGACTTGCCCGCCACCAGTTTCGCATTGAGGATTTCGTTATTGTCGAAAACGTCGTAGCGTACCTTGATGCCCGTTTCCTTCTCAAAATTCTTGATCGTATCGTCACCGATATAGTCCGACCAATTATAGATGTTCAGAACCTTTTCTTCCTGAGCCTGAGCTTGGCCAGGCAAGGCCAGTACGGCCGCCGCCAAGGTCAGTCCCACTCCAATGCGCCGCCCTGCTTGCCATGTGTTTGCCATCGTACCGCCTCCGGAATTAGTCAGAAAATAGTGCCGATGATAGCAAGAAGGGCGCGATCAGGTCTACCCTGATCGCGCCCTTCCCTATCGCGCGGTATTGCCGCGGCAGCTTACACCTTGTCCAGCCCCACTTGCGCCCCCGTAAACACGAGGTTGCCGTTCTGGGCGTCGATGCGGATTTCGTCTTTCGGGCCGAACTTGCCTTCCAGAATCAGCTTCGACAGCGGATTTTCGATCTGCTGCTGGATCGCCCGCTTCAGCGGACGGGCGCCATACACCGGGTCGTAACCCGCTTCGGCGATTTGCTGCAAGGCCGCGTCCGTCAAGCTCAGCGCCATGTCCATGCGCGCAAGGCGTTCTTCGAGGATCTTCAGCTGGATCTTCGCGATCGCGCCGATGTTTTTCTCGTCGAGGCCGTGGAACACGACGATTTCGTCGATACGGTTGACGAACTCGGGACGGAAGTGCGAACGCACCTCGGCCATCACGGCCAGCTTCACGACACCGGGATCATCGCTTTCCATGGCCTGGATTTTATGCGAACCCAGGTTCGAGGTCATGATGATGACGGTATTCTTGAAGTCCACCGTGCGGCCCTGGCCATCCGTCATGCGTCCATCGTCGAGCACTTGCAGCAGCACGTTGAAGACGTCGGCATGCGCCTTTTCCACTTCGTCGAGCAAGATCACGCTGTACGGCTTGCGGCGCACGGCTTCCGTCAGGTAGCCGCCCTCGTCGTAGCCCACGTAGCCCGGTGGCGCGCCGATCAGACGGGCCACGGAATGCTTCTCCATGAACTCGCTCATGTCGATGCGGATCATCGATTCTTCCGTATCGAACAGGAAAGTCGCCAGCGCCTTGCTCAGCTCGGTCTTGCCGACACCCGTCGGTCCCAGGAACATGAAGGAACCATATGGACGGTTCGGGTCGGAGAGGCCGGCGCGCGAGCGGCGGATGGCGTCAGCCACGGCCGTGATCGCTTCATCCTGGCCCACGACGCGCTCATGCAGCTTCTCTTCGATGTGCAGCAGCTTGTCGCGTTCGCCCTGCATCATGCGCGACACGGGGATACCCGTCGCGCGCGACACCACTTCGGCGATTTCCTCGGCGCCCACTTCCGTGCGCAGCAGTTTCGGCTGGTCAGGGTCGAGTTTCGGGATGCCGCTGTCAGCCTGCTTGAGCTGGGCTTCCAGCTGCGGCAGTTTGCCATACTGCAATTCCGACACTTTCTGCCAGTTGCTCTCGCGCGTGGCCTGCTCCATCTGCAGCTTGACTTGCTCGATCTCTTCCTTGATGTGCGTACTGCCCTGCACCACGGCTTTTTCCGCCTTCAGGATTTCCTCGAAGTCATTGTATTCGCGCTGCAGCTTGACGATTTCTTCCTCGATCAAGGCCAGGCGGCGCAATGACGCCTCGTCCTTTTCCTTCTTGACGGCTTCGCGCTCGATCTTGAGCTGGATCAGACGGCGCTCCAGCTTGTCCATCACTTCCGGCTTGGAATCGATCTCGATCTTGATCTTGGCCGCCGCTTCATCGATCAGATCGATCGCCTTGTCGGGCAGGAAACGGTCCGTGATGTAGCGGTGCGACAGCTCGGCGGCGGCGATGATGGCCGCGTCCGTGATTTCCACCTTGTGGTGCAGCGCATATTTATCCTGCAAGCCGCGCAGGATGGCGATCGTCGCTTCCACGGTCGGTTCGTCGACGAGCACCTTCTGGAAGCGGCGTTCCAGCGCGGCATCCTTCTCGATGTACTTGCGGTACTCGTCCAGGGTGGTCGCGCCCACGCAATGCAGTTCGCCGCGCGCCAGCGCCGGTTTCAGCATATTGCCGGCATCCATCGCGCCTTCGGCCTTGCCTGCGCCCACCATGGTGTGCATTTCGTCGATGAAGACGATGGTTTGCCCTTCATCCATGGCCAGTTCCTTCAGCACGGATTTCAGGCGCTCCTCGAATTCGCCGCGAAATTTCGCGCCAGCCAGCAAGGCGGCCATGTCCAGCGACAGTACGCGCTTGCCTTTCAGGGATTCCGGCACTTCGCCGTTGACGATGCGCTGCGCCAGGCCTTCGACGATGGCCGTCTTGCCCACGCCCGGTTCGCCGATCAGCACGGGGTTGTTCTTGCTGCGGCGCTGCAGGATCTGGATGGTGCGGCGAATTTCATCGTCGCGGCCGATCACAGGGTCGAGCTTGCCCTTGCGCGCCCGCTCCGTCAGGTCCAGCGTGTATTTTTTCAAGGCTTCGCGCTGGCCTTCGGCTTCTTGCGAATCGACCTTGTTGCCGCCGCGCACAGCCTCGATGGCCGCTTCCAGCGCCTTGCGGGTCAGGCCGTTTTCGCGCGCCAGCTTGCCGCAGTCGGATTTGTCGTCCGTCATCGCCAGCAAAACCATTTCGCTGGACACGAACTGGTCGCCCGCCTTCTGCGATTCCTTGTCGGCCAGGTTCAAGAGAGCCACGAATTCGCGGCTGACCTGCACGTCGCCGCCCGTGCCCGACACCTTCGGCAAGCGTTCGATGGACGCGCCCAGGGCCTTGGACAGGCCGCCCACGTTGACGCCGGCCCGCTGCAAGAGCGAACGGGCGCCGCCGTCGTCCTGGTTCAACAGGGCCGTCAGCAGGTGGACTGGTTCGATATAGGGATTGTCGTTGCCCACGGCCAAGCTTTGCGCATCGGCCAGGGCTTCCTGTAATTTGGTAGTGAGTTTGTCTTGTCGCATGAAAAGCGCTCCCGGTTAATTAGTTGTTAACCAAATTGGGGTGAGGCAGTACTTTTCAAGCATACACAAAGCAGAAAACCGCTGCATTTGGGCAAATGCTAGCGTGCGCGGCAGATACGATTCAAATGGTGCTTGCTTTTGTCGCCCATTTGTCCAGCGCCGTCTCGTCGCTGTCGCGCGCATCGACCCAGCGCGCCCCTTCCGGCGTATCTTCCTTCTTCCAGAACGGCGCTTCCGTCTTCAGGTAGTCGATGATGAACTCGCAGGCGGCGAACGCCTCGCCCCGGTGGGCGGACGAGACGGCCACCAGCACGATCTGCTCCTGCGGCAACAGCGGCCCCACGCGGTGGATCACCAGCGCGCCGGACAGGGGCCAGCGCGCGCGCGCCTGCTCGACGATGGCTTCGATGGACTTTTCCGTCATGCCCGGATAATGCTCGAGCTCCATGGCGGCCACGTCCAGCCCCTCGTTCATGTCGCGCACCGTGCCGACGAAGCCGACGACGGCGCCCACCTTGGGGTTGCCTGCACGCAATTGTGCGATTTCTTGACTCAAGTCAAAATCAGCTTGCTGGACGCGGACGCTGGTACTCATTTGGCATGCCCTCCGATACGGCGCAGCAGGGTTTCGATGCGGCTGGCCGTGCGCGCATCGGTGGCGGCGGCAATCGCGCACAGCTGCATCAGCTGCGACACTTGCGTGAGCGGCTTCTGGCCCGATTTCAGCGACGATTGCAGCACTTCCACCTGCATTTTCAGGCGGTCGCGGGCAAATTCGGCGCCGCTGTCGACGCCGGCGACGATTTCCAGGCGCAAGACTTCTTCGAGCAAGCGGGCCTCGTTGGCCTGCAATTGCTGCACGTAGGCGCAAGCGCCCTCGCCCAGCGCGGCCTGGGCAGCGGCAAAGCGCTGCAGCAGGCTGCGTTCGTATTGCGTATCGAGCGGCGGCAAGGCGCTCCAGCGCTCGCTCCACGCTGGCGCGTCGGCATCGGCGCCGCCCTCGGCCAGCGACGCTTCCAGCGATTGCACCAGGCGCAGCTTGTCGCGCAAGGCGTTGGCCTGGGCCGCGCCGGCCCGTTCGGCGATGGCGTCCGCTTGCGCCTGCACGCCGGCGACGGCCGCGTGGTAGCGCTGCTCGATCTTCGCTTCGCTGGCGCGCGGCACGGGGCCCGTGGCGTTCCAGGCGGCGCGCGTGTCGCGCAGCAAGT
Source organism: Janthinobacterium sp. SUN026 (assembly GCF_030397625.1). Taxonomy (NCBI): domain Bacteria; kingdom Pseudomonadati; phylum Pseudomonadota; class Betaproteobacteria; order Burkholderiales; family Oxalobacteraceae; genus Janthinobacterium; species Janthinobacterium sp. SUN026. The sequence continues at coordinate 358,818 of NZ_JAPQNU010000005.1, read as the reverse complement.
GATGGATGAAGGCCGTGCGAGACTTGTCGTCGCCCTCGGGCACGACGGCCGTTTCCAGCGTGGCGCACAGCGCTTCGCGCGCATGCAGGTGTTCGCGGCGCTCGTGGTCGGCCGCGTGGGCCGTTTCCTTGCGCTTGGCGAAGATATCGTCGCAGGCGGCACGGAAACGCTGCCACAGCGCCTGTTCCGCGCGGCGTTCCAGCGGCAGGGCTTTCGCCAGTTCCTGCCATTTATCCTGCAGGGCTTTCAGCATGTCGACCGTGTTGCGCTCCGATGGCTTGAGCAGACCCACTTCGACGATCAATTGTTCGCGCCGCGCCGTCTCGATCTGGCGCTGCGTGTCCAGCGGCTTCGACAGGGCGTCCAGCGCGGCGCCAAATTCCGTATCCAGGCGTTTCTTTTCCTTGCGGTCGATGGTGCCCAGGCGCGTCCAGGCCTGGCGCAGGCGCTGCGAGGCGGAGGCGACATGTTTCCAGTCGGTACTTTCTTCGGCCGCCAGGGCCGCCGTTTCCGCGATCAGTTCCTGGGCCTTGACCGCGTTGCCGTGGCGCTCTTCGGCCAATTGCTTGAAATGCTGGGCCGCCGGCGCATACGCGAGGCTGCAGGCGGCGTCGAAACGTTCCCACAGGGATTTCGGCGCCGGGCCGGACAAGGTATCGAGCGACTTCCAGCGCTCGCGCAGGCTGCCCACTTTCTTGGCCAGCTCGGCCATTGGGAGTTCCTGTGCCGGCAATTCCTCGCCCGCCTTGACCAGTTCCTCGCGCGACACATTGCCGCCCCAGCGCGCCCAGTCGGCCAGGCGCTTGAATTCTCCCCGCACATGGGCCAGGCGGTCCGCTTGCGCGGGCGTCAAACGGCCGTGCTTGCTATCGCGCAAGGTCTTGTCATGCTCGGAAGCCACGTGCAGCAAGCCATCCTGCAAGGCCGCCTCCATGGCGTCAAGCACCTTGAAGAACTGTTCCGTCGCTTCTTTCGACACGGGTGCGTGTTCCGCGCGCGGCTTGCGCAGCGCCGGGTCGGCATGGGCTGGTGCGGCCTCTGGCGTTGCCGCCTGCACGGGCACCGGCGCGCTGGCCAGCACGGCCGCAAATTGCTGCTGCAAGCTGTCGGACAAGGGCGACTCTGGCAGGCGCGGCAGGGCTTGCCACGCGCGTTTCAGGGTGTCCACGTCGAGCGTGGCGGCGTCCTGCGCCTGCCAGTCGGCCAGCGCGGCCTGGCGCGCGTCGAACACGGCCTGGTGCTGCTGCAGCGCCTGCAAGGCGGACTGCGCCTGCTCGCGTGCCTGGGCAAAGTCGCTTTCGAGGTGTTTCGGCAAGGAGCCGCGCTCGGGCGATTGCGCATGCTGCGCATGTTCCCCGTCCAGGTGAGCCAGCGCCTGCGCCAGCTCGCCGGCGGACTGGCCATTGCTGGCCAACGCGCGCGCAGCGGCGACGGCGTCGATCACGGCGCGCTGCAGCACCACTTGCGCTTCCAGGCGGGCGGCCAGGGCGGCGCGCGCGGCGGCAAAGGCGGTCGCCAGCTCCGGCGTGGCCTTGATGACTTGCCATTGGCGGTCCAGTTCGGCTACCTGGTTCGGGCTGAGCTTTTCATCGTTCAACAGGCGCTGGGCCGTGTCGATGCTGGCCTGGGCGCGTTGCGTCTCGGCAGCCTGATGACGGATCAGGTCGATACGGCCCTGCATCAGCTTGGCCACGCGGCGGTCCGTGTTGCGCATGGCGTGGTGGACTTTTTCCAGCAGGGGCAAAGCGTGGACGTGTTCGGCCGCGATCAGACGGGCATCGGCAAATTCGCTGGACACGATGAATTCAAAGGCGGCAGCCTCGTCGCCAGCCACGGCATGGGCACGCGCCACCTGTTCGGCGCGGCGCGATGCGCTCTGCGCCGAGGCGGCGGCCTGTTCTGCCACGACAGGGTCGGGTACGGCAGTCTTGCTGGCAGAACGCTTGAAGAGAAATTCGAACATGACGGGTTTCGCGTGGATCAAAACCACCATCATAACAAAGCCCGGGGTATTGCATCGGACAGGACTGAACAAGTTATCAAATGAATAAAGCGAATCTTTTCCGAATCTTTCCCGAATCTTTTCCCTGGATTTTTGCCCTATGACGGTGTGCCAGCCGCCCTCGCGAAAACGCCTCCGGCAGACACCGCCTGCGGGGTGTGCGCTCGCTACCCGTTCAAGCCTGCGCACGCAGCGGCTGTGGCGGCGCGGGCGGCGCGGGCGCGGCGCCATCCGCCAGCGTTTCAGCGCCGCCGGCTGCAGGCAAGGGCGCTGGCAAAACAAAGGGCAGCACTTGCGCCTTGCCACGGCGCGCTTCCTGAGCGCGCGCATCGTGGGCGAGGAACTGGTAGGCGATGGCAAACCACGCTTCGCCGACGATGACCTTGCGCGCCAGCGCGAACAGTTCGCGCTCTTCCTTTTCCAGGCGCTGCAGCAAGGCCGCGCAAAAGGCGTCGATGGCGGCGCATAGCTGCTCGGCCTGTAATTCGGAATGGTCGATGGCGGCACCCGCGCGCTGCTGCACGACATTGATGCTTTCCAGCGCCGCGTGGTTCAAGCCGTTCAACTCGTCCAGCAATCCGTCCACATGGGGGGCAGCCTGGCGGATGGCGGGAATCAGGTACATCTCCACCTTGCGCCAATAGCTCCCCTGGTACAACCGGTTCAGCCAGTCGCCCGTGTACTGCAGTTGCGCCAAACTGAGCCTGCTTTGCTGGCGCAGTTGCACCTGCATGTATTTCTGAAAAGCCAACAAGCTCATGCGGATGCTGGCCTGTTCCACCGACAGGGAAACCAATATATATGTTGCAGTAAGCATGCACTCACTCCCGAAAACGCGCTGGATATGTCATCCTGGAAGTGAAAGTGTAAAGACTACCGACAGGGGCCGGTTTGATCCTGCACAAACCCGCGGCTGGCCAGCCGCGCTTTCTTTTACGGCGCGCGCAGGCCGATATGCAGGTTGACGACGCCCGGCTCTTCCGACGGCGTGACTTCGCCGCCAAAGCTTTTCACCAGCCGCTGCATGCCCTTGTTGCGCGCCATCGCCTCACCCACCAGCGCTTCCGTGCCCCGGCTGCGGAAATAGTCGACCAGCTTCTCGAACAGGATGTGTCCCAGTCCCTTGCCTTTCAGGGCCGAGCGCACGGCGATGGCGAAATCGGCGTGGATATTGTCCGGGTCGGCCACGGCGCGCACCACGCCCAGGGTTTCCGGCTTGCCGTCCGGGCCCGTGTGCGTGGCAATGAAGGCCATGGCGCGGTCGTAATCGATCTGCGTCAGGCGCGCCAGCTGCGACACGGGCAGCTCGCGCATGGACGTGAAGAAGCGCAGGCGCACGTCGTCCGGGTCCAGCGCGTGGAACAGGTCCATGTGCTGCGGCGCGTCCTCGGGGCGGATGGGGCGCAGCAGGATGGATTGATCCATCCACGTCACCTGCTCTTCCAGCTCCTGCGGATACGGGCGGATGGCCAGGCGGTCGCGTTTCTGGCCCGGCTGCAGGCGGATGCGCGCGTCGAGGGCGATCACGCCATCCGCATCGGCCACCAGGGGGTTGATGTCGAGTTCGGCCAGCTCGCCGATGTCGGCCACCAGTTCGGCCACCTGGATCAGGGTGTAGCAGATGGCGTCGATGTCGGCCGGCGGCTGGTTGCGGTAGCCGGCCAGCAGTTTCGAGACGCGCGTGCGCGCCAGCATGTCGCGCGCCAGCACCATGTTCAGGGGCGGCAGGCCGATGGCGTGATCGGCCGTCACTTCCACGGCGATGCCGCCCTGCCCCACGAGGATGACGGGGCCAAACGCGGCGTCCGTCGTCACGCCGACGATCAGTTCATGCGATTGCGGCCGGCGCGCCATCTGCTGCACGGTAAAACCGTCTATCAGCGCGTCGGGACGCATGCGGCGCACGCGCTTGAGCATGGCGGCGGCGGCCGTGCGCAGGATGTCGGGCGTGTCCAGGTCGAGCGCCACGCCGCCCACGTCGGATTTGTGGGCGATGTCGGGCGAGTGGATTTTCAACGCGACGGGATAGCCGATGTCGGCCGCCACGGCCAGCGCCTCTTCCACGTCGGCCGCCATGCGCGTGGTGGCGACGGGAATGCCGTAGGCGGCCAGGATTTCCTTCGAGCGGCATTCACCCAGCACCGTCTGGCCGGCCGCCAGCGCGGCGGCGACGATTTCGCGCACCCTGGCGCGGCGCGGCGTGGCCGACATGGGCAGCTGCGCCGGCACCTGCATCAGGGTTTCCTGGTTGCGCCGGTACTGCACGATCTGCATGAAGCCATGCACGGCCTTTTCCGGCGTGTCGTAGGTGGGAATGCCGGCCCGGTTGAAGACCTGGCGCGCGGGCGCCACGGTGGTGCCGCCCAGCAGGCACGACAGCACCGTGCGCGAGGTGGCCTTGATCAGCGGCGTGACGGCTTCGGCGATGTCGATCGACGAGACCATAGCCGTGGGCGCGTGCAGCAGCAGCAAGGCGTCCGCCTGCGGCTCGTCGAGCAGCGGCTTGATGGCGTCGGCATAGCGCTGCACGGCCGCGTCGCCGGGCAAGCCCACGGGGTTGTCGTGCGACCAGCCCCGTGGCAGCGCCTTTTCCAGCGCGATGACGGTGTCCGGCGACAGGTCGGCCAGCTTGCCGCCGCTGCCCACCAGCGCATCGGTGGCCATCACGCCCAGGCCGCCGCCGTTGCACAGGATCGCCAGGCGCTCGCCGCGCTGCGAGCGGATATGCGTGAGGGTTTCCACGGCGTCGAACAATTCCTCGGCCGAATACACGCGCAGCATGCCGGCGCGGCGGATGGCCGCGTCGTACACGGCGTCGGAACCGGCCAGCGCGCCCGTATGCCAGGCCGCCATGGCCGCGCCTTCCGCCTCGCGCCCCGCTTTCAGGACGATGACGGGCTTGCTGCGCGCGGCCGCCCGCGCCGCCGACATGAATTTGCGCGCCGCCTGAATATCTTCCATGTACAGCAGGATGGCGGCCGTGTCGATGTCGCCGGCCAGGTAGTCGAGCAGATCGCCGAAATCGATGTCGTAGCTGGCGCCCAGCGAAATGAACTTGGAAAAGCCCACGCCATGCGCGTTGGCCCAGTCGAGCACGCCCGACACGAGCGCGCCCGATTGCGAAACGAAGGCGATCTTGCCGCTCGTCGCGCCCACGTGGGCGAAGCTGGCGTTCAAGCCCAGTTTCGGCACCAGCAGCCCCATGCTGTTGGGGCCAAGGATGCGCAGCAGGTGCGGCTTGGCCGCCTTCAGCATGGCCAGGCGCAGCGACTGCTCGCGCACGGGGTCGAGGCCGGACGTCATGACGATGGCCGCACGCGTGCCCAGCGCACCCAGTTCGCGGATCAGGGCCGTGATGGTGGCGGGCGGCGTGCAGATGATGGCCAGGTCCGGCGCTTTCGGCAGTTGCGCCAGCTTGCGGTAGCATTTCAGGCCCATCAGCTCGTCATACTTGGGATTGACGGGCCAGATGTCTCCTTGGTAGCCGCCACCGAGCAGGTTGTACAGGGCGATGGCGCCCAGCTTGCGTTCGCGCGCCGTGGCGCCGATCAGGGCCACCGAGGCCGGCTTGAACAGCTTGTCGAGATTACGGATACTCATGTTCTGGCCTCATGGATTGCCGGAGCGGCTACGCGCCAGTGTAAGGGATGCGTTGCCAAAAGAATTTGACCTTGCGCTGCATTTCACGAAAAATCCGCGTGCCCCTACCAGCGCGAGCGGTGGCTTTCCGTCACCCCGGCCAGCTGCGCCACGATGCGCTTGGGAGAGTCCGCGCTGGTGCGCACCCAGCCGCTGAAGGTGCCGATGGGCTGGATGTAGCGGCTTGCGGCGATCCACAGATTCTTATCCTCGCGGCGCGCGCCTTCCGGCTTGAAGTGCAGGTCCAGCAAATCGTCGTCCGTCCACACATGCCACGGCGCCAGCGGGTTGTCGGGATTGAAGTCGAAATGCGCGCGGCCCAGCGGATACAGCTGGCCATCGAGCCACAGCGCGTTTTCATGCGCGCCGAAATAGCCGGCCTGCAGGTTGAAACCCAGGTCCAGGCTGTGCGCCGAGGCCCAGCGCCATTCCGTTTCGCGCGCCAGCAAGCCATTCGAATAATCGAAGCTGGCCACGCCGTCGTCCAAGCTGTAGCCCATGGCGCCGCAACGCACGGTGCCCCACAGGGGCAAGCCGCCCGACTTTTGCGTCGCATGCACGCTGCCGCCCTCGCCCACGGGCCCCACGGCCAGCAAGGTGGGCGCCACGGGCGGGCCGAATTCCGCATCGATGCCGAAATGGCCGCAATCGAGCAGCAATCGATAGCGCTGCTGGGGCTGGGCCTCGATGGAGATCACTTGCGAGAGGAAGCGGAAACGGCTGCTGGCGCCCGCATGCGGCGCCACCGTGGCGCTCAAGCCCGGCACGCCATCCTGCGAAAAGGCCGCCACAATCTTGCCCTTGTGGCGGTCGAAGGCATACGCGAAGGCCGTGCTGGTCCAGCCCAGGTCGACGATGGCCACGCCGCAGAACAGCGTCGGCGTGGACAGGGCCACGTAATGCCAGCGCTTGTGGTGGAACAGGCGCCAGAGGGCGCCGCGCGCGTGGGGTGGCGCCAGAGCGGCCCAGTCAAAGGCGTTCAATTGGCCCGTGTAGCGGCCAAAGCAGGGGACGCCATCGGCGTCGAGCAGCTGGGGAGGAGCCGGTGGCAGCATCATGCGGCCCGCCTTGCGGCAGCGCCGCCGTCGAGCAGGGCCTGGGCCAGCAGCGCGCCGAAGGCTGCCGGCTGCGTCTGCGCAATATCAATATCCGGACAGGCATGCCAGAGCGCCAGGCGCTGCACGGCGCCGGCCACGTCCTGCGCCAGGCGGGCACTGAGGCGCACGCCGTCTTCCAGCGCCAGCGACTTGATCTCGAAGCGCCCCTGCGCGCGGTGCGCCTTGGCGTCCAGGCGCCCCACCAGCGCGCCGCGGCGCAAGATCGGCAAGGTGAAATAGCCATAGCGGCGCTTTTCGGCCGGCGTGTAGCATTCGAGCCGGTAGTCGAAGCCGAACAATTCCAGGGCGCGGCGCCGGTCCCAGACGACGGGATCGAACGGCGACAGGATCGTCGTCAGGGTGGGCGCCAGCTTGCCGGCCGCCGCGTCGCGCAACAAGTCCCCATGCCCGGCATGCACGTACACGGCATCACTCCAGCCATCGACCGTGCAGCGCAGCAGCGCGCCCTCGTCCACCAGCGCCTGCAGATCGCGCGCCAGGCTGGCGCGCGACTGCTTCGTGCGGAAGTAGTCGCTGATCCAGCTGGCCCGCGCCAGCCCCAGCGCCTTCACGCTGGCCAGCAGCAGCCGGCGGCGCACCTGCTCCTCGGACGGCAGCAAGCCGTCGTGCCAGTCCGGCAGCACGCGCTCGGCCAGGTCGTAATAGCGCTGGAAATTGTGGCGCTTGGCGATCATCAGCACGCCCGATGTAAACAGGACTTCGAGCGAGCGCTTTTCCGGCTTCCAGCTCCACCAGCCGCCCGCCTGGCCATCCGTGCGCTCGAAGTCGGCCGAGCGCGCGGCGCCGTTGGCGCGGATGTGCTCCAGCACCGAAGCGACGGCCTCTCCCTGCTCCGCCATCCATTTGACGGAGTATTTCCAGCCCATGGCGGCCGGATCCAGCATGCGGTGGCGGTACAGGCCATAGTCTTCGATGGGCACGAAGCAAGCCTCGTGCGCCCAGTACTCGAACAACGCGCCCTCGGCCAGCAGTTGCTCCAGCCACGGCTGCGGATAGTCGCCCAGCCGGCTCCACAGCACCAGGTAGGGGCTGCGCGCCACCACGTGGATGGTGTCGATCTGCAGCACGCCCATCTGCCGCACGGCGGCCACCACGTCCGCCTTCACGGCTTTCTTGCGCCGCGCCTGCAGCAAGCCTTGCGCGGCCAGGTGCAGCGCGCGCGCGGCGGCCAGCGATAAAGCGGGGGGATCGAAAGGAATGGGCTGGTATGGGCTGTGCATAACAGAAAGATACCGCATTCTGCACACGCCTTGGGCGTTTTATCGCTATCGGATCGCGCCCGCTACGTTGCGGGAAACACGACCGTCACCGCCAGCCCCCGGCCCTGCAGTCCGGCGCCGAGGAGGATCTGCGCGCCATGCCGCTCGGCGATGCGGCGCACGATGGACAGGCCCAGCCCGCTGCCGGGAACCTGGCTGCCGCCCAAGCGCACGAAGCGTTCGAACACGCGCGCGTGCCATTGCTCGGCGATGCCCGGCCCCGTATCGGCCACACGCAGGTAGCTGCGCCCCGCCTCCACGCCGCAGCTGATCTCGACAGCGCCCGGCGCCGGGGTATAGCGCAGCGCATTGTCGACCAGGTTACGCAGCAGCACCTGCAGGCTGTCCGCATGCAGCGCGCAGGGCGCCGGCGCCACGTTGACCGCCAGCGACAACTGGTACGGCGCGGCCAGCGCCTGCCACTGCGCCCCCTGCGCTGCCAGCAGCTGCGCCAGGTCGCCCGGCGCCAGCGCCGTCTCTGCCTGCGACTGCGGATCGAGCTGCGCCAGCGCCAGCAACTGGTTGACGAGGCGCGTGGCGCGCTCCACGCTGGCGCCCAGGGCGGCGATGAATTCCTCGCGTTCGTCCGCGCTGCGGGCCCGCTGCAGCACTTGCAGATTGGTCTTGATGGCGGCCAGCGGCGTGCGCAGCTCGTGCGCCGCATCGGCCGTGAAGCGCTGTTCGTTGTCGCGGCTGTGCCTCACCCTGCCGAACAGGCGGTTAATTTCCAGCAGCAGCGGATGCAGCTCCGAGGGCGCGCCGTGCACATGCACGTCCGTCAGTTCGTCGGGCGTGCGCGCCGACACTTCGTCGGCGGACGCCTGCAGCACGCGAAACACGCGGTGGATGCTCCACCAGATGGCGATGGTGGCCAGCGCCACGAGTAGCAAGCCGAACAGCGCGATGCGGTAAAAGAAGCCGCGGCTGATGTCGTCGCGGTGGCTGGTCGGTTCGGCCACCAGCAGCTGCAGGCTGCGCTGCGGATCCCACAGCGAAAACAGACGCCAGCGCTGGCCGCCGATGCTGGTCCACGACAGGCCGTCCGGCGCGCTGCGCGACAGGGCGATGTCGGACGCCGCGTCGTTGCGGTACAGGACGCGCTGCTGCGCGTCGCGCACCTTGAACAGCAAATACTGGTGGGGATTCGGATGGCCGCGCAGCGGCAGGTCGATAGGCCCCGTCAAGCCATGCTCGCGCGCATCCTTTTCCACCAGCGACAGCAGCAAATGGCCCGTTTCGATCAGCGACTGGTCGAACAATTCCTGACTTTCGCGGCGCGCTTCCACGTAGACGATGGCGGCGCTGCCCACCCACAGGGCCAGGGTCAGGCCCAGCAGCACGGCCAGCAGGGTGCGCCGCAGCGACCAGCTTTTCACGCCGCCGCCAGCCGTTAAGAATCTCTTAAGAACTTCTGCGCAAGATCCGGAGCGAAATATTTTTTGGGAAGCCATGCCTGCAATTGTAAATGATTCTTATTGCCTTCATGATTCCCATTACCTCAAGAATACAGACCAATAATTCATTCACCCTCAGGAGTTTGCATGTCCAACAGCCCCCGCCGCGCGCGCCTGCCGCGTCCCACCACCCTGGCCCTGGCCCTGGCCCTGGCCGCCCTGTCCTGCCTGCCGGCTCACGCCCAGACGGGCACGCCTGCCAGCATGCCGGAAGTGGTGGTTTCCGCCTCCGGTTTCGAGCAGGATATCAAGCAGGCGCCCGCCTCGATCACCGTGCTGACGCGTGAAGAACTGTCGAAGGAACGCTTCGGCAACCTGACGCAGGCGCTGGAAAGCGTGGAAGGCATCGACGTGGGCGCGGCGGGCGACAAGACGGGCGGCATGAACATCAGCATCCGCGGCATGCCCAGCGACTACACCCTGGTGCTGATCGACGGACGCCGCCAGAATGCGGCCGGCAATGTCACGCCGAACGGCTTCGGCGGCACGCAGACGAGCTTCATGCCGCCGCTGGCCGCCATCGAGCGTATCGAGATCATCCGCGGCCCCATGTCGACCCTGTACGGTTCGGACGCCATGGGCGGCGTGATCAACATCATCACGCGCAAGGTGGGCAAGCAGTGGATGGGTTCCATCTCGGCCGACTACACCTTGCAGGAAGAGTCCGATTTCGGCGACGTGAAAAGCGGCCGCTTCTACCTGAGCGGCCCTCTCGCCACCGACCTGCTGGGCCTATCCCTGCGCGGCAGCAAGCAACGCCGCGATGCAGCCCACATCCGCTACAACGACGCGGCCGGTGCGGAAAATGTGCCGAACATGGGCGCCAATCCCGTGCGCGCGGACATCGAAAACTTTGGCGCGCGCCTGGCCTTCACGCCAAACCGCTACCACACCGTCATCCTCGACGCGGATGCGGGCCGCCAGACCTACGACAATTCGAAGAAGCAACTGGGCACCTTGGGCTTGCAGGGCGGCTACGGTCCCGAGCAGAAATACAACCGCGACCAGTGGACGCTGTCGCACACGGGCCGCTTCGGCTTCGGCACCCTGGACAGCAGCTACATGGTGAACAAGACGGAAACCCTGGGTCGCACGATTCCGCCAGGCACGCCCGGCGCCGTCGCCGGCAGCGCGCGCACCCTGGAAGTGGAAAGCCAGGTGTTCGACACCAAATTGGTCTTGCCGTTGGGCAAACACATGGCCACCGTCGGCGCGCAATGGTGGAAAGCGGAAATGACGGATGGCGTGGCGCCAAAGAAATTCGAATTCACGCAAAAAGCCCTGTTCGTGGAAGACGAATGGCAGGTGCTGGAGAATGTCGCGCTGACCTTCGGCGCCCGTTATGACGATCACAGCATCTTCGGCGGCCAGACCAGCCCCCGCGCCTATGCCGTGTGGAACGCCAACCCGAGCTGGACCGTCAAGGGCGGCGTCAGCAAGGGCTACAAGACGCCACGCGTGGAACAATTGTCCCCAGGCATCAACGGTTTCGGCGGCCAGGGCACGATCCCCCTCGTCGGCAGCCCGAACCTGAAGCCGGAAACGAGCACGACGACGGAAATCGGCGCGTATTTCGACAACCTGGCCGGCTGGACCGCCAGCGGCTCCCTGTTCAACAATGCATTCAAGGACAAGATCACGACGGGCACAGGCCTCGTCAACTGCGATTACCGTCCCTCGCCGAACCGTCCCGGCTGCGTCAGCTTCGGCAACTGGCCCAACGTCGATGCGTTCGGCCAGTCGGTCAACGTGGATGAGGCCGTCACGCGCGGCGTCGAACTGAATACGCGCTTCCCGCTGGGCAAGACCTTGTCGGCCAGCGCCAACTACACGTACACGGAAAGCGAACAGAAGAGTGGCAGCAACGCGGGCAAGCCCCTGAGCGACACGCCCAAGCACGCCGTCAACGCGCGCCTGAGCTGGGATATCTCGCGCGAATGGAACGGCTGGCTGCGCGCCGAGTACCGCAGCGAACGCTTCCGCGATCCGGGCACCTCCGCTTCCACGCGCGCCGCCAAGGCCGCGCTGGGCGACTACAAGGGCTACACCATGTTGCACCTGGGCAGCAGCTACCAGCTAAACAAGCGTGTCACCCTGAACGCGGCCGTGTACAACCTGCTCAACAAGGACTTCGTCGACTACCAGCCTTACCGCGCACCGACGCTGACCTACGCCAACCGCTATGTCAACAGCCTGGACGGCCGCCGTCTGTGGCTGTCGGCAACCGTCGATTTCTGATGCGCTAATCCAGCCGCATCATTGATGCCAACGGGCTGCCTCAGGGTAGCCCGTTTTTTCATCAGGCCGCTTGCGCTTTATCAATGCAATAACCGATCGCATGCACGGTGCGTATCAAGTCCCGCCCCAGCTTCTTGCGCAGGTGGTGGATATGCACTTGCACGGCATTGCTTTCCACTTCATCGCCCCAGCTGTACAGGTTTTTCTCCAGCTGTTCCCGGCTCAGCACCCTGCCGCCGTGTTCCAGCAGCAATTGCAGGATGCGAAATTCCTTCATCGTGAGCATCACGGGCAATCCCCCTTGCGTCACCTGCCGGTCGGCGATATCGAGCACCAGGTCGCCGTGCACGAGGTGCTCGCGCAGGCGGCCCGCGGCGCGCCGGCAGGCGCTGCGGATGCGCGCGGCCAGCTCGTCGAGGTCGAACGGTTTCACGATGAAGTCATCGGCACCCGCGTCGAGCCCGGCGATGCGCTCGCCCACCTGGTCGCGCGCCGTGACGACCAGCACGGCGCCGCTGTAGCCATTGTCGCGCAGCACGCCCAGCGCCTGCATGCCATCCTGTCCCGGCAAGCCCAGGTCCAGCAAAATGCAGCCATAGTCGTGCAGGCGCACGGCCGTGTGCGCGTGTTCGGCGCTCGTGACCCAGTCGACGGCATGGCCGGCCTGTTCCAGGCCAATCTGCGTGGCGCGGCCCAGCTGCGGGTCGTCTTCGGTCAGCAAGATGCGCATGGGGTGGGAGGCGGACGGGCCGCTCAGTCCTTTTTCTTGATCAGGCCAGCGAGCGCGGCGAAGGGATTGTGCGTGGCGGGCGCCACCTCGGCCGACAGCAGGCCGGCGCCACGGTCCGCTTCCAGGTAGCGCGAGTGCTCATTGTCGTGGCAATACAGGCACAGCAGTTCCCAGTTGCTGCCATCGGGCGGATTGTTGTCGTGGTTGTGGTCGCGGTGGTGCACCGTCAGCTGCTGCACGTTGGCGCGCGTGAATTCGCGCATGCAGCGGCCGCAGACCCACGGGTACATCTTCAGCGAACGCTCGCGGTAGCCGCTCTCGCGCTGGTCGGCGGCGCGGCGCGCTTCAGCCACGATCTTGTCCAGTCTTGCCGCGTCGGGCTTTTTACTCTGCATGACAACTTTCGATATGGGAGGAAGAAGCATCCATTTTAATGAGGATGGGGGCGCAATTGTACTTTTTCTGCCACGGCGCCAGCCCGTGTCGCCGCCGGCGTGCTTTTTTTAGCGTGCGCGGCACCACGGCTACTTGATTTAAAGCAAAATAAGGCCAGCGACAGACGACGAACAGACGATGGCAGCGGCGGCAACACGCTGACGCGCAAGGCGGCCGATTTCGGCTATCATGCGCGCCACGCTGCCCCTCCCCTTTTCCATGAATATAGCCTGCAAGCGCCCGTGATAGCGATAACAAGACCCCTGCAACGCCTTGCCCGCCGCCTGTACCGTCTCAGCCTGGTGCCCCTGTTCGCGCTCATCCTGCTGCTGGCGCTGTGGGCGGCCGTCTTTTACCAGGTGGGCCAGGAACGGGCCAGCGCCGTGCGCGACGCCGTGGCCGTCAGCCAGTCGCTGGCGCGGACCCTGGCCGACCATACCAGTTTCACCCTGCGCCAGACGGATCACGCCACGCAATTGTTCAAGCTCAAATACGAGGAAACGGACGGCGGCCTGCGCCTCAACGAATTCACGCGCCGCCAGGGCTTGCTCGACAGCGTGCTGCCGTCGAAGCTGGCATTGCCGATCGCCCTCGTCGATGCGCAGGGCAATGTGCTCGACAGCGCCAACGCCTACCTGCCGGAAAACCTGGCCGGCCAGGCATTTTTCAAGGCGCTGGCCGCGAATGCGTCCGACACGGCCCTGGTCGACACGCCCATGCTCGACGCGGGCGGCAAGCACTGGACCATCCGCTTGGCGCGCCGCCTGAACGATGCGCAAGGCCGCTTTGCCGGCGCCATCGTCATCCTCGTCGACCCCACGTATTTTGTCGACGATTACGACCGCCTGAACCTCGATGAACAGGGCGCGCTGATGCTGGTGGCGCGCGACAGCGGCCTGACGGCGGGGCGCATCGGCGAACAACTGATCCTCAGCGACCGCATCGACTTCCGCATGCCGGGACCGCCGCAGCACGCCGCCGAAGAATTGCTGATCGAGCCGCCCGTCGACGCGACGTCCCGCATCTACAGCTACCACGAGCTGCCGCGCTACCCGCTGCTGGCCGTGGTGGGCGTGAGCCGCGCCGTCGCCCTGACGCGCTTCGAACACCGCCGCCTGATATATGTCGGCGCGCTGCTCGCCGCCAGCGTGCTCATTGCCGGCTTTACGACCCTGCTGATGCGCCAGAGCGCGCGCCTGCGCCGCAGCATCCGCCAGGCCACGGAAACGCAAGCCTTGCTGCGCGCGGCGCACCAGGGCAGCCTCGATGCCGTGCTGCTGCTGAAAGCCTGGCGCGCCGCGCCGGGCAAGCCGGTGGAAGACTTCACCTTTGCCGACATCAACGAGCGCGCCGCCGACATGCTGGGCAAGCCGCGCTCCGAACTGCTGGGCCAGCGCGTGCTGCCGCTGATACCGCTGCTGCGCGGCGAGCGTTTCTTCAAGCGCTTCGTGCTGGTGATGGAAACGGGCCAGCCGCTGGAAGATGAATTCGAACTGCCGCTGGCCTCGGGCGGCACGCGCTGGCTGCGCCACCAGGTGGTGCCGATCGCCGATGGCGTGGCCGTCACCTCGCGCGACATCAGCGCGCGCAAGCACGACGAACTGGCGCTGCAGGACAACCGCAGCTTCCTGCAGTCGCTGATCGACCATTTGCCCGTGCTGGTCTATGTAAAAAGCGCGCGCCCGGAAAATTTCGGCCAGATGGAAGTGTGGAACAAGGCGGCCGAGGACATCACCGGCCACCTGGCCGCCGACGTCATCGGCAGGACCGATTGCCAGGCATTCCCGCCCGACTTCGGCCTGCACGACGCCGAGGACGACCGCGCCATCCTGGCCGAGCGGGGCGTCATCGACCATACGGAAAAGCCGTTGCGCCTGTTCGATGGCAGCCTGCGCTACCTGCGCGCCGTCTCCGTGCCCGTGTTCGACGAGCGCCAGCAGATCGAACATATCCTGTGCATCGCCGAGGATATCTCGCAGCGCCGCCAGCAGGAACTGGAACTGCGCCAGAAACAGGCCGAACTGGCCGCCGTCAACGACGCTTCCCCGCTCGGCCTGGTGCGCCTGGACCGCCAGCGCCGCTGCACCTACGTCAACCGCACCTTCGAATCGATCACGGGCTTGCCGCGCGCGGCCGCCCTGGGCGCCGGCTGGACCAGCGCCCTGCACCCGGACGACTATCCGCTGATGCACGTGGCGCTGGAACAGCTCACGCGCAGCCATGCGCCGTTCCAGTCCACCCTGCGCTGCCTGCACCGCGACGGCAGGCTGGTCTGGGTCTCCGTCAAAATTGCCCCCATCCTCATCGACGGCCGGATCGAAGGCTACGTGGGCAGCCTGGACGACATCACCATCTTGCGCGAATCGGAAGTGGCGCTGCTGGAAAGCGAAGCGCGCCTGCGCACCATCGCCGACACACTGCCGGCCATGATCGCCTACATCGACGCCGACCAGGTCTACCGCTTCCTGAACATCGCCTATGAACGCGAATTCGGCCTGACGGGCCGGCAAGCGCTGGGCAAGAGCGTGCGCGACACGGTGGGCGAGGCGCGCTACCGCACGGTGGCGCCGTACATCGAAAGAGTGCTGGCGGGCGAAACCCTGAGCTTCGAGGAAGAAGACGACAAGGAAGGCATCGAGCGCTGCCTGGAAGTGATCTACATCCCGCAGATCGGCGAAGACAAGCTGCAGGTGGTGGGCTTTCACGTGATGCGCCAGGATATCACCGTGCAAAAGCGCGAAAAACAGCGCCTGCTGAAACTGGCCCAGGTCGATGCGCTGACGGGTTTGTCGAACCGCGCCGGATTCCAGCAAAAACTCAGCGACGCCATGCACGCAAGCCGCCAGCATCAGCACCTGATGGCCGTCATGTACATGGATATCGACCGTTTCAAGCCCGTCAACGACACGCACGGCCACGGCACCGGCGACGCGCTGCTGCGCGCCTTCGCCCAGCGCCTGACGCAAACCATGCGCGTCACCGACATCGTCGCCCGCCTGGGCGGCGACGAATTCACCATCATCATGGAACAGATCACCCGGCCCGAGGACGCGGCCGTGCTGGCGGAAAAAATCGTCGCCGCCATGCAGCAGCCGTTCGAACTCGATGGCATCACCGTGCGCATTTCCGCCAGCATCGGCTTGGCTTTCTATCGCGACGAAGACATTTCCCCCGCCGTGCTGCTGCAGCGGGCCGACGTGCTGCTGTACAAGGCCAAGCAGGATGGCCGGAATACCTATCGCGCCGGGATGCTGACCACTTGATATGGCCGCTGGCGCCTGGCGCGGGTCTGACCCCTATCATTCCTGCTATATTGGCGCCTGTCTTCCCTACCCTTGGCCCACCATGCGCCTGCTGCACACTTCCGACTGGCATCTGGGCCAGACCCTGCACAATTACGAGCGGGGCTACGAACACCAGCGCTTCCTCGACTGGCTGCTCGACACGCTCGTGGCCGAAAAGGTCGACGTGCTGCTCGTTGCCGGCGACGTGTTCGACAACGCCAACCCGTCGGCCGCCTCGCAAAAGCAGCTGTACGTCTTCCTGCAGCAGGCGCGCGCGCGCCTGCCAGCGCTGCAGCTGGTCGTCGTCGCCGGCAACCACGATTCGGCGGGACGGCTCGAAGCGCCCGGCCCCCTGCTGGCCGCGCACGGCACGCACGTGATCGGCAATCTGCTGCGCGACGAAGATGGCCAGATCGACCTGGAGCGCCTGCTGCTGCCTTTGACGGGCGCCGATGGGCAAGTGCAAGCCTGGTGCCTGGCCGTGCCCTTCCTGCGTCCCGGCGACGTGCCGAAACTGCCGGCCGGCGATACCCAGGACGCCTACCTGGGCGGCATCGCCCTGCTGTACCGCCAGCTGGCGGACCTGGCGCTGGCGCGTCGCCAGCCCGGCCAAGCCATCGTAGCCATGGGCCACTGCCACATGGTGGGCGGCGAAATGTCCAACGATTCCGAGCGGCGCATCGTCATCGGCGGCACGGAAATGCTGCCGTCGGGGATTTTTGACGCCGCCATCGCCTATGCGGCGCTGGGCCATCTGCACAAGGCGCAGGCCGTGGGCGGCCAGGAACATATCCGCTACTGCGGCAGCCCGATTCCCCTGTCCTTCGCCGAAGTCAATTATCGCCATCAGGTGCTGTGCCTGGACATCGATGGCGAACAGTTGAAGGACATGCGCACCATCGAGGTGCCGCGTGCCGTGCCCCTCTTGCGCGTGCCCGCCACGCCGGCGCCGATCGACGAGGTGCTGGCGCAGCTGGCCGCCCTCGACGTACCCGCCGCCGCACCCGAAGCGCAGCCCTTCCTGGAAGTGCGCGTACGCCTCGATGCGCCGGAACCGGGCCTGCGCACGCGCATCGAAACAGCGCTCGACGGCAAGCAGGTGCGCCTGGCGAAGATCGAAACGTCGAGCGCCGCGCGCAGCAGCGCGCCCGACAACATGACGCTGGACCAATTGAGCCAGCTGCAGCCCGACGACATCTTCCGACGCCTGTACCTGCAAAAATACGGCAAGGAAGCGCCGCCCGAACAACTGTCGGCCCTGGCCGAACTGCTGCTGCCCGGCGCCTGACGGTACCTGAAGAACCATGAAAATACTGAAAATCAGCGGCAAGAACCTGGCCTCGCTGGCCGGCGAATTTGAAGTCGACTTCCAGCAGGAACCGCTGGCGTCCTCCGGCCTGTTTGCCATCAGCGGCCCCACGGGCGCGGGCAAGAGCACCCTGCTCGACGCCCTGTGCCTGGCCCTGTACGACGCCACGCCGCGCCTGCTGAAGGTGCTGGGCCGGGGCAGCGCCCTGCCCGACGTGGGCAAGGAAACCGTCAACGCCCAGGATACGCGCACCCTGCTGCGCCGCGGCACGCCGGACGGTTACGCGCAAGTGGACTTCGTCGGCAACGATGGCGGTCACTATCGCGCGCGCTGGAGCGTGCGCCGCTCGCGCACCCGGGCCGAAGGGGCGCTGCAGGCAACCGCCATGAGCTTGCACCAGCTGCCCGCGCTGCAGCCCATCGGCGGCACCAAGACGGAAGTCAAGGAAGAGATCGAAAAGCGCATCGGCCTGTCGTTCGACCAGTTTACGCGCGCCGTGCTGCTGGCGCAGAACGAGTTTTCCACCTTCCTCAAGACGGAAGACAATGAACGGGGAGAATTGCTGGAAACCCTGACGGGCAGCAGCATTTATACCGACATTTCCATGCGCGCCTTCGAGCGGGCGAAAAAGGAAAAGCAGATCCTCGAACGTCTGGGCGAAAAACTGGCCGACCAGCGGCCCCTGTCGCCGGAAGAGCGGGCCGAGACCGAAGCGCTGTGCGGCGCGGCCGACACCGCCCTGCAAACCATCGACTTGCGCAAGGCGGTGCTGGAGCTGCAGCAGCGCTGGCACCAGGAGACGCACAAGCTGCAAAGCCAGATAGCAGCGGCGCAAGAGACGCTCGATGGCGCGGATGCCGAACGCACCGCGGCCGAAGCGCGCCGCACGGCGCTGGCGCAGTGGGAATTGCTGCAGCCGGCGCGGCCCCTCATCGACGACGTGGCGCGCCTGGCGAACGACATCGCCGGCACCGGTGCCGCGCTGGAAGCGTCGCGCGCGCAGGCGGCGCAAGCCGTGACCAGCGAAACGCAACTGGCTGCCAGCGTGCAGCTGGCGGCGGCAGCCTTGCAAGCCAGGGAAATGGCGCAGCGCGACGCGGCGCCCCAGCTCGATCAAGCCAAGGCGCTCGATGCCGGCATTGCGGCACACTTGCCTGCCCACCGCCAGGCGCAGGATGGCGCACTGGCGGCCGACCGAGCCAACGAAACGGCGCGCGCCACCTTGCACGAGCTGCAGCAGCACCAGCACGCCATGCAGGCGGAGCAGGAAACGGGCCGCCTGTGGCTGGCGTCGCACCAGCACTGGCAAGCGCTGGCCGCGTCGTGGCAATTGTCGGACCAGCTGTTCGCCCAGGCCGGCCAGGCGGCCGCGCAAGCCGATGCGGCCGACGCCAGGGCGGCCGACGCGGCGCAGCTGGTGCGCGCGGCAGGCGCCGCGGGCCAGGAGGCACAGGCCGCGTTGACGGCGGCCGCCGCCACGCTCGCCGTGCACGATGCGCAGCGGCGCGAGGCGCAGTGCGCCGTGCAAGCCATCGATGGACAGCTGCTGCAGCAACAGCGCGGCCAGCTGGAAGACCATGCGCGCCAGTTGAACGCGGCGGAAAAGACGTGGACGGAACTGGCGCGCAAGCAGCAGGAGCTGGCGCACGGACAAGCGAGGGCGGCGCAACTGGCGCAAGCCGCGCAAACGGAAACGACGGCGCTGGCGGCGCAGGCGGCACAAACGGCGCTGCTGGAAGCGGGCCTGGCGCAGGCGGAAAAATCCCTGAAGGGGGCGGAAGCGGCGTGCGCGGCCAGCGTCGGGCAGTTGCGCGCCACCTTGCAGGACGAGCAGCCCTGCCCCGTCTGCGGCGCGCTGGAACACCCGTACACCCACGCCGACGACGCCCTGCAGGCAATGCTGGCCAGCTTGCAGGACGAAGTGCTGGCTTGCCGCACGCAGGTGCGCGGCAATCTGGAACGGCTGGCCACGCACAAGGCGGCGCTGGCCGCGACCGCGCGCGAACAGGCGCAGACGGATGCGGAACTGGCCATCCTGCCGCCCGCCATCGCCAGCCTGCACGCGCAATGGCAGCCGCATGCGGACACCCTGCAACTGCCGCTGGAAAACCAGCGCGCGGACTGGTTCGCGCAGCAACTGGCAGCCAATGCGGCAGCCCTGCAGGCCCTGGCGCAGCAGGAGGCGGCGCTGCGCCAGGCCGGCGCGCGGCGCGAGCAGGCGCAGGCGGCGCACGAACTGGCCGGCGCCGAACACGCGCGCTGCACAAGCGCCGTCGCCGAAACGCAGACACGGCTGGCGCAGTTGCAGGCGCAGCAGGCGGCCAGCGTGGACAAGGCGGAAACGTCGCGCGGCATGCTTGACGGCTTGCTGGCGCAGCTCGATGCCGCGTTTGCCGACGTGGAAGGCGCCGAAGGCTGGAAAGACAACTGGCGCGCCGGCCCCGCCGCCTTCCGCGCGGCGCGCGAAACGGAAAGCCGGCAGTGGCTGAAACAGCAGGCGGACCAGGACCAGCGCGGCCACGCGCTGGCGACCCTGGCCGCGCAGCTGGAAGCGGCGCAACTGGCGGCCGGCAAGGCACGGCAAGCGGCGCAGGAATCCCACGCAGCCTTTGCCGCAGCCGACAAACAACTCACGGCACTGCAAGCGGAGCGCAACGCGCTGTGGCAGGGGCAGAGCGTGGCCGAGGTGGAACGCAGCCTCACGGCGGCCATCGCGCAGGCCAAAGACCAGTTGGCGCAGCAGCAGGCAGCAGCCCACGCGGCCAGCGCGCAGCGCACGCGCCTCGACGAAGCGTGCGCGCAGCTGGCGCAGCGCCTGGCCGCCCTGCGCGAACAGGAACACGGCGCCACCGTCGCCCTGCACGACTGGCTGCAGCAATTCCGGCAGCGTCACTCCGGCCACGCGCCCGCCACGCTCGACGAGCTGCGTGCGCGCCTGGCCATCTCCATGGACGCCATGCGCGCCGAGCGCGATGCCCTGCAAGTGATCGCCGACCGCCACACGGCGGCCGTTTCCGTGCTGGCCGAGCGCCGGCAGCAACTGGCCGCGCACGTGCAGCAGCCGCCGGAAGCACTGGAAATGGACGAGGCCATGCTGCAGGCGGCGCTCGACGCGCTGGGCGCCGAACTCCAGGCGGCCAACCAGGAAGCGACGCGGCTGCGCCTGGCCATAGCGCAGGACGACGCCAGGCGCCACAGCGCGCAAGCGATGCTGGCGCAAATCGAGGCGCAAGCCCTCATCGAGCGGCGCTGGGCCAGCCTGAATGAATTGATCGGCTCGGCCGACGGCAAGAAATTCCGCAATTACGCGCAGCAGTTCACGCTGGAAGTGCTGCTCGGCTATGCCAACGCGCACCTGAACCACCTGGCGCGCCGCTACCAGCTGGAACGCATCGACAACCCGAACAACCCGTCGCTGGGCCTGATGGTGCGCGACCAGGACATGGGCGGTGAGCTGCGCTCCGTGCATTCGCTGTCGGGCGGCGAATCGTTCCTCGTCTCGCTGGCCCTGGCGCTGGGCCTGGCCTCGCTATCCTCGAACCGGGTGCGCGTGGAATCGCTGTTCATCGACGAGGGCTTCGGCAGCCTGGACACGGAAACCCTGCGCGTGGCCATGGATGCGCTCGACGGCTTGCAAGCGATGGGCCGCAAGGTGGGCGTCATCTCGCACGTGCAGGAAATGACGGAGCGCATCGCCACCCGCATCCTCGTGCAGCCTGGGTCCGGCGGCAAGAGCGTGGTGACGGTGCGCTAAGAGCTTATCCCGGTAGGGAGCGTCTTCTGCTGGCAGCGCATCAGGAGCGCGGACAAGGCGTGAGGAGGACGCGTGGCGAGCCACGCGACGACGAGCAACGCAGTCCCCGCTTCTGAGGGGCGCCAGCAGGGGATGTATTCATCTACCGGGATAGGCTCTAAGGGCGTGGCAAAGGCGTCATCGAGCTAGCGGTTCGCGGCCCAGGCGGAGCAAATCCCAGCCCAGTTCGCGGCGGATCTGCTCGGGGTCGGGTGGGGGCCGGCGTTGTTCCAGCTCCGCTTTCAACCATTTTCTCACCAGCTCCTTGGCGGGCTGTACAGGCTTTTCCTTGTCACGCTTGTCCATGGTGCTACCTCTTCAATGGCGGTCAGACGACCTCCTATATACGTTCAACGTCACGGCGCGGATTCAGTTGACGTGCGCGTGGCGCAGATGCAACAACGTGTAACCATGGCCGGAGTGCGTTAAAATCGCCGCCTTCGCGTAGGCACCGCCTACGCCCCGCAACAGTTCAAGGAACCCCATGAAAGCCGCCCGCAGCCTCACCTTCAAGTGCGTAAAATGTCACAAATCCATGCAGGTTTACCTGCAAAAAGTCTCCGCCTGCTCGCATATCCAGCCGTATCAGGGCATTTGCGCATGCGGCGAACTCAAGCGTCACGCCACGGGCCAGGCCGATGCCGTCAAGTCCTACCTGGAATCGGCAGACGGTAGCTGGTCGCACCACCACTAATGGTTAAAGAATGGGGCGATATTGCCGTTAATTCGCCTATCTTCCCCATTTGAACCGACCATGTCCCAGCTCCCCGCCCTCCTTTCCGGCTCGCGCCAGCCCGCCGCCAATCCCCTGGCAGGACAAACGCCGCCAAAAGCAGGCGCAGGTGCGTCCGGCCTGGCCGCTTCGCCCCTGATGCAGCGCACGGCGCAAGACGTGGTGGCGCTGTCGAAAAATGGCCTGGACCTGTCGGCCAAGGGATTGTCGCAACGAACCGATGCGCTGGGCAACGCCACGGTCGACGTGGCGCAGGATTTTCTCTCCAGCATGACGCGCCAGCTGTTCGGCGACGGCGCCACGGTTGCCTTCGATTCCGTCGACTTGCAGGCCGGTTCCAGCTTCAGCAGTGGCAGCGCCAGCGTCTCGGGCGCCAACGGCAGCAGCCGCGCAGCCGCCTTCAGCCTCGATGAAAACGCGCATTTCATCGGCAAGGGCAAGATCACGACGGCCGATGGCCAGACCTTCGACTTCGAAGTGGAAGTGCAATATCAATCGAACATCAGCGCGGGCGTCCTTGAGCAAACGCAAGAAGCCGACGAAGAAGCCAGCTCCGCCGACTACGCCAGCCTGCCCGCCAGGGAGTTGCCCGCCACGCACTTCGGCGGCAACCTGCATGACCTGTTCAAGCTGCTGGGCCAGCAATTGCAAAGCAATCTCCATCAGGGCACGTCCGATGGCGCCAGCGCCAGCGGCAAGGATGGCGACCTGGCGGGCAGCCTGAGCTTGCGTTTGCTCAAGCTGGTGCAGCCGGACCATGCCACCGAGACCGCCAAAGTCGGCAGGCAAGCCGTGGACACCACGCCGGAAGAGCAGGCGCGTGCCCGTGCGCTGGCACTCGCCTATGGCACCGACACGGCAAACAGCACGGCCGGCGACGTATAATGGAAGACGGCCTGCGCAGGCGACCATGCCGCGCGCCCCCTTCTATCGATTGAATCCCATGTCCGACACTTCTTCACCTACCGTTCATCCGCAGATCCACTGGAGCGAAAACGGCGCCGAGCATTCGGCCCGCTGGCGCTCGGAAAGCGGCATGCCGCCGCCCAAGCGCGTCGTCATCGCCGATGACCGCACGACGGCCGACCAGGCTTACCGCCTGGCCTGCGAAGGCACGGCCATGCTGTGGCGCGGCGACTTCCAGAACGCGCGCCAGCTGCTGCAGGCGCTGGCGCGGCGCGCCGACCACAAGAACGACAAGCCAAGCAAGAAGGCCAAGGCCGCCAAGCTGGCCAAGCCGGAACCATCCGCCACGGAAGCCTTCCATTTGCACCGCCAGGCACAGTCACAGCGCGCCCGCACCCTGGCGATGCTGCTGCTGCCTTTCGACGCCGACTACACGATCCCGCTGCGCCGCGCGCCGGACGTGAAACTGGCTTGCAATGAAGCGTATGGCCGCGGCGAAGAGCCGTTCGTCGCCTCGCTGCGCGAGCTGCTGGGCCTGATCGGCGCGCACGAATGGCGCCGCACGGGCGTGGAACTGCCGGCCCTTGGCCAGCGCATCCATCCGCATTACGGCGTGTTCGCGCCCATCCGCGGCGAGTACGTGGGCCTGGTGGCGGATGCGCCACTGCCTGCGCGCGCCAAGCTGGCCTTCGATATAGGCACCGGCACGGGCGTGCTGGCCGCCGTGCTGGCGCAGCGCGGCATCGAACGCATCGTCGCCACCGACCAGGACCCGCGCGCCCTGTCCTGCGCGCGCGAAAACCTGGCCCGCCTCGATTTGCAGGGCAAGGTCGACGTGGTGCAGGCCGACCTGTTCCCCGCCGGCCGCGCGCCGCTGATCGTGTGCAATCCGCCCTGGCTGCCGGCCCGTCCCAGCTCGCCGATCGAATACGCCGTCTACGATCCGGACAGCCGCATGCTGCGCGGTTTCCTCGCCGGCTTGGCCGACCACCTGGAGCCAAGCGGCGAAGGCTGGCTGATTTTGTCCGACCTGGCCGAGCACCTGGGCCTGCGCCCGCGCGCGCAATTGCTCGAATGGATAACGCAGGCGGGCTTGAAAGTCGTCGACCGCCTGGACGTGAAACCCACGCACCCGCGCGCACAGGATGCGACGGACAGCCTGCACGCGGCCCGCTCGCAGGAAGTCACGTCGCTGTGGCGCCTGGCGGCGGCATAATCGAGGGTCTGAAACCCGGCCATTGCGCATTGCAGCAAACCCCGCTATAATTCGCCTGCGGGGTGGAGCAGTCTGGCAGCTCGTCGGGCTCATAACCCGAAGGTCACAGGTTCAAATCCTGTCCCCGCAACCAATATTTGAAAGCCGCTGATTCCTGCAAAGGGATCGGCGGCTTTTTTCATTGCGGCGCGGTATGCCAATACCCCCATGCAAGCCAAATGCCCCCGGTTGCGCTCCGCTCTTTCGCAATGCAACAAACTCGGTTATAATTCGCCTGCGGGGTGGAGCAGTCTGGCAGCTCGTCGGGCTCATAACCCGAAGGTCACAGGTTCAAATCCTGTCCCCGCAACCAATATTTGAAAACCGCTGATTCCTGCAAGGGATTCAGCGGTTTTTTCATTCCTGGCCGCCTTTATACGGCGACGCTGGCCCTGATCTGCCTGGCCGCCGCATGCAGGCTGGCCGCCACCCGCTCCAGCTTGTCGGCTCCCGCCGTTTCGGCCAGCGCGGCAAAGGCGCTGATATGAAACGTGGCCACCATCGCCGGCGACACTTCCAGTTCCAGCGCGGTCTTGCTCAATTCCGTCGACGCTTCGAGGTAAGGCTCGCTGCCCGCCTCGAACGCCTGCTTCGTTTCCAGCAATTCCTGGCCGCCTTCCGCCTTGGCCAGGCACGCATCGACCTTTTGCTGGAAGGCCGGCAAGGTATCGCGCACGGGGCCGGCGTCCGGCGCCGCTTCGGGTTCCGGCTCCGCTGGTGCAGGCGCGGCTGCGGCCGGCTTGTCCGCCGGCGGCATGTCGCGCAGGGTCAGCCAGCGCTCGACGGCGAGGAAATCGGCAAACGGCTCGGCCACCTTGGGATTCATCAGCCAGACCTCGCCCGTGCGCCAGTCGATCCGGGCGCCGCGCTCATTTCTCGCCAACAGAATATCCTTGCCGCCATCGGCATTCGACACCCGGCCGATGTCGAGCCAGTTCATCAGTTCCGCCTGGCGCGACATCGCGTTGACCCGATGGAAAAAGGCCAACCATAAGAATCGGGCGACCAGGAGAACCAGGGCACCGCCAACCATCCACATCATTTTTCGCTCCGCACCACATCGACAGCCCGCATTTTCTCACATGAAAGCTTGCGTCAAGGAAACTTTTACATCTGCCGTGCGCGGGCGCAAATCCACCGCCGCACACGACTTGGCGCGCAGTCGCATTTCAGCAACGCCGCGTTTTCCCGATTGCCTGGCGGGCGCCGCTACGCTATTATGAGAACAATTCTCATTTAGATTAAGCCGCCCCGTACGCATGCTGTCCGCCCCTTCCCCGCCGTCCGATTTCCAGTCTCTGTATGCCGAGCACCATTCCTAGCTGCTGCATTGGCTGAAGCGCCGCCTGCACGATGCGGGGCTGGCGGGCGACCTGGCGCAGGATACCTTCCTGAAGATCTTCGTTGCGCGCAGCAGTGCCGGGATCGCGCAGCCGCGCCCTTTCCTGGCCACCATCGCCAAACGCCTGCTGGCCAACCACTGCCGGCGCGAAGCGCTCGAACGGGCCTACCTCGACGCCCTGCTGCACCAGCCGCAAGCCTGCACGCCGTCGCCGGAAGCGATGTCCCTCCTGCTCGAATCGCTGCAACTGGTCGACCGCGCGCTGGACCAGCTTTCCGCCAAGGCCAGGGCCGCCTTCCTGCTGGCCCACCTGGACGGCATGACCTATGCCGAGATCGCCACCGAACTGGATACCACCACGCATTCCGTCAAAAAATACCTGAGCAAGGCCAACCTGCTGTGCTTTTTTGCCGTGCCCGATTTTGCCGGCCCCTGACATGCGCGGCGCCACCGTCTACGCCCAGGGCCAGCCCATCGACCTGGCCATCGCCATACAGGCGGCAGAATGGCTGGCCACCCTGATGAGCGGCGCCACCACGCCGGCGGAAAAAACGGCCTGGCAGCAGTGGCGCCAGGCGCACCCCGACCATGAACGCGCGTGGAAACACATCGAAAGCGTCAGCGGCGGCTTGCGGGAACTCGATGCGCAGGCCAGCCGCAAGGCACTGCTGCAACGTCCCACCTCGCCCCCGGTCTCGCGGCGCAGCAGCCTGCGGTTGCTGGCGTGGGCATCGACCATCGGCCTCACGGGCTGGTTCGGCGCGCAGTCGGAATACGCGCCCGACTTTGCCCGCGCCGCGCTGGCCGACCTGTCCACCGGCGTGGGCGAACGCCGCGAGCTGACCCTGCCCGACGGCACCCGCTTGCACCTGAACAGCGGCAGCGCCGTCAACATCCGCTACACGGGCACGCAGCGTCTGCTGCAACTGGTGCAGGGCGAAGTCTTCATCGCCACCGCCCGCGAAACGGACATGCCCTACCGCCCCTTCCTCGTCGAAACGACGCACGGCCGCGCGCAGGCGCTGGGCACGCGCTACTCGGTGCGCCAGGCGGACGGCAGCACCGAGGTCGCCGTCGAAGAAGGCGCCGTCCGGCTGCTGCCGCGCCAGGGCGATGGCAATCTGCTCCTCCGCGCTGGCCAGGGCGGCGGCATGACGGCGCAGCAGGTCTTGCCCGCGCACGCCGTTTCGCCCGACATCTGGGCCTGGCGCCAGGGCCTGCTGCTGGCCGACGCCATGCCGCTGCGCGACTTCCTGCATGAACTGAGCCGCTACCGCCACGGCTTGCTGGGCTGCGACGACGCCGTCGCCGGCCTGCGCATTTCCGGCGTCTTCCCGCTGGCCGACCTGGACGCCGTGCTGCTGTCGCTGCCCGACTCCCTGCCGGTGGACGTGCGCCTGCGCACGCGCTACTGGGTGCAGGTGGAAGCGCGCCAGCAGCGCTGACCATTTATTTTGAGGCCGACGCAAAAAAAAGGTACCCGCTTTCGCTTCTCGCGTGACCTGTGTAGGCAACGTCCTTTTTGACGACTACACCACAAGGTAACCATGTCTCTTGCCATTCACTCCAAGCCGCGCATCAAGCGCATGGCGTATGCCATCCAACTCGT
Source organism: Janthinobacterium sp. SUN026 (assembly GCF_030397625.1). Taxonomy (NCBI): domain Bacteria; kingdom Pseudomonadati; phylum Pseudomonadota; class Betaproteobacteria; order Burkholderiales; family Oxalobacteraceae; genus Janthinobacterium; species Janthinobacterium sp. SUN026. Next base: position 331,712 of record NZ_JAPQNU010000005.1, on the reverse strand, counting down.
CTTCATCGGTTCGGCCCTGCTGCTGAACGCCCAGGCGCCAGCCCTGGCGCAGGAAAGCGCAACAGCGCCAGCGGCCAGCCTCGACTTCCAGGTACCGGCCGGCGACCTGGCGACGGCGCTGCGCCAGGTCGCCAGCCAGTCGCGGGTCATCCTCAGCTTCACGCCGGAGCAGACGCGCGGCAAGACGTCGGCCGGCTTGAGCGGCCGCCACGACGTGCTGGCCGCCCTGAACGGCGTGCTGCGCGGCACGGGCCTGAAGGCCGAGCGCAGCGCCAACGGCAGCTATGTGCTGCGCCCGGCCGATGCCGCTGCGGGTGGCGAAGCGGTGTCGATGATGCCGGAAGTATCGGTCAAGGCGCAGCAGGATGCCACCGAAGGCTCGGGCGCATATGTCTCCACCCTGCCGATCGCCACGGCCACGCCACTGGGCCTGTCAATCCGGGAAACGCCGCAGTCGGTCAGCGTCATCACGCAGCAGCGCATGCAGGACCAGGGCTTGAGCACGATCGCGCAAGTGATGGCACAGACACCAGGCATCACCCTGTTCTCGCTGGGCAGCGAACGCTCCGGCTTTACCTCGCGCGGCTATGCGATTACCAACTACCAGCTCGATGGCGTCAACACGCACTCGGAAAACCTTGGTCTCAATGCGATACCGTCGCAAAGCCTGGCCGACATGGCGCTGTACGACCGCATCGAAGTGCTGCGCGGCGCCTCGGGCCTGATGACGGGCGCGGGCGACGCCTCGGGCGCCATCAATATGGTGCGCAAGAAACCGACGACGCAATTCCAGGCCTCCGTCGAAGGCGAACTGGCTTCCCGCGACGAGCGGCGTGGCGTGGCGGACATTTCCAGCCCGCTGAACCAGGCAGGCAGCTTGCGCGGCCGCCTGGTCACGCTGTACGAGGAAGCCGACAGCATCATCGACGGCTATCGCCGCGACAAGAAAGTGGTGTATGGCGTGATCGAAGCGGACCTGTCGGCCGCAACGAAACTGACGGCCGGCGTGACGCACCAGCGCAACCGCTCGAAGGGGTCGCTGTCGTATCTGGGCTTCCCCCTGTTCTACAGCAATGGCGCAATGACGGACCTGCCCCGCTCCTTCAGCCCGGCCGCCAGATCGAACCGCTTCGGCAGCAATTCGACCGACGTCTTCGCCACTGTGGAACACGCGCTGGCGAACGACTGGAAGCTGAAAATCTCGGCCAACCGCGTACAGTCGTCGCAGGAAGAGCGCGCCGTCTACATGAGCGTGAGCAGCGCCTTTCCCGACCAAGCCACGGGCGATGGCCTGATGCTGAACGGCGACTACCGCGATTACCGGCTCAAGGTCAACAGCGTGGACGTCAATGTGCGCGGTCCGTTCAGCGCCTTCGGCCGCCAGCACGAACTGGTGCTGGGCATGGACTACAACGAATTCCAAAGCACGACGGATGGCCGCTTCGACAAGAACATCCAGCAGACCCCCGTCAACCTGTACAGCTGGAATCGCATCGCAGCACCCGTGTTTGGCGATACCTTCGTCACCTACGACAGCACGCGCCGCCAGGCCAGCGTCTATGCCGCCACGCGCCTGAGCCTGTCCGAGCGCCTGAAACTGATCGCCGGCGCCAAGGTGCTGCGCTACAGCGAGAATTACATCTCGGATGCGCCTGCCGTGTCATTTTATGGCGAGTCCCCGGCATCGGAAAGCCGCGTCTTTACGCCGTATGGCGGCCTGGTGTTCGACATCGACGCCACGCACAGCCTCTACGCCAGCTATTCATCCATCTATCAGCCGCAGGCCGCGCAAGACCGCTATGGCAAGCTGCTGGCGCCACGTGCGGGCAAGACCTACGAAGCGGGCATCAAGAGCGGCTGGCTCGATGGCCGCCTGAACACCTCGGCCGCGCTGTACCAGATCCGCCAGAGCAATCTGTCCGAATCGGATCCCGGCTACACCGTGCCGGGCACGAACAATCCCGCGAACCGCACCATCAAGGGCGCCAAGACGCAAGGCGTGGACCTGGAAGCGACGGGCGCACTGACGCCGGACTGGAACGTATCCGCATCGTGGTCGTACAGCCAGACGGAAGACAATACGGGCAAGGCGATCCAGACCACCTTCCCGCGCCACCTGGTGAAACTGTGGACCACTTATCGCCTGCCCGGCGAGCTGCATCGCCTGACGGTGGGCGGCGGCATGAACTGGCAAAGCCGCGTGTATTCGGACATCGATGCGTGGCAGATCGAGCGCACCCTGCACTGGGAACAGAAGGCGTACTCGGTGGCCAGCCTGATGGCGCGCTACGACGTCAGCGACAAGCTGTCGGCCACCGTCAACGTGGCCAACCTGTTCGACAAGAAGTATACGGCCTCGGTATCGGACTGGTGGTACTCGGGCATGCATGGCCCCGCCCGCAAGGTGGCCTTGACCGTGCGCTATCAGTTCTGACCCTTTCCCAGCTTGCGGATCAAGCTGGGAGGCATGCCTGCGGCAGCCTGAAAGGCGCGCGTCATGTGGGCAAGATCGGAAAACCCCTCGTCGGCGGCGATCATCGTCAGGCTATCGGCGGACGGCAGCCGATGCGCGGCACGCACGAGGCGCGCGGCCTGGCGCAATGCCTCCGCCGTCATTCCCACTTCGCGCAATCGGCGTTCCAGCGTGCGCTGATGGCAACCCAGTCTGCCGGCAAGCTGGCCGATAGGGAAGTGGCCTTCGTTTTCAAAGACGAACGCCACTTCCGCCGCCGTCGACGATTCGATGCCCAGCAACAGGGCAAGCGCACCCAGGCTGCGCTTTGGTGCGCCGTCCGGCGCAACCGCATTGGCGCGCGTGGTCGCCAGCATGGTGTCGATGATGGCAAGGGTGCCATGGCGGCAGCTATCGGGGTCGCTGGCGGCCACGCGGGAAGCGCGCGCCGCGCCGCGCGCCACATTGCCGGCCCCTTGCCCGCCAAGACTGGTCTGCACGCCCAGGTTCGCAGACTGGTTATAGGCATTGAACGCGACGAACACGTCGGCTTCGCGCCGGAATGAGGAGAGCAGCAGATAGCTGGGATTGATGTCGGTCGCCAGGAAGTCATTCACCAGGCGTTCGATGACGCCTGGTGCCGATCCTTTGGGACTCCTGGCCATGCCGGCGGCATGGTAGCGCTGATAAGGCAAATGTCCCTGGATCACGTGCGAGACGGCCGAAGCGAAGCGCGCCATGGGCGTCCAGCCGGCCCGCCCTTCCAGTGCATGGACAACCACGTGATACGCAAGCGAGTTCGACATTCCTGGCATCCTGTAGCATCGGTGATGGGGCCGCAGGCATCTGTCTGCCCGGTCAGGCCTGCATCACGATGCCGCGTTCGTTAGTTGCCATAATACAATGAAAACATCACTAAATGGTATTTTTGGAAACATTAAAATGTTCTATATGCCCGTCGATGCCTGTCCTGGCGCCGCCGGGCGCTGGCGCTGCATCTCCTGCAGCCGCGCACGGGCCTTTTGCCACTCTTCCTTGACACACACGGCCGTGGCGAGCGGCATGCGGAGAAAGATGGCCGAAAACGGTCCCTGTGCCTCGCTGTCGCGCAAGCGCCGTCCAGCCAATGTATGTCCCGAAAATATGGGTGACGTGATTGTCAAATCAGATTTCCCGGTTCCCTGCGTATGCACTCCGTCCGGCATTTCCACGATCACATGCTCGAAGCCGCGATCGGTGATTTCAACTGAAGGTTTCCATTTCGTCAGGTAATGCTCTACCATATTTTCAGATGCATAAATAAAAATGTTTTCAGCAGGCAAGAACACGTCGAAAGCGCCACGCCGCACCTGACGTTTGGCTCCCGAGGTAACGTAGGAGCGCTTGCCCTTGGACCGGATGCGTAGCTGGGCGCTGGCATAATCGAGCTCCATCGTGAAGCGCGCCGATTCCAGGACCCACGTCCGCCCCTCTATCCCCCCGACGCTGACGACTTTGTCCCGCGCGCGCTCCGCGCGCACACGCGACCGCCACCACCACACAAGGCACAGGACAACGGGAATGGAATAGGGTAAAAAAATAAGCGTCAAGCCGAAGGCAAACGGCAGGACAAAAAAGATAAACAGCAATAACTTCAAGACCAGCCACATGAGCGCCTCCCTGCGTGTATGGGTGCGCGCAGTCCATGCAATGACGCCGGACGTCGCGCCACGAGAATGGCGACCATCGCCATTCGGATGCCCCATCTTTTCATGCGCAGGCCGGGCAGGCTTGAATCCATGCGACACGGATGGATTATTTAGCCTGCCGCAGGACTGCGGCAACGCGAACGGCCAGCGCCATGCGGCGACGTCGCCCTCCAGGCAGCCGTGAAATTTCACATTTGCCATGCCACGGTGATACAATTTTCGCGCACCAGCAAACGAATGACACCCAAGGAGAATGTGTGAAGGACCTCGCCCCCGCCCTGCCAGCCGATCCGGCCGACCAACCCGCCAATCCCTCGCGCCGGCGCATTTTCCAGGCCGCTTCCGCAGTCGGCCTGGCCGCCAGCCTGCCCGCGCTGGCCGACGCCGCGCCAGCCAGGAAAACCATCGCCAAGGGTTCGCTCGACGCGAAACTCAAGGCGCACGTCAAGAACGTGGTCGTGATCTACCTGGAAAACCGCAGTTTCAACAACCTGTTCGCCAACTTCCCCGGCACCAGCGCGCCCCTGTCCGCCGTCACGGCGGAACAGGCGCAGCAGCTGGACCGCGACGGCAAGCCGCTGGCCACCCTGCCGAAGATCTGGGGCGGCCTGGTGCCGAACCAGCAGAATATCGGCGGCATCGATTACCTGATCAAGGAAGACCAGATTTCCGGCCTGCCCAACGCGCCCTACAAATTGAGCGACGCGGCCGGCAAGCCCCTGCCCGAGAGCATCATCACGCGCGACCTCGTGCACCGTTTCTATAACAATCAGATGCAGATCAACGGCGGCAAGAACGACGGCTTTGCCGCGTGGGCCGACAGCGGCGGCCTGGTGATGGGCCATTACGGAGAAACGTCGAAAAACCTGAACCTGTGGCAGATCGCCGAACAGTACACCTTGTGCGACAACTTCTTCATGGCGGCCTTCGGCGGCTCCTACATGAACCACCAGTTCCTCGTGACGGGCCGCGCCAACGAATATTTCAATGCTTCCGAGACGGCGGCGAAGAAAAAGATCGCCGTGCTGTCAGACGGCCCGCAAGGCGTGCGCCTGGCCATCTCGCCCGACTGCCCCGCCTCCGCGCTGGACGGCAAGCCGAAATACGTCAACGACGGCGCCCTGACTCCGGACGGCTATGCCGTCAACACCATGGCGCCGCCATATCAACCGAGCTACATCCGCCCGGCCTTCGACGGCGACCCGCTGCACGCCGACCCGGCCGACGCGAATACGCTGCCGCCGCAAACCTATGACACCATCGGCGACCTGCTGTCGCGCAAGGGCGTCAGCTGGGCGTGGTATGGCGGCGGCTGGCAAGCGGCGCTCGACCACAAGGGCGGCGGCAGCAAGCCGAACTTCCAGTTCCACCACCAGCCGCTGAACTATTTCAAGCAGTTCGCTCCCGGCACGGCCGCGCGCGCCGAACACCTGCGCGACGGCGGCACGGGCGACAGCCCGATCTCGAACAAATTCCTCGCCGCGGCCGTGGCGGGCAAGCTGCCGGCCGTGACCTTCTACAAGCCGCAAGGCAACCTGAACCTGCATGCGGGATATTCGGACATCGAGTCGGGCGACCAGCACGTGGCCAACGTCATCCAGCATCTGAAGGAATCGCCGCAGTGGAAAGACATGATCGTGGTGATCACGTTCGATGAAAACGGCGGCTGGTGGGACCACGTGGCGCCGCCGAAGGGCGACCGCTGGGGGCCGGGCACGCGCATTCCCGCCATCGTCGTCTCGCCGTACGCGAAGAAAGGCGCCGTCGACCACAGTTTTTATGACACGACGTCGATCCTGCGCCTGATCACGCGCCTGCACGACTTGCCGCTGCTCGAAGGCCTGAAGGTGCGTAATGACGCGTTCGCGTCACGCGGCGCGCTGCCGCCGGGCGACCTGACGGGTGCGCTGAGCTTCCGCTAAGCCCCACACAGTGCGGCACGCCTGTGATACACTGCGTGCCGCACTTAAATCCGCAGGACAAGTTTTCCTGCAGGTTATCCCAACAATGAGCCCGACTCCAGTAGCCGGGCTTTTGTTTTGTGGATGAAGTTAAAGCGTATAGACATAGGCGGGCAGCACCTTGCCCGCCCCCTGGCCATCGCAAGCCAGGGACAGAGGTTAGCAAATGAGAGATAAAAAAGACAACGCCACCATCGACTTGCCCGGCTTCGGCCCGCCGCCAGCGCCCGAGGCGCCAGAGCCGGCGCCGGAACCGCAGCGCCGCACGCGCGCGCGCAAGGTGGCCTTGAAGCAGGTGCAGCTCGAATTGCTGGAGCCGACCGATGCCACGGGCCTGCCCGTGTGGACGCGCGACGCCGGCCTCGATCTGACCGGCTTGCCCATCTGGGCGCCCGACAATTAACACCCCATGCCGGCGGCCGTTTGCCGCCGGCTTCCACACCACCATCCGCACAAGGGCGTAGAACGCCTGTAGACTGTGCCCATCCACCCGCTTTTTACCGGCTCCGCCCCTATGAACACCACCACTGACACCACCACTTCCTTTGCCAGCCTGCCGCTGACGCCCGCCTTTTTGGCCAACCTGGATTCGCTCGGCTACCACGAGATGACCACCATCCAGGCGCAAAGCCTGCCGGCGGTGCTCGATGGCCGCGACCTGATCGCCCAGGCGAAAACAGGCAGCGGCAAGACGGCCGCCTTCGGCATCGGCATCCTGCACAAGCTCAATCCGGCCTGGTTTGCCGTGCAAGGCCTGGTGCTGTGCCCCACGCGCGAACTGGCCGACCAGGTGGCCAATGAATTGCGCCGCCTGGCCCGCGCGGCCGGCAACATCAAGATCCTGACCCTGACGGGCGGCGCGCCGATGCGCCCGCAAATCGCTTCGCTGGAACACGGCGCCCACATCGTCGTCGGCACGCCGGGCCGCCTGCGCGACCACCTGGGCCGCGGTACCATCAACCTGAATCACGTGCAAACGCTGGTGCTCGATGAAGCGGACCGCATGACGGACATGGGCTTTTACGAGGAAATCGCCGGCATCGTCAGCGCCTGCCCGGCGCGCCGCCAGACCTTGCTGTTCTCGGCCACGTATCCGGAAGACATCCGCCGCGCCACGGCGTCGTTCCTCGTCAACCCGCTGGAAGTGACGGTCGAAGCGCAGCACGACAACGACAAGATCGAGCAGCGCTTCTATGAAATCGGCTTCGACGAACGCAATAGCGCCGTCGGCAAGCTGTTGAAGCACTTCAAGCCGGAATCGACGCTGGCCTTCTGCAACACCAAGGTGCACTGCCGCGAACTGGCCGAAGAACTGCGCCAGCAAGGCTTTTCCGCGCTGGCCCTGTACGGCGAGCTGGAACAGCGCGAGCGCGATGAAATCCTCGTGTTGTTCGCCAACCGCAGCTGCTCCGTGCTGGTGGCCACCGACGTCGCCGCGCGCGGCCTCGATATTTCCGACCTGGGCGCCGTGATCAACGTCGACGTGTCGAAGGACACGGAAGTGCACATCCACCGCATCGGCCGCACGGGCCGCGGCAGCAAGAAGGGCCTGGCCCTGTCGCTGTGCGCGCCGAACGAGAAAAAATGGGTCAAGCTGATCGAGCAATACCAGAACAGCGCCGCCGAATGGCACGACCTGAAGGAACTGGCGGAAGATGACGGGATGGAAGCGCTGCCGGCGCCGATGGTCACCCTGTGCATCATGGGCGGCAAGAAGGACAAGCTGCGCCCGGGCGACCTGCTGGGCGCGCTGACGGGCGACGCGGGCCTCACCAAGGAGCAAGTGGGCAAGATCAACGTGTTCGAGTTCATGACCTACGTGGCGCTCGACCGCAAGGTGGCCGAAGCGGCCTTCAAGCGCCTCAACGCCGGTAACTCCCTGGGCCGCGATTTCGGCAACATCAAGGGCCGCAGCTTCAAGATGCGCTTTATCGAGGCGTAAGCCGCTGTAATGCCCGCAGGGCCGCCATGGCCCTGCACCCCGGATAATCGTCCCATGCGGGGTAGCGCCCGCGGTAGTAGCCGTTCCAGTAGCTGACGGCGCGCCGCTCCAGCGTATCCATATACGCGGGGTTCTCCCGCAGGTAGCGCGCCAGCGCCTGCGCATTCCAGGCCGGCAGCGCCGCCCCGATTCTCTCGACGATCTCCAGCACGTATTCACCGCACAGGTGCACGACGAAGGGCACCGTCCACGCCCGCTCCTGCAGCAACAGCTGTTTTAAACACGCTTCGCGCAGATGGCCATCGTGGTGGCGCGTGCCCAGGCACAGGGCGATCACGCCCGCGTCGCCGGGCAGCTGCGTACAGGCCAGCAATCGCAGGCGGTCGTAATACGTGCGCGTCGGGATCAGCAAGGCCTCTCCATCCTGGCATACGGCAAATGGCGGGTGTGCCTGGCTACTCCCCAGCGCGGGCAGCAGCTGCGCCACAGTGCCGGCCAATGCCGCCGGAAAGGCGCCTGCTTCAAGCATCGCGCTCCTCCTGGCACACTTTGCGCACGCCCAGCGCAGGTTTATCCACCTTTTCAAAGATCACATTCGAATACCATGCGGCAGGGTCGCCTTCGGTGGGCTTGCCCAGCGAAATATAGTAAGCGCCGTCGGTGAACAGGGCCGTGGTTTCCTTGCCTGGCGTCGCACCTTGCAGGAAGCCGGGCCAAGCCGCCTTGTCGACTTGATTAAAACGCGCGGCCAGCAGCGCCAACAGGCGCGCGTGCGAGGCCGGCGCATACGGGAACAGATACAGGTATTCGACCAGTTCGCCGCCCTCAGCCAGGCGCGTGACGGCGGCCGTCGCCGCATCTACTTCACCACCAAAACTGCACAGCACTCCGCCGCTGTAGGCGAAATCGATGACGGTCGCCGGCGCACACGCCTGCCGTTCGCGGTCGACGCCGACGGGCGGCAGTGCGCGCACTTGCGCCAGCAGCGCCTCGCTCGATGTAGCCAGCACGGGAAAACCGGGGCAGGCGCTGGCCGCCTGGACGGAGTTCGACAAGGCAAGGCAACAACTCAATAGCAGCAAACAACGCTTCACGGCAGCTCCAGTTTCATCAGGCGGCCATTATGCAGGACATCTTCACAAAGGCCGCGCCTGTTGCCCCTGCGGCGTATCGTCGATGTCATAGCCGGCCGCGCGCGCCAGTGCGCGCAAACGGTCCGCCTCGGCCCACTGGCGCTCCAGGCGGGCGGCAGCCCGTTCCGCCATCCACGCCTGCACCTGCTGCGGCACTTCCACCTGCGCCGGCTGCCAGGCCAGCAGATCGAGCCCCAGGGCCGTATCGAAGCGGGACATCGTGGCCTTTTTCACGCCGTCGGGCAGCTCGCTTTTCAGCAGCTCCCAGGCCACGGCCAGCGCGCGCGGGTAGTTCAGGTCATCGTTGACGCAGGCCGCAAAACGCGCCAGCCACGCGGGGTCGGCCTCGCCATCCGCCTGGTCCAGGCCATGCACGGTAGAGCGCAAGCGCGCCAGGCCGCTGGCAGCGGCGCGCAGGGCATCGTCCGTGAAATTGAGGCTGCTGCGGTAGTGGGCGCCCAGGCACAGGTAGCGGTAAGCCAGCGGATCGACGCCCTGCTCCACCAGGCTGTGCAAACGTAAAAAGTCGCCCGAGGATTTCGACATCTTCGCCTCCCCGGTTTTCAGGAAGGCGCCGTGCAGCCAGAAATTGGCCAGGCGCGTGCCGTGGCGCGCCTCCGTTTGCGCGATCTCGTTGCTGTGGTGGACGGCCACGTGGTCTTCGCCGCCGCAATGGATGTCGAAATACGCACCCAGGTGTTTTTCCGCCATGGCCGAGCATTCGATATGCCAGCCAGGGAAACCCAGGCCCCAGGGACTGTCCCACTCCATTTGCCGCTGGCCCGGCACGCCGCTGAACTTCCACAGCGCGAAGTCGCAGATGTCGCGCTTCTCGCCCAGGTCTACCCTCTTCCCTGCCTGCAGGCCGTCGCGATTCAGGCGTGCCAGTTTCCCATAGCTGTCCTGGCGCGTCGTATCGAAATAGATGCCGTCGTCCGTGTGGTAGGTATAGCCCTTCGCTTCCAGGTCGAGGATAAATGCGATCTGCTCCGCAATGTGGTCGGTGGCGCGGCACCAGACGGTGGGCGGCAGGATATTCAACTGGCGCAGATCGCCCTCGAACGCGCGGGTGAATTCCGCCGCGATATCCCAGGCGGACTTGCCGCTGCGGGCGCTGCGGGCCTCGACCTTGTCGTCGCCGCTGTCCGCATCCGACGTCAGATGGCCCACGTCCGTGATGTTCATCACGTGGCGCACCTGCAAACCGTTGAATTCGAGCGCACGGCGCAAGCCGTCGACAAACAGATAGGTGCGCAGGTTGCCGATGTGCGCGTAGTCATAGACGGTGGGACCGCAGGCATACAGGCCAGCCTGGCCCGGGGCGAGAGGGTCGAAGGGGCGCAGGCTGCGGCTATAGGTGTCGTACAGGTGTAGTGTCATGCGGGACTCTCGTGAACGCTGCGGAAAAAGAAAATGGCCACAGGTTTTTCAACACTGTGGCCATCGGAATGAGGAGTAAAAATTTAACGGCGCCGGGCCGCATCCTCACGAAGCCAGGTACACGGACACAGCGCAGCGGCGGCGCGGCGGTATGCAAGGACTGGATGGAAGATGGAAGAAATCATGAAGAGAATATCGCATGCGGGCCGGCTGGCCGTCAAGCCCGCCGGCGCCACTGTCTTATTTTTTCGCCTGCTCGATATGCGGCAGCAGCACCGTCAATATACCCAGCAGCGGCAGGTAGGAGCAGATTTTATACACATAGGCGATGCCCGACACGTCGGCCAGATGGCCCATGGCGGCCGCCGCGATGCCGGAGACGCCGAACATCAGGCCAAAGAAGATCCCCGCGATCATGCCCACCTTGCCCGGCACCAGTTCTTGCGCAAACACAACGATGGCGGAAAACGCGGAAGAAATGACGAAACCGATGATTACCGTCAATACAGCCGTCCAGAACAGGTCGACATACGGCAGCAGCAGGGTAAATGGCGCGGCGCCCAGGATGGAAATCCAGATCACGCGCTTGCGGCCGATGCGGTCGCCGATGGGACCGCCCATGAAGGTGCCGGCCGCCACAGCGGCGAGGAAGAGGAACAGGTACAGTTGCGCCGCGCCGATCGACAGGTGGAACTTGTCGATCAAATAAAACGTGTAATAGCTCGACAGGCTGGCCATATAAATGTATTTCGAGAACACCAGCAAGGCCAGCACGCCCAAGGCACCCATCACCTTGTTGCGCGACAAGTTCGGTCCATGGCCGCCCGCCTTCGGCTTGAAGCTGGCCAGGTGACCGCTATACCAGTGGCTGACCTTGTACAGCACGCCGATGGCCAGCACGGCCAGCAAGCTGAACCAGGCGATATTGCCCTGCCCGCGATTCACGATGACGGCGGCCGCCAGCAGCGGCCCCAGCGCGGAACCGACGTTGCCGCCCACCTGGAACAGCGACTGGGCAAAGCCGTAGCGTCCGCCCGACGCCATGCGGGCCACGCGCGACGCTTCCGGGTGGAAAGTCGACGAACCGACGCCGATCAGGCCCGACGCGATCAACAGGGTCGGGAAGGTCGAGACGATGGACAGCATCAGCACGCCGGCCAGGGTAAAGCACATGCCGACCGGCAACAGGAACGGCAGCGGACGGCGGTCCGTGTACAAGCCGATCCAGGGCTGCAGCAACGATGCCGTGCACTGAAACGTCAGGGTTATAAGGCCGACCTGGGTAAAGCTGAGTGAAAACTCGGCTTTCAGCATCGGATAAATCGACGGCAGTAATGCCTGGATCAAGTCATTGAGCAAATGCACGAAGGCGACGGCGCCCAGGATGTGCATGGCCAGACCGGATTGTTGTTGGGAACTAGGAAGCGAGGGCGCCGCCGGCACGGGCGTGGCCAATGCTGGGGCAGGTGTGGTTGTGTGCATGTCTCATCCGCAATAATCGGGCACGGCGGGCGGCCCGGCAAAGAAGCCAGTATAGTATGGTCACTGAACTGATAACTTCCAATAATCGTCGCCCAAGTGACAACCAAGAGACAAGCCCGCGCCCCACATGTACACCCAGCAACCCGCCCAGACCCATCCCGATGGCGTGCCATTCAGCCGCAGCACCAGCTCGCACGACTACCAGCACGTGCCGCGCCCCGTGACGGCCATGTCCAGGCAATATGCGGCGGGCGACTATACGGCGCCGCACAGCCACGTGCGGGCGCAGCTGCTGTATGCGACGGAAGGCGTGATGCGCGTCTCCACCGAGCACGGCGTGTGGATATTGCCGCCGCGGCGCGCCCTGCTGATCCCCGTGGGCGTGGTGCATGAAGTCCACATCTTGAGCGAACTGAGCATGCGCACCGTGTACATCGACGCGCAGGTGGCCGCCCCGTATGGCGCCGATTGCAAGGTGCTGGAAGTGAGCCGGCTGTTGCGCGAGCTGATCCTGGCCTTGCTGGCCGAACCGATCGAATATGCGCTGGCGGGCCGCGGCGACTGGCTGGCGCATTTGATCCTGTCGGAGCTGACGGCGGCCGATACCGTACCCATCGCCATCCCCTGGCCGCGCGACCGGCGCCTGGTGGCCGTCTGCTCGGCCATCATGAGCGCGCCCGGCAGCCGGCGCAGCATCGAGGACTGGGCGCAGGACGCGGGCGCCAGCGCACGCACCCTGATCCGCTTATTCCCCAAGGAAACGGGCTTGCACTACCGCCAATGGCTGCAGCAAGTCCACCTGGCCGAGGCCTTCTGCCGCCTGGACCGGGGCGAAGGCGTGGCGGCCATCGCCTATGCGCTGGGCTACGCCAGCCCCAGCGCCTTCAGCGCCATGTTCCGCCGCATCCTGGGCCGTACGCCGCAGCATTACCTGAGCGAGTGGCGCGCCGCCGACTAAACGAAAAAGCAGCCCGCGGGCTGCTTTTTTACATGTTCAAGCTGATTCTTTTTCGCCAGCAATCAAGCGATAGGCCAGCGCGCCCAGCAAGGCGCCGATGATGGGTGCCAGCCAGAACAGCCACAGCTGGCTGGTGGCCCAGTCGCCCACGTACAGGGCCACGCCCGTGCTGCGGGCCGGGTTGACGGAGGTATTCGTGACGGGAATGCTGATCAGGTGGATCAGGGTCAGCGCCAGGCCGATCGGCAGCGGGGCGAAGCCGGCCGGTGCGCGCTTGTCGGTGGCGCCCAGGATGACGATCAGGAAGAACATCGTCAACACGATTTCAATGACCAGCGCCGACAGCATCGAATAGCCGCCCGGCGAATGGGCGCCGAAGCCGTTCGAGGCAAAGCCCTTGCTGACATCGAAACCGGCCTGGCCGCTGGCGATCACGTACAGCACGCCGCCGGCCACGATGGCACCCAGCACTTGCGCAATGATGTATGGCAACAGTTGATTGGCGGGGAAGCGGCCGCCGGCCCACAGGCCGATCGAGACGGCAGGATTCAGGTGGCAGCCCGAGATGTGGCCGATGGCATAAGCCATGGTCAGTACCGTCAGGCCAAATGCCAGCGCTACGCCGGCAAAGCCGATGCCAAGGCCGGGAAAGGCGGCGGCCAGCACGGCGCTGCCGCAACCGCCGAAGACCAGCCAGAACGTGCCGAGAAATTCGGCGCCATATTGTTTCATGATGTATTCCTTTAAAGTGACGAGAAAACGTGCCAGGGACGACCAATCGGACCGCTCACCACCTTTGCCCCGCCAGGTAGCGACGGCAAAGCACAGCACCAGCAACGCACCGCTGCGTAAGCTGCAGAGCGCGCATAATGACATGATGTCATTATCAATGCAACATTATTGCGTACAATAATGTTAATAGTCCTCTTGACACCTAAAGGTTGTTTTGATAATTCTCACGCCGCAGGACGGCGCATGTACTTGTGCGGCGCCTCCAGTGGCGCAAAACCAAAGCTTGCATACAGGCCATGCGCGTCATCGGTGCCCAGCATCCAGACGACATCGCGCACACGCGCATCGCCGAGCGCGGCGGCCACGATCTGCTTGCCATAGCCGCGCCCCTGGTATTGCGGCAGCACAAACACGTCGCGCAGGTAGGCAAAATCCGTGTAATCGGTGATGACCCGGGCGAACGCCACTTGCTGGCCATCCACATAACCGCCGAAACACAGTGCGTTGGCGATGCCCTTGCGCACCGTTTCCAGCGCCACGCCGCGCTTCCAGTACGACTGCTCGCTCAGGTAGCGGTGGATCATGGCCACGTCCAGCTCGCCGCGTTCGCTGGAAATGCGCAGTGGCGCGTGCATCAGTTCTTGAACAACAGGTCGGCTTCGGCGATGCTGGGTTCGCCGAAGTAGACGGTGCGTGAGCCGCCCTTGCCATCGCTGCCGATATACACGCCCGTCATGCTGCGCTCGGCCGGGTCGTACAGGATGGAGTAGCGGTGGCCGCAATTGTGCGGTTCGCAGACACTGCTCAGCAGACGCGCCTTGCCGTCGATCTCGACGGGCTTGAGCGGACTCGCCACACCATTCGGCACCCAGCGCTGCCGCTTCAGGCCAGCCTTCTTCAGGCCGATATTGAAGGCCTTGCGAAAGGCGTAGTCCGCCTTGTAGACGTCGGGGAAGTACGGGCAGGTGTGGCCGCCGTCGCAGCTTTGCGCCTGCTCGATCAGCGACAGTTGCGGCGTACGCGCGTGCGCCGGCAGGGTGGCCAGCGCCACGGCGGCGCCCAGGAACAGGGGCAGGAACAAACGTGCGGACATGCAATCTCCTAAAAGCATACAGTAATGCGGGCAGCATAGCAGAATGGCATGCTTGTGCGCCCGTCTCAGGGAGAACAGCGGATACCGACGACCCCGTTGACTTTGCCTTCCGCCCATCCCGTCTCGCGCCAGCGGTACACGCCGGGCGCGACGATGATCAACTGCCACTCCACCAGCTTGCCAGCGGCATTGAGGCGGGTTTCATTGTCATAGCGCAAAGTCAGGCTGTGCTCCGTTTCCGCCACCACCGTCGCGGCAAAGCGGTTGGTTTCCCCCAGCTTGCTTTTCCACGTCCGGTCGCTGAAGATCGCCAGCCGCTGATGATCGTCAGACAGCTGCATGCGCGTAAAGTGCCGCGCTTCTTCGCAAACGCTATTCGTATTGACGCTGTCGGACCAGCTGCCAGACAATTGCGCGGCATCAAAAGGAGTCGGAATGGCCGTCACGGCCGCAGTCAGCAGCAAGGTTGCAAGCATAGTTTATCGAAAGAAAACGAAAAAAATCATCATGGCAGGCGCAACGCCAGGGTAATGCTCGACGGCAACGCTGGCGTGCGCCGGTGCAAAGTCGCCTGCTCATAGGCATACGCCATCGCAATGAGTTGCATGTCGCCGTGCGCAGGGCCGATGAAGGACAAGCCGACCGGCAAGCCCCCGGCCACGCCGGCCGGCACCGTAATATGCGGCAAGGCCGACGGCGCCTGCGCCACGCCATGGCAGGTGGGCCCCACCAGCGCATCGAGGCTGTGCGAGCCCAGCAGCGCTTCGATGCCGCCGGGTTCGGGCGCGGGCGGCATCTCGATCAATTCCGCCCCCTGCTCGCGCAACGCCAGCAGCGCCTGCCCGATCACGGCATCGGTCCCGGCGCACAGGCCGAACAGGCTGCGCGCCACGCCGATGCGGCGCCCATGCAAGCCGGCGGCATCCAACACCACGCCATCGGCCAGGCGTTCGCCGCTCAGGGCCGCGAGCAGCCAGGCCGCCTCGCGCACGCTGGGCGCCATCGGTCCGGCCGTGGCCGGCTCGCCGCCCTGCCCCGCGGCAGTCCTGCCCGTGGGTTTGATGGCGACCAGGCCGCAGTTTGAAGCCGGCGCGACGATGGAACCGTCCGCCGCGCTGTCGACGGCGAGGATGGTCAGCCCGGCCCAGCTGGCACTCGCATGCGGTACGCTGACGGCGGCCCATTGGCGCAAATTGCTTTTGCCGATGATGACGGCGCCGGCCGCGCGCAAGCGCGCCGCCACAAAGGAATCGCAGCTGGCATGCGTGGCCAGAGGCGCCTGCGTGCGCGTCTTCATGCGGTCGCCCGTGGCGATATTGTCGCGCAAGACGACGGGAATGCCGTGCAAGGGGCCGCGCACCTTGTGCACCTGCCGTTCGCGGTCCATTTCCAGGGCGATTTTCAGCGCATCGGGGTTGATTTCAATGCCGGGATAGGCGCGCGCGCCGATGCTGCACAGGGAACGGATGCGCCCCAGGTACTGCGACGTCAGCGCATGGGAACTGAGTTTGCCCGCCTGCATCATCTGCTGTTGCGGCAACACGCCCGCATCGAGCAGATGGGCCATGGGACTGGCGGGCACCGTGGCACGGGCCAATACGGGACGCGCCACGCCCCGGGACGCGCCACTGCGTAACATCTGACTGCGCTGCATGCTATCTCCAGGAAACTTCAATGTTTCTACCGCAATAATGTTGTAGCCATAGCATAGCAGTCCTTGCAACACAATTGTTGTTGAAGGGAATTATTTTTTAAGCAAAAAAAACGCCGCCCGAAGGCAGCGTTTCTTGGTGATCAAGCACTGAGGCAAACCAGACCGGCATCTGCCGGGCCATGCGCGCAGCGCAGTGCAAGAATCTATCAGTTGCGTACGACACGCTTGTATTCGTTGGTACGGGTGTCGATTTCGATGACGTCGTCCTGTGCCACGAACAGCGGCACTTGCACGGTGTGGCGGTGTGCGTCGATGGCGTTTTCGATCTTGGCTTCTTTCAGGACGTTGCCCGAAGTATTGCCCTTGACCGCTGGCTCCGAGTACACCACTTGACGGGCGATGGTCGTAGGCAGTTCAACGGAGATAGCTTTGCCGTCGTAGAAAATGGCTTCGCATTCCATGCCATCTTTCAGGTAGTTCAGCGCTTCGCCCAGGTTTTCTTCTTCGATTTCGTACTGGTTGTACTCGGTGTCCATGAACACGAACAGCGGGTCGGCGAAGTACGAATACGTCACTGGCTTTTTATCCAGAACAACAACGTCAAACTTGTCGTCGCCGCGGAACACGTTTTCCATCGGGGTGTTCGTCAGAAGATTTTTCATCTTCCATTTGTAGGTGAAGCCCGTGCGGCTCGAACCGTTGACATCAGAACGCAACACGATCATTGGCTTGCTGTCGACCATGATGATATTGCCAACACGAATTTCTTTTGCGGGTTTCATAGGAATGTACGTAAAAAGTGGGTTGCATGAAGACCATCTGCCGCCTGTGCGCCATCGGCGCCGCAAGCTTGCGTTTGATCGGTTAAAAATACGTTAGAAATAACCGGGCATTTTACCTTAATTTTTGGCAAGCGCCTATCTCGTCGCGCCAGCGAACGCCAGCAGGTTACTTGCCAGATCGCCATTGGCCTGCATCTGCCGCTGCCAGGCCTGCGCGCGCGCCCGGATGCGCGGCAGGTCGGCTTGCAGAGCGGGCCACAGCTGCGCCCATGGCAAGGCATCCGCGCTGGCGCCATTCCAGGCCAACGCCGCCTGCACCAGGCTGTCGATGGCGCCGTCCGCATCCACCGCATAGCGCTGCAGGAAGGCGCGCAATTTCACGTGATGCAAGTTTTCATCCTGCAGATAGATATGCCAAAGAAACGGCTGGCCAGCCCATTGGGCGCGCACGAAGGAATCCTCGCCGCGCACGAGATTGACGTCGCACGCCCACAGCAGGCGGTCGTAATCGTCTTGCGGCACGAACGGCAGCACGCGCACAGTGAGCGCGCCGCGCGTGCGCGCCGCACCGGCCAGCGCCGCATCGTCGCCGATAAACGCCTGAACGGCATCGAACGCGACGCCTTCCGGCACCAGGCACGTCACGGGCTCGCTGCCCGCCTGCCAGGCCGCAAACAGCTCGGCGACCGGCGCGGACGGGTAACAGAACAGCGATATTTTCAAGGCGGACATTTCCGCCGCCGTCACGCCGAATTGCCCCAGGAATGCCGCCATGGCGCCCGCATCGGCCTGGAACGCCAGTCTTTTCTCGTCCAGCGCCGCTTCACGCAGCAAGCCGCCCGTCTTGTTCGTAAAACCGGGAAAGAAGAAGTGCTTGATCATGCCGTGGCGCGGCGACGTCAGCGCGTGGCAGCCCTCGACCCACTCTTCCGCCGTCAAGCCTTCCAGGTTCAGCCACACGGGATGCGGCGCGCACTGCGCCATGGCGGCGATATAGCCGGGTGGAATGTCGCAGGCAAAGAATTCGATGACGATGTCGGCGATGTCGGCGGGGGCGAACTCTCCCTCCTGGTCGCGCCAGTGGCGCACCGTGACGCCGCCGGCCTGCTGCACTGGCGCCGTCACGTCGATTTTCGGGCAGATACGCCGGAAACTCGGCAAGTCATCGACCCACAGGGTGACGGCCACGCCATGCTCGCCACTCAACTGCCGCGCCAGGCGCCAGCAAATGCCGATATCGCCGTAGTTGTCGACGACTTTGCAGAAGATGGCCAAGGTTGGCGCGCGATCGGTAGCTAATGGCATATTCAAAGGGGAAGAGAAAAATGTGGCATGGCAGCCCATAACAAAAAAGCCGCACTGTTACCAGGCGGCTTTTTTGTTGGCTGATTCAGCCGGTCTGGCGTCCCCAAGGGGATTCGAACCCCTGTACTCACCGTGAAAGGGTGATGTCCTAGGCCTCTAGACGATGGGGACAGAAAATCTGTCCTGAATGCACTATTCCGCATCCCGACCTGTTACTGCTTGCGAATCTGGCGTCCCCAAGGGGATTCGAACCCCTGTACTCACCGTGAAAGGGTGATGTCCTAGGCCTCTAGACGATGGGGACAGAAATCTGTCCTGAATGCACTATTTGCATCCTGACCCGGTACTGCAGCAATATTACAGAAACAAAAAAAGCCTGACTTGTCAGGCCCATTCAGCACTGCACTCTTACTTTACAACTAAATCCTGGCGTCCCCAAGGGGATTCGAACCCCTGTACTCACCGTGAAAGGGTGATGTCCTAGGCCTCTAGACGATGGGGACCTGTGCTGGCTTTACTCTCAGCGGACTCTTCGTTGAAGGCTTTGCTTAGCCCCTCAAAAAAGCGTGCGCGAAGTTTAACACGAAGCGATTCACGAAATCAACTGCTGGCCTTCTTTTTTCCACCTTATTTGTATCATCGCTCCCTATGGAGACAGGATGATGACAGGAAGATATGGAAGCGGCAGCACGCCAGGCACGCAGGGAAAACCGCGCTAACCATCTGGCGCGGCAAAAGTATTCCTTAGCGCAAGATATCGTCCGCATTGGCGATGCGCACGTCATGCATCTGGTTCAGATACGCCTCCAGGTAGCCCTTGTGGGATGCGCCGACGATGACCAGCACGCGCATGCCCGGGCGCGCCGCCATGATTTCGCGGATATTCGACGCCATGCGCAAGTTGCGCACCTCCCAGGATGCCACGTAGTTGCGGCCATAACGCGGCGGCGACGGCTCTTCCAGCGCCGCGCCAAAATCGCCGTGGAAGGCCAGGTCCGCTTCTACGCGTCCGTTATACGCGCGGTAGATCGCCAGCACACCGGCGGGCGTATTCCATTGCTCCTCAAACCCGGCATGGATGCGCTTGCGCTCGGCCGAAAAGGAATTATTCCAGGCCGCCCTGATCGCCTTGGCATACGCCTTCTCATCGTCGACAGGCATATCGGACGTATGGTCATCCATGCCATGCACCCGCTCGTGCCCGCCCTTCGCCGCCAGCACGGCAGCAATCTGATAGCTCTCGTTGCGCTGCCCCAGCAGGGAATTGAGGTTCGCGGCCAAGGGCTCGCTCACGCCATCACCGGCGCGCCGCTCATCCGCGGGCAGGCGCAGCCATTGCACCAGCGCCGATGCACGCTCGCCACCGGCCAGGAACAGGGAAGCCAATGTACGCCGCTGGGCGGGGGACGGCGCCGCCGGCCAGGCGGCCAGCAAACGCTCGGCCTGCGCCGTGGCCGCCACCACATCGAGCCCCGTGGCGGCCCGCGCGGCGGAAGTGTCATAGCAATACGCTTTCACCGTATCGTCATAGCGCTGCGGATAGGCGCGCAAGTAAGCACATTGCAAGCCGGAAAGCGCCTCGATCGCGATCGCATCCGGCCGCCAGCCCGCCAGGCGCTCGTTGAGCAAGCTCAATTGAGACGGATCAAACGATGTTGGCAATTGCGCCAAATGGGGCGAACCGAGCACCAGCACGTCATTGAACGGCCCCTTTTGCAACTTCAGCGCACTAGGATCGAATTTCGCCGCAGGCGGCGCCTCCGCGTGCGCGGGAACGTGCATAACGGCAGCAAGAAAAAAACTGGCAAATACGCGGTGCATCCTGTCTCCTCAGTGTAATGGTCCATTTTTTATCCGCGGGCATGATGAAATCAAGCCGCCTGCCAAATGTAACCACTCCGCAAATCACTGTCAGTTATATCCATGCAACCAATAGGCACAAAAAAAGCCGCTCAAGGCGACTTTGATGTATTTCAATTTCCACCCCATTGGCAAACGCAAGCGGGATCAAACACTCGCCTCTTGCCTGCCATATAAACACCCCAACAGTTAAACCATACTTCCCTGAAAGGCATAACAACAAATGCTTCGGAAATAAAAAAAGCCGCCCAAGGCGACTTTGATTTATTCACTTCCATTTACCACTTGTTTCTGCGCTGTTGGTGGAGGTAAGCGGGATCGAACCGCTGACCTCTTGCATGCCATGCAAGCGCTCTCCCAGCTGAGCTATACCCCCCGGGCGCAGAAACACTGCTACTTCTTTACAACTACAACACCAGACTGAACTGGCGTCCCCAAGGGGATTCGAACCCCTGTACTCACCGTGAAAGGGTGATGTCCTAGGCCTCTAGACGATGGGGACCTCGGCACTACAGTTTTACCACCTTACTTCTGCGCTGTTGGTGGAGGTAAGCGGGATCGAACCGCTGACCTCTTGCATGCCATGCAAGCGCTCTCCCAGCTGAGCTATACCCCCCGGGCGCAGAAATAATAAAAGCCGCACTTGGCGACTTTGTTCCACTACTTGCTTTCCATCCAGATTCCGCTTTTTACGGGCCTGAACTTACAACAATCAGTACAAACAACTGCCACTACTATACCACAACTACCTGGCGTCCCCAAGGGGATTCGAACCCCTGCACTCACCGTGAAAGGGTGATGTCCTAGGCCTCTAGACGATGGGGACCGCGGAACTTCCAAACAACATCTGCACCACTTCAACGACTAACAAAACCCGACTGCGATTTTGCTGCTGGTGGAGGTAAGCGGGATCGAACCGCTGACCTCTTGCATGCCATGCAAGCGCTCTCCCAGCTGAGCTATACCCCCGTTGGTGCAGAAACAAGAGTATAGCAAAGAAGTTTCACTCTGCAAATACCCTTTTTCGTCTATGAGCAACTTTTCATAGGGGCGGTTTCTGCGCCGCATTTACACGCTCAATTCGGCGCGACGATTACAGCCACTTTGCCAGGCGCGCCAGCACGGTCTCGCGGCCGAACATCACCACCACCTGGTCGATGGCAGGCGTCTGCAGCTGGCCCGTCAAGATCAAACGCAAAGGCATGGCCAGCAGCGGCATCTTGATGGTGTTCGCGGCCAGCACTTCCTTGATCATGGCGGCGACGGCTTCCTTGCTCCACTCCACCGTGGCGATACGCTCGGCAAACTGCGCCAGCACGGGCTTGATGGCATCCGTGATGTGCTGCGTGACCAGCGCGGCATCGGGCTGCGGTTCGCGGAAGAACAGCATCGAGGCGGCAGCCAGCTCATTGACGGTGTTGGCGCGCTCTTTCATCATGCCCAGCACTTGCGCCAGGTCCGGCGCGCCTTCGAAGACGGCGCCGGCGGCGACCATTTGCGGACGCGCCAGGTCGGCCAGGCGGGTATTGTCGGCCTGCTTGATATAGTGGTTGTTCAGCCAGGCCAGTTTTTCATTATTGAACTGGGCCGCCGATTTCGACAGGTGGTTCAGGTTGAACCACTCGCAGAACTGCTCGGTCGAGAACACTTCATCGTCGCCATGGCTCCAGCCCAGGCGCGCCAGGTAGTTCAGCATCGCTTCCGGCAGGAAGCCCTGCGCCGGGTAATCCATCACGCTGACGGCGCCATGGCGCTTCGACAGCTTTTCACCGTCCGCGCCCAGGATCATCGGCAGGTGGCCATACAGCGGCAGCGGTGCGCCGATGGCGCGCAGGATGTTGATCTGGCGCGGGGTGTTGTTGACATGGTCGTCGCCGCGGATCACGTGCGTGATCTGCATGTCCCAGTCATCGACGGCCACGCAGAAGTTGTATGTCGGCGTGCCGTCCGGGCGGGCGATCACCAGGTCGTCCAGCTCGCGGTTGGAAATCGTGATCGTGCCCTTGACCACGTCGTCCCATGTCACGTCGCCGTCGAGCGGGTTCTTGAAACGCACGACGGGCTTGCGGTCGGCCGGTACGGCCGGCAGGGTCTTGCCCGGCTCCGGACGCCAGGTGCCGTCGTAGCGCGGCTTTTCACCGGCGGCGCGCATGCGCTCGCGCATCGCTTCGACTTCTTCCGGCGACGAGTAGCAGTGATATGCCGTGCCCTCAAGCAGCATCTGCGCCACCACTTCGCGGTAGCGATCCATGCGCTGCATCTGGTAGAACGGGCCTTCGTCGTGGTCCAGGCCCAGCCACTTCATGCCTTCGATGATGGCTTGCACGGCTTCCGGCGTGGAGCGCTCCACGTCCGTGTCTTCGATGCGCAGCACGAAGGTGCCGCCGAAGTGGCGGGCATACGCCCAGCTGTACAAAGCGGTGCGGGCGCCGCCCAGGTGCAGATAGCCGGTCGGGCTGGGAGCGAAACGGGTACGGACAGGAGTAGCGGTTGTGGTCATCGAAGTAGTCAGGCTTGAATAAGTAAAACGCCATTTTACTCTGTTGACCGCCGCTGCTCCACAAGCACCGTCACAGCTGCAGCAAGCGCCTTTTCACCTCCGCCGCCTGCGCATGCAGCGCCTGCTCGAACAGGGCGACGAGTTGCGACAGGGGCCGGTGCAAAGGTTTCACGAGATTCACCGTGAACGGCAAGGAAACGCCGAAGCGGCGGATCTGCAAGCCCTGCCCCGCATAGTCGAGGGCCGTGAGCGGATTGACGATGGCCAGCCCCACGCCTTCGCGCACCATCGCGCACACGGAGGCGGCGCTGTGCGTGTCGAGCGCCATGCGCCGCTCCACGCCCGCCTGCGCAAAGATGGCGTCGATCTGCTGGCGGTAGGGGTCGACGGCGGCCAGGCTGATGAAAGGCTGGCCCGCGAAGTCCGCCGGCTGCAGCACGGCCTTGCCGGCGAGCGCATGGCCGTCGGGCAGCACGCACACTTCATCGACGGACATCAATGTGTCAAGCGCGGTGCCCGGCGGCGCATTGCCCACTTCCGTCAGGCCGATATCGTGGCGCTGCGCCGACAGCCACTCTTCCAGCAGCGGCGACTCCTGCGGCGTGATGCTGATGCTCACCTTGGGAAAATCGGCGACGAAACGCTTGCACGCCTGCGGCAGCAGCGACTGGGAAAACACGGGCAGGCAGGCGATCGACAGCTGCCCCTGGTCGAACTGGCGCAAGGCCGCCGCCGTGCTGATGATGCGCTCCAGGCCGAAATACGCGCGCTGCACTTCCTCGAACAGCTGCAGCGCCTGGGCCGTGGGGCGCAACCTCCCCCGCTCGCGCTCGAACAGGGTCAGGCCCGTCAAATGCTCGAGGCGCGCCAGCTCGCGGCTGACGGTGGGCTGCGACGTATGCAGCATGGCGGCGGCGGCCGTCACGCTGCCCGTCGTCATGATGGCGCGGAAGACCTCGATATGGCGCAGGGAGATAGTCATACCCATATCATAAATGAATAAGGTAGCCTCAAATAGATATTTTATAGTCGAAGCACAATCGGCCATCATGCGCTATCTCCTCATTCCACCGAAAGCACACGATGAAGCCCGTCACCGACCAGACCCTCGCCCAACTCGCCCAGGAACACGGCACGCCCCTGTGGGTGTATGACGCGGCCACCATCCGCGCGCGCATCGCGCAGCTGGCGCAGTTCGACACGGTGCGCTTCGCGCAAAAGGCCAATTCGAACATCCACCTGCTCACCCTGATGCGCGAAGCGGGCGTGCACGTGGACGCCGTCTCGCTGGGCGAGATCGAGCGCGCGCTGCAAGCAGGCTTTGCGCCGGCGCAAACGAATGGCGCCGCCGGCGTGGTCTTCACCTGCGACCTGTTCGACCGCGCCACCCTGGCGCGCGTGGCGGCGGCAAAGATCGAAGTCAATTGCGGCTCCGTCGACATGCTGCGCCAGCTGGGCCCCCTGTCGCCCGGCCACCGCGTCTGGCTGCGCATCAATCCCGGCTATGGCCATGGCCACAGCAACAAGACCAATACGGGCGGCGAAAACAGCAAGCATGGCATCTGGCACGAAGAGCTGCCGGAGGCGCTGGCCGTCATCCGCGCACATGGCTTGCACCTGGTGGGCCTGCACATGCACATCGGCTCGGGCGTCGACTACAGCCACCTGGAAACCGTCTGCGGCACCATGGTCGACCTGGTGAAAAACATGGGCCACGACATCGAAGCCATTTCCACGGGCGGCGGCCTGTCCGTGCCCTACCGCGAAGGCGAGCAGCCCGTCGACACGGACCACTACTTCCAGCTGTGGGATGCGGCGCGCAAGCAGATCGAGGCGCACCTGGGCCATCGCGTGCACCTGGAAATCGAACCGGGCCGCTTCCTCGTGGCCGACGCGGGCTTGCTGGTGGCCGAAGTGCGCGCCACCAAGCAAATGGGCGGCAACCACTTCACCTTGCTCGATACGGGTTTCAATGAACTGATGCGCCCTGCCATGTACGGCAGCTACCATGAAATGTCGGTCATTGCGCATGACGGCCGCGCGCTGGACGCGCAGCGTGCCACCGTGGTCGGCGGCCCCCTGTGCGAATCGGGCGACGTGTTTACCCAGCGCGATGGCGGCGTGGTGGAAACCCGTTTGTTGCCGGCAGCGCAGGTGGGCGACTATGTCGTCTTCGAAGGCGCGGGCGCGTATGGCGCGTCGATGTCGTCGAACTACAACAGCCGCCCCCATGCGGCGGAATACCTGGTCGATGGCGCGCAATCCCGCCTGATCCGCCGCCGCCAGACGGTGGCCGAGCTGATCGCGCTGGAACAACTCTAAAACCGCGCCGCGTGCGGGCATGCGCATCTGCTAACATCGGGGCAACTCGATGAAAGCCCGCCATGCCCGCCCAAGCACTTCCCTTCCGCAGCGCCACCCGGCTGCTGCTGCCACTGCTGCTGTCCGCCGTCCTCGCCGGCTGCGTCTCGCTGCCTTCGCTGGAAGGCCGCGTGGCATCCAGCGTCATCGCCGACACAAAGCACACCCAACTGGCCACGGCCATTGCGCCCATGGTGGCGCAGCATCCCGGCGTGTCCGGCATTTACCCGCTCGCCGATGGGCGCGACGCTTTTGCCGCGCGCGCCCTGCTGGCCGCCGCCGCCCAGCGCAGCCTGGACGTGCAGTACTACATCTGGCACAAGGACATCACGGGCACCCTGCTGTTCGACGCCCTGCGCCAAGCGGCCGAGCGGGGCGTGCGCGTGCGCCTGCTGCTCGACGATAACAACACAGCGGGCCTGGACCAGACCCTGGCGATGCTGGGCAAACAGCACAACCTGGAAATCCGCCTGTTCAATCCCTTCGTGCCCCGCGCGCCGCGCGCGCTGGCCTTTGCCACCGATTTTTCCCGCCTCAACCGGCGCATGCACAACAAATCGTTTACGGCCGATAACCAGGCCACCATCGTCGGCGGGCGCAATGTGGGCGACGAATATTTTGGCGCGGCCGGCGACGTGCTGTTTGCCGACCTGGACGTGTTGGCCGTCGGCCCCGTCGTCGACGACGTTTCGCGCGATTTCGACCGCTACTGGAACAGCGCCTCGGCCTACCCGGCCAGCCTGCTGCTGACCAGCCCTGTCAACGGCGACGCGGCCACCATCGCCGCCGAAGCGGACCGCATCGACGACACCAAGGCGGCCGAGGAATACGTGCAGGCGCTGCGCACCTCGCCCTTCGTCAGACAAATGATGGAGCGCACCCTGCCCTTCGAATGGGCCAGGACGCGCATGGTCAGCGACGACCCGGCCAAAGTGCTGGACAAGGCCAGGCCAGGCACGGGCGTGGCGGACAACCTGAAAAACCTGCTGGGCGTGCCGGAAAAGGAAGTGGACCTGGTGTCGCCATATTTCGTGCCCGGCAAAGCCGGCACCCAGGCCTTCGCCGACCTGACAAGAAAAGGCGTGGGCGTGCGCATCCTGACGAATGCGCTGGAAGCGACCGACGTGGCGGCCGTGCATGCCGGCTATGCGAAGTGGAGAAAACCGCTGCTGGAAGCGGGTGTGCTGCTGTACGAGTCGCGCCGCTCGTGGGAAGCCGGCGATGCGCGCGCACAGCCGGGCCGCTTCGGCAGCTCCGCATCGAGCCTGCATGCGAAGACCTTTGCCGTCGACGACCGGCGCATCTTTGTCGGCTCGTTCAACTTCGACCCGCGCTCGATCGAATTGAACACGGAAATGGGCCTCGTCATCGACAGCCCCGCGCTGGCCAGCCAGCTGGGGCAAGCCATGCGCACCACCATCCCGCAGCGCGCCTACCAGGTACTGCTGGGCGACGACGGCGCGCTGTACTGGATCGCCCGCGACGCCAGCGGCGCCACCACGCGCTACGACACGGAGCCGGGCACCAGCGTGTGGAAGCGCATCGGGGTGGCGATACTGTCGGTGCTGCCGATTGATTGGCTACTGTAAAGCACGCAGCCTATGTCATTTCCCGCGAAATGGCCGACAATATTTAAGGTCGGGGTATGGTTTCTCACCATCAAAAAATATCATTCTCAAACCAATAACCGTATCTGAGTAGTGACAATAAAAATTGGGATAATCCGGTACTGGCAACAGAGGTGGCGCCGGTGTGGTCTCAAGCCGGAACATCGTGCTCTGTAATCGGACAACCTCGGACAAGCGCACGGTCTTGCGCGTACTTTCATTCGGGAGATCAGCATCCCGTAAAACCGTGCGCGGTTGACCAAAATCTGACTGACCTACCACGCTGGAGCTGAGGTAAAACAGTTTCATCGGTTTACGCAAAATAGCATTAAACTGATCGCTGTCCTCAAAGTTCAATATATCAAGCGGGGCGAAATCGGCCTGCAGATCCTTTCGGCAGTCTGATTCATACTCCGCAAATACCCATATATTATCGGCATCAAAGACAATAAGGCGTGGTACAGGCTCATCCGTGCTACATAATGCGTTTGGCCGCAAATCGATTGCAACAACACCAGCGTCGTTTCCTTCCAGTGATCGGCGCTCGTCACCGCCAAACCCAGGCCGAAGCAAATATATTTTGCGTGATTCTTCTTTAACAAGACTAACTGCACGATACGTCGTGTTGGCATAGGCCGAAAGCATTGGTTGAAACTGCAACTTGCCGGGATGCCACACGCTCACTCTGTAGCGACCTATCTCATGCCAATCCGGCTTCTGCGGTCGCTCCATCACCCAAAAACCCGGCGGGTCACATTTTGGCGGCACTTCACTATGCTCACATTTGTTATAGGCATGCAGATCAAGCCCGTTGCTCAGACTTAGCCACGGCTTGTCGGCCTTCAAGGGAACGGCATAATAATAGTCATATGAGGCATGATCGAAGTGTGGCACGACGCACCCCGGCAGCAAAATCCACATCAATGCCATACAACAACATTTGAATAGTGAACTGTTCATTGACGTCCTCATCGTGAAATAAAGAAATTTCACTATCCGTCAAGAACTTTGCGTGCCTATTGATATTTATCGACTTACAACTCTTAAATCAATAAAAAAACAGGCTTCCGTGAAAACGCAAGCCTGGCCTTTACATCAACGATACACCTCTATGCCTGAACTACCGCACCACCTCCATCAACACCCGCCCTTCCGACGCCGACGGCTGGCGTATGCGCAGCAGGTGCGCCAGGGTCGGGGCGATATCGACCACTTCCGCATACTGGCCATAGGCGCCCGGCTTGATCCAGCGGGGGCCGAAGACCATCAGCGGCACATTGGTGTCATAGGTATAAGGCGTGCCGTGCGAAGTGCCGCCCGCGCCCTTGCCGAAGTACCAGGCCGGCTTTGTCACGACCATCAGGTCGCCCGACAGCTGGCGATTCCAGGCGCGGCGCATCAGGGTGTCCATGCGCGTGGAAACGGCACCCGCTTCCATCTGCGTGCGCGTATAGACTTGCGCCAGACCGTCCTGCTGCAGCAGGAAGCGGGCCGCCGCGTCTTCCAGGGCGGCGCGATTGACGCCGCCCTTCTCCGCCAGCGCGTAATCGAGGTAGATATTCGGCAGCGACGACGTCGTCACCAGTTTATCGATACCCAGGTTAGTCGCCAGGTGCTGGTTCAAGGCATCGACCAGTTTGGCGCCGTCGATGCGTTTGGCCGAGAAACCCCGCGTTTCGGCAAATTCCGGCACGTTGGCAAAACCATGGTCAGCCGTCAGCACCACCAGCACGTTGTCCATGCCGACTTTTTTATCGAGGTCGGCAAAGAAGCCGGCCAGCATGCGGTCCAGGCGCTGCAGGTGGTCGTGCGACATCTTGCTTTCCGGGCCGTAGGCGTGATTCACGTAATCGTGCGCGGACAGGCTCACGCCCAGGATATCGGGCACGCCGGCCGGGTTGTGGCCCAGGTTTTCGCCATCGATGGCGGCGCGGGCGAATTCCAAGGTCAGTTCATCGAGGAAGGGACCGGCCTTCAGGCGGCTGTAGTACTCGCCATCGAGCTTGCCGCTGTCGCTGTAATAGGCAAACGGGAAGGTGTTGCGCGTGCCCGGCTTGGCCGGCACCAGATCATCGCGGGCATCGCGCGCATAGGCGGAATCGGCCAGCAGCGGCGTCCAGCTCTTGCCATAATAACGGTCTTGCGGCTTGGCGGCCTGGTAGCGCTGCACCCATTGCGGATGCTGCTGCATATAATAGGTGCTGCTGGCAAAATTGCCCGTCTTTTCCATGTACATATACGCCGTGCCCGTTTTCCCGGCCAGCAGGATGGCGCCCCGATCCTTGCCCGACACGGTGACGACCTTGGCCTTGTCGCCCGTGGAATAGCGCAACTCGTCGCCCAGAGTGCTCACGCGAAGCTTGGTCGGCGCCGTGCCGTCGTCGGGCTGCGTGTCTTCGCCGATGTAATGGAAATTGCCATCTTCGGTGCAGTACACGGATTTTTTCGTGACGGGATCGATCCAGTTATTCCCGATCACACCATGCTGATAAGGGTAAGCGCCCGACAGCACGGCCGAGTGGCCGATGGCCGTGACCGTGATGCCATGCGCCTGGTGCGCGTCGCTGAACCACGCGCCCTGCTCCAGCAGGCGGCGGAAGCCGCCTTGGCCGAACTGGTCGCGGTAGCGCGTCACCTGCTCTTGCGGCAAGCCGTCCACTACCAGCACCACCACCAGCTTCGGCTGCGCCGCACCGGCAGCAACAGCAGGAACGGCCTTGGCCGCATGCGCCTGGCTCGCCGCCACGCCAGCCGCCAACAGCAGCGCCTGCGCCAGTTGCCGGGAAAGGGAGAAATGTTTCGTCATATCCGCTCATCAAAAGTTAGGCCACCGGCCAGCATACGCCGACTATATGACACAATAATGACAAGAGGCAACAATATGAAAAAGGCCAGGCTCCATCGCTGGAACCCGGCCTTTACTGAAACAGATGAATTTGCCTGACTTATTTACCTGGCTTACTTGCCTGGCTTACTTGACCGTCACCTTGATGCTTTTGCTCAACTCCGGCCCATACGACTGGTGCGCGCCGTTGGCGAACTGCATCGTCAGGGTGTACTGGCCCGGCGGCAAGGTGACGTCCGTTTCCGTCTGTCCTTTGCCGAAGTGCAAATGTTTATCGTCCATGGGTATCATTTCGCCCGCCTTCATCGGCCCCATATTGATGAGCAAATGATGGTGGCCCGTCTTGGCCGTCATGTCGCCGGCCGGCTTGACGTCCATGCCGCTGACGGCAAATTTCACTTTGAACGGGCTGCTCACTGTCGCGCCATCGACGGGCTCGACGAACGAAACGGATTGCGCAAACGCGCTGGCGGCCAGCAGGCTGCCCGCGATCACGGCTGCGGCTTGGCGCAGGAATACGGTGGTCAATTGCATGATGTCTCCTCTTGTTTAATAACAACACGGACTGCATGAAACCATATTCCTGCTGACAATGGCGCGTGGCAGCGCCAAGCCCAACGTTTAATCGTTCTTGATGACGATCGACGGGAACTTGCTGGTCATATCCTTTGCCTTTTCCGCCACCTTGATCGCGATGGTGCGGGCGATCTGCTTGTAGATGACGGCGACGGGGCCTTCCGGCTCGGCCACGACGGTCGGCGTGCCGGAATCCGTCTGCTGGCGGATCGCCATGGTCAGCGGCAAGGCGCCGAGGAATTCCACTCCGAAGTCCGCGCACATCTTCGCGCCGCCGCCGGCGCCGAAGATTTCTTCCGCATGGCCGCAGTTCGAGCAGATGTGCGTGCTCATGTTTTCCACCACGCCGAGGATAGGAATGCCGACTTTCTCGAACATTTTCAAGCCCTTGCGCGCGTCCAGCAGCGCGATGTCCTGCGGCGTCGTGACGATCACGGCGCCCGTGACGGGCACTTTTTGCGACAGGGTCAATTGAATGTCGCCCGTGCCCGGCGGCATGTCGACGATCAGGTAATCGAGGTCGCGCCAGTTGGTCTGGTCCAGCAATTGCTGCAAGGCTTGCGTGACCATCGGGCCGCGCCACACCATCGGCTCGTCCGGATCGATCATGAAGCCGATCGACGACACTTGCAGGCCGTGATTTTCCATCGGTTCCATGCTCTTGCCGTCGAGGGTCTTCGGCTGGCCGCTGATGCCCAGCATCATCGGCTGCGACGGGCCATAGATATCGGCGTCCAGCATGCCGACGGTGGCGCCTTCGGCCGCCAGGGCCAGGGCCAGGTTGACCGCCGTGGTCGATTTGCCAACGCCGCCCTTGCCGGAAGCGACGGCGATGATGTTTTTCACGTTGCTCATCGGCTTCAAGCCGCGCTGCACCGTGTGCGAAATGATTTTCGACGACACGCCCACGCTGACGTTGCCCACGCCCGGCAGCACGCGCAGCGCGGCCAGCACGGATTTGCGGATCAGGTCGATCTGGCTTTTGGCGGGATAGCCCAGTTCGATGTCGAGCGAAATATCATCGCCATCAACCTTCAGATTCTTGACGGTTTTGCTGGAAACGAAATCTTTATGTGTATTTGGATCAATAACCTGGGCCAGCGCGGCCTTGACGTCTTCTACTGTGATGCTCATGTAAATCTCCGTGTGTACTACATATGTGCAATACGCGCAGTCTAGCGCAAATTTGCATGGCGCGATGGCGGCAAAAGCATCACTTGCCAGCGCTGCATCTGCTCATATTGCCTTTCCGCTGTTAAAATGACCTATTATCCATCCCAAAAGTGCATCAATCATGACTCGCAAGCTGTTCGTCACCACTGCCCTGCCTTACGCAAACGCCGCTTTTCACATTGGCCATATCATGGAATACATCCAGGCCGATATCTGGGTCCGGTTCCAGCGAATGCAACGCGATGGCGCAGCCGGCCGTGAAGTGCACTTTGTGGGCGCCGACGATACGCATGGCACGCCCATCATGATCGCCGCCGAAAAGGAAGGCATTACCCCACAGCAATTCGTCGCCAACATCGCGGCCGGCCGCGCCCAGTACCTCGATGGCTTCCATATCGCCTTCGACAACTGGTATTCGACCGATTCGCCGGAAAACGTCGATCTGTCGCAATCGATCTACCGCAAGCTGCGCGATACGGGCCTGATCGTCACGAAAACCGTCGACCGCTTCTTCGATCCGGTCAAGGGCATGTTCCTGGCCGACCGCAACATCAAGGGCGAATGCCCGAAATGCGGCGCCAAGAACCAGTACGGCGACAATTGCGAAGTGTGCGGCGCGGCTTACCAGCCGACCGACCTGGTCAACCCGTTCTCCGTGTTCACCAACGCGACGCCCGTGATGAAGCCGTCGGAACAGTATTTCTTCAAGCTGTCCGACCCGCGCTGCTTCGAATTCCTCAAGGATTGGCTCAACACGCCAGGCCGCCTGCAGCCTGAAATGGTCAACAAGGTCAGCGAATGGCTGGGTGAAGCGGGCGAAAAGCTGGCCGACTGGGATATCTCGCGCGATGCGCCCTATTTCGGCATCCCGATTCCCGATGCGCCGGGCAAGTTCTTCTATGTGTGGATGGACGCGCCGGTCGGCTACCTGGCCAGCCTGAAAAACTATTGCGACAAGAAAGGCCTCGATTTCGACGCCCTGCTGAACGATCCTGCCACGGAACAAATCCACTTCATCGGCAAGGACATCGTTTCCTTCCATTTGCTGTTCTGGCCCGCCATGCTGAAATTTGCCGGCCACCCGGTGATCGACAAACTGAAAGTCAATGTGCACGGCTTCCTGACGGTCAACAACGAAAAGATGTCGAAGTCGCGCGGCACGGGCATCTCGCCGCTGCGCTACCTGGACCTGGGCATGAACCCGGAATGGCTGCGCTACTACATCGCCTTCAAGCTGAACTCGAAAGTGGAAGACCTGGACTTCAACGGCGACGACTTCGTGGCCCGCGTGAACAGCGACCTGATCGGCAAATACGTGAACATCGCCAGCCGCTGCGCCGGCTTCATCGCCAAGCGTTTCGACGGCAAGCTGGCATCGACGCTGTCGGAAGGCGCGCAAAGCTGGATCAACCGCGCGCTGACGGTGGACGCCAACGGCGTCATCGTCGAGCGCCAGGCCAGCATCGCCGCGCACTTCGAGAACCGCGAATTCGGCAAGGCCTTGCGCGAGATCATGGAAATCGCCGACATCACCAACCAGTACGTCGATGAAAACAAGCCGTGGATCCTCGCCAAGGATGCGGACAAGACAGCCGAACTGCACGACGTGTGCACGACGGCCCTGATCCTGTTCCGCCAGTTGACGATCCTGCTGTCGCCGGTCTTGCCGGGCGTGGCAAAGAACGTGGCCTCGTTCCTCAACGACGAGCAATTCACCTGGGCCGATACGCAAGTGTTCGGCGACGCCGTCTCGAACAGCATGCTGGGCCGTACCATCGGCGCCTACAGCCACTTGATGACGCGCATGGATGCAAAGATGATCGAAGCGCTGTTTGACGCACCGCAAGCTGCCGCCATCGCGGCGCCGGCTGGCGATGCCGCGAACGACGCCGCACCGGTCGCTGAAACACCGGCCTCCGCCATCGAGGAACTGGCGCCTGAGATCAAGATCGACGACTTCCTCAAGGTCGACCTGCGCATCGCGAAAATCGTCAACTGCGAACTGGTCGACGGCTCCGACAAGCTGCTGCGCCTGACCCTGGACGCGGGCGAAGGCCGCTTGCGCAATGTCTTCTCCGGCATCCGTTCGGCCTACCAGCCGGAAGAGCTGGTCGGCAAGCTGACGGTACTGGTGGCCAACCTGGCGCCGCGCAAGATGAAGTTCGGAATTTCCGAAGGCATGGTCATGGCCGCATCAAGCGCCGACGAGAAGGCCAATCCAGGCATCTACATCCTGAACCCTTGGCCAGGCGCCGAACCTGGCATGCGCATCCGCTAAGCCCGCACAAGGACCGATGATGAATATCGTGGTGCGCGAAGCAACGAATGCCGATGCACAACTGATGGCCGAGCTGACCCGCGCTGCGTGGGCCGGCAAGGTGGCGGCCTCGTCCAGTGGACACCACGAGACGGCGCAGCAGGTGGAAGAGCAATTGCGCCACGGCGGCGGTTTTCTGTTGCTGATCGACGACATTCCAGCCGGTTCGCTGCGCTGGATGCCGCTCGACAGCGATCCCGCCATCTGGAAGATTTCACGCATGGGCGTGCTGCCCGCCTACCGGGGCAGCCACGTTTCGCAACATTTGCTGGAAGCCATCATTCATCATGGCCTGTCGTGCCAGGCGGAGGAATTGCGCCTGGCCGTGCGGCGCGACCAGCGTAAGCTGATCGATTTTTATGCGGCCTTCGAATTCGACCTGGCCGAAGAACTGGAATATTCGCACGCCAACCCCGCCGAACCGGCGCCGATGGTGATGCGGCGTTTGTTGCGTTATTGATTTTTAGCAATTTCGCCCCGGACTTGCCGATACAACAACCCGCCAGGCGGCACGGCGCGGTAAAATACGGCCGGCTGACCTTACCTATAAGACACTCAGAAGAGAATATGAAACTGCCTGCAAAACACAACAACTACGTATCCGACCACACCTTGTTCATCGCTGAACTGAAGGCCAAGAATCCTGGCATGGAAGCGGGCCAGCAAGCGGGCCGCGCCCTGCTGTGGGACAAGCCGGCCGTCAGCATCGATGAGCAAGAGCGCCAGCTGGCGTCGGCCGTCAAGCAACAGGCTTACGTTTACCAGAACAAGAACTAAGATCTGGAACCGGCACGATGTTGCCTGAAGAGTCTGCAGTCACGCCGGAAGCCGACGCTTCCGGTGCCGGCGCAGTCATCGAGTCGCCCGAACCCGCCGCTGGCGGCGACGGCAGCGGCGACCCTGCAGCATCCGCCACGGCAGTAACGGACGCGGCGCCCGCCGCCGACCCGCTCGGCATCGCCCGCCTGTATGGCGAGCCGATGATGCGCATGCCGACGGATTTGTACATTCCGCCGGACGCGCTGGAAATCTTCCTCGAAGCCTTCGAAGGCCCGCTCGACTTGCTGCTCTACCTGATACGCAAGCAAAATTTCAACATTCTCGATATCCCGATGGCGCAGGTGACCCTGCAATATCTGAAATATGTCGACCAGATCCGCGTGCGCAACCTGGAACTGGCCGCCGAGTATTTGTTGATGGCGGCCATGTTGATCGAGATCAAGTCGCGCATGCTCTTGCCTTCGCGCAAGAGCGACGTCGAGGAAGATGGCGGCGATCCCCGTGCCGAACTGGTGCGCCGCCTGCTCGAATACGAGCAGATCAAGCTGGCCGCCTACGACCTGAACGCCATCCCGCAGTTCGAGCGCGATTTCGTGCGCACGCAGATTTTCATCGAGCAAAGCCTGACGCCCACCTGGCCCGACGTGGAACCGGTGGACTTGCAGCAGGCGTGGCTCGACGTGCTGAAACGCGCCAAACTGACCCAGCATCACCGCATCAGCCGCCAGGAACTGTCCGTGCGCGAGCACATGTCGAGCATCCTGCGCCACTTGCAATCGTCGCGCTTCGTCGAATTCAGCGAGTTGTTCGACATTGCCGGCGGCGTGCCCGTGGTGGTGGTCAACTTCGTGGCCCTGCTGGAACTGGCCAAGGAAACCCTGATCGAAATCACACAGGCAGAACCGTTTGCCCCCATCTACGTCCGGCTGGCCTATTCGCCCGCCTGACTCCTTCCCTTTGTCACTGACCACCGTACAACGGGGTTTTAGCGAAAGCAATCCATGAAAATTATTTCCGACATCGAAGAATTGCGCGACCAGCTCAGCGGACAGCTGCGCACGGCGTTCGTCCCCACCATGGGCAACCTGCACGAAGGCCATCTGTCGCTGATGCGCCTGGCGCGCAAGCATGGCGACCCCGTCGTCGCCTCGATCTTCGTGAACCGCCTGCAATTCGGCCCGAACGAAGACTTCGAGAAATATCCGCGCACCATGGCGGCCGACATCGCCAAGCTGGAAAAGGAAGGCGTGTACGTGCTGTTCGCGCCGACGGAAAAGGAACTGTACCCGGAGCCGCAGGAATACCGCGTGCGCCCGCCCGATGACCTGGGCAATACCCTGGAAGGCGAATTCCGTCCCGGCTTCTTCGAAGGCGTGTGCACGGTCGTCACCAAACTGTTTTCCTGCGTGGGTCCGAGAGTGGCCGTGTTCGGCAAGAAGGATTACCAGCAACTGATGATCATCCGCAACATGGCGCGCCAGTTCGCGCTGCCGACGGAAATCATCGCCGCCGAGACCTACCGCGCAGACGATGGCTTGGCCTTGTCCTCGCGCAATATGTACCTGTCGGAAAGCGAACGCGCGGAAGCGCCTGAACTGTACAAGGGCCTCAATTTCGTCGCCGAGGAAGTGCGCAAGGGTAACCTGGCCGTCGGCGAACTGGAACAGGCGGCCATGCAGCTGCTGGACGGCCGCGGCTGGAAATCGGACTACATCGCCGTGCGCAAGCGCGCCAACCTGCAGGCGCCGAACGCCGCCGAACTGGCCGCCGGCGAACCGCTGGTGGTGCTGGCCGCCGCCAAGCTGGGACAGACTCGCCTCATCGACAACCTGGAAATTTAAGCGCCATCTCCAAGCGTCACCTCGACGGGGCCATTCGGTCCCGTTTCTGTTTCTGTTTCTTTTCCTTACTTCTCCATCCCCACCAGCTTGAGTTCGGCAAACAGCGGCCTGTTGCTGCCGCGTGCCGCTTGCAACATGTCATAGCTGGCCGCATCGAGCACGATTTCTTCTCCCGCCCACAGCTTGCGCTGGTTCGCAGGCAGCCTCAGGCTGCGCAAGATGGCCCGTGCCTGGGCCGGATCGGCCGCCAACAGGCGGATGGCATGCGCATGGCGCTGCGTACCCGTGAGTATCGGCAAGCCGCCCTGCGGGCCATGCTGGCTCAGGCTGACATAGTCATGGCCGCCCACGCGATGCAAATAGGCATGCCGGCCATCGGCTTCGATTACCGGCTGCGCGGCAGGCTCCTGCATCTCGACCGACGCGACGGGCGCAACGGCGGTTTGCTCCAGGCTCACGCCGCAGGCCGTTAACAGGGCCGTGCCCAGGGCGAAAAATAATACGGGTGCTCGGCGCATCGTGCGCTCCTTCTTGTCGGGGTCGGGGACAAAGGGGAAATACTGCAGCGATCATGGGCCAAATTATTTGACGTGTAAAGTTAACTTTGGGAAATATTTCATTCCTTTGCGCAATTATCTGCAGGCCGCGCGATCATCTCTGTCCGTACCCCGCATGCCTGGGGAAATTGTTAATGTAATTTGCATACTGAAATCATCAAACCCACCTTTATCCATCAATCAATAAAGATGACAATGGCTGTACTGGTTCGCAGCGACAGCATGCGGGCCTCCCACCACGACAGGAGAACACCCATGAACACAGCAGCTATACCGGCCAAGGTCGCCATCGTCACTGGTGCATCGCGCGGCATCGGCGCGGCCATCGCCCGCCGCCTGGCGCGCGACGGCATGCGGATCGTCGTCAATTACGCCAGCGGCAACGTGGCAGCGGAGCAGCTGGTGGCGGCCATCGTGGCCGACGGTGGCGCCGCCATCGCCGTCAAGGCCAACGTCGCCGACGCGGCCAGGTGCAAGCCCTGTTCGATGCGGCCGAGGCGGCCTATGGCGGCGTCGACGTGCTGGTCAACAATGCCGGCATCATGCCGCCCGCGCTGCCGGCCCTGGCCGACACGGACGACGCCACCTTCGACAGCCTGTTCGCCATCAACGTCAAGGGCAGCTTCAACACCATGCGCCAGGCGGCGACGCGCTTGCGCCACGGCGGTAGCGTCGTCAACTTTTCCACCAGCGTAATCGGCCTGGCCCTGCCCGGCTATGCCGTCTACGGCGCCACCAAGGCGGCCATCGAGACGATGACGAATATCTTTGCAAAAGAGTTACGCGGCAAGAACATCACCGTCAACGCCGTCGCCCCCGGCCCCACGGCCACGGCGTTGTTCTTGAACGGCAAGACGGAAGAAACGATACAGCGCATGGGCAAGATGGCGCCATTGGAGCGCCTGGGCACGCCGGACGACATCGCCGCCGCCGTGGCTTTTCTGGCAGGGCCGGATGGCCGCTGGGTGAATGGCCAGACCCTGCGCGCGAATGGCGGGCTGGTCTGAGTTTTTTGCGGACGAAAAAAAACGCTGCCAATTCGCATTGGCAGCGTTTTTCTTGATCGGTATCAAGCCGTGATCAGGCGCCGGCTTTTTCCAGCTTCTCGAAAATCTTGTTCAGCTTTTCATCGAGGGTCGCGGCCGTGAACGGCTTGACGACATAACCGCTGGCGCCAGCCTGGGCGGCGGCGATGATGTTTTCTTTTTTCGCTTCGGCGGTGACCATCAGCACGGGCAGCTTGGCCAGTGCGGGATCGGCGCGGATATGCTGCAGCATCGTCAGGCCATCCATGTTTGGCATGTTCCAGTCCGACACGACGAAATCGTAGGATTCCGCGCGCAGCTTGGCCAGGCCCATCACGCCGTCTTCCGCCTCATCGACGTTGGCATAACCCAGTTCCTTCAACAGATTCCGGACAATGCGGCGCATCGTCGAAAAATCGTCAACGACTAAAAATTTCATCTTTGGATCAGCCATGAATAACTCCGTTGTTTCTGTAGCGGTTTGTTAATAATATCGACATGAATGCCGACATTATGGTCGACACTACGGCAGCAAGTTGTAGGATAGCATTTTCGTTGCTTTTAGGCGAACAAACTTGCCTCAGATCATATAAAACGTGGCTTACACGCGCAAAGCACGCATGCCATGCGCAGCCAGGTGTCCCAGCACCATGCCAGGCAGCGCCGTCAGAGCGCCGACCTCATGCGTAGCACCGACGGCGATCGCCTCGCGCGGCATGCCGAACACCACGCAACTGGCTTCATCCTGCGCAAAATTATACGCTCCTGCAGCCTTCATCTCCAACATGCCTTGTGCGCCATCCTTGCCCATGCCGGTAAGGATCACGCCGACGGCATTTTTACCGGCCGATTGCGCGGCCGAACGGAACAGCACGTCGACGGACGGGCGGTGGCGGTTTACCGGCTCACCCTGGTCGATCTTGGTCATGTAGTTGGCGCCGCTGCGCGTCAGGGTCAGGTGCGAATGGCCGGGCGCGATGTAGGCGTGGCCGGGCAGTACCCGTTCGCCGCCTGCCGCTTCCTGCACCGATATCTTGCACAGCGAATCGAGACGGCGCGCAAACGAGCGCGTAAAGCCTTCCGGCATGTGCTGCGTTATCAGGATGCCGGGACAATCGGATGGCATCTGCATGAGGAATTCGCGGATCGCTTCCGTGCCGCCCGTGGAGGCGCCGACGATGATCAGCTTTTCGCTCGACGTCAACGGGCTGCGCAGCGCAGGCAGCGGCGCGGCGACCTTGTCGCTGGCCGACGGCAGGGTGCGCGCACGGATGCGCGCCTTCGAGGCGGCGCGAATCTTGTCTGCGATCATGTCCGTGTACTCGCGCATGCCGCTCTGGATGGAAATCTTCGGCTTGGTGACGAAATCGACGGCGCCCAGCTCCAGCGCGCGCATGGTGATTTCCGAACCGCGCTCGGTCAGCGACGACACCATCAATACCGGCATCGGGCGCAAGCGCATCAGTTTTTCCAGGAAGTCGAGGCCATCCATCTTCGGCATCTCGACGTCGAGGGTCAGCACGTCGGGGTTGGTCTGCTTGATCATCTCGCGCGCCACCAGCGGATCGGGCGCAGCGCCCACCACCTCCATGTCGGGCTGGCTGTTCACGATTTCCGTCATCACGCTGCGGATCAAGGCCGAATCATCCACGATCAATACTTTGATCTTCATAGTTATCCTTCCAGGCCTTGCGGCCCTTATTCTTTATTAAATTAGTACACCGGACAAAATCGCCGCAAGCCGTACGGCGCGACGCGCAGCAGGTTTGGTCTGGTGTTTGTCAGAACAGCTCGACTTCGCCGCCGACTGGCGCGACCTTGAGACGGCTTGCGTAATCGAGTTCGCGGCGCACCAGCGTATCGTTATGCGTCTGCATCAGCTTTTTCACCAGCACCTTGCCGCTGCGGGGGAAAAAATACACCTTGCGCGGGTGGATGTCGTTGAGGTCTTCCGCCACCACGCGCATCTTTTCCGCCTTCAGATAATTGATGACGAAGGCCGCATTGCGCTCACCCACGTTGATCGCCGTGAAGCCGCGCAGCACGGCGCCGCCGCCGAACACTTTCGCTTCCATGTTCTCGCGCCGCGCGCCCGCCTTCAGCAAATCGTTGATCAGGATCTCCATGGCGTAGGTACCATAGCGCATCGACGCGGAAATCGGGCTATTCGGATCGCTGCCGCCGTCGGGCAGCATGAAGTGATTCATGCCGCCCAGGCCCGTGACGCGGTCGCGGATGCAGGCCGAGACGCAGGAGCCGAGCACGGTGACGATCAGCATGTCCTTGTTGGTAAAGTAATACTCACCAGGCAAGATCTTGGCGGCGTCACAATTGAACGTCCTGTCGTAATAGACGTTAGTGGCGAATTGCTCTTTGGATTCCAGGCTCATATTTCACTCTCATGTACGATGCGACGATGCCTTGGGCGCGGTGCCCCGAGGCTGATCGAGCTCATAGACTGTTTTACCGCGCAGCTTCAATGAATCCGACACGTACAGAAAATTCTCCGAATGGCCCGCAAACAGCAGGGCATCCGGCTTCATCAACGGCACAAAGCGCGACAGGATCTTGCGCTGCGTCGCCTTGTCAAAATAAATCATCACGTTACGGCAAAAGATGACGTCGAACTGGCCCGTCACCGGCCAGCTGTCGGCCAGCAGGTTGAGCGGCTTGAAGGTGATCATCTGGCGCAGTTCCGGGCGCACCCGCACCTGCCCCTCGCGATCGCCCTTGCCGCGCAAGAAAAAGCGCCGCGCACGGTCGGCCGGCATCTTGTCGAGCCGGTCCAGGTTGTAGACGCCATTGGCGGCCGTGGCCAGCACGTTCGTGTCGATGTCCGTGGCGATGATGGTGACGGGCGGCGTGAGCGTATTGAATGCCTCGCACACCGTCATGGCGATCGAATACGGCTCCTCGCCGGTGGAACTGGCCGAACACCAGATGGTGATCGGCCCGCTCAGTTTTTTCACATGCTCGGCCAGCAGCGGGAAGTGATGCGCCTCGCGGAAGAACGACGTCAGGTTGGTCGTCAGCGCATTCGTGAACGCTTCCCATTCGTCGCCCATGCGGCCCGCTTCCAGGTCGTCCAGGTAGCGGACGAACGAGGAGATGCCGGTCGCGCGCAGGCGCCGCGCCAGGCGGCTGTAGACCATCTCCTGCTTGCTGTCGGCCAGCGCGATGCCGGCCCGCTTGTAAATCATGGCGCGGACCCGTTCGAAGTCCTTGCCGGTGAAATCAAATTCCTTGACCGAATCCGTTTTAGTTTGCGGCATTTTGTTTTTACCTCTCTATGACTACTCTGACCAATGCCTTTGCAAGTATAACTAGCGGGACCGGGTTGGCGTCAGAACTCTTCCCAATCGTCGCCGCCGGCCGCCGCCAGCTTTTTCGCGGGCGGTGGCGTGCCGGCTTGCGCCGTCTTTGCCAACCGCCGTGTATTTGCCGCCACACTTGGTGCCGGCCGTGCAGCCATCTTGACTACTGGCGCGGGTGCGGGCATGGCCGCCTGCGCCCCGCTCTCGCCATCGAGCTTGAAGATGCTGACGGCGTCGGCCAGTTTCTGCGCCTGGTCCTGCATGCTTTCGGCCGCCGCCGCCGCTTCCTCGACCAGCGCCGCGTTCTGCTGCGTCATCTGGTCCATCTGCGCGATGGCCTGGTTCACTTCCTCGATGCCATGGCTCTGTTCCTGCGTTGCCGCCGTGATCTCGCCCATGATGTCGGCCACCTGCCGGATCGACGTGACGATCAGGCCCATGGTCTGCCCCGCCTCGTCCACCAGGCGGCTGCCCGCATCGACCTTGTCGACCGAGTCGCCGATCAGGCCCTTGATCTCTTTCGCTGCGCCAGCGGATCGCTGCGCCAGGTTGCGCACTTCCGACGCCACCACCGCAAAGCCGCGTCCCTGCTCGCCTGCGCGCGCCGCTTCGACGGCCGCATTCAAGGCCAGGATATTCGTCTGGAACGCGATGCCGTCGATGACGCCGATGATATCGACGATCTTGCGCGAACTGTCCTTGATGGAACCCATGGTATCGACCACTTGCGCCACCACCTTGCCGCCCTGCTCCGCCACCGACGACGCCGACACGGCCAGCTGGTTGGCCTGGCGCGCGTTGTCCGCGTTCTGCTTCACGGTCGACGTCAGTTCTTCCATCGACGATGCCGTCTCTTCGAGCGAACTGGCCTGCGTTTCCGTACGCGCCGACAGGTCCGCATTGCCGCTGGCGATCTCTCGCGACGCCACGGTAATCGTATCCGTTCCCTGGCGCACGTCGCTGACCGTCTGCACCAGGCTCGCGTTCATGTCCTTGAGCGCCTGCTGCAAGGCGCTCGTCTCATCCTTGCCCTCGACCACCACGCGCGCCGTCAACTCGCCGGCAGCCACCTTCTGCGCCACGGCCAGGGCGCCGGACAACGGCACCGTGATCGAACGCGTGATGAAGATGGCGCACCAGGCGCCGATCGCCACCGCCGCACCGCCCAGGATGAACAGCACCGTCATCAGGCGCGCATCGGCCGCCAGCGAGTCGTCCATGAAGCTTTGCTGCGCCACATGCTGCAAGTCGAGCAGCTTGTTGATGTCGGCCAGGGTCGTCTTGTTCAAGGGATCGATGCGGGTGGCAATCACCTTCGCCGCGCCCTCGCTGTTAAACGCCAGCACCTGCCCCATCGCTTCCTTGAAGGCGGCATCGACTTCGCCGTCAACCTTGGCGATATTGGCCAGCAGCGCCTTCTCGCCCTCGGACAGCCCCAGGCTGGCCAGCTTGCCGCGCGCGCCGTCGTATAGCTTGCGCTGCTCGCGCACCTTGCCCTCTTCCACCTGCATCAGCCCCACATCGCCCTGCAGGCCGATATTGCGCATGGCGATACCCGTTTCCAGCATCGCGCTTTTCATCAGCGACGCCTGCGTATTCTTTTCGCTTGCCAGCTCCAGGCCCGTGAGCAACTGGGCCTTGTTACGGTAATTCAGTGCATTCGCCGAAACGATCACTACCACCAGGATGGCGAGGATGCTGCCAAAACCTATCCCCAGCCGGGTGCCTATCTTGAAATCGCGCAAACTCATTACAGTCTCCAATATTTATGTGAACGGCGCCCGTTCAACCGGACGGCGCCGTGTTGTGGCCTGGTCTCTGACGGACCTTGCAGCCTGCCGGCGCGCCTCTAGTCGCACCGGTACATGCATATCTGTAGTGATTCTTTGCGTGCCAAAACGGCGGCGCACCGGGCGCCGCCTTGCTGCCATGCGACCTCTTACGCCGCCAGCTTGTCGATCAGGCCCATCTCGCTGCTCGACATCAGCTTGTCGATGTCGACCAGGATCAGCATGCGTTCGTCGATGGTGCCCAGGCCGATCATGTAGTCGGTCGAGAAGGCGGTGCCCATTTCCGGCGCCGGCTTCACCTGCTCCGGCGTCAAGGTGGTAACGTCGGAAACGCTGTCGACCACCATGCCGACGATGCGTCCGCCGATGTTCAGGATGATCACCACCGTGAACTGGTCGTACACGGGCGTGCCCAGGTTGAACTTGATGCGCATGTCGACCACGGGAATGATGATGCCGCGCAGGTTGATGACGCCTTTGATGAATTCAGGCGCGTTGGCGATGCGGGTAACCGCTTCGTAGCCGCGGATTTCCTGAACCTTCAGGATATCGATGCCGTACTCTTCGGAGCCCAGGGTGAA
Source organism: Janthinobacterium sp. SUN026 (assembly GCF_030397625.1). Classification (NCBI taxonomy): domain Bacteria; kingdom Pseudomonadati; phylum Pseudomonadota; class Betaproteobacteria; order Burkholderiales; family Oxalobacteraceae; genus Janthinobacterium; species Janthinobacterium sp. SUN026. The sequence goes on along the minus strand of NZ_JAPQNU010000005.1, from coordinate 288,023 downwards.
GGCCAGGAATTCACGGCCGGCGATGTCCTTGCCGTCGCCCGCATTGCTTCCGGATGTTTGTTGAGTATCTGACATGGTGCGTTTTCCTATCTTTATCTATCGGTATTACGAAAAAATGGACTCGTCGGCCAGCTGGCGAGAGGAACGGATCAGGGCGGCGACATCGAGAATCAGCGACACGCCGCCATCGCCCAGGATGGTGGCGCCGGAAATGCCCACCACCTTGCGGTAATTCGATTCGAGGTTTTTCACCACGACCTGCTGCTGTCCCACCAGGTCGTCGACAAACAGGGCCGCCTTGCGCCCTTCCGTCTCGAGGATCACGCAGATGCCTTCCGAGGGACTGGTAAAGCGCGGCGCGATGTCGAACATCTGGTACAGCGGGATCAAGGGCAGGTATTCGCCGCGCACTTTCACCACCTGGCCCTTGCCACTGATGTCCTTGATATCCTCAACGGCCGGTTGCAGCGATTCGATGACAAAGCCCAGAGGCAAAATATACACTTCGTCGCCGACGCGAATCGACATGCCGTCCAGGATGGCCAGGGTCAGCGGCAGCGAGATGGAAATCGTCGTGCCGAAACCCTTCGCCGAACGGATGTCGACGACGCCGCCCATGGCGCTGATGTTGCGCTTGACGACATCCATGCCCACGCCGCGTCCCGACACGTCGGTGACCGCTTCGGCGGTGGAAAAGCCGGGCGCGAAAATCAGCTGCCACACGTCGGCGTCGCTCATCGTCTCGGACACGTCCAGGCCCTGCTGCGCGGCCTTGGCCAGGATGCGCTCGCGGTTCAGGCCCGCGCCGTCATCGGATACTTCGATGATGATGTTGCCGCCCTGGTGGCTGGCCGAAAGGAACAAACGGCCAGCCTCGGTCTTGCCGGCGGCCACGCGGGCGGCCGGCATTTCCACGCCATGGTCGATACTGTTGCGCACCAGGTGCGTGAGCGGATCGACGATGCGCTCGATGAGGCCCTTGTCCAGTTCCGTGGCGGCGCCATTGGTGATGAAGTCGACCTTCTTGCCCAGTTTCGTCGCCAGGTCGCGCACCATGCGCGGGAAGCGCGAAAAGACGAAATCCATCGGCATCATGCGGATCGACATCACCGCTTCCTGCAAGTCGCGCGTATTGCGCGTCAGGTGGCTGACGCTGTCGAGCAGTTTTTCATGCAGCATCGGGTCGAGCGCGCTGGCGCGCTGCTCGATCATCGCCTGCGTGATCACCAGTTCGCCCACCAGGTTGATCAGCTGGTCGACTTTCTCGATCGAGACGCGGATCGACGACGATTCGGCGCCGGCCTTGTCGCCCTCTTTCTTGGCCGGTTTCTTTTCCTGCTCCGCTTCGGCCACGGCGCTGGCCACGACCGGCGTGGCGGCGGCGCTGGCGTTGCCCGCCTTGGCCGCGTCGGCGCGAATCTGTTCGAGCGGCTGGAAGAAACCGTAGCCCTGTTCGGCCTCGCTCTGCACGCCTGCGGCAGCGCGGATGTCCTCGAGCGGCTGGAAGAAGCCGTAACCGGGATCGGCCGCGCCCTGCGCGCCTGGCAGCGGGTCGAAGAAGCCGTAACCCTGGGCTTTTTCCTGCGCCGCGCGGGCCGCTTCGGCTTCGCCTGGCGCCAGTGGCGGCGCCTGCGTGATCACCATGTCGTCCGGATTGAGCACGAAGGAGCAGATGGCCAGGATATCGTCCAGGCTTTCATGCGTCGTCACTTCCAGCACCTTGCGCGCGTCGGGCAGGCTTGATACCACGACGTCGCCCAGCAAGCCCAGTTCGGCCGCCAGCGCATCGACTTCGCGCGGCTCCATGGCCGGCAGCTCCAGGCGGATGCGATGGCCGCCGGCATGACTGACGGCGGCCTTTTCCGCCGTATGGAAGGCCGGCGCGACGGGCGTGAGCGCGGCCACGGGCACGTCCTGCGAGAACGACTGCAGCATCATGCGCACATTGGCCACGGCATCCTGGTCGACGGCGCTGCCCAGGCGGTGGCCGTCGAGCTGCATCTTGAGGATATCCTTGGCCGCCAAGAAGGCGTCGACGTGTTCCGCTGTCAGGGCCATCTGGCCCTGGCGGATGCGGTCGAGCAGCGACTCGAGGATGTGCGTTACCTCGCTCATGTCGCTCAAGCCGAACGTCGATGCACCGCCCTTGATCGAATGGGCCGTGCGGAAAATGGCATTCAGGTCTTCGGCGTCGGGCGCCGCAATATCAACGGCCAGCAGCAGCCGTTCTTTTTCAGCCAGCAGTTCTTCGGCCTCATCGAAAAAGACCTGAAAAAACTGGCTAATATCGATGGTCATAGGGTGACTCCGTCAATTGCATCGTTGTGCTGCGCGGCTGGCATCAGCCGATCACCTTCTTGACCACTTCGATCAGGCGTTGCGGATCGAACGGCTTGACCAGCCAGCCATTGGCGCCGGCGGCACGTCCCTTCGATTTCATCTCGTCCGACGACTCCGTCGTCAGCATCAGGATGGGTACCTTCTGGTAGGTCGGCAGTTCGCGCAGCAGCTTGATCAGCTCCAGGCCATCCATGCGCGGCATGTTCTGGTCCGTCAATACCAGGTCCACGGTTTGCAGCTTGGCTTTTTCCAGTCCATCCTGGCCGTCGACGGCCTCCACCACCTGGTAACCGGCGGCTTTCAGGCTGAACGCCACCATCTGGCGCAATGAGCTGGAATCGTCCACTGCAAGTATCGTTTTGGCCATCTTTGCTCCCACTTATTCCGGGCATCCTGCCCGAGTATTTGATTAATCAATCCATGCAACCACAAGCGTTCCGCACTGGCATGCTAGAACAGCTCGATGTCGCCACTTTCCAAATGCTGTTGACTGACAGCCTTGCGCAGCACGCTGCGCAACTCCAGGCTTTGAATCGCCAGCGCCATGCTGACCCGCCCCAGCAAGGCGACAATTTCTTCATTGTCGCTCTCCGGCAACATCTCCGCGCCATGCGAGCCCAGGGTTCCGAGGAACTCGCGCAAGCCCGTCACTCGCTTCAAGGTGCGCTCGATCAGCTGGCTGGTCATGTCCTGGAACTGCAGGCTGGTGATGGCGGCATTCACGTAACCCCCCACCTCATCCTGCAACGCCAGCAGTTTTTCCCGCTGCTGCTCGGCCGGAATACCGCCGTCGAGCAGCAAGGCGATGGTATCTTGCTGCGCAGCAACAGCTGCGTGTATCGCCATGAAATTGAAGGACAGCTTCTCGATCGCCTCTTCCAGCAAGATGCCGGTCTGCACCAGGTCGGTTTCCACCTCCGTTAAGTGCTTGCGGCCATGGTCCGACACGCCAGACAGCAGGCGCTTTACATGCGAGCCAAGTATTTTCTTTCTTGTCATAAAGGTCTCATTGTTTCAATACACCACGCGTCGACAGCCTTGCGTGTTATTTTTTCGCCGCTACCGGGCTGGGGGCTGGCGCCGCCGCGGGCGGCGCACCGGCCGCCAGCCCTGAAGCGACAGCGGCGGCAGCGGCATCGGTCACCGGCAGCTCGATCGCCGAGCCATCGCGCAGGACATTTTCTTCCGTGCGTTTATTCATGACGATGATGCTGATGCGCCGGTTGATCGGATTGAAGGGGTCGAGCTTGTCCAGGTGGGCGGCCGAGCCCAGTCCCACCACGCGCAATACTTTCTCTTCCTTCATGCCGCCAATCACCAGTTCGCGCCGCGACGCGTTCGCGCGGTCGGCCGACAATTCCCAGTTGCTGTAGCCGGCATCGCTCATGTAGGGCGTCGAATCCGTATGGCCGGACAGGCCGATGCGGTTCGGCACTTCATTGAGCACGGAGCCGATGGCGTGCAGGATTTCCTTGGTGTACGGTTGCAGATTCGCATTGGCGAGCGCAAACATCGGACGGTTCTGCTCGTCGACGATCTGGATGCGCAAGCCTTCGCTGGTGATATCGAGCAGCAACTGGTTCTTGTATTTTTTCAGCAGGGGATTGGCGTCTATGGTCGCTTCGATGCGCGCCTTGAGCGCCTGCAGGCGCTTGCCCTCTTCGCGTTCGAGCGCGGCCTTGGCGGAATTGAGGTCGAATGACTTGCGCTGCTGCTCTTCCTGCGCCTTGCGCACTTGCCCATCCTGGCGCGACAAGTCCTGGCCGCCGCCCTGAATCACGGAATTGCTTTCGCCGCTGCCGGAACCGCCCGCCATGGCCACTTTCAAGGGGGTCTTGAAGAATTCGGAAATACCGTTCAAGTCGCCCTTCGAGGTGGAACCCAGCAGCCACATCAGCAGGAAGAAGGCCATCATGGCCGTGACAAAGTCGGCGTAGGCGATTTTCCACGCCCCGCCATGGTGTCCGCCAGCCGTCTTCTTGATACGCTTGACGATAATCGGGCGCATGCCTTCATCGGCCATGGCGTCCCCCTTCCGTGTGCTGCAAATGACTCATGGTGTCCAGGCGTATATTCACTGCTTACTTCGTTTTCGATTTCTTGATGTGGTCTTCCAGCTCATTGAACGTCGGGCGCTCGGTCGAGAACAGCACCTTGCGGCCGAACTCCACGGCCAGCGCCGGCGCATAGCCGTTCAGGCTGGCCAGCAGGGTCACTTTCACGCACTGGAACATCTTGCTCGACTCTTCCAGCTTCTGTTCCAGCAGGCTGGCCAGCGGTCCGACGAAACCATACGCCAGCAAAATGCCGAGGAAGGTGCCGACCAGCGCGTGCGCGATCAGCATGCCCAGCTCGGCCGGCGGGATGCCCACAGATTCCATCGTGTGCACCACGCCCATCACGGCAGCGACGATACCGAAGGCGGGCAATCCATCGCCCACCTTGGCGATCACGTGGGCCGGCACGGCGCCTTCGTGATGGTGCGTTTCGATTTCGTTGTCCATCAGGTTTTCGATCTGGAACGCATCCATATTGCCCGACACCATCAGGCGCAGGTAATCGGTCATGAATTCAACGATGTGGTGGTCGGCCAGCACGGCCGGATACTTGGAAAACAGCGGGCTTTCCTCGGGCTTGTCGATATCGCCTTCGATCGACATCAAGCCTTCCTTGCGCACTTTGCTGAGCACTTCGAACAGCAGCGACATCAGTTCCATGTACAGCTCTTTGGTATAGCGCGACCCCTTGAACAGGCTGGGCAAGGCAGCGATCGTCGCCTTGATGGCCTTGTTATTGTTACCAACAAGGAAGGCGCCCAGGGCGGCGCCGCCGATCATCAGCAACTCCAGCGGCTGGAACAGCGCCGCCAGATGGCCGCCGGCCAACGCGAAGCCGCCAAAGACCGAGGCGCAGACGATGATGTATCCGATTATGACTAACAAGTGCCCTGACTCCCAATAATGGCCGGGACTGTATGCCCGGCATGTTCAAACCTGTTCCTGTCTTCTGGCGGCTGCGCCGCCGGCAAAGACAGCGGCAAAAAAAGCAACCGGAAGTTAATTGAAATGCGCTGCTTTTCAATGCAATTCCGAGAAAATGCCGTGTGGAACTACAATAACGTGAGATTGCCCTACGGGCAAGCAAATAACGCAGACAATTGCTTAAAAGCACCATATGTAAAGTAAAGGGCCACCCTCTGTGGCGGCGATGGTCTTATCGGGCTCGCGTGCCGCAATCTGGAATTCGTAACTAAGAAGCATGCTACCGGGCAACATTTCCCTTTCCGCCTTGCGCCACAGGGCCGCCATCGCCGCCGGCGACAGGTAGGCAAAGACGGCATCGTAGTGGCCGAAATCGAGCGCCTCGTAGTCGCCGCGCAGGAAGCGCGCGCGGCTGCCCGCCAGCCCTGCGCGCAAGCGGCTTGCCAGCCATGGCAGCGGCGCCAGTTCGATGCCGGAAAACTGCCCATCGGGCCGGCGCCGCGCCAGGTCCAGCACCAGGCCACCCAGGCCGCTGCCGATATCGACCAGGCGCACGCCGGGACGGTCCGCGATCAGCTCGGCCACCGCCTGCCACACCTTCGGCCCCGACGGATAAAACGGCACTTGCGTGCGAAACGTCGACCAGTACAAACTCAGCAGGAAGACAAAGGCCGCCAAGAACACGGCCGGCGGCAAATCGAGCAGGCTGGCCGCCAGCAAGGCGGGCGCAAACAGCAGGCCGATGGCGCACCACCAGCGCGCCAGTCCCGCGCGCCACGTGATGAGCGCCGCCAGCACGCCCTGCACCAACGCCACGGCCAGCAACGACATGGCCACGCCTGCACGCGCCAGAACATATACAAATAGCAACATCAAGGGAAAGGCCAGCACCTGGATCAGGATGGCCTTGAGCGCGGGCGCGCGCAGGATTTGTTGCAGCATGGGGCAGTCAAAGGAGGAAAACGCCAGTGTAAGCGAAAGCACCATGAAAAAACCGGAGTTCGGTCTGGCGACCGCTCCGGTTTTCACTGAGGCTATTGTTCGGGCAGCTATTGAGGCAGCATCAGGCGGCGACGCCTGGCGGCGCGACAGCGGCCGCCTCATCGCGCGCCTTCTTGGTCTTGCCGGCACGCGAAGGCATGTGGCACAGGCCGCATACATAATCGGCGTTCAGGTCGAGGCAGTTGACGACAAACTTGCCGCCGCACTTGCCGCAGGACGCCATGTCCAGCATCTTGCTGCTGAAAAAGCGCACCAGGGTCCAGGCCCGCGTCAGCGACAGCAGGGGCTCTTCACCCGCTTCGGGCGGCATCTGCTCCAGATACAGCTTATATGCCTTCATCACGGCTTCGATGCCGGTGGCGCCGGCGTGGTCGACGAGGAATTTGTGGATATTGATGAACAGCGAGGAATGGATATTCGGTTGCCAGGTGATGAACCAGTCGGTGGAAAACGGCAGCATGCCCTTGGGCGGCGAGACGCCCTTCAATTCCTTGTACAGATTCAGCAGGCGTTCACGCGACAGCGAGACTTCCGTCTCCAGCAGTTGCAAACGGGCGCCCAGCTGTATCAATTCGATGGCCAGCTGGATTTCCTGCGCTTCCGATACGACACTTTTCTTGGCCATGCTGTGTACTCCACTACTGACTGATACTGACTGATAAGGTCGGAAACCTTAAGCGATTTCTTCGACGCCCTGGCCGGCCATCAGGATGGCAGCATGGGACTGGGCCAGCGAGCGGTCTTTATTGTAGTTCGTCAACATGCCCAGGATGGCGCTGTCGTCGAAGCGGAAGCGGGCCAGCATCATGTTGCCGCCAGCCAGCTTCAGGATCTGCGCATTGCTCATGCCCTCGATCAGTTCGGCGATTTCGGCGGCAATGCCCAAACGGAAGATGGCCGTTACTTTGTCCGCACGAATCATTTGCTGGGCCAGCATCAGGTAGCTCAGGTTAGCGTCGCGAATCTCAGCCATCATATCGTTAGCAGTCATTTCCATCTCCTCAATCCGTTGAATTCAGCTGGCGTTGTGTGTTGCCAGTGAGATACATTCTGCAGGAGCAACATTAAACGCAACAGAGGCAAAGCGCTGTATTTTTGGTCGGGAAATAGCGGATGGGATCGTAGGTGTTTGTCTGACAAACACTGCTCGATCATGGTCGCACGCCAGCAACGGCGCGGATGTCGGAGGTTGGCTCTGTGCCGGATTTGCCCGACTTTTGGCCTGTAAAAAATATCACTTTTTTACAACAACTTGATAAGAATCAAGCCTGTCAACTGAGATAACGGCTGCCTTGGCAGGAACTTTAGGGCTTTTTTGAAAAATATTTAAAAAAGCTGCATTCTTTTTCCGTCGGTTTGACGCCGTTCATGTAATCGTTGACGGCGGCGCCTGGCAAAACTTTAGGGCTATTTGAAAATATTTTTAAAAATCGTGATTTTTTTCGTTGACGCCCCACAAGCAGGCATTTTTTCGCCGCCTGTCCATGCCAGGAAACACGTTTTGCGACGGGGATTTGCTACACTGCCACTTCCGCGTGATACTTTAAGCCTCAAGCAATATCATGCCATCCAGACAAGTATCAATATGAAAGCCACCATGATTTCTCGACATGACTGCAGCGCGCGCGACCTCGACGATCCCCTGGCGCCCCTGCGCCAGCAATTCGACTTGCCGCAAGGCGTGATTTACCTCGATGGCAATTCCCTGGGCGCGCGGCCGAAAGCGGCCCTCGCCCGCGCCCAGCACGTCATCACGGCCGAATGGGGCACGGACCTGATCCGCAGCTGGAATACGGCAGGCTGGTTCGACTTGCCCAAGCGCCTGGGCGACCGCCTGGCTCCGCTGCTGGGTGCCGGCACAGGCGAAGTGGTGATCACCGACACCACCTCCGTCAACCTGTTCAAGGCCCTGGCCGCCGCCCTGCAGATGCAGGCCGGCGATCCGGCGCAGGCCGCGCGACGCATCATCGTCAGCGAACGCAGCAACTTCCCCACCGACCTGTACATGGCACAGGGCCTGGCTGCCTGGCTGGACCGTGGCTACCAGCTACGCCTGGTCGACAGTCCCGAAGAACTGGCGCAAGCCATCGATGCCGATTGCGCCGTCGCCATGCTCACGCACGTGAACTACCGCACCGGCTACCAGCACGACATGGCCGCCATCAGCAGCCATTGCCACGCGCAGGGCGCGCTGGCGCTGTGGGACCTGGCCCATTCGGCCGGCGCCGTGCCGCTGGACCTGAACGGCGCCGGCGCCGACCTGGCCGTCGGGTGCACCTATAAATACCTGAACGGCGGCCCCGGCTCGCCCGCCTTCATCTGGGTGCCGGAAAAACACCAGGCGCGCTTCCGTCAGCCCTTGTCCGGCTGGTGGGGCCATGCCACGCCGTTCGCCATGGATCCGGGCTTCGCGCCCGCCGACGGCATTGCCCGCGCCCTGTGCGGCACGCAGCCGATACTCTCGCTGGCCCTGGTCGAATGCGGCCTCGATATCTTTGCGCAAACGAGCATGGAAGCCATCCGCCACAAATCGCTGGCCCTGACCGATTTGTTCATCGCGCTGGTGGAGCAGCGCTGCGCCAGCCATCCGCTGGGCCTCGTCACGCCGCGCGAACATGCGCGGCGCGGCAGCCAGGTCAGCTTCACGCACCCGCACGGCTATGCCGTGATGCAGGCGCTGATCGCGCGCGGCGTGATCGGCGACTACCGCGAACCGGCCATCATGCGCTTCGGCTTCACGCCCCTGTATACGAGCTTTGCCGACGTATGGGATGCCGTGGACATCCTGCGCGACATCCTCGATACCCAAGCCTATGACATCGCCGCCAAGCGCGATGCGGTCACCTGAACCATCCCATGAGCGACGATAAGACTATGAACAAGGAAAACACCAGCGGCTGCCCCATGCATGCCGGCGCCCAGGACGCGCAGTGGCATGGCGCGCAGATGGATTTCAGCGAATCTATGAGCTACGGTAACTACCTGGCGCTGGACCGCATTCTCACGGCCCAGCATCCGCTGTCGCCGAACCACAACGAAATGCTGTTCATCGTGCAGCACCAGACGAGCGAATTGTGGATGAAGCTGATGCTGCACGAGATGCACGCCGTGCGCGCCAACCTGCAAAGCGGCGATTTGGCGCCAGCCTTTAAAATGCTGGCCCGCGTGGCGCGCATCATGGATCAATTGGTGCATGCCTGGGACGTGCTGGCTACCATGACGCCGCCCGAATATACGGCCATCCGCCCCTACCTGGGCGCCTCGTCCGGCTTCCAGTCCTTCCAGTACCGCGAAATCGAATTCATTTTGGGGAACAAGAACGCCGCCCTGCTCAACGTGCATACGACGGCGCCGGAAACCTATGCGGTGCTCGACGCCGCCCTGCGCGCGCCCTCCGTCTACGATGAAGCCATCAAGCTGCTGGCGCGCAGCGGCTTGCCCATCTCCGCCGAACGATTGAACGCCGACTGGACCCTGCCGACCGCCTCCGACGCCTCGGTCAAGGCGGCGTGGCTGGAAGTCTACCGCGACCCGTCGAAACACTGGGCCCTGTACGAGCTGGCCGAAAAGCTGGTGGACCTGGAAACGGCCTTCCGCTTCTGGCGCTTCCGCCATGTGACGACGGTGGAGCGCATCATCGGCTTCAAGACGGGCACGGGCGGCACGGCGGGCGTGAGCTATTTGCGCAAGATGCTCGACGTGGTATTGTTCCCTGAATTATTCGCCCTGCGCACGGAGTTATAAAAATGCCAGACCAAATCTACTGCGCGGCGCGCCTTGCGGCCTGCGATGCTCACTGTGCATGCGCACAGCTGCGCGTCTCGGCCACAATTCACTGCCGCTCGCTACGATTTTGTCGGGCATTTTACAAGGAGATTTGATGTCGCCTCTCGTCCTGACCCTGGCCGGCCTGTGGAATTCGGGGCCGCAGCACTGGCAAACCCATTGGGAAGCGCGCCACCCGCAATGGTCGCGCGTGCCGCACGGGGAATGGCAGACGCCGGACAAGGACGAATGGGTGGCGGAGCTCGACCGCGCCATCGCCGCCTGCGAGCGCCCGCCCGTGCTGGCGGCGCACAGCCTGGCCTGCACGCTGGTGGCCCATTGGGCGGCCAGCGGCTCGCCGCACAGGATCGCCGGCGCCTTCCTCGTCGCCCCCAGCGATGTGGAAGCGCCCTCCTACCCGTCCGGCACCACCGGCTTTGCGCCGATGCCGCTGCAAGCCTTGCCATTCCCCAGCCTGGTGGTCGCCAGCGGCGATGATCCCTACGTCAGCTTCGCGCGCGCACGCGCGTTTGCCGCCGCCTGGGGCAGCGATTTCACCCTGATCGGCGACGCCGGCCATATCAACGGCGACGCCGGCTACGGCCCGTGGCCGGATGGCGAGCAGCTGCTGCTGGACTTCTGCGCCGCGCACCAGCCCTGACACGCAGGGCGTGCACCTGCGCACAATAGGCGCATATTTGCCCACAAGTAAGAACGCAGGCAGAATCGTGGCCTTTCCATTGCGGCGCCCCGGCGCCAGCCACTCGATGAAACGTCTGCTTCTGCCCTTACTCCTCTGCTCCGCGCTGGCCCATGGCGCGCCCTTTTATGAAGGCAAGAGCCTCGCCCATCCCGCCATCAGCGCATCGCAGGACAGCGGCTTCGATATCGCCTTCCTCAAGGAAAAGGATGGTGTCAACGGCTATTACTGCGAGTGCAAGAGCGGCAGCGCGAAATCCATTTTGCTCGACCAGTTCGGCAATGCCGTCATCCGCTCCGTCTTCTACGCTTCGCTGGACAAGGAAACGGACGACAGCGTGCAAACCATGCTGGTGCTGTTCCGCCAGGGTGGCAAGGACGGCTTGCGCGCCTACCGCTTCCACCGCAGTTCCGGCAAATACCGGCGCCTCGATGGCTTGCAGCCGGCCCTGAACCGGATCACGGCGCAAAGCGCCAGTCCCAACGCGGGACTGGTCAAGGCCGCGCTGGCGAAACTGGCGCCGATGGACTACAGCGTCGCCCGGGGCAAGAGCGGCAATGCGGACTTCGACGCCATCGACCATACGCAAGGCACCATCGTCGGCTACTACAGCGATGACGGCAAGCCCGTGGCCGCTGGCGACAAGGACGCCATCACCTACAAGAAAACCTTCCTGAAAAAAGGTGACCACTACCTGACGGCCAGCTACACCCTGTACAGCGACGCGGGCGCGGGCATCCTGCCCAACTACCGCCTATGGCAAGTGACGTGGGAAACGGCCCCGCGGCAGTTCACGGGCAGCGCAGACGGCCCGTCCGTCATTTACAGCCTGGCCTGGGACGACGGTTCGGTGGTCGAACGGGGGCAGTACGTGAAGGGCAAGCGCCAGGGACTGTGGGTACGCGAAGGCATGCACGAAGGCAGCGAAAAGGGACATTTCGTCAACGGCTTGCAGGAAGGCCTGTGGCGCTTCGATTATCCAAGGCAGAGCGAGAGCGGCATGTACCGGGCCGGCAAGCGCGAAGGCCGCTGGACGGTCGTCAACTATGCCGATGCAGAGGAAGTGACGGGCTTCGACACCTACGCGGGCGGCCAGCTCAATGGCCCGCACGAGCGCAGCATGGGCGGCAAGCTGCAAACGCGCGGCAATTACGTCAACGGCGCGCGCCATGGCGCGTGGATCACGGAAGACGGCGACGGCAGCTTTATCGACGGCTTGCGCGACGGGCCGTGGAAACTCAGGCTCAAGGACAAGGTCACGCAAAGCGTTACTTTTGTGCAAGGCAAGAAACAGGGCGAGGCGGTCGACACGGATGCGCAAGGCGCGCTGCGCGTGCGCGACCACTACCAGGCCGGCGTGCTCGATGGCAGCCGCACGCGCTATCTGGGCCCGGCGGGCAAGGAATACGTGGTCTACACGGCCACCTACCGCAACGGCCAGCTCGATGGGCGCGAACAGGCGTTCGACGACAGCGGCAAGATCCTGCGCCTCGATACCCTGTGGGACAACGGCAAGAAGCAGGGGCTGGACGCGCGCTACTACCCGAACGGCAAGCCGGAACGCCTGGCCGTCATCGATCAGGGCCGCCTGCTCACGCACCTGCGCGAATACTATGAAGACGGCCAGCTGCTCAACGACATCCACCGCTGCACCTTCCAGGAGTACGGCAGCACACGCGACGACGTGTGCGAGTACCACCACATGTACTACCCGGACGGCAAGCCGCAGTCTTACTACGCCTTCCAGTACGGCCAGCGCCAGGAAGGATACGAGAACTACCCGAACGGCAAGCGCAAGGACGAACTGCTGGTCGACCGCGCCGCCGACACCTCCGTCTTCAACGTGTATTACGAAAGCGGCCAGCTCAAATGCACGGAGCCGCGCAGCGGCCACAGCACGCGCACGGTGAATGGCCAAACCATGAACAGCTACGCGTCGGCCGACCGCGACGGCGACAATATCTGCTACCACCCGAACGGCAAGGTGGCCAGCATCTACACCTTCCGCAAGCGCGTGCTCGTGGAATGCGGCAAGCGCTACGATGACACGGGCAAGCAGACGTTCCCGGGCCCGGAAGGTTGTCCGCCCCCCAGGCAGGTAACCTACCCCATAGGATTGTGACGATGACGCAAGCAGAACGGCCGCAGTGCATCCAGAACCCCGAGCGCATCGACGCCGCGGCGATCCGCGCCGCCATTGCCGCTGGCAAGCAGGTGCTGGTGCAGTTCAATACCCTGGCCGAGCCGGAACCGCTGCTGGCCGACCTCGACGCCCTGGCCGCCACCTGCGGCACGGCGCTGACCATCCGCATCTACGGCTACGACCCGAGGGTGTTCGATGCCAGCATCCTGCGCGCGCTGCCGCATGTGGCCAGCCTGTCCATCGATTACCACCGGCAAGCCATCCATCTGGAAGCGCTAGGCGAGTTGCGGCATCTCAAGCACCTGAGCCTGGGCGTGTACGAGCTGGCGCAAGCCGACATCCTGCAGCTGGAGAGTTTGCGCGGGCTCGAATACCTGCATCTGGGCGAGTCGGCCAAAAACAATATCGACCTGGCACCCCTGCGCCACTATACGCACCTGGCCAGCCTGGTCCTCGAAGGCCACCACCAGCGCATCGACACCTTGGCCGGCCTGCCGGCGCTGCACGAGCTGTCGCTGTACCGCATCAAGAACAAGGTGCCGCTGGATTTCATCTCGGAGATGGGCCGTCTGGACAGGCTGCTGTTGCAGCTGGGCGGCCGCGAATCGCTCGCCCACATCGAGGCGCCGCTGTTGAAGAAACTGGAAGTGATACGCGTGCGCGGCCTGGAAACGCTGGGCGATATCGGCCGCTTCCCGTTGCTGCAGGCGCTATGGGTGGAAGACCAGATCAAGCTGCGGCAGATCGCGCTGGGGGCCAATCCCGTGCTCGAACGCCTGAACCTGCACACCTGCAAGACGCTCGACAGCCTGCCCGGCCTCGCCACCTTGCCCGCCCTGCGCCAGTTGTCGGCATCCGAGACCATGCTCGACATCGACGCATTGCTGGCGCATGGCTTGCCCCCGTCCCTGACGCATGCGCGCCTACGCACCGGCAGGAAAACACGCGACGACGCCATCGCCGCGCAGCTGGTGCAACTGGGCTACGAACCGGCGCGCCCTGCCTGAAATCAGCGGCCGGCCGCCAGCTTGCGCTGCCACAAGGCCACGTCGATCATCACGCCATCCGCGCCCGTGTTGCGGATGTAGACGCGGTAGCTGCCCTGCCCCATTTCGCCATCGAGGTAGGCCGTGCGCTCATTGCGCTGCAGCCTGGCGCCCTTGGCCAACTGGCGGTAGCGCTCCACCACCGTGTCGAAACTGGCATAGCTGCGCAGCGCCACTTCCAGGTCGCGCGGCGGGCGGCCTTCTGCATGGTCCAGCACATTGTTCTGTTTCTTGCCCTTCAGCGTGAGCGGATAGGCAAACACGCCGGCGCCGGCCGACGTCAGCACCGTGGACTTATCGAGCAGCAGCGGCAGCAGCGCCGGCGGATAGGCGGGCGGCAGCTGGGCGCGGTTCCATCCCGGCAGGGCCGGCTGCGCCAGCACATATTCGACGCTGGCGATCTTTTGCCCGTCGGCGCCCGCTTCCTTGTCGCCCGCGATCAGCGCCAGCATGGGCGGCAATTGCCGGGCCCAGGCCAGCAGGGGCGCCGCTTCGCCGACCAGCATGCCCTTGCGGTGGAACACCGTCAACACCGCGTTCGGATCGGGATTGCAGACTTTCGCCAGCGGCTGGCCCTCGAGGTGGCAATGCCCGTTGACGAGGCCAAAAGCGATGATGGCGCCGCGCTTGTCGAGCAGCATGGCACCCCGTTCGCGGCCCTGCTTGCGGTCATTCATCGACGCCAGCAACTGGCGGCCGTCGGCCAGCACGGTGCGCGTGGCATCGCGCTTTTCGCTGATCGCTTCGAGCGCCTGCGCCAGCAGCAATTCATCGTCTTCCGTGTAACTGCCGCGCGCGTAACCGAAGAAGTCGAACAGGGCGGCCCGCACCTGCGCATCGTCGCTCAGGCGCGGCAAGGGGCCGCCGGCCAGCAAGGAGGACAGGCTTTTCCCGGCCGGCGCGGAGGGCGCCGCCGTGGCGCGGGCGGGCTGGGAAAGGACGCAGGCCGCTGCCAGCAAGGCGCCGCCCAGAGTACGGTAATTCGAAAAAATGATATGCATGATTCTGTCTGTCGGGGATTTGGCCGCAATTGCGGCCACGCAGGGCGCGCTGGCGATTCTAGCATGGCGCCAGCGCCCATGCCGTGCGGCTGGCGGACGGCGCATATGCCGGCACGGCTGCTATGATGGCCGCAATGACGACACCAACCCACGCCTCGCCCCTGCTTGTCCTCCTGCCTGGCATGGATGGCACGGCCTGGCTATTCGACCGCTTTGACGCCGCCCTGCGCGCGCAGGCCGCCCTCGATACCCTGGCCATCGCCTATCCGGCCGCGCCACTCGGTTACGCGGCGCTGGAAGCATTCGTGCGCGAGCGCTTGCCGCAGGATCGCCCTTTCGTCGTGCTGGCCGAATCGTTTTCCGGGCCGCTGGGGGCCGCCCTGCGCGCCGATCCGCCGCCCGGCATGCGCGCCCTGATCCTGTGCTGTTCATTCGTGCGCAATCCGCGCCCGATGCTGGCGCCACTGCGCCACCTGCTCGGCCTTGTGCCCTTTGGCGCCATGCCCGGCTTCGCCCTGCGCCAGGCGCTGCTGGCGCCCTGCGCCACGCCGCAACTGCAGGCGGAACTGGCGGCAGCGCTGGCGCAAGTGCCCCCCAGCGTGCTGCGCCAGCGCCTGCGCGCCGTGCTGGAAACCGACGCCTCGCGCAGCTTCGCGCGCGGCAGCTTGCCCGTGCTGTATCTGCGCGCCCGGCACGACCGCCTGGTGCCGCCGGCGAACGCCCTGCAGATACTGCGCCTGGCACCCGGCGCGCAACTGGCCGACATCGCCGCGCCCCACATGCTGCTGCAGGCGGCGCCGGAAGCGGCCGCCGCCGCCGTCGCCGCCTTTGTCAACGCCCTGTCAGCCGCGCAGGTATCCGCTTAAACGCGCGCCGGCCAGCACGGCCAGCCAGCTCAAGCCGCCCGACAGCGCGCTGAAGTAAATGGCACGCAGCGGATGCTGGGGCAGCAGATACGCGAGCACGGCCGCGCCCAGCAAGGCGCACAGCACCGGCTTCCACCTGCCGGGAGGAAGCAGCGCCAGCAGCAGATTCGTGCCCGCATACACGTAAAACACCAGCAGCAGGGCCAGGCCGCCGGCCACGCCGCGCGAGCCGAGGCTGCCGAACAGCTGCGTGTACAAATAAAACCCCAGCCAGCTCAATGCGATAAACAGCAGGCAGCCCAGCGCATGCGCGCCCAGGCCGGCCATCAGGCGAATTTTCACGGTTGCCTGAGTACAGGAATGAAGCGGTGGCCGCAGGCATGGCACATGAAGGTACGCGCATACGTGTCCTGCAAGGCGGCGGCCTCCTTGTCCCAATTGGCGACGAAGGTCGTTTGCGACAAGGCAATGGAGGCAACGCCCCCTGCCACGAAGATCCAGAACAGGCCATTCGCGCCGGCCTGGTAAAAGACGACGGCGGCGATAATAAAAATGATCACGCCCAACACGATCAGCCCTGCCTTCTGGTGGGTCTGCATCGTCGGCCCTGCGGCCTGGCGTGACAGCAAGGTCTGGCTGCGCGTATGCGCATGGCCGTGGATGAAATCACCATCGATCCTGCCCGACATATGGGTCGATGTGCCTGAAATGCCGGAGGCATGCACCATGGAGAGGCGTTGAACGTTGGAACTGTCACATGCCGGGCAATGCGCCATTGCTTTTTCCATAAAATAAAATAATCGCGCACTGTAGCATAAAAAAAGCCGGCCCTTTCACGCAGAAAGGGCCGGCTTGCTTACGTCAACAGCAAGGTGTTTACTTCGCCGAATTGAGCAGCAATTCGTTGAGGCGTTTCACGAAGCTGGCCGGGTCGGCCAGCGAACCGCCTTCGGCCAGCATGGCCTGGTCGAACAGGATGTTGGCCCAGTCGCCGAACTTGCCGCCTTCCGCATCTTCATACTTCAAGCGCGTCACCAGCGGGTGGTTCGGGTTGATTTCCAAAATCGGCTTCGATTCCGGCGCGCTCTGGCCAGCAGCTTTGAGCATGCGCAGCAGGTTGCCCGACAATTCGTTTTCATCGGCCACCAGGCAGGCTGGCGAATCGGTCAGGCGGAACGTCACGCGCACATCCTTGGCCTTGTCGGCCAACACGGCCTTCATCTTGCCCACCAGGTCGGCGTACGAGGTTTCCGTTTCTTCGTGCTCTTTCTTTTCCGCTTCATCTTCCAGCGCGCCCAGGTCCAGGCCGCCTTTGGCGACGGAGACCAGTTCCTTGCCTTCGAAGTCCTGGATAAACGACAGCATCCATTCATCGACACGGTCCGTCAGCAGCAGCACTTCGACGCCCTTCTTGCGGAAGATTTCCAGGTGCGGGCTGTTCTTGGCGGCGGCGTAGTTGTCGGCCGTGACGTAGTAAATCTTGTCCTGGCCTTCCTTCATGCGCGCCACATAGTCGGCGAACGAGGTGATTTGCTCGTCGCTGTCGTTGGCCGTCGAGGCAAAGCGCAGCAGCTTGGCCAGGCGTTCCTTGTTGGCCGCGTCTTCGCCGATACCTTCCTTCAGCACCTGGCCGAATTCTTTCCAGAAGACAGCGTACTTGTCCTTCTTGTCCTGCTCGTCCGCGTTCGCCAGTTCTTCCAGCATGCCCAGCACGCGCTTGGTCGAGCCTTCGCGGATCACTTTCACGTCACGCGATTCCTGCAGGATTTCGCGCGATACGTTCAGCGGCAGGTCGGCCGAGTCGATCACCCCGCGCACGAAGCGCAGGTAGGTCGGCATCAGCTGCTCGGCATCGTCCATGATGAAGACGCGCTTGACGTACAGCTTGATGCCGCCGCGCTTGTTGCGGTCCCACATGTCGAACGGCGCCTTGGCCGGGATGTACAGCAGCTGCGTGTATTCGCTGCGGCCTTCCACGCGGTTGTGCGTGTGCGTGAGCGGCGACTGGAAGTCGTGCGACACGTGCTTGTAGAATTCGTCGTACTGTTCCGGCGTGATGTCGGCCTTGTTGCGGGCCCACAGGGCGCTGGCCTGGTTGACGGTTTCGAATTCGTCTTTCAGGACGGTTTCTTTTTTCTCGTCGTCCCACTCTTCCTTCTGCATCACGATCGGCAGCGAGATATGGTCCGAATATTTGCGGATGATGGACTTGATCTTCCAGCTCGACAGCAATTCGTCTTCGCCTTCGCGCAGGTGCAGGATGATGTCCGTGCCGCGGCCCGTTTTTTCGATGGTCTCGATGCTGTAATCGCCTTCACCGGCCGATTCCCAGCGCACGCCCTCGGAGGCGTCAACGCCGGCACGGCGCGTTTCGACGGTGATCTTGTCGGCGACGATGAAGCCCGAATAGAAGCCCACGCCGAACTGGCCGATCAGGGCCGCGTCCTGCTGCTGGTCGCCCGACAGCTTGCCGAAGAATTCCTTGGTGCCCGACTTGGCGATGGTGCCCAGGTGCGAGATTGCCTCGTCGCGGGTCATGCCGATGCCGTTGTCGGAAATGGTGATGGTGCGCGCATCCTTGTCGAAGCTGACCTTGATCTTCAATTCGTGATCGTTGCCGTACAGGGCGTCGTTATCGATCGCTTCAAAGCGCAATTTGTCGGCCGCGTCGGACGCGTTCGAAATCAATTCGCGCAGGAAGATTTCCTTGTTCGAGTACAGGGAATGGATCATCAGGTGCAGCATTTGCTTCACTTCGGTCTGAAAACCCAGGGTTTGCTTTTCGGAGACAGCCATTTTTACCTCATAGTCTTGTGGATGGGACGGATTCTACGGAGTTGGGGATGGTCCAAGCGATTTCAAGAGCCCCAGCCGAATGTCCTGCAATGCCCAGTTTACCCCAGTGCGCGGTCAAAAAACGCCCAGATGCGCTCGTCCTGCACCGTGACCAGGTTCAGGCGCATGCGGGTCGACGGCAGCTGGCGCGGCGAAAACAGGCTGCCCGGCGCCAGCACCAGGCCCTGAGCCAGCGCCTTTTCGGCCAATACATTCGTGTCGCAGCCCGCATCGGCCCACACGAACATGCCCGCCGATGCCGGGTTGAAGCGCAAGCCCGCCTGCTCGACCTTGCGGTACGTACCCTCGCGCACCTTGTCGAGCCGCGCGCGCAGGCGCTCCGCATGCTTGCGGTACAGCCCCTGCGAGAGGATTTTATACACCACGCGCTCGCCGATGTCGCTGGTGGTGAGCGTTGCCAGCATCTTGCGGTCGGCCAGGCGCTGCGCCCGCTCCGCAGAGGTGGCGATGAAGCCCACGCGCAGGTTCGCCGCCAGGCTCTTGGAAAAGCCGCCCAGGTAAATTACGCGACGCAGCTGGTCCAGCGCAGCCAGGCGGGTGGCCGGCTGCACCGCGCCGCCCGGGTGCATGTCGCAATAAATGTCATCCTCGACGATGAGGAAATCGTGCTGTTCGGCCAGGCGCAGCACCTGGAAAGCCTTGGCCGCCGACAGCGACGTCGAACTGGGATTGTGCAGCACCGAATTGATCACGTACAGCCTGGGACGGTGCAGCGCCGCCAGCTCGGCCAGCACGGCGATATCGGGGCCGTCGGCCAAGCGCGGGATGCCGATGACATTCATGCCCATGGCGGCAAAAGCGCCGAACATCAGCCAATACGCGGGATCGTCGACGAAAATCGTTTCACCGGGACGGGCAAACTCGCGCGCCACCAGGTCCAGCGCCTGCATCACGCCCACCGTGGTGACGATCTGCTCGGGCGGACAGCCGATTTCCAGCCCCGCCAGCTTCAGCTGCAACTGCTGGCGCAGCGGCAGGAAACCCTGCGGCGCGCCGTAGCCCAGCAGCAAACTGCCGGGCTGGCGGCTGACGTCGCGCAAGGCGCGCGCCACCAGGTCGCCATCGAGCCACTCGGCGGGCAGCATGCCGGAGCCTGGCGCGGGGATGGCCGGCGTCTGGCGGAACATGTTACGGATCAGCCACACCACGTCCATCGGCTGCACCGCCGCATCCTGCGCGCCAGCGGGCGGCAAGGGGGTGTTCAACGGCGAGCGCTCGCACACGAAAAAGCCGGCGCCGCGCCGCGATTCCAGGTAGCCGCGCGCCACCAGCTTGTCGTAGCTGGCCACCACCGTGGCGCACGACACGCTCAGGCTGGCCGCGCACTGGCGGATCGACGGCATGCGCGCACCGCCGCGCAGCAGCTTGTCGTCGATGCGCGCCGCCAGCGAGCGCACGATCTGGTCGATCAGGGTTTCGCCTGAGACGCGCAACAGCAAAGGGAGTGTATTGCTCATGTGACCATTACAGTATGTGAAATTATGCGTGAAAGTGTATTTGTACTGTATTGCTATTGCGCCCTAGGATAGCAGTATCGGGCAGATTAATCCATGCCCATACCTTGTCACGCCAGCCTCGGGAATCCCATGTCTTCGCACACCAGCACCATCGTTTCCAACCATCCACCGCGCCTCAGCGCCGACCGCACCGGCCTGTTGCTGGGCTTGATCGCCGTCGCCCTCTTCAGCCTGACCCTGCCTTTTACGCGGCTGGCGGTGGCCGAACTCGACCCCACCTTCGTCGCTCTGGGCCGCGCCCTGGTGGCCGCCGTCCTGGCCGGCCTGTGGCTATGGCAGCAGCGCGCGCCGATGCCGCGCCGCGAACAATGGCTGCCGCTGGCGCTCGTGTCGCTGGGCTGCGTACTGGGCTTCCCCTGGCTGACGTCGATCGCCATGCGCAGCCTGCCCGCCTCGCACGGCGCCGTGCTGGTGGGCATCCTGCCGCTGGCCACCGCCGTGTTTGCCGTATTGCGCGGCAAGGAGCGCCCATCGCCGGGCTTCTGGCTGATGGCCCTGCTCGGCACGGCGCTGGTGGTGGCCTTCGCGCTGCGCCAGGGCGGCGGCAGCTTCCACCTGGCCGACTGGCTAATCTTTGCCGCCGTGCTGCTGGCCGCGCTCGGCTATGCCGAAGGCGGGCGCCTGGCGCAAGCCATGCCGGGCCAGCATGTGATTTCCTGGGCACTGCTGCTAGCCGTGCCATTTGTCTTGCCCGTGGTGCTGTGGAACGCCTGGCCGCAGCGCGCGCTGATGGCGCAGGCCAGCGCCGCGGCCTGGCTGGGCTTTGCCTACATTTCCGTGTTTTCCATGTTTATCGGTTTCTTTTTCTGGTACCGGGGCATGGCGCTGGGCGGCGTGGCGCGCGTGGGACAGACGCAGTTGCTGCAGCCTTTCCTCACCCTGCTGGGCGCGGCGCTGCTGCTGCACGAACCCCTGACGGGTGAAAGCCTGCTGTTTGCGGGCGCCGTGATCGCCGTGGTGGGGATCGGGCGCAAGCTGAAGTAACGCTCCCTGACGCCCATTTGCAACGCCGTTGCGCGTGCGGATGGGCAGAGCGGCGTGCAAGCCGTACAATACCGCAGCACCATGGCGACGCCTATCCGGCGCCGCTTGCGCACGCACCGCCACAAGCGGGCCAACAAATCCAGCCGGCGCAGCTCGGCATCTTCTGTGAGACTCGTATGAAAATTGAAAATCCGAATCCGATCCAATGGCGCTTTGCCGAACGCGCGGAACAGCTGCAAAGCTCGTTCATCCGCGAAATCCTGAAGATCACGCAGCGTCCCGAGATCATCTCGTTTGCCGGCGGCCTGCCCTCGCCCGCCACCTTCCCCGTGGAAGAAATGAAAACCGCCTTCGACAAGGTCCTGTCGAACAATGGCAAGGTCGCCCTGCAATACGGCCCGACCGACGGCTACCTGCCGCTGCGCCAGTGGATCGCCGATTCCCTGTCCGCCAACGGCAGCACCATCATGCCGGAACAAGTGCTGATGACGTCCGGCTCGCAGCAGGCACTGGACTTGCTGGGCAAGGTCCTGATCGACGAAGGCAGCAAGGTATTGGTGGAAACCCCCAGCTACCTGGGCGCCCTGCAGGCGTTTTCCGTCTACCGTCCCGAATTCGTTTCCGTCGATACCGATGACGAAGGCCTGGTGCCGTCGTCGATCAACCCCGTCGCCGATGGCGCGCGCCTGCTGTACGCGCTGCCGAACTTCCAGAACCCGACGGGCCGCAGCCTGTCCGTGGCGCGCCGCGTGGAACTGGTGGAAACCTGCGCCCGCCACGGCCTGCCGCTGATCGAGGACGATCCATACGGCGCCCTGAGCTACAGCGGCGAGCCGTATCCGAAGATGATCAACATGAATCCGGATGGCGTGATCTACATGGGCTCGTTCTCGAAAGTGCTCACGCCCGGCATCCGCCTCGGCTACGTGGTGGCGCCGATGCCGCTGGTGCGCCGCCTGGAACTGGCCAAGCAGGCGGCCGACCTGCACACGTCGCAGCTGACGCAGATGGTCGTGCATGAAGTGATCAAGGATGGTTTCCTGGACCGGCATATCCCCAGCATCCGCAGCCTGTACGGCAACCAGTGCCAGGCCATGCTGTCGGCGCTGGAAGAGCACTTCCCGGCAGGCGTCACGTGGACCAAGCCTGAAGGCGGCATGTTCATCTGGGTAACCCTGCCGAAGCACATCGATGCGATGAAACTGCTCGATGAAGCCATCGCCAACAAGGTCGCCTTCGTGCCGGGCGCGCCGTTCTACGCCAACACGCCGGAAACGCACACCCTACGCCTGTCGTTCGTGACGGTACCGCCGGAACGCATCCGCGAAGGCATCGCCATCCTCGGCAAACTGATCGCCGCAAAAATGTAATCGCACACTCCCCACGCCCCGCCTGCCGCGGGGCGTGTCCCAGCTGCCCCAACTCCAGGGGGCACGCGTCTTTTTCGCCCAAAAAACGCCTTCACGATAGCAATTGCGTGTATTTATTTTTAAAAATATCATAAAAATAATATTTTACCGCCTCGCGCAACGTCGATTTTTTTACCCAAAAAATTGGCAAGGCGGTATGATTTGACCGCTGTCGCAGATTTGAACCCGGCCAGCATCACCGAAAGTGCAGCAATCGCTGGCATCGCAAAGTACATCGAGAAGGCCGGAAGCAATGAGTCCAGGCAGTGTGGAGCATTCCCAGCGGCGCGAGGCCGCCATTTTGATTGTCGACGATGCGCCGGCCAACCTTGAGCTGCTGCGCAAACTGATGAGCGAGCAAGGCTATCAAACCTATGTCGCCACGTCCGGCGAACGGGCGCTGGCGATCGCCCAGCGCGCCCACCCCGACCTGATCCTGCTCGACGTGCTGATGCCGGACATGGACGGCATCGAAACGTGCCGCCGCCTCAAGCAGCACCCGCTGACGCAGGGTATCCCCGTCATCTTCATGAGCGCCAAGACAGAAACGGAAGACGTGGTGGCCGGCTTCGACTGCGGCGCCGTCGATTACATCAGCAAGCCGCTGCGCATGGCCGAAGTGTGCGCGCGCGTGCGCGCCCAGCTGCAAATCCGCAGCAACAATGAAACCCAGCAGGAACAGGCCGAGCGCCTGCGCACCATCGTCAACAACATGGCCGAGGGCTTGCTGATCATCGAAGCCGATGGCCACATCCAGTACACCAATCCCGCCTGCGACCAGTACCTGGGCTACCGCGAAAACGAACTGGCCGGGCGCTCCATCGGCGAGTTGCTCAGCCCCCTGGTGACGCAGGAATACCTCGATTACTTCACCATGCACGCGGCCAATCCGGAAAAAGCGCACAACCACGGCACGCGCGAAGTGGCGATCCGCCACCGCAACGGCGAGGCGCTGAGCATGGACCTGACCCTGACGCCCATGTATCTGCGCCAGCCCCTGTATATCGGCCTGCTGCACGACATCACGCACCACAAACAGTCGGAAGACGCCTTGCAGCGCGCCGCCTATCTCGACCCGCTGACGCAGATCGCCAACCGCCGGCATTTCGACAGCTTCCTGGAAAAGGAATGGCAGCGCGCCGTGCGCGGCGGCGGCGTCCTGTCGCTGGTGGTGCTCGATGTCGACCACTTCAAGCTGTACAACGATAGCCTGGGCCATCCGGCCGGCGACACCTGCCTGCAGCAGGTGGCGCAAGCCATCGCCTCGCACGCCGCACGCCCCGGCGACCTGGCTGCCCGCTACGGCGGCGAAGAATTCGTCCTGCTGTTCGCCGACACGGATGCCGAAGGTGCCCTGCACCTGGCCGCAGCCATCCGCGCGCACATCGAGGCGCTGCAACTGCCGCACCCGCGATCGATCACCTCGCCGTGGATCACCGTCAGCATCGGCGTGGCGACCATCCGCCCGCACCAGCTGGACGACCGCGAAGCGCTGTTCGTCGCCGCCGACCGCGCCCTGTACGTAGCCAAGGAAGGGGGCCGCAACCAGGTGCGCGTCACGCAATCGGGCAGCGCGGCCTGGGAAACGGTGAAGGCGCTCGTCCTGCGCTAGCCGGTCACTTTTCAGGATAGCCGGTGATGTCGGCGATTTCGCGGTACAGGGGCTGCAGCCGCGCATACATCTTGCGGTACACGCGCCGGTACAGTTTTTCATAGACCTTGCTGTGCCCGGGATCCGGCTGGAATACCTTGCCCTTGCGCGTCATGGCTTGCACGGCGGCGGGAAAGTCCGCATGCCAGCCCAGGCCCACGCTAGCGGCGATGGCAGCGCCCAGGCCCGAACTTTCATACACGTGGGCGCGCGCGGCGGGCAAGCCGAAGATGTCGGCCGTCAGCTGCATGGCCGCATCGCTTTGCGAACCGCCGCCCGCGATGCGCAGCTCCGTGATGGCGATGCCGCTGCGCTGCTCGATGCGCTCCTTGCCTTCGCGCAGCGCATACGCCAGTCCTTCGAGGATGGCGCGGTAGATGTGCGCGCGCGTGTGCACATCGCCAAAGCCGATCATGGCGCCCTTCGCTTCCGGCCCCGGCACCTTGATGCCGGGACTCCAGTACGGCTGCAGCATCAGGCCCATGGAGCCGGGCGGCACGGCCTCGACCAGACGGTCGAACAGCGCTTCGGCGGACAGGCCCGTGCCATCCTCGGCCGCCGCCGCCCGTTCGCGGTCGCCGAACTGCTCCTTGAACCAGTTGACCATCCAGTAGCCGCGGAATATCTGCACTTCCGTGCTGTAGGCGCCCGGCATGGCGGCCGGATACGGCGGAATGAAGCGCGTCACTTCCACATACTTGCGGTTGGTCGTGTTGATGGTCGCCGTGGTGCCGTAGCTGAGGCACGCCACGTGCGGTTCGACGCAGCCGGCGCCCAGCACCTCGCACGCCTTGTCGGCGGCGGCCGCCAGCAAGGGCGTGCCTTCCGGGATGCCCGTCGCCGCGGCGGCGGCCCTGGTGATGGCGCCCATGCGCGTGCCCGGCGTTACCAGCTCGGGCAGCATCGAGCGTCGAATCGCCAGCGCCTGCCATTTCCAGTCGAAGCGCCCGGCCCAGGCGTGGCGCTTGTAGTCGAACGGGATGTACGCCACTTGCGAGCCCGTCGAATCGACGTAGTTGCCGCAGAGCCGGTGATTCAGAAAACCCGACAGCAGCAGGAATTTGTGCGTGCGGCGCCAGATGTCGGGCTGGTGCGCGCTGATCCAGTTGATCTCGGCCTCGCGGCGGAAGTAGCGTATCGTACCGTCGAGGCGTGTGGCGCGGAAGGCGGCGCGCCACCACGGCGCCAGCCGGGGAATGTCGCGCGTGCTGCGCTGGTCCAGCCAGGTGATGGCGGGCCGCAACGGTGCGCCATGTTCATTCACGTTGACCACCGTGCCGCGCTGCGTGGTGACGGCCACGCCGGCCACCGAGGATTTGGCTATGTCCGTGCCGCGCCACAGCTGCTGGCACGCTTCGCATACGGCTTGCCAGTAGCCGTCCGCGTCGTGCTCGGCCCAGCCGGGGTGGTCGGAGTAATACGCTTCCAGGAAGACTTGCGCCTTGGCCGCCAGCTTGCCATCGCGGTCGAACAGCAGCGCGCGCACGCTTTGCGTGCCATTGTCGATGGAGAGGATATACGGGCCATCGCCCGCTGCGGAGGTCATGGCTCAGCCCACGCTGGCCAGCGCAGCGCGCAGCGCCTGCAGCAGCGCCTGCGGATCCTTGTCCGGCTGCGCGCTGAACACGGGCGCGTCCCAGTCCTGTCCCCGCACGGCCACCACACGCAAGCGTCCCTGCGCATTCCAGGCCGGATACCAGCCCACGTCGACGATGTCGCCATTCGCGCACGTGATTTGCAACAGGTCCTCGCCCAGGTCGTCGACGAGGACGTCCACGCTCTGGCGCAAGTCCAGCGGCGACAGGCTGTCGTAGGTGATGCGGGCGTCGCCCAGCGCCAGGGGCTGGCCAAACAGGGTAGTTTCGATGATGCTCTCCTCTTTTATATTTTTATCGCTGCTTGTATCGCTGCTTTTATCATTGCGTCATTCGCCTTGCGGCACGCTGTAATGGCGGCGCCACAGGGCCAGGTAGCGCTGCTGCTCTTCCTCCCAGCGCACATCGTCCCAGCCCAGTTCCTGCTGGCAGATGGCGCGCAGGCGCGGCATGATAGCAAGCGCGCCGCCGGCCAGCTGCAAACCGAGGCGCGTGCGCCGCAGCAGCAAGTCGTCCAGGTGCTGCACGTCCTCGTTACGCGCGCCCCAGCGCAGCTGCGCCCATAAAGTCTGCGTGCCGGGAACCGGTGCCAGTTCGCCCTCCTGCGCCGCATCGCACAGCGCTTGCGCGGCCGCGCCATGACGGCCCAGCAGGCGTGCGCGCTGCTCGCCATCGAGCGCCAAGGCCTTGCCCGACAAGGGCGGCGACGGGTCAAAGATCGGCAAAGGGCGCAAATCCGCCTGCCAGCCCGGCAGCAGCGGCGCGGCGCGGCGCAATGCGTCCAGGGCAATCACGCGAAACGTCGTCAATTTTCCGCCCGCCACCGTCAGCAAGCCGTTTTCCAGCCATAGCGCATGTTCGCGCGCTTCCTTCGACGGGTCAAGCTGGCCGCTGTCGATCACGGGGCGCACGCCGGCAAACGTGGCCAGCACATCGTCTTCACCCAGCGCCAGCTGCGGGAACTGCCAGCGCAGCGCCGCCAGCAGATAATCGAGTTCGCCGCGCGTGATGGCCGGCTCCAGGTCCAGGCTGGCGCCATGGTCGACATCGGTGGTGCCCACCAGGGTCACGCCCTCCCAGGGATACGCAAACACGGGGCGGCCATCGTGCGGGTGCATCAGGCTGACGGCTTGCGCCAGCGGCAGGCGCCAGGCCGGCAACAGCAGATGGCTGCCGCGCAGGGGCCGCAGTTTCGGCGGCTCTCCCACCTGGCCGCGCAAGCCGTCGGCCCAGGCGCCCGTGGCGCTGATCACCAGGCGCGCGCGCACAGTGAGTGCCCTGCCATCGACCGCATCGTTCAAGGTGGCGCCGGCGACCTTGCCATCGTCGCGCAGCAGCGAGTCCACGCCCAGGTAATTGACGGCCACGCCGCCATGGCGGCGCGCCTCCTGCAGCACGCGCAGCACCAGGCGCGCATCGTCCGTCTTGGCGTCCTGGTACAGCATGCCGCCCCGCAGGCCATCGCGGTTGACATGCGGCGCCAGCATGGCGAAATCCGCCGCATCGACATAGCGGCGTGCGCGCCGGCCCGCCATCACGTCATAGATGGCCAGGCCCAGCATGAACTGGCGCCGGCCTGGCTTCCGGCCCGTGTAATCGCCAAAGGCAAAGCCCTGCGGCTCGACCAGCCCCGCCGCATCCGTCAGCAAGGCTTGCCGCTCATGCACCGATTCGCGCGTCAGCGCGAACTGTCCCTGCTTCAGGTAGCGCAAGCCGCCGTGCACCAGCTTCGAGGAGCGGCTCGACGTGCCCCAGGCGAAATCGCGCTGCTCCACCAGCAGCGCCGTCAAGCCGTGCCGCGCCGCTTCCAGCAGGATGCCGGCGCCCGTGATGCCGCCGCCGACGATCAAGATATCCCACTCGCGCGCCAGGAGGCCAGGCAGCTCCGCCCTGTTCACAATCGGTCTCCAAGGTCAGGCAGCAGTTTGCCGGGATTCATCATGCCCTGCGGGTCGAACTGGCGCAGCAGCGCGCGCATGGCGGCGATGCCCAGCTCTCCCTTTTCCGCCGCCAGCCACGGCGCGTGGTCCGTGCCCACGCCGTGCTGGTGGCTGATGGTGCCGCCGTTGGCGACGATGGCGGCGCTGGCCGCGTCTTTCAACGTACGCCAGCGCGCCATGTTGTCTTCAAAGGTCGGCGCCAGCCGGTACACATACGTAGTGTAGACGCTGGCCCCCTGCGCATACACGTGCGACAAATGCGTGTACGCATGCACCTGCTCGCCGTGCGCCGCCAGCGCATTGGCGCCCGCCTGCTCCAGCGCCGCCATCATCGCCGTGACGCGCGGCCAGTCGACGGCCGTTTCCACCGTATCGATGACATAGCCGTGTTCCCACGCGCCATTGCGCAGGTAGACGTTGCGAAAGCGCCCCTGCTTCCATTTGTCGCCCATGTGCCGTCCCACGTGCACGCCCTTGTGCCGCCGCGCCAGCGCCAGGGCGCCGCGCAGGGCCGCGCGCGCCGGCCCGGTTTCGCCGCTGACGCCCAGCATCAGCATGCACTTGCCTTCGCCGCAGCCGCGCAGCGACAGATAGCGCTCCAGCAAGCCCACCAGCTTCTTGTGCCCGGCCAGGGTCAGCATGGTCTGCGTTTCGAGCGCATTCGACAGGCGCAGCATGCACAGCGGAAGGCGCGACTGGGCCAGCGCCCGCACGGCCGCTTGCGCCTGGCCCCAGTCGGCGAAAAACACGGCGTGGAACGCTTCATACGGCGGTAGCGGCGAGACTCGCACCGTGGCCTGCGTCAGGATGCCCAGCCGCCCTTCGGAGCCAAGCACCATTTCGCGCAGGTCGATGCCGGCCGCCGAAGCGGGAAACGTGGGAATGCTCAAGGTACCGGCCGGCGTTTCCACTTCGCCGCCCGCGAACAATTGCTCGATGCGGCCATAGCGCAGCGATTGCTGGCCCGACGAGCGCGTGGCGATCCAGCCGCCCAGGGTCGAATACTCGAACGACTGCGGATAGTGGCCCAGGGTGTAGCCATGCGCGCGCAACTGCGCTTCCAGGTCGGGACCATACACGCCCGCGCCGAACGTGGCCAGCTGCGCTTCGCGGTCCAGGTGGCCCAACGCGCACAGGCGCGCGAGGCTCAGCGCCAGCACGGGGCGCGGCCCCGCCGCCACCGTCAAATGCCCGGCCACGCTGGTGCCGCCACCGTGGGGAATCACGGCCACGCACGCCTGGCGCGCATACGCGAGCAGCTGGCGCACCTGCAGCGCGCTGTCGGGAAAGGCCACGCCATCGGGCACGGCGCCGATGCGGCCATGGCGTAATTTAAACCAGTCGGGCAGGCTTTGACCGAGCGCATGGCGCACGCGCGTGGCAGGCTGGGTGTCGATCAGCGGATGCGGCGCCAGACGCGAAGCGGGCACTTGCGCGCAGGCGTCGTCGAAGGTGGCGTCGACGATGGCGCTGCCCGGCCCCAGGCGCTCGCCCAGGAAGGCCAGCGCGTCCTCGCTCAGCGCATACGTGATGCTCTCGTCTCCCCAGCCATTCCAGCGTTGCATCGACATCCCCTGTGTTCGGCCAGTTGCGCGCCACGGCGGCTTGCTATACTGTTCTTGCCTGTTCAACAGCATATGCCGCCACAGGCCAAGGGTATTGGTTTTTCATGACAATCGCATTGTTCCATCATGACAAGCACTGACGGCCGGGTCGCCGGCGCCTATCTGCAGCCGCTGCTGGAAGCGGCCGGCGCGCACGGCATCCCCGTTGCCGCCCTGGCGCAGGCGGCCGGCGTGGCGCCGCACAGCCTGGAAGCGTCCGCAGCCAGCCTGGCCGCGCGCGACTACGTGCGCCTGCTCGATGCGGGCGCGCAACTGGCGGGCGATGCGCATTTCGGCCTGCACGTAGGCCAGCGCGTGCGCATGGGCACCTACAGCGCCTACGGTTTGATATTGCTCAGTTGCAGCAACGTGGGCCAGGCGCTGGAACAGACGGCCCGCTATGAACGGCTGGCGCACGACCTGGGCCGCTCGACCCTGCAGCGCGACGGCGCCGTCGCACATTACCGCTGGGCAAGTAACTACCCGGGCGCCAGCCGGCACCTGGTCGACAGCGTCTTTGCCGGCATCCGCGTGTGCGGCGACTGGCTGGCGGGCATGCCGCTGCCGCCGGCCCGGCTGGCGTTCACGCACGATGGCGGCGGCGACCTGCTGCGCCACGCGGCGCACCGCGACGAATACGTGCGCGTGCTGGGCAGCCTGCCCGCCTTCAACGCCCCTGCCAACACGGCCACATTCGACGCGCAATTGCTGGACTGGCCCGTGCCGAACGCCGACGTCAGCCTGTACCCCGTGCTGTGCCAGCATGCGGAACAACTGCTGGCGCAGCGCCAGGCTGAAACCGGCACTGGCGGCGCCATCGACGCGCAAGTCCACGCGGCCATCGTCGCGGGCTTGCGCCACGGGTCGGCGCGGCTGGCCACCGTTGCCGCCGCCTTGGCCGTCACGCCGCGCACCCTGCAGCGCAAGCTGGCCGACGCGGGCACCAGCTTCCAGGCCCTGCTGGACCAGGCCAGGTACGGCCTGGCGCGCGATTATCTGCGCGCGCCGGATTTGTCGCTGGTCGACATCGCCTTCCTGCTCGGCTACCAGGAGCAAAGCGCGTTCAATCATGCGTTCCGTACCTGGGCGGGTACCAATCCCGGCGCCTGGCGCTTGCAGGAAATGCAAGAGAGGCAGCTTGACCGGCAGCAAGCCCCATAGGCGTGCGCGGGGCATGCGCGGCGCGTTTTCTGGCTATACTGGCATAGTCAGGTTTTCCACGATCACTCCAACCCGCAATGCAAAGGATTAATATGCAACTCAAAGACAAAGTCGCACTGATTACCGGCGCCGCCAGTGGTATCGGCAAGGAAATGGCTATTGAATACGCGAAACAAGGCGCCAAGGTCGTCATCGCCGACCTGGCCCTGGAAGCGGCCAGCAAGACGGCCGAGGAAATCAAGCAGTCGGGCGGCCAGGCGTTTGCCGTCGCCATGGATGTCTCCAGCGAAGAACAAGTGGACAAGGGCGTGGCCGATGCCGCCGCCCACTTCGGCGGCATCGATATCCTGATCAGCAATGCGGGCATCCAGATCATCAGCCCCGTCGTCGACTACCCGTTCGATCAATGGAAAAAGATGCTGGCCATTCACATGGACGGCGCCTTCCTCACCACGCGCGCCTGCATGCGCGAAATGATCAAGGCGGGCCGCGGCGGCGCCATCATCTACATGGGTTCCGTGCACTCGCACGAAGGCTCGCCGTTCAAGAGTGCCTACGTTGCCGCCAAGCATGGATTGCTGGGCCTGGCCAAGGTGGTGGCCAAGGAAGGCGCCAAGGATGGCATCCGCGCCAACGTCATCTGCCCCGGCTTCGTGCGCACACCGCTGGTGGACAAGCAAATCCCCGAACAGGCGGCCCAGCTGAACATCAGCGAAGAAGACGTGATCAAGAAAGTCATGCTGAAAGACACCATTGACGGCGAATTCACCACCACACAGGACGTGGCGCAAACGGCCGTCTTCCTGGCCGCCTTCCCGTCGAACGCCCTGAGCGGCCAGTCGATCGTTGTCAGCCACGGCTGGCACATGCAATAACAGTGACGCCCGCCCACATCGGCTGCGCGGCGCCCTGTGCGGCCTGCGATGCTCGCTGTGCTCCAGCACAGCTGCGCGTCTCGGCCACACATCGCTGCCGCTCGCGATGATGTGGACGGGCGCTTTTGCATCAGCGTATTCCCCCGGTATCTACCCCGAAAGTTCCTAATTGCAAGACAACACTTACCGCCACCCGCGCGCGGGCTGGCCGGGGCGCCTGTTTGCCGCGCTCGCCAATTCCACGCGCTTTGCCAACGCACGCCAGGCGATCATGTCCCGCCTGCCCTTCCTGACCCTGCACAGCGACGTGCGCGACGTCGTCTACGTGAGCTGGCTGGTCGACGCCGCTGCCGCGCAGCAACTGCTGCCCGCCGGCGTGACCCTGTGGCAGCGCGACGGCAAGACGCCGTTTACCGTGCTGACCTACCGCCACGGGCATTTCGGCCCGGCCCTGCTCGGCCCCTTGCGCCGGATGCTGCCGTCTCCGTTGCAAAGCAACTGGCGTGTATATCTGGACCACACGCCAGCGGGCGCGCCGGCCGTGCCCTGCGTGTACTTTCTGAAAAACATCATGGACAGCTTGCCGCATGCGCTGGGCACGCGGCTGTTCAGCGACATCCTTCCGACCCACCTGGCCGCCGGCATGACGCTGGAAGTCGGCGCCACGCAAGCGCGCTGCAGCATTGCCAGCGGCAACGGCAGCGCGCCCTCGCTGGACGTGCAGGCGGACATCGCAACCGACCATGCCCTCGATGCCGGCTGGCAAGCGCTGTTCGGCAACTGGCGCGACGCCGTCGCCTTCCTCGCCTGCCAGGATGCGGCCATCGCGCACGTGCCGCGCAACGGCAAGCTGGTCTTTGGAGAAATCGACCTGCCTGTTGATGTGGATCAAGTGCAAGCGCTGACGGCCTTGCGCGCCGACTGCGGCTTGCTGGCGCAGTTGCCGCCCGTCTCCCAGCCGTTTGCCTTTCTCGTGCCCAAGGTTTCCTTCAAGGCGTTGTCAGAGCGCCTGCTGTAGCACGCCGGCGCTCCCCCGTGCGCGGGGGCGTGGCGGAGCCTGCCTGGCCGCCGCGCCGCCGTTCCAGCTTGAACAAGGCCATCGCCTGCTCCAGCTGCAAGGTCTGGTCTTGCAGCGACGCCGAGGCGGCCGCCGACTCCTCCACCAGCGCCGCGTTCTGCTGCGTCACTTCATCCATCTGCGTGACGGCCATGTTGACTTGCCCGATGCCGTGGCTTTGCTCGCGCGAAGCGGAGGCGATCTCTTCCATGATGCCGTGCACGCCCTGCACGGCGCCCAGCATTTCGGCGCTGCTGGCGCCCGCCTGCTGGGCCAGCTTCGCGCCCGCCTGCACCTGCGCCAACGACGCCGTGATCAATTGCTTGATTTCCGTGGCCGCCGCCGCGCTGCGATGGGCCAGGCTGCGCACTTCGCCCGCCACCACGGCAAAGCCCCGCCCCTGGTCGCCGGCGCGCGCCGCTTCCACGGCCGCGTTCAAGGCCAGGATATTCGTCTGGAAGGCGATGCCTTCGATAATGCCCGTAATGTCGCCGATCTTCTTCGAAGAGGCGTCAATATCGGCCATCATGCTCACCATCTGGCCGACGATCTCGCCGCCGCGCCCGGCGAGGCCGTGGACCTTGCCCGCCATGTCGCTGGCCTGCACGGCGTTGCCGCTGTTTTGCTGCACCGTGGCCGCCAGCTGCTCCATGCTCGACGCGGTCTGCTGCAGGGCCGACGCCTGCGCTTCCGTGCGGCCCGACAAGTCCATATTGCCGGCGGCGATTTCCTGGCTGGCCATGCTGATACGCAAGAAATTGCCACGCACGTCGCCGACGATGGAATGCAAGTTTACGCGCAACTGGCGCAGGGAGCGCAGCAGTTGCCCCATTTCGTCGCGCCGCGTGGTGTCGAGCTCGCCCGTCAGGTCGCCGCCCGCCATCACGTCGCAAGCCTGGCGCGCCTGCTGCAACGGTTGCAGCACGGCGCGGTGCAGGCTGTGCCAGAAATACAGGGTCGCGCCCAAGGCCGCCACGGACAAGCCCGTCAGCCAGCCGGCCGCGCCGGCCGGCAGCACGCCCGCATTCCACGCCAGTTGCAGCAGCAATACCAGGCTCAGCAAGCCCAGATTCCAGCCGATTCGCTTGCCCAGCGGCAAGTCGCGCAGGCGCGCGAACCTGGCCAGCCAGTCAGTCCGCACGGTCGCGCCCTGGCTGATGACGATGCCGTCGGCCTGCCCCGCCTTGATGCGCGCGTACAGGGCCGATGCCTGCGCCACCTGCTGGCGCGTGGGCTTGGTACGCACGGACATGTAGCCGACGGCCACGCCGTCTTCCACCACCGGCGTCACGTTCGCCAGCACCCAGTAGTAATCGCCATTCTTGCAGCGGTTTTTCACCATGCCGCTCCACGAACGCCCCGAACGGATGGTGGCCCAGAAATCGGCAAACGCTTCGACCGGCATGTCGGGATGGCGCAGGATGTTCTGCGGCGCACCGATCAATTCTTCCGCGCTGTAACCGCTGACGGCGATGAAATACGGGTTGGCATAGGTGATATTGCCTTGCAAGTCGGTAGTCGAGACGATGGTCTCGGTATCGCTCAGGTTGATTTCGGTATCGCTGACAGGAAGATTGAGTCGCATGGTCACATCCTCAAAGGTAGCCCGTGCAGGCACGGGGAAGCGGGCAAATGCAAGGCGGCAGGAAGCCGGCGGCAATCTGCACCGATACATTAATTTTAATATCTAATTATTAATTTAAATCGGCAATTTTCACTGGCGAAATTGCCTTGCGAATCTGCAAATATTGCAGGCGGCAGCGTGGCCGCAGGGGAATGGCGGGAACGGTGCCGGAACAGCGTGACTGTCCCGGCGGCAAACAACGCGGCGGCTTAGCGCGGCACGTAGCGCCAGTTGGCGTTTTCCAGCATGAAGGTCAGTTCCGTCTTGATGGCTTCCGGACGGCTTGGCACGCTCAATTCCGTATCGCAGACCAGATAGCCCGTCTTGCGCTTGACCTCGCACTCGTTGATGGCCTTGACCTGCATGGTGCTCTGCGCTTCCTGCATCTGCACATCCTTGGCCGCTTCCGGATTGCGCGCCACTTCTTCCTTGGCCCAGGCGCGTATCATCGCTTGCGCCTCGGCCGGCGACGGTCCCGCGAACTTGGCATCCTTGCGCTCGACGCCCACCCAGGTACCGTTCTCGTTGCGCAACGGCAGCACCATGAAAGCATCGCGCATGCCCCCGCTCATGGCGACCAGGCACACCACTTCGCCCGGCACTTCCTGCGAATCCTGGCAGCCGGTCAAGCTGGTGACCTTGACGGCGATCGGTACCGTCACAGTCGATTGCATTTTGGCCCGGGTCTTGGCCACGCCCACCTGCACGGCGGCGTGGATTTGTTCGAGCGTCGGCATGGTGGCCGCCTGGGCCGGCAAGGCGGCAAACAGGGCGGCGGCGGTCAGGGCGAGGGAAGTCAGGCGCATGGGTATCGAGAGTAGTGAGCAAAGGCCGGCAGTCTAGCACTTTACATAAAGACAGTTGTTTCTATTGAGAATGATCGTCGCCATCGGGCGTGAGAAAGGCGCCGCCCCCGTCCGCCTGTCCGCGCAGGCGCAAGCCGATGGCGCGCAGCATCTCGACCAGCTCCCGCAAGCGCAAGCCCTCGTCCGTCAGCCGGTATTCCACCTTGACGGGCACTTCCGCGTAAATCGTGCGCGTCAGCAAGCCCGCCTCTTCCAGCGCGCGCAAGTCCAGGGTCAGCATGCGCTGCGAGATATTCGGCACGGCGCGGCGGATTTCGCTGAAGCGCTTCGGCCCCGCCATCAGATAGCTGAGCAGCACGATGCGCCAGCGCCCGCCCATCAATCGCATGGCTTCTTCCACGGCGCAGCCGGAGACATTGTCTTTCATGGTTGGCTTCCAACTTGGTATAAAAAATGTACCTATACCACATTATTCTGCCTTCTTCCAAATAGTAACCATCACGATTAGACTGCCGTTCTTTCCTCTCACCGGAGCTCCAGCATGGAAACCACCCTGATCTACAGCGTGCCGTTCGGCTGCTCGTTTGCCGCCATCGCCGCCCTCGAATGGAGCGGCCTGCCGTACCAACTAGCCCGCGTGGAAGCGCGCGACCCGGCCAGCAAGCTGCATCCCGCCTTTCTCGCCATCAATCCCCTGGGCCAGACGCCCACCCTGCTCACGCACGCGGGCGCGCCGCTGCTGGAAAGCATGGCGATCCTGCTGCACATCGCCGCGCGCGCGCCGCACACAGGCCTGGGGTTTGCGCAGGGCACGCCGCAATACGACCGCCTGAACAGCGTGCTCTCCTTTTTGCACACGACCTTCCACGCGGCCTTCATGCCCGCCTTCCAGGCATCGCACGCGCCGGAAACCGACGCGCGCGCGGCCGTCTGGCGCGAGATGGCCGTCGAGAAGGTCAACAAAAGCCTGGCGCACCTGGAGCGCCTGCTCGCCGGCCGCACCTGGCTCGCGTCCGATACCGGCCCCACCATCGCCGACGCCTACCTGGCCGCCACGGCGCGCTGGGCCGAACCGCTGCAGCTGGCGCGCCTGGCAGACTATCCGGAC
The DNA here is from genome assembly GCF_030397625.1 of Janthinobacterium sp. SUN026. Taxonomy (NCBI): domain Bacteria; kingdom Pseudomonadati; phylum Pseudomonadota; class Betaproteobacteria; order Burkholderiales; family Oxalobacteraceae; genus Janthinobacterium; species Janthinobacterium sp. SUN026. The sequence continues at coordinate 251,992 of NZ_JAPQNU010000005.1, read as the reverse complement.
ACGGCGCGCGTGCTGGCGGCGCTGGAACAGGACCCCGGCATCCGCTTTGCCCACGCCATCGAGGACGGCTTGCCGGCCACCAGCCAGGGCAGCTTCCTGGGCCACGTCGCGCTCGACCAACTGGCACTGCCGGCCGGCTAACCGGCGGTCAACTCCCGCAGCAGGCGCGTCTTTATTGCTATGATGTCGGGCTGCCGGCGGTACAGCCGGCCACATCAATACCATATCGATAACGTCGTCATAAAAATCGGGAGTTTGAATGAGTTTACGTCTGCTGCTCTTGGGAGCATTCAGTGCCGCCATGGCCACCACCGCCGCCGTGCCGGCCCTGGCTGCGCCGCGCGGTTTCACCGTGGAAGACATGGTTGCCATGGAGCGCGTGGGTAGCCCCGTGCTGTCGCCGGACGCCACGCGCGTCGTCTACACGGTGCGCACCACCAACCTGGACAAGAACCGCGGCAACACGCAGCTATGGATGATCGACCTGCGCGCGCCGAACGCGGCGCCGCGCCAGCTCACGCGTGGCGAAGCGAGCGCCAGCGACCCGCAATGGTCGCCGAACGGCGACGCCATCTACTTCCTGTCCGGCCGCTCCGGCTCCTCGCAAGTGTGGCAGCTGCCCCTGAACGGCGGCGATGCGGCCAAGGTCACCGACCTGGCGCTGGACGTCGACACCTACCGCCTGTCGCCGCAGGGCGACCGCCTGGCCTTCAGCATAGGCGTCTTCCTCGATTGCGCGGACCTCGCCTGCACAAAGAAGCGCCTCGATGAAAAAGCGAAAAACAAGGCCAGCGGCATGGTCTACGACCAGATGTTCGTGCGCCACTGGGATACCTGGGCCGATGGCCGCCGCAACGCGCTGTACTCGGCGCCCATCGACGCCACGGGCAAGGTCAGCGCCGCGCCCGTGAGCCTGAGCGGCACCCTCGACGGCGACGCGCCCTCGAAACCGTTCGGCGACAATGGCGAATACCACTTCAGCCCGGACGGCAAGACGGTAGCCTTCTCCGTGCGCGTGGCCGGCCGCACGGAATCGTGGTCGACCAACTTCGACGTCTACACGATTCCTGCTATCGGCGGCCAGGCGCCGCGCAACCTCACGGCCGACAATCCGGCCTGGGATGCGAAAGCCACCTGGTCGCCCGATGGCCGCACCCTGGCCTATGTCGCCATGACCAAGCCGGGCTTCGAAGCGGACCGTTTTCATCTGGTGCTGATGGATGTCGCCACCGGCAAGAAGCGCACCCTGGCCGATGACTGGGACCGTTCCGTGGCCGACTTCCGCTGGACGCCGGACAGCAAGGCTTTCCTCGTCGCCGCCGATGACGTGGGCCAGCACCGCTTGTTCCACATCGACGCGGCCAGCGGCAAGGTCGCTGCGCTGACGGGCAAGGGCGCCGTAGGCGACTTCGACGTGCGCGGCAATACCATCGTGCTGGCGCAAGCCAACCTGGCCTCGGGCGCGCAGCTGTACACGCGCAAGCTCGATGCGAAGTCGGAAAACGCGCCGATGGTGCAGCTGACGAAGCAGAATGCGGCGGCCCTGGCCGACGTGCGTTTCGGCGAATATGAACAGTTCTCGTTCGCGGGCGCGAATGGCGAAACCGTCTACGGCCACGTCATGAAGCCGTGGAATGCCAAGGCCGGCGAAAAGTATCCGGTCGCCTTTTTGGTGCACGGCGGCCCGCAAGGTAGCTTTGGCAATAGCTGGAGCTACCGCTGGAACCCGCAAGTGTATGCGGGTGCCGGCTACGCCACCGTCTTCATCGACTTCCACGGTTCGACCGGCTATGGCCAGAAATTCACGGATTCCATCAGCGGCGACTGGGGCGGCAAGCCGCTGGTCGACTTGCAGAAGGGCCTGGAAGCAGCCACCAAGAAGTTCCCGTGGCTGGATCGCGAGCGCAGCTGCGCGCTGGGCGCGTCGTACGGCGGCTACATGATGAACTGGATCGCCGGTAACTGGCCGGACGGCTTCAAATGCCTGGTCAACCACGACGGCGTGTTCGACAACCGCGGCATGGCTTACGCGACGGAAGAACTGTGGTTCACCGAGTGGGAAAACGGCGGCCCGTACTACGACGCGCCGGCCAAGCACGAGCAGTTCAACCCCGTCAACTTCGTGAAGAACTGGAAGACGCCGATGCTGGTGGTACAGGGCGACCTGGATTTCCGCATCCCTACCGCGCAAGGCCTGGGCACCTTCACGGCGCTGCAGCGCCAGGGCATCCCGAGCAAGCTGCTGGTCTTCCCGGACGAAAACCACTGGGTGCTGAAACCGGCCAATTCGCTGCTGTGGCATCACACGGTGCTCGATTGGCTCAACACCTACACTAAAAAGTAAGCCTGTTCCAGCGTAAAAAAGCCGCACAGTTCGCACTGTGCGGCTTTTTTTCATCCATCAATTAAGCCAAATCAATACGCCATCAATACGTATTGAGCGCCTTGGCGAACTTCACGATCCACAAGCGGCTAGGACGCTCGCGGTCGTCGCCGCGCGCCACGCGGATGGTGTTGGCGGCGTTGCAGCCGGCCGCGCTGCTCGTGACGATGGTGCCGTTGGCGTCGACCGTGCACTTGGTGACGTCGGCGCCATCGACTTCCACGCCATTCGCGTCAAAGATCTTCGTCTTCAGGCCGAAGTCATTGTCGTTGGCCAGCGCGATGGTGGAGTCGTCGATCAGGGTCAGGCCTTCCGCCTTTTCCGCCGCCCAGCCGATGGCGTTCAAGTCCAGCAGCAGGGTTTTCTTCAGCGGCGTGACGGCGGCCCAGTCGGCGCCGTTGACGCCAGCGCCGCCCATGCTGCTCTTCTCCAGGTCGGACGTCGTCGCATTGAAGGCGGCGGAGGAAATGTCCGTGGCGCCCTTCAATTCGACCAGCATCAGTTTATTGAAGACCTTGCCCGACGGCGCGGCGCCCTGCTCGATGACGAGGAACTTGCCGCCGCCCAGCGCCACCATGTCGCCCAGCTTGGCGTTGCCCGTGCGGCCATCCTGGTAGTCGGCCGCATTCAAGGGATACGCATACATCTTGCCGCTGGTGCCCGTCACCGGGTCGAATTCGATCCAGCGCGTGAAGCGGGCGAAGCGCTCCACCTGCTCCGCCTTCTTCGTCACCGAATACATGGCCGTGCCGTCGCTCAAGGGGCTTTGCAGGAAGGCGTAAAGCTTGTCGTTGCTCGTGTCGAGGGTCATGCCTTCCATGCCGCGGTTCGCGCGGCGCTTGGCGAACAGCGCCGGCAAGCCCTTGCCCGGCTCGTACTTGGCCTGGATGATGCCCGTGGCCGCATCGATCTTGATGATGAACGGGCCGTATTCGTCCGAGACCCACAGCGCATTGCGCTTCGCATCGACGACGATGGCTTCCGAATCGAGGCCGCCCGCGTTGAAGACAGCCTTGCCGGCGGCATCGAACTTCATCGCATCCATGACGGGAATCTCGGCCGAATTGCCGACCGCGCCCACGGGCACGGGCAAGCCCGAGCTGTTGACGGTGGCCGACACCTTGATCGGCGTGCTCGACGCCAGCACGGCGCCGTTCTTGCCCACCGTGATCACGCCAAACGACGGGGTAAAACTGGGCGACGGGAAGATCTTGCTGCCGATGGTGCCCTTGCCAGAAGGGTCGGGTACCAGCGGGCCGTCGCCGTTCGGGCCGCGGTCCGTCAAGCCATAGAATTCCAGGTCGCCGGCCGCATTCTTGCCCTTGTAGGCCAGGCCCGAGCCGTACGACGGCAGGAAGCCGTTCGGGAATTCGCCCTTGATCTTCGCGTTCGCGCCTTCGTACGGCACGTAGAATTTATCGGCCGCCTGGATCTGGTAGCGCGTCACGGTCACTTTCACGTCGCCCACCGGATTGGCTTGCGTCAGCGCCTCGTTGACGGGCGCGCCCGCTTTCGAAGCCAGGGTGTCTTCGAAATGCTCGCGCACGAGGGCGCGGCGCTCCGCATCGACCGTGCGGCCGGCGAATTTCGCGCCCACCGTTGCCAGATGCGCGGCCAGGGCCGTGTTGAAAGCTGCCGGGGCGGCGGCGAAATCCAGGGTCTTGCCGGCCAGCGCAGCCTTCACTTCGGCCGTCAGCCTGATGCCGTTCGACGGATCGCTGTCATCGTCCAGCAATTGCAGCGCCAGCAGGCGGTTGACGACCTTGTCGTCCGCCACATTCGTGCTGGCGGCCAGCGCCAGCGGCGTGACGACGGCGCCGCACGGCGCCGAGCCCAGGGCCAGGCCGCCCACGCTGAAGGCGACCGTCTCGCCCGGATTGCAAACGAATTCGCCCTTGGCATTGGTGCTGGCCTTGGCCGCGCTGCCCGCCACGTAATCGAGTCCTTCCACCGCGCCATCGAGGAACACGCCCGTCTGCGCCACGGGCTTGGAAGGCTCCGCCGGCGGATTGTCGCTGCCGCCGCACGCGGCCAGGGCCAGGCCGGCGGCGATGGCCAACAGGGTCAGTTTCGGGATCGGCGTTACGGCAGTATTCATGCATTCCTCGGCTAAGGTGGGTGGAGTAGCCGTGGAGCATAACTAATCAAAGTGACAAGGCAATGACAGCGGCTAGGCCTGTGGCATATCCGCCACGGGCCCGCCGATGCCGCCAAAACGGCCATCGGCCTGGCGCCGGAATTCCTTCGGCGTGACGCCCTTCACCTGCAGGAAGCGGCGGTTGAAGTTGGCCACGTTCTGGAAACCCACGTCGTAGCAGACGTTCGACACATACTGGTCCGTATCCATCAGCAGCTGGCACGCCTTGTTGATGCGCAGCCGGCTGATGAAATCCGTAAAACTGTTGCCCGTCGCCTTGCGGAAGAAGCGCGAGAATTTACTCAGCGACATGCCCACCTGCTCGGCCAGCATTTCCGCCGAAATCGGCTCGCGGTAATTGTCCGTGATGTAGTTGAGGACGGAATTGACCTTGGCCAGAGTCGCATCGTCGTCGTACGAACGCAGGGAGGCGCTCGACAGCAAGCGGTAATTGGCCGTGCGCGCCAGTTTGCTCATCAGTTGCACGAATTCGGCGAAGCGCTCGGCGCCATGCGTGACGCGGATACGCGCCAGGTGCCGCTCCGCTTCCGCGCCCATGTCGAAAAACTCCACGCCATAGCTGGAGCGCTCCAGCAGCGGCAACAACTCGCGCAATTCGGGAATGACGCGCGCGGCGCCCGCCAGCGGCGTGTGGGCGAATTGCACGATCATGTCGCGCAGGGCCACGCCGCCTTCCGGCATCACGTTGGAAATCCAGTTGTGCGGCAGGCGCGGGCCCGTCAGCACCAGGTGGCCGGGCGAAAACTCGCCGATATAGTCGCCCACGAACAATCGCCCGCTGGTGGCGACGATCAGGTGCAGCTCGTACTCTTCATGGCAGTGCCAGCGCACGCGCGAGCTGGGATAGCCGTGTTCCAGGTAATTGATGATGCCGTCATAGCTTTCGCGTTCCAGTTCGGGCGCCTTGCGCTCGCTGTCCTTCTGCCACAGGTGTTCCATGCTCGTCTCTCCCAGGCTGTCCCCGCCTGTGCCATCCAATGTACCTCAAAAAGCCTCACTCGCCAAAACGGCCCAGCGCCTGCTGGCGAAACTCCTTCGGCGTCATGCCCTTCAATTCCAGGAAGCGCCGGTTGAAATTGGCCACGTTGTTGAATCCCGCCTCGTAGCAGATGTTGCTGACATAGCGCTCCGTCTCCATCAGCAGCTGGCACGCCTTGTTGATGCGCAGGCGGTTGACGAAGTCCGTGAAGCTGTTGCCCGTGGCGTGGCGAAAGAAGCGCGAAAACGTCCGCTCGGGCATGTCCACCTGCTCGGCCAGCTGTTTCAGCGAAAACTGGCTGCTGTAATTATGCACGATGAAGTTGATGGCGGAGCTGATGCGCGCCAGGGCCACGTCGTCGTCGCTCGACTGCATGGGCACCGTCGACAGCAGCTGGTAGTCGCTGGTCTGCGCCAGTTCGCCCAACAGGCTCAAAAATTCGATCAGACGCGGCAAGCCGCTGCTGTCGCGGATGCGCCGGAAGCGCCGCAGCGACTGTTCGCTGACGCCGAAAAATTCCACGCCGTGCAGGGCGCGCTGCAGCAGCGGGAAAATATCCTTCAACTCGGGCATGGCGGCGGCCATCGACGCCAGCGGCGCGTGCGAAAACTGGATCACCATGTCGCGCAAGGCCACGCCTTCCGGCGGCGTGCCGAGCGAGACCCAGTTGTGCGGCACGCGCGGCCCCGTCAGCACCAGGTGGCCGGGCGCGAACTGGCCGATGTAGTCGCCGACAAATACCTTGCCGCTGCTCTCGACGATCAGGTGCAGCTCATACTCGTCGTGATAATGCCAGCGCACCAGCGAATTCGGAAAGCCGTGCTCCAGGTAGCGGATGAAGCCGAAACTGCCCTTCGGCTCGAAGCCGGGCGTGGCGTCGCGCTGCTGTTCCAGCTCCATCTGCGGTTGCGGATATTCGGCCTTGCGTTGCATGGCGCGCCCTCCCCCGTCAGGCGACGATCTGTTCCAGCGCCGCGCGCGCGCCCAGCCCATACAGGCTGGCCAGCGACTGCCCCACCGCCTGCGTGAAGGCAGGTGTGTCGCTCAGGTCGCCGAACAGCTCGCGCAAGGACAGCAGCGCCGCGGCGTCCGCCCCGCCCTGCAGCGCCAGCGCGCGCAGGCGCGCCGCATACGGATCGTTCAAGGGCATCTCGCGCCCCTGCTCGTCGTGGCCTTCCAGGTAGCGGAACCAGCACGCCACGGTAAACGCCAGCAGCGTGATGGCGCCGCCCCGGGCCAGTGCTTCGCGCACGGACGGCAGCACGAATTTCGGGATACGCGCCGAACCTTCCGTGCCGATGCGCGCCAGCTGGTCGCGCACGGCAGGATTCGAGAAGCGCTCGATCAGGGTGTCTTTGTAGCTGTCCAGGTCTATGCCTTCCACTTCGTCGAGCAAGGGCGTGACCTCGTCATCCATCATGCGGCGCACGAGCGCGCAGATGCCAGGATCACCCATCGCTTCATGCGCAAACGTGTAACCGAGCTGCATGCCAATGTAGCACAGGGCCTGGTGGCTGGCATTGAGCAAGCGCAGCTTCATCTTTTCGTACGGCAGCACGTCGTGCGTCATCTGCGCACCCACCTGTTCCCAGGCCGGCCGGCCCTGCGGGAATTCGTCTTCGATGACCCACTGGCGGAACGGCTCGCACACGACGGGCCAGGCATCGACGATGCCGAAGGTCTCGCGCACGAGCGCCCGGTGTTCGTCCGTGGTGGCCGGCGTGATGCGGTCGACCATGCTGTTGGGGAAGCTGCCGTGCGTGGCCAGCCAGCGCGCCAGTTCCACGTCGCGCAGGGCGACAAAGGCCAGCAGCATCTTGCGCGTCACGTCGCCATTGTTTTGCAGGTTATCGCAGGACATGATGGTAAACGGCGCCAGGCCACGCTGGTGGCGCAAGGCCAGCGCCGCGGCCAGGTAGCCGAACGAGCAGCGCGGCGCCTCGGGGTGCGCCAGTTCGTACGCAATGTCGGCATGACCGGCGTCAAACTCGCCCGTGCCCTGGTTCACGTAATAGCCGCCTTCCGTGATGGTCAGCGCGACGATGCGCGTGCCAGGGTCGGCCAGCTTATCCAGCACGGCTTGCGGCTCGTCGGGCGCATACAGGTATTCGGCGATGCTGCCGATGATGCGCGCGCTATCGCCGGCCGCGCTGCGCTCGACCACCGTGTACAAGCCATCCTGCGCCTGCATGGCGTCGCGCATGGCCGCGTCATGCGCCAGCAAGCCCACGCCGCAATAGCCCCACTGCGCATGCTCCTGGCCTTGGAGCGCCAGCAAGTCGTCGAGGTACACGGCCTGGTGGGCGCGAAAAAACCCGCCCACGCCGATATGCACGATGCTGGGCACGAGCGCGCCGCGCGCATACGCTGGCACGGCCACGGTCCCTGGCAGCGTTGCCAGGTTTGCCTGGTTCAAGGCGATGGCGTCCATTACAGCGCTCCTTTCGCTGCCGCGTAGGTCTTGCCGGCGCGGTCGAAATAATGCACGAAGCCCGGCTCGAACGTCAGGTGCGTCTGCTGGCCCGGCTGCAGGCTGCTGCGCTCCGCGCCGCGCGACACCACCTGCACATTGTTCGGCAGGCGCACATAGGTGAGGGTTTCCACGCCCAGCGATTCGACCAGGTCGACGGTGACGGGCACGCTGCCCGGCTGCGCCGCGCCCAGGTGCACGTGTTCGGGGCGGATGCCGACAAAGCCGTCGGCCTGCGCCGCGCTGCCCGCCTGCGCCAGCAGCTGCGGCGCCGCGTCGGCCGGCACCACGTTCATGCTGGGCGTGCCGATGAATTGCGCGACGAAGCGGTTGGCGGGACGGTCGTACAGTTCCAGGGGCGAGCCATGCTGCTCGATCTGCCCGTCGCGCAGCACCACCACGCGGTCCGCCAGGGTCATCGCCTCGACCTGGTCGTGCGTGACATAGATGGTGGTGGCGCCCAGCTCGCGGTGCAGCTTGGCGATCTCGATGCGCGTCTGCACGCGCAGGGCCGCATCGAGGTTGGACAGCGGCTCGTCGAACAAAAACACTTTCGGGTCGCGCACGATGGCGCGGCCGATGGCCACGCGCTGGCGCTGGCCGCCCGACAATTCTTTGGGCGTGCGCTCCAGGTACTTCCCCAGGTCGAGGATGGCGGCCGCCTTGTCGACTTTTTCGCGGATGATGGCCGGATCGACGCCGGCCAGTTTCAGCGCGAACGACATGTTCTGGAACACCGTCATGTGCGGGTACAGCGCATACGACTGGAACACCATCGCCAGGTCGCGCTTGGACGATGGCAGGGCCGTGATGTCGCGCCCGTCGAGCGACAGCTTGCCGCCGTCGATCGGTTCGAGGCCCGCGATCAGGCGCAGCAGGGTTGATTTACCGCAACCCGACGGTCCCACGAAGACGACGAATTCGCCCTGCCGGATCTCCAGGTCGATGCCCTTGATGGCGCGGTGCTCGCCAAAGAATTTCTCGATATTGCTCAGTTGAAGGTAAGCCATGATGTGTGTCTCTATTCTGTAGTTTATTTGACTGCGCCGAAGGTCATACCCTGGACTAACTGCTTCTGGCAGAACCAGCCCAGCGCCATGATGGGCGCGATGGCCATCAGGGAAGCGGCCGACAATTTCGCCCAGAACAAGCCTTCCGGGCTGGAATATGAAGCGATGAGCCAGGCCAGGGTGCCCGCGTTGGACGCGCCCAGGTTCAGCGACCAGAACGATTCATTCCACGACCACACCATGCACACGAGGGCCGTGGAAGCGATGCCGCCCACGGACAGGGGCAGCACGACGTGGCGGAATTCGTCCCACACGGTGGCGCCATCCATGCGCGACGCTTCCAGGATTTCGCGCGGCAACTCCTTCATGCTCGTGTACAGCAGCCAGATCATGATGGGCAAATTCATCAGCATGAACATGATGGTCAGGCCGATGCGCGTGTCGAGCAGGCCGAAGTACTGGTAGCAGATATAGATCGGCATCAAGGCGCCCACGCCGGGCATGTAGCGCGAGCTGAGCATGAATTTCAGCAAACCGATGGTGCCGCCCGTGGGAAAGAAAGCCATCGAATACGCGGCCGGGATGGCGATCAAGAGGCCGATGGCCGTCGACAGCACGCTGGTAAACAGCGAATTCCACGCGTAGCCGAAGTAATTGTCGCGCGCCAGCACTTCACGGAAGCTGTCGAGTGTCGGCGTGAAGAACAGCAGCGGCGGCGTGGAAATGGCTTGCCCTTCCGTCTTGAAGGCCATCAGGCCCAGCCAGAAGATGGGGAAGAACAGCAGCAGCGCGAACAGCCAGGCGGCAGCCGTGCGGCCATATAAGTTAAGTTTGCTATGCATCAAGGTCTCCTTATTTCGACAGATTCTTGCCGATGACGCGCATCAGGAAGAAGGCGGCGATGTTGGCGATGAGCACGGCGAACAGGGCGCCGGCCGAGGCCGCTCCCACGTCATAGGACAGCAGTGCCTGCTGGTAAATCATGAAAGTGATGGTGGTCGTGTCGAAGCCGGGACCGCCGCCCGTGGTGGTAAAGATTTCCGCAAAGATCGACAGCAAGAAGATCATTTCGATCATCAGCACCACCGAGACGGCGCGTCCCAGGTGGGGAATGTAGAGGTAGCGCAACTGCTGCACATACGTGGCGCCATCCATGCGCGCCGCTTCCAGCTGTTCCCGGTCCATCGATTGCAGCGCCGTCATGAAGATCAGGCAGGCAAACGGCAGCCATTGCCACGAAACCATCATGATGATGGAAAACAGGGGGTGGGCCGACAGCCAGTCGACGGGCGTGGCGCCAAAGAACAGGCTGATCTGCGCGAACAAGCCGTAGATCGGGTTGAGCAGCATGTTCTTCCACATCAGGGCATTCACGGCCGGCATGACGAGGAACGGCGAAATCAAGAGCACGCGCACGACGGCGCGCCCCGGAAACGCTTCATTGATCAGCAATCCCAGCGCCGTGCCCAGCACCACCGTGATCAGCATGACGGAAAACAGCAGGGTAAACGTGTTCTGCAGGGCCGGCAGGAACGAGGCATCCGTAAAGAAAAAGTGGAAATTGGCCAGGCCATGGAAAGGATGGCCGCTGGGATCGAGCATGGAATAACGCACGAACGAGTAATACAGGGTGATCAGCAGCGGGATCACGGAAATGACGGAGACGGCGACCACGGCCGGCGTCAGCAAAGTCCGGGGGATAATGCGTTTCATAGGATACTCTTGGGACGTGAGGGAGTGACGGCCCGCTGAACAGCAAGGCCGATCACATCACCTGTTGACAAAGCAAATGGCACAGCAAGACCGGAGACGTCTTATTTGTAGTACCCGCCTTTACGCATTTCTCTTTCAGCCGTCTGCTGCGACAATTCCAGCGCCTGGTCCACCGTCACCTTGCCCAGCAGCGCTGCCGCCATCTGCTGGCCGGCCGCCACGCCGATCACCTGGAATTCGGGAATCGACGCAAATTGCACGCCCACGTACGGCGACGGCGGCAAGGTGCTTTGCACGGCGCGCGTGGTGGCCAGGGCCTTGCCTTCGGCGGCGGCAAATTTCGCCACTTTCTGGAATTCGGGGCTCGCATACGTCGACTTGCGCGTGCCCGTCGGCACGTTGGCCCAGCTCGTTTCCTTGGCAACCAGTTTCACGTAGTCGGGCGAGGTGGCCCAGTTGATGAAGCGCTGCGCCTCATTCGGGTGCTTCGAGCTGGACGGGATGGCCAGCGACCAGATCCACAGCCAGTTGGCGCCCCGCTCCGTCACGCCCACGGGCGACTGGGCGAACGCCACCTTGTCGGCCACCTTGCTTTGCTTTGGGTCGGTGATGAAGGAGGCGGCGATGGTCGCATCGATCCAGATGCCACATTTGCCCTGGTTAAACAGCGCCAGGTTTTCATTGAAGCTGTTGGCTGCCGCGCCCGGCGGGCCGTATTTCTTCATCAGGTCGACATACATGTTGACCGCGTCTTTCCACGGCTTGCTGGTAAATTGCGGCTTCCATTGCATGTCGAACAACTGGCCGCCATAGGAATTGGCCATGGTGGTGATCAGCGCCATGTTGTCGCCCCAACCCGGCTTGCCGCGCAGGCAGATGCCGTACACGCCGTTGGCCGGATCGTGCAGCTTGGCCGCCACGTCGCGCAACTGGTTCCAGGAAGGACGGTCCTCGATCGTCACGCCGGCTTTTTTCACCAGGTCGCTGCGGTACATGATCATCGAGCTTTCGCCATAGAACGGCGACGCGTACAGCTTGCCGTCGCCGGAGAGGCCTTCGCGTATGGCAGGCAGCAAGTCGTCGATATCGTATTTGGCGTCCGGCTTGATGGGGATCAACCAGTTTTTCTTGCCCCAGATGGGCGTTTCATACAGGCCGATGGTCATCACGTCGAACTGGCCGCCCTTGGTGGCGATATCGGTGGTCATGCGCTGGCGCAAGACGCCCTCTTCCAGAGTCACCCATTTGAGCTTGATGTCGGGGTTGGCCTGCTCGAAGAACTTGCTGAGCTTTTGCATTTCGATCATGTGGCCATTGTTGACGGTGGCGATGACGAGGTCGGTTGCGGCGAAGGCGGACGAACTGAGGAAGCCGGCGCACAGCGCGGCAATGGCGGAACGTTTCATTGTGTGTCTCCAGTGTTTTTTGTCGTTGGCAATGCTCAGGTACTTAGCACCACGACCACAATGTAGCACCAGACTTTGATACTTTCTGATACTCCAAAACCGCAATTCGATACTCCTTTGCAAGCCCACTATGCGCAAGAGTATCGACATTGGATAAAAACAACACTTTGAAAGAAAGTATCGTCACTTGTTCGTTTTGTATCAGGGTGGTTAAAAAAGCGCTGCTAGACTTGGTTTTCGGCATTAGACCGTGTGCGGTGACAGCCTTCCGGGGCGCCACCGCTACCACCTACATTTTTCTGGAGACCGCATGAACCGCACTGCCTTGAAAACCTTGCCTGCCCTGCTCCTCGCCATCGCCAGCGCTTCCGCCATGGCCGACCCGATGTACCCATCCGATTCCGAAGGCTTCCACGGCTACCTGCGCGCCGGCGCCGGCAGCAATACGTCGGGCGACGGCGGTTCGCAAGGCTGCTTCGGCCTGGGTGGCAATACCATGAAATACCGTCTGGGCAATGAGTGCGACGCCTACACGGAATTTGGCTACACCAAGTCCGTCGCCAAGTCCGGCGGCGTGAACTACCTGGCCACCATCTGGGTCAACGCTTATGCGCCAAACTCGGATTTCGGCGACAACAAGCTGGGCATCGTCAAGGCCTACGTCGAAGCGCAGGGACTCGATTTCCTGAACGGCGGCACGGCCTGGATCGGTAAACGCTTCTACTACCGTCCTGACATCCACATGTTGGACTTGCAATACATCAATATGAACGGCACGGGCGCCGGCCTGGACCGCATTCCTGCCGGTCCTGGTAAATTCTCGTATGCCTTCTTCAAGGACAACGACGTCAAGGTCGCGTTACCGAACGGCGGCGTCAACACCAAATCGGCCGTGCGCCAGAACTTCATCTACGGCGAGATTCCCGTCAATGAAAACGGCACCCTGGACCTGGCCGCGACCTACATCATCGGCGAAGGCAAGGATGACGTCGCCACTGGCAAGCGCAATAACGGCTGGCAGCTGTCGGCATTCCACCGTCAAGGTAAAGTGTTTGGCGGCGGCAACACCTTTGGCGTGCAGTACGGCGTCGGTCCCGGCACGGGCAAGGGCGCGCAGTTCGGCGCTTCGGGCGACACCAATTTCGGTTCGGACGTCAAGCGCACGCGTATCTTCAATGACATGGCGATCCAGCCGATGGCCAACTTCGGCATGGAATTCGTCGCCCTGTGGCAAAAAGACGAGTCGAACGCCAACGGTTCCTCGACCTGGACCTCGGTTGGCGTGCGCCCTGTGTACGCATTCACCGACAACTTCAAGCTGGTGGGCGAACTGGGCACGGACCGCGTGACGCAAGCGGGCGGCCTGCCGGCCAAGCGCCTGACCAAGCTGACCATCGCCCCGACGATCTCGGCCGGTCCTGGCCTGTGGTCGCGTCCTGAGCTGCGCGCTTTCGTGACCTACGGCAAATGGAACGATGCGGCCACCGCCTCGGTCAACGCGTCGAACAACGGCGGCCCGATCTACAACAACAATACCAGCGGCACGTCCTACGGCTTCCAGGTGGAAACGTGGTTCTAAGCCAGCTTAGCTAACGCCAGAAACCAAAAAGGGCGGAACCGCGGTTCCGCCCTTCTCTGTTTACACTACCGGATTCAACTTACGGCAGCGCCACCGGCAATTCCGGATACTCTTGCGTCAGCGCATACTTGGTACCGCCCACGGTGACCGTGTAGTTGGCAGGTCCCGAGATCGGCAAGCGGTAATTCAAGGTCAGCGCCACGGAGCCGCCCGGCGCCAGCGATTGCCAGGCGGGAATCGCAAAGCGGGCCCGGTTGTAGTTCTTCGTGAAGCCGCCGATATTGTTCGGCCCCGTGTAGCCGGCATTGATCACCGTCAAGCCGAAGCCGGACTGGTCGCTCATGTCCGACGGCGCCGAGACGGGATAATCGAACTCCACCACGGTGCCGCCCGGCAAGGTCGACGCCGTGTTGTTCTTCACCGTCATCACCGGATTGATGGGGAAGTTGTTGTCGCCCAGCTTCCAGCCCCCCAGGGTGATGCTGACATTGGCCGCCGTGCCCGGCATGGCGATTTCGGCGCGTTTGTTGCCATACGCGCCAGCCGTGCGGAAGGCCTGGTACAGCACGTCCGTCAGGGTGGTACCCATGAAATACTCGCCCTTGCCGCCGTTGCGCGTGGCATCCCAGGCATAGTCGCCCGCCATTTCCCAGATCATTACGCCGCCGATATTGTTGTTGACGATGTACTGGGCCTTGGCCGCGATCGACTGCGTGGTTTCCGTGGAAATGAATACTTTCTTGGTCGCATTCCACAGCCACGGCGCCACCATGGTGCTGCTGTAATACGGCACATACGTGCCCACCAGCGCCTTGTCCGTGACTTTATAGGCATCCAGGTAGCTCGGCACGATACCGTTCTGCAAGTTCAGCGCATGCCAGATGGGGTTGCCGCCGCCTGGCGTCGGTTTGCCCTGCGAATCCAGGTCGTACCACACGTTGTCGATGCCGGTGGCGCCCGTGCCGCACGTCTTGGTGCCGGCGCAGGTGACCGTGGAACTGATCAACGGCGTCGTGCCCCACAAGCCATTCGTGCCACCCGTCACATCCTTCCAGCCCCGCGTGTAGAACGGCACGCCGATATTGATGCGCCCCGCCTGCATGGCGCCACGGTAATAGCGGTAGGCCCAGTCCGTGTTCAGATAGCCGATGTTCTGGAACTGGTAGGCGTTACCGGCGCGCAACTCACCGTCGTTGCCGTCGTCAAACAGCGCCGCGTTCGGTCCCACATACTGGTTCCACGCGCCGTGCAAGTCATACGACATCAGGCTGGCGTAATCGAGATATTTCAATCCCGACATGTTTTCCTCGCCCCGCAAGACCCAGCCCGAGGCGGAGCCGGCGATGGTCAGCAGGTAATATTTATTGTCCTGCACGGCCGCTTCGTCGAGCTTCTGGCGCAGCACCTTCAGCAGCACGTTGTAGCTCGTCATCAGGCCGGCCAGGCGCGGTTTCGAGACGGCGAAGTCGTTCGGATTGCCCGCTTCATTGTTGGTGGTCGGATGTTCGTAATCGACATCGACGCCATCGAAGAAGTTGTACTGGCGCACGAAGGCCACCATGGAATCGGCCAGGGTGTTGATGCCGGCCGTGTTGATGCTGCCGTCCGCATTCGTCGTGGCCGTGTAAAAGCCGCCGCTGCCGGCCCAGCCGCCCACGGAAATCATCAGTTTCACGCCCGGATACTTCTTCTTGTACTGCGACAGCAAGTTGAAGTGGCCCTTGTACGGCAGCGACGGATCCATGGCGGCGGCAGGCACGTTCGGCCACGTGAGGCCCGTATCGGGATTGGCCGCGCCGCTGCCGATGGCGATTTTTGACGTGGCCGGATCGACGGAGGCAAACGCATAGTTCAAGTGGGTGATCTTGTCCCACGGCAAATTATTCACCAGGTAAGTCGGGCTGCCATCGGCGCCCGTGCGCCAGCTGGCGAAATAGCCGACGATGCGCCGGTTCAAGCCATTGCCCAGCACTTCACGGCCATTCGCGTCGTACACCTTGCAATACGGCACATTCGGCACGGCCGAAATCAAGCCGTCCGGACGGCAAGCCGTGGGGGTTGGCGTCGGTGTCGGCGTTGGGGTCGGTGTCGGCGTTGGGGTCGGCGTTGGCGTCGGGGTCGGGGTCGGCGTTGGTGTCGGTGTCGGCGTCGGTGTCGGGGTCGGGGTCGGGGTCGGGGTCGGGGTCGGTGTCGGCGTTGGGGTATCCGTCACGGCCCATGGGCCCCACTGGTCGGTGGCGCTGGGGACATTGCCCTGCGTCCACCACTTGGCCTTGTAGGTGACGCCCTGGTACAGCACGCACTGGCCGCCCGTGTAGACGGTGGCGGCATCCCAGACGGCGCACGCTTCCGCGGCGGCCAGCAAGGTGTTGGGCGTGGCGGTCGTGCCTTCCTGGCCGCCGCCGCAAGCGACGAGCACGCCACTGAGCAGGGCCATCAATAATGCATTCGATTTCATGTTGTATTGGTCTCCGTTATGGTTGTACAGGTTGTACGTTGTGAGCTGTTGCAGGCCCCTGAAGGGGCTCTTGTCAACTGTTATCCCTGGCCGGCTATTCCTGCATTTACTGCTACTGCAACTTCACATTCCAGTTGGCTTCCACGCATTTCACGTAGTTTCCGGCCAGCAAGGCGCTGTACGGGGTTTGGTAACTGACCAGCTGGCATTGGTTCTCGCCACCCGCGCTCCAGTTTTTCTCCCAATAGATGTTGTAGGAGGCGGAACTGGCCGGGGTGAAGCGCTGCATGTTGGCGCAAGACAATTGTTCGCCGGAATAATCCCAGCCCATGTCGGCGGCAAATTGCTTGTAGTAATCGATGCGGTTTTGCGCGGCCTGCTTTTCCGTGCCCTGCCCGCATTCGGCGTTGATGATCATGATGGTGGTGGCAAAGTTATTGCCCGCGCCAGCCGTCGTATCGGCCGCGTTCGGCACCCACGTGCCATCGAGCACGTGCAGCATCGACGGTTTCGGCGGTTGCGGATAAACGAAGAAGAACGTGGCCGACGCCAGGTTCAGCCACGTCGAGGCCACCAGGTCCGGATTTTTCAGCAGCACGGATTGATCGCCGTCATGCATGGCTTGCGAAAACGGTCCATAGTTGTAGTTGTACGACAGCTGCTTGGCGCCACGGCCGAAATACTTCTTGAAGCTGCCGTCGGCATTCTTGCCGCAGGTCCACACCTTGTTGAAGACGGGGTCGGCGCACTCGATGTTGTAGCCGCAGCCGGCGCCCGTCTCGTCGCAGCCCAGTTCGCGCAAATACTTCAAGCCCTGGCGCCATTGCGGCAGCGGGCTGCTGGCGTTATGTTCGCCCGTTTCCTGCCCGAAATGGGCGAACATGGTCGCCAGGCTGTGGCGGCAGATGGCGTCCGCATTGCGCCCGTCGCTGTAGTCGTCGCACACGGCCGGGAACTTGGCCACCGCTTGCAGGAAGCGCTGATACGTATAGCTGGCGTCGCGCGCGGCAAAATAGTAATCCCACTTCGCCGCCGGCAACAGGCGCTCGACGCGCTTGACGTTGAGGGGATTGCTGGTCAGGCCGGGCTGCACGGCTTCGACGGCCGCATTGCCCAGGGTGCGGATCGAGGCCTTGACCTTGCGGAAGAAATCGTTATTCGTCAGCGCCGCCTCGTTCGCTTCGGCCTGGGCCTTGGTGGGAATGCCGGGCGTAGGCGTAGGCGTGGGTGTTGGAGTGGGCGTCGGGGTGGGAGTCGGCGTGGGTGTCGGCGTGGGAGTGGGCGTCGGTGTCGGAGTCGGTGTCGGCGTGGTGCTATCGAGGCTCCACGGCCCCCACTGGTCGTTGTTCGGCGCCGTGCCCTGCACCCACCATTTGGCCCGGTACACCTTGCCGTCGTAGACGGCGCACTGGCCCGCCGTGTAGACGGCAGCGGCGCTCCAGGCCGCGCAACTGTCGCTGGCGGCCGTGGCGGCCAGCAGGGTCGATGGGGGTTCGGTGGTGGAATTGCCGCCGCAAGCGAGCAGCGCGCTGCCCAGCAGGCCAGCCATCAAAGGCGAGGCCAGCCGGCTAATTTGCCGTGTCTTCACAATGTCTCCTGAACGTTATACGAAAACTATCGAAGTAGCTTTTATGTTGTACGTAAAGAAAGCACAGCGAAGCGTCGGCTTTCTGCACAGAGAATGCGACGCTAAAAATTGGTAGTCAAGTGGTTTTATATAACGGTGTTTTTTACAATACCAGTGACTTCAGGCGGTCTGGCCACGCTGTGGCAGGCGAAGAATGAGGAAAGGAAAAAAAGAAGATTCCGCGAGCGGTAGCGGCAATACCGCGCAAGCGATGGCGCGGCAAGTGGTATTAGCACTGCCGCGCCAGAATCAGGCCGGTTTCGGCGCCGCCTGCACTCTTTCCGGATAATACAGCTCATAAAACCAGCCGTACGCACTTTCAATTTGTGCCTGGATGCGCGGCGGAATCGCATGCTGTTTGGGCGCACTGATGGTGGCTTGCTGGCTGTGCGTGTATTTCATGCGGTAGTGGCTGTCGCTTTCCTGGATGCCGACCGCCAGCGCCTTCGGGTCGATCTGGAATGGTGCCAGCCCCAGCCATGTATACAAGTGCGACATGCATTCCACTGGCCTCGCCATCAAGTCCTCGAAGCGCACGAAATACAGTTTCTGCTGCACCTCGATGGGCAGGTCCAGC
The DNA here is from genome assembly GCF_030397625.1 of Janthinobacterium sp. SUN026. Classification (NCBI taxonomy): domain Bacteria; kingdom Pseudomonadati; phylum Pseudomonadota; class Betaproteobacteria; order Burkholderiales; family Oxalobacteraceae; genus Janthinobacterium; species Janthinobacterium sp. SUN026. Next base: position 233,632 of record NZ_JAPQNU010000005.1, on the reverse strand, counting down.
ACGGCATGCAGCGAACTCAATGGGGCACCGATGGTGCGGTCCTTGGCAAACAGCATGTCGGCCCGCCCCAGGCGGTCGAAGTCGGCCAGGTGATCGACGAAGTCGAGCAGGATGGTGCGCTGGTGCTGGGCCTCGATGGAGCCATAGACTTGCCCCAGTTCGCGCACGCAAACGATGATTTTCGCTTCCGGCGCCAGTTGCAGCAGCATTTCCACGCAGTGCAGCCAGGCGCGGTTCTTGTCGACCACGCCCTGCTTGCCGCAGTCCTGGTACCAGCCGCGCAAGAAACCCTGCATGGCCGTTTTCAGGTGACCGTAGCTGGTCTCGAATGTCGTATCGAGTTGCGACAGGAAGAAAGCATCGTCGCTGACCATGCGCCGCATGCCCAGCAAGGCGTTGCACAGAGGCGAACTATTGCCTTCGCAATGCAGGTCGGGATGCTGCGCCAGCAACTGGCACAGCAAGGTGGAACCGGCGCGCGGCAGGCCTGCCACGCCGATGAAATTGGATGTCATGCGATTGTACTTTCAGTTCAGCGCTGCGCTTCTGATGGAAAACAACGATGGTGCAGCAATTATATGAGCGTTGCAACGGCGCGGCCGCATAAAAAATGCCGCTTCGAAACACGAAGCGGCATCTCCGGCGTCCCCGCAAGGAGACGCCACGTGCCTTACTGGCTGTCCTGGCGCGTGTTGCCGCCAGCTTCGACCGGCAGGCGCAGCCCGCTATCGACCACGCTCAGGCGCAAGCCTGGCAGGACATTGTTGACGACATTGCCCGCCAGCTGCACCACCGGTGCGCTGCCCGCGGCGCCCTGCTCTGCCTCGCGCGGCGCATCCTGCGTGGCGGCGGACTTGCCTGGCGCCGCCTCGCCGCTGGCGATCATGTCGGCCTGCACCATATTACCCTGCGACGGCGCCACGGCAACAGCCGCGATCACGTTCGCGACCGCGCTTTGCAGCGCTTCCGTCGGCTTGACTGTCAGCACGCCGTCAACATAGTTCAGCGCGTAGTTGGTCGACGCCTGGCCCGATGCCGATACCAGATAACTGCCTGCCGCGGAAGCCGTCGTCGCCGGCGTGCCGAACGCCAGCTTGCCGCTCACTTCAGCGGCCAGCGTATCGCCACCGAGCAAGCCTCTGTAGCCGGCGCTGAAGTCGGGATTGGCGCGTCCCTGGTCTTTTTCAGCGTTATCGACCTTCACCGTCAGCGCTGCCTGCGTAATCGTGGCCGTGGTGCTGGCGGTGCCGTTGACCACGTAATTGCCCGCGTCCGCGCCGCTCAGGCGTATGCCGGCCACCGTCACCGTCTTGCCCACGCCCGCATTCTTGTCGCCGAAGCTGGCGCCATTGCTGGCAATACTCAGCTGATCATTGCCGATGCGGTTGTCGCGCAGGGAGACAAGGGCATTCGTCGTCGCGTCATACACCTTGTTGACGCCGCTGGCGCTCACCGTCAGCGTGGCTGGCGTGATATCCGCCGTGGTACTGGCCAGGTTGCTGGCCAGCACATAGTTGCCTGCATCGGCGCCGCCCAGGCCCAGGCCGCTGATGGTCACGGTCTTGCCCGTTGCGGCATTCTTGTCGCCGAATGTACCAAGGACGGGGCCGCCAGCCAGGCTCAAGGCGTCGCCGGCCACCATGCCATTGAAGCTGGCGCCCGCCAGGTTCAGGCTGGCTGCCGTGCCGCCGTCGTACACCTTGTTCGCTGCCACGATGCCGGAAATGGCGCTGATGGACGCCGGCGTGATGTTGGCCGTCAAGCCTGTGGGATTGCTGACCGTGTAGTTGCTGGCCAAGCCGGAGCCGTCCAGCAAGGTGGTGCCGCTGACCGTCACGGCCTTGGCATTGCCAGCGTTCTTGTCGCCAAACGCTGCCGTCTGTCCGGCGATGGCCAGGGTTTCGCCCGCCACCAGGCCGGCCAGGCTGCCGCCGCTCAGCTGCGCCACTGCATTGCCGTCATACACCTTGTCGGCCGCCAGCTGGCCCACGAGCGTCAGGGCTTTTGGCGTGATATCGGCCGTGCCACTGGCGGTATTGCTAACCAGAATGTAGTTGCCCGCATCGGCGCCAGCGAGCGTGATGCCGCTGATCGTCACCGTCTTGCCCGTACCCGCATTCTTGTCGCTGAAGGCACTGGTGCCGGCCAGCGTCAGCGTATCGCCGCCGATCTTGCCATTGAAGGTCGCCGCGCCGTTCAGCGTGGCCGTGCTCAAGCCATCGTAGGTCTTGCTGTTCACGCCCACGTCCGTCACGCTGCCGATAGTTGCCTTGCCGATATCGGCCGTGCCGCTGGAAGAATTGCTGACAAGATTGTAGTTGCCCGCATCCGCGCCACCGAGGGTGATGCCGCTGACCGTCACCGTCTTGCCCGTGCCCGCATTCTTGTCGCCGAAGGCGCCGCTGCCGGCCAACGTCAGCACATCGCCGCTGATCTTGCCATTGAAGATAGCCGCGCCATTGAGCGTGGCCGTGGTCAAGCCATCGTAGATCTTGTTGTTGACGCCCACGTTCGTCACGCTGCTGATGTCCGCCTTGGCGATGTCGGCCGTGCTGCTGGCAACAGTGCTGACAAGGTTGTAGTTACCCGCATCGGCGCCAGCGAGGGTGATGCCGCTCACATTGACAGTCTTGCCGGTACCCGCATTCTTGTCGCTGAAGGCGCCATTGCCGGCCAGCGTCAGGCTGTCGTTGCCAATCTTGCCATTGAAGGTCGCCGCGCCGGTGAGCGTGGCATCCGCCAGGCCGTCGTAAGTCTTGTTATTGACGCCCACGTTCGTCACGCCGCTAATGCTTGCCTTGCTGATGTCGGCATTCACATTGCCCGGGCTGCTGAAGGTGTAATTGCTGGCCAGGCCAGTGCCGTCCTGCAAGACAGTGCCGCTGATCGTGACCAGCTTGCCCGTGCCCGCGTTCTTGTCGCTGAACGTGCCGACGCCGCCGCTGAAGCCCAGCGTTTCACCCGCGACCATGCCGCTCAAGGTTCCGCCCGACAACACGGCCGCCGTCGTGCCATCGTAGACCTTATTGCCTGCCGTCACGCCGGAGAGCGTGACGGCCTTGGGCGTGATACTGGCCGTGGCAGTGGCAGAATTATTGGTGAAAATATAATTTCCCACGTCGCTGCCGGACAAAGCGATATTGCTAATATTGACGGCCTTGTTGCTGCCCACGTTCTTATCCGTGAACGCCCCGTTCGCACTGAACAGCTGCACATCGTCGCCGGCAATCTTGCCATTAATCACGGCCGAACTGGGGCTGAGACTGACATTCAGGTTACCGTTATAGACCTTGTCCAGGGCGCTCAAACCGCTAATGCCGGAAATCGTTGCCTTCGCGATATCCCCCGTCAGGCTGGCAGGCGCACTCAGCGTGTAGTTGCCGGCCAGACCAGTGCCATCGCTCAAGGTCACGCCGCCAACCGTAATGGTCTTGCCCGTGCCCGCGTTCTTATCGCTGTAGCTGGCGCCCTGAACGATAAAGGCCAGGGTTTCCGAGTTGACCAGGCCGTTCAAGGCGCCGCCGGCAAGGCTCGCATTGGCCGTGCCGTCGTAGACTTTATTGCCGCCACTCAAGCCCGTCAATGTCAACGCCTTGGCGCTGATATTGGCGCTGCTGGCGGCAGTGTCGCTGGCCAGGTTGTAATTGCCTGCATCCGTGCCGCCCAGCACGATACCGCTGACATTGACGACCTTGCCATTGCCGGCGTTCTTGTCGCTGAACGTGCCGACCGCGTTGGACACCGTCAGATTGTCGCCGGCCACCATGCCGCTGAAAGCGGCGCCTGCCGTGTTCAGGCTGGCGGCCATGCTGCCGTCATACACCTTGTTGCCGGCCGCCAAGCCGCTCACGCTGGCGATGGTGGCCTTGGCGATATCGGCGCTGCTGCTGGCCGTGCTGCCGGTCAGGTTGTAATTGCCTGCATCCGTGCCGCCCAGCGCAATGCCGCTGATGCTGACCGTCTTGCCATTGCCCGCATTCTTGTCGGCAAAGCTGCCGCTGGCGCCCGACACGCTCAAGCTGTCGCCGGCCACCATGCCGGCAAATGCGGCGCCCGCCGTATTCAGGCTGGCAGTGGCATTGCCGTCATACACTTTATTTTCAGCAACGATGCCGGTCACGCCATTGATGGTGGCCTTGCTGATATTCGCGCTGCTGCTGGCCGTGCTGCTGGCCAGGTTGTAGTTGCCCGCATCCGTGCCGCCCAAGGTGATGCCGCTGACATTGACCGTCTTGCCGTTGGCGGCGTTCTTGTCGACGAAGCTGCCGCTGGCGCCCGACACCGTCAAGCTGTCGCCGCCCACCATGCCCGTAAACGAGGCGCCCGCCGTATTCAGGCTGGCGGCGGCGCTGCCGTCATACACCTTGTTGCCGGCTACGATGCCAGCCACGCCGCTGATGGTGGCCTTGCCGATATCGGCTGTGCTGCTGGCCGTGCTGCTGGCCAGGTTGTAGTTGCCCGCGTCCGTGCCGCCCAGCGCGATGCCGCTGATGCTGACGGTCTTGCCGCTGGCGGCATTCTTGTCGGCAAAGCTGCCGCTGGCGCCCGAGACCGTCAGGCTGTCGCCGGCCACCATGCCGGCAAATGCGGCGCCCGCCGCGTTCAGGCTGGCAGTGGCATTGCCGTCATACACTTTATTTTCAGCAACGATGCCGGTCACGCCATTGATAGTGGCCTTGCTGATGTTGGCCGTCGTGCTGGCCGTGCTGCTGGTCAAAGTATAGTTATCGGCGTCCGTGCCGCCCAAGGTCATGCCGCTGATACTGACCGTCTTGCCGTTGGCGGCATTCTTGTCGACGAAGCTGCCGCTGGCGCCCGACACCGTCAGGCTGTCGCCGCCCACCATGCCCGCAAACGTGGCCCCTGCCGTGTTCAGGCTGGCTGCGGCGCTGCCGTCATACGTCTTGTTGCCGGCGACGATGCCGCTCACGCCACTGATGGTGGCCTTGCCGATATCGGCTGTGCTGCTGGCCGTGGTGCCGGTCAGGTTGTAGTTGCCCGCGTCCGTGCCGCCCAGAACGATACCGCTGATGCTGACCGTCTTGCCGTTGCCCGCATTCTTGTCGCCGAAGCTGCCGCTGGCGCCCGATACGCTCAGGCTGTCGCCGCCCACCATGCCCGCAAACGTGGCGCCTGTCGTGTTGAGGCTGGCGTTGGCGCTGCCGTCATACGTCTTGTTGCCGGCGACGATGCCGGTCACGGCGCTGATGGTGGCCTTGCTGATATCCCCCGTCAAGCCAACGACAGGCGCGAGCGCATAGTTGCCGCCGGCGCTGCCGCCCAGGGCGGCGTCGATCGTCACGGCAATGCCGTTGCCCGCATTCTTGCTCGCATACGTGCCATTCACGGTCGAGCTCACATTGGCCAGGTCGCCGGCCAGCACGCCGCTCAGGGTGCCGCTGATGGAAGCCGTGGTGGTGCCGTCGTACACCTTGCCGCTCACGGCCGCGCCATTCAGGGTGACGGACTTGGGCGTGATCACCAGGCCGCCGTCGATATAGCTGATCGCATAGCCGGACTGCCCGCCCGAAGAGTACAGGCCGCTGGCCGACACGCCATACGTGCCCGCATTCACGGCGCCAGCGGCATTGCCCGCATAGATGGGCGTGCCCAGCAGGCTGCTGCCTGCCACCGTGTTCGAGTAGCTGACGCTGTTGCTGCCGCCGGCGTAGGCCACGCCGTCATACACCTTGCTGTCGTAGGAAACGCGCACGGTGATCTGCTTCATGAACGAGCGCAGGAAAGGCGCGCTCTGGCCATCGTAGACCACCCACATCTGCGCCAATTCCCAACCGGCGCCCGTGTAGTTCGACAGCGTCTTGAGCCCGCTCGTGGTCAGGTCCGTGCCGCCCGCACTCGTTGCCTTGCCGCTGGCCGTGGTATCCCAGTAACTGCCCGTGACGCTACCCGCGCCCGCGCCGACCAGGCCGCCGCCCGCGCCGCTCACGCTGCCATTCGCATAGCTGGTGGCGACGGTGCCGCTGTTGCTGCCCACCAAGCCGCCCGCGCCACTGCTACCAGTCACCGCGCCGCTGGCATAGCTATCCTTGAGCGTGCCCGTACTCGTGCCCACCAGGCCGCCAACGTTGTTGGCGCCCGTGACGGCGCTGGTGGCAAAGCTGCCGCTGACGCTGCCGCCATTCATGCCGACCAGGGCGCCCGTATTGTCGCCGCCGCTGATTGCGCCGCCAGACAAGCCCACATTGGCAATCACGCCGCCGCTACCGACGACGCCAAACAAGCCCACGCCCGCCACGCCCGACTTGATAATATTGAGGTTGGAAACAATATGCCCGGTACCATCGAGGCTACCCGTGAAGGCCGAACCTGCCGTACCGACGGGAATAAAGCCAGTGCTGCCCCACACGTCGTTGCCGTTCGCGGCCGTGCTGGCTGCGCTGAAGCTGCTGCCCAGCGTATAGCTGGCTGCCTTGCTCATTGCCATCAATTGCAGCTGGTGCGTGGAATTGATGGTGTTCGACCACTCCGACGCCAGCATGGGGCGCGTGCCGGCGCTCGCGCCATTGATGGAACCGTCGCCGCTGACGATCACCCAGTTGTTGCCCGCCGCACCGGCCATGTTGGTGAAATTGAAACCTGCGAAATTACTGCCTTGCAACATCTGCGCGCTGGTCAGGCCCAGCGCGTTCGAAGTGGCCGCGTTGCCAGTCACGCCGATGGCGGCGATCGCGCCATTCAAGCTCTTGTCGAAATAGGCATTCGTCACCGTGCCGCCGTTGTTATCGCCGACGATCATGCCGACGCTGGCGCCCCCCGCCGTGAGCTTGCCAGAGTAATAGACGTTCGTCATTGTCGAAAGGTTGTAGCCGACGACACCGCCCACGGTGGAATTGGCAGTCACATTGCCGGTGGCGTAGCTGTTGCGTATCGGGCCATACGACAAGCCGACCAGGCCGCCGATGTTATTGCCAGTGCCTGTCACATTGCCGGTGGCATAGCTGTTATCGACCGTGCCGCCCGACTCTATCCTGCCCAGCAGGCCGCCCAGGCCGGATACACCCGTGACATTGCCCGTGGCATAGCTGTTCGTCACCACGCCGGTGGCGTCGTTAATGGCGGCCAGGCCGCCGCCATAGCTGCCGCCAGCACTGCCGACGCTGATGGCGCCCGTGGCGTAGCTGTCGCTGATCGTGCCGCGGTTGAAAACCGCCAGACCGCCGGCGAAATAATTGGCCGAGGTGGTGGCCACGGCGCTGGAACTGCCCTTGATCAAGCCGCCTGCCGCATTCACGCCCACCAGGCCGCCGGCGGCGCCATACGCGCCGGCAACGACGGTGCCGGCGGCGCGGCTGTTGCTGAGCGTGCCGGCATTGGTGCCCACCAGCGCGCCCATGTTGATATAGCCGGAACCATGCACGGCGCCGCTGCTGGACACGTTCTCGATGGTGCCGTTGTTGCGCCCCGCCAGCGCGCCGATGTCGGTATACGCGGCGCTGAACACGGCTTGCGAACCCGACATATTGACATTGCTCAAGCTCAGGTTGCGCACGCTGCCGGCGGTACCGATGTTGCCGAACATCCCCACCGGCGTCTCGGGGCGGTTGATGGTCAAGCCATACAGTTCATGCCCCAGGCCGTCAAACTTGCCCGTGAAGGGCGTCCCGGCGCTGCCGATGGGCACAAAGCCCTTGCCGCTGTCCCAGCTGCCCGTGGCGCTGGCATCGACATTGCTGCCCAGTACATAGTTGCCGGACAAATTGCCCTGCATGCCCTGCACATCGTTGCCGCTCGTGCTGTTGAAAGCGCCCAGGCTGTTGATCACCTGGTACACGGTCACGCTGCCGTTACTGCCCAGCTTGGTGCTGAAATTATTGCCCGATGGCAAATCGACTTCCGCCTTGACGTTATAGGTGGACAGATTGCCGGCCGCGAGCGCGCTCTGGCCATATTCGAGGGCCAGGCTGGCCGTGCCCGCGCCGCGCATGGCCTTGTTGATGTTGATATTGTTTTGCGCCGTCAGGGTCAGCTTGTTGGCCGTCCAGTTGATATTGTCGTTGACGTTGATATTGCCTTGCGTGCCGCTGCCGCCCGACACGCTCTGGATCTGCACATTGCCCGACTTCAAGGAGTTGCTCAGGAAGGCGCCCGTCATGTCGCCGCCGGAAACGGCGATATTGAAGTCGGTCGGATCGATCAGCCAGGTGCCGGACAAGCCCTTGGCCGACGCCGTCGTCACCTTCAGCGCATCGTCGATCTTCACGTGCGCGGCCGAGGTGTCGATGAAGCCGCCATTACCGCCCGCAGGCGCGCTGGCGTCCAGCGTGCCGGCCGCGTTCACCGTGCCGCTTTGCATGTCGCCCAGCAACTTGATCGTGCCGCCGCGCGTGTCGATGCTGTGCGCCTCGATCACGCCCGTGTTGTTGACGACGGTTTTCAGCAAGTCGCCCGCCGCTTGCGCCGTCAGGACGACGCTGCCGCCATCGGCCTGGATCAAGCCGCCGTTATTGACCAGCGCGCCCACGGCGCCCCGGTCCACCGCCACGTTCAGCAAGCCATCGCCCGCCACGTCCAGCGTGATGGCGCGGCCCGCCGCCAGGGCCACCGAGCCCAGACGTGCCTGGATCGTGCCTTCGTTCGATACGTTCGCGCCCAGCAAGGCCACATAGCCGCCCGGTGCGCTGATGTTGCCCTGATTCAAGACTTTACCGCTGCCATTGCCGGAAAACTGGTACTTGCCCGCCATGAAGTCGGCATTGCTGATATCCAGCGTGGAAGCCACCAGGCCGGCCGTGTTCACGGACGCGCCGTGGCCGAACAGCACGCCGTTCGGATTGACGATGAACACCTTGCCGTTGGCCGACAGCTTGCCCAGGATGGTCGTGCCGTCGCTGCCCAGCACGCGGTTCAAGGCTACCGCATTGCTGTTGGGCTGCTGGAACTGCACCGATTCGCCCTTGCCGATATTGAAACTGGCCCAGTTGATGACGGCATGCTGGCTGCCCTGCTGGATCACGGTATTGCCCGGCGCGCCATTGATGGAAGCCTGGCCCGCCACCACCGTGCCGCCCGCCGGCCCCGCCAGGGCCAGGGAGCCATAACCGAGCATCAGCGCCGCCGCCATGCTGGTCAGGGCGAAATGCGCGCCCCCCCCGCTGCTGCCCGGCATTGAGCGCTTGCCGGCGGATTTGACGTTTTCGGAAACGGCGGCGTAGGCGCCGGTGGCCTGGTTCCAGATGGAGCGGTAGATGCGGTTCATGGCAGTGTCCTGATGTTTTTATTGATGTAGTAATTTAGAAATACTTGACGGCTTGCAACCAGAAGCGGCCTGCCGCATCCGGTGCCGAGGTCGCCTTGGCATTGCCCAGCTTGTGCGCGTAATACGCCTTCAGCACGAGCGCGTTGGCGCCCGTCCACGTCACGCCCACGCCCGCGCCGCTCAGGGTGCGGCGGTTCTCGCCGGCGCTCCAGGCATCGCGGTTCAGCTTGACGGTGCCCGTGTCGGCAAACGCCAGCACTTGCAGCTGGCCGGGAAAGGCCGTGAACGCCGTCACGTTCTGGCGCAGCTCCACATTCAGCACATAGCCCTGGTCGCCATACGCTTCGCCGCCCGGATAGGCGCGTACGCCGCCCACGCCGCCGATGCCCATCTTTTCCGACACATCGAGGTTTTTCGACGCCGCCTGGCCGCTGACGGTGCCGAACAAGCTCGTCTCGCCGCCCAGGCTTTGCACGCGCGCCGCGTTGAAGGCCAGCTTGTTGAAGTGGCCATTGCTGTTCACCGTCGCGCGGTCGAGCGCCAAGGTTGCCGGCGTCCCGATATCGATCTTGCCCGTGGTAAATGTCAACGAATAGGTGCTGGCGCCGCCACCGCCCCAGCCATCCTTGCTGTCGCCATTCAGATTCAGCATCCACACCCTGGCCTTCTTGTCGTTGACGCTGCCCGTCGATTCCGTGCGATCCTGGAAAGTCTTGTCGTCATAGCTGACCTGTGCATACAGGTTGTTGCTGCGCGAGCGGATCAGCGGATAACTGCCGTAGGCGCTGGCGATCTTCGCCGTGCCCTTGGCGTCGAGCACGGCAAATTCCTTGCCCAGCTTGTAGTCCATATAGGTGTAGGCGCCGCCCAGGCGCAGCAAGCCCGCCTGCCCCTGGTAGGCGAGGCGGCCATAGTTCAGGCCGTCGGCCGAGGTGAACGCGCGCACGGTGGCCACGTCGCCGATGCCGGCCAGTTCATTGATGTTCAGGGTGGCGCCGATGCGGTTGCGGCCCGTGTAGCGGTTGCCCTGGTTGTCCAGGTCGATGCTGCCGTTGAAACGCGAGCCCGGCTGCACGTCGACGATCAGGTCGGACGCGCCCAGCGAGGCGCCCGGCGCCAGCGTCGAGCTGACCTGCACGCCCGGCAAATCCGACAGCAGCAGCAAGCGGCGTTCCAGCGGCGCCGTGGCGATCACCTGCCCGTCCAGGCCCGCCAGCACGGTGCCGGCCAGGCCGTCGGACAGATTGCTCTGGTTGCGCAGTTGCACCTGGCCATACTGGCCTGGCAACACGCTGATCGTGACGACACCATCCTGGATATCTTGCGCGGGCAGATAGGCTTGCGCGAGGAAATAGCCGCGGTTCTGGTAATAGCTGGCGATGTTGGACGCCATGGCGCGCAACTCGCCCAGGGTCAGCTCGCTGCCCGGAGTAAATCCCGAGGCGGCCACCAGTTCGCTCTCGGTGAAGACTGGCGGCGCCGCGATCTGCAGGCGCTGCACGGCGATGCGCGTCGTGTCGCCCACCGTGGCGGCGGGTACATTGCCCTGCTGCACGCGGATGGCGGGCGGCGCTTTCGGCAGCGAGGGCGCCACGGGAATCTGCTGCAGCTGGCTGCCGGCACCAGGAGGATCGACGGCCCAGGCGGTCTGTATCAGCGCCAGCAAGGGCAGCAGGGTCAACGGAAGTAATTTGGTGTTCAAGATCATCCTTTCAGGCGGCGCGCCCGCGCCAGGCTCGCCGCTTGCGGCTGCACTGACGGGGAATACAAGAGCTGAATGAAAAAATACTTTTTTGATATCAATGTTAAATACAATGACAATGAAAAAATAAAATTCCCACCAGCAACATTGATCCATTTTAGCGCGCCATTGAACGGGGAAATACCTATCCGAAGGCCTCATTCACCGTTTTGGTGCAGCTTGTATACGAGCAGCGCCAACATCCGCGAAGTAGCGTAAAAATGCTGCATTTCAAAGAAAAATTCGTTGTCTTTGTGCAACAATGTTGACCGTCTGCCACTGGCAAAATGCTATTCCACGCAGGCCGGTATGGGAAAAAATGGATGGTGAATTATTATTATCGCAATATAAAACAATGTTATTTTCCCGACATCAAGATATGCCTCCAGCGCCGCACTTTTGTGTCGCACGCTGGCATGTCACACTCTTATGAAAATGAGATATAAAAAAAATATTATGAACTTGCAAATACCTCCCTTGACCATGCCACTGCTGGCACGCGACGGCCGGCGCTACGAAGAAAATGGGAGGCCCACCCGGCACGTCAGCATGAAGCTGGCATGGCGGATGGCTGCGAAAAAAGCGGGGAGATGAGGGATGGTGCCGGGCGGACCCGGCCAGGCGTTACCTGGACAGCACGTATTTCGCCAGGGTCGCCGCATCGGCTTCGCTGAGCTGGCTGAACGGCGGCATGGGCACGGGACCCCATTTGCCCGCGCCGCCGCTGCGGATGTTGGTCGCCACGGCGGCGATGCCATCCTTGCCCTTGTACCTGGCCGCCACTTCCGCAAAGCCGGGGCCGACCACTTTCTGGTCGAGGGCGTGGCATGCCATGCAGCCGTTCGCCGCCAGCAAGGTTTTGACATCCTTGCCGCCGGCGGGCGGGACGGCGGCTGCGACGGGTTTGGCGACGGCGGCGGCAGGCATGGCGGCGCCCCGCTCCGCGCCATAGGTTTTCACCAGGTAATCGACCATGGCCGGCACGTCCGCGTCGTCAAACTGGGCGCCGAACGGCTTTTTCATCTTCTTGACGGTCGCTTCCCAATAGGCGCGCGGCGAGGCGGGCGGCTGGGTCGATGCGTACTGGGCCGCATGGCACGTCATGCAATTGCGCTGCACCAGCTGGTAGCCCGGCAATTCGCTGGGTTTGTAGGTCGCCGTTTCCGGCGGCAAGTGGATGTCCAGCGCGCACGCGCCGCCCGCCGTCGACAGTGCCAGCGCGGCAAGTAATATCTTCATATGGTTCTCCTCAGACTGCCTGGATGCGCGTGGTTTCCACCACGTTGCGCATATAACCCATGGGATTCCACAGGGCTTTCATGGGCTGGCTCTGGCCGATGCGGTTGACGGCGCGCACCATCAGCACATGCTTGCCCTTGCGCGGCGCCTTCATGACCATCGTCCACTCGCGGAACGAAAAGCGTCCCAGGTCCTTGCCCAGCCTGGCTTCCTGCCAGGTCTGGCCGCCATCCACCGAGACGGTCACCTCGCTGATGCCCTGGCCGCCATCAAACGCGATGCCGCGCAGGGCCAGGTCGCGTCCCGCCTTCACTTGCGCGCCATCTTGCACGCTGGTAATGAAGGAGCGCACGTTGAGGCGGCTGATCGGCGTCGTCTTGCCCACGGGCGCGCCCGGTTCGATGAAGCCGGAACCATTGTCGGGAATGCGGTAGCCCGTGCTCATCCAGAAGCCATCAAACGGCTTGTCCAGCACCGTGATGTCGCTCAAGTGCTTGACCCAGTAAGTGCCGTAATAGCCAGGCACGATCAGGCGCAGCGGGTAGCCGTTCAGGAAAGGAATGTCCTCGCCATTCATGGCCCAGGCCAGCATGACGTCGCCGGCCATGATGTGCTCGACCGACAAGGCTTTCTGAAAGTCGGGACCGTCGCCCACGGGCGGCGTTTCCAGGCCATTGAAGGCCACTTGCACGGCATTGGCCGCGATGCCGGCCTTTTCCAGCACGGTTTTCAGGGGGATGCCCGTCCAGCGGGCATTGCCCATGGCGCCATTACCCAGCTGCCCGCCATTCGCACGGGGGGCAAAAAAGCCGCGGCTGTTGCCTGAACATTGCGTCACGGCCACCACGTCAACGGGCTCGGCCAGCTGCTTCAGTTCCGCCAGCGACAGTTCCAAGGGCGTCTTGACGAGGCCGGCGATGCGCAGCCGGTAGCTGTCGCCGTCTATGCTGGTGGGCAAGCCACTCCAGTGATAACGCACGAAAAACGCGTCGTTGGGCGTGATCGCGCCTTCATTGAACACGCCGAACGGCGTTTCCAGCTGGGGCGGACGGCTGGTCAGCAGGATCAGCGGGCGCTTTTGCGGGAAGGCCACCAGTTCGCGTTCGCCATTTTCAAACGGCAAGGTGACGGAAGCGGCCAAGGCTGACCCAGGCCCCGCCACTGCGGCGGCGCCCAGGGCGGCCGTCGTGCGCAGGAAGCGGCGCCGGCCTGCGGGCAACAAGGTCGGGTCAGACATGTTTGAGCTCCACTTTGGTGTCGGCCGCCTCACCGCCGTTGCGGTCGTCGTTGACCAGCTTCTTGATGTAATACATGACGCTCAGGATGACCACGCTCAACAGGCCAAACCAGAACGACACGCGCTGCTCCGTATCGGACGACACGCTCATGGCGCCCAGGATCACCAGCATGGCGATGATGGTGAAATACGTCAGGTAAGGAAACAGCCACATGCGCACCTTGATGCGTTCCGGGCATTCGCGTTCCAGGCGGCGACGCAGACGCAATTGAGATATCGCAATGAGCAGGTACACAAACAGGATCAGGATGCCGTAAGAGTTGACGATGAAGGGGAACACGAGGTCGGCCGACACATACGAGACGGCAATGGCAAAGTAGGCGAACAAGGTGCTGAACAGGATGGCGCGGATCGGCACGCCGTTCTTGCTCAGTTTCACGAGGCCCGTGGGCGCATCGCCGCGGCGCGTCAGCGCAAAGATCATGCGCGACGAGGCGTACAGGCTGGAATTCAAGGCCGACAGCACGGCCGTCAAAATGATGGCGTTCATGATGTGGGCCGCGTACGGGATATTCATGACGGTCAGGGCGCTGACGAAAGGCGTGGCGATGGCCGGCGAATCCCAGGGCACGATGCAGACGACGACAAACATGGAGCCCACATAGAACATCAGCACGCGCGTGATGACGGAATTGGTGGCGCGGGCGATGGCCTTTGCCGGGTCCGACGTTTCGGCGGCGGCGATGGTGACGATTTCGGCGCCCGAATAAAAGGCCGTGGCGGCGACGGCGCCGCTGAGCACGGGGCCCCAGCCATGCGGCATGAAGCCGCCGTTGCTGGTCAAAAAGCCCAGGGTCGGGATGCTGTTAGGCAAGCTTCCCGTGATAAACAAGGCGCCGACGAACAGGAAGACGATGATGGCGACCACCTTGATCGAAGCGAACCAGAACTCGAATTCGCCAAACGCCTTCACGGAGAACAGATTCAGGATGGTCATCGACACGAGCAGCACCAGGCTGATCGACCACGACGGCACGTCGGGTAGCCAGAAGTTGACCAATTTCGCACCGGCAATGGCTTCCAGGGCAACGACGACGACCCAGAAATACCAGTACATCCAGCCGCTCATGAAGCCGAGGAATTTCGACACTTTCGGCTTGTCGTCGAAGGCCAGGCGCGCATATTCGTAAAAGGAGCCGACCACGGGCAGGGACGAGGCCAACTCGCCCAGCATGCGCATGATCAGGACGACGAGGCCGCCCGTGAGCAGGAAGGAAAGGATGGCGGCCGGGCCGGCGGCCTTGGCGATGACGCCGCTGCCGACAAAGAGGCCGGCGCCGATCACGCCGCCGATGGCGATCATGCTCATGTGGCGTTGCTTGAGCGAGTGCTGCAAGCCGGTACTGTTATGCGATTCGCTAATCATGTTTTGTCTCCTGAAAATCTCTGAAGCTCGGTGCGCCCTGCCTGCTGCGGCTTGTTCTTGCCGCGCGGCTTTGTTTTATTTAGGCAACACCGTCAAGCAGCATCGATACATCGTGTGAATCAGTCTGGTTGGCCGCATTCCATAAGTCAATCTGGAAATGCAGCGGCCCGGCGCGGCGCCCGAGGGGCAAGCGCGCTGGAGGGTAAGTACGGCTTATTGCGGATTAAAAAAAGGGAGCGGCGGCAACACTTGTGGCGTGCGCGCCACTCCCGGGAACGTCTTACACCTTGCCCTTCCATGGCACGAGGGTACGTTCGAGGTAACGCATCATCAAATCAAACAGGAAAGCGAAGAAGCCGATCACGATAATGCCCATGATCACCACGTCGCTGGCCAGGAACTCGGAAGCGCTGAGCACCATGTAGCCGAGGCCGCGCGTAGCCGCCACCATCTCGCCCGCCACCAGGGTGGTCCAGCCCACGCCGATGCCGATGCGCATGCCGGTGAGGATTTCCGGTATCGCGGCACGCAAAATCACGTGCACGATGACCTGGAAACGGGTAGCGCCCATCGAGTAGGCCGCATGGATTTGCTCCAGTGAAACAGAGCTGACGCCGGCGCGGGCCGCGATCGCCATCGGCGCGAAGATGGCCAGGAAGATCAGGTAGACCTTCGAAAACTCGCCGATGCCGAACCAGATGATGACCAGTGGCAAGTAAGCAAGCGGCGGCAATGGACGGTAGAACTCGATCAAGGGATCGAAGATGCCCCGCGCCACGCGGTTGACGCCCATCATCACGCCGACGGGAATGGCAAACAGGCAAGCCAGGCCAAAGGCGCCGAACACGCGCACCAGGCTGGCCACCGTGTGTTCCCACAGGGTGGCGCCGCCGAAACCGGTGGTGGCCGCCATGATGAATTTTTCATACACGGCTTGCGGCGAAGGTAAAAACAAGGGTTTCACCATGCCGCTGGCCGTCACGCCAAACCACAGCAAAAGCACGGCGATGACGGTGACGGTGGCGATGCGGCTGGAATTGCCCTGCCCCGGCGCGCCGAACGCTTCGCCCGGCATGGCGCAGCGGGGGGCGAACAGGCGGCCAAAAAAACCGACGCGCTTGGCGGTGGTGGGAGGAAATCCCACGACGGATGGGCTATGCATGGGACACCTCCAGCTCTTTATTGACGGCGCGTTCGTCGCCATAAATGATGTTGAGCACCGTTTCGCGCATCTTGATGAAGTCCGGGCTCGATTTCACGGCGCGCGCATCGCGGCATTCGAGGAAGCGCTTGTTGAAATCGAGTTCATACGTGTGCGTGATGCGGCCCGGACGGGGCGACATGACGATCAGCCGGTTCGCCAGGAACAGCGCCTCGTCGACGCTGTGGGTAATGAAGAAGAACATGGTGCTGGACTTGGCCCAGATATCGAGCAGCAACTCCTGGATGGTTTCGCGGGTCAGCGCGTCGAGCGCCGCCATCGGTTCATCCATCAGCAGCATGGCGGGATTGCTGGTCAGGGCGCGGGCGATGCCCACCCTTTGCTGCATGCCGCCCGACAATTGATAAATCATATTGTCGTGAAAGTCCTTCAAGCCGACGAGCGCCAGGTTTTTTGCCGCCTGTTCGCGCCGCACGGCTTTCGGCACGCCTTGCAGCTTCAAGCCGAATTCCACGTTTTCCATCACGTTCAGCCACGGCAACAAGGCATGTTTCTGGAATACGACGCCACGGTCGGCGCCCGGCCCTTCCACTTTATTGCTGCCCAACATGATCTCGCCCTTGGAGGGAGCGATAAAGCCTGCCATCAGGCTCAGCAAGGTGGTCTTGCCGCAGCCCGAGGCGCCCAGCGCGACGACGAAGTCGCCGCTATTGATGGTGAGATTGATATTGTTTAAGGCATGTACGCGTTCACCGGCCGTCTTGCCCGGATAAATCACGCTGACATCCTTGACGTAGAGATTTTCCATCGTGTGCCCCGCATAGGTGTAGTCACTTCAGTTCAACGTATTCTGTTCAGTCAGCGCGCCCGCAGGCGCGCCATCGCACAACGTTTACTTCAGCAGGCCGGCGGCCTGTGCATACTTGGGTGTCACATATTTGGCGTAATCGCTTGCCAGGGTGTCGATCTTGCCTTCGCCCTTCAAAAATTGCGCCGTGGCCAGCAAGGCTTGCGCCACGCCGCCCTTCGCGCCGCCACCGAGCCAGGCCGGCGACGCCTGTTCCTGCAGCGATGGGTAGGCGTACAGGGCCACGGAAGCGGCCACGTCCTTGGCGGCCGCGCCCGAATGCTTGACGTTGGCTTTCACTTGCGGGGAATCGATGGTCCACGCTTTCGGATTGGCGCGGTAGTCGGCGTCGGCAGCGGCCATTACCTTGACGAACTTGGCCATGAAGTCCGCGTTCGCTTCGCCCCAGGCGCGCTCGACGGCCATGCCGTCAAACGTGGCCTTGCCCTTCTTGCTCAGTTCGCCGGAAGTGACAAGCACCTTGCCATTTTGCTTGAGTTTGCTCAAGGCCGGATCCCACACGAAGGCCGCGTCGATATCGCCCCGCTCCCAGGCGGCAGCGATCTGGTTCGGCTGCATGTTCAGCAATTTCACTTCCGTGGGCTTGATGCCCCACGTTTCCAGCGCGAACATGGTGTGAAAATGCGTGGTGGAAACGAATGGCACGGCGATCTTCTTGCCGCGCAAATCCGTGGGCTTGCTGATGCCGGCGCCGTTGCGCGCCACCATCGCTTCGGCTTCGTTGATGTCGTCGATGATCCAGAACAGCTGCAAGTCGACGCCGCGGCTGACGGCCGCCGTCAATGGGCTGGAACCGATGACGCCGATCTGCACGTCGCCGGACGCCATGCCGGTGGCCACCTTGGCGCCCGAATCGAATTTACGCCAGTTGATTTTATAGCCGGTGGTTTTTTCCACTTCGCCGCTGGCGATGGCTACCAGGAAGGGACCGTTGATTTCCTGGTAGGCAATCGTCACTTCCTTGCCTTGCGCGAAGGCCGTGCCGCTGGAGGCGGCCACGACACCCAGCACCAGGGTGCCGAGGACGGCGCGGCGCATCGTTGAAAATACCGTGTTTTTGCTCGTGTATGTGTTCATGTCTCACTCCAAGTTATTGTTATGTGTGAACGTGCGGGCAATCTCATCCCTTGCGGGAGGCGCCGTTGGTTGCTCTATGTCAACTCATACGGCGGCTTAGTACGGCTACTGCTATTACTATTTAAAACACTTCATCCTTCAAGTGATACCAGCGGTACAGGAAGCGCTGGCCCAGGCGGCGGAACGGGGCGAACGCTTGCGATTCGACCAGTTCCATCATGTTCGGGTACGGCAGTTTCGAATTAAAGATCGGCAAGCCCGTGTCGCTGGCCTTGCCCGCGATGCGCTCGGCCATGCGCCGGCCCGCCTGCGCCGAGTACATGACGCCGTTGCCGCCGTAACCGAGCGAATAGAAGATCGATTGCTTCGGGTCCGGTTGCACGATGCGCGGCATCATGTCGTGGCTGACGTCGACCCAGCCCCACCACGAATAATCGATGCCGATCCCCGTCAGCGCGGGGAACTTGCGGTGCAGATCGTTGATCAAAAACTGTTTGTATTTGTCGTCCGGCGCGTCAGCACCCGTGATGGCGCTGCGGCTGCCGATCTGCACGCGGTTGTCCGGCATCAAGCGGTAGTAGTGGCGCAAGATGCGCGTATCCGTGATCACCTGATGGGTGCGGAAGTTGCACGCCTCGATTTCCGCCGGGGTCAACGGGCGCGTGACGAGCGAGTTCGACAGAATCGGCAGCAAGCGGTTCTTCACTTGCGGATGCAGGTGGGGCGAGGTGTAGCCGCCCGTGGCCACGGCCACGGAACGGGCACGCACCACGCCGCCCGGCGTTTGCAGATAATGCACGCCATTGCGCGTTTCCCAGCCCATCACGGGGCTGGACGGATGCACCTTGGCGCCCAGCGCGCGCGCCTTGCGCAGGTAGCCGAAGGCCAGCTTGCCCGCATGGATGCCGATGCCTTCCGGCTCGTGCAGCGCGCCGGCCGCTTCCTTGTCGTCGACAAATTCGCGCTTGACGGTGCCGGCGTCGAGGATGCGGGCGTCGTACTTGAAGATCTCGCGCATGACCTTGGCTTCTTTTTCCAGCGCGGGCATGGCTTTCGCCTTGTGGGCGATGTACAGGTGGCCGCCCGGCTGCGGGTCGCAATCGATATCGGCCGTGATCTTCTTGAACGTTTCCATCGCGTCGCACACTTCCGCGTGCAGTTTCAGGGCCGTGTCCAGGCCATAACGGTCTATCCACTGCGAGCGCTTCAGGCGGCCCGTCGTGCACTGGGCCTGGCCGCCATTGCGCGTGCTGCAGCCCCAGCTGACCCGGTTCGCTTCCAGCACGGTGGCCTTGATGCCGTGTTCCTGGGCCAAAAAGATGGCGCAGGACAGGCCGGTAAAACCCGAGCCGATGATGGCCACGTCGACGTCGATGTCATGCGTGATGGGGCCGTCGTCGGCGGGCGGCTCGCCGGCCGTGCCGATCCAGTAGGTGGGCGCATAGGCATTGCCATGGCCGGGGCGCTGGGCCACCAGCGGATCGAAGGCGGGATCGTAGGGCGTGCGGGCGGCGGTGCTGTTGTTGCCCATTACGCCAGGCGGGGTGTCGACAGGTTTGTTCATGGTCATTCCTGGTGAACGTGCTGGCTCAGACTGTGACGACGGGTGGGCGATCCTTGCGGAAAGCATTCTTGACTGCGATCTTGCCGTCGCGGAAGGTGAAGATATCGACCATGCGCGCTTCGATGCGCGTGCCGTCCGCCTTGGTGCCGGCAAAGGTCGACTCCGTCACGCCCCGTTCGCCGCTGACGAAATGCACGGGGTTGAGCCAGGCCGCGTCGGGGAAGGTTTGCCAGGCCAGCTCGAAGCCGGCGCGCACGGCGTCGCGGCCGATGAAGCTTTTGCCCAGCAGTTCCGGACCGGCGACAGCGTGGAATTCGCAATCGTCGGCCATGGCGGCCATCAGGGCGTCGATATCGTGGCGGTTCCAGGCATCGCCGAACGCTTGCAGGAAGTCCGTGGTGACGGCGTCAGTGTGCGGTACAGGGTGGTTCATGGTTGTCTCCGTAAATCGTTTTTGATACGCTACGTTCCGTTTTTTGTCTTTTATTGAATTTAAGCCTTAAGCATGGCCTTGTCAAATCAAATAATTCAAAAAACGGGACGCCTTGTATTCTTTAATGAAATTATGATGCTTTCGTGACAATCTGTGAGAATTTGGTCACAGCCCACTCCCACAGGCTGGCTCACTTAATTAAACATAGTCTTTGTACTTGTCCAGGTGACGAATCGGCTTGCTCAGCGCATCGCGGCGGAACGGGTCGCCCAGCTCACGCGTGCACATGATTTCGATGATGGTGGTCTTGCCTTCATTCATCTGCATGTCGATGGCCTTTTTCAGGGCCGGCCCCACGTCTTCCAGCTTGTCGACCGTGATGCCTTCGGCGCCCATGGCCCGTGCGATTTCCGCGAAGCTCTGGTTGTCCAGCTCGCCTGCCACGAAGCGGCGGTTGTAGAAATCCACCTGGTTTTTCTTTTCCGCGCCCCACTGGCGGTTGTGGAACACCACGGCCGTCACGGGAATGTTGTGGCGCACGCACGTCATCGTTTCCATCAAGCTCATGCCCCAGGCGCCGTCGCCTGCATACGACACGGCCGGACGGTGCGGCGCGGCCACTTTCGCGCCGATGATCGTCGGGAAGGCATAACCGCAATTGCCAAAGCTCATCGCCGCAAAGAAGCTGCGCGGCTTTTCAAAGCGCAGGTAACTGTTCGCCACCGAGTTGATGTTGCCGATGTCGGTCGACACCATCACGTCTTCCGGCATGGCTTTTTCCAGCTCGCGCAAGACCTGGCGCGGGTGCAGGTAGTTGCCTGGCTCTTTCTTTTGCTCTTCGATCATGTCCAGGCTGTACGCATCCTTTTCATGGGTCCAGTTCGTCAATTCCTCTTCCCACGCGGCCTTTTCCGCTTGCACGGTGGCGTAGCGTGCGTCGCGCGTGGCGTCGCAATCGAGCTTCTTGCCATCCAGGCGGGCAATAATCGCCTTGGCGGCCGCCTTGGCGTCGCCGCAGATGCCCACCGAAATCTTTTTGACCAGGCCCAGCATCTTGTTGTCCGCGTCGATCTGGATGATCTTGGCGTTTTTCGGCCAGTAATCCATGCCGTGCTGCGGCAAGGTACCGAACGGTCCCAGGCGCGAACCGAGGGCGACGACGACGTCGGCCTGGGCGATCAGTTTCATGGCCGCCTTGGAACCCTGATAGCCCAGCGGGCCGCACCACAGCGGGTGGCTGGCGGGGAAGGAATCGTTGTGCAGATAGCTGTTGACGACGGGGGCGCCCAGGCGCTCGGCCAGGGCCTTGCACTCTTCGATGGCTTCGCCCATGACGACGCCGCCGCCCGAGATGATCACGGGGAACTTGGCCTTGGCCAGCAATTCCGCTGCATCGTTCAGGCTTTGCTCGCCACCGGCGCCACGGTCCAGGCGGTTCGGTTTCGGGATTTCCGCCTTGATTTCGCCATAGAAATAGTCACGGGGGATGTTCAATTGGGTCGGGCCCATTTCCGACATGGCGCGGTCGAAGCAGCGGCCCGTGAATTCCGCCATGCGGGCGGGATTCGTCACGTGGCCTTGATACTTCGTAAATTCCTCGAACATCGGCAACTGGTTCGCTTCCTGGAAACCGCCCAGGCCCATGCTCATCGTGCCCGTCTCCGGCGTAATGATCACGACGGGCGTGTGCGCCCAGTAGGCGGCGGCGATGGCCGTGACGCAATTGCTGATGCCGGGGCCGTTCTGGCCGATGACGACGCCATGGCGGCCCGAGACGCGCGCATAGCCGTCGGCCATGTGGCCGGCGCCCTGCTCGTGCACGACGGGAATCAAACGGATGCCGGCCGGGGCGAAGATATCCATCGGGTCCATGAAGGCCGAGCCCATGATGCCGAACATGTCGGTCACGCCATTGGCGGCCAGGGTTTCCACGAACGCTTCGGAAGGCGTCATCTTTTGCGGGCCGGTGGGGATGGCCGCTGCGGCGGCGGCTTTTTGCTCGGTCATGTCATTCATGGGTGTCTCCTGGTCTGTGGTGATGAAGTGCAGCGAATTATCAATTAATTTATCAAAAATCGGTATATTTTGTTCCGAAATTTGATATACAATTCAATTTAAGCGTTCGGCAATCAAAAGTCAAACAGATTTTCAAGGAAACGGTACAATTTGAGTTCGAAAATGAAATAAGCTGACGTCACACTCAGAGCTACCCAACCGAGGCCACCATGGACATGATTTCATCCCCAAAACTTGAGCCGGAAAAACTGGAAGGCGACACGCCCACGATGCGTTTGTTTGCCTTGCTGGAAGTGATTGCCGAAAAAGACCAGTTGCTGTCGCTGCAAGCGCTGGTGGAAGAAACGGGCTTGCCGAAGCCCACCCTGCACCGCATGCTGCAACAGCTGGAAAGCGTGGGCGTGCTGCAGCGCGAAAGCGATGGCCGCCACTACAGCACGGGCGTGCGCCTGCGCCGCCTCGCATCGAACCTACTGATTAACAACACTTTCCATGGCGCCCGCCGCATGGTCTTGCGCCAGCTGGTCGAGGAAGTGGGCGAAAGCTGCAACCTGACGGCCTTCAGCGGCAGCGAAGTCGTGTACCTGGACCGGGTGGAAACAGCGGCCCCGCTGCGCTTCTACCTGCATCCCGGTTCGCGGGTGCCGGCCCACTGCTCGTCCAGCGGCAAGCTGTTCCTGGCGCAAATGACGCCCGTGCAACGGCGCCGCCTGCTGGGCCACATGGAATTGACGCGCTTTACGGACAAGACGGAAACGGACCCCGTCAAGCTGGAACGCGAACTGGAACTGGTGCGCCGCAACGGCTATGCGCTGGACGACGAGGAATTCCTGCCCGGCCTGCTGTGCGTGGCCGTGCTGGTGCCGAACCCGAACGGCCGCTCGAATCTGGCTGTGGCCATCCAGGCGCCCATCATCCGTTTGACGCACGACAAGGCTTTACATTTCTTGCCAGCATTGCAACGCGCCGCGCAAGCCCTGGCCGCCATCGAATCGGAAACCATGCCGACGACGGGCGGGGACGACGACGCATTGCAGGCAGGTAATTCATAACCCCGTAGCGCCCCCGCTGCGGTTTCACAGGAGAACAAGGTGCCAGATTCACGCCAACATCCCCCCGCCGCAGCGGCGCAAACCTTGCAGTCCGTGCGCAGCCTGTTCCACATCGACAGCGACCTGCACGTGCCCGTCTTCACGGAGCGCGACCCGCACGTGCCCGACATTGACCCCGCCTACCGCTTCAACAAGGATGTCACCCTGGCGATCCTGGCCGGCTTCACCCACAACCGCCGCGTGATGGTGCAAGGCTTGCACGGCACAGGCAAGTCCACGCATATCGAACAAGTGGCGGCGCGCCTGAACTGGCCTTGCGTGCGCGTCAACCTCGACGGCCACATCAGCCGCCTGGACCTGGTCGGCAAGGACGCCATCGTGCTGCGCGAACAGCAGCAAGTGACGGAATTCCAGGAAGGCATCGTGCCCTGGTCGCTGCAGCGCCCCGTGGCCCTGATCTTCGACGAGTACGATGCGGGCCGCCCCGACGTGATGTTCGTCATCCAGCGCATCCTCGAGCGCGACGGCAAGTTCACCCTGCTCGACCAAAACCGCGTCATCACGCCGCATCCGCACTTCCGCCTGTTCGCCACGTCGAACACGGTGGGCCTCGGCAACTTGAACGGCATGTACCACGGCACGCAAGTGCTGAACCACGCGCAGATCGACCGCTGGAATATCGTTGCCACCCTGAACTATTTGCCGCAGGCGGAAGAAGCCGAGATTGTGCTGGCCAGGGTGCCCGCCATGAACGACGAGGCGGGCCGCCGGCTGGCAGCCGCCATGGTGGCCGTGGCCAGCCTCACGCGCCACGGTTATGCGGCGGGCGACCTGGCATGCCTGATGTCGCCGCGCACGGTGATTACCTGGGCGGAAAATTGCCAGATCTTCCGCGACCCGGCGCTGGCCTTCCGCCTGTCCTTCCTCAACAAATGCGACGAGGCCGAGCGGCCCATGGTGGCCGAGTATTACCAGCGCTGTTTCAATGAGGAATTGCTGGCGAGCCAGGCATGAGTACGGAAGCGACCGCGCCTGCGCCCTACACGCGCGAGCAGCAGGAAACGGACGAGTTGTGCGCGGGCGCCATCCGCGCGCTGAGCGGCGTTGCCTCCATCCGCTACCGGGGCCGGCGCCTGCACGACGGCCACCGCCCCCTGCCCATCCACTCCGCCCATCTGCAGCCCGATGCCGCGCTGCAGGATTTGCCCTCGCTGCGCGGCGCGGCCGACAGCGTGGCCCTGCGCCTGCTGCACACGGACGCCGCCCTGCACAAGGCCCTGTGTCCGGTAGAACCCGTGGCGCGGCTCGTCTTCGAATTGCTGGAACAGCTCAGGGTGGAAACACTTGCGCCAGATCAACATGCGGGCGTGGCGCACAACCTGCGCCACCGTTTCACGGCCTGGTCACATGCGTTCTACGATTCCGGCCTGGCCGAAGGCGCGTCGGGCTTGCTGCTGTACACGGTGTTCCAGATGTGCTGGTCGCGCCTGACGGCCCGGCCCGTGCTGGAAAAGACGGAGGATTTCATCGAGGCCACGCGCTGGTCCGTGTCTTCGCAACTGAGCGGCGACCTGGCGGGCTTGCGCCGCCACCGAACGGACCAGGCGGCCTTTGCGCGCCACGCGCTGGCCATCGCCCACGCCGTCGACGCCATGCTGCAAGAGGCGCAGGCGAAGCGCGAGGGCCAACAGGACGAGGCGGGCGACGCCAGGGCGCAGGCGGCCTTCAAGCTGCTGCTCGATTTCGACAGCGACAACGACCACCTGCCCGATGCCGCACCGCTGGGCGACAGCCGCGCTTTCAACGATAGCGACGGCAAGGGCGGCTACAGGGCGTACTCCACGGCATATGACCGCGAAGAAAAAGCGGGCGAACTGGTGCGCCGCGCCCTGCTGCTCGAATACCGCGAACGCATGGATGCGCGCATCGCCAGCCTGGGCATCAACACGGCCCGCCTGGCGCGGCGTTTCACGCAACTGCTGGCCGTGCCGCAACGCGACGGCTGGTCGTTCGGCGAGGAAGAGGGTTATATCGACGGGCGCCGCCTGGCTCAGCTGATCAGTTCGCCGTCCGAACGCCGGCTGTTCCGCAAGGAACAATTCCTGCCGCAAGCCGATTGCCTCGTCACCTTCCTCGTCGATTGCTCCGGCTCCATGAAGACGCATGCGGAATCTGTGGCCGTACTGCTCGACATTCTGCTGCGCGCGCTGGACCAGGCGGGGATCAGCACGGAGTTGCTGGGCTTTACGACGGGCGCGTGGAACGGGGGACGAGTCAAGCGCGACTGGATGCGCGCCCGCTCGCCCGCCCAGCCGGGCCGCTTGAACGAACTGGTGCACATGGTCTTCAAGGATGGCGATACGAGCTGGCGCCGCGCGCGGCCCGACATCGCGGCCTTGCTGAAAGCGGACCTGTACCGCGAAGGCGTCGATGGCGAAGCCGTGGATTGGGCGTGCACGCGCATGCTGGCGCGCCCGGAACGGCGGCGCATCCTGCTCGTCGTGTCCGACGGTTGCCCGATGGATACAGCCACGAATCTGGCCAACGACGAGTTTTATCTGGCGCAACATTTAAAGCAAGTGGTGGCGCGCCGCGAAGCGCAGGGCGCCGTGGAAATCTGCGGGCTGGGACTGGGCCTGGACCTGGGCGCCTACTACAGCCGCAGCCTGGCCACCACCCTGCCCGCCTCGCTGAACAATGAGCTGTTCAGCGAGATCGCGCAGTTGCTCGGTGGATGCAAACGTCAATCACTCAAGTAACTTCGTACCGCACGGCATGCGCTTCCATCGGCAGCGGGATTTCCCAGTTCCACAGCATCGACTGCAACTTCTTGTTGCTGAGCGACGTGTCGCGCTGGCCGTTGCGCCGCAGTAATTCCTTGCGCGGCTGCTCCAGGTACACGAGTTCCACCTGCGCATGGTATTTGTACAGCAGGTTGAGCGTCTTTTCGCGCATCAGTTTGGACAGATGCGTGGCGTTCCACACGAACGGTTCGCCCTTGCGCAGCAGCTCGCGCGCCCGCTCTTCCGCATAGTCGCCCACCTGCCCTTCGTTCTTGCCGTGCTTCAAGCCCAAGGCGATGCGCGCATCGTCGAAGGACACGACGGGCAGGCGCGGATGGTGCTTCTCCACCCACGTATTCTTGCCCGACGCGGGCAAGCCCGACATGACGATCACGTGCGAGCCCGGCTCCTGGAACAGGGAATAATCGGGATGCGCCTCGGCGCCGCGAAAGTATTTGACGCGCGTGTGATCGTCGACAAACACCCTGCGCTGGCCATAGCAGCCTTCCTCGCGCGCCAGTTCGCGGAACAGTTCGATGGCGTCCAGAATGCGCTGCGGATCGGGACAGATCCTGCCGCGGATATCGGCCTCGGCCAGCATGGCCAGCAAATGGATATCGACTTGCCACGACAGTTCGCGCACGGTGAACTCGGGCGTGACGCCGCGCCGCGAGGTTTCCAGCGCGAAAAACGGCACTTGATGTACATTAATCAGGCGGCAGATTTCCTCGCGCACGGCAAACGGCACGTCCACATCCCACAGGGCGATGCGCGCATCGAGGGCGCCCTTGCGCGAGTGGCCGGGCTGGCCGATGGCGCCCGTGACGGGGTCGATCACGGTGGTGCTGCACTTGGCCACGTCGTGCAGCAAGGCGGCCAGGAACACGATTTCCTGCTGCGCCCGCGTGGCTTGCTGGTAATCGGGCATGGCCAGCAGAGATTCCACCACCATCATCGTATGCGTCCACACATCGCCTTCCGCGTGGTACACGGGGTTTTGCGGCGTCGTCTTCGCCAATTCCAGCTGCGGGAAGGCGGCCAGGCAGGCGTTGAAATCGGGCGACTGGCCCGCTGGCGGCACCAGTTGTTGTAACTGTTTCCAGTTCATCTAGTACTCCTTGAAAATATTGCCAGTTCGTCCAGCGACTGGCAGGTGTGCAAGCCCAGGCTCTCCCAGGTCACCAGCGGCTGCGGCGCGTACAGGTCGACGCCCTCGGCCAGCAGATTCGGGATCAAGGGCCGCGTGCTGTGGTGCGAGCCGCTGTCGAGGATGGTTTGCGTAAAGTCATGCCGCACCAGCTTGTAGCGGGCCAGCACCTGCTCGTCGTCTTCCACTTTCAGGTACAAGCCTTCCGCGTGGTCGGACTTGTCCGTCTGCTTCCAGCACAGGTCCAGCGGCAGGCGTTCGCGCGCCACCACGCCTTCGAAAGCGTCGCGCCACAGGCGGGACTTGGCCAGCGAATGGCGCAGCAGCTGCCACAGCTGCTTGGGCGAAGTCGGCATCAAACCCGCGTACAGCACGGGGACGGACAGCACGGGCGAGCCGGCCAGCATGGCGTGGCGGCGCGCCGTCGACAAAAACATCTGCGTGCGGCGGCAATACACGTCGAACTCGTTGAAGTAATGGGGCAAGCAGTCGTAAAACACGGAATGCTTGCTGTAAGACCATTCGCCAAACAGCACATACTGGTCTTCCAGCAAGCCCAGCAACGCATGTTCGTGCGCATGGGCCCACGGTTTCAACAGGTTGAACTGGCGTTCGCTGCCGCCGCCCGCCAGGTAATGGCCGCGCGACTGCAGCAGCACCTCGCCCGCGTCGCTGAACGACACGGCGGAGTTGGCGCCATCGATTTTTTCCTCGATGACGACGTACTGGCCGGCCAGCTTTTTCAGGGGCATCTGGTCGGAACCGTCGTCGCCATCCTGCAGGCGCGAACCTTCCAGGTGCGGCGTGCGCGGGTATTTAAATAAGGGCAAAGATTGTAAAAACATAGCGTCCCACGCCGCGTTCACCGGGGCGTGTCCATACAGGGTCAGGGGTGCTGACGACGTGTTCGGGCGTGGACGATCAGGACGGTGGTCCTGGATACGTGTGCGGAGAGAGCAAAAACAGTGCCGCAGCAATCGGGGGCGTCAACGCGCCGAACGATGCTGCAGAGAGCATTTCGTCAGCGTTAGCAGGTGATGGCGAAGAAGCGAGGCACTTTTGGCTCCAATAAGGAAGAGGTTCGAGAAAGAACCGCGAATATAAAGGCTGTTTGATTATTTTGCAAGTGGCGCTGCGTATCGTGCGCACTCTTGTGTGCACTGTCGGGGCCGGCGGCTTTGCAAGCGGCACAAAGTTTGCTAAGCTGGCGGCACTTCCTGTCGCTGCTGCGTGGAAAACAAACATGGCCCTTGCAAAATGGCCGTGCATTCGTTATTTCCGGAGCAGAATCGTGTTTCCCCTATCCAGATTACAAAAAGCCCTGCGCCGCCAGGGCATCGCTGTCGCCTATGCCGACGGCATTTATACACTCAGCAATCCGCACGCCCAGGCGTCCGTGCTGCTGCCCCACAACTTTCCCCTCGAGGAAAAAGCCGTGCGCCAGTTGATGGAGTTTGCCGCCGTCGCCGTGCCGGGCCAGGATGGCCATGTGTGCAAAGCGTGCGCCACGCCCGACTTTCACCCGGGCAGCATCGCGCCCGTGGGCAGCATCGTTGCCACCAGCCCCGACATGGTGATCCCCGCCATCCCCGGCACGGACATCGCCTGCGGCATGCGTCTGATCACGACGGGCTTGAGCCTGGCGCAGTTCGAGGCGCGCAAGCCGCAGCTGCTCGCCAAGCTCAAACATGTGCTGCTGGAAGACGGCCGCAACGTGCCGCTGCGCTCGAAAGCGTTTGCCGCCCTGTTCGACGTGGGGCCGGAAGCGTTCATCGACAGCCTGCACAATGATGGCTTGTGGCCACGGGTCGACAAGCAGCGCTTGCTGCGCGAGCTCGACGATTGCATCGCCTTGCGCGAACTGGGCGGAGGCTTGCGCCATGCGCCCGAAGCGCTGGTGGGCACGCGCGAAGTGATACGCGATCCCAGCCTGGGCACCACGGGATCGGGCAACCACTTCGTGGAAATCCAGCTGGTCGATGCCGTCATGGACCGCCATGCCGCGTACCGGCACGGACTGGTGCCCGGCGAAGTGGTCGTCATGATCCACAGCGGCAGCCGCGACGTGGGCTTTTTTGTCGGCAGCCGCTGGATGGACCGCGCCAAAGAGGCGTGGCCGGCAGGCGTGCGCCACCCGAAGTCCGGCCTGTACGGCTTGACGGGCGAACTGGCCGGCGAATACATGGACGCCATGGGCGTGGCGTCGCGCTATGCCTGGGTCAACCGCATGGTATTGGCCGAGCTGGTGCGCGACAGCCTGGCGCAGGTGTTTGCGCAGGATCAATCCCGCCTAGTGGTGGACGTGCCGCACAACGTCATCCTGCGCGAGCACGGCATGAATATCCACCGCAAGGGCGCCACGCCGGCACGCGAAGGCGACCTGGCGCTGATCCCCGGTTCCATGGGCGATTATTCCTATGTGGCAACGGGCATGGGCAATCCCGACTGGCTGTGGTCGTGCTCGCACGGCGCGGGGCGCAGCATCCGCCGCCAGGCCATGCGCGCCATGCGGCCCACGGTGGGCGGCGACGAGATGGCGTTCCAGTGCGTGACTTTGCGCGAGGAACGCCGCGTCGAGGAAGCGCCGATGGCCTATAAAAAAATCGGTCCCGTCATCGCCGCGCAGGAGGAAGCGGGCTTGCTGCAATCGGTGGCCCGCCTGAAACCTTTATTGACGTTCAAGGCCTAGGCCAGCAATTGCGGCACGGCCGCCGCCATCAGCGAAATGCCGATGGCGGTCAGCACGGCAAACGCGATGCGGCGCATGCCGCGCTGGGCGATCGGCGGCGGATAGCGCTTGCCGGCCATCGTGGCCAGCACGCCCACGGGCAAGGCCAGCGTGCACAGCAGCAATACTTTCGCATCGAGCTGGCCCTGGCTGCCCGCCATCAGCGAGCGCCCGCCCGCGCTGATGGCGAACAGGAAGATCAGGCTGTAGCGGATGGTGGTCAGACTCATTTCCTGGCGATAAAACTGGTACACGAGCGGCGGTCCCGCCAGCGAAAACAGGCCCGAGAACAGGCCGCCGCACACGCCGCTGATGAAGAAGCTGCGTTTATCCGCCGCGCCCGGTCCCGGCGGCGCCTGCAGCAGGATGCTGACGCCGCCATACACGATGGCCGCGCCCAATAACAGTTTCAGGATGGGCGCATACGCCTGGTCCAGGTATCCTAACAGCAAGACACCGGCCGCCATGGCCGGCAGCAAGCCGATGCTGGCGGCGCGGATGGCGCGCCAGTCCAGGTGGTGCAAGGCGCCCGGCAAGGCCACGAGGCAATTGGCCAGGGACAACAAACTGACGAGGGCCGCCAGCGCGGGCACAGACGCCAGGCCCAGGCCGCTGGCCACGCCCATGACGATCATGCCCAGTCCGAAACCCGTGACGGTCTGGAAATATGTGCCCGCCGCCACCACGCCCAGCAGCGCCAGCACGGGCAGGCTGAACAACTCAGCGCCCACCCTGGGCCTGCACGGACGTGACGGCAATCACGTTATACACGTCGTCGGCGCAGCAACCGCGCGACAAATCATTGGCCGGTTTGTTCAAGCCTTGCAGCAAGGGACCGATGGCGACGGCGCCGCCCATGCGTTCGGCCAATTTATAGCCGATATTGCCCGCGTCCAGGTTCGGGAACACCAGCACGTTCGCGCGGCCGTTGACGACGGAATCCTTGACTTTTCTTTGCGAAATCTCGGCCACGATGGCCGCGTCGAGCTGCACGTCGCCATCGATGGCCAGCAGCGGACGCTGGGCCTTGACCCGGTCCGTGGCCGCATGCACCTTGTCGACGGCCGCGTGGTGGGCGCTGCCGCTGGTGGAAAACGACAGCATGGCCACGCGCGGCTCTTCCATCAGCAAGGCTTGCGCGCTGTCGGCGGCGGCCATGGCGATGTCGGCCAATTCCTCCGCCTTCGGGTCGACGACGAGGGCGCAGTCGGAAAAGATGAAACCGCCCTTCAGGCTGTGGAACGGTTCGCACAGCATCATCAGGAAAAAGCTCGACACGAGCTTGAAGGCCGGGTCGACGCCGATGATCTGGATGGCGCTGCGCACCACGTCGGCCGTCGTGTGCACGGCCCCCGCCACGCAACCGTCCGCGTCGCCCAGCCGCACCATCAGGTTGGCGTAGCACAAGGGATCTTGCACGGCGATCCTCGCCTGCTCCACCGTCATGCCCTTGGCTTGACGCAGCACAAACAATTGCTGGGCATAGTGTTCCGACTCGTCGGACGTTTCCGGGTCGACCAGGCGCACGGCATCCAGGTCCAGCGCCTGTTCGCGCGCCAGGGCCAGGATGGCGGCCGGCTTGCCGACGATGGTGATGTGCGCCAGGCCGTCGCTGGCCGCCCGCGCGGCCGCCTGCAGCACGCGCACGTCGCCGCCCTCGCACAAGACGATGTTTTTCGGCACGGCGCGGGCTTGCGCGATGATGCGGTGCAGGGCTTTCATGGCGACTCCAATTCGGTAAAAAAATGCCGGAACCACGCAAGCATGAAGCATGAGACATGAAACATGATTCCGGCACATAAAACCCGGCAAGCCGGGGTCATACAAGGATCGGGCAGACTGATTACACGTAGTCTTTGTACTTGTCCAGGTGGCGGATCGGCTTGCTCAGCGCATCGCGGCGGAACGGGTCGCCCAGCTCGCGCGTGCACATGATTTCGATGATGGTGGTCTTGCCCTCATTCATCTGCATGTCGATGGCCTTTTTCAGGGCCGGGCCCACGTCTTCCAGCTTGTCGACTGTGATGCCTTCGGCGCCCATGGCGCGTGCGATTTCCGCGAAGCTCTGGTTGTCGAGTTCCCCGGCGACGAAGCGGCGGTTGTAGAAATCCACCTGGTTTTTCTTTTCCGCGCCCCACTGGCGGTTGTGGAACACCACGGCCGTCACGGGAATGTTATGGCGCACGCAAGTCATCGTTTCCATCAAGCTCATGCCCCATGCGCCGTCGCCCGCATACGACACGGCCGGACGATGCGGTGCAGCCACTTTCGCGCCGATGATCGTCGGAAACGCGTAGCCGCAATTGCCAAAGCTCATCGCCGCAAAGAAGCTGCGCGGCTTTTCGAAGCGCAAGTAACTATTGGCCACCGAGTTGATGTTGCCGATGTCGGTCGACACCATCACGTCTTCCGGCATGGCTTTTTCCAGCTCGCGCAAGACCTGGCGCGGGTGCAGGTAATTGCCCGGCTCTTTCTTCTGCTCTTCGATCATGTCCAGGCTGTACGCATCTTTCTCGTGCGTCCAGTTCGTCAATTCTTCTTCCCATGCAGCCTTTTCGGCTTGCACGGTGGCATAGCGTGCGTCGCGCGTGGCGTCGCAATCGAGCTTCTTGCCATCCAGGCGGGCAATAATCGCCTTGGCGGCCGCCTTGGCGTCGCCGCAGATGCCCACCGAAATCTTTTTGACCAGGCCCAGCATCTTGTTGTCCGCGTCGATCTGGATGATCTTGGCGTTTTTCGGCCAGTAATCCATGCCGTGCTGCGGCAAGGTGCCGAACGGTCCCAGGCGCGAACCGAGGGCCACGACGACGTCGGCCTGGGCGATCAGTTTCATTGCCGCCTTGGAACCCTGGTAGCCGAGGGGGCCGCACCACAGCGGGTGGCTGGCGGGGAAGGAGTCATTGTGCAGATAGCTGTTCACGACGGGCGCGCCCAGGCGCTCGGCCAGGGCCTTGCACTCCTCGATCGCTTCACCCATGACGACGCCGCCGCCCGAGATAATCACGGGGAACTTGGCTTGCGCCAAAAGCTCAGCCGCATCGTCGAGGCTTTGCTCGCCACCGGCGCCGCGGTCCAGGCGGTTCGGTTTCGGGATCTCGGCCTTGATTTCGCCATAGAAATAGTCGCGCGGGATGTTCAGCTGCGTCGGGCCCATTTCCGACATGGCGCGGTCAAAGCAGCGGCCCGTGAATTCCGCCATGCGGGCGGGATTCGTCACGTGGCCTTGATATTTCGTAAATTCCTCGAACATCGGCAACTGGTTCGCTTCCTGGAAGCCGCCCAGGCCCATGCTCATCGTGCCCGTTTCCGGCGTAATGATCACGACGGGGGTGTGCGCCCAGTAGGCAGCGGCGATGGCCGTGACGCAATTGCTGATGCCGGGGCCGTTCTGGCCGATGACGACGCCATGGCGGCCCGAAACGCGCGCATAACCGTCGGCCATGTGGCCGGCGCCCTGCTCGTGCACGACGGGGATCAGGCGGATGCCGGCCGGGGCGAAGATATCCATCGGGTCCATGAAGGCCGAGCCCATGATGCCGAACATGTCGGTCACGCCATTGGCGGCCAGGGTTTCCACGAACGCTTCGGAAGGCGTCATCTTTTGCGGGCCTACAGGTATCGCTGCGGCGGCGGCTTTTTGGTCGGACAAATCGGTCATGGCTCAGTCTCCTTACGGTTTTATGAAAAATCGGTATGTTTTGTTCCGATATTTGAAATACGTGTTCAATTTAACGGTTGCGAAATGCGCTGTCAATGAAATTTCATGAAAAATCGGACTGTTTCATTCCTGAATCCGGAATCCGCGACTTTGCCCCACTCCTGAAACAACAATGGCGGCTTATCCGCAACAGACAAGCCGCCATCCCTCGCTGCGCCGTCGCGCTTAGAACTTCAGGCGCATGCCGGCCGTAAAGGCGCTCGAGTTATGCCCAGGCAAGGGCACGCTACCGCCGCTCGATGCATCGCCGACGAAGTTGGTGCCCGCGCCATCGTTGCTGATACGGCCGTACGAGGTGTACAGATTCGTGCGCTTG
The DNA here is from genome assembly GCF_030397625.1 of Janthinobacterium sp. SUN026. NCBI lineage: Bacteria > Pseudomonadati > Pseudomonadota > Betaproteobacteria > Burkholderiales > Oxalobacteraceae > Janthinobacterium > Janthinobacterium sp. SUN026. The sequence continues at coordinate 199,908 of NZ_JAPQNU010000005.1, read as the reverse complement.
GACAAGGCATACGTGTAGCCGATGGCCAGTTGGCGCCCGCCGCGGCGCGCATTCGTGCGGTCATCCTTGCGGATGTACGAAGCCATCACGCTGCCCGCCGCGCCCACGGGGGCCGATGCGCCCAGCATGTAGTTGCGGAAATCCGTGCCCGCATCGTCCTTGTCCGTTTCATACGCGGCGTGCAGCTTGGCGGGACCGAAGTCGTAGGTGCCGCCCAGCAAGGTGACTTTCGCCGTGTTCAGCGGCGTATCCTTGCGGTTGTCGTGGGCCAGGGTCAGCACGAGCGGGCCGTTGGCGTAATCGATGGAAAAGTCGATGGTGCGGCCCAGGGTGTTGCTGTCCGGCTTTTCGCCCAGGCCGTACATGACGGCGGCCGACAGGCCGTTCACCTTTGGCGTCTCGTACATGATGGAGTTTTTCGTACGCAGGCTGGCCACGCTCATCAGGTTGATCGAGGCACCCGTCATGCCCGTCTCGAACGGATCGATATTGTCCAGCGCGGTGAACAGCGGGTTGTGCTGCAAGCCCAGGTTCACGGCGCCGAAGCCGCCCGACAGGCCCACGTAAGCCTTGCGCCCGAACAAGGCGCCCTGGCGGTTGGCGCCCGTATCCACGTCGAGGCCGTTTTCCAGCAAGAAGTTGGCCTTTAAATTATTGCCCAGGTCTTCCGTGCCCTTGAAGCCGATGCGGCTGCCCGACTGCACGCCGGTGGCCAGCTTGGTGACGGAACCGTCCGCGCCGCCATGTTCGGACGTCAGGCCCGCGTCGAGCAAGCCGTACACGGTGACGGACGATTGGGCGCTGGCGTTGCCGGCAAGAAAGGAAGCCAGGATGGCTGCCGCTACGAGTGTGTGTTTCATGTCATCTCCAGGTATTGTGGTTTTTATGGGTACTTCAACAAGAATCAACAACGGTGCTGCAATTGCGGGTAAATGCGGCGGCTCAGGCGATCAGCCCGGCCATCGGCGACGAGGGCGAAGCGCTCATGGCGTTCGCTCTCCGGGGCATGCGTCCGGCCAGGTAAGCCTCGCGCCCGCCCTGCACTGCCAGTTTCATGGCGCGCGCCATGCGTATCGGTTCGCGCGCCGCCGCGATGGCGGTATTCATCAGGATGCCGTCGCAACCGAGTTCCATGGCGATGGCCGCGTCCGACGCCGTGCCCACGCCCGCGTCGACCAGCACGGGCACGCGGGCTTGCTCGATGATCAGCGACAAATTCCACGGATTCAAAATACCCATGCCCGAGCCGATCAGGGAGGCCAGCGGCATGACGGCGATGCAGCCGAGGTCTTCCAGCATGCGCGCCTGGATGGGGTCGTCGCTGCAATACACCATCACCTGGAAGCCGTCGCGCACCAGCTCCCCGGCCGCCTTCAAGGTTTCCGGCATGTTGGGGAACAGGGTCTTTTCATCGCCCAGTACTTCCAGCTTGCACAGCGGGTGGCCGCCCAGCAGCTCGCGCGCCAGTTGCAAGGTGTAGACGGCGTCACGCGCGTTGTAGCAGCCGCCCGTGTTGGGCAGAATCGTGTATTTCGATGGCGGGATGAAGTCGAGCAAGTTCGGCTCGCCCTTTTCCTGGCCGATATTCACGCGGCGGATCGTCACGGTGACGATGTCGGCGCCGCTCTCCTCGATGGCCAGGCGCGTTTCCTCGAAATCCTTGTATTTACCTGTGCCCACCAGCAGGCGCGACTGGTAGGTGGTGCCGGCCAGGGTCAGGCCGCTGGGTGGCTGGCTGGGGGGGGCGTCGTCTCTCATCGTGGTGCTCTCCTAAGTTGAACCAAAGCGGTCTCTTGCCGGGGTGGCTCGCCGCAAAACGCAAAATCGACTTCCGGCCGGCGTCCCGACACGAGGTCGGCGATCGCCCTGCCCGCGCCGCAGCCCATGGTCCAGCCCAGGGTGCCGTGACCCGTGTTGAGGAACAGCTGGCGGTAGCGCGTGGCGCCGATGTAGGGTACGTTCGACGGCGTCAGGGGGCGCAAGCCAGCCCAGTAGACGGGGTCGCTGTAATCGCAGGCGTGGGGAAACAGCGCCTGCACGCGGCGCGTGATGGCGGCGCAGCGCACGGGATTGAGTTCCCGCGTGTAGCCGTTCAGCTCGCACGTGCCCGCCACGCGCAAGCGCTCGCCCAGGCGCGAAAACACCAATTTGTAGCCGTCGTCCGTCAGCGAGACGGTCGGCGCGGCGGATGGGTCAAGGATCGGATAGGTGGCGGAATAACCCTTGCCCGGATACAACATCAAGCGTATGCCCAGCGGCTGCAGCAGGGGCGCGGAAAAGCTGCCCATGGCCACCACCACGGCGTCCGCGTATTCCAGGCGGTGGCAGCCCTGCGCATCGATGCATTCCACGCCAGTAACTCTTTCGCCATCCAGAAGCAGCCGCGTCACCGTCGTGCCGTACTGAAAATCCACGCCGGCCGCGGCGGCCCGGGCCGCCAGCGCCGTGGTAAACAGATGCACGTCGCCCGACTCGTCGCTGGCCGTGAAATCGCCACCGACGATGTGCGGGCGCGCATGGGCCAGGGCCGGTTCCAGCCTTATCACTTCATCGGCGCTGACGGTATTGCGCGGGCAGCCCAGCTCGCGCAAGAGGGCGGCGCCCGACTGCGATTTATCGAACTCCTGCTGCTCCGTATAGAAATGCAGAATGCCGCGCTCCAGGTGGTCGTAGGCGATACCCGTTTCGCGGCGCAGAGCTTGCAAACTCTGCCGGCTGTACTCGGCCAGGGCGACGATCTGCCGCATATTGCGCGACACGCGCGACGGCAAGCACTCGCGCAGGTAATGCAGCGCCCACTGCCATTGCAACGTATCGAGGCGAGGACGGAACAGCAGCGGCGCATCGTCCTTGCCCAGCCAGCGCACGACCTTGCGCAGGGTGGCGGGATTGGCCCACGGTTCCGCATGCGAGACGGAAATCTGTCCGCCGTTGCCGAAGCTGGTTTCCTGCGCGGCGCCCGCTTGGCGCTCGAACACGCGCACATCGTGGCCCGCCTGGCGCAAATACCAGGCCGATGCCGTGCCGACCACGCCGGCGCCGAGGACGAGGATCTTCATGGCGGGCCCGGTTCGCTCAGCGCGTCAGCAGGACGGCAATGGCGACGAAGGCGGCAATCCACACCGTTTCCATCACCAGCATGATCACGGGACGCCAGCCCAGTGAGGCCAGCGACTGGAACGACGTTTTCACGCCCAGCGCAGCGATGGCGATGACGAGACAGGCGCGCGAGGCATTGTTGATCCAGCCATTTACTTCCTGCGGAATCAGGCCCAGGCTGTTCGTGATGACGAGCCAGACAAAGCCGATCAGGAAGAAGGGCACGAGCGGCGGCGCATCGACTTCGCTCTTGCCATCCTTGCGCTTGAACATGATCGACAGGCCCAGCACGACGGGCACGAGGCACGCGACGCGCGTCAGTTTCACGAAGGTGGCCACGTCGCCCGTATGGTTGCTCACCAGGTAGCCGGCACCCACCACTTGCGCCACGTCATGGATGGTGCCGCCGATGAACACGCCCGCTTCCGTCGGGTCAAAGCCCAGCAGCTTGACCAGCAGCGGGTAGACGATCATGGCCAGGGTGGACAGCGACGTCACGCCCACCACCGTCAGCAGCGTGAATTTCTCGTTTTCCTTGGTTTGCGGCAGCACGGCCGAGATGGCCAGCGCGGCCGAGGCGCCGCAGATGGCCACGGAACCACCGGACAAAATCCCTTCCGTGATGGGCCGTTTCAGCCACCTGGCCAGCATATAGCCAAAGCCCAGGGTGGCCACCAGGCCGCCGACGACGATCAATAAGGGCGTCACGCCCACGGAAGCGATCTGGTTGAAGGTGATGCGCGCGCCCAGCAGGGCCACGCCCGTGCGCAGCAGCACCTTGCTGCAAAACTCGATGCCGGGCTTGCAGGTGGGGTCGGAGGCGAGGAAGTGGAAGGCCAGGCCGAAGAACAGCGCGTACAGCAACTGGGGGCCGCCGTAATTGCTGGAAATAAAGGTGGCCGACAGGGCGATCACCAGCGCGATGGCCACGCCGGGCCAGCTGCGCAGCACGGCGCGGGGACGCCAGATGGCGACGGCGGAAGACAGGTAGGGAATGTTCTTGTCGACAACGCGTGTTATCGCTGAGGAGTTGGTTTTCATGCGGGTCCGCTCATAATGTTTTAAAAATTGGGACATTTCATCTCGTTTTTTAATAATACACGATGAGCTAGCGAAGTCCATGCTTTTCCATGAAAATCGAAACCGGATGTTCCGGAAACTGACGTTTTAAGGTTGATGCTGGCGTAAACGACAAGCGGCGCGGCCCTTTGCAGGGACGCGCCGCTCTTTAACTATGAGCCTGAGGGCTTACTTTTTGTTCAGGCGGGTAATCAGGCTGGATGTATCGTAGCGGTTGCCGCCCGCCTGCTGCACTTCGCCATAGAACTGGTCCGTCAAGGTCGTCACGGGCAAGTCGCTGCCGTTGCGCTTGGCTTCGGCGAGGCAGATGCCCAGGTCCTTGCGCATCAGGTCGACGGCGAAGCCGAAGTCGAACTTGCGCTCGATCATGGTCTTGCCCCGGTTTTCCAGCTGCCACGACTGCGCCGCGCCCTTGGAAATCACGTCGACGACGAGGGCCGCGTCCAGGCCTGCGTTTTCCGCAAAGGCGATGCCTTCGCTCAAGGCTTGCACGAGGCCCGCGATGCAGATCTGGTTGACCATTTTTGTGAGCTGGCCGGAACCGGAAGCACCCATGTAGGTGACGGCGCGCGAGAACAGCGCGATGACGGGCTCGGCCCTTGCATACGCTTCCGCATCGCCGCCCACCATCACGGTCAGCTTGCCGTTTTCCGCGCCCGCCTGGCCGCCGGACACGGGCGCATCGAGGAAGAACACGCCCTTCTCTTTCGCCGCCGCATGGATGGTGCGCGCCGCTTCGGCCGAGGCCGTCGTATGGTCGATCAGGATGCTGCCCGGCGCCATGGCGGACAGCAAGCCGCCCTCTTCCAGGATGACTTGATACAGATCATTATCGTTGCCGATGCACGTAAACACGAACTCGGCGCCTGCAGCGGCGGCGGCCGGCGTGGCGGCGCTGCTGCCCTTGTGCTGTTCCAGCCAGGCGGCCGCGCGGGCCGGATTGCGGTTGTACACGGTGACGTCGTGCCCGCCCGCCGCCAGGTGACCTGCCATGGGGAAACCCATGACGCCCAAACCGATGAATGCCACTTTTGCCATATTGTCCGTCCTGTCGATGAATGAATCCGATTATTGTTGCACAAACAGTCGCCGCCGGCAGCCTCAAAGCGCGGGGGCGCGCCGATAATACAGGTCGAACTCTTCCTCGCCATCGGGCACGAAGCCGTGACGCACATAGAAGCGGTTCGCCTCGCTGCCGCGCAAGGCGCCCACGCGCACGCTCTGGCGGGCCGCATCGGCCTCGGCAAACACGCGCGCCAGCACGGCCGAGCCCATCCCTTGCCGCTGGTAGCCGGGCGCCAGGTAGAGGTGGTCGAGCAACAGATAGTCCGCTTGCGGCCGCAACACATAGAAGCCGGCCAGCGTGTCGTCATGGCGCAACTGCCAGGTGCGGGCGGGGTCGTAGCTGGCCAGGAAACGATCACGCGCGCGCTGCGGATCATAGCGGCCGATGCGCTCCAGGCTTGCACGCATGGCAGCCACGCGCAGGCTGGCCAGCGCCTCGCCATCGGCCAGGCTGACAGGCAAGAAGGTCAGCATGGCGTCACAGCAGGTCGCGCAGCGCCGCCATGAGGGCTGCGCATTCGTCCGGGTTGCCGATGCTGATGCGCAAATACTGGCTGATGCGCGGCGCATTGAAATGGCGCACGATCACGGAGCGGGCGCGCAAGCCGGCCGCCAGTTGCGCCGCGTCATGCTGCGGGTGGCGGGCAAACACGAAATTGGCCGCCGAAGGCAGCACCTCGAAGCCCAGCGCCGTCAAGTCCGCAGTCAGCTGTTCGCGGCTGGCGATCACGGCCTGGCGCGTCTGCTGGAAATACGCTTCGTCGTGCAGCGACGCGACGGCGCCGGCCAGCGCCAGCCGGTCCAGCGGATACGAATTGAAACTGTTCTTCACTCGCTCCAGCGCCTCGATGAGGTCCGGATGCCCGAAGGCACTGCCCACGCGCAAGCCGGCCAAGGAGCGCGATTTCGAGAACGTCTGCACCACCAGCAAGTTCGGATAACGCTCGACCAGGGCCACGGCGCTCTCGCCGCCGAAATCCACATACGCTTCATCGACCACCACCACGGCGTCGGGATGCTCGCGCAACAGGGTTTTCACGCCGGCCAGCGGCAAGTCCACGCCTGTCGGCGCGTTGGGATTGGGGAAGATGATGGCGCCGCACAGCCCCTGGTAGTCTTCCGGGCGGATGCGCATGGACTCGTCGAGCGCTACCGTGCGGTAATCGATGCCGTACAGCTTGCAATACACGGGATAGAAACTGTAGCTGATGTCCGGGAACAGCAGCGGCGCATCGTGCTTGAGCAAGGCCATGAAGGCCAGCGCCAGCACTTCGTCGGAACCGTTGCCGACGAACACTTGCGCGCTGCTCAAGCCGTGGTAAGTGGCCAGGATTTGCTTCAGTTCGCTGGCGGAAGGGTCCGGATACAGGCGCAGGCTGTCGTTGGCCGCTGCGCGCAGCGCGGCCAGCACCTGCGGTGACGGGCCGTAGGGGTTTTCGTTGGTGTTGAGTTTGACCAGGCCGGGCAGTTTCGGTTGCTCGCCCGGGATGTAGGGGGTCAGCTCGCTGACGATGGTGCTCCAGAATCGGCTCATTGCTTTATTGGTGGGGGCAGGATGGGGATACGGTAGATTACCATAGGGTGAGCGGGGTCAAGGCGGACACTATCGGCGAGGAGTAGCGTAGGCGGCATCGGCCCCAACGCGAAGAGGACGCAGCATGAACAGCATGCACAAGCTGAGCGATACGCAGGTGCGGCATGGCGCGCTGGCGCAACAGTCACGCCAGCGCAAGATCGATGCGTGGCTGCAGGTCGCAGCCAGTCTCAGCGAGCAGATCACCGTCGAATTGCAGACTGCCACGGAGCAGCTACAGGGCGAAGGAATGGCCGACTTGCAGCGCGTGACGGCGCTGGCGCAACGCCTGGCAAGCAATAGCAAAGCCATGCGCGATACCCTCGGGACACTGTTTGACAGCGGTGAAAAAAGCGAGGAGCATGCAGTGACAAGCACGGAGGATTGCGCCATGGACGAGCAAGTCAACGCACTGGCAAAAGACATGGCCAGTGTGAAACTGGACGTAAAGGATGTAAAGGCCGATGTGGCTGGTCTCAAGGTGGATGTTGCCGGCCTGAAAACGGATGTCACTGGCCTCAAGGTGGATGTTGCTGGTCTGAAAACGGATGTCGCTGCTCTCAAGACCGATGTCGGCGCTCTCAAGACGGATGTCAGTGGCTTGAAACTGGACCTCGCTGTGGTGCGCTCCAATTATGCGACCAAGTCAGATGTGGCTGAGGCGAAGTCGGCTGTCATCCTGTCGTGTGTGGGGACGATCATTGCCATGTCGGGCGTCGCGTTTGCGGTGGCGAGGCTCGTGCACTAGCTTGCGGTAGTGGGGACGCTGGCTTTCAAAGTCTGAATGGAGGAAAAAACGCCTTGCGCTGCGCGCTTTGGGCGGTTTTTCTACCTGGACTTTGCGCTGGTGGTCTTTTGACCTTGGGGGAATAAAAAAAGCTCCCTTGCGGGAGCTTCTCTTATGTATTCTGGCGGAGAGGGTGGGATTCGAACCCACGGTACGATTTAACGTACGCTTGATTTCGAGTCAAGTACATTCGACCACTCTGCCACCTCTCCGTTTACTGCGGTCTATTCGTCCAAACTGACGTGCCTGTTTGAACGAGGCGCTATTTTAGCATGGGGATTGTTGGCTTGGGTAGGGGTTTTATTGGCGATTTGCAACTGAGGGCTGGTGGCCAAACCAAAAAAACAATTGGGCGATTCTGAGAGTCTCATAAAGGCGCGGCTCGCCTTTGTAGACGCCGCCTTGGCGCACGCGTGAAAACCAATTTGACGATTCGGGGAGCCTCGCGCGAATACGCGCTCGTCTTCGAATCCCACGCGCAAGGCGCGCAGGCGCCTTGCTCCTCTTCGCCGCCACAAATAAAAAAAGCTCCCTTGCGGGAGCTTTCTCTATTTGTTCTGGCGGAGAGGGTGGGATTCGAACCCACGGTACGATTTAACGTACGCTTGATTTCGAGTCAAGTACATTCGACCACTCTGCCACCTCTCCATTTGCTGCGGTCTCTCCCGCATTGCTGCGAGAAGGCAAGATTATAGCAGCCGCTTGAAAAAATGGAAGGACTATTTTTCGCCTTCCATTCACCGGCTGCCCGACCCTTTTAAGCCTTCAGGTGCGTCAGACCGCCCATGTAGGGGCGCAGCACGGCCGGGATCTCGACGCTGCCGTCCGCTTGCTGGTAGTTTTCCAGCACGGCCACCAGGGTACGGCCCACTGCCAGGCCGGAGCCGTTCAGGGTGTGCGCCAGTTCCGGCTTGCCGGCCGCGTTGCGGAAACGCGCCTGCATGCGGCGGGCCTGGAAGGCTTCGCAATTCGACAGGGACGAAATCTCGCGATAGGTGTTTTGCGCCGGCAGCCATACTTCCAGGTCGAAGGTCTTGGTGGCGCCGAAACCCATGTCGCCCGTGCACAGCGACATCACGCGGTATGGCAGACCCAGGCGTTGCAAGATCGCTTCCGCGTGGCCAACCATTTCATCGAGCACCTGGTACGACGTATCCGGGTGCACTACTTGCACCATTTCCACCTTGTCGAACTGGTGCTGGCGGATCATGCCGCGCGTGTCGCGGCCGTAGCTGCCCGCTTCCGAGCGGAAGCATGGCGTGTGGGCCGTCATTTTCAGGGGCAGTTGATCGAGCGCCAGGATTTCATCGCGCACGATGTTGGTCAGCGACACTTCCGACGTCGGGATCAGATAGAAGGTCTCGCCCTCGCCTTCCGCGCCGCCTTTTTTCACCGAGAACAGATCGGCTTCGAATTTCGGCAACTGGCCCGTGCCGCGCAAGGAATCGGCGTTGACCATGTACGGCGTATAGCATTCCGTGTAGCCGTGCTCGTCCACATGCGTATTCAGCATGAATTGCGCCAGTGCGCGGTGCAAACGGGCGATGCCGCCCTTCATGACGGAGAAGCGCGAACCGGTCAGCTTGGTAGCCACTTCGAAGTCGAGGCCCAGCGGGGCGCCCACGTCGACGTGATCCTTGACCTCGAAATCGAAGGTGCGCGGCGTGCCGACCTTGCGCACTTCCACGTTGCCCGACTCGTCCGTGCCCAGGGGCGACGATTCATGCGGCAAATTCGGCACGGCCATGATGAAATCGCTCAGCTTGGCTTGAACCAGGGTCAGGGCCGCTTCATCGGCTTTCAATTCATCGCCCAGGCCAGCCACTTGCGCCATCACGGCCGAGGTGTCTTCCCCCTTGCCTTTCAACATGCCGATTTGCTTGGACAGCGCATTGCGCTTGCCCTGCAGCTCTTCGGTGCGCGTCTGGATCGCCTTGCGTTCGGCTTCGAGGGCGGTAAAGCCTGCCACGTCGAGCTGGAATTTGCGCGTCGCCAGGCGTTCTGCGACGGTGGCGATGTCTTTACGGAGAAGTTGGATATCTATCATGGGTGGATGGCGGTGCCGATGTATCGAAAGCACTCATTGTACCAAGACCCAGTTCACTTCGATGAGTTTTGCGCAAGGTCAACCATCGTCATGGCGGCCTGGCCGGGCACTCGCGCCCGCTTTACATTTTCTGCTTGGCTTATTGCTTAAATGAACGCGGCTTTTTCGGCAGCGGTCAGGCGGCGGGCGCTGACGGTAACGACAGGCATCGTGCTGTCTGCAGCCTGGGCGATCACGCTGCTGCTGGCGCTCACTTCCAGGGTATTCGCGCCGGCGGTGGCGAAGCTGGCGCCGATGGCGATGATGGCGGCGGCGACAAAGGTGATTTCCATGTTTTTCAGTGCGTTCATGATGTGACTCCTGGTTAGTTTGTTTCGTTGACTGCTGCTGGTATGGTGGTACTTTAGCCAACGGCCGCAAACAACGCCACCGGCTTGCGACCAGCGGCGAAAAACAGGGAGCGAACGGTGAAAAACGGGGACTGAAGGGAAAACAAGGGAATGAACAACGCCTGACAAAACCGTAGCGAGCGGCAGTGATTTGTGGCTAAGAAGCGCAACCGTGCTAAAGCACGGTGAGCATCGCAGGCCGCAAAGCGCGCCGCGCAGTAGGTTTTGACAGGCGTTCTACAAGGCGTCCTTGACCAGACGCCCTAACCGGCCGATAGCCTGCTCGATGCGCGGCGTCCACGCATTGCCGCAATTGAGGCGCAGATAATTGCCGAACTTGCCCGAGGCCGAGAACAGCTGGCCCGGCATATACGCCACGCCGTCCGCGATGGCCTGGCCATGCAGGGCCAGCGCATCGACTTGCGGCGGCATCTGCACCCACAGCACGAAACCGCCCTGCGGCTCGGACAGCATGCAGTCCGCCGGAAAGCTGGCCGCCACGGCGTCGGACATGCGGGCGATGCGCTGCACCAGGGTGCGCCGCATCTTGCGCAGCTGCTGGTCGTAGCTGCTGCCTTCCAGAAAGTCGGCCAGCACGGCCTGGAAGAAATGGCTGGTGGCGCCGCTCGACACGGTTTTCAGCAGCGCCACTTCCTGCGCGAAACGCCCGGCCAGCACGTAGCCCACGCGCGACGCGGGGGTGATCGCCTTGGAAAACGAGGAGCACAACAGCACATTGCCGCTCGTGTCATAGGCCTTCACGGGCCACGGACGCTGCGGCGCAAAGCACAGGTCGCCATATACGTCGTCTTCCACCAGCGGAATATTGAATTCCGACAGCAGGCCCGCCAGCCGCTTCTTGTTTGCTTCCGGCATGACGCAGCCGAGCGGGTTGTTCGCGTTCGGCACGAACAGGCACGCTTGCACGAGGCCGGCGCGCAGGGCCAGTTCCAGCGCGTCGAGCGACGGCCCCGTCTTCGGGTCGGTGGGAATTTCCAGCGCCTTCATGCCCAGGCTTTCGATCATTTGCAGCAGCACGAAATACGTGGCCGACTCGATGGCGATGGTGTCGCCCGGCTTGGCGACGGCGCGCAGGCACAGGCTGATCGCTTCCGTGCAGGAATTCGTCACGACGATCTCGTGCGGGTCGAGCTTGCCCCAGTCCAGCGCGCGGCGCGCCACCTGGCGCAGGAAATTGCCTTCGCTGATATCGTAGCAGCTGACTTTACTCAGCAGGACGGGATCGCGCCGCGCCACGGCGCTGATGGTGCGCTGCATGCGCTTGATCGGCAAGATTTCGTCGGGCGGCCATGCCGTGCCCAACTGCACGATATTCGCCGTCTCGTTGTCCTTCAGCACACGCATCAACAGATTGTTGATGCCGACGAAGGCTGGCTCCTTCAGGTGCTGGGCGTCGGCGCTGCAGGGCCGGCGTGGCGCCCGGTGGCGCACGAAATAGCCGGACTGGGGCCGCGCATCGACTTGCCCCCGGTCTTCCATCAGACGCAAGGCTTGCATCACGGTACTGATGGAAATGCGCTTTTGCTGCGCCAGGTGGCGTATCGACGGCAGGCGGTCGCCGGGCGCGAACACGCGCGAATCGATCAGCGCGCCCAGCTCGTTGGCCAGGTGCTCATACAGATTCAAATGCGCGCTCATGTTCATCCCTTCAGTATGCGGCGGCCGCGCGGGGCCGGCACAGATACAGTTGCCCGCTTTTTTGATAAGCACAGTCTACGGCGAAGTGTACTGTATTCATCACAATTTCGTTTTCCTGCATCTGTCATGGTTCACGGCAAGCGCCTAAGCTGTTCCTGTCAGCACAACAGGAGCGACGCCATGCATACCGACCACGAATTACGCAGCGAACGGCCCTTGCGCCTGGAAAAAGGGCGCGCCAAGGTCATCGAATGCCTGTCCGGCACGGCGTGGATCACGGCCTACGCCCAGTTCGAGGATTGCGTGCTGCGCAGCGGCGAACGCTATACGATACCGAATGACGGTCTGGTGCTGGTCGAAGCCGTGGGTAGCGGACACATCCGAGTCCATGGCACAAGCGCACAGCGCCCCGCCCTGCTGCGCTGGCTGAACCTGGCACTGCCTCACACCTTGAATACTAGGAATACATGACTCAAGCACCACCACTGCGCGTCCTCGTCACGGGCGCCGCCGGCGTTATCGGCACCGTTTTCTGGAAGAGCCGGCACGGGGAATTTTCCCTGCGCCTGGCCGACCTGCACACAGGCAAGCTGGCCGAAGCGCCCTGCCCATCCATCCAGCTCGACGTGAGCGACTACGCCGCCTGCCTGGCCGCCTGCGCCGGCATCGACGTGGTGCTGCACCTGGCCGGCGTGCCGCACGCCAGCGCCGATTTCGATGCGCAACTGCTGCAACCGAACGTCATCGGCACGCACAACATCTTCCGCGCGGCACAGGCGCAAGGCGTGAAAAGAGTCGTGTTCGCCAGCAGCGCACAAGCCATCGAAGGCTACCCGCTCGACGTACAGGTGCACGAGCACATGCCGGCGCGCCCGGCGAACATGTATGGCGCCAGCAAGGCCTTCGGCGAAGGCGTGGCCTCCGCATTCGCCCACCAGCATGGCATGACGGCGATCGCCGTGCGCATCGCCAACGTGGCGCAGTTTGAGAAAGGTCAACAACACAGCGCGCGCGACATCGCCGCCTTCATCAGCGAGCGCGACGTGGTGCAATTGCTGGCCCGCTGCATCGCCGCCGACGTGCCGCCCGGCTACCACGTCGTGCATGGCGTGTCGGACAACCGTTATAAACGGCTGTCGATCGCGGCGACGCACCAGCTGGTGGGCTACGCGCCGCAGGATGACGGTTTTACTTTGCTGGGCCTGTAAGCCTCAGCCCTTGCCTGCCTTCCTGTCAAGCTCGCGCAGCCAGGCCAGCTTGTCGGCAATCTTGCTTTCCAGGCCGCGGGGCACGGGCTGGTACCAGCCCGGCTCCGCCATGCCGTCCGGAAAATAGGTTTCGCCGGCCGCATACGCATCGGGTTCATCGTGCGCATAGCGGTAGGCGTGACCGTAGCCCAGTTCCTTCATCAGCTTCGTCGGCGCATTGCGCAAGTGCACGGGCACTTCCTTCGATTTATCTTTCTTGACGAAGGCCATGGCCGTGTTGAACGCGTTGTAGCCGGCATTGCTTTTTGCGGCAATCGCCAGGTAGATGACGGCCTGGCCCAGCGCCAGCTCGCCTTCGGGCGAACCGAGCCGTTCATATGTTTCCGCCGCATCATTGACCATGGTCAAGGCACGGGGATCGGCCAGGCCGATGTCTTCCCAGGCCATGCGCACGATGCGCCGCGACAAATAACGGGGGTCGGCGCCGCCATCGATCATGCGGCAAAACCAGTACAGGGCCGCGTCCGGGTTGGAACCGCGCACGGACTTGTGCAGGGCGGAAATCTGGTCATAGAAATTGTCGCCGCCCTTGTCGAAGCGGCGCGAATTCAAGGTCAGCGCATTGTCGACGAAGGCCGCGTCGATTTTGGTCGTGCCCGTCGAGCTGGCAGCCGTCTCGGCCTGCTCCAGCAAATTCAAGAAGCGCCGCGCATCGCCATCCGCGTAGCCGATCAGGGTGTCGGCCGCCGCCTCGTCGAAGCTCAGGTGCGTCAAGGCCGTGGACTGCGCCTTGGCCAGCAACTGCTTCATCTCGTCTTCGTTGAGCGATTTCAGCACATACACTTGCGCGCGCGACAGCAGCGCCGAATTGACTTCGAAGCTGGGGTTTTCCGTCGTCGCGCCGATGAACGTCACCAGGCCTGATTCGACGAAGGGCAGCAAGGCGTCTTGTTGCGATTTATTAAACCTGTGGATCTCGTCGACGAACAACAAGGTGTGCTTGCCGAACTGGTCCAGGCTGTGGCGGGCCTGGTCCATGGCTGCGCGGATATCTTTCACGCCAGCAAATACGGCCGACAAGGCAATGAATTCACTGTCGAAGGCATTCGCCATCAGGCGCGCCAGGGTGGTCTTGCCCACGCCGGGCGGCCCCCATAAAATCATCGAATGGGCCTTGCCCGCCTCGAACGCGAGGCGCAGCGGCTTGCCAGCGCCCAGCAGGTGCGTCTGGCCGATGACTTCGTTCAGGGTGGCTGGCCGCAAGGCTTCGGCCAGCGGCTGGCGCGGTGCGGTGGAAAAGAGATCCGCCATAGTGAGTTACCTAATAAGAATGCAAAAGCCCCGCATCGCTGCGAGGCCGGCTCATACGCAAGGCGCGACAGTCTTAATTATTAATGACGTCGGCGCCCTTGGGCATGACAAATTTAAAGTGATTGGCCGAAAGCGCCGGATTCTTCTGGAAGTTCTTGAACGCCAGCACCGAGGTCTGGCCGAACGAATCGCGCAATTCCATCGCTTCCGGCACGCCGTTGCGCAGGCCGATGGTGATTTCATCGAAAGTCGTGTCCTTGGCTTTCGGTGTCGCTTTCAGCCATTCCAGGCCATCGCGCGTGCCCGCTTCGGCCAGGGTGAAATTCTTTTCCAGGTCGTTGCTGCCGAACAAGATGGCCGCCGGCGAGGAACCGAGCGCGTCGCCCAGTTTCTTGACCGTCACCTGGCTCAAGTCCTTGTCGTAGATATACAGCTTGTCGCCATCGGCTTGCAGCAACTGCTCGTACGGCTTCAGATAGGTCCAGATGAACTTGCCCGGACGGGCAAACTCGAACGTGCCGCTGGCCGGCGTCGACACTTTCGCCTTGCCGCTGGCGTCCGCCTTCTTGACTTGACGCTGCACGAACTCGCCCTTGGCCGACTTGGTGCCGGCCGCAAAGCTCTTGAATTGCTCTAGCGCGCTGGCCGAGGCGCTGGCCGCGAACAGCAGGCTGCAGGCAACGCTGGCCGCGCCGATCATCATTTTTGCTGCGAAAGTATTGCTTTTCATTCTTTACCCTTGTTCGGCACTTGCCGCCGGCACGAGGATTTCCCGGTTGCCATTGGATTGCATGGTTGATACCACCCCGCTCTGCTCCATCTGCTCGAGCAGACGGGCGGCGCGGTTGTAGCCGATGCGCAGATGGCGCTGCACCAGCGAAATCGAGGCGCGGCGGTTTTTCAGTACCACCGCCACCGCCTGGTCATACAGGGCATCGGCCTCGCCGCCGCCCTCGCCCGGCGCACCGCCTTCGGCGCCGTCGCCTTCCAGGGTGCCGCCTTCGAGGATGCCCTCGATGTAATTCGGTTCGCCCTGCAGCTTCAAATGGCTGACGACGCGGTGCACTTCTTCATCGGAAACGAACGCGCCGTGCACGCGCATCGGCAAACCGGTGCCGGGCGGCATGTACAGCATGTCGCCCATGCCCAGCAGGGTTTCCGCGCCCATCTGGTCCAGAATGGTGCGCGAGTCGATCTTCGACGATACCTGGAAGGCGATACGCGTAGGAATGTTGGCCTTGATCAAGCCCGTGATCACGTCTACAGATGGGCGCTGCGTGGCCAGAATCAAGTGCAGACCGGCGGCGCGCGCCTTTTGCGCGATACGCGCGATCAATTCCTCGACTTTTTTGCCCACCACCATCATCAAATCGGCCAGTTCGTCGATGATGATGACGATGGTCGGCAGTTTTTCCAGCGGTTCCGGCGCATCCGGCGTCAGGCTGAACGGATTCGGGATGTGTTCTTCGCGCTTTTTCGCGTCGGCAATCTTCGCGTTGTAGCCGGCCAGGTTACGCACGCCCATCTTGCTCATCAGCTTATAGCGGCGTTCCATCTCGTTCACGGCCCAGTTCAACGCATGGCCGGCCTGGCGCATGTCGGTGACGACGGGCGCCAGCAAGTGCGGGATGCCTTCGTAGACGGACATTTCCAGCATCTTCGGATCGATCAGGATCAAACGCACGTCGAGCGGGTCGGATTTGTACAGCAGCGACAGGATGGTCGCATTGATGCCGACCGACTTACCGGAACCGGTGGTACCGGCCACCAGCAAGTGCGGCATTTTCGCCAAATCGGCCACGACGGGCTTGCCGGCGATATCCTTGCCCAGCGCAATCGTCAGGCTGGACACGCCATCGTTGTAGACCTTGGAGCCGAGGATTTCCGTCAGGCGCACGATCTGGCGCTTGCTGTTCGGCAATTCCAAGGCCATGTAATTCTTGCCGGGAATGGTTTCCACCACCCGGATCGACGTCAAGGACAGCGAACGGGCCAGGTCGCGCGCCAGGCCGACGATCTGGCTGCCCTTGACGCCCGTGGCCGGCTCGATTTCATAGCGCGTCACCACAGGGCCGGGGTAAGCGGCCACTACCTTGGCATCCACGCCAAAGTCCGAGAGTTTCTTTTCGATCAGGCGGCTCGTGAATTCCAGGGTTTCCACGGAAACCGTTTCCACCACGGGTGGCGCCTCGTCGAGCAGCGACAAGGGCGGCAGCTTGCCATCGCCCAGGTTCTCGAACAGATGGGCTTGGCGTTCCTTTTCCACGCGCTCCGATTTCACGACGGTGACCACTTGCGGCTCGATCTTCACGGGCGGCGCGGCCACGTGCTTTTCCACGTGCTTGGCCCGTTCGATCACCACCACTTCGTCGCGGCGCACGGCGGCCACTTCGCCCTGGCGGCGATCTTCGCGGTCCTGGTAGCGCAGCACGAACCAGTTGAAAGCGTCTTCGATGGCGCCGCCGATGCGCTCGGCCACTTGCAGCCAGGACACATGGAAGAACAGGCTGAAACCGAGGCCGAACAGCAGCAACAGCAATAAAGTGGCGCCCGTGAAACCGAACGCCACGTGGGCCGAGTGCCCCACCAGCTGGCCCAGCACGCCGCCCGGATCGCGCGGCAGCTGCACGTGCAGGCTTTTCGCCATGCGCAGGTATTCGAGACCCATGCTGCCGATCAGCATGATGGAGAAGCCGACGATGCGGATCAGCATCTCGACATGGTGCTCGCGCTCCACCTCTTCCTCTTCCAGCAGGAAGCGCTTACTCAGGCGGCGATAGCCATTCCACACCGTGCGCAGCAGCCACACGCACCACCACCAGGCGGAAAAACCGAAGATATACAGCAACAGATCGGAAAAGGTGGCACCGAGCTTGCCGCCCAGGTTGGCGACCTTGTCGACATTGGTGGCGTGCGACCAGCCAGGGTCGAGCTTGTTGAAGCTGGCCAGGATCAGCACGAAATACAAGGCAAACGCGGCCAGCGCGAACCAGCGCGCCTCGGACAACAGCCGCACCAGCCGGTTGGGCAGGGGCCGGCGTTCGACCGGTTTTCGGGTGTAGCTATTTTGATTGGCCTGGGCTGGTTTAGTCATTCTGGGAAGCGCTGCAAGGTGAAAAATGTTTCTGAAAGGGAATTTCCCATAATAAGGAAGTATTCTAAGCCATATATGCCCCGGACGGCCCCACGATTCGTCGCTACAGGCGGCTTGGTCTATAATCGTGGATTGCTTGCGCAAGCGCAATACGCCCTTGTTCTTCGCGCGTATGCCCCCAATTCGGATAGACCCCACTCATAGAGAAGCCTCATTATGACCACTACCAAACACGCCCGCGTTTTGATCCTCGGCTCCGGCCCAGCCGGCTACAGCGCCGCCGTCTACGCCGCCCGCGCCAACCTGAACCCGATGCTGGTCACCGGCGTGGAACAAGGCGGTCAGCTGATGACCACCACCGACGTGGAAAACTGGCCAGGTGACCCGATGGGCGTGCAAGGTCCGGACCTGATGCAGCGCCTGCTGCAGCACGCCGAGCGTTTCAATACGGAAATCGTGTTTGACCACATCCACACCACTTTCCTGAATGAAAAACCGATCCGCCTGAAGGGCGACAGCCACGAATACACGTGCGACACGCTGATCATCGCCACGGGCGCATCCGCGCAATACCTGGGCCTGCCATCGGAAGCGGAATTCATGGGCAAGGGCGTGTCCGCCTGCGCCACCTGCGATGGTTTCTTCTACCGCAACCAGGAAGTGGCCGTCGTCGGCGGCGGCAACACGGCCGTCGAAGAAGCACTGTACCTGTCGAACATCGCCAATAAAGTCACCCTGATCCACCGCCGCGACAAGTTCCGCGCGGAAGCGATTTTGATCGACCGCCTGAACGCCAAGGTTGCCGAAGGCAAGATTGTGTTGAAATATAACCACACCCTGGACGAAGTGACGGGCAACGAAGGCGGCGTGACAGGCTTGAACATCAAGTCGACCATCGACGGCAAGGTCGAAGCGCTGAGCGTGCATGGCGTGTTCATCGCCATCGGCCACAAGCCGAACACGGGCATCTTCGAAGGCCAGCTGGAAATGCACAACGGCTACATCAAGACCAAGACGGGCCTGGAAGGCATGGCCACCGCCACCAGCGCGCCGGGCGTGTTTGCCGCCGGCGACGTGCAAGACCACATCTACCGCCAGGCCATCACCAGCGCCGGCACGGGTTGCATGGCAGCACTGGACGCCCAGCGCTACCTGGAAGGCCAGGAGTAAGCGTCGCATGGCGTCGATGAAAGACTTTGCCGACCTGAAAGCGGTCAGCAAGCAGCTCAAGGAGCAGGCGGACGCGCGCGCGCAAGCTGCGGCGGAGCGCGTCCAGCAAGCCAAGGTGCAGGCCGTGGAAAGCAATCTGTTCAAGGCCAGCATCGGCGGCGTCAAGCGCCTGCCCGAGTCGGACCGCTACGTGCCCAGCCTGCCCAAGGCGGGCGCCATGGCGGCCCAGCAGCCGGCCCGCAAGCTGTCGCCGGAAGAGGACGATGCGGCCGTGCTGCGCGAATCGCTGTCGGACTTGTTCGAAGTCGACCATTACCTGGAAAACGATCCCGCCCTGAACTACGCCCGCCCCGGCGTGGGACCGGACGTCGTGAAAAAGATGCGCAAGGGCCACTGGCCCGTGCAGGATGAGCTGGACTTGCACGGCTTGCGCCGCGACGAGGCGCGCGACGGCATCGGCGCCTTTTTGAACCAGGCCACGCGGCGCAAGCTGCGCTGCGTGCGCGTGATCCACGGCAAGGGTTTCGGCTCGAAAGGCCAGGAACCGGTCTTGAAATCGATGGTGCACAGCTGGCTCGTGCAAAAGAATGAAGTCATCGCCTTTTGCCAGGCGCGCCGCTCCGAAGGGGGCGATGGCGCGCTGGTGGTATTGCTTTCTTCCGCACTGCAGCCCATCCGCTAGGCTTGACAGCAAGCAATTACAATTCAGTCACCAGTTCCGCACTGCACACGGCCCCGTTTGTCACCATTCGGGGCCGTGTCATGTTAACCTGTGACAATTATTTCCTGCTCAAGCGCTCCACCCATGATGCCACCCCAATTGCCGCCTGGCTCGCTGATCAAGATCATTGAGGTCATCGCCATCCTGGTGGGCGCGTTTTCCGGCTTCATCGAAGCGCGCCGCAAGCGCATGGACCTGGTCGGCGTGTTCGTCGTGGCCTTCATCACGGCATTCGGCGGCGGCACCCTGCGCGACATCCTGCTCGACAAGCGGCCCCTGTTCTGGGTGTCGCACCAGGAATACGCGATTTTGATCTTCGTGCTGGCCCTGACGGCCGCGCCCCTGATCCAGCATTTGCGCCAGATCGTCTCGGAACGCCTGATCGTCATCGCCGACGCCATCGGCCTGGGCATGTTCGCCATCGCGGGCGTGGCCGAAGCCATGCGCGCCGGCATGCCGATCTTTATTGCCTCGATGATGGGGGTGATTACAGGAATTTTCGGCGGCGTGATGCGCGACATCGTCTGTAACGAAGTGCCGATGGTGTTTCGCGACGGCAAACCGTATGCGATCTGCGCGTTTTTCGGCTGCTGGGCTTATTTATTGCAGATGCACTTCGGCGCCGAGCACGACTTTGCGCTGTGGACCAGCGCCAGCGGCATCACGATTCTGCGCCTGATATGCTGGAAATTCGACATGCGCTTGGGGCGCTGAACGGTGCTGATGCGTAATCCATAATATTATTGGCAACTCATGTCGGATTACGCGCTGGCGCTAATCCGACCTACGGTCTGCTGAAGAACATCTACATAGCGCCTGCCAGAAGCGTAGCGAGCGGCAGCGATTTGTGGCTAAGAAGCGCAACCGTGCTGAAGCACGGTGAGCATCGCAGGCCGCAAAGCACGACGCGCAGTAGCTTATGGCTGGTGCTAGACGGCGTCTGGACCCGTTTCGCCCGTACGGATGCGGATGACCTGCTCCACGTCGCGCACGAAGATCTTGCCATCGCCGATCTTGCCCGTGCGGGCCGCCTTGATGATGGCGTCGACCACCAGTTCCGACACGCTGTCGTCCACCACCACTTCAACTTTGACTTTCGGCAAGAAGTCGACCACATACTCGGCGCCACGGTACAGCTCGGTATGGCCTTTCTGGCGGCCAAAGCCCTTTACTTCCGTCACGGTCAAGCCCGTCACGTTCACATCGGCCAGGGCCTCGCGTACTTCGTCGAGCTTGAATGGTTTGATGATGGCGGTAATCTGTTTCATGGCTACTCCTTAAAATTGTTGGATTGTGGACAGATGGCTGCTTATTCGTAGAACTTGGAAGTGATGGGATAGCGCCAGTCGCGGCCGAAGCCACGGTGCGTGACGCGGATGCCCACCGGCGACTGGCGCCGCTTGTATTCATTGATCTTGATCAGGCGCGTGATTTTCGCCACGTCGGCCGGCGGGTAGCCAGCCTCGATAATGTCGGCGATCGGCCGATTTTCTTCCATGTACAACTGCATGATGCCGTCGAGTATTTCATACGGCGGCAAGGAATCCTGGTCCAGCTGGTCGGCGCGCAGCTCGGCCGACGGTCCGCGCGTCAGGATACGCTCGGGTATCACGTCCGACACGCTGTTGCGGTACGCACACAAGCGGTAGACGAGGGTCTTGGCGATATCCTTGATCACGGCAAAGCCGCCCGCCATGTCGCCGTACAGGGTGCAATAGCCAACGGCCATCTCGCTCTTGTTGCCTGTCGTCAAGACGATGCTGCCATGCTTGTTCGACAGGGCCATCAGCAAGGTGCCGCGGATACGCGCCTGGATATTCTCTTCCGTCGCGTCTTCCGCCAGTCCCGCGAACTCCTCGGCCAGGGTGGCGCGGAAGGCGTCGAAAGTTTGCTTGATCGGAATTTCATCGTAGCGCACATCGAGGCGTTTTACCATGTCGCGCGAGTCGATCCACGAGATATCGGCCGTAAATTGCGACGGCATCATCACGGCGCGCACCTTGTCGGCGCCCAGCGCATCGACGGCAATGGCCAGGGTCAGCGCGGAATCGACGCCGCCCGACATGCCGATCAGCACGCCAGGGAAGCCGTTCTTGCCGATATAGTCGCGCACGCCCAGCACCAGCGCCTGGTACACCTGCGCTTCGGTGGTCAACGGTGCGGCCAGCGGCTGCGGCACGGGGGTGGCGCCGTCGAAGTCGACGACCTGCAAGTCTTCCCCGAAATGGCGCAGCTGGGCGCAGATCGTGCCGGCCGCATCCATGACGAACGAGTCGCCGTCGAAAATCAGCTCATCCTGGCCACCGACCAGGTTAGCGTAGACAAGAGCCATGCCTTGTGCGCTGACATTCTTGCGCATGGTGTCATAGCGCAGATGCTGCTTGTTCATGTGGTAGGGCGAGCCGTTCGGCACCAGCAGCACTTGCGCGCCGGCCGCGCGGGCGCGCATCGGTGCGTGCTCGAACCACGTGTCTTCGCAGATATTGATGCCGAAACGCACGCCCTTCACGCCAAACACGAAAGCCTGGTCGAACGACGTAAAGTAACGTTTTTCATCGAACACGGTCGTATTCGGCAAGTCGTGCTTGCGATAGGTGCCCAGCACTTCGCCGTTCAGCAACACGGAGGCGGCATTGTGGCGCACGCCCTTCTCGTCCTGCAGGGGCAAGCCCACCACCACGTGCAAATCCTTGAACTGGGCCAGGTCGGCAGCCAGTCCCGCAAACGCTTCCTGCGTTTTTGCGTAGAATGCATTGCGCAGCAACAGGTCCTCGGGTGGATAGCCGACCAGCGACAGTTCCGGCGTGAGCACGATATCGGCGCCCGCCTCGAACGCGCGGCGGGAAAGGTCGAAGATCTTGGCACGGTTGCCGGCCAGATCGCCGACCGTACTATTCATTTGAGCAATTGCGACTTTGACTGTCATGATGATGATGGATATTTCGTTCTATTAAACAAGACAGGGGCGCGCAGGCCGATGGCGGCGCCCCGAGAGTGATGAATGCACACTACAACAATGAATTATCGCACGGCTATCGTCACTACCCTGGCTGAAATTGGCGAAGCGGCCTGGTCTGAACTGCTGGCAAGCCAGGCGGACGCCACTCCCTTCCTTTCCTACGCCTTTTTGCACGCGCTGCACGAGTCCGGCTGCGCCAGCGCGGACACGGGCTGGCAACCGAATTACCTGGTGCTGTGGCAAGGCGAGGTGCTGGCCGCCGCCCTGCCCCTGTACCTGAAGATGCACTCGTACGGCGAATACGTGTTCGACTGGGCCTGGGCCGATGCATATCAGCAACATGGTCTCGAATATTACCCGAAACTGCTGTCCGCGATACCGTTTACGCCCGTCAGCGGCACGCGCCTGCTGGCCCGCGATGGCGAGGCGCGCGCGGCCCTGCTGGCCTTCCTGCAGGCCCAGCAGCAAGCCAGCGAGGTATCGTCCTGCCACATCCTGTTCCCGCCGGAAAGCCAAGCGCGCCAGCTGGAGGAAGCTGGCTACCTGATGCGTAGTGGCGTGCAGTTTCACTGGCTCAATCCGGGCTACACGGATTTCGAGCAATTCCTCGCCACCCTGGAACACAAGAAGCGCAAGAATATCCGCGCCGAGCGGCGCAAGGTGCGCGAAGCGGGCGTCACCCTGCGCCAGGTGCGCGGGGTGGACGCTCTTGATGCTGACTGGAAACTGTTCCACCGCTGCTACAGCAATACCTATGCGGAACACCGCTCCTCGCCTTACCTGAGCCTGGACTTCTTCCGGCGCATAGCCTTCAGCATGCCGCAGAACATACTCCTGGTGATCGCCGAGCGCGAAGGCCGGGCCATTGCCGCCTCGCTGGTGATCCACACGGCCGACACCCTGTATGGCCGCTACTGGGGCGCGCTCGAACACGTGCCTTGCCTGCATTTCGAGACGGCGTATTACCAGCCGCTGGAGTTTTGCATCGCCAACGGCATCGCCACCTTCGAAGGGGGCGCCCAGGGCGAGCACAAGATGGCGCGCGGCTTCCTGCCGCAAAAGACCTGGTCCGCCCACTGGCTGGCGCACCCGGCCTTTGCGGACGCCGTGCAGCGCTTCCTCGAGCGCGAACGGGGCGGCATCGATGCCTACCTCGATGAATTGAACGAGCACAGCCCGTTTCGCGCATAAAAAAACGCTCCCGGCCATCGCAGGCGGGGAGCGTTTTTCTTACTGGGTGTTCTTAGGCTTTGGCGGCGTCGGTCTTGAAGGCGGCAACGCCGTTCAGGATTTCTTCCTTGGCCACTTCAGGACCATACCAGCCGTCGATCTTGACCCATTTGCCTTTTTCCAGATCCTTGTAGTGCTCAAAGAAATGCTGGATCTGGCGCAAGCGCAGTTCGTTCAGATCTTCCGGCTTTTGCCAGTGGCTGTAGATCGACAGGACCTTGTCGACTGGCACGGCCAGCACTTTCGCGTCTTCGCCCGACTCGTCGGTCATTTTCAGCACGCCGATAGGACGGCAGCGCACGACCACGCCCGGGATCAGCGGGAACGGGGTGATGACCAGCACGTCGACCGGGTCGCCGTCCGGCGACAGGGTGTTCGGCACGTAGCCGTAGTTGCACGGGTAATGCATGGCGGTACCCATGAAGCGATCGACGAAAATCGCGCCGCTTTCCTTGTCGACTTCGTACTTGATCGGATCGGCATTCATCGGGATTTCGATGACGACGTTGAAATCGTTCGGCAGATCGCGGCCGGAAGAGACGTTATTCAAACTCATGGGGTTCCTCATTAGCGGATTGTGTTTTAACCGCGCAATTATAGCGAAGTACAGGCAGCTTGTGCGATGCAGCAGCGGCCCGCCGGCGTTTTGCGCGTCCAGCCAGCAACAGTGGCGTGCCTGGCCCGCCGGCGCGCGCAACCGGCCATCGAGAGAATAAACAAACCATCGGCAATAATAAGTACAAACACCTAAGCAATACTACCGACGCCTTGAATTAATGCCGATGGAATATCCGCGTATTTTCATTTGAATATCGCCACACGCCAGGCATGGTTATTATAATCCGCATTGCATTTTTTGCAGCCACTTATAACAACAGTTTTATTCTCATTCATTCCGCGGCGCCCCTGCATTATTGCGCGACACCCCGTCCCCTGCCCTCCAGGCGGCCTGCCAGCCCCGCAACACCCTTATCCAGCATAATATTTGTTCTTATTTGAAGTGTTTATTTGATTCAAACAAGAGCCCCGCCAAAAAATGGCGCTACCGGAAGACAATCATCAATTCTGATAAACTGTCACATTCTGGTGATTCCAAACTTTGTATATTCTGCAATCGACGCCTTCCCTGAATTCAATATGGCGCATCACGCGCCACCGATAAATCCTTGCAAAAAGGAATATGATGATTCCCTCTTTCCGGCCCGGTCCTTTATTAAAGGTCACCGGCGTTATTTTCATTCTGTTTGGCCTCGCCCTGCTGGGCGGCGGCATCTGGCTGGCCACGCTCGGCGGCTCCTGGTACTACTTGCTGGCCGGTATAGGCATGCTGATCGCCGGCGCGCTGGTATTCCAGGGCAAGCGCAGCGCGCAACCGTTCATGGCGCTGCTGCTGCTCGCCACCCTGATCTGGTCCCTCATTGAAGTGAAATTCGACTGGTGGCAATTGCTGCCGCGCCTGGACATCTGGTTTGCCGCCGCCGTCTGGCTGCTGCTGCCCTTCGTCAGCCGCCGCCTGGCCCCTCCCGCCGACGCAGCGAAACAGCCGCAAGCGGGCAAGACAGCCCTCTCCGCCGCCGTGGCCCTGACCGTCATCGCCGGCGTCATCGCCCTGTTCCAGGATTACCATGACCTGCATGGCGACGTGCCGGCCGAAAACATGGCCGCCACGGCCTCCGGCGATTTCGCGCCCGGCGTCGAGCACAACGACTGGTCCGCGTATGGCCGCTCCGGCTATGGCGACCGCTATGCCCCGGCCGCACAGATTACGCCCGCCAATATTTCCGGCCTGAAAGAAGCCTGGACCTACCACACGGGCGACTTCAAGGGTCCGAACGACCCGGGCGAGATCGCCAACGAAGTCACGCCGCTGAAGGTCAATGACATGCTGTACCTGTGCACGCCGCACAATATCGTCATCGCCCTGAACCCGGACACGGGCAAGGAAATCTGGCGCCACGACCCGAAGATCAACCGCGACGCGGCCAGCTACCAGCACATGATCTGCCGTGGCGTGGCCTACTGGGACGTGAACGCGGGCCGGGCGAAGAACAATCCGGCTCCCGAAGCTGCCAGCATGGAATGCCCGCGCCGCATCCTGGCGCCGACCATGGACGGCACCATGATCGCCGTCAACGCCGATACGGGCGAGTCGTGCAAGAGCTTTGGCAACAACGGCGTCGTCAACCTGTATAAAAACATGGCCATGATCAAGCGCGGTTTCCTGATGCCAACGTCGCCGCCGGCCGTCTCGCAGAAAATGGCCGTGATCGCCGCCAGCGTGACGGACAACCATTCGACGGAAGAGCCATCGGGCGTAATCCGCGGCTACGATCCCGTCACCGGCAAGCTGATGTGGAACTGGGACCCGGCCACGCCGGAAGATACAGCGCCTTTCCCTGAAGGCAAGAACTACACCAACAACTCGCCCAACTCGTGGGGCGTGGCCAGCATCGATGAAAAGCTGGGCATGGTCTACATTCCGATGGGCAATGAAACCCCCGATACCTGGGGCGGCAACCGCAACAAGAATGGCGAGAAATTCAACAGCGCCATCGTCGCGCTGGACCTGGCGACGGGTAAAGTACGCTGGGTCTACCAGACCGTGCACCACGATATCTGGGACATGGACATCGGCGGCCAGCCTAGCCTGGTCGACATCGACACGCCGAAAGGTAAAGTACCCTCTGTTGTTGCCACGACGAAACGCGGCGACATTTACGTGATCGACCGCCGCGACGGCAGCCTGGTCGTGCCGGCACCGGAAAAACCCGTACCGACGAGCAATCCTGCCGCCGGCGACACCCTGTCGCCCACGCAGCCGTTCTCGGCCCTGACCTTCTTGCCAGAACGCAATATCAGCGAAGCGGACATGTGGGGCACCACGCCGTTCGACCAGCTCGCCTGCCGCATCATCTTCAAGGAACGCCGCTATGAAGGCCCGTTCACGCCGCAAACGGCCGGCAAGGGCGCCGTCATCTCGCCGGGCCCGCTGGGCATCTTCGAATGGGGTGGCGCGGCCATCGACCCCGTACGCCAGTTGTTGATCGTCAACCCTGACTACATGGGCTTCCTGGAAAAACTCGTGCCGCGCGCGGAAACGACGGCCAAGGGCGGCACCGGTGGCGAAATGGGCTTGCAGCCGCAGACGGGCGTACCGTTCGCCGTGGAAATCAAGGCCTTCCTGTCGCCGCTGGGCTTCCCATGCCAGGCACCGCCGTGGGGCTATGTGGCCGCCGTCGACCTGCGCACCATGAAGAAAGTGTGGATGCACAAGAACGGCACCACGCGCGACAGCGGCCCCGTGCCGATCCCCTTGCCACTGGGCGTGCCCAGCCTGGGCGGCATGGTCACCACGGGCGGTGGCGTGACCTTCCTCAGCAGCACGCTCGACTACTACATCCGCGGCTACGATGTCAGCAACGGCAAGGTGATCTGGAAAGCCCGCTTGCCAGCCGGCGGCCAGGCTACGCCGATGAGCTATGTATCGAACAAGTCGGGACGCCAGTTCGTCGTCGTCATGGCCGGCGGCCACGGTTCCCTGGGCACGAAGATGAGCGACACCCTGGTCGCATATGCCTTGCCGGAAGGCACTGCGGTAACGAAGAAGTAAAGCTCGAAGAAGTAAATTAGCAAGGTAGCAGCGCACTCCGCCATGGAGTGCGCGCACAAAAAAAGCCGTTCAGTCTGCACTGAACGGCTTTTTTACGTCTGGAGAATGAGCTTACAGGATGGTGGCCAGTGCGCACTGCCGGTAATGCGCGGCAGCCTGTTCCGTCTGCTGCAGGGCGTCGTGCATCTGCGCCAGCTTCAGGTGGGCGTCGCGCACCATTTGCGGCTCGTTGGCATCCGACAAAGCCTGCTCCAGGTGGCGCTGGGCCTTGCCCCACAGTTTTTGCTTGAGGCACAAGGTGCCCAGGGTCAGCGCCAGTTCCGCATCCAGCGGACGCTGCTTCATCCATTGCTCGCAATGCTCGATCTGCAGCAGCAGGGCCGGCGTGCCGCTTGGCGCCGCCGCTTCGCGGTAGGCGCGCACGACGCGCTCGTCCCAGTCGGCGGCCAGCGATTCTTCGCACACGAGGCGCGCTTCATCGTGCAAGCCGCGCGCATTCAGGGCCGTGGCGGCGCGGCAGGCGATGTACGGCTTGACCCGGTCGGCGCTTGGCACGGTGGACCACACGCGCATCAACGATTCGGCGTCATGCGAGGGGTCGGACAGCAGATGGTCGTAGGCCAGTTCGCGCAGGCGCGACGACAGGGCCGGATGCAGGGCGCGGTGCTTGTCGAGCGAACGCACGAGGCGCAGCACTTCCGGCCAGTTCTTCGCCTGCTGCTCGGCTTTCAGCGACCATTGCAGCGCGTGGATGTGGCGCGTGCCGCTGGCATTGAGTTCGCGCACGGCGGCCAGGGCCGCTTCCGGCTGGTGGTCGTCGACCAGCAATTCCGTCACCGTCATCAAGCGGGCCGTCTTCAAGCTGGCATCGCCTTCGACGCGCGACAGCCAGCTGTCGCGGCGTTCGGACTGGCGCATGCGGTGCGCGGCGCGCGCGCCGATCAGCGCGGCCAGGCCGGCGTTCTCTTCCAGCTCGGCGGCGCGCAAGGCAGCCTTCTCGGCATGGCCGAAACGGCCTTCGAACAGGGCTTTCAAGGCTTCGCGCAAGCCCTTGTTGCCGTCGCGCTCACGCTTGCGCTGGCGGTAGGCCGCCACTTGCGCCGGCATGCGCACGGTGGCGCGCACGGCGCGCACCAGCAGGTACAGCAGCACGAACAGCACGACCTGCAGCAACAGGAAGAAATTCAGCGACAAATCGATGCGGTATGGCGGATAGAACAGCACCACGTTGCCGGGATTGAAACGGGCCGTCACGGCGATACCGATCGCCGCGGCCATCAGGGCGAGTAACCAGAGAAATAGACGCATGGGCTCAGGACTTCGCTTTGTAGTTGCGCACAGCCGTCAGGCTGTCGGACAAGGTTGGCATTTCGATGGCCAGGTTGCTGCCCTGCACCTGGCGCAATAGGGCTTGCGCCGTCTGCGTGCTCTTGGCGCGGGTGTCGAAATACTTGGCCAGCGCATCCTGCGCGGCGATCAAATCATTGCGGAAAGCCGTTTCATTGCGCGACAACAAGGCCATGCGGGCATTGAGCAGGCGCAACTTGACGTTTTCACGCAAGAAATACGATTGCGTCGGCGACAGCATCAGCGCTTCCGGCGTATCGACGCGGCGGATGCGTATCAATTGACGCACGTCGGCCCACATGTCGCCGCTCCAGGTATTGAAGCCGTCGCGCACTTTTTGCAGCAGCGGTTCCGGCGCAGGCGGCCCCATCAGCTTGCCGCTCGCATCGCGCACGGGCTTGGCCTTGCCCGGTTTTTCCGGTGCGGCCGGCAAGGCCGGCGTTTCGTCGGACAGCATCGGCAGCGAGTCGACCTGGGCGATCACGGCGTCGAGGCGCAGGGCCACGCCCGTCGAATCGACGCTGGGCAGGGCTTTCAATTTTTCCATGTCGCGCCCGATGGCGCGGCGGATGGTGATGAATTGCGGCTTGTCGGAACGCGACAGGCTGCGGTCCGCGTTTTGCAGGGCGATTAGCGCGCCGGGCACGTTACCGGCCAGTTGCAGCTGCTGGCTGGCCGTCGACAGCACTTGCTCGATTTCCGTCAGCGCCCACTCGTCGCGGTTCTTCGACAAGTCGTTGTACAGTTGTTCCAGCGCAAGCTGCTGGCTTTGCGTTTCGCTCTGGCGGTTTTCCAGCGCGCCCACCTTGATTTGCAGCTCTTTCGTGCCTTCTTGCACGTTGCGCGCCAGCACGCCCGTTTCGGCGTTGCTGACATCGCCTTTTTGCAGGCGCTTGGCCACTTCTTCGCGCAGGTTGCGGATCTGCTTGCTGGTCGACCAGCTTTGCGCAGCCAGCAGCACGGCCAGCACGATGACGGCGATGCTCATGGGCTTTTGCAGTTGTTCCAGCAGGGTCGGCGCGCGGCCGGCAGGTTGGTCGGCCGCCTGCGGCGCCGTCTTCACGGCGCTGCCAGGCGTTGCATTCGGTTCGGAGAGTGTAGGCATTTCGTTCATGGTCGTGATTGTAACGCGGCGAGCACTCCTGCGTCGCCTGATCCTGTCAAGGTGACTCGGGCAAAACCCAGGGCCGCCGCCGTTTGTGCAATGCGGGCGTGCGGCACGATCAGATGCTGCTGTTGCATTTTCACAACAGCTGCCTTTTCAGCATCCATTTCGCCCAGCAGCGCCAGCAAGCCGCGCAGCGCTTCCGAGCTGGTGATGATCCAGTCATTATTATGCTGCAACAGGTTTTCCAGGGTCGCCCGCAAGGATGGCGTCAGCCTTGGCACCTTGCGGCGGTAGGCCGTGACGAACTCGACAGTTGCTCCCGCAGCGCGCAAGCCGTCGGCCAGGTAATCGCGTCCGCCATCGCCGCGCACGATCAGCACGCGCTTGCCGCGCAGGGCCGGCAAGTCCAGCGCCAATAATAAATGTTCGGAGTCGCTGCGCGCCGTGTCCAGCGGACTCGTGATGGTCGCGTTGGCGTCCGTGACGCCATGCGCGCCCAGGGCCATCCGGCTGCCCTCGCCCACCACGGCCAGCGCCAGGCCGGCCGGCCAGGCGGGCAGATGCGCAAAGACGCAATCGATGGCGTTGGGCGAGACGAACGCCACCAGGTCGTAATCGCGCAGGCGGGCCAGCACGGCGTGCAGCCGCGCGCATTCCTCTGCGCCGTCAAGCGCGTGGATTTCCAGCAGCGGCAGCAGTTGCACGGGCAAGCCCAGCGCCGCGATACGGGCGGCCAGCGGCCCCGCTTGCGCCGCGGGCCGCGTGATCACCACGGTGTCAGGCATGCGGCGCCAGGCCTTCATGGTTGTCGGGAGTGACGGCGCACGAGGCGAGGATGCCGGCAGCATCTTGCCCGCGCAGCAATTCGGCCACTTGCTCGCCCAGCAGTTCCGGCGCGCCGGCAGCACCGCTAACATCGGCGCTGGCCATGCGCGCGCCGTCCGGCGTGGCGACCATGGCGCGCAAGCGCATCTGCTCGCCCTCGACGGTGGCGAACGCGGCCAGCGGAATCTGGCAGCTGCCGCCGAAGATCTTCGACACCTTGCGCTCGGCCGTGACGGCTTGCGCCGTGGCCGTGTGGTTCAGCGGCGCCAGCAGGCGCACCAGGTCGGCGCCGTCCGCGCGCCCGCTGCGGATCTCGATCGCCATGGCGCCCTGGCCGGCGGCCGGCAAGCTGTCTTCCGGCGCCAGCACGGCGCGGATGCGCGACGCCAGGCCCAGGCGTTTCAAGCCGGCGGCGGCCAGGATGATGGCCGCGTAGTCGCCGCGGTCCAGCTTGCCCAAACGCGTATCGAGGTTGCCGCGCAGGGGCAGAATCGTCAGGTGCGGATAGCGCGCGGCGATCAGCGACTGGCGGCGCAGGCTGCTGGTGCCGACGACGGCGCCGTGCGGCAGCTCGGCCAGGCTGGCGTAATCGTTCGACACGAACGCGTCGCGCGGGTCTTCGCGCTCGAGGATGGCGGCCAGGGCAAAGCCTTCCGGCAACTCCATCGGCACGTCTTTCAGCGAATGCACGGCCAGGTCGGCGCGGCCTTCTTCCATCGCCACTTCCAGCTCCTTGACGAACAGGCCCTTGCCGCCTACCTTGGACAAGGCGCGGTCCAGAATCTGGTCGCCGCGTGTGGTCATGCCGAGAATTTCGACGCTACACTGCGGATACAGGGCGGCCAGGCGGGCGCGCACGTGTTCAGCTTGCCACATGGCAAGACGGCTCTCGCGCGTGGCGATCACCAGGCGGGCAGGAATATTCAATTCGTTCGGGGTCAATTCGGATGCTTTCAAAACAAGTTCTTTCGCTGTGGCTGTCGTTGTCATTATCGTTGCCATTTCGCCCGTCTGATATCAATTTTGTATCGGGTGGCGCCTGGCGTCGCTATAATCGTTATCGCTTAGCCTAGAAGGCCAAGTCAGGCTAGCGTCCATGTTGAAGACCACAAATTTTATCATGCGCCCCCTCCCCTCTGCGGCCAAACGCCCGGTGCGATCCACATTCCCTTGCTTTTACACTTACTTTGGTTCTTTATTATGCTCAATGACGCAGTAGCACCAGAAATAGTTCCAGCGGCCGGCTCCGACAAGGATGCGCCGCTGAAAGAAGACATCCGCCTGCTGGGCCGCCTGCTGGGCGACGTGCTGCGCGAACAGGAAGGCGACGCCGTCTTCAATGTGGTGGAAACCATACGCCAGACGTCCGTGCGCTTCCGCCGCGAAGCGGACGCGGACGCCGCGCTGGAACTCGACGCCATGCTCAAGGAACTGAGCCGCGAGCAGACGATTTCCGTCGTGCGCGCCTTTTCCTACTTTTCGCACCTGGCCAACATTGCGGAAGATCAACACCACATCCGCCGCCGCCGCGCCCACCTGCTGGCCGGCTCGCCCGCGCAAAAGGGCAGCGTCAGCTTCGCGCTGAGAAAACTGCGCCTGGCCGGCGTGCCGCGCAAGACGGTCGACACCTTCTTCCAGGACGCCCTGATCGCCCCCGTGCTGACGGCCCACCCGACGGAAGTGCAGCGCAAGAGCATCCTCGACGCCGAGCACGACATCGCCCGCCTACTGGCCGAGCGCGATTTGCCGCAGACGCCGAAAGAGCGGCACGCCAACATGCAGCTGCTGCGCTCGCGCGTGGCCACCCTGTGGCAGACGCGCATGCTGCGCTACTCGAAGCTGACGGTGGCCGACGAGATCGAAAACGCCCTGTCCTACTACCGCATCACCTTCCTGCGCGAACTGCCGGGCCTGTATGACGACATCGAGGACGATATCGCCGCCGAATACCCGAACGGCGACGGCACGATCGAGCCCATCAACGCCGCCTACGTGCAGATGGGCAGCTGGATCGGCGGCGACCGCGACGGCAACCCGAACGTCAACGCGGGCACCATGCAGCACGCGCTGGCGCGCCACGCCACCACCATCCTCGACTTTTACCTCGACGAAGCGCACGCGCTGGGCGCGGAATTGTCCGTCTCGACCCTGATGGTGGGCGTGAGCGCCGAACTGCAGGCGCTGGCCGACCAGTCGCCGGACGCCTCGCCGCACCGCAGCGACGAGCCGTACCGCCGCGCCCTGATCGGCATCTATGCGCGCCTGGCCGCCACGGCCCGCGCCCTGGGCGCCACCAACATCCTGCGCAAGGAAGTGGGCGCCGCGGCCGCCTACCCGGACGCGGCCGCCTTTGTGGCCGACTTGCGCACCATCGTCGCCTCGCTCGAGTCGCACCACGGCGCCGCCCTCGTGCGCCCGCGCCTGGCCACCCTGGCGCGCGCGGCCGACATCTTCGGTTTCCACCTGGCGTCGCTGGACATGCGCCAGACCTCGGACGTGCACGAGCGCGTGCTGGCCGACCTGTTCGCCAAGAGCGGCGTGGCCGCCGATTACACGGCCCTGTCCGAGGAAGACAAGCAGGCGCTGCTGCTGAACGAACTGGCCCAGCCGCGCCTGCTGTACTCGCCCTACATCGCCTACGCGGCGGAAACGGATTCCGAACTGGCGATCCTGCGCGCGGCGCGCGACATCCGCCAGCGCTACGGCGCGCGGGCCATCCGCAACTACATCATCTCGCACACGGAAACCGTGTCCGACTTGCTGGAAGTATTGCTGCTGCAAAAGGAAACGGGCTTGCTGCGCACCGACTGGCAAACTGGCGACAGCATCTGCGAGCTGATGGTCATCCCCCTGTTCGAGACGATCCCCGACCTGCAGCGCGCGGCCGGCATCATGAGCCAGGTCATGGCCTTGCCTTTGGTCAAACAATTGATCGCCAAGCAGGGACAATTGCAGGAAGTCATGCTCGGTTATTCCGATTCGAACAAGGATGGCGGCTTCCTCACGTCCAACTGGGAATTGTACAAGGCGGAACTGGCGCTGGTCGCCGACTTCCAGAAGGCCGGCGTCAAGCTGCGCCTGTTCCATGGCCGCGGCGGCACGGTGGGCCGTGGCGGCGGACCCAGCTACGAAGCCATCCTGGCCCAGCCGCCGGGCACCGTCAACGGCCAGATCCGCCTGACGGAGCAAGGCGAGATCATCGCCTCGAAGTTTTCCAACGCGGAAATCGGCCGGCGCAACCTGGAATTGCTGGTGGCCGCCACCCTGGAAGCGAGCCTGGCGCCGCAGGAAGCCAATCCGGCCCGCAACGGCCAACTGGCGCAGTTCGAAGCCGTGATGGCGCAACTGTCGGACCTCGCCTATCACGCCTACCGCCACCTCGTGTATGAAACGCCGGGTTTTACGGAATATTTCTTCTCGGCTACGCCGATCGCGGAAATCGCCGAGCTGAACCTCGGTTCCCGCCCCGCTTCGCGCAAGGCCAACCAGCGCATCGAAGACTTGCGCGCCATTCCCTGGGGCTTTTCCTGGGGCCAGTGCCGCTTGCTGCTGCCGGGCTGGTTCGGCTTCGGCAGCGCCATCGAAACGTGGATCAATCAAGCCGACGGGGCCGCGAAAGATGACAGGATCGCCACCCTGCGCGCCATGTACGCCGAATGGCCATTCTTCGCCACCCTGCTGTCGAACATGGACATGGTGCTGGCCAAGACGGACCTGGCGA
Organism: Janthinobacterium sp. SUN026; assembly: GCF_030397625.1. Lineage (NCBI taxonomy): Bacteria > Pseudomonadati > Pseudomonadota > Betaproteobacteria > Burkholderiales > Oxalobacteraceae > Janthinobacterium > Janthinobacterium sp. SUN026. Next base: position 165,905 of record NZ_JAPQNU010000005.1, on the reverse strand, counting down.
TCGCCTCGCGCTATGCGGAACTGGTGGCGGATCAGGGCTTGCGCGAACGCATCTACAAGCGCATCACGGACGAGCACGGCAACACCCTGCGCTGCCTGGAGCTGATCACCGGCAACACGGAACGCCTGGCGGGCAATCCGCTGCTGGCCCGTTCGATCCAGAACCGCTTCGCCTATCTCGACCCGCTGAACCACTTGCAGGTGGAGTTGATCAAGCGCAACCGCGCCCTGTCGGCGGAAAGCCGGATCGACGAAAGGGTGCACCGCGGCATCCAGCTGTCGATCAATGGCGTGGCGGCCGGCCTGCGCAACACGGGCTGATCGCACCGCCTTGCCATCGGCAAACAGGGCCGGCACCGCAAGGGCCGGCCCTGTTTGCTTGCCCAATGGAAAAATATTCTCAAGAAAACAACAATTGGTATTACACTAGCGTCGGATACCTTCCCCTCTCCGGCGCCAGGCGCACGGCAGCGGCCAACCACGACGCCAGGGACGCGGATGAGCAAATGGTCGATTGAAACCCTGAGTGGCGCTTGCGGCGCCCTCATCCTGATCATGCTGGGCTGGTTCGCCGGCGCAACCTGGCAAGAACTCGATTTCTGGCAGCATGTCTGGCTGGCCCTGCTGCTGCTGGCCGCCGCCGTCGCCGTCCTCTGGCTGATGCGCAAGCTGCGCAGCCACCTGGCCCTGACGCGCGCGCAGCTCGACGATAGCCTGATGCGCTACCAGCACCTGAGCGAAACGGCGCAGGACGGCATGTGGCAAACGGATGCGCACGGCCGTATCCTGCACGTCAACCAGCGCCTGTGCGACATGCTGGGCGTCCCCGCGGAACAGCTGCTGGACCACTCGATGGACGAATTCCACGACGAAGCCACCTTGCTGCGCCTGTGTCCGCTGCGCCAGACGGCGACGGATAGTTGCATGGGAGAACTGCATTACCAGCATGGCGACGGCTCGGAACGCTGGGCCATGCTCAGCGGACGCCGCCTGTACGACCAGCGCGGCACCCTGACGGGAGCGCTGGTCATGGCCAGCGACATCACGGAACACAAGCGGGCCGAACACGCGCTGACCGTCGCCCATGCGGAGCTGGAAAGCCGCGTGGCCCTGCGCACGGCCCAGTTGCTCGATGTCAATCTCCAGCTCTCCGCGGAAATCGCCATGCGCGCGCAAACGGAAGCGGCCCTGGCGCGCAGCGAAGAGCGACTGCAGGACATCATTTCCATGATGCCCCTGTCGCTGTTCCTGAAAGACGCCGATTCGCGCATGCTGCTGATGAACCAGGCTTGCGAGCAGCAATGGGGCGTGCTGTTCCAGGATATCGCCGAGGGACGCGACGTGCAGCACTTTCCTTCGGACCAGACCCAGGGATTCCACGCGGCGGACCAGGAAGCGTTTGCCAGCCGCCAGGTGGTGATCCGCGAAGAACTCGTGTGGAATGCGCGGCTGCAGGAAAACCGCCTGCTGCAGACGCATAAAAAACCCATCTTCGATGCGCAAGGCCGGCCGCAGATGATCATCGCCATGGGCATCGACATCACGGAAAGCAAGCGCAACGAGGAGAACCTGCAGCGCACCCTGGCCCAGCTGCGCGAACTGACCGACCACCAGCAGACCATCAAGGAAGAGGAAAGGCGCCGCATCGCGCTCGACATTCATGACGACCTGGGCCAGAACCTGATGGTGCTGCGCATCGACGTGTCGCTGCTGCACGCGCGCACGGCCAGGACCCACCCGCGCCTGCACCGCCACGCCCAGCGCGTGCTCGACACCATCGACGCCACCATCCGCTCGGTGCGCACCATCATCAATGACTTGCATCCCAGCACCCTGGAGCTGGGCCTGGGCCCGGCAGCCGAATGGCTGATACGCCAGATGGAAAGCCGCGGCGCCATCCGCTACCAGCTCTCGCTCGACAGCGAGGCGCCCGACCTGGGCCTGGACCAGCGCCAGACGTCGGCCATCTTCCGCGTGCTGCAGGAATCGCTGTCGAACATTGTGCGCCACGCCCAGGCCAGCGAAGTGGAAGTGGCGCTGGCGCAAGATACGGATGCCATCGTGCTGCGCATCAGCGACAACGGCATCGGCATGCAGCCGGACGCCCACGGCAAGAAGGCCGCCTTCGGCCTGAAGAGCATACGCGAACGCGTCCATGCGCTGGGCGGCGAACTGCGCATCGACAGCCAGGAGGGCCAGGGCACGGCGCTGGCCATCCGCCTGCCGATCGCCAAAAGCCAGGCCGTCGAAGCCTAGGACAATTCCAGGGCGAAAAAAAAGAGGCTTGCGCCTCTTTTTTATTGCCTGCTGACTACTTAATTTTGCGTCAAGAAGGTTTTCAGCTTGTCCGAACGCGAAGGCTGGCGCAGCTTGCTCATGGCTTTCGCTTCGATCTGGCGGATGCGCTCGCGCGTCACGTCGAACTGCTTGCCCACTTCTTCCAGCGTGTGGTCGTTCGACATTTCCACGCCGTAACGCATGCGCAGCACTTTCGCTTCGCGCGGCGTCAGCGAGTCCAGCACTTCCTTGATCACGTTGCGCATCGAGGCGTGCAGCGCGGCGTCCAGCGGCGCCAGGGTCGTGTTGTCTTCGATGAAGTCGCCCAGTTGCGAATCGCCATCTTCGCCCATCGGCGTTTCCATGGAAATCGGCTCTTTCGCGATCTTCATGATCTCGCGCACCTTGTTTTCCGGCATTTCCATCTTGACGGCCAGGGTCGCCAGGTCCGGCTCGCTGCCCGTTTCCTGCATGATCTGACGCGAGATGCGGTTCATCTTGTTGATCGTTTCGATCATGTGCACCGGCACGCGGATGGTGCGGGCCATGTCGGCGATCGAACGCGTGATGGCCTGACGGATCCACCAGGTGGCGTAGGTCGAGAACTTGTAGCCGCGGCGGTATTCGAATTTATCGACGGCCTTCAGCAGACCGATGTTGCCTTCCTGGATCAGATCGAGGAATTGCAAACCGCGGTTGATGTATTTCTTGGCGATCGAAATGACCAGGCGCAAGTTGGCGACCGTCATTTCGCGTTTCGCGTGACGCGCGCGCTTTTCGCCGGCAGCCATCTGCTTGTTGATCTTGCGCAAGTCTGCCAGCGGCAGGGCCACGCGGGCTTGCAGGTCGATCATCTTCTTTTGCAGTTCCTTGACGGCAGGCACGTTGCGGCTGAGGATGGCGCTGTACGGATACTTGCAATCGACTTCGCGGTCGACCCATTCCAGATCGCATTCATTGCCCGGGAACACCTTGATGAAGTGGGCGCGCGGCATGCCGCATTTGTTCACGCACAGTTCCAGCACGGCGCGCTCGATGTGGCGCACTTCTTCCATCTGGCCGCGCAGGGTGTCGCACAGCTTTTCGACGACCTTGGCCGTGAAGCGGATGCCCAGCAATTCCTGCGAAATGGCTTCCTGCGCCTTGACGTAGGCTTTCGAGTTGTAACCCTCGGGCGCCTTGCGCATCTTGTCGTACTGCGTCGAAATGACGTTGAATTTCTCCAACGCATTCTTTTTCAGCTGGGCCAATTGCTCGCTGGAGAAACCGGCCGCGCCGCCATTGGCGTCGCCGTCTTCTTCCTCGGCTTCTTCTTCCTCTTCCTCGTCGTCACCGCTGGCGGCGGCGGGCGCGGCGGCAGCGGCAGGCGCCGGGGCATTGCTTTCGTTCAAATCGACGAAGCCGTCGACCACTTCATCGACCTTGATTTCATCGCGCGCGATTTTTTGCGACAGCGCAACGATTTCGCCGATGGTGGTCGGGCAGGCGGAAATCGCCTGGATCATGTCCTTCAAGCCGCCTTCGATGCGCTTGGCGATCTCGATCTCGCCTTCGCGCGTCAGCAGCGCCACGGCGCCCATTTCACGCATGTACATGCGCACGGGGTCGGTGGTGCGGCCGAAGTCGGAATCGACCGTCGACAGGGCCGTCGCGGCGGCCGCTTCCACTTCATCGTCGCTGGTGACGGTGGCGACGTTGTCGGTCAACAACAGGCTTTCCGCGTCAGGGGCGCGCTCGTAGACGGCGATGCCCATGTCGTTGAAGGTGGCGATGATGCCTTCGATGGCTTCCGGATCGATGATGTTTTCCGGCAATTGGTCATTGATCTCGGCATAGGTGAGGAAACCGCGTTCCTTGCCCATGTTGATCAAGCCCGTGATCTGCTTGCGGCGGCGTTCCAGGTCCGCTGCCGATGCTTCCGGATCGCCCAGCGCATCGGCTAGGCCGCCCTTGGCCTTGCGGTCGCGCGCTTTCGAGACGGCCTTCAGTTCGGCGCGCTCGACGGCGTTCAGTGCTGCCACTTCGTCGTTTTCCGGCGTGAATTCGCTCGGTTTGCGGCCACGGCGGCCCGGCACCTTGACGGTCGGCAAGAAGTAATTCGAGGTATCGATGGCGGCCAGGGCATCGGCGTCCGTGGTCTTGCTGACCACTTGCGCACCGGTGATGATGGTCACGGGCGCCGCTTCAGGCTTGGCGCGCACGACTTTCGAACGGGCTGCCGTCACCACCTTGTTCGTGGCGGCGCTTTCGCTGACCTTGCGCGGCGCAGGCGCCACCTTGACGCTCGGCGTCTTGACGGGCGCCGCTTCCACGGCGTCGGCGGCGTCGGCCACGGGCGCGGCAACCGCCGCTTCCGCTACCGTTTCGGCCGGCGGCACGGCAGCCAGGCGCGAGCGGCTTTTCTTCACCACGGTGACGACGGTCGGCGCCGTCGTGACGGTGGCTTCCGGATTCGCTTGCGCATTATCGATGAAGTAAGATAAAGTCGTTTTGGGTACGGCAAGCGGCGCCGCGGCTGGGCGTGGCGCCTTGGCGGACAACGTTAAAGTTTTTGGCGTATTCTTCATGAGATATCTCTTAATGCGAGACCAGATGGTGTCGGCGCGAAGTGAATGATTCCACCTAAGCCTGCGAAACCGGACTCGATGGAGCGTATTGTTGCGGCTGCCGTCAAGGGCAGCGGCGCCTGTCTATCGTGACGTTCATAGCCCGCGCATCCGGCATGAGGAGCGCGGGGCCGAAGCCGGGTCAGATAAATAAGCGATGTACATTGCGGAATGAAAAAAAGCCCGTACCAGAACGGGCTTGAATCTATTGTTGTTCAGTGAAGACACAGCGGAGAGCAAGATTATGCACGAAGGCCCGTTATCTGAATAATTGATAAGTGGAATAACCGATATCAAAAATATCAATAATGGTGGCCCTGCGCCGCACTGCTCCTATCCCCTGCACACCTGAGCCAGACCTTCAAAAACAGGGTCCAGTCATCAGCGCAAGCCGACATTATACACATTTCCCGTATTTCGCGCTGTGCCGGCTGTAGTGCGAACCCGCTTATCGCAGGTCAAGTTGCCAAAAAAGACAATGCACTTGCCTGTGGCGCGTGCTATGCTCCCCTTTTATAGCCCAACCAATGATGTCGATGACCAGCTCCACGCCAGACCAGCAAGCCACCACTCCTGACACGCCAGTCGATGCAGCCCCAGCGGCGGCACCGGCCGCAGCGACCACGCCGGCGCCTGCCGGCCTGACCGCGCGCGCGCTGCTGAAACAGTTCCAGGAGCAATTCCCGCCATTCCGCGATTGCCTGCCCTTGTCGATCGGTATCGACAAGCAGATCCTCGCGCGCCTGCCGGACCTGGACCGCAAGCTGATGCGCACGGCGCTGGGCATCCACACGGGTTCGCTGCGTTACCTGCGCGTGATGGAAAAAGCCAAGGTACGCTACGACCTCGACGGCACCGCCGGCGCGGAAGTGACGCAAACCCACCGCGACCACGCCACGCAAGTATTGCAGCAACGCTTCAAGAAGGAAGCCGAGCGCAAGAAAGCCGAGCGCGATGCCGCGGCCGCCGAAGAAGCGAACCGTTTGCGCCTGGAAAAACTGAATCAGCTGACCGCGAAATTCTCGCGCAAAGGCTGATCCGGTTTCATGGACACAGCTGCCGCACCGCCACTGCCCCCCTATCAAGGCATTGCACTCGACCACGTCAAGCTGGTACGCACCAGCGATGATGCGCAGGCGGCCATGGCCGCCCTGCTGGCAGCGGACGCCATCGGCTTCGATACGGAATCGAAGCCGACCTTTGTGAAGGGCGAATCCTCCACGGGACCGCACCTGATCCAGCTGGCCACCGACGACATCGCCTACCTGTTCCAGGTGGGCAGCACGCCGGCGCCGGCCCTGGCCGAACTCAAGGCCATCCTCGAATCGACCACCACCCTGAAGGTGGGCTTCGGCCTGTCCGACGACGTCAAGCGCCTGCGCAACAAGCTGGGCATCGCCCCGGCCCAGGTGCTCGACCTGTCCGTCGCCCTGCGCGGCGGCCAGCGCAACGATCTGGGCGCGAAGACGGCCGTGGCCAAGTTCTTCGGCCTGCACCTGCAGAAATCGAAAAAGATTTCCACCACCAACTGGGCCACGTCGCGCCTGACGGAAAAGCAGATCCTGTATGCAGCCGACGATGCGCAAGTGGCCCTGCGCGTGTACCGCCGCTGGATCGCCGACGGCGGCAAGGTCGCGCCACAAAAAGCCCCGCGCGCCAGCACGCCGCCAGCCCCGCCGCCTATCGCCGCCTGAGCCGGCGCGCCGTCCTGCAGCATGAGCAAGAGCAAGTCCATCGGCACCACGCTTGACGCGATCGCCGCCGCCGAACAGGCGCTGGGGCGGCAGCTGCCCGCATCCCATGTGCAATGGTTATTGGAGAACAATGGCCGCGCGCTGGGCGCCTTGAGCGTGTTTCCCGTCTACGACGCAGCCAATGCGCGCAAGACGTGGGAGTCGATAGCACGCCATTACCGCGAAGGCTGGCAGGAATGGCTGGAGAATGCGGGGACAGGCGACGAGGCCGGCAGCCTGCTGCCCTTCGCCCAGTTCGGCACGGGCGATTACTACTGTTTTGATTATGCGCAAACGGGACCATCGGGCGAACCCGTGGTCGTGCTGTGGTCGCACGAAACAGGCGCCACCACCGCGGTGGCGCCCGGCTTTGCCGCATTCCTCGCGCTGCCCGGCCGCCCGGGCTGACACCCGGCGGCCGGCACAGCCTTATTTGACGAGGCGCAAGGTCAAGGGATAGCGGTAAGTGACGCCATTGCTGGCCTTGACGGCCGCGACGATCGAGCACACCAGGTTGGCCAGCGCCACGATCCAGAACAGGAACAGGCCGATCAGCACGAACGACAGGATGAAGCAGGCGAAATACCAGATGATCAGGGTGATCTGGAAATTCAGCGCTTCGCGGGCGTTCTCGGCCGAGAATTTATCCGCATCATCTTTCTTGATCAAATAAATGATCAGCGGCGCCACCCAGCTGGTGAACAGGCCGCCAACGTGGGACAGAATGGCGATCGTCGTATCTTGTGTACGACCCACTTCCGGCTGCGTGTTATCCATTATGATTCCCATCATTAGTTATAGATACATCAATATAACAGTAATATTTCTTTTTGGAATGGAACACTTGCTGCCGCAAGGGACTTTTTTTTCGCCGCTATGCCGCCGCCAGCGCCAGCCGCCCCAGGGTGGCGATGGCTTCTTCCAGTTGCGCGTTCCACGGGTGGCCGTAATTGAGGCGGATGCAGTGGCGAAACGCGCGCGTGGCGGAAAAAATGGGGCCGGGCGCGATGCTGATGCCGGCCGCCAGCGCGCTGCGGTGCAAGGCCAGCGCGTCGATACCGGCAGGCATCTCCACCCAGACGAAATAACCGCCCTGCGGCCGCGTGACCCGCGTGCCGGGCGGAAAATGCACGGCGATGGCTTGCAGCATGGTATTTTGCTGCGCCGCCAGGGTCAGGCGCAGCTGGCGCAAATGGCGGTCGTAGCCGCCTGCCGCCAGGTAATCGGCCAGCGCCATCTGCAGCGGGATGGGCGCCGACAGGCTGGTCGTCAGCTTCAGGCGCTCGACCTGGCGCGCGTAGCGGCCCGCCACGGCCCAGCCCAGGCGAAAGCCGGGCGCCAGGGTCTTGGAAAACGAGCTGCAATGCATCACCAGACCCGCGCTGTCATGGCTTTTCGTCAAGCCGGGGCGCTGCTTACCGAAATACAACTCGCCATACACGTCATCCTCGATCAGCGGCACGCCATGGCGCGCCAGCAGTTCGACCAGCGCGCGCTTCTTTTCCGGCGACATCAGGCTGCCCAGGGGATTCTGGAAATTCGTCATCAGCCAGCACGCCTTGGGCTGGTGGCGCAGCAGCAATTCCTCGAGCGCCGCCAGATCGACGCCGTCGCGGGGGCTGGTGGCAATTTCCACGGCCTTGAGTTCCAGCCGCTCCAGCGCCTGCAAACACGCATAGAAGCTGGGCGACTCGATCAGCACCGTGTCGCCGGGCCGCGTGACGGCTTGCAGGCACAGGTTCAGCGCTTCCAGCGCGCCATTCGTGATGACGATGTCGTCGCTGGAAACGAGCACCCCGTCGAGCTGGTAGCGCAGGGCGATCTGGCGGCGCAGTTCGGCATTGCCCAGCGATAAATCCGTGACCGTGCTCCACGGGTCGAGGCGGCGCATGCTGGCCGACACGGCCCGCGCCAGCTTTTCCATCGGGAATAGATGCGGGCTGGGAAACGCCGAGCCGAAGGGCACGATATCGCGCGCGCCCACGGCGCCCAGCACTTCGAACACGAGGTCGCTGACATCGACCGTGGTGCTGGCGTCGAGCGGGCGGGAACTGTCCGGCTCGGGGGCCAGCGCGGCGCGCTGCGGCGCCACGTAGTAGCCGGAGCGGGGCCGCGAGACGATCATGCCGCGCGCTTCGAGCAAATAATAGGCCTGGAACACCGTCGACGGGCTCACGCCCCTGCGCGCATGCTGCTGGCGCACGGAAGGCAACTTATCACCAGGCAACAACAGCTGCGTGCTGATCATGGCGGCGACTTCTTCCGCCAATTCCTCATATCGTTTCAACCCTGCTCCTCAAACTGATCCGTAGTTTTATTGCACAACTGATCCTGTCACAGTGACAGCACCCGTTATATGCTAGGGTAACAACATCCGGGCAGCAACACCGGCACGCCATAATCGACCGACGAGACAGGTTACTTTTCCATGCAACTCTCCATGCTACTGCATTCCCCCCTCGTGCTGTTGCTGTCCATTGCCCTGCCCGCCACGGCGCTGGCCGCGCCCGCCAGCATTTCCGCCAGCCACGACAGCCTGGAACAGCGCATCAAGGCGTGCACGGCCTGTCATGCGCAAAAGGAACGCCACGACGCCTTCTTTCCCCGCATCGCGGGCAAGCCGGCCGGCTACCTGTACAACCAGCTGCTGAACTTTCGCGAGGGACGGCGCCAGTATCCGATGATGAACTATATGGTGGAACACTTGCCTGACGATTACCTGCGCGAAATTGCCGGCTATTTTGCGGCACAGCACCCTGCCCCGCCGCCGGCCCAGCCCAGCAGCGCCGGCACGACGGCCCTGGCGCGCGGCAAGCAGCTGGTGCTGCATGGCGATGCCGGCAAGAAAATTCCCGCCTGTATCGCCTGCCACGGCCAGCAGCTGGCCGGCGTGGCACCCGCCATCCCCGGCTTGCTGGGCTTGCCGCGCGACTATATCAACGCCCAGCTGGGCGCGTGGAAGAACGGCATCCGCCGCGCCCACGCGCCAGACTGCATGGCGCAAGTGGCGCAGCGCCTGTCCGACGCGGACGTGGGCGCCGTCTCGGCCTGGCTGGGCACGCAGGTGGCCAGCGCCGACGCGCGTCCGGCCGCCAGTATCGCCCTGCCCTTGCCGCTGCATTGCGGCGGCGTGCCCGGCTCCGGCGCACAGGTGGCGCCATGAAAAAATGGATGCTCGCGGCCGCCATCGTCGCCATCGGCGCAGCCGGTGCCAAATTCCTGCTGTGGCCGGCGGACGACGTGGGACCGCCGGCCACCGCCAGCACCCTGAGCCAGGAACAGCTGGTCGCGCGCGGCGCCTACCTGGCCAAGGCGGGCGACTGCATGGCTTGCCACACGACGCGCGGCGGCGTGCCCTACGCGGGCGGCCGGGCCTTGCAGACGCCGTTCGGCAAGGTGCTCTCGCCCAACATCACGGCCGACAGGGAAACGGGCATCGGCAGCTGGACGAGCGACGATTTCTGGCGCGCCATCCACAACGGCAAGTCGAAGGATGGCCGGCTGCTGTATCCGGCCTTTCCCTACACCAGCTACACCAAGGTACGGCGCGAGGATAGCGACGCCCTGTATGCATATTTCCAGAGCGTGCCGCCGCACCGGCAAGCCAACGCGCCGCACGCGCTGCGCTTCCCCTACAACCAGCAGATCGCCCTGGCCGCCTGGCGCGCCCTGTATTTCAAACCGGGCGTGTACCAGCCGCTGACGGGCAAAAGCATGGAGTGGAACCGCGGCGCCTACCTGGTGCAGGGCCTGGGCCACTGCAGCGCCTGCCATAGCAGCCGCACGACCCTGGGCGGCAGCGACGACGGCCTGTCGGGCGGCCTGATTCCCGTGCTGGGCTGGTATGCGCCGTCGCTGACGTCGGATGCGGAAGCGGGCCTGGGCAACTGGGACACGGCGCATATCGTGGAATTGCTGCAAACGGGCGTGTCGCCGCGCGCCACCGTCTTCGGCCCCATGGCGGAAGTCGTGCGGCAAAGCTTGCAGCACATGAGCAATGCCGACGTGCAAGCGATGGCCGTCTACCTGAAAAGCCTGCCCGGCCCCGCGCAGCCCGCGCAACGGGCGCCGCGCGACACGTCAGAGCAAGCCCGGCAGCAACTGGCGCTGGGCGCGAAACTGTATGAGGCGCAATGCGCAAGCTGCCACCAGGCCGACGGCAAGGGCGTGCCGCCCGGCTACCCGCCGCTGGCCGGCAACCGCGCGCTGACGACGGAGTCGGCCGTCAACGCCATCCGGCTCGTCCTCAACGGCGGCTTCGCGCCCGGGACAAAAGGCAACCCGCGCCCCTACGGCATGCCGCCGTTCGGCCCCGTCATGGATGATGCGGAAGTGGCGGCCGTGGTCACGTACCTGCGCGCCTCGTGGGGCAATGACGCGCCGGCCGTGTCGGCCCTGGAGGTGAACAAATACCGCAGCGTACCACTGGAGTAGCGCGCCTGAAAAACGTCCATGGCGGCGTTGCATCTCCTTGCCCTGAACGTTTTGCCGGCGCGCATACGAAAAAAACCGGCCAGCGCCGGTTTTTTCACGTCAAGCAGCCGTTCTCAGCGGAACTTGCTCTTGTGACCCGTCTTCAGGTCCAGCGCATAACGCACGCCGTTGTCCGTCAGCATGACTTCATCGGGCGGCTCTTCGCCGGCCAGGGCGCCGTCGATCAGGGGCAAGCCTTCGCCCTTGCGCATCAGGTCGTCGCAGCGCTCGTACACGTTGACGCAACCCGTGGACGCCATCAGCGATTGCACGATGGCCACTTTCCACGCATCGACGCCGCCCGCGTTGAATTCGCAGATCAGGTAGCCTTGCACGCCGCCGAACAGCTGCACCACCAGGCCGGGCAAGCCCTCGTCTTCGCCCTTGATCAGGGTCAACAGCTGGTTTTCGCCCGCCTTCTTGATGGCAGATAATTTTTTCTCGATGGCGGCCTTGACGCGGCGCTTGATCAGCGCGTGGTCGACCGGTTCGTCTTCCTTGAAGCTCCAGATGCGCGCGCGGATCTGCGACTTCGAATTGTAGGCGGCGCGGGCGATGAATTGCTTCGATGAGCTTTGCACGATGGCCGTCGAGCCGGGCTTCATTTTTTCCTGCGGCTTGCCTTCGACTTTTTCAATCGCGGAGGCGTAAATCCACGATTGGCCCAGCAAGCTCTTTTCCTTGCCCTGTTTGATGGTGATGATCAGCATGTAATTCCAGTAGTGTGACCGGCGCGTACCGGTCGTCGTATGTCCAATACCGGCATGATACCTCATGCCATCCTGTCGCATCCTCCTGCATTCCATGCCGCTGCTGGCGCAGTCTGTCGCAGCGCGCTACGCAGGCGCGGCCGGCTGGCATACCATGCAAGTATACCAATTCCAAACAGGGAGCAAGAATGACACCGACACTTTTCCACCCACGCCGTGCCCGCGCCGCCACCGTCCTGCTGCTGGCCGCCTGCGCGCTGGCCCTCCCGGCCGTGCCGGCGCTGGCCTCGCCGCTCGACTGGATTTCCGGCAACAGCATCCAGGGCAGCGGCAAGCTGCAAAAGCAGACACGCGAAGTCGGCAATTTCCATGCCGTGGCGCTGAACGTGCCGGGCACGGTCGAATTGCGTATCGGCAACACGGACAGCATCACCATCGAGGCCGACGACAATATCCTGCCGCTGATCGAGACGGCGGTGGAAAACGGCACCTTGCGCATCCGCCCCGCCAAGCGCAACGCCAACTTCCGCCAGAGCAGCCTGAACATCGTCATCCAGGCGCGCCAGGTGGAACGCATCAGCGTGGGCGGCTCGGGCAACATCACGGCCACGGGCTTGCGCGCCGAGAATCTGCGCTTCGACGTGGGCGGCTCCGGCTCCATCCACGCACGCGACCTCGACAGCCGCCAGGTTTCCATCGCCATCGGCGGCAGCGGCAACTTCAAGGCCAGCGGCAAGACGGAGCAACTGACGGCCTCCATCGGCGGCTCGGGCAATATCCAGGCGGGCAAGCTGGCCGCGCGCGACGTGCAGGTGAGCATCGGCGGCTCGGGCGAGGCGCAAGTGTGGGCCAAGGATGACTTGACCATCAGCATCGGCGGCTCGGGCGAAGTGAGCTACTACGGCGACCCGCGCATCAGCCGCAGCATGCAGCGTTCGAGCAGCATCAAGCGGCTGGGCGCGGCGCCGAATTAAGCCCCCGCAATGACAAAAGCCCGGAGCGATCCGGGCTTTTTGCGTTTCAGACAGGCTACATCAGCGGGCCGGCTTCACCGGTTCGCGGTCGATCAGGACCGTATTGACGCTGTCCGTCAGCCAGATCTGGCCATCCTGGATCGTGCATTGCAGCTGCATCGTGCGCTGCGCCAGCTTGCTCATGTCTTGCGCCGCTTCCGATGGCAAGTTGATCACGGTCAAGTTCTTCGCCCGTTCCAGCTTGTTCGCGATCTGCTTCCACCAGATGTGGCTGGTTGCGCCATAGCTGTAGACGATGACCTGTTCCGAGCGGCCGCACGCCTTCAGGATGCGTTTTTCGTCTGGCTGACCCACTTCGATCCACAGCTGGATGGCACCCGTCAAGTCTTTCTGCCACAGGTCGGGCTCTTCCGTATCGAACAGGCCCTTGGTAAACGTCAGCGCCTCGTCGGCGTGGATGGCGAACGCCAGCAGGCGCACCATCATGCGCTCGTCCGTTTCGGACGGGTGGCGCGCCAGGGTCAGCGCGTGATCCTGGTAGTAATTGCGGTCCATGTCGGCGATCTGCAGATCGGCTTTGAAAATTGTTGCTTTGAGGGCCATCGTGTTTCTGTCTCGGTAAAGTAAATAGTGAAGTCGGTATCAGCGGAAAACCACGGTCTTGTCGCCATTTTTCAGGATGCGGTGCTCGACGAACCATTTCACGGCGCGCGCCAGCACCACGCACTCGACGTCGCGGCCGATGGCCGTCAGGGTTTCCGCATCCATCGCATGGTCGACGCGCTCGACGTCCTGCTCGATGATCGGGCCTTCATCCAGGTCGCCCGTGACGAAATGGGCCGTCGCGCCGATCAGCTTGACGCCGCGGTGATGCGCCTGCGCATACGGCTTGGCGCCCTTGAAGCTGGGAAGGAAGGAATGGTGGATATTGATGGCGCGGCCGTCGAGCGCCTGGCACAGGCCGGGCGACAGGATCTGCATGTAGCGCGCCAGCACCACCAGGTCGATCTTGTGCGTGTCCATCAAGTCGATGATCTTCGCTTCCTGCGCCAGCTTGGCCGCTTCCGGCGCGCCGGTGGCCAGCGGCAGGTGGTGGAACGGAATATTGTAGCTGGCCGCCAGCTGGTAGAACTCCATGTGGTTCGACACGATGGCGGGAATTTCCACGTTCAGCAAGCCGCTCTTGTAGCGGAACAGCAAATCGTTCAGGCAATGGCCGATCTTCGACACCATCAGCATGACGCGCGGCTTGACGCGCGCATCGTGCAGCTGGCCGTGGAAGGGGCCGTTCAACTGCATGGCTTGCGACAGGTCGGCGAAGTCGCTGCGCAACTGGGCGTCGCTGACGGCGCCGTCTTCCAGCGCGAAATGCACGCGCATGAAGAACAGCTGGGATTCCTGGTCGCCGAACTGGGCGGAATCGAGGATGTTGCAGCCGCGTTCGGCCAGGAAGCCGGACACGCGGTGCACGATGCCGCGCTGGTCCAGGCAGGACAGGGTCAGGATGTATTCGGGATGCGTCATGGTCGCGGAATAAAGCAAAAAAAGTGGGCTATGCTCGGCTCAGCCACGCGCGCCGGCCATCGGCTGCGCTGCCGCGAGCCGGCTATTGTCGCACGGCCGGGCCAGTCAACCCGCATTTTCCACACAAGCAGCATGGCTGCCGGCGGCGGCAAGCCGATTCACGTTCATTTGATCTAACACAAAGTCATCGCATTTCTCCGTCTTCCAGGCGCCATTCCCACGCCAAACGGGCAGCTGGCGTGGAACCTGGCACGCCATCCGGCGTCTATCCCTTTGCTTGTTTCACCATACGCCGCATCCGGTGCACCGGGTGTTTCCTGGATCCGTTTTTCATTGAGGTAGAACATGTTCACAAACAGTATTTCCCCCAGTTTCAGCCCCGCCCTGAAGTCCCACCTGGAGGCCCAGTGCAATTTCGCCACGGAACTATCACGCAAGCTGGTCGATACGGCGCAGCAACTGAGCGAGCTGCATCTGCGGCTGGCGCAAGACTTGCTGCAGGAATGGAGCAGCGCCAGCCAGCAACTGCTGTGCGCGCGCGACACGGGCGAGTTCATGTCGCTGGCCGCGGCCCAGTTGCAGCCGAGCAGCAACAAGCTGCAGCAGTACCAGCAGCAGCTCGGCAACCTCGTCGCCAACGCCAATGTCGAAATGAACCGCACGGCAGAGAACCACCTGCCCGAAGCGAGGCGCACGGCCGTGGCCTTCGCTGACGAAGTGGTGCGCAAGACGGCCGAGGAAACGGAAAAAGCCACGCAGCGCCAGCGTGAAATGATCGAAAAGATGCACGCCACGGCCCCCAGCAATGGCGCCGGCCGCAGCCGCGATACCGGCAGGCAATCCGATCAGGCGCATTGAGCACTTGAATTGACCACTTGACCCCACTCGACAGCAAGGAGAGCGACATGGCTAGCAATCAAGGTAATGAACAGGGCAAAGGCGCTGGCAGCAGCCAGAAAGCCGGCGAATCGGGCAGTGCCAAAGGCCCGAGCAAACGCGGTTTCGCCGCCATGAACGAGGAACAGCAACGCGAAATCGCCAGCAAGGGCGGCCAGGCAGCCCATCAAAAAGGCACGGCGCATGAATTCGACTCGGAAGAAGCGCGCCGGGCCGGACAGAAAGGCGGCGAAGCCGTCAGCCGCAACCGCGAACATATGGCGGAAATCGGCCGCAAGGGCGGCGAAAGCCGGCAATCGGCCCAGCGCGCCAATGAAAGCCGCAGCGGCACGGCCACGCGCAGCAGCGGCACCGAGCAGGGCCGCCCCGGCCGGCAAGGCGGCAAGGACGAGGACGACAAGGGTGGAGCAGGCGGAGCGGGCTGAGCGGGACAGGCCGCCGGGCTGCCCCTGCGGCGCGCGGCCTGATGCAGGTAGGCAGGGGCGGCCCTGGCAGCCCGGGTAGCCCCGTGCAAGGGCTGGCGCAGCGCGGGGGGCGGCGGTATGGTACATTCTCGCCTTACCGACACCTCCGCGCCACGCCCCGCCCTTCCCCGCATGCAGCCATCCCTGAAATACCTGAGCGCCTATTCCGAACAAACGCAAGCGCAAGTGCAGCAACTGATCGCGCAAGACAAGCTGGGCGACGTCCTGTTGAAACGCTATCCGAACGCGCACGATGTACGCAACGACAAGGCTTTATACCAGTATGTGCAGGACTTGAAGAATGAATTCCTGCGCAATGCCGAGCCCATCAACAAGGTGGCGTTCGACAGCAAGATCCATGTGATCCAGCACGCGCTGGGCTTGCATACCTCGATCTCGCGCGTGCAAGGTGGCAAGCTCAAGGCCAAGCATGAAATCCGCGTGGCCACCATGTTCAAGGAAGTGCCGCTGGAATTCCTGCGCATGATCGCCGTGCACGAACTGGCGCACGTGAAGGAAAAGCAGCATGACAAGGCGTTCTACAAGCTGTGCACGTATATGGAACCGCAATACCACCAGTACGAATTCGACGTGCGCCTGTACCTGACCCAGCTCGACCTGTCCGGCCAGCGCCTGTGGTCATGACATCCACATAACAATGCCGCCCCGGGCATCCATTGGGCGGCATTGTTGGTGTGGGTCAGAGTAGCCGCCCGGCAAGACGGGCGGCTCTTGACGCATGTGCCGGCGGGACCGGCAGCGTGCTCAAGCTCAGGCGGCGTTCTTGCGGCGGCGCAGGAAGGCCAGCAAGCCCAGTCCGCCCAGCATCATGCCGTAGGTGGCCGGTTCCGGCACGGCGCTCACGCTGGCGGCGATATTATCGACCTGGAAGGTGTGCAAGGCGCCCTCCTGCCACGTTGCCGACAGCAGGTTGTTGAAACCCGTGAACGTGTAATCGCTGAAGTTATGGCTGCCATCGAGGCTGAAGGTCTGGGTCACCGTGCCGCCGCCCACCTGATGGCCGAAGAACGTCACGTCGTAAGGGCCAGGCAAGCTCACGAAGTCAGCCAGGCGAATCGAGCTCAGCGAGAAAGCGGCGCCATCGGTACGGCTCAAGGTTGTCGTCGTCAGCACGGTGGCGCCAAGACCGGCCGAGCCGGCATAGGCAAAGTTGCTTTGATGTGCGGAACTCAACAGGCCCAGGAAGCTGCTGTCGAAATTGTAGCCGCCTTCGGAATAGGAATCGAAGACGGAGCCGAGAATGCCGGGTTGCTCCAGCGCATCAAATCCGATGATGGTGGTTTGTGCATGGGCGCCGCCGGCGGCGAGAATGGCGGCGACGGCGGTCGCGCGCAAGAGAGTCATTGGTTTCACAATAATATCCTTTCAAGATGATGAAGTAGCGAGGTTGTGGCAACTTGCAATATCTAGGCGTCGTAGCGGAAAACGGGAGGCGCCTCGCTGGGTGTCCGACATGCCTGTCTTTTGAACAATTGCAGTAGAACACATTCATGCATAAAAAGCATCTTCATTTTCAAAAAAACATGCCTACATGGAAACATTCTAGCTATATTTATATTAATTAATTAATTGATCTTGATCAATTTTCCCGCACATAAATAAAAAAGCCATGCATTTCACAATGCATGGCTCTGGATGAGACTTCACAAAGAAGATTTACGGCGCACTATCCTTCAACCGCTGCACCAGGGCCGCAGGATCGGCGTCGGCGTTCAGAAACGCCGCGTGCTGCGGGCGGATGAAGCCCTGTTCCTTGCCGTTTTGTACGAAAGCGATCAAGCCGTCATAGAAACGGTCGACATTGAGCAAGCCGATGGGCTTGGCGTGCAAGCCCAGCTGGGCCCAGGTGAGCATCTCGAACAGCTCTTCCAGGGTGCCATAGCCGCCGGGCATGGCAATGAAGGCGTCGGACAGGCTGGCCATCATCGCCTTGCGCTCGTGCATGTCCTTCACGATGAACTGCCGCGTCAAGCCCGTGTGGCCCACTTCGCGCTCGACCAGCTGGGTGGGAATCACGCCCGTCACCTCACCGCCCAGGCGCAGCACTTCATCGGCGATCACGCCCATCAGTCCCACCTTGCCGCCGCCATACACGAGCGAGATATTTTCCGCCACCAGCACGCGCGCCAGTTCGCGCGCCGCCACGGCATAGTCCGGCGAGACGCCCGCGTTGGCGCCGCAATACACACATAAAGCCTTGATCACAGTATTCCCTACCCTTTCAATTCATCGATCGCCGCCTCGACCTCGAGGCGCTCCTTGGCGTCCAGTGCCACGCACTCGGCCGCCTTTTCATACAGGGCCAGCGCTTCCGCCAGCTTTTTCTTTCCGTCCAGCATATTCAAGGCGCGCGCATATTCGCTGTGCGCCAGCGCCGAATACGGCGTCAGGGCCAGCGCCGTCTTGAAGTGCTGGTAGCCATCTTCCTTGTTGGCGCCGTAGGTCAGGCCGCCTATCATGGTGCCGACCTTGTCGATAATTTCCGTATGATAAATCCCAAACGCGATATGCGCTTCCGCATGCATGGGCGCCACCGTCATCGTGCGGTCCAGGCTATTGCGCACGCGCGCGCCCATGCCCTGCGCCAGGGCCTTGACGACGGACGTGCCCAGCGCATAGCGGCCCAGGCTGTAGGCATGCCAGTAGTAGCCGGCCGGATTGTCCGGCTGCTCGCTCTGCTGGCGCTCGCAGCGCTCCGCCACTTCCTCGTACATGTCGAGTTTCCGGCTGTCATCCACTTCCAGGTGCGTGGCATAGATGCAGGTCGCCTTGTGCGCCACCGCATAGCCGGGCACGCCGACAGCCAGGCCCAGTTTCACGGCCCGCTCGAAGTCGCCCGCATGGAAGGCCAGCCACGCCTGCACCAGCGCCGGGTGCGTGGGAAAGGGTTCCACATCGCCCGCATGCAGGCGCGCCCAGGCCGCTTCCAGGGTTTGCGGGGTGTAGACATATGCTTCGTCCGGATAAGGAAATTGTTTCCAAGCCATATATCTCTCCTGTAAATGACGACGTGGCGCCAGCAGTCGCGTCAGTCGTTCTTGAGTTTTGTCACATACTCTTCCGACAGTTTGCGAAACAGCAAATGCGTTTCATTGCGTAAATACGGCCCGATCAGGGACAGCACCTGGTAACAGCCGCGCGCCAGCGCGTCGGACATCGATTGCTGCTCGCTGTACTTGCGCGGGTTGCGCACATATTCGTACGACAGCCAGTAGGTGGCGACGACGACCATATTCGTCGCCATCGCGGCCACTTCCATGTCCGACGCTTCCAGCGACTGTTCGCTGCGCAAGTCTTCGCACAGCTGCGTAGCCACCTTGATCTTGTGCGCCAGGATCAGCTTGAAGTGCAATTCCAGCTTGCGGTTGCGCGACAGCAAATCGTTGAGGTCGCGATAGAAGAAGCGGTAGCGCCAGATCAGTTCGAACATCAGATGCAAATACAGCCAGACATCCTCGATATTCGAGCGGCGCCCGTCGGGCACGGTCAGGATGCGTTCGATTTCCGCCTCGAACTGGACGAAGATGGAATTGACGATGTCGTCCTTGTTACGGAAGTGGTAATACAGGTTTCCGGGCGAAATGTTCATCTCTTCCGCAATCACGGTCGTCGTGATATTCGGCTCACCAAACTCATTGAACAGGCGCAGCGACAACTCCAGGATGCGTTCGCGGGTACGGCGTGGTGCTTTTTGTAGCATGGCGGGCAATCTCTCTGTGTTCTGCCTCAAGCATACCACCTAAGATAGCTGTAATGAAACACTCCGCCCCCCGGGCGCCAACGAAAAGCCCGGGCAAGAAAAAGCCTGCTCGCGCAGGCTGGAGGGATGCGGCACCGGCTCAGGCGGCCGGCGCTTTTTTCTTCGCCGCCGGTCTCGCCGCCGGCTTGCTTGCCGGCTTGCTCGCCGCTTTGCTCGCCGGCTTGGCCGCGGCCCGCGGCGCGCTCCGGGCTGCCGGCTTGGCCGGGGCCTTGACGACGACCGCTTTCGGCGCGGTTTTCAGTGCAACTTTCGGCGCCGCCTTCACGGCGGGCTTGGCCGCGGCCTTCGGCTTGGGCGCAGGCGCGGCCTGGGCCGACAGCGCCGCCACTTGCCGGCTCAAGGCCTCGATCTGCGCATGCAGTGCGGAAATATCCTGTTGCGTGGGCACGCCGATGGTGGCCAGCGCACGCGCGACACGCTCTTCAAACACCTGTTCCAGCTTGTCCCAGGAGCCGCTGGCCTGCTTGCCCACGCCATCGGCCAGCTTGCTGACACTGTCGCTGACGCCGGAAACCTTGTCTTCGGCGCGCTTCTGGAATTCCGTGCCTTCCTTCACCAGCCGGGAAAACACGCGTCCACCCTCTTCCTGCGCCTTGGCGAAGGCGCCCAGACCCGCTTGCCAGATCTGCTGCGCGGACGAGCGCACGGCGTTCGCCAATTCCTTGTCTTCCGCCAATTCCTTCAATTTCTTCACCATCGCCAGCTCCCGTCATATGAAAGGCCATGCCACTTCATGGATACTTTTTATTCTAGTGAGCAAAACTAGAGACGGGAGTCTAATCCGATAGAAAGCTGCCTCGGAAGGTGCGCCAGCGCACGCAGTGGCCAGCGCCTAGGCCGCCGCCTTCACCTGGCCATGCAGCAGCTTGTGCAGGCGGAAGCCTTCGCGGATATTCTCGCGCAGCACGGCGCCTTTCCACGGTTTCGTGTAGAAGCGGTCGACGGCGCCGCGGTTGATGGCCGCCATGATGGGCGTCAGGTCGGCAAAGGCCGACAGCATGATGCGGAAAGTGTCGGGACACAGGTGCTTGACCCGTTCCATGAATTCGGTGCCGCTCATGAGCGGCATGCACTGGTCGCACAGGATCACCTGCACCTTGTGGCGCGCCAGGATGTCGAAGCCTTCGGCGGCCGTCTGCGCCGTGAGGATGCGGTAGCCGTCCTGCGCCAGGAAGTCGCTGAGCACGTCGAGCATGAAGACATCATCGTCGACGATCAGCAAAGTTTGCTGCTCTTCGCCGGCGGCATCCTCAGGCGCCTGCAGCAACTTGCCGCCCATCAACATCTGCTCGAATTCCTCGTGCGGCACGGGGCGACTGAAATAATACCCCTGCATCTCGTCGCAGCCGTGGCGCCGCAAATAGGCCAGCTGCGCGTCGTTTTCCACGCCTTCGGCGATCACTTCCAGCTTCATGCTGTGCGCCATGCTGATGATGGCCAGCACGATGGCCGCGTCGTCCGGATTGCTGGTGACTTCGCGCACGAAGGCGATGTCGATCTTCAGCTTGTCGATGGGGAAGCGCTTCAGGTAGGCCAGGCTGGAATAGCCGGTGCCGAAATCGTCGATGGAAATCTGGATGCCCAGCGCCTTCAGGTTGCGCAGCACGGCGATGGTTTCCTCGGCGTTCGACATCAGCGAGCTTTCCGTCAGCTCCAGTTCCAGCAGCTCGGGCGCGATCTCGTATTTGCGGATGGCCTTGAGCACCTCCTCTTCCAGGCCGCCGACGAAAAACTGGATGCCCGAGACGTTCACCGACAGGTGCACGGGCCCGATGCTGCTGGCGCCCCACTCGCTGATCTTCTTGCACGCTTCGTCGAGCACCCAGTTACCGACGCGCACGATGAGTCCCGTTTCTTCCAGCAGGGGGATGAACAGGGCCGGCGAAACCATGCCGTGACCGGGGCGGCGCCAGCGTATCAGCGCTTCGGCGCCGCTGATGCGCCCCGAGATGATATTCACCTTGGGCTGGAAGAACAGCACGAATTCCTCGTTGTCGATGGCGCGCCGCAGGGCGTTTTCCATGTCCAGCCGCGCCATCGACTGCGCATTCATTTCCGCCGTGAAGAAGCGGAAGGCGTCGCGGCCCGCCTCCTTGGCGCGGTACATGGCCGTGTCGGCATATTGAATCAGCGTGTCCGCATCGACGCCATCGTCGGGGTACACGGAAATGCCGATGCTGACCGTCACCGTCACTTCATGGCCCTGCAAATCGAAGGGCTTGCGCATCGCCTCGCGCACCTTGTGGACCACGCCCACGGCGTGCTGGGCGCCGTCGGGCAGCACCAGGATGGTGGCAAATTCGTCGCCGCCAAAGCGGCCGATGGTATCGCGCACGCGCAGGCAATCGACCAGGCGGCTGGAAAACTGGCGCAGCAGGTCGTCGCCGATGGTGTGGCCCAGGGTGTCGTTGATATTCTTGAAGCGGTCGATATCCATGAACAGCACGGCCACGGCCCACTGATGTTCGGCCGCCTGGGCCAGGGAATGGGTCAGCGAGACGTAGAACTGGCTGCGGTTCGGCAAACCCGTCAAGGTGTCGAAATGGGCCAGCTTCATCAGGCGCTGCTCGGCATCCTTGCGCTCGGTGATGTCGCGCGCCACGGCCACCAGGATCCAGCTCTGCCCCGAGCGCAGGGTGCGCCGCTGCACTTCCACCGACAGCGGCGAGCCGTCCTTGCGCTGCAACTGCAATTCCGTCATCGGCCCGCCCTGGTCGCCCGCCAGCAGCTTGTTGTACAGCTCTTCCAGCTGGGATTCGCCCTCGTGCGCGCGGCCAGGTCCCACGCGCAGGAAATCCTCGCGCTCGAAACCAAGCATGCGGCAAGCCGTCTGGTTGACGTCGACGAAGCACATGCCGGCGCGGTCGACGAGGAAAATCGCGTCGGCCGTGGCATCCATCGCCAGGCGGAAGCGGCGCAAGTCTTCATCGAGGCGGATGCGCGCCGCCATGTCCAGGGTCAGCTGCTCGTGATGGCGCTTGATCTCGTCGTACAGCAGCAGGTTGTCGTAGGCGACGGCGATCTGCGCCGCCACCGTGGCGGCGACCCGCTCGTCGACTTCGGAAAATTCAGTCGCCCCCAGCTTGTCGACTAGGTACAGCCAGCCGTGGCTGCGTTCGCGCGAGGCGATGGCCACGCCCAGGAAGGAGTGCACGGGCGGGTGCGTGTCGGGCAAGCCCAGCGCGCCGGGGTCGCCCTTCAAGCCATTGACCCGGTAGGGCTGGCGCTGCTCCAGCAAGCGGTTCAGGATGCCCGTGCGCGGCGCGCTGGCGATGCGCTCGAGGTTTTTCTCGGCGCCGCACGAGGAAAAATAGCTGAGCTTTTCGGCGCCCTCTTCCAGCACGCCGATGCAGGCGTACTTCGAGACGCAGATATTCTGCGCCACCTTGCAGCCCGCCTCGATCAGGGCGCGCGGATCGCGTTCGGCGCCCAGCTCGATGCCCAGCTCGATCAAGGCCGTCAGGCGCAGGCTGACCGCCTGCAGGCTCGACAGGGAACGCGACAGGCGCTCCGTCATGACGCCCAGGTCTTCGGGGATGGCAGCCTGGCCCTCGCGCTGGCTGGCCAGCTGCGAAATCTGCTGGCTGCTCGATTCGAGTTCATCGAGATAGCCGCTGACCTGGTGCTCGATGCCGGCCAGCTTGCCCGCGGCGGGCAGCGCCGCGTCGCCGGCGTCCGGCGCTCCCGGCACCTGTGCCGCGGCCGGCATCAGCCCCAGCGCCTCGTTGACGGTGCGCACGATGACCTCGGGATCGGACGGCTTGGGCAGCACCCAGCGCACGCCGCAGGCCTGCGCCAGCAGGATCGCTTCCTGCTCGCGGTAGGTGGCCGTATAGAAGATGATGGGCACGTCGGTCAGCGCGGGATCGGCATGCACGCGCGTGACGAATTCGTAACCGTCCATGTTCGGCATGAGGATGTCGGAAATGATCAGGTCGGGCCGCTCGGTGCGCAGGATTTCCAGCGCGTCGGCGCCATTCGCCGCTTCCAGCAGGCGGTGGCCGCCGTAACCCAGCAGCGCGGTCAGGAATTCGCGGTTCAGCACATGATCATCGACGATCAGGATGGTGGCTATGTCGTTTTTAACTGGCGTCGACGGCGCCCCGGGTAAAAAAGACTCCAGCTCCGCGACGAAAAGGTCGGGCTCGATCGGCTTGCCGATGTAGCCATTGAAGCCCGCCTCGAGCAAGCGTTCGCGGTCGCCCACCATGGCCAGCGCCGTCACGGCCAGGGCCGGGATCGCGCGCAGCCGCGGGTCTTTCTTCAGCTCCGCCACCACGCCGTAGCCGTCGAGCTTGGGCAAATGCACGTCGCAAATGATCAAGTCCGGCAATTCGCTGCGCGCCATGCGCACGCCCTCTTCGCCGTCATAGGCTGCCAGCGGCGTGTACCCGAAGGCACGCAGCAAATACACCATCAATTCCATATTGGTGGCGTTATCTTCAATAATCAGGATACGTGCGGACAATTAGCGCCCCCAATAAAAACTGCATGGACTCATTTTCCGCCTGCGTTCAACTTTCCGCATGCGCGGCTAACATAACAATCCTATAACATCTTGCCATACATCCAGAAAAATATCTGTGCGCAGGGTACTAGCAGAGCTTCGCAAGCGGCCTCGGGAACAAATTTCCGCCAGCCGTCTTCTGACGTTAGCTTAATACAGTACGCCAGTGGAAAACAGCATTTTCTGCCCGTGACGCTGTTAAACACGGGCAACAGCAGAGTCAAAAGAGACAGTCTTGCCATGCAGATAAAACACAACAGGATTCAGGCAAAACGGGGGGAAGATGGGGGCTGGGCGACTTCGGTCTTGATAGTAATTTCCACCAACAGCTGACGCAGCACGCGCGCATCGCTGGCCAGCGCCACGTGGCCGATGCCGCCGAAGGCAAGATTGCGCGCGCCGGGCAAGTACGCGGAAGATTGCGGCGCGACAATATTATCGTGGTGCGAGTAAATCGAGGTGATCAGGGCGCGCGTTTCCGGCGTCTCGCTTGCGGCCAGCTGCGCCAGCCAGCCGCTGGGCGCGCCATGGATACGGCTCATCTGGCGCGCATTGGCGCCCGCCGCCACATTGGCCAGCGCCGTGCCGTGGTGCGGCGTGCCGATGGTGATGATGCGCGCCACGCGGGCCGCGCCGTAATGGCGCAGCCAGGCGCGCGCCACCAGGCCGCCCATGCTGTGGGCGACGATGATGGCGCGGTCGCTGCCCGTGCGGGCGCACAGCGCCGCGATGGCTTGCTCGACCTGCGGCACGAACTCCTCGATATCGGCGCCTATCGGTTCCAGGTCGACGCCGTCGTGCACGATGCCGGCCCGCGCCAGCTGCCGGCTCAGCTGCGCCCAGTAGCCGCGGTTACACACATAGCCGTGGATCAGCAGCACCGGCAAGCCCTGGCCAGCGACGGTGTCGGCCGCATGCAGGCGCGGGCGCAGCATGCCCCACGACGACGTCCACAGGGTGGCGCGCAACTCGCCCAGGAACAGCCGCGCGGCGCCCCGCATACCCAACTGATGCTCCGCCGGCACGGGGCTGCCAAGATGCCGGCTTTCCCGGAAATTACGCGCCACGACCAGCGCGCGCACGGCCAGCAGCATGGCGCCCGCCAGCAGCAAGGCCAGCACCGGCGACGCTACGCCCCAGGCATGCATGGCCAGGTACGC
Source organism: Janthinobacterium sp. SUN026 (assembly GCF_030397625.1). Lineage (NCBI taxonomy): Bacteria > Pseudomonadati > Pseudomonadota > Betaproteobacteria > Burkholderiales > Oxalobacteraceae > Janthinobacterium > Janthinobacterium sp. SUN026. Next base: position 140,800 of record NZ_JAPQNU010000005.1, on the reverse strand, counting down.
CACCGCCAGCACGGCCAGCACCTGCAGCAGCATCAGCCACCTGAGGATGCGCGCGATCATGCCGTGCCTGCGACGGGAACGGGCGCGGGCTTGCCCGTCAGTTCCCGCGCCAGGCCGCTGGCCAGGCGCGCGGCCAGCGCATACAGCGTCAATTGCGGATTGGCGCCTATCGAGGTGGGAAACAGCGAGCCGTCGTGCACGGACAGGTTGCGCACGCCGTGGTAGCGGCCGTCGGCGCCCGTCACGCCCAGGCGCGCATCGTCCGACATGGCGCAGCCGCCCATCACGTGGGCCGATACCACGCGCGTCAGCAGCGCCTTCATCGGCAAATCGCCGATGGCCTGTTTCGCCTGCGCCCAGCTGGTGTAATGGCTGGCCAGCTCGTGTACGGGATACACGCTCCGCGCGCCGGCCGCGAACTGGATTTCCGCCATCGACAGCAGCGCGCGCCGCACGCCATCCCAGATGAAGGGTGTGAGCGGATAGTCGAGCACGGGCGCGCCGAAGCTGTCGATCGATACGCTGCCGCCCGCCGCTTCATGGTGAAAACCGTCGCGCAGCAGCGCCAGCAAGGCGTGCGCATGGGGGAAGTCGCGCATGGTGCGCGCATGCTCGTCGCCGAAGCCGCCCATGGTGGTGGCCATCAGCAGCGGATGCAGGGGCGGCGCTTCGAGCTTGTAGCCGATGGAGCCATCGATGGGCGCCGTGTGCAGGAAATGGTCGGAATAAATCGTCTGCGGCGCGCCCGCATAGGCGTCGACGCGCTGCTTGAACAAGCCCGCCGAAATCACCGTCGGATGCAAGAAGGTGCGCCGCCCCAGCAAGCCGTGCGGATCGGGCGCCTGTGAACGCAGCAGCAGCGCGGGCGAATTGATGGCCCCGCCGGCCAGCACGAAGTGCCTGGCGCGCAGCGTCAGACGCACGCCCGTGGGCGCCTGCCCGGCAGCATCGAGCGCCGTCACCTGCAGGCTGTCGATGCGCTCGCCCTTGAAGCTGAAGCGTTCCGCGCGCGCGTGCACGAGCAAGCCCGCGCCCAGCGCCAGCGCCGAGGGGATCGTCGTCACCAGCATCGATTGCTTGGCGTTGGTCGGGCAACCCATGCCGCAGTAGCCGAGGTTCCAGCAGCCGTTCACATTGCGCCGGATCGCGGCCGTGGGGATGCCCAGCGCCGCGGCGCCACGCCGCAACAAGTCGTTGTTTTCATTCGGCGGCGCGGCCCAGTCGCTCACGTGCAGGCGCTTTTCCATCATGGCGAACCACGGCGCCATGGCGTCCACCGAATAGCCGGACAAGCCAAAATGCTTGCGCCAGTAATCGAGGGTGCCGGGCGGCGTGCGGAAGCTCGACGTCCAGTTGACGGTGGTCGAACCGCCCACGGTGCGCCCCTGCAAAATGTTGATGGCCTTGTCGCGCGTCTTGCGCGCGGCCGATTCCTGGTACAGCGCGGGATAGGCGTCCGCTTCGCGCATCTTGAAGTCGCGCGAAGACTTCAAGCCGCCCTCTTCGACGATCAAGACTTTCAGGCCGGCCAGCGCAAGGATTTCCGCCGTCACGCCGCCGCCGGCGCCGCTGCCGATGACGACGACATCCACCTCCAGGGTGCGGTCGGCATTCAGGGTGCTGGCGTCGGTGACGCTCCAGCCGTCGGCCACGCCGATGGCGATGGGGTCAGGAATGGGGGATGTGCTCATGGATGCCTTATGCGCTCAGTTCGGGCAGCGGTCCCGGATAGCCGATGGCGGCCCAGTGGGCGGCATCGGCATACCAGGCGCCGAGGATCAGGTCGTGCAGGGCCAGGTAGGCCGTCTGCAGGGTGGCCAGGCGGTGCGTGCGCCACGATTGCAGGAAGGCTGCCACCTGGGCGGGGTCGGCTTCGCGCCAGCCATCTTTTACGCCGGCGACGAAGCGCCGCGCGGGCGCCAGCGCCAGCAAACCGAACAAATCCTGCACTTCCTGCTGCGCCGCCAGGGGCAAGCCGCGGATGGCGGTGTCCACGCCGGCGATGGCGCCATTGAGCGCCGCGGCCCGCGCGGGGGCTTCCCGCGGCAGCGCGCTGCCCAGCATGGCCGGCACGATGGCCGCCAGCGCCGCGCGCGCCGCGCCATCGAGCACGAAGCGGCCGGGAGGCGACGGTCCGCGCACCAGCCGATACGCGGCGCCGCCGGCGGCCAGCGCGCAGGCGCCGAGCACACCCAGTTTCAGAAACGATCTGCGTTGCATATCCCCTATCCCCTTGTTTTATACCGCCTTTTGCAAGCCAGTGTACGCCAAAGGCAGTGGACGTTTGAACGCAAAAACTAGAGCGGAGAGTCTAGTTTTTGCGACTGAAACCACAGCAGCAGCATGGCCAGCAGCGCAGCCAGCGCGCCGCCGATGGCGATGCTGGGCAAGCCGAAGGCGACGATCAGCGCACCGCCCAGTGCACCGCCAAGCGCCGTCCCAGCATTGAAGGCGGCGATATTCAAGCCCGCCGCCACGGCGTCGCTGCCCGGGCAATGCCGCCGCGCCAGGCGCAGCAAACCCATGGTGGACAGGGTGACGAGGGCAAAGAACAGCAAGCCCAAGGTGCCGCACAGGGCCAGCATGGCCAGGGACCAGGCGCGCAGCAGATAAAAGGCCAGCAGATTGAGCGCCAGCGCGGCCAGGGCCAGCATGGTGGCGCGCAGCGCGTGGGGGCGGTCCGCGCACCAGCCGCCCAGCAGGTTGCCGCCGATGGCGCACGCGCCAAAGCACAGCATGGCGGCGCCCAGCCAGCCCGCATCGAGTCCGCCCAGCTGCAGCAGGAAGGGCGAGACATACGTGAAAAAACTGAAGGTAGCCACGCTGACCAGCGCCGCCACGCCGGCCGCCAGCAGCAGGGGCGGTTGCAGGATGGCGCGCAGGCTGGCCAGGGCCGATGTGGCGGCGGCCTGCTGGCGCGCGGCCGGCATGGCCAGGCGCAAGCCCGCACCGCCGCACAGGGCCAGCACGCCGATCACCGCAAATACCCAGCGCCACGACGCGACGGCGCCCAGCCACGTCCCCAGCGGCACGCCGCCCGCCAGCGCCAGGGTCAGGCCCAGCCAGACGATGGACAGCGCCCGGCCCGCGCGCGACGGGTCGACCAGGCTGGTGGCCGCATGCGAGGCGATGGCCATGAACACGCCATGCGCGAGGCCGACGGCAAAGCGCACCCCCAGCAGCGCGCCCAGCGCCGGCGCGGCCGCCATGGCCACGCTGCCGGCCGCCAGCACGAGCATGGTGGCCACCAGCACCTGGCGCACGGGCCGGCGCGCCAACAGGGCCGTCAGCACGGGCGCGCCGATGGCCGCGCCCAGCGCATACGCGGCGATGGCGCCGCCGGCCGCCGCCACGCTGGCGTGCAGGTCGCGCGCCATGGGCGTCAACAGGCCGGCGGCGATGAATTCGCACAAGCCGAAGGCGAAGCTGCACAGGGAGAGCAGATAAATGGAGAGTGGCAGCGCGGCGGACGGCAGCGCAGTGCGCGAGGACATGGTGGACATGGCAGTTCCTGACAATCAAAACGCCATGCTGGCCCCGCGATCGCCATCTGTAAAATATCTTATTTATCTTGAAACGAGACGCTCAAAGTCTCAATGCGGGGAAAAGTGCCGCAATTGCGCCAGCAGCCGCTCGCGCACGGGAGATGTGCGCCGCGGGTCCCACGCCATGTACAGGTCGAGCTGGCGCAGCGGCGCGGGCGCGCTGCTTGCCAGCGGCAGCATGACAACGCCCGCCGGCATGGACGCCGCCAGGCTGGCCGGCAGCAGGGCCGCACCAAAACCGGCCGCCACCAATCCCAGCACAGTCTGCAAGCGGCGCGCCTGCTGCGCCACCTGCGGCACGAAGCCCGCATGCAGGCACAGGCTGGCCAGCTGGTCGTGGAAACCCTGGCCCAGTTCGCGCGGCGAGGCGACGAAATCGTCACCGGCCAAATCCGCCAGGTCCACCCGCGCCTGGCCCGCGCAGCGGTGGTTCAACGGCAGCGCCACGACGATGTCTTCGCCGGACAGGCGCTCGAAGCGCAGGCCCGGCGTGCTGCGCCCCGGCGCGCGCAGCAGGGCGACATCGACCTCGCCCCGTTCCAGCCACTCGACCTGCTGCTGCGTCGACGCTTCGCGCAAGGTGAATTGCACGGCGGGCGAGGCGGCGCGGAAGGCCCGCAAGGCCGTCAATACGTGGGCGTAGGGCGTGATGTGGATGAAACTGAGGCGCAAGTGGCCCTCGATGCCCTGCGCCACGCGGCGCGTGGCGGCCACGCCCTCTTCCAGGCTGGCCAGCACCTGGCGGGCCGTGGCCAGGAAAGCCGTGCCGGCCGGCGTCAGGCTGACCTTGCGGTTGGTGCGCTCGAAGACGGGGTAGCCGAGCGCTTCTTCCAGCCGCAATATCGCCTGCGACAACGGCGGCTGCGCCATGTGCAGCCGTTCGGCCGCGCGGCGGAAATTGAGTTCCTCGGCGACGGCGATGAACTGGCGCAGCAGCCGGGTTTCTATCATGGGCCTTTTTTCGCCACCGCCAGGATATGCCGGGCGATGCCGCGCAGGATATTGACTTCTTCCGTTTCCAGCCCCGTGCGCGAAAACAGGCGTTTCAGCCTTGGCATGAGTTTTTTCGGGTTGTCCGCGTCGAGGAAATCGATGGCCACCAGCGCCTGTTCCAGGTGCGCATACATGCCGTCGACCTGCGCCAGGCTGGCCGCGTCGCCGTGAAAACCGACGGGACTGGCGATTTGCCCATCGCCGAGGGCCGCCACGCGGCATTCATAGGCGACGACTTGCGCCGCCTGCGACAGGTTCAGCGAGGAATACTCGGGATTGGCGGGGATGTTGATCAGCACATTGCACTGCTCGACGATCTCGTTGGGCAAGCCGAAGCGCTCGTTGCCGAAGATGACGGCCGCGTGCAAGTCCTCGCTGGCCGCCAGCTGCGCGGCAATGGCGCGCGGCGCCGTGACGGGCGGCGAAAATTCGCGCAGCCGGGCCGAGACGGCCGCCGCGTAATTGCAGCCTTCGAGCGCCTCGGCGATGGAGCCGACGATGCGCGCGCCCGCCAGGATATCCTGCGCGCCGCTGGCGAAAGCCACCGCTTCCGCGTCCGTCAAGGCATCGGGAAAGCGGGGGTTGACCAGCACCAGATCGGAAAAACCCATCGTTTTCATGGCCCGCGCGACGGCGCCAATGTTGCCGGATCGACTAGTTTCGACAAGAATAAATCGCAGGCGTTTGAAAAGAGACGTGTTGATTTCGGGCAGATTCATTTAAAATAGCGCTATTGCGCGGTATCGATACAGGAAATTTCGGGAAACGGAGTCACAAAACGCTGACTCCAGGCCGGGATTTTAACCACTTCGGCACCGCTCCGCTCTTTAATTCATTCTTGCACTCTATCGTACCGGCGCCGAAAGGCGACGCTGGGCGGTCGCGTGCTTTTAACGGAAGCTCACATGCACCCAATGCTCAACACGGCGATCAAAGCCGCCCGCCGCGGCGCCGCCGTCATCAATCGCGCCTCTTTTGACCTCGACCGCGTCGTCGTCACGGAAAAACAACATAACGATTTCGTCACCGACGTCGACCAGGCGGCCGAACAAGCCATCATCGAGGTGCTGTCCAAAGCCTACCCGGACCACGCGTTCCTGGCTGAGGAATCGGGAGCTTCCGCCAACTCGCACGACGAGAATGAATATCAGTGGATCATCGACCCGATCGATGGCACCACCAACTTCATCCACGGTTTCCCGCAATACTGCATTTCGATCGCCCTCGCGCATCGCGGCGTCGTCACGCAAGCCGTCATCTACGATCCGGTCCGCAATGACCTGTTTACGGCCACCAAGGGCGCCGGCGCCTACCTGAACGAAAAACGCATCCGCGTCACCAAACTGGACCGTATCTCGAACGCCCTGCTGGGCACCGGCTACGTGGCCGGCAGCGCCCGCGCGCTGGACGAATACCTGAAGATGTACGCGATCATGGGCGAACGCAGCCAGGGCGTGCGCCGCGCCGGCTCGGCCGCGCTGGACCTGGCTTACGTCGCTTGCGGCCGCCTGGACGGCTTCTACGAAAAAGGCTTGAAGCCTTGGGATATCGCCGCCGGCGCCCTGATGATCACGGAATCGGGCGGCATCGTCGGTGAATTTTCCGGCGAATCGGACTACCTGTACAAGGGCGACGTCATCGCCGCCAGCCCGAAGATCTTTGGCCAGATGATCACCCTGCTGACGCCATTCGCCTGATTGCCGGGCCCGCGCTGATGTAACAAAAGCTGCCGGAGGCGACTCCGGCAGCTTTTTTTTCGCCCCGGCCCCTCTTCAGTTGCCGCGCATGGCCGGCAGCAGCACGCGGTAAATCTGCAGGAACGCCGGCCCCATCAGCACGACCATCAGCGAGGGGAAGATGAAAAAGATCAGCGGAAACAGCAGCTTGAGGGCGATCCTGGCCGCCGTTTCCTCGGCCCGCTGGCGCCGCTTGGTGCGCAGCTGGTCGGACTGCACGCGCAGCGACGCGCCGATGCTCGTGCCGAAGCGCTCGGCCTGGATCAGCAGGGTCACCAGCGCGTCCACATCCTCCACTCCCGTGCGCAGGGCCAGGTTGCGCAAGGCCTTGTCCTTGGCGCTGCCGGCGCGCAATTCCAAGGTCACCAGTTGCAGCTCTTCGGCCAGGACCGCGCTTTTCAAGCCGATTTCCTGCGCCACGCGCGCCAGCGCCGCATCCATCGCCAGCCCCGCTTCGACACACACCGTCATCAGGTCCAGCGCATCGGGAAAGGTTTCGAACACTTCGCGCTGACGCTGTTTCAGGCAGTGCGACAGCCAGGCATTGGGCAGGTAGTAACCGAGGGCGGCCGCGGCGACCAGCCACAACAGCAGATTATGTTCGCCCCGGCGCAGCAGAAAATATGCCAGCAGCGGCAAGCCCACGAACAAGCCTGTCTTGGCCGCGTAAAACAGCGCGGGCGCGGCCTGGCTGCGCCAGCCCGCATGGACGAAGCGGCTGCGGATGGGCGAACTTTCCCAGCCCTCGTCCGGCAGCGACAGCCTGGCCAGCGGGCGCGTCAGGCTGACGGCATGCGCCAGCCAGCGCCGCCTCGCAGGGCGCCCGCCATCGCCGCCGGCGCCCGCATCGCCCAGCGCCTGCAGCCGCTCCTGCACGGCACTGCCCGTGCACAGGCGCAACACCAGCAAGGCCAGCGCGAAAACAATCAGGAACAGCAGGCCCAGCAAGGCCAGCTGCGCCGTACTCATCGTGCTCATCGTGTCTTTTCTTTCATCTTACACCCGGATATTGATAATTCTTCTGATGCAGATCAAGCCCAGCATCAGCAAGCCCAGCGATACTCCAACCATCTTGCGCCCGCCCCCATCCGTGTACAGCACGGCAATAAACTGCGGATTCATCAAATGCATCATCAACGCCGCGCCAAATGGCAGCAAACCCAGGACCCAGGCCGACATGCGCCCTTCGGCCGACAGCACGCGCACCTGGCCCAGCAATTTCAGGCGGTCGCGGATGATGGCGCTGATGCTGCTCAGCAATTCAGTCAGGTTGCCGCCCGTTTCGCGCTGGATCAGCACGGCGATGACGAAATAGCGCAAGTCCGTGCTGGGCACGCGCGCGGCCAGATTGCCCAACGCATCGGCCATCGCGACGCCGAAACTGACTTCGTCGAACACGGCGCGGAACTCGTCGGCCAGCGGCCCCGTCATTTCCTCGCCCACCATTTTCAGCGCGGTGGGAAAGGCATGGCCGGCGCGCATGGCGCGGCTCATCAGGTCGAGCGCGTCCGGCAATTGCTGCTCGATGCGCACCAGCCGCTTGCTCCTGGCGCGGCGCACCAGCAGATACGGCAGCGCGGCGCCGCCCGCGGCCAGGCCCAGGCGCACATACCATGGCAGCGGCAGCGCGCCGGCCAGCAGCAGGCCGGCCGTCCCGCCCAGCAGGCAATAGCCCAGAAAAGTGGCCACGAACCAGCGCATGCCCGCCTGCAGCAGCAGCTGGTCGAGGCGCCGCGCGCCGGGCAAGCCTTCCAGCACGCCGTGCAGCAAGGGATGGACGCTCAGCGGGCGCTGCTTGGTGATCGACAGCGCCTGTTCGCCATCGCTGGCCGTGTACATGGCTTGCAGGCGCCGCGCCACCCGCGCCGCGCCCGCTCCCCGCGCCGCTTGCCACGCCAGCCAGGCGCCAGCCACCAGCAGCAGCACGGCCAGGAAAAGGAACAGATAGACAAGGTAGGGAAGCATGGCCGGTCAGCGCCCCGCCGCGGTGGGTTCGAACAGGGCGGCCGACACGCCGATGCCAAAGCTGTTCAGGCGATCGAGGAAGCGCGGGCGGATGCCGCTGGCCGAGAAATGCCCGACCACCGCGCCGCCCTCGGCCACGCCCGTCTGCCGGAAACTGAAGATTTCCTGCATCGTGATGACTTCCCCTTCCATGCCAGTGATTTCCTGGATCGACGTGACCTTGCGCTTGCCGTCGATCAGGCGCGACACTTGCACCACCACCGACACGGCCGAGCTGATCTGCTGCCGGATGGCCTTGCTGGGCAGGTTGGCCGCCGCCATGCTGATCATGTTTTCCAGCCGCGTGATGGCGTCGCGCGGCGTATTGGCGTGGATGGTGGCCATCGAGCCTTCATGGCCCGTGTTCATGGCCCCCAGCATGTCGAGCGCCTCGGCGCCGCGCACCTCGCCCAGGATGATGCGGTCCGGGCGCATGCGCAGCGCATTGCGCACCAGCGCGCGCTGGCTCACCTCCCCCTTGCCTTCGATATTCGCGGGCCGCGTTTCCAGGCGCACCACGTGCGGCTGCTGCAATTGCAGCTCGGCCGCGTCTTCCACCGTGACGATGCGCTCCGTCTGGCCGATAAAGCCGGAAATCACGTTGAGCATGGTGGTCTTGCCGCTGCCCGTGCCGCCGGAAATGAGGATATTCATCTTCGCCTTGCCCAGGCCCTGCAGCACCTCGGCCATCTCGGCCGTCATGCTGTGGTAGGCGACCAGGTCGGCCAGGCGCAGCGGATCGACGGAAAACCGCCGGATCGACATCACGGGGCCGTCGATGGCCAGCGGCGGGATGATGGCGTTGACGCGCGAACCGTCGGGCAGGCGCGCATCGACCATGGGGCTCGATTCGTCGATGCGGCGGCCCACGCGCGAGACGATCTTGTCGATGATCTTCATCAGATGGGCGTCGTCGTCGAAGCAGACGTCGGTCAGCTCCAGGCGGCCGCCGCGCTCCACATACACCTGCTTGTGGCCGTTGACCAGGATGTCCGACACGCTGGCATCGGCGAGCAGCGTTTCGAGCGGTCCGAAGCCCAGCATCTCGTGCTGGATGTCGCGCGTCAGGCTACGGCGCTCGGCGTCGTTGATGACCACCGCCTCTTCGTCCAGCAGGCGCTCGACCAGGCCGCGCAATTCTTCGCGGATGCGCTCCTGCGACAGGCGCTGCATGCTTTCCAGGTCGACCCGTTCGAGCAGCAGCCCATGGATGCGCAGCTTGAGGTCGCGGTAGCCGTGGTTGTCGATGACGGCCATGCGTTGCGGCGCGAGCGCGGCGATCTTGGCGCTGCCGAGCCGTTCGCGGATGGACAAGGCGGCGATGGGGGAAGTAGCCATGAAGTGCTCCTGTTCTGGGATGGGGGTCAAGCGCGTGGATCAGGCGCGCCGCAGGACGCGGCCGAGCCAGCCCTGGCGCGCCGTGCTGGCCGCGCCGCCGGCCAGGCTGGCGGCGAACTCCTGCAGCGAGCGGGTGATCGGGCTGGCCTTGTCGAGCTGCAGGATAGGCACGCCCTGGTTGACCGAGGCGGCGGCCGAGGCGTAGTGATTCGGCACCGTGCGGTAGACCGCCGTGCCGTACGCCGCTTCCAGGTCGCGCAGGCGGATTTCGCCGCCCTTGTCGTGGCGGTTGACGATGATATGCACCTTGTCCTTCGCGTATTCGAGCGAGCGGAACATGCCCAGCAGGCGCTTGCCGTCGCGGATGTACGGCAAGGTCGCCTGCAGGACGGGAAAGATCATGTCGGCGTGGTCGAGCGCGCGCACGCTGACGGCGTCGAGGTTGCGGCCCACGTCGAGCACGATGAAATCGTACTGGCGCCTGGCTTGCCGGATGACGGCGTCGATGTGCTCGGGCGCCACTTCGCTGGCGTGCGCCGGATCCTCGGGCGCGGCCAGCACGCTGTAGTTGGGCAGGATGTGCAGCATGCTCGATGCCAGGAACGAGGCGTCGAGCCGGTGGATGTCGCGCGTGACGTCGGACAGCGTGGCCAGCGGCTTGTTCTCGGACACGAAGAGCGAGGCGTCGCCAAAATGCAGGTTCATGTCGATCAGGGCAACGCGCTGCTGGCCGCCGGCGGCCAGCGCATAACCGAGGTTGCTGGCGATGAAGGTGGCGCCGCTGCCGCCCTTGCAGGAGATGAAGGCCAGCACCTTGCCGTTGCCATGCTCGCGCCGCTCGAGCTTTTCCTCGATGCGTTCGAGCGCCGCATACAGGCTGGCCGGCGCGGCGGGAAACGGCAGCACGTCGCGCACGCCTGCACGCATGGCCTGCAGCAGGAATTCAGGCGCCTGCTGGTGGCACAGCACGATGAAGGCCATGCGCGGATGCTGGTTGCTGAGGCGCTCGATGGCGGCCAGGTCGGCGCCGTCGTTCGACGGGCGGTCGAAGATCAGCACGTCGGGCAGCGATTGCGCCGCCTGCAGCGGTTCCAGCGTTTCGCCGCCTGCGTTGATCTCGTCGAGCCGGTTGCGGCTGCGCAGCAGCCGCCCCAGTTCGGACAGCGTTTTTTGATCCGTTGAATGGATGGCGATTTTCACGATATGCCTTGCGGGTTCTGTGGTGACGGTGCCCGCTTCACTGGCGCGCCCCGACGCCGATGGTGAAGGCGGCCCCTTGCGGCGCGGGCGCGGCAAAGCTTTTCTGGTACGCCGCGTAGGCGGCCTGGGCGGCCTTGCCGTCCATGCCGGCCACGGGATCGCGGTTCGCGCCCGCCTGCGGCGACAGCACTTGCCGCAGGCGCAGCTGCTCGACGCTGCGGCCGAACTGGCGGTCCAGGTTCGGCGTGGCAGCGCAGCCACTGGCGGCCAGGGCGGCCAGCAGCACAGAGAGGGAAAGGGAATGCTGCATGATGTGCTCCTAGTGAGTGTCCGGGCCGGCGGGCGCCGTCTGCGTGGCCGCTTCCTGCCGTGGCCGTGGCGCGCCAGCGCCTTCCATTTTTCCTTGCAAGAAGAACTCGCTGCGGCTGGGCGCCACATAGGCGTCGGTCGGCAAGACGATATCGCCTTCAAGCGTGCCGTCGAGCGGCTTGACCAGGTGCGGCGTGATGATGAACACCAGCTCGGTACGGTCGGTCTGGAAATCGCTGCTGCGGAACAGCGCGCCCAGCACGGGGATCTCGCCCAGGAAGGGCAAGGCCTTGATATTGGTCGTCACATTGTTCTTGATCAAACCGCCCACGGCAAAACTCTGGCCGTCGAACAGCTGCACCGTGGTGGTGGTGCGCCGCGTGGTAAAGGCCGGCAATACGGCATTGGCGGCGGCGCCCCCGCCGGTGGTGATGCCGATGCCTTCGCGGTTCAGCTCCGATACTTCCGGCGCCACCTTCAGGTTGATGCGCCCGCCTTCCAGCACGGTGGGCGTGAACTTGACGGCAATGCCGAATTCCTTTTCCTCCAGCGTGATCTTGTTGGTGGTGCTGTCTTGCGCGACCGGAATGAAAATCTTGCCGCCCGCCAGGAAACTGGCTTCCTGGCCACTGATGGCCATGATGTTCGGTTCGGCCAGCACCTTCACCAGGCCGTCGCGCTTTTGTGCGTCGAGCGTCAGCCCGTTGCCATTCTTGCCGTGCACGGCGCCCAGCTGGCTGGGGTTGCCGCTGAGCAAGTTCGACAGCAAGCCGTAGCTCCAGTTGCCGCGCGTGCCGCTGATGCCCACGCTGGCGCCCAGCTGGTCGACCAGGCTCTTCGACACTTCGGCGATTTTCACTTCCAGCATGACCTGTTGCGGCGCCGCGATCGTCAGCATGTTGATGACCTTGACGCCGCCGGCCGCGCTGGCGGCGCCGTCGGCCGGCGCTGCCGCTTCGCCGGCGCCGCGCTGCGCATAGGCTTGCGCCATGTCCAGGATCTGGCTGGCCTTGACGCTGTCGCTCACCTGCCCCGACAGCACGATGCTGCCGCCGGCCGCGCCGGCCTTGACGGCGCGCTCGCCGGGGAAGACATAGGCCAGCTGCGCCTGCAAGCCCTCGACGTCGATCTCGACTTCGATATCGACGATCACGGGGCGCTGCTGCCGGTCCCACAGGATCAGGTTGGTGCTGCCCGGAGCCAGGCCCCAGACGAACAGCTGGCTGGACGAGCCCAGCATCCTGGCGCCGGCCACCCGCGGATCGTTGACGGCGATCTGCGACACCGGCAGGCTCAGGCTGCGCAAGGTGGACTTGCCCACGGCGATGCGCACGGGCGCGCCCAGGCGGGCGATATCGGCGCCCAGCGACATGGCCGGCGCCGCGACGGGCGACATGACGGCCTGCCTGGCCGGCGCCGCCGCGCTGGCGCCGCTTGGCCAGGCCAGGCTTGCCGCCGCGCCGCCCAGCGTCAGGGCCAGGCGCATGCCCGCACTCGCGGCGTGCTTACGAAATTTGTTCATCGATCATCCTTGCTCGCTTGCCTGCTGATTTTTAAAATTGCTGGACGCTCGTATCCATGCCCTTGATGACGGTGATGCTGTCGCGCGCGGGAGCGCGTGCCGGGGCCGCCTGGCGCCGCGCCGCGCGCACCGGCGCGGCCGCCGGCGCCTTCAGTTCCAGCAGCGACTCCTTGGTGGCGCCGCCCGTGGTGACGGGCGCCGGATCGACCTGGTTGCGCAGCACCAGCGACAGACTGCCCACGCTGCGCGCCAGGTCCAGCTTTTCCACCTGCTCCGGCGTCAGCTCCAGGGTCACGGCATTGACCACCTTGGGCTTGTTGTCGTCGCGGCCGGACTCTTGCGCCACGGCCAGCACCAGGATGCGTTCCAGCACGATCTTGGAAATGGCCAGCGGCCCGCCGCCCGCCGGCCTGGCGCGGTCATCCTGCGTATGCACGAGAATGTCGACGAAATTGCCCGGCAGGGCGAAGCCGGCCACGCCCACCACGTCGTTGACGCGCACGGTCATGGCGCGCTTGCCGGCAGCCACGATGGCCGACAGGCCGCCCGTGGCGCCGGGCGGCGCGAGCTTGCTTTCCAGCACAGGCTCGCCCTTGCTGACCGCCGTGCGCGTGATGCGCCCGTCCAGCGCGCCAGCCTCGCCAAACGCCCCCGGCGGCATGGCGCCCGCCGGCCAGTCCATGCCGCGCAGCATGGCCGGCGTCACCTTCGCGCCCACGCCGATATCGACCAGCGCGACCATCACCGTCTGGCTGGCCGGCGCGCCTTGTCCCGACATCCAGCGGGCCGCCGCCAGCACGGCGCCCCCCGCCATCAGCAGCGCCAGCAGCAGCACGATCGCAACGCGGCTATTTCTCATGATTTTTCCTCTTGGTAAAACTTGGGTTTCCGGACGGGCACATCATGCATAGCCGCCGGCCGCCAGGGCCAGCCAGATGGCGGTGCCGGCGGCAATGGCGATCGCGTACGGCAGTTTGCCGCCCGGCACGGCGGGCGCATCGACCCGCGGCACTTCGCCTGCCGCGGCGCGCAGCCAGCCTTGCAGCAGCAATTGCCGGGCATTCGCCATCGCCTGGCGCAGCGTGCCCTGGCACAGGGCGACGGCCAGCGCCAGCACGCCGCCCGCGAGCAGGCTGCACAGCACGGCAAACACGGCGGGGCGCGGGCCAAGAAAAGCCCCCACCATCGCCATCAGCTTGACGTCGCCCGCGCCCAGCGCCTTCATCGCATACATGGGCAGCAGCAAGCCCAGGCCGACGGCCAGGCCGCCCAGCGCCAGCCACGGCCCGGCCGGCGTCACCCCGGGCCAGGCCACGCTGTTGAGCAGCACCCCAAGCAAGGCGCCGGAAAACACCAGCCGGTTGGGAATGCGCCGGCGGCGCACGTCATGCCAGACAGCCGCGGCAAGCAGCCCCCACAAGACTAAGGCGGGGCTGAACGTCCAGAAAGAATGAGGGTCCATCGTGTACCTGATGCAAGCCGATGGCATGACGGCATGCGCATCGTTGGGCGGGAAGTCGACAAGCCGGTGCGCAGGGGCAGCCGGCCTGTCGGGGTGCAGCGCGGTGGGCACGCGCCTTAGATCGCCGCGCCCGTCAGCTTGGTGCCGATCGCCTTGAAGGCGCCATCGAGGCCGGTGGTGAAATAGCCGACGGCCGTGACCAGCGCCGCAGCTACCAGCGCAGCGATCAGCGCATATTCGATGGCCGTCACGCCATCTTCTTCGGCGATAAAGTTTTTAATGAAATTCATATTATTCCCTTTCAGGTCAAGTTTTAAACATGATAAAAACTGAAAATACAGTCTGAAAATAAAAACATTCTCTTTGTTTTTATTTGCCAATTTCTGATGCGTGTATTTTATATAAACAAACATTAAATCGAATCAGAGAAAAGTCATTTTATGCGCAGTACAAACCATCTTAATTTTTTGTCTATAATCAGGACATATGTACTGTCACTCCGCATGGACGGGTTCGGCCAGCCGGTTGCGGGTGGCGTACACATATAATTCCAGGCGGTTGGTGACATCGAGCTTGCTGTAGATCGATGTCAAATGATTACGCAAGGTTTGCTCCGAGATAAAAGCGCGCTGGGCGATCGCACGGTTCAGCGCGCCATTTCCTTCCACCATCATGGCCACGATCTTGCGCTCCTTCAGCGTCAGCCTGGCGATGCGCTGCTCTTCCGGGTCGGGCGCCGCTTCCGGCTTGTTCAGCACGCCCAGCATGCTGTCGAGCAGCGCCGGGTCCAGGCACAATTCGCCTTGATGCAGGCGGGCGATGGCGTCGACCATTTGCTTGACGGGCGTTTCCTTGCCCACCACGGCGCGCGCGCCGCTGCGCACGGCGCGCCCGCAGGCGGCCTGGTCCTGCGTGCCGCTGAACAGCAATGCGCGCGACACGCCATTGCCCAGCAGCTGCGGCAGATAATCGATGGCGCAGGCGCCGCCGCAGCCAAGATCGGCGTCGAGCACGATGACGTCGGGACACAGGGTGCGCGCCAGCAGCAGCGCGCTGTCGATCTCGGTGGAGCTGGCCACCACCTGCATCGGCGGCTGGGCGCCGGCGAGCAACTGCTCCAGGCCCCACAGCCAGGTCTTGTGGTCCGACACCAGCATGACGCGTATGACATTGTTTGTTGACATGCTTTACCTCTTTACTTGTAGCCCACTCCCATCGGGGAATGCTGTTGATCCGAATCGGCTTGCCTGCCTCGTCCGCGCGCGCCTTCTGCTGCCGCACGCGGGGGAAAGAAGTCATGGGGGCACAAAGGAAGAGGCCTTGGGCCGGCACGCGCCAACGCGGTGCGTGCCCCAAGGCAGCGGTCGCCGCATGCCGGGCGTGAGCCGATGGATGGGCAGCGTGGCCGGGGCGGGTGCGCCACGGGTGCGCCATCGCTGCTGCCACCGCTGCTGTTGCTTACATTGCAGCATTTTTGTTGCATCACCTTGCAAAACAAGTCCTTGCCTGCACGCAGGACAATCCTGACACCAGGCCTGTTTTCATACCCGCGCATATTACTCCCGGCCCTGTAGCGACGGGGCCGGCACGTTTGAAATAACGCAGTTAATTGCGATTATCTTGACCTGTAATAATTTAAATGGCGGACACGCCCTTGAAAATCGATATAGAATAATTGCCAGTCAAATGGCGCAATGCCATCCGCCCGACATTCGTCATCGCGGAACTTAACCGGATTATTCCCATGCGTTTAAAACAGGCCGATTCCCGCATATTCCGCAAGCAAAGCGGACAGGGTGGCGCCACCCTGGTCGAATTGGCCCTGATAACACCGGTCTTTCTCATGCTGATAATCGGCATCATTGAATTGAGCATGGCTTATTTTGCCAATATGACCATGCAGCACGCGGTGCGCGAAGGGGCACGCTATGCCGTCACGGGGGCCAAGGACCTCGACCCCGACAACGCCAACCAGCAGCGCTACCACGCCGTCATGCAAAAAATACGCGACAGCTCCATGGGCATGTATGACAAGGTCAGCCCCGTGATCTCCGTCAACGGCAGCGATGCGGTGGGCGCCGCCATGTTCGGCCAGGCCGGCGATATCGTCGTCATTTCCGTCGATTGCCGCTGGGCGTTCGCCACGCCCATGATCCGTGCCCTGTTCCGCGATGGCCAGGCGCATTTCGTGGTGGCGGCCACCATGCGCAATGAAAGTTTTGGCGGCCTGTGATGCGCGCGCCCGCTCCCCGTTTTCCGCGCCGCGCCGCGCGCGGCATCGCCGCCGTGGAATTTGCCATCGTGCTGCCCTTGCTGGCCTTGCTGCTGTTCATGCTGGCCGACCTGTCGCGCGCCATCCAGGCCAAGACCATCCTGCTCAATATCAGCCGCGAAGGCGCCAACCTGTCCGCGCGCGCCACGTCCGACCTGAGCGGCTCCAGCCAGGGCATCATGAATGCGCTGGCCGCCAGCACGCCGCCGCTGGACATGCACGGGCGCGGCATGATCTACATCACCAAGATCATGGGTTACACGGCGCAGAGCGGCTTGCGCAATATCGTGCTGGAACAGTACCGCTGGGACGCCGGCGCGAAGGCCAGCGGCTACCTGCCCGCCAGCCAGGTGTGGCAATGCGGCAGCTGGCGCGATGGCACGTGCACCGGCATCGCCAAGGACGAATACGCCCCCACGGTGTCATTGATGCAGAACCAGCTGGCCGACGGCGAACTGATTTACGCCGTGGAAACTTTCTACAATTTCGACCTGCTGTTCGGCACATTGAAATTTGGCAACAGCACGACGCCCGTGCTGGCGCCCAACCTGACTTCGATGACGGTATTCTGATGCGCATTCCACACAAGCGGCAAGGCGGGCAAGTCCTGGTCATGGTGGCGCTGTCGGCCGTCGTCCTGATCGCCTCCGTGGGCCTGGCCATCGATTCGGCCCTCGGCTACTTCGTCAAGGCCAAGCTCAACGCGGCCGTCGACTCGGCCAGCCTGGCGGCGGCGCGCGGCGTCACCGCGGGCAACTCGGAAGAGGAACAGCGGACCAGGGCGCGCCAGTCGGCAAAGGATTTTTTTGACGTCAATTATCCGGACCACTTCCTGCTGTCGACGCCGACCCTCCATCCCGTCGACGTCACGTTCGACAAGGGTACCGTCACCATCGACGTCTCGGCCAGCGCCTCGCTGCCCGTCTCGCTGATGGGCGTACTCGGCTTCAAGACCCTGGAGGTGGCCGCCAGCGCGCAAACCATCCGCAAGGACCTGGACATGGTGCTGGTGATGGATACGTCGCGTTCGCTGGAACACAATGCGGACGCCGTGCGGGCGGCGGGCAAGTCCTTCCTGAACAAGTTCAACGCCACGGTCGACCGGGTCGGCTTGCTGCACTTCGCCTCGGAAGCGCAAATCGACGTCCCGATCAGGCAGACCGACCGCGGTTTCGACCGCGGCGGCATGATCATGAAAGGTGGAAAGATCGATCAATTCGCCTTTGTCGGCGGCACCAACTCGTCCGCCGGCATGTTCCAGGCGCGCAAGCAGCTGAACGACATCGCGCAGGTCGACCGCTCCAGCCTGCGCGTCATCGTGTTTTTCTCCGACGGTTCGCCGGCGGCATTTTCCTCGTACTTTCCCAACAAGGACAACAAATGCAAGGACGCAGGCGGCCTCGCCACCTTTCCGAAACTGCAAAACCCGGCATTGGCGGGCCTGTACAGGATGAAAGTGAGCGACTCGCTCCAGTACGGCGATTGCGCCGCCAGCCAGATCACCGCGCTTCCCGCATGGTACAACGCGACGAATGACGCGGCACTGCGTGAGTTTCCCATCGTCACCAACTCGCCCCGCGTCGTGACCGCTTCCACCGCTACGGCGCAGGCGCAATGGACGAATGTGCACCGCGCCTCGCGCAACCTGGTCGAAGCGATGGCGGCCAAGGCACGCCAGGAAGGCATTTTCGTCTTTACCCTGGGCATGGGCGCATCGCTGAAAACCAAGGAAGGGCCGGACAACGAGCTGGGCGAAGACTTGCTGCGCTGCCTGGCCAATACCACCGATGCGAAAGCGGCTTGCCGCAAGCCGGCCGAACCCGTGGGCCTGTATTGCTATGCGGCCAGCGACAGCGACCTGAGTCCCTGCTTCACCCGGCTCGCCTCGGCCATTCTGCGCCTGTCCAAATAAGCGCCTAACCCTGCCACTGCCCCGCCACGACAAAACCCAGGGTCATGGCTACCACCATCGCCGCGCCGGTCGGCGTAGGCGGCGTGGGCGACGGCAAGTCGAACCAGCGGCACACGGCCCCCACCAGCAAGCCCAGTACCGATCCTGCCAGCATGACGTTCATGGCGCCTCCCCTTGCGTTTCACGGCGCTGCAAATACAGGCCCGTGAGCCAGTAGCCGCAACTGGTCAGGAACACCAGCAGCGCGGCGCCCAGCACGGGCGGCGCCGGCACGGGGATGTGCGCCAGCTGGCAGACGAATCCCACGACAAAGGCCAGCAGCAGGCCCAGGATGACTTTCTTGTAGCGCATGGCTCTGTCCTCTACTAGAAAGCGAAGCAGCTGCAGCCCAGCGTGCCCCAGAAGCCGGAAAAATCGCTGATCGGCACGGCCGACTTGCGCGCCCGGTCGTGGGCGTGGGCGTGCACGCCGCAGGCGCCCGCGCACTGGTGCGGCATGGCCGCCTGCGCCGGCCTGGCCACGGGCCGGTAATGGCCCGGCACCGCACGCACGGGCGACCATTCGGGCAGCACGGGAATCGGGGGCGGCGCCAGGGTCGTGAATTCCGCCTGGCCGTAGACGACCTTGCCGCCCACCATGGTCAGCACGGATTCGATGGACTTGATCGCCTCTTCCGGCACCGTGAAATAATCGGCCGACAGCACGGACAGGTCGGCCAGCATGCCCTCGCGGATGCGCCCCTTCTTGCCTTGCTCGCTGGAAAACCAGGCGCTGCCCGCCGTCCACAGTTCCAGCGCCGTGTCGCGCGACAGGCGCCCCGCCGCATCCGTCAGGGCCAGGCCGCCCACGGTGCGCCCCGACACGAGCCAGTACAGCGCAGTCCACGGGTTGTAGCTGGCCACGCGCGTGGCGTCCGTGCCGCCGCCCACGGGCACGCACGCGTCCAGCATGCGCTGCACGGGCGGCGTGGCCTTCGCCGCCTCGGCGCCATAGCGCTCGACGAAGTACTCGCCCTGGAAGGCCATGCGGTGCTGGATGGCCAGGCCGCCGCCGAGCGCCTTGACCCGGTCGATATTTTTCGGGCTGATGGTTTCCGCGTGGTCGAACAGCCAGTGCAAGCCGCCGAACGGCGTGTCGCGGTTGACTTTCTCGAACACGTCGAGCATGCGGCCGATCGATTCGTCATAGGTAGCGTGCAGGCGGAACGGCCAGCGCTGCTCGACCAGGTGGCGCACGACCTTTTCCAGCTCGTCTTCCATGCCGGCCGCCAGCTCCGGGCGCGGTTCGAGGAAATCCTCGAAGTCGGCGGCGGAAAACACCAGCATCTCTCCGGCGCCGTTGTGGCGGTAAAAGTCCGTGCCGTCGCCCGGCTTGACCATGCCCGTCCACTTCTGGAAGTCCTGCAATTCGGCGCCCTTGTTCTGCGTAAACAGGTTGTAGGCGATGCGGATGGTCAGCTGCTCTTTTTGCGCCAGCTCGTCGACGACGGCGTAATCCTCGGGATAATTCTGGAAGCCGCCGCCCGCGTCGATGGCGCTGGTGATGCCCAGACGGTTCAATTCGCGCATGAACTGGCGCGTGGAATTGACTTGCAATTCGCGCGGCAGGGTCGGGCCTTTCGCCAGGGTCGCATATAAGATCATGGCGTTCGGGCGGGCGATCAGCAAGCCCGTGGGGTTGCCGGCAGCGTCGCGCACGATTTCGCCGCCGGGCGGGTTCGGCGTATTCTTGTCGTAGCCGACGGCGCGCAGGGCGGCGCGGTTCAGCAGGGCGCGGTCGTACAGGTGCAGGATGAAGACGGGCGTGTCGGGCGCGGCCGCGTTGATCTCGTCGAGGGTCGGCATGCGCTTTTCCGCGAACTGGAATTCCGTCCAGCCGCCCACCACGCGCACCCATTGCGGGTTCGGCGTGCGCAGCGCCTGTTTCTTGAGCATGCGCAAGGCGTCGGCCAGCGAGGGTACCCCTTCCCAGCGCAATTCCAGGTTGTAGTTCAAGCCGCCGCGGATCAGGTGCAAATGCGAGTCGTTCAGGCCGGGAATGACGGTGCGGCCAGCCAGGTCGATCACTTGCGTGGCGGGGCCGCGATGACGCATCGCGTCCTCGACGTCGCCCACGGCGAGAAATTTGCCATCGGCGATGGCGACGGCGGACGCCAGCGGCTGCGCCCTGTCGACCGTGTGGAAACGGCCATTGAGCAAGATCGTGTGTGCATGCATGGGAACTCCCGATTCAGGTGAAGGATACGCCCCCGCCGGCGGGCGGCGGTGGCACGATATCAATAAAATCTCAATGGCCTTCGCTGGCATTGAACATGGATTTGGCGTAGATCAAGCCCAGGCCATAGCCGCCGCCGTGCGCCACGGCCGTCGCCACCGTCTCGTTGTAGGTCTCGCCGCGTGCCCAGTCGCGCTGCAGTTCCAGCAAGTATTGCACGGACGTCATCGGCTGCGCGCCCGCCTGTATCATGCGCTGCATGGCCATCGCATGCGCTTCGTCGGAGACGTCGCCGCTGGCGTCGGCGATCACGTACACGTCAAAGCCCTGCTCCAGCGCCGACAGCGCGGGGCCGACGATGCACACGGACGTCCACAGGCCGGCCAGCACGATCTTGCCCTTGCCGTAGGCATTCACCTTGTCGGCGATGCGCGCATCTTCCCAGGTATTCATGCTGGTGCGGTCGATCGGCGCCTGCTCCGGGAAGACGGACTGGATTTCGTCAAAAATAGGGCCGGAGAACGATTTGGCCGCCACCGTCGTCAGGATCGTCGGCACCTTGAATTCCGCCGCAGCCTTGGCGACGAGGGCCGCATTGTTGCGCAGCAAGGCCAGGTCGATGGAGCGCGTGGCGAACGCCATCTGCGACTGGTGGTCGATCATGATCAGGGTATGGTCGTTCGGGGTCAGCAGTTTTTGGGCGGCTTGGGCGGTAGCGATAGGCATGATGTTTTCCTCAGTGAAAATAATTGAATATCAAAGTAGTGGTATCCGGCCCGCACAATCTAGCGCCTTCCTTCTTGCGCTGCCATGTTGCGTGTCAGTGATAGGCAGTATGCACGCACAAAAAGGAAAACAAAAACGGAAAGAATGCCAAGCTATATTCGATTTTTTCGATGATATAAAATAAGCGCACCGCAACCAATCGCACGGAGGAAAACATGGGGTTTGAATTCAGGATCGCGGCCAGCCTGACGGCCGGCCAGCGCCAGCACATCGAACAGCTGCTGGCGGCGCTGCCGCAGGCGGCCGACGGCATGCCCGGCACGGACGCCAGGCTGACGGATGCCGGCCTGTATGTATGCCAGTACCTGCGCCCGGAACCGTGGCACGGCCTGGACGCCGTGCGCGCCTGGCTCGATGCGCAGGGCGTGGACTACGCCGTCGCGGAGGTCGACGACTAGGCTTGCGGCGCTCGCCCTAGAACTCGTCCCACGCATCGTCCTCCGGACGCTGTTTCCTGGCTGAAACTTGCGGCGCATGGGGCGCGGCCCCCTTGGCGGGCAGGCGGACGGCGGCGCGCGCCGCCTTGAGCGGCACTGGACGGCGCGCGGCGGGCCGGGATGCCAGCGCCGGCGTGGCGGCCGCCTGCGCCGTCTTGAACACGGCCACGGCGTCGGCCAGGCGGGCCGCCTGCTCCTGCATGGCTTCGGCCGCCGCGGCCGCCTCTTCCACCAGCGCAGCATTTTGCTGCGTCACCTGGTCCATCTGGCCGATGGCCCGGTTGACTTGCTCAATGCCGGAGCGCTGCTCGTCGCTGGCGGCCGAGATATGCCCGACGATGCTGCTGACCTTGTGCACGCTGTCGACGATCTCGTGCATCGTGCGGCCCGCCTCGTCGACCAGGCGCGCGCCGCTCTCCACCTGTGCCACGGAATCGTTGATGGGGGCCTTGATTTCCCTGGCGGCACTGGCCGAGCGTTGTGCCAGGTTGCGCACTTCCGTGGCGACAACGGCGAAGCCGCGCCCCTGCTCGCCCGCCCGGGCCGCTTCCACGGCCGCGTTCAAGGCCAGGATATTCGTCTGGAAGGCGATGCCGTCGATCACGCCGATGATGTCGACGATCTTGCGCGAGGAATCGTTGATCGAACCCATGGTGTCGACCACTTGCGCCACCACCGCGCCGCCCTTGCCCGCCACGGACTCGGCCGACGCGGCCAGGCCATTGGCTTCGTGGGCGTTCTGCGCATTCTGCTGGACCGTGCCCGTCAGTTCTTCCATCGACGACGCCGTCTCTTCCAGCGAACTGGCTTGCTGTTCCGTGCGCGCCGACAGGTCGAGGTTGCCCGAAGCGATCTGGCGCGAAGCCGTGGCGATGGTTTGCGTGCCGCTGCGCACCTCGGTGACGATGCGCAGCAGGCTGGCCGTCATGTCTTGCAAAGCCTGCATCAGCTCGCCCGTCTCATCCTTCGAGCCCACCGCCACCGGCACCGTCAAGTCGCCTTGCGCCACCTGCCTGGCCACCTCGATGGCCGAACGCAGGGGCCGGCTGATATTTCTGGCCAGCCACATGGCGATCATGCCGGCCAGCAACACGGCCACCGCGCCGCCGCCCAGCAAGACCCAGCGCGTCTGCGCCTGCAAGCCCGCCAGCGCCTGCGAACGCTGCGCCAGCAGCGCCGTTTCCGCGTCGCCCACTTCCTTCAGCAACGCGCGCATGGCGTCCATGCCCTGCTTGCCCCGGCCCTCTTTTTCCAGCGCCAGCACGGGTTCGATGGGGGCCGTGCCCTGCGCCACGGCGCGCCGCAGCGCGATCACGGGGTCGAGCGCGCCGGCCAGCCAGGCTTGCTGGGCGGCATCGAGTTTCGCCAGGCGTTGCTGCTGGACAGGATTGTCGCTGGTCAAGGCGCGCGTCTTGTCGAGGTGGCTGCGAAACGAAGTCTTGCCCACGGTGTAGGGTTCCAGCGACGCCTCCGCGCCCGTGATCACGTAGCCGCGCTGCCCCGTTTCCATATTGATCAGGCTTTCCAGGATGGCGTCATTTTCACCGAGCACCTGGTAGGTGTGGGTATTGATGGCGTTGGCGTCGGCCAGTTTCGAGAAATTCAAGGTGGCCACTGTGACCAGGACGGCCAGCAGCAAGACAATGGCGCCGAAGCCGCCGTACAGGCGGGTGGCGATGCGAAGGTCGGCAATGCGCATGGTATTCCTCCAGGAACAAGAACCCCGGCAGCGCGGCGATCCCCCCGCGCAAGGGGTGCAGGCGGGAATTCTACCCAGATTTACGCCGGGGCAGCGCGCCCTTGCCGCATTTTTCTTTACTTGCGGCATTGCAAACCTGAAACAAAACAGGCGCGTTTTTGCCAGGCTGTTATACTTCGCGTGTGCGGCACATATGACCAGTCCCCTTGCCGCTGTCTTTCGACCCCTAATCTGATTGCCTGCGACTGGCGCCCCACGATGGCGACAGGCCGATCTCACAATAAAGTTACCATGTCCTTTTCCTCCCTCGGATTGTCCGACGCTATCGTACGTGCCGTTACCGAACACGGCTACACCGTGCCGACCCCGATCCAGTCGCAGGCGATTCCCGCCGTGCTGGCTGGCGGCGACTTGCTGGCCGGCGCACAAACCGGTACCGGCAAGACGGCCGGCTTCACCCTGCCCGTGCTGCACCGCCTGTCGACCGACGCCAATGGCGCGGCCATCACCAGCAACACCTCGACGCGCCCGATCCGCGCCCTGATCCTGGCACCGACGCGCGAACTCGCCGCGCAGGTCGAGGAAAGCGTGCGCGCCTACAGCAAGTACACGAAATTGAACTCGGCCGTGATCTTCGGCGGCGTCGGCATCAACCCGCAGATCAAGCAACTGAAACATGGCGTCGACATCCTCGTCGCCACGCCGGGCCGCTTGCTGGACCATATGGGCCAGGGCACCGTCGACCTGTCGAAAGTGGAAATCCTGATCCTGGACGAAGCCGACCGCATGCTGGACATGGGTTTCATCCGCGACATCAAGAAAGTGCTGGCCGTGCTGCCGCCGAAACGCCAGAACCTGCTGTTCTCGGCCACGTTCTCGGAAGAGATCAAGGCCCTGGCCGACGGCTTGCTGAACAAGCCAGCCATGATCGAAGTGGCGCGCCGCAATTCGACCGTGGAAGTGATCAAGCAAAAGATCCATCCCGTCGACCGCGACAAGAAGCACCCGATGCTGTCCTACCTGATCAAGTCGAACAACTGGACGCAAGTGCTGGTATTTACGCGCACCAAGCATGGCGCGAATAAACTGGTCGAGCAGCTGGGCACGGACGGCATCGGCGCCCTGGCCATCCACGGCAACAAGAGCCAGTCGGCACGCACGCGCGCGCTGTCCGAGTTCAAGGATGGCACCCTGCAAGTGCTGGTCGCCACCGACATCGCCGCGCGCGGTATCGATATCGACCAGTTGCCGCACGTCGTCAACTACGACTTGCCGAACATTCCGGAAGACTATGTGCATCGTATCGGCCGCACGGGCCGTGCCGGCGCCAAGGGCGAAGCCGTGTCGCTGGTCTGCGTGGATGAGCACGAAATGTTGAAAGACATCGAAAAGCTGATCAAGCAAACCCTGCCGCGCGAAGTCATCGAAGGCTTCGAGCCGGACCTGAACGCCCGCGCCCAGCCTGTGCAATTGCGCAGCGGCACCGGCGGTCACCGCAACAACAGCCGCGCGCCAGCGGGCGCCGTGGTGCGCGTGAAAACGGGCGGCAGCGGCGCCAAGCCACGCAGCGCCGGCCCATCGGGCGGCGGTGGCGGCGGCAACCGTTCGGGCAATGCGCCGCGTTCGGCGGCGAACCATCGCTCCGGTGGCCGCGGCCGCTAAAACGCGGCCTTAAAGCTACTGCGCGGGGCGCTATGGCGTTTGCGTTGCTCGCCGTACTCTTGTACGGCTGCGCGACTCGACGCAATATCACTCCCGCTCGCTACGCTTTCAGGCCCCGTTTACCTGTATTAAAAATACAATAAAACCGTTCCAGGACTTGCTCTTGGGACGGTTTTTTTATGCACGCCACCATTTGCCGATTTGGGCTAGGATAGTGCCCATCATCCTCACCTGCGTGCTGCCATGCCGAACTTCGCTGCCAACCTCAGCATGATGTTTACCGAACTGCCCTTCCTGGACCGCTTTGCCGCCGCCAGGGAAGCGGGCTTCGATGCCGTCGAATTTCTTTTCCCCTATGCCGTCGAGGCGCGGCAGATCGCCATGCGGCTGGAACGCCACCAGCTGCATCTGGCCCTCTTCAACTTTCCGCCCGGCGACTGGGAACACGGCGAGCGGGGCATCGCCTGCGATCCGCGGCGGGGCGAGGAATTCCGCGGCAACGTGCAACTGGCGCTCAATTACGCGCTGGCGCTGGGGGCGAAGCAGTTGCACTGCATGGCCGGCATCGTGCCGCCCGGCATGAGCCTGGAGCGGGCGCGGCAAAGCCTGATTGCCAACCTGCAATATGCGGCCGACGCCTGCCGTCCGCATGGCATCAACGTGCTGATCGAGCCGATCAACCGCTACGACATGCCCGGTTACTTCCTGAACCATAGCCAGCAGGCGGCCGACATCATCGCCGACTGCCAGCGCGGCAATGTCTTCCTCCAATACGACATTTATCACATGCAGCGCATGGAGGGGGAACTGAGCAACACCATCCGCGCCCTGCTGCCCCTGATCCGCCACATCCAGATCGCCGACACGCCGGGCCGCCACGAACCGGGCACGGGCGAGATCAACTACCGCCATCTGTTCAAACTGCTGGACCAGGTCGGCTACGCAGGCTGGGTCGGCTGCGAATACCGCCCCGCCAGCGACACCGTCGCGGGACTGGGCTGGCGCGAGCAATTGACGGGCACAGCAGGCACGCCGGGCGCCTGATCGCAGCGCGCTTGCGCCCGCACAAGGCGGCCGGCGCAAGCCGGCACGACAATACCTTTCCATACAGTATTTCCTGTCGAGAGGTGCCGTGTCCACCCTGCCCGCCCGCCATCGCCGCGCCCTTTGCCTGAAGCTGTGCCAGAGCCTCTTCCTGGCTGCCGTGCTGTGCGGCTGCGCCACCGCGCGCCCCGAGCTGGCGCAAGTGCGCGCCCTGGCGGCCGGCGCCGATGCCTTGACCGCCTTCAACGAACTGGCGCAGCGCCACGTGAACACTTACCAGCGCGCCCGCCCCTATCTGTCGCCGGCCGAAGACGCGCGCGAGCGCCTGCTCGATGCGCAGCGCCGCGCCGCGCAGGCGGACGTGGCGCGTTTGGCGCAGGCCGTGCGCCTGTACCTGCAGGCGCTGGGCCGGCTGGCCGATGCCGATGCGTATGACGTGCAGCCCGAACTGGCCGGCGCCGGTGCCGCCATCCGCGCCTGGCCGGGCAGCGGCATCGACGACCGCCATGTCAGCGCCTACACCTTGTTGCTGCAGCAACTATCGCGCCTGGGCGGCGCGGCCGGCCAGCAAGCGCACCTGGCGCAAGTGCTGCACGAGGGCGATGCGCCGCTGCAAGCCCTGCTGGCCGCGCTCGACAGCTTGCTGGCGCTGTACGACAAGAGCGGCGATAACGAGCGCGACATGGTGCTCGGCTTGCTCGACGTGGAAATCGCGTATGCGGACACGCCGCAGCAGCGCCTGCTGGCCGTGCTGGCGAAAAACATGCAGCAAAGCAAAACCGAGGAATACCGCCTGGCGGGCCTGCGCCATACCCTGGCGCGCCGGCAACTGGCGGCACTGGGGCGCGAACACGCCCAGCTCGCCGCCGCCCTCACCACCACGGAGGCAAGATGGACGGATCGGTAGGCAGCGAACGCCGCGAAGCGGCTCTCAGCAGCGCCATGCGCGTCGAGCAATTGGCCGACAGCCTGTCGCAGGCGGCCGTCACCTTGCACGGCGCCGTCATGCGCGCCATCCGCAAGCGCGCCAGCCAGGGGGGAAATGGCATCAGCCTGAGCCAGGCGCAAGCCGTCTTCGCCCTGGAAGTGGCCTTGCGCCAGCAAGCCAACCAGCTGTATGCCGATGCGGCCGGGCACACGGTGGCGGGCCTGGAAACGGCGCAGCGCCAGCTCAGCGGCCTGCTCGACACGGTGCGCCTGCGCATCGCCCGCAACGACGACGTGCGGCACTGGATCAGCCTGGCGACGAGCTTGTTGCACCTGGGCAGCGCCGTTCTCGCCGGCAATCCCGAGCGCATCCTCGGCGCCCTGGGCAAGGTGCGTGAGCGGCTACAAGAGATGGCGCCGGACTGATTGAAATCGGCTGGCAAGCGCCTATACTGGGACGTCCCCGCCTGGCAATCGTGCCTGCGGGGCGATGACCAGAGGAGACCAACATGCGTATCGAACCGTATTTGCAATTCGATGGAAACTGCGCGCAAGCGCTGGAATATTACCGCCAGCACCTGCATGGCAGCGACCTGTGCCTGATGCCGTATCGGGGCTCGCCGGCCCAGGAGCAAGTCAAGGAAGACTGGTACGACAAGATCATGCACGGCTCCGTGCAGCTAGGGCCGACCATGCTGATGGGCTCGGACGGCGGCTGCGACGAGGGCGCCAAGGGCATGAGCGGCAGCGCGATTTGCCTGACCGTCGACACGCCGGAAGAGGCGGAACGGGCCTTCGACGCGCTGGCGCGCGACGGCACCATCCAGATGCCCCTGGCGGAAACATTCTGGGCCAAGCGCTTCGGCATGCTGAAAGACCAGTTCGGCGTCGCCTGGATGATCAACTGCCTGAAAGAACCAGCATAGAACGGCCGCTGCCAGCCTGCGCCGCGTCAAACGCGGCGCGGGTGGTAGCGCAAGCAGAGTCGCCCATCCTGGACTACCATATAGGACAGACTCTTAACGGGTGATGGCCATGAATGGATTGCCGCAAGACCAGCTGCAACGCCTGCAGGGCGTGCTGGAGCAACGCAAGCTGGCGTTGCTGGAACAGATCGAGAATGAAGCGGCCGAAGCGGACGCGCGCGCCTCGCTGCTCAATGAAATCGAAGCCTCGCCGGCCGACAACGCCAGCGTGCGCACCTTGAACGCCCTCGTCAGC
The DNA here is from genome assembly GCF_030397625.1 of Janthinobacterium sp. SUN026. Lineage (NCBI taxonomy): Bacteria > Pseudomonadati > Pseudomonadota > Betaproteobacteria > Burkholderiales > Oxalobacteraceae > Janthinobacterium > Janthinobacterium sp. SUN026. The sequence goes on along the minus strand of NZ_JAPQNU010000005.1, from coordinate 112,517 downwards.
GAAGCGGCCGAACACAACGTGGCGCAGCTGGCCATCATCAAGCACGCGCTGGCCAAGTTTGCCGACGGCAGCTACGGCCTGTGCGACAACTGCGGCGAAGCCATCGGCCTGTCGCGCCTGAATGCGCGCCCCGAAGCGCGCCTGTGCATCGATTGCCAGACGCGGCTGGAAAAAGCCCAGCGCTAGGCCGGGCAGCGGCGCGGCATGTCACCAGCCGTTGCTGCATGACAAAGGGCAAGGCATCGCTGCCCTGCCCCCTGCTTTCCTTCCTTGCTGCTGCCTTGCGTCCCCTGCCAGCTTCTGTGCGCCGGCTGGGTGGACGGGTCTCCTCTACTGCCATTGCCCTCCTGCAAGCTGCCAGCTTGCCTAACTCATGTGCTGCCCGCCATTGATGGCGATATTCGCGCCCGTGACGAAGGCCGCCTCGTCGGACGCCAGGTAAGCGACCAGAGCCGCCACCTCGTCCGGCTCGCCCAGGCGGCCCAGGGGAATCTGCGGCAGGATCTTCGTTTCCAGGATGTCGGCCGGCACGGCAGTCACCATCTGCGTGCGCAGGTAGCCGGGCGAGACCGTGTTGACGGTGATGCCGTGGCGCGCCACTTCCAGCGCCAGCGCCTTGCTGAAGCCGTGCACGCCCGCCTTGGCGGCCGCATAGTTGCACTGGCCAAACGCGCCCTTCTGGCCGTTGACGGACGAGATATTGATGATGCGGCCCCAGCGGTTGGCCAGCATCGGTTCGAGCACTTGCTTGCTCATGTTGAACAGGCTGTCGAGATTGGTGCGCATCACCTCGGCCCAGTGCGGCAATTCCATCTTGCGCATGCTCTGGTCGCGCGTGATGCCGGCGTTGTTGACCAGCACGTCGATCCGGCCGAACTGTGCCAGCACGCTTGCCACGGCCTCGCTGCAGGCATCGAAATCGCCCACGTCGAGGGCCAGCGGGTGGAAATAATACTGCTGCGCCTGTTGTTCGTCGAGCCAGCTGCCCACCCGCGCATTGCCCGGCGTATGCGCGGCCACAACGGCAAACCCCGCCGCATGCAGGCGCCGGCACAAGGCCGTGCCCAGGCCGCCCATGCCGCCCGTGACCAGTGCTACCTTTTGTTCCTTCATTGCTGTCTCTCCCCGCTTGTTATGGTTGTTCTGCGTGGGATCAAGTGTAGGTGGCACTTTTGAAGCGGGCATTGCGCCAGATCAAAGGCTGAGCCTGCGTATTGCAGCGTCCGTCTGCGCTGCATCCATGCAGAGATAATTATCAAAATTATACTCCTCGAAGAGGTGATGGCACCTCGACAGGCAAGTCGTGCGGACTTTGCTTGACGGTAAGATTCACAGGGAGAACGCGATGGAAATCCAGGACGACACAGAAGCATTGAGGGACTTGTTCAACGATATCAATCCCGGCATGAGCGACGTGGAATCCGTGCATCAGGCGGAGCTCGATCCACAGCATGCGCTGGCCCTGATGGCCAACCCGAAAGCGGCGCTGAAAGCCATGGGCATCCCCGTCAGCGATGCCTCGCAAGTGCAGGTGACGATGAAGAACCGCGCCAGCCGCGCCATGCTGGAGGTGGCGCAAAAGGCGGCGCAATTGCGGCGCGTCATCGTCATCGTGATTCATTACCGCAACTGCGACGCCGACATCATCATCATCGCCATGAGCTGAGGCAACAAGCACCGGCCGCAGTCGTGCGCGGCCGGCACCCGGGACTGTGCCAGAATGGCCACTACTGCACAGCGAGAGGACAGGCCATGACCTACAAGACCGTATTGCTCCACATCGACGACAGCGCCGGGCGCGCCGCACGTATCGACGCGGCGGCCAGCATCGCCCAGGCGTGCGGCGGCCACCTGACGGGCGTGGCGCTGACGGGCGTGTCGCGCCTGCTGTACCAGAACCAGCCCGACCTCGATGCGGACCCGAACCTGAGCTTGCACCTCAATTTTCTGCGCGAGCGGGCGACGCGCGCGCTCGACGGTTTCGAGGCGCAGGTGCGTGCGGCCGGCGTCGCTTCGTTCGAACAGCGCGTGCTCGACGACGAGGCGGCGGGCGGCATCAGCCTGCTGGCCCGCTATGCGGACCTGGTCGTCATCAGCCAATACAATGCCAGCGATAAATCGCCGTCCGTGATGCGCGACTTTCCCGCCTATGTGCTGCTGCATTCGGGCCGTCCCGTGCTAATCGTGCCGTATGCGCCGCCGCTGCCCCGGCTGGCGCCGCCGGCGGCCGCGCGCAATGTGCTCATTTCCTGGAACGCCAGCAAGGAAGCGAGCCGCGCCGTGAGCGCCGCCCTGCCCCTGCTGCAGCGCGCCGGACAAGTCCACGTGGCCATCTTCGACGCCCAGGTGCACGCCGCCGAGCACGGCGAACAGCCGGGCGCGGAACTGACGCACTACCTGGCGCGCCACGGCGTGGAAGCGCGGCTGCATATGCTCGATGGCGGTGGCGTGCGGCGCGGCGATATCGGCGAAGCGCTGCTGTCGCAGGCGGCCGACCTGTCGGCCGACTTGCTGGTGATGGGGGCGTATGGCCATTCGCGCCTGCGCGAAACCATCCTGGGCGGCGTCACGCGCACGATCTTGCAAAGCATGACGATCCCCGTGCTGATGGCGCACTAGGCGGGCGGACTGATGGCAGGACTAGCCGCCCTGCCAGGGCTGGCTGCGGATCTTCGCCACCTGGCGCTGCGCCAGCCACTGCCACAGCTGCAGGGCCGCGTCCTGCGGCAGGGCCGACATGTGGCGCGGCGTGGCCAGGGCGATTTCACAATCGCGGTCCGACCATTCCTCGAAAGTGACTTCGCCTCCGCTAGCGACCTCGACCTGATACATCAAGCCATCGTCGTAGCCAAAGCGCAACAGGACGGCGGCCGGGCTGCCGTCCGGCGTGACGGCGCCGCCGCGGTAGACCTCGGCCAGCGCATCGGCCAGCTGTGCCGGCGAGGGCGCGCAGATGTCGCGCCCATCGGCCCGTGTCAGAATGAACCATGCCTGTGTCATGACGCGCCCTCCTATCCATACTCGTTAGCATGCGAGGCAAGTACTACGGGCAGTCACCTTGGTCCAGTGTCACTTCGGGCGCGCGGAAACTATCCCTGTCGGCATTGTTTACCAATAATTACTAATACTAACAAGGATCATACCTAAATTTCATGCAGCGCGGAATTTATGCATCTTGCGCCACAGAAGCGCCAATTCACGCCACCAGCACGGGAATGCTGAGCGGATCGAAATCATGCCAGTCGCCATTGGCGATCGTGCCTTCCGCTTCCTCGATATGCTCGGCGCCCAGCCGGTGCAGCGCCTCGAGCGCCCGTTCGCGCTCGTCGAGGCCGCCCAGCGCGACGGCGATCAGCATGCCCGGATGGCGTGGCTGGCGGCGGTTTTCACCGTTGTCTTCGCCATTCTTCTCGGCTTCGCCCGCTTCCTTCATCTTGTTGAAACTGTAGAGCGAGCCCACGTGGGCGCCCACCAGCGCCCCGACGACCGGACCCAGCGGCCCTGTCGCCAGGGCGGTGGCCGCGCCGATGCCCGCGCCCAAGGCGGCCCCGACGGCCACACCTTCCACCACGCCCTCCGGCGTTTCCTTCGCGCCCGGCGACATGTCGCGGTCGCCGCCCAGCGCGTGCAGATCATGCTGCCCCGGCTGGTTGACAAAAAAGGCGCTGATGCGGCTGTCGGAAAAGCCCGCCTGGTTCAGCGCGGCGCGCGCGACGTCGATCTGTTCCTGCAACTGAAAATGACCTGCGATGATGCGTGACATGATACGGCCCTCCTCGTCGGCTGCTGGCGCACCATGCGCCGCCTCGATAGCGTGCGCCAGACAACGCCAGGATACCGTTCGCTTACGCACACAGCCGCTTACTCCCATGCCCAATCATATGCTCACTCAAGCAGACGCGCTGAAGGGGCTGCGGATATCCGACAGGAATTGTTGTGCGCGCGCATGTTGAGGCCGCGCAAAGAAATCCTCGGGCGCGGCCCGTTCCAGCACTTGCCCGTGATCCATGAACCAGACGCGGTCCGCCACTTCGCGCGCAAAGCCCATTTCATGCGTCACGCACACCATCGTCATGCCGCCCTGCGCCAGGTCGCGCATCACTTGCAGCACTTCGCCCACCATTTCCGGGTCCAGCGCGCTGGTCGGTTCATCGAACAGCATCAGCGGCGGCTGCATGGCCAGCGCGCGGGCAATCGCCACGCGCTGCTGCTGCCCGCCCGACAGGGCCGCTGGCATGGCGCGCGCCTTGTGCGCGAGGCCCACCCGTTCCAGCAGGGCCAGCGCCCGCTCTTCCGCTTCCTTGCGGCTCAGGCCGCGCAAGCGCTGCGGCGCCAGCGCGCAATTGTCCAGCACGGAAAGGTGCGGAAACAGGTTGAATTGCTGGAAAACAAAACCGATATGCGAACGGAAGGCGTTCACGTCCAGCCCCGGCGCGTGGATGTCCTGGCCCGCCACCGTGATGCGGCCCGAGGCGATCGGCTCCAGCCGGTTGATGGTGCGGATCAGGGTGGACTTGCCGGAACCGGACGGCCCGCACACCACCAGTACTTCGCCCTTGGCGACGTGTTCATTGATGCCGCTCAAGGCGTGATACTCGCCATAGTATTTGTTGACGTTGTCAAAGGTAATCATGCAGCCGCTTTCAAGAGTCGCGCCTGGCGCCGCTCAAGCCAGAAGGCGGCGCGCGACAGGCTGAAACATAAAACAAAGTACGTCATGCCCAGCAAGAAATACACTTGCACGGGTTTCGTCAGCACCAGGCCATTGACTTGCGAGGCGATGAACGACACTTCGGCCAGGCCGATGATGGTGCCGAGCGAGGTTTCCTTGATGGTCGAGACGAACTGGTTGACCAGGGACGGCAGCATGTGGCGCAGCGCCTGCGGCAACACCACCGTGCGCATGCTGTCCAGATAGTTCAAGCCCAGCGAAAGGGCCGCCTCCACCTGTCCACTCGGCACGGCTTGCACGCCGGCGCGCACGATTTCCGCCAGATAAATACCGTCGAAGATGACGAGGGCTGCCAGCATGGTGCCGAATTGCCCGCTTTCATGGCCGGTGAGGCTGGGCAGGAAGAAATACGCCCAGAAGATGACGAGCAGCAAGGGGATGCCCCGCACCACGTGGATCAGCGCGGCGACGGGCCAGCGCAGCAGGCGCCAGGGACTCAGGCGCGCCAGCCCCAGCAGCAAGCCGAATGGCAGGCTGAGCACCAGCGCCAGGCTGGCCAGCAGCACCGTCAGCGCCAGGCCGCCCAGCGGCCCCTCGGGATAGCGTCCCACAAGGAAATACAGCCAGTAATCGTGGATCAGTTCCAGCATCAGGACACCTTCTTTTGCAGCAAGGCCGCCAGGCCCGCGATCACCAGGGAAACGGCCAGATAGGCCACGCTGGCGAAGACGAACGCTTCCACGCTGCGGAACGAAGCCGCTTCCACGCGCTGCGTCTGGTACATCAGCTCGGCCACGCCGATGACGGTGGCGATGCTGGTGTTTTGCCACAGGTTCAGGGTTTGCGACAGCAGCGGCGGCGCGGCCAGGCGCAAGGCTTGCGGCACGATGCACAGGCGCATGGTGGCGAGAAAGCCGAAGCCCAGCGCCCGGCCCGCCTCGAATTGCTGGGCAGGAATGGCGCGGATGCCGCTGCGGATGTCTTCCGCCATGTAGGCGGCCGTATATAAAGTCAGGGCCGTGACGGCACTGACGGCTTCGATATTGCCGGCATACAAGCGCTCCTTCCAGGCGTCGGGCAACAATTCGGGCGCGCCGAAATACCAGAACAGGAAGTGGGCCAGCAAGGGCACGTTGCGGATCAGCTCGACATACGCGGCGCCCAGCCCGTTGAGCAGGCGCGACGGCGCCAGGCGCAGCATGGCCACGCCGCACGCCAGCGGCAGCGACAACAGCAAGGTGATGCCCATCAGTTGCAATGACAGCAGCAAGCCAGACAGCAACCAGTCGCGGTAGTCGCCGGCCAGCAAAAAATTCAGATCAAACATGCGGAAGAGTCAGGCAAGGTTCAGGCGTCGATCTTGTCCGATTCAATTTTAAATGTGCGTTTCTGGAATTTCACATTGCTCGTCGGGCCATACCATTTGAAGAACAGTTTTTCCGCCTCGCCCGACTTTTCCAGTTCCCGCAACACCTTGTCGACGGCGGTTTTCACGCCCGTCTCGCCCTTGCGGATGCCGAAGGCAAACACTTCCTGGCTGATGTTTTGCGGCAGCACAATGTAATCCTTTTGCGCGGCGCCCAGCTTGGCGTAGTTGTTGAGCAAGGAGACTTCATCGTCGACATAGCCGACGCCCTTGCCTTGCTGCAAGCCCAGATAGGCCTGGCCCGCCGTCTCGAACGTCACCACGTCCACGCCGGGCACGGCCTTGCGGATATTCGGTTCCTGCGTGCCGCCCTTGACGGTCAGCACTTTCTTGCCAGCCAGGCCAGCGACCGTCGTGATATTGCTGCTTTTTTTGACCAGCACGCGCTGGCCCGTATAAAACGTGGACAGGGAAAAATCGACCAGCGCTTCGCGTTCCTTGTTGTGCGTCAAGGATGCCGTCAGGATATCGATGCGGCCCTGCTGCAGTTCGGGAATACGGGCAGCCACGGCCAGCTGCTTGATCACCGGCTTGACGCCCAGACCCTGGGCGATGGCGCGGCACAGGTCCACTTCATAGCCGACCAGCTGGCGCGACTTGACGTCGATGAAACTGTTCGGCTCGTCCGTGCCCAGGGTGCCGCAGACCAGCTCGCCCTTCGCCTTGATCGCGGCCAGCTGGTCCGCTTGCGCCACCTGCGTGAAGGCGATGGAGGTGAAAAGAAGCGCGGCGAAGTGTAGGCGGGTCTGCATGGAATTCCTCTGGTGGACAATGAATGCCGCCATTAGACCGCAGCGCTCTTATTTCCAAAAAGGAATCTTTTCACCCTTGCTTATGCAGAATTCATCTAAGAACACCTATCAAAACCTACTGCGCGTCGTAATTTGCGGTCTGCGATGCTCACTGGCTCGGCGCCCCCGTACCTTCGTACAGTTGCGCTTCTCAAGCCAACGGGGGCGCCGAGCCTTCCTTCCGCTCGCTACGGTTTTGTTAGGTGTTGTAAGGCGTCATCTAAGGCGCCAGCGCCTTCGTCTCGCCGCCGAGTCGGATGATCGCCGCCCTGGCCCCCACGGCGCCCGGATAGCGGGGGTCGAGCTGCAGCGCCTGCCTGTACGCCTCGACCGCCTGCGGGCGCAAGCCTTGCTCCACATAAAACTCGGCCAGGCTGTCCTGCAGATTCGCGTCGCGCGGATGCAGGCTGGCGGCCGCCTGCAGCACGGCCATGCCTTGCGCCACGGCGCCGCCGCCTTTCAGGCGGTACGCTTCCAGGTTCAGCGCCGCCGGACTGGCCGCGCCCAGCGGGTCGCGGGCCAGCGCCAGGCGCAGGGCCGCGAGCGCGGGTTCCGTCTTTCCGGCGCGCAACAAGGTCAAGCCGTGCAGCGCATGCGCGCGGTCGCTGAGCGGATACAGTTCCACGGCCAGGCGGCTGGCCGCCAGCGCCGCATCCGCCTCGCCGCGCGCGGCCGACGCTTGCGCCAGATCAAGCAGCTCGGGCACGAAATCGGGATAGGCGCGCTGGCCGCGGAAGGCCGTGCGCAGCTGGCTATCGCGTGCGGCGATGGAGACGGGTGCGGCCGGCCACGCGATGGCGGCCGTGCGGTCCCAGCTGGCGGCCAGGGCCACGATGGCTTGCTCGAAGGCGGCGTCGAAACGGGGCACGGTGCCGGCCTTTGCATCTTGCGACAAGCGGATATAGTCGCGCGCAAATGCCAGCGCGCCGCCGCGCGAGTATTGATTCAGGTCGATGCCCGCCTCGCGCAGCTGTCTGGCCATGCTGGCGCCAGCCGTGAGAAACACGCGGCCGCCTGCGGGATGGCGGGCCGCATCGATATAAGCGCGCGCCGCCTGGGCGTCCGGCGCCAGCGCTTGCAGATTGATTTGCGTAAATGCCTCGCGCGTGGCGGCCGCATCGGCATATGCTTGATCCGTGCGCTCGGCATGCGCCCTGCCCTCCTCGAACAAGCCTTGCGCCACCCGGTAAGCGCGCTGCGCACCCGCATCGGCAATATACGTGTTCAGCTGCCACGGTTCGCCCGTGACCACTTCGAACAGGCGCTGCACGAAGGCCTCGGGATTGACGCGCTCGAGATTGGCGGCGACGGCGATGGTGAGCTTGCGCGAAGGAAAGCTGTACAGGTAGGTGACGGTTTCCGGCTGCTGGCCGCCGTGGGCGATGGCGTAGCGCCCGCCCGTCGGCAAGATTTCCCAGCCCATGCCGTAATTCGTCAAGCGGCCCGCGCGCGTGGCCATCGGCTGCACCATGACGGCCACGCTGGCCGCCGACAAGATCTTGCCTGCGTGAACGCCCCGGCCAAAGGCCAGCATGTCGGGCACGCTGGCGCGCGTGCCGCCGGCCGAAAAGCGGCTGCTGATGTCGACGAATTCCGAATTCTTCAACTCCTTGCCGGCCAGCCGGTAGCCGCGCACGCGGTGCGCGATCACGGCGTCCGGGTCGTCCATCACGGTGGCGTCCATGCCCAGCGGCCCCCACACGTGGCGCCGCATGTAGCCGCCATAGCTTTCGCCCGAGGCGGCCTCGATAACGGCGCCCAGCAGGTTGTAGCCATAGCTGGTGTAGCGGAAGCGCGTGCCCGGTTCGGCGATCAGGTCGAACTGTTCGAAGACGGCGATGGACTGGCGCGTATCCTTGTGCTCCTTGAAATGCTGTTCCACCCTGCTGTCGCGGTAGGCGTCGATGCCGCCCAGGTGGCCCAGCAGCTGGCGCACCGTCACGGGAAACGGCTTGACGGGAAAATACGGCACATAGGTTTGCACGGGCGCATCCAGGTCGATCTTGCCCTGTTCGACCAGTTGCAAAATGGCCACCGCCGTCATGGGCTTGGTGACGGACGCCAGCCGGTAGCTGGACTGGGCCGTGGCCGGCACGCGGTTTTCCAGGTCCGCATAGCCGTAGCCTTTTACCCATTCCACGTCGCCCTGGCTGAAACCGACGGTCACGCCCGGAATGCGCTCCGCGCCCATGCGCCGGGCCGCCCAGCCGTCGAAATCGGCCAGGCGCGCGGCCAGCGCGGCGGACGGAGCAGCGGGTGAAACAGAGGATGCGGCGGAGGCGGCCTGCGCCACGCCGCAGAACAGCGCCAGCGCGCCGGCGAAACCGTAGTATTTGCTGCTTTGCATAGTCATGATTCCATGGTGAGGGCCGTGTGCACAGCACGGCGCTGATGCATGGTAAGTGTCTTTCACACGCCGTTGGCGGGCCGTGCACGAAATGCACGTGGCCCGCACGAACGGCACCGAAACGGCTGAAAATGTTGCAAAGGGGTAGTAAATGAGCAGCTACAATGCCCGCCATGCCCTCCCTCTTCCGCTACCTGTTGCTGTGCTGCCTGGCCTTGCCCTCTTTCGCCTGCGCCATGCATCCGCTCTCGCTGGACGACGGCTGGCACACCTGCGGCAACACGGCTTCCGCGCCCGCCTCGCTGCAGCAGCTGGTCCGGCCGGGCCAGCTGCTGTGCGTCGAGCGCGATGTCGCCCTGGCCGCCACGCCGTCGTCGACGCAATTGCTGGTGCTGTCGGCGCTGGCTTCCAGCGAGCTGTGGCTCGATGGGGTCTTGATCGGCAGCAATGGCCAGCCGGCCCGCCAGGCCAGCGGGGAACGCGCGGGCGACGTCGATTTCGCCCTCCACCTGAGGCCGCAGCAATTGGCCATGGGCACGCACCACCTGCGCCTGCTGCTGTCGACGCAGCAGGTGCCGGTTCACCTGGCATCGCCATTCTATGCGCTGTACCTGGTCGACCGGCACGATTACCGCGCGGCGCTGGCCTGGTACCGGTTGCCGCCACTGCTGCTGGCCGGGGCGCTGGGCGCCGTCGCCCTGCTGTTTCTCGCCTTGACGGTACTGTACCAGCGGCAGCGGCACTGGGCCATGTTTGCGGCGCTGTGCCTGGCGGCGGGGCTGCTGCTGGTGGCGGAACTGTGGCGCAGCTTTGCCGGCTATGCCTATCCCTCGCACATGCCGCGCCTGTACGCCGTCAGCGCCCTGACCTGGCTGTTTTCCGCCTTGCTGCCCCTGTATTTTTATACGGCTTACCGCCTGCCCCGCTGGCCGCTGGCGGCGGCGGTGCTGCTGGCGGGCATCGCGCTGGCCGGCGCGCTGCCCACGCATTTCGACGCGCGCTGCTGGCTGATGTTTCTGACGGGCCTGGCGGCGAGCCTGGCGCTCAACCTGGTCGCCCTGTGGCGCCGCCTGCCGGGCAGCCGCGGCGGCACCTTGATCGCGCTGGCGTCGTGCGCCCTGTTCCTGCTGACGGGCAGCCAGTTTGCCGAAGGCGGCTTCGCCCTCGTCGTGTGCTTCCTGCTGCTGCCTGTATGCGCGCAATTGCTGGCGCAGCTATTGCGCGAACGCAGCAAGGCAGCGCGCGCCCAGCAGCTGGAAAACCAGCTCTTGCGCAAAAGCATGCAACCGCACTTCCTGATGAATTCCCTCAGCCTGATCAGCGAACTCAACGCGCAATCGCCGCAGGCGGCGGAAACCTTCATCGAGGCGCTGGGGGCCGAATTGCGCATGCTCAACGAGTTTGCCCAGCAGCCCAGCATTGCCCTGACGCAGGAACTGGCCCTGTGCGAGAATTACCTGAGCATCATGGGCACGCGGCTGCAGCAGCCGTGCCGCCTGCAGTTCGACGGCGAGGCGGCGGGCATCACCGTGCCGCCCGCCCTGTTGCTGACGGCGCTGGAAAATGCATTCAGCCACAACCGCTACCGCCACGGCGCGTCCTTTATCCTGCGCATCGAAAAACATGCGCAAACGCAAATACTTACCTTGCTGCTGCCCGAAGGCGAAGCGCGCCCCCATGCGGGCAGCGGCGTGGGCGAACAATACATCCGCGCCAGCCTGCACGCCGTGTTCGGCGATGCGGCAAACTATGCCTGCGCACAGCATCCGGCAGGCTGGCGCCTCACCTTTACCTTGCCGGCGACGCCATGAATGTGTTGATACTGGAAGATGAACCGCTGATCGCGCAAGGCCTGGAACGCGAAGTGCGCGCGCATTTCGGCGCGCGCCTCAGCAATCTCGTACTGCATGACAATGTGCCGCAAGCGCTGGCCACCCTGGCGCAGGGGCAAGGGCAGGAGCAGATCGACCTGCTGCTGCTGGATTTGAACCTGCACGGCGCGGACGGCTATGATTTGCTGCGCCTGGCCGCCGATGCGCGCTTCCAGACCATCATCGTCTCGGCCCACGCGGAACGCTCGATCACGGCCTTCGAATTCGGCGTGCTCGATTTCGTCGCCAAGCCTTTCAGCCGCGAACGCCTGCACAAGGCGCTGCAACGCTATACGGGGCGGCACACGGAAGCGGCTTCGCTGTCCGTCAAGAAACGGGGGGCGCTGGAATGGATCGCCATGGCCGACATCGACCACGTGCAAGCCGATGGCCACTACAGCAATATCGTGCTGTGCAGCGGCGAGCAATGCTTTCACGACTTGCCTATCGACAAGCTCATGGCCCTGCTGCCGCCCCACTTCCTGCGCGTGCACCGCTCCTACATCGTCAACAGCCTGGGTTTCAAGCGGCTGCAGATCGGCGCGGGCGGCAAATACGCGCTCGACACGCAGACGAGCACGGGCATCCCCGTGTCGCGCAGCAGCTATCCCGCGCTGAAACAGCGGTTGCTGGGCTGACGTTCCCGCTTACCAGTGCGGTGCGTAGTTGGGGAATGGCGAGGCCATGTGTTCGGGTTCCACGGGCGGCGCCATCCAGTCGCGCGGGTCGACCTTGTAGTACTGCAAGAATTGCGCATACAGTTCTTCATGGTGTTCCGCCATCTGGTACGGCTTTTCAAAGAAGGTTTCCGTGGCCACGGCAAAGAATTCGGCGGGATTGGTGGCGCCGTAATGGTCCATCACGCTTTGCTGCTGGTACATGGCGTCGTGGCGCAGGTTGTCGAAGTCGCGCGACAGCACGGTGGCCCAGCTGCGGTAGCTCGACACGCTAGGCAGGTAGGGCGCGCCATTCGCGGCGCCCGATTCGCTGTCGAGCTGGTGGGCAAATTCATGCAGCACGACATTGTGGCCGTCGCTCCAGTCGGCCGCGCCCCGCTGCACGTGGTCCCAGGCCAGCACCACGCGGCCATCGCCCCAGGATTCGCCCAGCAAGCCATTCGCCGACGGCGTCACCACGCCGCCCGGCCCCACTTCATTGCGCGTGACGATGAATTCCGTGGGATACACGAGGATGGTGTCGAGTTCGGGATACACCTGCGTCTGGCGGTTCAGCAGCAGCAAACAAGCCTGGCCGGCGATGGTGTAGCGCATCTCGTCCGTGATTTCCAGGCCGCCGCAGCCGACGAATTTCTTTTGATACAGGAATTGCACGACGAGGCGGCGCAACTGCTCCTGCTGCGGCGCCGGCATATGCTGATAGACGGGGATATTGTTTTCCAGCACGGCCAAGCCTGCGGCCGGCAAGGGTTTCGCCAGGGCCCGCTTCAGACGCCAGCGGGGGAACCACAGCGAAAAGACGATGGCCGCCGTGACGAGGGCGATCCACAGCAGCGGGTTCATGCGGCGGCCCGTTTCAGGACAATGGGAGCAATGCAGGAGAACACGGCGTAGGCAGACAAGGACAAGCTCCTTCAAGTGAACCCGCACGGCGCGGGCAGCAGTCCAGCCCACATGGGGATGCTTGCAGTCTTTTCAATCAGACCACGTTCAATCGACTCACCTCGGATGGTTCGGCACAACGCCAAAAGCCGGGTCGCAACCCGGCTTTCGACATGCGTCTGATAATACGAACCACAAGTATTACGCCCGCCAGCCGCCAGGCGGCCGTTCAGGCGCCGTAACTATTACTCGGCAGCTTTCTGCTGCGGCGCACCAAACAGGGCTGCCACCAGCGGATCGCGCGTCACGGGACCACGGTTGACGCGGATGGCGTAATGCGTGTCATCGGCCAGGATGTGGAAGTGACGGCCGCTGCCTGCCATGCTTTGCTCGCGCAAGCCTGGACGATCCTTGCGCGGTGGCGCGCCTTCGCGTTTTGGCTGGACGATGGCGGCCAGGAAGGCGCGCACGCGCTCAGGGTCTGGCGTCAGCTGGTACACTGCCTTGCCCAGGTAGGTGGCGGTGCCTTCGATGTAGCGGGCCAGTTCGATCACGCCCGCTTCGCGCAGGTCGCGGATGTATTTGCGGGCGCCCGATGGCGAAAACTTGAGGAACCAGGCGATTTCGTCGGCCAGCATCTCGTGCAGCGACAATTCGCCGATCAGCTTTTGCATGTTTTCGATGCGGCGCAGGGTGGCCGACGTCGAACGCACGCGCTCGATCGGTGCCATGGAAATGGGATTCATGCGTTCCGGGGGGATAGGTGCTGCGCGTTCTACCATTTGCGAGCCTTTTTCGGGGCTACGAAGTTCCTGGTGCGCTGCCTTTAATTCGCTCTTCACGTGAGACTGAGTCATTGCATGCATTTGAATACTCCTTTTAAACGATTGCCGGTAGCCCGGATTGTTAAGTTCTTGGCAATTTTTATACCAGAACACCACGAATCCTGAGCGTCTGGGCACAGAATGCCCGTGTCGGCGGCTGCGGTCTGTGCGTTAACGAACATTAGAAGCAAGAAAGTGAAAAATATTGCCCTACTGAATTCTTTCTCTCGTGGCATCTAAAAAAGACATCTAAAAAACCGGCATGACGAGCCTGTGCCGCCATTCGTGGCGCAAAGTGAAATAGCGAACAGAAGCGGAAACGCCATTGCAATAAATTCAAGCTTCGCGCGCGGCGCCTGCCGCCCGCATCGCGAATCTTCGACTCTTGCAAAGGAAACATCATGAAAATGCCCGCCCTGTTGGCCGCCGCCTTGCTTGTCACCCTGTCCGCCTGTAAGAAACCGGCCGAGCCGCCCCTGCCCGAAACGGCGCCCAATCCCGCTTCCACCCCGCAAGTGATGCCTGCCCCCGTCACGCCAGCCATGCCGGACGCGGGTCCCGGCAGCACCACGCCGCCTGCGCCGCTGACCGATCCCGCCACCGCGCCCGCCCTGCCGCCGGCCACGGCGCCGAAGTAAGCCTACAGTCGAGGCCAGCACGGCCTCAGACGGGCGCCCGCGCGGCGCCATCCCTACTCCACGGGGGAGTTACGCGTTGCCAGCCTGTTTGCAACGCGTTTTTTTACGATTGGAGTCGGCCACGCCCTGAAGGTTCACCGGCATGTGGCCCGCAAGCCAAGCGCGCACCGCCCCGAAAATGCGGCAATCCGCACAGCCTTTCCCCTCGTCGTGCGGAAAGACGGAATCACGCCATTTCCCATTTTCACTAGATTCAAATTAAACCTTTATAAACAATCACTTGCAATAAACGTCAAAATGCGCTCCACTGGCACGGAAGATGCTTTTATATTTTCATAACCGCCGTCAGAGCGGCAGCCCGACCCACTATATAAAACCATCTACCTTTTGGAGACAACAGCATGGCACGCACCTTCCGCATCTCGTCCTTCCTGAACACCAAGGCACTGACCGTCGCCGTCGCACTGGCCGCGCAATTCCCGCTGGCCGTCCATGCAGCCGACCTGGTCCGCCTGGGCAACCTGAAATTCGCCCATTACGGCGCCGTCGCCTACATGAAGGAAATCGCGCCCAAATACGACTTGAAAATTGAAGAGCGCATCTTCGCCAAGGGCCTCGACATCGTGCCGGCCATGATCGCCGGTGAAATCGACGTTTCCGCCAGCGCGCTGGAAGCGGCCATCACGGGCCGCGCCACGGGCTTGCCCGTGTACCTGGTGGGCGGCTTCGCCAAGGGCGGCGTGCAGATCGTCGGCCGTCCCGACCTGAACATCAAGGGCATCGCCGACCTGAAAGGCAAGAAAGTCGGCGTCACGCGCGGCGGCCCGCAGGAAATCCTGCTGTTTGCCGAACTGACCAAGGCCAAGCTGACCTGGTCCGACAAGCCGGGCAAGGACGTGCAGATCCTGTACATGGGCTACCCGGACTTGAACCAGGCGCTGCTGACCAAGGATATCGACGTCATGAGCCAGTCCGAGCCGTACTCGACCCAGGCGATCCACAAGAAATACGGCGCGGCCATCATCAAGCCTTACGACACGCCGCTGGGCGAGCCCGTGCGCGCGCTCGTGATGACGGAAAAGATGTACAAAGAGAAACCTGCCGTGGCCCAGCGCTTCATGGATTGCTTCGTCGCCGCCACGCGCGCCTTCCTGGCCGACCCGAAACTGGCGGAAAAATACGTGCGCGAATCGATGTTCAAGAACCAGATCACGACCGAGGATTACCGCGACGCCATCGACAACGCCATCTTCACGGAAGACATCACGCAAAGCCACGTGCAGCTGACCACCGATTACATGGTGAAATTCGGCGTGGGCCGCATGGCCAAACCGCCTGCAGCACAGGATTGGGTCAAGCTGGACCTGCTGGACAAAGCCAAGAAGTCCTATGTTCCACGCTAACCATGACCACGCTAATCTGAAAGTATCACGATGAATATTCAAATGATGAAACGCTTCGCGCACGGTGCCGCCGTGCCCGTGGCCGTGCTGCTGCTGTGGCAAGCCATGTCGACGTTCGGCTGGATCAACCCGCAAATCCTGCCCTCGCCCGTGGCCGTGCTGGTGAAATGGTATGAATACCTGGTGCCGATGGAAGCCTACACGCCCGAAACGGGCAATTACCTGGTGTGGATGTTCTCCGGCGAGTTGCCGCATGACGCCTGGGCCAGCCTGTCGCGCGTGCTGGGCGGCTTCGCCATCGGCGCCGGCCTGGCATTGCCGCTGGGCTTGCTGATGGGCACCAACAAGACCATCTATAAACTGTTCGACCCGCTGGTGCAGGTGCTGCGCCCGATTCCGCCCATCGCCTACATTCCGCTGGCCATTTTGTGGTTCGGCCTGGGCAACCCGCCCGCCTTCTTCCTGATCAGCATCGGCTCCTTCTTCCCCGTGCTGATGAATACCATCGCCGGCGTGCGCCAGGTCGACGGCATCTACATCCGCGCCGCGCGCAACCTGGGCGCCAGCCAGATGACCATGTTCCGCCGCGTCATCCTGCCGGCCGCCACGCCCTACATCCTGGCGGGCGCGCGCATCGGCATGGGCACGGCCTTCATCGTCGTGATCGTGGCGGAAATGATCGCCGTCAATAGCGGCCTCGGTTTCCGCATCCTGGAAGCGCGCGAATATTTCTGGTCTGACAAGATTATCGCCGGCATGTTCACCATCGGCCTGTTCGGCCTGGCCATCGACATGGCCATGAATGCCCTGAATAATCATTTGCTGCAGTGGCATCGCGGCCTGGAACACTGAGAGGAACGGCCATGACCACGATCAATATCAATGCAGTCAATAAAATCTTCACCACGGGCGGCGCGGACGTCATCGCCCTGAAGGATATCAACCTGGAAATCGCCAGCGGCGAGTTCATCTGCCTGCTGGGACCATCCGGCTGCGGCAAGTCGACCCTGCTCAACGCCATCGCCGGCTTTTCGCAGCCGACGTCGGGCCAGATCCTGGCCGGCGGCAAGCTGATCACCGAACCCGGTCCCGACCGCGGCATGGTGTTCCAGGAATATGCGCTGTTCCCGTGGATGACCATCGAAAGCAATATCGCTTTCGGCCTGGAAATCGCCGGCAAGACGCCGGCCGAAATCAAGGAACGGGTCGACATGCTGCTGAGCATGCTGGGCTTGACGGAATTCCGTGCCCGCTACCCGAAAGACTTGTCGGGCGGCATGCGCCAGCGCGTGGCGATTGCCCGCGTGCTGGCCCTCGATTCGCCGATCATGCTGATGGATGAACCGTTCGGCGCGCTGGACGCCTTGACGCGGCGCAACCTGCAAGATGAATTGCTGAAAATCTGGAAAGTCTTCGGCACCACCATCGTGTTCGTCACGCACTCGATCGAGGAATCGATCTACCTGGCCGACCGCACCATCGTCATGACCTACCGTCCCGGCACCATCAAGCGCGACGTGGCCATCGAACTGCCCCGCCCGCGCGACCCGAGCGACCCGGAGTTCAACCGCCTCAAGCGCATGCTGGGCGAGATGGTGATGGAAGAGCAACAGCGTCATCATAACGCCGAGACCATGGCCAGCACCGCTGATTAGTGGTGTCTGACCAAACCTACTGCGCGTCGGTATAGGCGGCCTGCGATGCTCACCGTACTAGAGTACGGTTCCGCTTCTCGGCCACCTCTCCCTTCCGCTCGCTACGGTTTTGTCAGACACTGCAACTTTGCATGTCAGTCGTAAATCAGGATTCACCCATTCGGGTGAATCCCGCCGTACACTACCATTCCTTCTTTGCGGCACACGCAAGCTTAACCCGACACACGGAGCACCATGGCATTCGGCAAATGGACCCTGAGACCCGCGCTCGGCCCCCTGCTGGCCGTGGGATCGCTGGTCGTGCTGACGTGGGCGTCGTATGCCTGGGTCAAGCAGCGCCAGCTCGATGAATTGCACCGCACGCTCGATTCGCGCGCGGAACTGTATGCGGCGTCCATCGGCGGCGCCCTCAACAAGTACGAATTCCTGCCCCTGGCCGTGGCCCAGAGCGATGCCGTGGCGCAATTGCTGGAACAGCCCAGCGCCGACAAGGTCACGCAGATCAACGCCTACCTGGTCGACATGAACCGCCGCGCGGGCGCCTTTGCCGTCTACGTGCTCGACGACAAGGGCACGACCCTGGCGTCGAGCAACTGGCAAGACCGCAGCTCGTACGTGGGCGTCAACTACGGTTTCCGGCCCTACTTCAAGGATGCGATCGCGGGCGGCATCGGCCGCTTCTACGGCATCGGCGCCTCCACCTTCGAGGCCGGCTATTTCATTTCGCAGCCCGTGCAGCGCAACGGGCGCATCATCGGCATCGTCGCCGCCAAGGTCAACCTGGACTGGATCGAGCAATCGTGGCGCACGCCCGGCGCCGGCGAGCAGATCTGGGTCAAGGATGCAAATGGCGTGCTGATCCTGGCTACCACGCCCGCCTTCAAGTTCAAGACCCTGGCGCCCCTGTCGCCGGCCGCGAAGAACGATATCAGCGCGCAGCGCCAGTTCCTGCAGGAAAACCTACCCATCTTGCCGCACCGGTTGCGGCGCCAGTTCGCCGATGGCGCCAGCGTGATGACGCTGGAACGTCCGCAGACGGGCGATACGCCCGCCCTGTCCGGCAACGCAGACTATCTGGCCGTGAACCGCGCCCTGGGCCCGCTGCAATGGAAGATCACCGTGCTGGCCGAGCTCGACCAGGTCGACGAGGCGGCGCGCAACGCGGCCATCGCCGCCGCGCTGGGCTGGGCCTTGCTGTTGCTGGCCCTGATGTATGCGCGTCAGCGCCGGCGCCGCATCGCCGACAAGCTCAATGCGCAACAGACGCTGGCACGCGCCTATGAACAGCTGGAAATCAAGGTCGAGCAGCGCACGGCCGACCTCGTGCACGCGAATGGCCGCCTGCAGGCGGAAGTGGCCGAGCGCGAGCGGGCCGAGCAGACCCTGCGCTATGCCCAGGCGGAATTGGTGCAAAGCGGCAAGCTGGCCGCCATCGGCCAGATGGCGGCCGGCGTCACGCACGAGCTGAACCAGCCGCTGGCCGCCCTGCAGACGTTTTCCGACAATGCCAAGGTGTTCCTGGCGCGCGGGCGCATCGACGATGCGCTCGACAACCTGTCGACCATTTCCGACCTCGTCAAGCGTCTCGGCTATGTCACGTCGCAACTGAAAGGCTTTGCGCGGCGCAGCGACGATGCGCGCAAACCCGTCAGCGTGCGCCAGGCGTTTGCGCAAACCATGCTGCAAATCCGCACACGCAAGCATTCGCAGCGCCTGACCCTGCATGAAAGCTGGCTGGAGGACGACATCATCGTCCTGTGCAACGCCATCGGCCTGGAACAGGTGTTTACCAATCTGATCACGAACGCCATGGATGCCGTGCCGGAAAACGAGCCCGTGCAAATCTGGTTCCAGGTGCGCCGCGAAGGCGACCTCGCCGTGCTGCATATCACCGATAATGGCCCCGGCATCCCGCTCGCTTCGCTGGACAAGATCTTCGACCCCTTCTATACCACCAAGGAACACGGGCTGGGCTTGGGATTGTCGATCAGCGCTGGCATACTGCGCGCGGCCGGCAGCGCATTGGCCGTGCGCAACCGCAGCGCGCAGGAAGGGGGCGGCGCGCAATTTACCATCACCCTCAGTTGCGCCCCGGGGGAAAAGAATAAAGAGACAGAGGAAACACCCGATGCACGAGAATAATTTTGAAGGCATGCAAGTGCTGCTGGTGGAAGACGATGCCGTCGTGCGCAAGGGCGCCCGGCAATCGCTGGAACTGGCGGGCTTGCAAGTGACGGCCATCGCCACGGCCGAGGAAGCACTGCCCTACCTGGTGCCGGAATTTGCGGGCATTTTATTGAGCGATATCAAGCTGCCCGGCATGGATGGCTTGAAACTGCTCGATATCGCCGTGGCGCAGGATGCCAGCCTGCCCGTCATCCTCGTCACGGGCCACGGCGACGTGTCGATGGCCGTGGGCGCCATGCGCCGTGGTGCCTACGATTTCATCGAAAAACCGTTTTCCGCCGACTTGCTGGTGGAAGTGTGCCGCCGCGCCCTGGATAAACGCCATTTGGTGCTGGAAAACATGAACTTGCGCCGCCAGCTCGAGCAGCGGGTCGGCATCGAGGCGCGCATCGTTGGGCGCAGCGCGGCCATGGCCAAGGTGCGCCAGCTGGTGCTGAACCTGGCGCCGAAATCGGCCGACATCATCATCCTCGGCGAAACGGGGACCGGCAAGGAACTCATCGCCCGCTGCCTGCACGATTTCAGCGAGCGGCGCGACCACCCGTTCGTGGCCATCAACTGCGGCGCCCTGCCCGAATCGATCTTCGAATCGGAACTGTTCGGCCACGAGGAAGGGGCATTCACGGGCGCGCAGCGCCAGCGCATCGGCAAGATCGAATACGCCAACGGCGGCACTTTGTTTTTAGACGAAATCGAAAGCATGCCGCTGGCCCTGCAAGTGAAACTGCTGCGCGTGCTGCAGGAACGCCAAGTGGAACGGCTCGGCTCCAACAAATTGATTTCAGTCAATTTCCGCGTCATCGCCGCCGCCAAGGAAGACTTGAATGTGCTGGCCGAACAGGGCAAGTTCCGGCCCGACCTGTATTACCGCCTGAACGTGGCCAGCCTGACCTTGCCCGCGCTGCGCAACCGGCGCGAGGATATTCCCCTGCTGTTTGAATTCTTTGTGCTGCAGGCAGCCTTGCGCTACGGCCAGCCGGCTGCCCTCGTCAGCGGCGAACTGATCGCCTCGCTAATGGCGCAGCGCTGGGCCGGCAATGTGCGCGAGCTGCACAATGTGGCCGACCGCTTCGTGCTGGGCCTGCTCGACGACACCCTGAGCCCGGCCGGCTGCCGCGAAGCATCCTTGGCCGAACAAGTCGACACCTTCGAGATTTCCATCATCGAAGAAGCCTTGCGCCGCCACAACGGCAACGTCATCGACGCGGCTGCCAGCCTGAATATCCCGAAGAAAACCCTGTACGACAAGCTCAAGCGCTTCGATATCTCGACGGAACAGTTCCGTTGATCTGAAGCAAATAGCCGACACGGCCATGAGGCGGCGTCCTACCCGTGCGGACGGACTCCTGTGTGAGAATGCAAGTTCAACCTCATTTCTCACAGGATACCGCCATGAAAACCGCCGCTCTCTTGCTGGCCGCCACCCTGATGACCGTCGGCGGCGCCTGGGTGCAAGCCCAGTCGACGACGAATGTGAACCAGACGGGCAACCACACCAACAATGCCAGGGACCCTGGCCAGCAATCGGACCAGTCCGACAAGCTCGATAACAAAGGCAAGCCGATCCACGACGCCAAGCCCGGCAAGACGCGCACGGACAAGCGCACGCGGCGCGGCAAGCCCGTGGCCACGCCGGACACCCCGGCCGCCAGCGGACCGGCCACCGCGCCGCCGGCGACGCCAGTCGCGCCGGCCCGCTAAGTCTGCCTCCAGCGCTGCGCCACATTGCTCCAAGGCACGTTATCATCGCGCCTTTGCAATATATCCAGGATGACAATGAAAGCAGCATGGTGTGGAATGGCGGCGGCCAGCGTATTCGCGGCCGCGAGCGTACAGGCGGCGCCCACGGTGGGCGAATGCATGGAATTGACGACAGGCATCAAGTTCAGCAAGAACAATGGCGACGCGCAAGTCAACGTCGAGGAGATGTTCGACGGCAAGAAACAGAAGGGCACGCAGCTGATCCTCGACGGCGGCGTGCTGCTGGCCACGTCCTACCAGGATATCCGCGACGGCCAGGTCTTCCTGACGGGCGCCATCCACTACAACGAAGACGGCACCGTGCACAGCAAGAACGTCTACACGCCGCAGTCCGCCATTCCCGCCAACATGCGCCCCGGCCAGGAAGTGCGCGTGCAGTTCACGGACACGCAAACGAGCACCCACTACCCGCTGGCGGGCCTGTCCGACAAGATCACCACCTCCACGCGCACCGATAAACGCGATTTCTCCATCACCTTCCTCGGCTGGGAACGCCTGGAACTGGGCGGCCGCCGCTTCCCCGACGCCTGCAAGTTCGAACTGCGCGACGTCGGCGGCAAGAGCCGTGGTAAAAGCGGCGAATACGTGTGGTACGCGCAAGGCTATGGCGCGATCATGACGGACAAGCTGGACAAGGATGGCGACGTGCAGCCCGCGTACCGCATCGCGCTGACGAAGATCATCAGCGCGCCGTAAGGACACCTTCTTTTCCGCAATGCTTGCGGAAACGCAATTAATCAGTCATCCCGCCCCTCTACACTGACCTGTCTGGTCAGCCTGGAGCGGCGATGGCGTATCCCAAACTTCCGTATATTAGCGGCAAGAGCACCGCCCTGCTGCACTGCGACCGCACGCAGGAAGCCATCGTGCGCATCCGCCCCGAACTGCCGGGCAACGTCATCGTCATCCATGGCGTCAATGACGTGGGCACGAGTTTCAGTGCCGTGGAAAAGGGGCTGTGCCAGGGACTCGACGCGCGCATGTACGGCGGCGGCCACGTTTTCACCCCAGCCGCCTACCGCCTGCCGCAAGAGGCCGACAAGCGTGAAACCATCGCCGACCCGGACGATGTGTATTTCAAGCGCAAGCCTGATGAGGCGACGTACAGCCCCGTCATTCCGTTTTACTGGGGCTTTCGCGAACGCGGCAACGCCAGCAAAGTGGTCAACGGCCAAAACACTGACCGCTACGGCAACCGCCTGGACAAGGACATGTCGAAGAACGGCGGTCCGTTCGGCAATGCCACCAACACCCTGCCCGACATGTGGAACAAGGGGCTGTTTTCACCCTACGATGTGGGCGGCGACCCCGTGCGTCCACTGATGACGGCGCCGGGCCGCATGTACATGGTGCTGGCGGCCAAGCGCCTGGCCGCGCTGACCGCCATGATCCGCGACTACGACAGCAACGACGTGGTATCCATCGTCGCGCACAGCCAGGGCTGTCTGATCTCGCTGCTGGCGCAAGCCTTCCTGCTCGATGAGGGCAAGCGCCCCGCCGACACCCTGATCCTCACGCATCCTCCCTACAGCCTGGTGGAAGACACGACGATGTTTTTCGGCGCGGCGGAGGCGAGCCGCATCTTCGGCGGCGGCCGCGATGCGGCGATGGAAAGCCAGTACGACGCCATCGACAACCGCCAGACCCTGCATGCACGCTTGCAAACCCTCGTACAGATCGTGCAGGGCGTGGTGGCAAAAAAGCACGCCACGCCCGCCTTTGCGCACATCAAGGATCACACTATCTGCCATGGCATGGCGGGCGCCGCATGGCGCGCGGAAGCGGACCGCGACAACCGGGGCAAGGTTTATCTGTACTTTTGCCCCGAAGACATGACTGTGGCGCTGGATAATATGCAGGGCATAGGCTGGCAAGGCATACCCGACCACGTCGATGGCCATGGCCTGTCCAAAACCAAGGGCAAGACGAACAAAAGCATCTGGGGCGACGGCCCCACCTACTGGGAAAAGGAATTCCAGCGCCGCCAGCCGCTGGCGGAACTGGGCAAAGGGTTTTACCAGCGCGTATTTACCAACAAACAACGCCCAGATGCGGCCGGCAAGAACCGCGGGCCGGTGCCGGTGGGCCTGCCGCCGCACGACTTCGCCCTGCGCGTGGAAGGCGAGGATGACCATGCCCACGTGGCGGGCGCCAACCGGGGTCACCGCGCCAGCCATGACGAAGCGCCCTGGCCGCCCGTCAAGCCCAGCAAATGGAATGTCTTTTCCACGGCAGCGGGAAGGCGCGAAGGCTTGCGCACGATCAATGGCGAAGCGCTGCGCGTACCCAGGGCGGCCGTGCTGGACGGCGGCGAGATCCGCCCTGGGCAATTCCCGAAGGATTCCGACCAGGCCAGGCTGCCGCGCGACCAGCAAGGACCGTGCGAGGAAGTCGACCCGATCGACGCGGCCATCGCGGTGACCAGCAAGAAAGGTTTGCGCATCCGCAAGCAGGAAATCATCGCCGATCCGCGGCCGCTCAAGCATCGCATTCCCGAGTACGGCGCCGGCATGTTCGGCGCGGGCGAGCGCGAGCAAGTGGAAAAGGCCCTGAACCTGGGCAAGGAAGCGGGCGACCGATGCAGGATAGACCGCGTCTCGCGCCATCCGGGCGGCGGCGACAGGCTGCGCGTGGATCGCGAAGAAACCCCGAACGAGGCGCGCCAGCGCTGGCAGAACGAGGTCAGCCCCAAATCCTTCCACGGCGCCATCATCGGCAACGCGGAAAACCACCGCAACGTGACGGCGTATGACGTGGCCATCGGCGGAGGCAAAGCGAGCAGCGATCCGAGGTTTTACCGGTATTTGTGTGCGGTGGCGGATTGGCGGCTGCAACGAAATCCACTGATACTTAAGCGACCATCCATACCCAGATGGGAAGAGTTCTTGACGCAATTTGGTATCTATTGGGCCGCTGAGTCCGCGCAGCGCAAACAGATTATTGAAGGAAATGCTCAATACTATAGCTCGGGAGAGTTACCGGCCTGGTTACCTGCCCTGCAGGCTGGGCTGCCCTCCACCGTTGTATGTGAAATAGTCAACGGCAGGCGCACTGAATCGGTCGTTACTCCTGTCGTCCATAAAGCCAGCAACGACATCCCAAGATGAAAAATTTATTCCTCCGCATGCAATATCCGCTGTATGCAGCCGCCATCGTCATGGCACTACTAGTGCTGTGGTCATTAGTGATCAGCCCATTACCTTTCTTGCTGGAGTCCACGATGCGCAGCAATATATGGAAACACCTGCAGTGGCTGTTGCTGGTCCCGCCTATCGTCGCGGCCACATTGCTTGGATCACGCTGGCTACATTCGCCCAAGCCCGTGGCAGTCGCAAAGCAGCAAGTGCAGTTAGCGGCGCCCACCGAGCAGGAAAAGCGCGAGTACGTGCTGGAAGTCATCGGCCTTGGCATCACCCTGGACAAGTATCGCCAAGGCAAGCTGTGGGAAGCGCTGCAGAATGGAAATGCCTACGCCAGCATCCGCGAGCAGGATACTAAAAAATATCCTTGGGATGCGATGGAACGATCTGGAATGGCTGGTGGCCGCGGCGGCGACACGCTGGAAAATGGCGCGAGGGATACTCCGATGTATTTTGGCGTGCCCGTTTTTAACGCAGAACCACCGATCATTAATTCACGCATGCGTGACAGGCCCGACGCACCGGTTATAGGCTTGGCCACTGGCGCAGCACCTTCCGGCATGCATTGGCATCTGTTCGCTGCCGGTCCGCGCCGCTTCAGCGAATACCCGGACCGTATTCTGGAGGACATATTTGCCTTCTTCGATGCCCATCCCGACGTGCCGTACATCGTACTCAATTCAGAGGACAGCATGTCCACGCGCGATCTTTACCGGCCCAATGAATCGCCATCACTCGTCAAGGACGGCTACTACATTCCCGAAATGCCCGACGCCTCGGCCCTGTTCGTGCTGGCCCGGCGCGAACGCATCGATGCCGTGCGAAAGTTCGCCTACGACGATGCACCGCCCGAGGATAGCGTCGATGACTTGAATACCTACGGCGTGGCGCGGCGCCTGTATCTGGCGTATGACGAATTGAAGCGGGCCGTTCCGCACCCACGCAAGAAGGAAGATCCAACTGCAATCACTCAGCGCCAGCCCTCAATCGCCGAATGGCTCCCAGTCGCCGCACAATTCGCGCAGCGTCCCGACATCCGTGGCACGGGCAGCTTCAGCATGCTCGACAAGCTCCAGCACAAGACCTATCACCCGCCGAAAGAGTGGCAGCCCACGCCCTGGTTTCCTGTGCCCTTCAACAAGGAACAGTTGGCGCAACTGGACCGCCTGCCGACCTTCGGCTTCATCCACAGGCCCACGTTCGTCAGGATGACGGATGAACACGGCAAGCCGCTCACGCGCCGCGACCAGCGCGAACAGGCCTTGCAGGCGGGCTGGCAGGAGGCCCTGCACAGCTTGCCGGAAGCCGAGCGCCCCGCCGCCCCGGCGCGCCTGGTCGCCGCCACGGGCGGCAATCAGGCACAGCTGGTGGCGCTGCACAAGACCTTGCTCAAGCATGCGGAAGATGGCGGCACGGAACTCGACAGCGGCAAGCCGCAGCAGTGGATCGATACGGACCAGCGCCTGGGCAACACGGGCGCGGCCACTCTGTTCGTGCAAATGGCCGTCGGCGTGATGGGCAGCTACCGCGACGGCGGCGTCAGCGCCGTGGTGAATCTGCGTAATCCGGAAGAAGCGACCATCGTGCTGGTCAGTCCGCCATCGGACGAAAGACGCCGCACGCAAAAACACCCGCACGGCGGCGATGTATTGCGGCATTACGTCACGCCAGCCATCGACCCGGCGAACTATCCATCGAACTGATTACTTACCCTGTGCGGCAAGCTGCGCCAGCGCATTCCCCCGCACCTGGAACGCCACCTGCGCCACCGTCTTGCCTGCGTCGTCGACGAGGGCCAGCGCGTGCTTGCCGGGCACGGGGCGCCAGCTGATGCTCTCCGCCGCGCCGCCCAGGTCCTTGCCGTCGAGCACCCAGCGCAAGTCGCGGCTGCCCTGGGCCTGGAAGAACACGCGCTGCAGGGCGGGCGGGATGTCGGGATCGATGGCGAGGATGCTGTCGTCGGCCGGATACACGATGGCGGGCGGCTTCACGGTGTCGCCCACGACTGCGATGACGGGGCTTTCCGTGCCCGCGATAAACCATTCGCGGCGCGGCGCTTCCAGCGCGGGCTGGTACGCCACCATTTGCTGCAGCACGCCGGGCGGCGCTTTCGGGGCATGGCTGGGCACGTTCTTGTGCAGGTAATCCATGACGTCGCGCCACACGGGCGCGGCGCCCGTCACGCCCGACACGTCCCACATGGGCTTGCCGTCGAAGTTGCCCACCCACACGCCCACCGTGTAGCGCGCCGAGTAGCCCATGCACCAGTTGTCGCGCATGTCCTTGCTCGTGCCCGTCTTGACGGCGCTCCAGAAATTCGTCCCCAGTTCGTTGCGCAAGCCAAAGGTCATGCTGCGCGCGGCGCGGTCGGCCAGGATGTCGCCCACGATGAAGGCGGCGCCCGCTTCCATCACGCGGCGTTTGTCCTTGCCCGCCTGGCCCGGCTGCAGGCTGGCCGTGCTGTACAGCCCGCCATTCGCCAGCGCGCGGTAGGCGTTGGCCAGTTCCAGCAAGGTCACTTCGGACGAACCCAGCGCCAGCGAAGGGCCGTAGTATTCGGCCGGCTCCGTCAGGCTCGACAAGCCCACGTCATTCAGACGGTTGTAGAAGCCATCCTGCCCCGTCAGCAACACCGTGCGCACGGCGGGAATATTGAGCGAACTGGCCAGGCTGGTGCGGGCGCTGACGTATCCCTTGAAATTGCGGTCATAGTTTTGCGGCGCATACATGCCGGACGCCGTGGCGACGTCGAGCGGCGAGTCGTCCATGACGGACGCGGCCGTCATCAGGCGGCGCTCGATGGCCAGTTCATACAAGAATGGTTTCAAGGTGGAACCAGCCTGGCGCAGGGCCGCCACGCCGTCGACATGGCTGCCGCCCGCATTGCCGACATAGGCGAGAATGTCTCCGCTGCGGTTGTCGAGCACGATGATGGCGCCATCGTTGACATTGCGCTCGCGCAAGGATGCCAGTTGCTGGCGCAGGTTTTCCTGCGCGAAACGCTGCAAGGGACCGTCGAGGGTGCTGGCGACCTGCGCGCCCGGCTGTTTCAACAGTTGCTGCGCCACTTGCGGCGCCGGCGCCAGCTCCACATACAGGGCGTTGCGCTGCAAGGCCGTCTGCACGCGCTGGCCGATCAGCTGGCAACTGCTGTCCATGCGCCATTCCTTCGCCAGCGCGCAGGCGCGGCGCGTGACGGTGGCCGGCGGCGCGTTCGGCGCCCGCACGAGGCTGGCCAGGATGACGCCATCCGTCTGGTTCAGGCCCGACGGCGCCTTGCCGAACAGGCTATACGAGGCGGACGCGATGCCTTGCAATTCGCCGCGGAACGACACGAGGTTCAAATACGCTTCGAAAATCTGCGCCTTGCTCCAGCTATCCTCGATGGCCTGGGCCGCGCGCATCTGGTCCCACTTCTGGCGCAGGCTGCGTCCGCCCGAGGACGCCTGCAAGTCCGCATCCAGCTGGCCCGCCAGCTGCATGGTGATGGTGGAAGCGCCCCGGGGTTTCTTGGAAAACAGATTGTCCCAGGCGGCCGTGGCCAGCGCGGACACATCCACGCCGCCGTGGCGCATGAAGCGCTGGTCTTCCGCCAGCAGCACGGCTTGCTGCACGGCGGGAGAGATGTCGGCCAGCGGCACCCACGGCAAACGCCGCACCTTCATGTCCACGCGCAAGGATTGCAGGGGCGCGCCGCTGCGGTCCAGCAATTGCGCTTCCGAACTGCGGTAGGCGGCCTGCACCTGGGCCGGCGTCAGGACCACCTCGGCGAAAACCTGGCCGGCCAGCAGGCAGCCCGTGACAAAAATCAAACTCTTCACTGTCCCACCTTCACATTCGCGTTCGGCGACTCGCCAAACATTTCCGGCGAATACATCGCTTCGATGCGCGTGGCGGGCAGGCTGAAATCCCCGGCATTGTTCAGGCGCACCGTGTATTCCACGCTCCAGTTACCCTTCGGCACGAAGGCGTAATAGGCGCGGAAGGCGTCGAAAGCCCGCTCCTCGAACGTGGGCCAGACCCAGCCCGTGGATTTTTCGCCGGCCGTCAGCAGCTGCGAATCGCGGCCCAGGCCGTTGCCCAGCACCGTGGCGCTGGCGGGAATCGGGTCGTCGACCACCACCCAGCTCATGTCCGCCTGCGCGGACAAGTCCAGGCGCACGCGGTAGACGTCGCCGCGCGACCAGGCGCCCGCCGTCTTCTGTTCCACTGGCGTAATGGTTTTCTTGATCGTGTAGCCGCTGGACACGGGCGCCTTGAGCGGGATGGCGGCCAGGCTTTGCACAGTGGCCCACGGTTTGCCCGTGCCGCTGTGCGCCAGGCCCAGGGTGTCCGTGCCCTTCGGCCACGCTTGCAGCACGGGGCCCACTTTCGCCGCGCCATTCCACACGAGCGCTTGCGTATCGCTGCCCAATTTGACGGCGCTGGCGCCCGTCACGGGGGTGGACTCGAACTTGGCCGAGAACTTGGCAATCGCCAGGGTACCCCAGGCGTTGGCCACCGTGGTATCCCAGCGGCCCTTCTTCTGGCGGCCCATGCTGCCGCGCACGAGGCGGCCGATGTCGTCTTTCCACGCGGGATTGTCCAGCACGGCCAGCAACAGCCGGTTGGCGTTGACGTCGCCCGACACCATCAGCCACCACCAGTTATCCTTGCGCTCGGTGGAAAAGCCCATGGTCGTGCCCTGGAAGTTCAAACGGCTGCGCAAGATTTGCTGCGCCTCGGCCAGCAATGCATCGCGGCGCGCCAGGCTTGGCGTGCGTTGCAGCAACAAGCTCCAGTCGATGATGGCCGACGTCGGCCACAGGTTCGGATTGATGCTGATGCTCTCCAGGGCGTCGGGCGACACCTTGTTCGAACGCGACAGCGCTTCCAGGGCGGCCAGCTTGCGCACGGCCAGGTCGGTCGTGTCCAGCGCGGAACGGCGCACGATGCGGCCCTGCACGAAGGCCGTCAAGGCTTCTTCCATGCGGTTCTTCGTCTGTTCGGGAATCGCATAGCCCGCCTCCCTCGTTGCCGACAGTACATACGCCGTCAAGCTGTCGCTGCCCTGCTCCATAATGGGGAAGTATTTCAGCATGCCATCGCTGTCCAGGTAGGCGGGCAAGCTGGCGGCCAGCTTGTTCCACGCCTCCTGGTCTTGCAGGGCGATGGCTTTCGACGTGTTTTGCTCGAAGCAGGTGTACGGATACGCAGCCATGTACTCGCGCACGCCGGGCAGTTCGCCGCCCAGTTTGGCGACAAAGCTGGTCTGGATGCCGCCCCGGCCCGGCAAGGCGCCGGCCGGCATTTGCACGGACATATTGACGGGCTTGTCGATCTGCTGCAAGGTGGCTTGATAGGTGCGCACGGGCGTGGCCTGGCCCACTTTTTGCGTGATTTTCAGCTTGTCCGTATGGTTTCCTGCTTTCGCGCCGATCTCCCACACAATGCTGGCCGCGCCGAGCGGCACCTGGTAATCCCAGCCCACTTCGCGCGCCTCGCCCGCCGCCAGGGTCACACTCTGGCGCGGCAAGGCCTTGCCGGCCGCCGTGGCGTTGAGGTCCACGCTCAAGGATGCGGCCGAAGTGTTGCGCACCGTAAAGCCGGCGCGCAACTGGTCGCCTTCGCGCACGAGGGTCGGCAAGCCGGACAGCAAGATCAAGTCTTGCGAGCTGCGGATGTCCGTGCTGCCCGTGCCAAACAATTCCTTGCCGGCACTGGCGATGGCGACGATGCGGAAGCCCGTCAGCGAATCGTTGAGCGGCACTTGCACGGTCGCTTCGCCCTTGGCGTCGAGCTTGACGGTGCCCTTCCAGAACAGCAGGGTGTCGAACAGTTCGCGGCTGGCGCTGTTGCCGCCGCCACCGCCGGCCGGGAAGGCCTTGCGGCCGAAGTGGCGCTTGCCGATCACCTGCATCTGCGCCGTCGCCGTTTCCACCTGCAAGCTGCGCTGCGCCATCATGGTATCGAGCAACTTCCAGCTATCGTTGGGCATCAATTCCAGCAGCCCCGTGTCGACGGCCGCCAGCGCCACTTCGGCGCCGGCCGGCAAGGCTTTACCGTCGGCGCGGCGCACGCGCACGGACACTTCCGCCTTGTCACGCGTCTTGTACACCTCCTTGTCGGACACGACCATCACGTTCAGTTCATGCGCCTGCCAACCCACGTTCAGCGGTGCGATGCCCATCTTGTAGGCTGGCTTGCCCAGGTCGACCAAGGCCGTCGGCTGCACGCCATCCACCCTGCCCCGCACGACAAACACGGATACATACACATTCGGCGCGTAATTCGGTTTGACAGGGATAGCCACCACCGGTTCCCGGCCATTGAGCTGGCGCACATAGGTGTCGAGGATGCCTTCACGCTCGACCGTGATCAGGGCCGTGCCCGAGCGGAAGGGCATGCGCACCTGCAAGCTCGCTTCCTGGCCCGGCTCATAGCGTTTCTTTTCAGGCAACACATCGATGCGGTCATTGTCGCTGGCGTTGAACCACCAGTCGCCGCTGCCGGCCACCCAGGTTTCGCGGTTGGCGACGGCCGCATTGCCGGCACCATCCTGCGTGCGGGCGCGCAGTATCAGATTGCCGCTGGCGGGCGCCTTCACGTCGCAGATCAGCAAACCTTTGCTGTCCGTCTTGCCCGAGCACGCGGGGCCCAGCTTGACGACTTCGCTGCTGTTTTCATACGCATAGAAGCCGCCGATCAGGCGCCGGCGGTGCGAATAGCTGTTGCGCTGGAAGAAATCCACGGCAACGGGGGCGTTCGCCACGGGCTTGCCATTGGTGCCCAGCACGGCCACCGTGAACTTGAACGCATCCTTGCTCAGGGCCCAGGCGTCGGGCTTGATGCCGATCACATAGTTGGACGGCCACAGCGGCACCCGCGCAGCCACCGAGGCTGTCTCACCATTCGCATCCTGGAAAGCCATTTCCGCCACCAGGTCGCGCGGCGTGGACAGCTGCGGCAGCTGGTCGATGACGATGCGCGCGCCGCCCGCCTTGTCCAGGGTCAAGCTTTGCGTGCGCGCAGCCGCCGCGCCGGCGCCGGCCGCGCCATGGCCTTCGTCCTGCCATTCGCCCTCATCGTCGTCGTAGCCCGTGCCCTGTTTCACCAGGCCTTCCTTTACGTCGCCATTGCTGAAGCTGTAATCGGGATAGTCGGCAAACGTCACGCTCTTGTCTTGCAGCACCGTACGCAGCTTGACGGGCGCATTCGTGGCGGCGCCGCCGGCCAGATAGGTGATTTGCGCATCCAGGGCCAGCTGCTTCGCCTGCACGGCGGGCGCCTTCGGTCCCTGCAGCACGGCTTTCATGGTCGGCACGCGGAACGCTTCTACGCGGAAACTGCCGGAAGGACGGCCCGCCATCGTCACGCTGTACTCTCCCTGCTTGGCGTCGGCGGGAATGAGCCAGTCGCTTTCCGCCGTGCCGCCGGCAGACCAGCGCAGGGGCAACTGGTAGTTCTGGTCGCTGCCCTGGTGCGTGATGACGATGGAGGTGGCGCTGCCGGGGCCGTTGTTCTTGTCGACCAGGCTCATGCCTTCGCCCGTGTGCTTGCGGATGAAATGCTTCATGTGCACGGTTTCGCCGGCGCGCAGCAAGGTGCGGTCGAATACCGTGGCCAGCAGGGTGTTGTCGGCGCGCGTGTCGTCCGTGGGCAAATTGAAGCGCCAGGCTTCGATGCCGCCCACCCAGTCCGACAGGGTGAACGTCATGTCGCCGCCGCTGCGCGCACTGATGAAGTAGCGGCCATTGTTCTTGCAGCTGGAATTGGCCAGCTCGCCGGGGATGTGCGCCACACCGTCCGCGCCCGTGGCGCCTTGCCACAGCAGCTTGCCAGCGCAGTCGCGCACGGCCACTTGCGCTTTCGCAACAGGCGCGCCCTTGTCCAGCGACGTCACCCACACGAGCGACGATTGCGCGCCATGCTTGAAGTGGGCCGCCAGGTTCGTCACCAGCGCGGCCGTGCGGATGTAGGCCGTCGTCGGTTTGCCCAGCAGCACTTTGCCCAGGATGGGGCTGGCCAGCTCGACCACGTAAAAGCCCGGCTTCTGCAACGGGATGCCGATCACTTCAAAGGTTTTCTTGCCATCGGGGCGCGGCAGGCTGATGGGGCGCGTACCGGCCGCGTCCGCCAACACGGATTTGCTCATGTTGCCCGCATATTGGGCGTACGGCTGCCAGTACTCTCCCCCGTCGCCATTGCCGGCCAGGCGCTGCATCCACTCGATGATGAACTTGTCGTCATTGTCGGGCACGCGCAAGGTGGCGCCCGTGGCGGCGGCTGGCTGGGCGATTTCCTTGCCAGACAGCACGGGCTCGATATTGCGCACCGTCACGGGCAGCAAGCCGTCGCCCTTCGCTTCGATGATGCCGAACGGGGCCGGGAACTTGAGCAGCGGCGGCTGTTCGCCCGTGCGCACCGTCATGGGGAAGCGCGCGCGGTTGAGCAAGGCGCGGCCCGCGTCATCCGTCAATTTCGGCGGCAAATTCAGCACGAAGCTGGCTTGCACGGGAAACGGACCGTTGAAGGTGGCGCCGTACAGGAATTCCGCCTTTTCCTCGTCTTTTGATATCGTCGGCGCATACGTCTTGCCGCCGCCCTTCAGGGTCATGGCGCGCACCTGCGCCGCGCTCACGGGCGCGGAAAACTGCACGCGCATGGGCAGGAAGGGAATGCATTGCTCCTTCGGATTGCTGCGCTCGCAGCTGAACTTGGCCGTGAAATCGGGCCGCGTCTTGAACTGCAGGGTTTGCGCCTTGTCCGTGGCGATGCCGCTGGCGCTGGCAATGCCCTCGCCCCACACGAGCGACACCTTGGCGTTGGCGGGGAAGCTGCGCTTGCATTGCAGCACGGTAACGGGCAGCGGCGGCGCGCCCTTGCTGGCGACGGGCATGCCCACCTTCCACAGCGTGCCCCGCTTCTTGAAATACACGGTCAGGTAGCGGTCAAGAAAACTCTTGCGCAGGGTCAGTACCTGCTCGAGTTCCTTGCCTACAAGCTGCCGCACGGGAATCTTTTCATTGATGCCATCGGCGCGGCAATACGCGTTGGCGGCCACGCTGGCCTCGTTCGGCGCGGCGTCCAGGCCCAGCACGAAGATCTGGTTTTCATCGATATACGGCTGGCCGTCATACGGTACGGCCTCGACGATGGCCGGCCCGCCCGTGGAAAAGCGGTAAGCGCCAGTGCCCTGCAAGGCCTGGCCCGCCACGTCCTTCAGCCCCGCTTTCAAGGTAAAGCTGCAGGCCACGCCGGCCGGCAAGTCGCGCTCGAAATCGTAGTTCCAGTTGCGCTCGTCGGCCCAGCGTCCCGCGCCCGCCACGACGGCAGGCTCGGCCTTGCCGCAATCGATGGCGAACGGCGCGGGCAAGCCCATGTCGCCGAACGGCACCATCGGCGTGGCGAACTGGGCCCGCACCTGGCGCACGGCCTTGACCGTGCCGCTGGGCGAAAACAGGGACACGCCGCTATCGGCCCAGGCCGGCATGGCCAGACCCGGCGACAGCAGCAGGCTCAGCAGACATAGCGGGCCCAGTTTGCCAGACAGCGGGGAGGAAACAACACGGGGGTGATCAGGCACGGGTGACTCCTTGATGAAAAGTGGCGGAGCTGGCTGCGGCGCGTAAAAGTTGCCTAAAAGAAGCCCGGCAAGGCAACAGAACGCGGCAGGAATACAACATCAATGTAATATTAGTTATCAAGCTCATCATTGTTGCTAATATACAGTGGCACGCTGGTAACAAGTCGTACGATTGCCTCTGGTCGCGGCGCCAGGAAGTGGCCGTGATTGCAAAAGTTTCCCGAGGCGAATTAGTTTTTTTCAACACCGAAGTCTTTGTCGTGAATCTGCAACACCATTGATATACAACAATGCTTTGTGCGCCAACGCACCGACCAGTTGAACCTGCAACCGTATTCTCTAGTCCAACAGCAGTGCATTTATCGCAAGAAAGCGCACCTGGAATTGTTGTCTACCTCTAGCAATAGCATGTCTGGCAGTTGTCGCATTGATGCAGTAGAGAAAATCTCTTATCAACGTTGGGAGTTACTTGTGAATAATCTAAAAAAAATCGCCGTCGCCGCCGCAGTACTGTGCTCCGCCCTCGGCGCACAGGCCCAGGAAATCAATCCCTCCTGGTACATTCAACCTAGCATCAACGCACTCAAGCCAGATTCCGACTTCGCCACGGATAAAACCGGCTATGGCGCGGGCTTGCGTTTCGGTAAACCCGTTTCGCCGGACTGGGATATCCAGCTGGGCACCACGTATGCCCGCTCCAAGGATGGCGGTCAGCGCTACCAGCAAAATACGCTGGGCGTAGACGGCTTGTACATGTTCTCGCGCAAAGCCTTCCGCCCCTTCCTGCTGGTCGGTGCCGGCATGCAGCGCGACAAGGACACCAGCTTCGCCTTCGGTGAACGCAGCAAGAGCTCGCCGTACGCCAGCGTGGGCCTGGGTTTCCAGTCCAGCATCACGGATCAGTTGTCCCTCCAGGCTGACGTACGCAATGTGCACGGCTTCCTGCGCGGCAACACCTTCGACCCGAGCAGCAAGTCCAACAACTACTACGTCACCGTGGGCCTGAACTACGCGTTCGACAAACCGCCTGCACCGCCGCCACCACCGCCACCGCCGCCAGTGCGTGAAGAAGTCGTCGTGGTCGTGCCGCCACCGCCACCACCACCACCGCCACGCTTTGAAAAAGTGACGATGGCGGCAACGGAACTGTTCGCGTTCGACAGCGCCAAGCTGGGTCCGACACAGACCAAGCTCGACGAAATCGCCCGCGTGCTGAACGCAGCGCCGGACGTCAACAACGTCGTCATCAGCGGTTATGCCGACCGCATCGGTTCGCCCAAGTACAACCTGAAACTGTCGCAGCAGCGCGCTGATGCAGTCAAGGAATACCTGGTCGCTCACGGTGTCGCCGCCAACCGCCTGACGGCCGAAGGCAAGGGCTCCACCAATCCTGTCGTCACCTGCGATAACAAGAAGCGTGCCGACCTGATCAAGTGCCTGGAACCAAACCGCCGCGTTGAAGTGGAACAGATCACCATCGAACGCCGCGTGCAGTAAGCTCAACAGTGGTACGCCACTCGTGAATAGAAAAAGGGGCTCGCGCCCCTTTTTTGCATTGAAAGCCATCATGAATATTTCCCCCCGCTATCCCAGACTGGCCGGCCTGGCGCCGTTCAGCAAGCAGATGCGCAGCGTCATCGTCTGTTCCGTCACCGAATGGCTGGAACACCGCGCCTCGAGCAAGGGCGCCGCCCTCGCCTATTACACCCTGTTTTCCATCGCCCCCATCCTCGTGCTGGTGATCGCCATCGCCGGCTTTTTCTATGGCCCGGCCGCCGCGCGCGGCGAGCTGATGGGGCAATTGCAGGGCTTGCTGGGCACGCAGGGCGCCGAAGCCATCCAGCTGGTGCTGGCCGGCGCGAAGAATCATGAGCAGGGCCGCATCGCCACCCTCATCGCCAGCGCCCTGCTGCTGTTCGGCGCCACCAGCGTGTTTGCCGAACTGAAAGCCAGCCTGGATGAAATCTGGCAAGTGCCGCCGTTGAAGGAAGCGGGCGCCTGGGACATGCTGCGCACGCGCTTGCTGTCCTTCGGCCTGGTGCTGGTGCTGGCCTTCCTGCTGATGGTGTCGCTGGTGGTCAATGCGGCCATGGCCATCCTCGCCAATTTCTGGGAAGGCGTGTGGAAAGACACGGCCGTGCTGTTTACCATCCTGTCGAACCTGATCGGCTTTGCCGTCATCGCCAGCCTGTTTGCCGTCATCTATAAAATGCTGCCGCGCGTGCGCCTGTCCTGGCGCGACGTGGTGATCGGCGCCGTGGGCACGGCCTTCATGTTTTCCCTGGGGAAATATGCAATTGGCGTGTATATCGGCAATAGCGGTGTGGCCAGCAGCTATGGCGCGGCCGGTTCGCTCGTGGCCCTGCTGCTGTGGGTGTATTACTCGGCGCAAATCTTCTTCCTGGGCGCCGAATTCACGCGCCAGTTCGCCCTGCAACTGGGCAGCATGAAGGATATGCCGAAGACGGACGATGGCGACGTGCAAGTCAAGATATTGAAACGCCACCAATCCTGAGCCGGCTGCGGCAGATCAAAACGGCGCCCGCGGGCGCCGTTTTTCTTGAGCTACCGCAAACTATTCGCCCAGCAGCTCGGCCACCACTTCCATGCCCTGCACGCGCTCGGCCACGACTTTCACGATGACGATGATGGGCACGCCCAGCAGCAAGCCCCAGACGCCCCACAGCCAGCCCCAGAACAGCAGGCTGATGAACACGGCCGTGGGATTCATGCGGGCGATGCGCCCCGTCATCCAGGTGGTGACAAAGGTGCCCACCAGGGTGGCAATCGCCATCGACGTGCCCGTTACCAGCAAGACCATTTCCAGCGATTCGAACTGCAAAAAGGCCACCAGGCCCGTGGCGATGGTGATGAGCAAGGGGCCGAAATACGGCATGATGTGCAGCAAGCCGGCCACGATGGCCCAGGCGCCCGCGTTTTCCAGGCCGATCACGCGCAGGGCGATCCACATCAGGACGGCCAGCAAGCCATTCGTGACGAGCAGCATGAACATATAGTTCTGGATCGAGGTATTGATGTCTTCCAGGATGTGCACGGTGACTTTCTTGCGGCTCAGCGACGGCCCCGTCAGCTTGACGAGCTTGCGCTTGAAGGTATCGCCCGACAGCAGCAGGAAAAACACGAGGAAGATGACCATGGTGGCCTGGCTGAGGAAGCCCACCAGGCCCAGCGAGCCGGCCCAGACCCAGTCCATGATCTTGAAGTTGGGCGCCTCGGCCGCGGCGGCGCGGCGGTTGTTGCGGCGCGCCTCGGCACCGGCGGCCACTTGCTCGATTTCATTGGCGACGGCCTGCATCTTCTGGAAGGTGCTGTTCTTGCCGCCCGTATTGGCGGCGATCAGGCGCGACAGTTTATGCGTGGCGGCCGGCAATTCTTCCACGATGGATTCGAATTCGCCCTGCACGCGCTCGACGACGACGATGGAGCCGAACAGGATCAGGGCCGTCACGGCGGTGGCGGCGATGGCGCGCGGCAGGCGCAGCTTTTCCAGCCAGGCGACGACGGGATTGAGGGTATAGGCAATGAAAATGCCGAAGATGACGGGAATGAGGAATTTCTGTGCCCACTGCAGCGCATAAATGAAGCTGACGGTGGCGATGATGCCCAGCGCCATGCCGCGCGCATTGACATGCAGCGGCAAACGCAGGGATGCGTCCGGATTCTCCACGGGCGCGCCGGGAGGTGGCCCGGCAGGCTCGGTGGAGGCGGCCGCCACCGGCTCGGGCGGGGTATCTGTAGGCTGGATATGCATGCGATTCCCGCGACGGTCGGTGGTGGGCCGCAGGGCCAGCCGTGGGGCGGGCCGCTGCGGCAGGTCAGGCCATTACTTGACGCGGATGTCGTTTTTCACCGACTTCACGCCCTTGACGCCACGGGCGACTTCGCCTGCTTTGGCGGCATCCGACGGCTGGGCCACGAAGCCGCTCAGCTGAACCACGCCCTTGAAGGTTTCAACGTTGATTTCCGTCGATTTCAGGGTAGGCTCGTTGAAGATGCTGGCTTTCACCTTGGTGGTGATGGCCGCGTCGTCGATGTACTCGCCCGTGCCTTCCTTGGTCGGGGTCGAAGCGCAACCTGCAACGGCGAACAGGGAAGCGACGAAAAGGCCAGTAGCGATAGATTTAGTGAATTTCATGGTGGTTTCCTTAGGAGTGGTCAATCAATGTGCTCACAATGAGCTTCTTATACCAGTCTGGTGACTGCGCGCCGGAGGGAGCTCAGTAACCGAACTGGGTTTTTGCAGCCTTGATACAGTCATCCTTGGCTGCGCCGGCTAATGCATCGCATTTTTCTGTCGCGACCTTGTACTCGGCTTTTCTTTTTGCTTCGCGCGCATCGCTGCGCGCTTCGATCACTTTCTTGTCTGCCTTGGCGTCGGCCAGGGCCGCCACCTTGGTGGACTTGGCCAGCTTGACGCAGACATCCTTGTCGTTACCCGTCAGCGCATTGCAGCGCGCCAGGTCGACGTCGTAGTTGGCATCGGCAATCTTGATGCGCGCCTTGGTGTAGGCACGCAGGGTATTCGTGTATTGCGCCTGGGCCACGGCTTCATCATAAGCGCGCACGGCCTTCGCTTCGGCGATGCAGACATCCTTCGGGTTGCCCGTGATTTTTTCGCATTCGGCATGCGCCAGCTTGTAATTGAGGCCCGCCTGCTCGTTGGCCGCCTTGTAAGCTGCTTTCGCTTCCGGCGTGGCAGCCGCTGCCTGGCCGCCCCAGGCGGCGCACGCCAGGCTGACGACGATGGCGGTGAAAAGCTTATTCTTGTTCATGTATTTCTCCCTGGTGGTAGCAAGCATGTCTGCTTGGCATGACTACCGTTTTACGTGGATCGCCGCCTCTCTTCTGTACGCTGCCGTACACAAGTAATTTATTTTGAAAGCGGGAGGCAGACAGGGAGAAATAACAACGTTTTGCGGGATCGCCGTGGTAAAAAATACCATTTCGACATGAAATAAGTACGTGCGGCAGCGTACAGACCGGGGACGGGGGCATGACTAAGATGGCACTACACCCTCACCTCGTCAGGAGAATAAAATGAAAACCAACGCCACCATGGCTGCACTGATGCTCGCCGCCACCGCCGTACTGAGCGGTTGCGCCACCGGCCCTTCTTACCAGTCACAACAACCATACTATCCAGCCAACCAGCCTGAGTCCGCTATGTACGGCACCGTCGATTCCATCCAGCTTGTGCAGGGCGGCGGACAAACCAGCGGCGCCGGCGCCGTCGTAGGCGGCATCGCGGGCGCCCTGCTGGGCAACACCATCGGCTCGGGCGGCGGACGCACGGCCGCCACCGTAGCGGGCGCCGTCGCCGGCGGCGTCGTGGGCAACCAGGTGGAAGGCCGCAGGCAGCAAGCGCAGGGCTACCAGATCAGCGTGCGCCTCGATAACGGCGAATACCGCACCGTGGTGCAGGACAACGCGAATGACTTGCGCCCCGGCAATCGCGTGCGCATCGTTGACGGCCGCGTCTACCGCTATTAATCCCCTGGCCGGGCTTGCCCGCAAGCCTGCGCCGGACCATGCACCAACTAGGAGATACCATGGGCACCATCATTCTGATCATCTTGATCCTGGCCCTGGTCGGCGTCCTGCCTACCTGGCCGCACAGCCGCAACTGGGGTTACGGCCCCAGCGGCATCGCCGGCCTCGTCGTAGTGATACTGATCCTGCTATTACTGACGGGCAGGTTGTAAAAAAAGGCGCTACGGCGCCTTTTTTATTTCAAGGAGGAAATATCATGACTATCCACAGCACACTGTTGGCCACCCTGTTCGCCTGCAGCCTGGCGCCGCTGGCATTGGCCCAGACGGCCACGCCGCAGCCGGGCGACCCGCAACGCTGGTACCAGGAAGACAGCACGGCGCAAGCCCAGCTGCGCACCCTGCGCAAGGAAATCGCCGCCGCCCTGGCCGAAGCCAAGAAAGCCTGCCGCTCGGAACCGTCCGCGGCGCGCGCCACCTGCCTGAAGGAGGCGCAAGACACTTACCGGCAAGACATGGCGAACGCGGAAAAACTGCGCGAAGCAGCCCATCCGCAATAGTGAAGCGTACTCTTGCGACTCGGCCTGATCAGGCGGCGTCGCGCTCGTAAGGGGGCAGTTCGTGCACCACGAGCGGCGTGTCTTCCGTGACATAGGCGAGCCAGCCGGCCGCCTTGATCGCGCGCAAGCCATCCTGGTAGCCCTGCTCCCAGCGCCACTCGATGGAGCCCTTGGAAAAATTGATGTCCTTGGCCGCCATGTGCCAGTCGCGTCCCGCGTACGGCAGGCGCACGATGTGCATGGTGCTGTCGCAACCCAGCGCGACCAGCTCTTCCGTCTGCTGGCGGTTGTGCTTGGTATCGGGCAGCCCGGCGTACAGTTCGCGCAATTTGCGCTGCAAGGTATGCGTATTGACATAATCGGCGATATGCCGCTTCGAGCGCGACGCGAAGGTGACATCCTTTTGCCGCGTCTGCACTTCGTCGAGGGTGGTCGGTTCCGGCCCTTCCGAGCTCCACAGGTCCACCATGAAGACGAGGGTGTCGACGTGGGGCGTATCGTCGAGCACGGTCTCCAGCGGCGTGTTCGAATACAGGCCGCCATCCCAATATAAGTCGCCATCGACGCGCACGCCGGCAAAGCCGGGCGGCAAGGCGCCGCTGGCGCGGATATGGTCCGCCGTCAGGGGTTGCTGCTGGCTGTCGAAACTGGTGAGGCTGCCGCATTTGACGCGCAGGGCGTTGACCGTCAGGCGCATGCCGCCAGGCTGGTTCAGGTAATCGAAATCGACCAGGTCCTCGAGGGTGCCGGCCAGTTCGCTGGTGTCATAGAAGCTGGCCTCTTCCGGCTTGACGGCGATTCCTGCCGGAAACATGCTGAAGGAACGCGGCTTGAAGAAGCCGGGCACGCCGCGCAGCACCGTATCGAGCGTGGCCAGCCAGATGTTCGAGCGGCGCTGCTGGTCCGATACCAGGTTCATGTCGATGCTGTCACGGTGCGCCACGCGCTGCCAGAACTGTTTCAAGCGCACGAGCCGGTCTTCGTGCTTGTTGCCGGCAAGAATGGCGGCATTGATGGCGCCGATCGAGGTGCCCACCACCCAGTCGGGCGCCAGGCC
Source organism: Janthinobacterium sp. SUN026 (assembly GCF_030397625.1). Lineage (NCBI taxonomy): Bacteria > Pseudomonadati > Pseudomonadota > Betaproteobacteria > Burkholderiales > Oxalobacteraceae > Janthinobacterium > Janthinobacterium sp. SUN026. Next base: position 71,551 of record NZ_JAPQNU010000005.1, on the reverse strand, counting down.
ATGTTCGTGCAGCGCGTGGTAGACGCCAGCCTGGTAGGCGCCCAGTGCGCCGCCGCCTTGCAGCACCAGCACGATGCGCAGGCGCGAGGGATTTAACTGATTGATCGGTGTCTTTGAATTCGTCATCGAGATGGCCCTCTGTCCGCCGCGCGGGTGCGGCGTGAATCATTGTAAGGGATTGCGCCTGCACGTGCCGGACGTTGGGTACGGGCAAAAAAAACGCCGTCAATGACGGCGTTCCTGTGCAACACGGCTGGCGTTCAGCGCTTGCGGCGCAGCCAGCTGGCGGCAACGGCGGCAACGGCCACGAGGACCAGGGCCGGCTTGACCAGCTTCTTGCGTCCGATAAATGACAGCGCCGTCAGCACGTAAGGCATGGCGCCTTGCAAACGCATGCCGCCCGGCGCCAGCAGGGATTCGACGCGGTGGCCGGCAAAGCCGACGGCCGTTTCGACCACGCCCTGCAGCATCGATTCGGGACGCAATGCGTAGCCCACGTTGGCGCGCGCATGCACGATGCCCACGCGGTACATTTCACCCTGGGCGATCAGCAGGCGCTTGCGGGCGGCTTGCGCCGCCAGTTTGTCGTTTTCCGACATGAATTCTCCTCGTAAGGCCGCTTACATCAGCATGTCGCGGTCGGCCTTCAATTCCGCCATGGTGGCCGGCATGGACAGCTTTCCTTGACGCAACATGGCGCGCGCATACATGACCAGGGCGATCGCCAGCAGTACGAACACGACCGTCATGATCGCCAGGATCTTCCAGCCCAGGCTATCCCAGGCCAGGAAGACGACCAGCACGCTGCCGTAAGCGATGGCAAACAAGCCCGCCACGGTCGCCAACGCGAAAATGACAATCAGCTGCAACATGTGATTGCGCACTTCCGACAGTTCGATGGTGGCCAGCTCCAGCCGCGACAACATCAGTCCGACGGCGTTTTTGGCCAGGCCGGCGACCGAGCCGATCAATCCCGGCCCCTGGTGAGACGAAGCAGACTTGTCCATATCGCTCCTGACAGTGGATTACTTGCGGCCCAGGATGAAGCCAACCAGCACGCCGACGCCAGCGGCGACGGCCACGGTGCGCCATGGGTTTTCCTTGACATAACCGTCTGCCTGGGCAGCCATCTGCTTGGTGGCGACGATGGCCGACGCTTGCGCTTCATGTGCCTTGGCCAGCGCGGCATCCAGGGTTTTCATGCCCTTGACGCGCACTTCGTCGGCTTTTTCGCCGGTCAGGGCGGCAGCGGCGCTGAACAGGGCCTGAGCGTCCTTGACCAGGGTTTTGACATCGTTATTGACGGTGGTGATATTGTTTTCCAACATGGTTTAGCTCCTTAGCTGTGGATGAATGTAGTTACTATACCTACTTTACTCAAAAACACTATTCCATTAGATCGCGCATATCATCGGCGTGCTCTTCCTCGACAGCCATGATTTTGATCAACAAATGGCGTGTGGTCGGGTCTTTGTCGCCGATTTTCACGATCATCTGGCGATACGACTCGATTGCCACCCGTTCCGCGATCAGGTTGGCACGCACCATGCTTTGCACGTCTTCGGAGTCATCATACTCGGCATGGCTACGCGCAAGCAATGTTGCAGGATTAAAATCTGGCTTGCCATTCAATTGCACGATGCGCTCGGCCAGCCAGTCGGCGTGTTCCTGCTCCTGCTGCGCATGTTCCAGGAACTCGGCCTTGATGGTGCCGTTGTCGCGTCCGCTCACGGTGTAGTAATGGCGTTTATAGCGCGCAATACACACCAGTTCGGTGGCCAGCGCCCCATTCAACAGGGTGATCAACTCCTGGCGGTCGCCCTGATAGCCGGCCGTGACGGCGCCGTCGTCCAGGTTTTTCGCGGCGGCACGGATGGCGGCCGTATCGATGCCAGCTGGAATCTCAACAGATGTTTGGGTCATGATGTTTCCTTTCAAGTCTTGCATGGGTATCCACCGGCCAGGTAGCGGCCGGTGCTGCCTACTAACAAATCAAACACCTGGCAAAACCGTAGCGAGCGGCAGTGAATTGTGGCCGAGAAGCGGAGCTGTGCTATAGCACAGTGAGCATCGGAGGCCGCAAGTCGCGACGCGCAGCAGGTTTGGCCTGGTGTTTTAGCGGCGGGCGGGAATGGCCGTGTTGTCCTCAGACAGGACAATTTCCACCCGGCGATTCAGCTGGCGGTTTGCCGCCGTATCGTTGCCGGCGGCCGGATAGGCGGCGCCGTAGCCTTTCGTGGCGATGCGGTCGCGGCTGATGCCTTGCTCCAGCAGCGCATTGCGCACGGACTCGGCGCGGCGTTGCGACAATTCCAGGTTGTGCGCGGAACCGCCCGTGCTATCCGTAAAGCCTTCGATCAGCACGGTGCGCTGCGGGTTGTTTTTCAGCACGTCGGCCAGCTTGCGCGCCGTATTCGCGCCATCGGCCGTCAGGTTCGCCTTGTCCGTGCCAAACAGCACGTCGCCCAGGGTAATGACCATGCCCCGTTCCGTTTTCTTGGCGGCCAGGTCGGCCAGCTGCGCTTCCAGACCGGCGGCGCGCGCTTGCGCATCGCGGGCCGATGCTTCGGCCGCTTGTGCCTGGGCCTTGGCCGCTTCCGCATCCGCTTGCGCCGACTGGGCGCGGGCCGTGGCCTGGTCAGCCTGCTGCGTGCGCGCATCGAGGCGCAACTGGTCGCGCTGCTTGCCGGCGTTGGCGATATCGGCTTCCGCCGCCTTTTGCTTGGCAACTTCTTGCGCCGTGGCTATCTTTTGCTTGGCCAGGTAAGCCAGCTTGTCGACTTTTTCGCTATCTTCCTGGCGCGTGGCGGCCGCGTTTGCCGCTTCCAGCGCAGCGCTCGCTTCGCGGAATTCGCGTGGCGCATAGGTCGACACGATCGGATTCGATTGCGCCGCCATGTAGTCGCCGCGCGTCTGGTCGAGCAGGCTGGTGGTGGTCGGTGCGGAGCTGCAGGCGGCAACCAGGGCGGCCATGGCCAGCAGGCCGGGAATGGTGGTGTAGGTAGCTTTTTTCATGATGGGGTCCTGTTATTGTTATTGCTTATTGTTTTGGGGCTTGCTGATTGGCACGGTCGAGCTCTTCGCGCATGACGCGGATGTTCTCGTTGATTTCATCGGCGGCCGATGTCGCCTTGGCCGAGTTGGCCTTGCTTTGCGCCAGCTTGGCGTCCGCTTGCGCCTGGTCGGCCAGGTCGCGCGCCGTCTTGTAGTCGCGGTCTTTCAAGGCCTGGTTAGCCATGCGCATTTTTTCGCGGGCCGAACGCATTTCATCGGGAGCCAGGTCGGCGGCGCCGGCGCTGGCGGCGTTATCGACGGCGGCGCGCGACACGGCGACATCGGCCGTGGCGGGCGTTTTCAGGCTGGAGCAGCCCGTCATCAGGACGACGGCGCTGATGCAGGCAGCCAGGGCGGTCAAGGGGGTTTTGATGGAATCTCGGTTTGTCATTTTTCTTCTCCTGGAGAGTGAGGTAACGATATAAGTCATACATGGAACGAATCAGGAACTGCGTTTGATGTATGACGTTATAGGCCCCGCATCCCCGCATATCCGTTCGGTGCCGCACATAGGGTAGGAAATCGACAATACTTGCATGGGCAACGTGCGCCAGCGCACGTGTCCGCCAGCAAAACCTGAAACAGGCCCGGCTTTGGAGCGATTCCTGTAGCATCGTGACTACTTGTCCAGAAAGAATCAGCTCATGCCGCTCTCCCGCCGTCAAAAAATCGCCCTCGCCAGTACCGCCGTGCTGATCGCCCTGCCCGTCACGGCCGCCGTCGTCCTGCTGAACATGGACTGGAACCGCGCCAAGCCCTGGCTCAATGCGCGCGCCAGCGACGCGCTGGGACGGCCGTTTGCCATCGAGGGCGACCTGGCGCTGACGTGGCAACAGCCAGCCACCGCGGGGCAAAAAACCTGGCGCGACTATCTGCCCTGGCCGCACCTGCAGGCAAAGGACGTGCGCCTGGGCAACCCGAACGCCATGGCGGACACGGGTGAGAAGGGGCAACTGGCCACCGTGAGCCAGCTGGCGTTCTCGCTCAATCCGCTGGCCCTGCTGGACAAGAAAATCATCATCCCGCAATTGCGCTTTGACACGCCGCAAGTGCGCTTGCTGCGCAGCAAGGATGGCAAGAACAACTGGACCTTCGACAAGCAGGACCAGCCATCGCCATGGCAGCTGGAATTGCAAAGCGTGGTCTTCAGCAAGGGCACCGTGACCCTGGACGATGGCGTCAGCAAGACGGCGATGCGCGCCGATATCGACACCATCGCGGACGATGCGCGCTACGGCATCGCGTGGACGCTGTCCGGCACTTACCGCGGCGAAACCGTCAAGGGCGGCGGCAAGGCGGGCGGCGTGCTGTCGCTGCAGCGGCAAGGCACGCCTTTCCCCATCCAGGCCGACATGCGCGCCAGCGGCAGCAGCGTGGCCATCGAAGGCACACTGACCCGCCCGACCGACTTGGCCGCGCTCGACGTGCGCCTGAAGCTATCCGGACCCAGCATGGCGCGCCTGTATCCGTTGACGGGCGTGCTGCTGCCGGAAACGCCGCACTTCAGCACGGAAGGCCATTTGACGGGCACCCTGGCGCCGCGCGGCGGCGAATGGGTGTACGACCAGTTCAGCGGCAAGGTGGGCTCCAGCGACATCAACGGCAAGCTGGCCTTTTCCGCCAGCACGCCGCGCAAGCGCCTGACGGGCGAAGTCCACTCGCGCCTGCTGCAATTTTCCGACCTGGGTCCGCTGGTGGGCGCCGATTCCAGCGCCAGCAAGAAGGAACGGGGCGTGCCGTCGACGCAGCCGGCCGGCCGCGTCTTGCCGGTGGAAACCTTCAAGACGGAGCGCTGGACCAGCCTGGACGCCGACGTGCGCTACACGGCCGACAAGATCACGCGCGATGCCGAATTGCCGATCAGCAAGCTCGACACGCATGTCGTGCTGACGGACGGCGTGCTGTCTTTGACGCCGCTCAACTTCAACGTGGCGGGCGGCACCCTGACGTCGCAGATCAAGCTCGACGGCAGCGGCAAGGTCATCGCCAACGGCATCGCGGCCGAACTCAAGGCCAGCGCCCGCCATCTGCACATCCAGCAACTGTTCCCCCGCCTGCCGGCCCTGCAAGCGAGCGTGGGCGAAATCAATGGCGATGCGTCGCTGTCGGCCACGGGCAATTCCGTCGCCACCCTGTTGGGCAGCTCGAACGGCGAAGTGCGCGCGCTGATCAACCGGGGCAGCATCAGCAAGCTGTTACTGGAAGAAATGGGCTTGAATATCGGCAGTATCGTGCTGGCCAAGCTGGCAGGCGACAAGCAGGTCAAGCTGAACTGCATGGCGGCCGACTTCGCCGTCACCAAGGGGCTGATGCGCACGCGCCAGTTCATCGTCGACACGGATGACGCCATCCTGCATATCGATGGCACGGTGAACCTGGCCGATGAACGGCTGGACCTCACCCTGCGGCCGGACAGCAAGGGCTTGCGCATCTTTTCGCTGCGCTCGCCCCTGTATGTGCATGGCACTTTCAGCAAGCCCGACGTGAGCGTCGACAAGGGCGTGCTGGCCCTGCGCGCCGGCGGCGCCCTGGCGCTGGCCGTGGTGGCGCCCGTGGCGGCGCTGCTGCCGCTGGTCAACACCGGCCCCGTCGAGGATAGCGAATGCGCGGCCTTGCTGGCCCAGGCGCGCGTGAAACCGGTGGCGCCCAAGCCGGGCAAGCCCGTGCGCAAGGCCCGTTAAGCGCGGCATGTGTGCTTTTACAATTGTTACACCCCTATGTGCGTTGCCGAACAGACCCTGCCTTGCCGCAAATCTATTCTGTGATCGTGCCTGAAACACCCAAGACGTGGCGATACGAAGTCCCACCGGCCCATACCATGCCGGCGCCACGAGGTCCGAATTCATAGGAGAACTATCATGCAAATCATTAAAAAAATCGCTGCCACCACTTCCGTTGCCGCCCTGCTGCTGAGCCTGACGGCTTGCGCCAACATGTCCGGCCAGGATAAGAACACGGCCATCGGCGCCGGCATCGGCGCCGTTGCCGGCTCCGTGCTGACGGGCGGCAGCGCTGTCGGCGCAGTCGGCGGCGCCGCCGTCGGCGGCGTGATCGGCAACCAGGTCAAGCCGAAGTAATCGTTGATCGAAAAAGCGGGGTGGGTGCCCAGGCGCCCGCCCCGCTTTTTTGCGTCCGGCTTCCGTTGACGAATTGAAAAGTTATTCTGAGGAAATTAGACGAAGACGTTGGCCATGCCGATGGCGCCGCTATCCTTGACCAGCTCGTAGCAGCGGCAGGAAACGGCTTCCAGGCCCGCCGAATCGAGGATCTCGATATTGCCGCGGCTATAGGTGATGAGTTTTTGCTGTTGCAGCGCGCTGGCCGCCTTGGTCACGCCGACCCGCCGCACGCCCAGGGTGTGGGCAAGAAATTCATGCGTGAGGTGAAATTTTTCCGACTGCAGGCGGTCGCGCGTGATCAGCAGCGAACGGGCCAGACGCGCCTCGAGCACGTGGAAGCGGCTGCACACGGCAATCTGGATGGCTTGCGCCAGCAAGGTGTCCGTGTAGCGGTACAGCAAACGCTGCAGGGATTCGAGCTGGGCGAACTCGGCGCAGAACTCCGCGCGCGCGATGCGGCTGGCCGTACCGGAACGTTGCACCACGGCACGTACTTGCGCCAGGTCATGACCGAGCGCGACGGACGCGCCCAGCACGCCTTCGCGGCCGACGGAGCCCACTTCCAGGGTCATCCGCCCTTCCGCCACGGCCAGCAGCGAGATCAGGCAATCGCCGGGGAAATAGATGTGGCCGATAGGCTGGCCCGGTTCGTACAGCACCTCGCCCACCTCGACCGTGACGGTATCGAACAGCGCCGTCAGGTGCCGCAAGTCGTGCTCGGGCAGGCTGGCCAGCAAGCGGTTGCCGGCGTCTGGCGCACCCACGGGCGAACCCAGGCCGGATCGGCCTGCATCGCGGGGCAGGGTCATGCTGGCAGTCGTTGGTGGCATTGCTTTTCCTCGGCGTCGTTACAACTCGACATAATTTTTACCTAGCCTACGGTGCACTACCGGCCCTGTATGTACGGTGACGCACGGAAGCGAAGCAAGCGGCACAGCACACTGGCAACAGACGCACATAACACGCAGAACACGCACTACCCTTTTTACTATTTTAAAAAAACCAAGGAGCCTTCCATGACTACCACCACCAAATCCCTCCATCCGCTGGTGCTTGCCGCCGCCGTCGCCGTCCTGCTGTTTTGCGGCGTGGGCACGGCTGCCCTGATGGGCTGGCTGCCCTCCTCCCAGGGCGACACCCAGCCGCTGGCGGCCAGCACCTCGGCCGAGCAGATGGCCAACCTGCAGGCGAACCAGCCGCCAGCGAACCTGCAGCCTGCCGGCGCCTTGCCGCTGGCCGCCCTGCCACCGCAGCAGCAGCAGCAGCAGCCACAGCAGCAACCCGTGCGCCAGCCGCAGCCGCAATACGCGGCCGCCCCGGCGCCGCAGGTGTGCGCCAATTGCGGCGTGATCGAAGCCATCCATGAAGTCAATACGCGCGCCGAAGGCAGCGGCGTGGGTGCGGCCGGCGGCGCCGTCGTCGGCGGCTTGCTGGGCAACCAGGTGGGCGGCGGCCACGGCAGGCAATTGGCCACCGTGCTGGGCGCCGTCGGCGGCGCCGTGGCCGGCAACCAGATCGAAGGCAGCGTGCGCGCCACGCGCAGCTACAACATCGTCGTGCGCCTCGATAACGGCAAGACGCGCACCGTGCACCAGAGCGCCGCGCCGAACTGGCGCCAGGGCGACCGCGTGCGCGTCGTCAACGGCGGCTTGCGCGCCATGGGCTAAGCGAACCGCGGCGGCACCGCTGTCGCGATTAGTTGCAAATTAAACACACGCCCGGCTAGTCCGGGCGTTTTCTTTTTGGCAATGTTCGCTGGCGTACAGATGAGCTTGCCGTCCCGCGAGATGATGCATTCAGGAAAGTTCAACGGAATGTCAAAGGAGACGCCATGGAAGACGACAAGACAGGCAGCAACAGGATCTGGCTGGGCTTTATTGGCGGCGGCCTGCTGGCCACCGCGCTGGGCTTCTGCGCGCTGGACCTGGCGCCGCCGGCGGGCAGCCCCGTATTCGGCGTCATGCTGCTGCTCACGGGCGGCATGGTCAGCTGCCTGGCGGGCGCAGTCGGCATGGCCGGCATGCTGGCGTGGGTGCCGGGCATGGCCGATGAACACGCGGACCGCCCCCGATAGTTGAGCCTTGTGTACGACAGCGTACAGAACGCAAGGGAAACAAAGTAGACACTTAGTCATGGCATCAGCGTTCAGCGACCCGGTCGCCGCGCAATGACAAGAACCGATGACGGCGCCACGCGCCAGCGCCTGCAAGGCCACGGCAGTCGCCGTCATCCACACATTACTCTCGGAGGACACATCATGCTGTATACAATCGCCGTCGTACTCATCATTCTTTGGCTGCTGGGCCTGGTAACTTCCTATACCATTGGCGGCTTCATTCACATCCTGCTGGTGGTCGCCGTGATCATGGTGCTGCTGCGCCTGATCAGCGGGCGCGGCTTATAGCCCAGGCCCTTAGCCAGGTCTGACAAGAGCGGCGCGCGTGCAAACGGGCGTCGCCTTTTGCCGTATTTTTCGCACGGTGTGCGCGCACTGGCAAGCGGCGTCGTTTTGCAGTAACGTGTACGGGTAGTCCTGGGTATGTCCCCATAACAAAACAAGGAGAAAATCCATGAAAGAAACATTCAAAAAAGGCCCTGGCGCCAAATCCCTGATCGGCATGCTGGTGATCGCATTGGCCGCCACCGGCTGCGCGGACATGTCCTCGACGCAACGTGGCACGGCCACGGGCGCAGGCATCGGCGCGGGCCTGGGCGCCTTGATCGGCGGCACCACCGGTGGCGGCAGCAGCGGCCGCACGGCCGGCGGCGCCCTGCTGGGTGCGGCGGCTGGCGCCGTGGTCGGCAATATCTGGTCGAACCGCATGGAAAACCAGAAGCGCGCGATGGAACAGGCGACACAGGGTACTGGTGTGCAAGTGTCGCAGACGGCCGATAACCGCCTGAAAATGGAAATTCCAAGCGACATTTCCTTCGACACCAACCGCGCCGACATCAAGGGCAACTTCCGCCCGATTCTCGACCGCTTTGCCGCCACCCTGAATGAAAACCCGAACACGACGGTCAGCATCATCGGCCATACGGACAGCACGGGCAGCGATTCCATCAATGAACCGCTGTCGGTGGAACGCGCGGCCCACACGCGCGACTACCTGTCCATGCGCGGCGTCTCGCCGACCCGCGTCGTCACGGAAGGCCGCGGCGCCCGCGAGCCGATCGCCTCGAATGCGGATGCCTCGGGACGCGCACGCAATCGCCGCGTGGAAATCTACGTAGCAGAGCTAGCCCCGCGGGGGTAACACCGAACCAAACCTACTGCGCGTCGGTATAGGCGGCTTGCGATGCTCACCGTACTAAAGTACGGTTGCGCTTCTCGGCCACCTCTCCCTTCCGCTCGCTACGGTTTTGTTCGGTGTCGGGATGTTGACATCAAAATCAAGATCGTAAAAAAACCCGCTGGCAAGGTCACTTGCCAACGGGTTTTTTCCATTTAAAGCAGCTTATTTTGAAGCAGCTTATTTCGACGTCGTTGCCTTGGCGCCGCTTTCACCCTCTTTCGCCACCTTGGCGAAGTCGCCCGCCGTCACGATCGACACGGCCGAAGGCTTCAGGTAGTCGCGCAAGCCCTGGTTTACTTGCGCCAGGGTCAAGGCGGCCACTTTGGCTTCCAGGTCCTTGTTGTACGCCATGGTGCGGTCTTGCGCCAGATAGCCGGCCAGTTCGCGCGCCAGGCCCGCATCCTGCGTGCGCTCCACTTCTTCCGATTGCAGCCAGCCCTTTTTCGCTTCCGTCAATTCGTCTTGCGTGAAACCGTCGGCCAGCACCTTGGCGATTTCCTCGCGCAGGGCCGCTTCCACCTTGACCGTGTTTTGCGGCGCGCTGATGGCATACGCCATCCAGTAACCGGCCGGTTCGCGCGATGGAATGCTCACTTGCGAGCCGACGCCGTACGACAGGCCTTCCTTCTGGCGGATGCGGTCGGCCAGGCGGCTGCGCAAGGCGCCGCCGCCGAGCATGTGATTGGCGATCAGCAAGGCGGGATAGCTGGCGGCGTCATCCTTGAGGGGGATAGGCTGGATGGCGAACAGCACGCTGTTCGCCTTGTCCGGCGTTTCCAATGTGACTTTCTCGCCGCTGACGGGCTTGACGGTGTCAAGAATGCGCACATACGGCTGCTGCGCCTTCCAGCTGCCGTACAGGCTGGCCACTTGCGCCTTCAGCGCGGCCGGGTCGAAGTCGCCCACGGCCGCAAAAGTCGCGTTCGACGCGCCATAGTAGGCGCCATGGAAGGCTTTCACGTCGGCCACCTGGATGGCTTTCCATTGCGCCAGCTCGGCCGGCAAGGTGGCCACGTGGCGCACATGGCCTTCCGGCGTGGCGTCGAGCAGGCGGCGGAAGGCGTTCACGGCCAGCGGCTGCGGTTCAGGCAATTCCTGCTCCGCGCGGCCGACGCGCTCGCGCTGCAATTCCAAGAATTCCGTCTCGTTCAAGGCCGGCTTTTGCAGCACTTGCGCCAGCAAGTCCATGGCGGCCGGCAAGTTTTCGCGCTTGCCCGTCAGCATGGCGGTGACGCCCTCGGCGCCGCCCGTGATGGCGACCTGCATGCCCAGCTGGTCGAACTTGTCCTTCACTTCCTGGCGCGACAGTTTATCCGTGCCGCGCGACAACAGATTCGCCGTGTAGCTGCCCACTTGCCCCTTGCCGCGCAAGCTCTCTTCGCTGCCGATCCGCAGTTTCAACACGACGCTGACCGTGCTGCCCTTGGTTTTCTTCGGCAGCAAGGCGCCCTTCAAGCCGTTCGGCAAGGTGAAGCGCGTGGTGCGCGCTTCGATATTGTCGGGGCTTGGGTCGAACGCTTCGCCCTGCGCCACGACGGCGCGGCCCGTGTAACCGGCCAGTTGCGGCGCTACGTCGGCGTAGGCCGGCACGACGGTGCGGTCCGGCGCATCGGTCGGGATGAAGCGGCCCAGGGTGCGGTTCGAGCTCTTCAGGTATTTCTCGGCCGCCGCCTGCACTTGCGCCGTCGTCAGCTTGTCGAGCTGGTCGCGCTGCAGGAAGAACAGGCGCCAGTCGCCGGCCGCCAGCGATTCCGTCAGGGCGATCGTCAGGCTCGCCGTGTTCGAGGTGGCCAGTTCGATCTGCTTGTTCAGCTGCTGTTTCACGCGCGCCACTTCCGCATCCGTGACCGGCTGCGATTTCAAGTCTTCCAGCACTTTCAGCATGGCAGCTTGCGCCGCGTCGAGGTTGCCATCGACGGGCACCAGCGCGCCGAACAGGTTGTAACCGGGCTCCAGGTTGCTCACGGAGTTGTATTCGATCTTGCTGGCCAGCTTGCTTTCCACCAACGCCTTGTGCAGGCGGCCGGCCGGCGCGTCCGTCAGCACGTGGCCCAGCACCTCGATGGCGACGGCGTCCGGGTTGCCGGACGGCGCCACGTGGTAGCCGGCGCCGACGAACTGCGTGCCGCCGCTGCGGCGCACCGTCACGGCGCGCTCGCCATCCTGCACGGGTTCGGCCGTGTAGGTCGGTTCGATCACGCGCGTCGGTTTCGGGATCTTGCCGAACAGCTCATTGATCTGCTTCAAGACCTTGGCTTCGTCGAAGCGGCCCGCCACCATCAGCACGGCGTTATCCGGCTGATAATATTTATGGTAAAACGCGCGCAGGCGGGGAATGTTCACCTGTTCGATGTCGGAACGGGCGCCGATGGTCGATTTGCCATAGTTGTGCCAGTCGTAGGCGACGGCCTGGATGCGTTCGCTCGTCACGCCGATCGGGTCGCTTTCGCCCATTTCGAACTCATTGCGCACGACGGTCATTTCGCCCTTCTGCGTCTTCGGATTCCACAGGTCGTTCTGGTCGATGGCCGCGTTCACCATGCGGTCCGCTTCCATGGCCAGCATCTGGCGCAGGTTGTCGTCGTTGGCGGGGAAGGTGGCGTAGTAATTGGTGCGGTCGTACCAGGTGGTGCCGTTGAACTGGGCGCCCGTCGAGTTCAGGATCTCAACGGGGGTCTTGCTCCCCTTCTTGACGCCGAAATTGGCGCTGGGCTTGAACAGCAAATGCTCGAGCAAGTGGGCCATGCCCGTTTCGCCATAGTTTTCATGGCGCGAACCGACCAGGTAAACGATGTTGGTGGTCAAAGTGGGCTTGCTGGCGTCGGGGAACAGCAGCACGCGCAAGCCATTGGCCAGGCGGTATTCCGTGATGCCTTCGACGGACGTGACTTTGACGGCGGCGCGGCTGGGCGCAGCCTTGCCGGCTTTCTGGGTCGGCGCCGCTTCCACCGGGGTGGCGGCAAGGATGAACGAAGGCGAGAGGATGCCGGCGGCAAGCAGGAGGGCGGTAATGGGTTTCAAGGCAGAGTCCTGGTAACACTACGTTTTAGACAAGCGCACAAGCGGCGCCATGGAATACAAACGCAAGAATTGCCATGGACCCGCGCTGCGTCTTCGCCGCCCAGGGAAATCATTGCTCTCGCAATTTACGGCATACTTATCACTTACGCAAGTCCTGTCATCGAGCTGTTATGTGCCCGTGTTATACTCCATGGTTCCAGAACTATCTGCCTGTATATGAGACGAGCTCTCGTCCTGCTCTGCCTTTTTGTTTTCATCGCGTTACCCCAGGCGTTCGCCAGCATGGCCTACGCCAGTCCTTCCCCATTCCAGCATGCAATCGCGGCCGGCGCTGCCGCCACGCCCGCCTTCGGCATCGATTGTGCTGACGCCAGCCTCCATGCGGACCTGCCTGGCGACAGCTGCGATACTGAAGAATGCGACAACGACCCCATCACGCTGTACCCGAGCTCGCGCCAGGGGGCGCCGTTTTGCGCCATCATTTGGCAAGCGGGACCGGGCGCACTTGCCGAAGCGGACGTGCGGCTGGCCACCCGGCCGCCGCGCGTCCGCCCCTGAAGACATGCATGCAGCACCCACGCGCCCGGGGCTTTAGCCACCAGGCACGCTTTACACTGATCGACTTTACAAGGTTATACACATGGAATGGTTATTTGACCCGACAATCTGGGTCGGCCTGCTGACGCTGGTCGTACTGGAAATCGTACTGGGGATCGACAACCTGATTTTCATCGCCATCCTGGCCGAGAAATTGCCGCCGCACCAGCGCGACAAGGCCAGGGTGCTGGGCCTGACCCTGGCCCTCGTCATGCGCCTGGGCCTGCTCTCGCTGATTTCCTGGCTGGTCACCCTGACCACGCCATTGTTTTCCATACTGACATTCTCATTTTCGGGACGCGACCTGATCCTGCTCGTCGGCGGCCTGTTCCTGCTGTTCAAGGCCACCAGCGAGCTGCACGAGCGCCTCGAAGGGGTCACGCACGCCCAGACTGGCCCGAAAGTCTACGCCGGCTTCGGCCTCGTGGTGGCGCAGATCGTCGTGCTCGACGCTGTCTTTTCGCTCGACGCCGTCATCACGGCCGTCGGCATGGTGGAAAACCTGTACGTGATGATGGCGGCCGTCGTCATTTCCATCGTCGTCATGATGCTGGCGTCGAAAGTGCTGACGCGCTTCGTCAACGCCCACCCTACCGTCGTCGTGCTGTGCCTGAGCTTCCTGCTGATGATCGGCCTGTCGCTGGTGGCCGAAGGCCTGGGCTTCCACATTCCGAAAGGGTATTTGTACGCCGCTATCGGTTTCTCGATTGTCATCGAATTCTTCAATCAGCTGGCACGCCGCAACTTCCTCAAGCTGCAGTCGAACGCCCCGCTGCGCGACCGCACGGCGCAAGCCGTGTTGAGCCTGCTGGGCGGACGCAAGGGCCGCGAAGCCGTGGAAGAGCACGAAGTCAAGGAACTGCCCGACGTTTCCGCCTTCGGCGTGGAAGAGCGCAACATGGTCAGCGGCGTGCTGACCCTGGCCGAACGCTCGATCCGCTCCGTCATGACGCCGCGCGGCGACGTGTCGTGGGTCAACCTGAACGACAGCAGCGAAAAGATGCTGCAATTGCTGCGCGAAACGCCGCACAGCATGATTCCTGTCTGCAATGACGACCTGGACAACGTGGTCGGCATCGCGCGCAGCAAGGACCTGATCGAGGACCTGGTGTCGCGCGGCAAGATCGACCCGGACAGCATGCGCGAAGCCGTCGTCGTGCCGGAAGCGGCCGGCGTGCTGAAAGCCATGGAAACGTTAAAGCGCTCGCGCGGCCAGCTGGTGCTGGTGGTCGACGAGTTCGGCACCGTGCAGGGTGTGCTCACACCCATCGACATCCTGGAAGCCATCGCCGGCGAATTCCCCGACGAGGACGAGCAGCCGGACGTGGAAGTGCTGGGCCCCGGCCACTGGCGCATCGATGGCGCGACGGATCTGCATTACCTGGAGCAAGTGTTCGAGACGGAAACGCTGGTCAGCGAAGATGGCGAATACAACTCGCTGGCCGGCTTCCTGCTGGCGCATTTCGAAAACATGCCGGCCGTGGGCGAAGTGCTGGAACTCGATGATTTGCGTTATGAAATCGTCGAAGCCGACGAGCGCCGCATCGCCTGCGTGGACGTGCGCCGCATCGAGCCCGATCACAGTTTGTAACACAATGGCAAGCGTGCCCCGCTTGCCATGCCGTATGCTGGGGTCTGCCCATACCGGAGACCCCACAATGAAAAAATCCCTGCTACGCCTGACCCTGCTGGCTTGCGCCGCCTTAGGCAGCCACGCCGGCGCCCACGCCGCCTCGCCATCCGCCAGCATCAAGCCGGGCCTGTGGCAAGTCGACAGCAAGATGGCGTCGCCGGACGCCGCCACCGACAACGCCATGTCCATGGTGCTGCAACAACTGGGCAACCTTCCTCCCGATCAACGCAAGCAGCTGGAAAGCATGGCGGCCAGCCGCGGCATGGCCATGCCCACCGTGGGCGCCGACGGCGCCGTGCGCGTGACGGCGTGCGTGACGCCGGACATGGCGGCGCGCAAGCAGATTCCCACGGGCCAGCCCGGCGATTGCAAGTCGAAAAACACGGACATCGCGGGCGGCATGCAGGTATCGTTCACTTGCGCCAACCCGAAATCGAGCGGCGAAGGCAAGGTCATGTTCACGGGCGACCAGGCTTTCAACATGCAGCTGGCCGTGACGACCAGCGCGCGCGGCGCGCCGGAACAGGTGAATGTGACGAGCAGCGGCAAGTGGCTGGGCGCCAGCTGCCCTGCCCCGGCCACGACGGCAGCTCAAAAGCCGTGACGGAAGCCCAGGTTGAACGCTGCATCACCGCGGCCGCTGTCGCTGGCATTGCCCACCGTGTAGCGGGCGCCGTTCTTGTTGTGGATCTTCGCGTAGGACGCGTAGAAATCGCTGCGTTTTGACAGGGAATACGTGAGGCCGACGGCCATCTGGCTGGCGTCGCGGTTGGCCAGGTCGCGGTCATCCTTGCGCACCCAGGACGCCAGCAGCTTGAAGCCGCCCACGGGCACGGACACGCCCAGCAAGGTGTCGCGGCTGTCCGACGACGACATCGACAGGGCCAGCGCGCTGTAGGCGTTGTTCGGGTCCCACGGCGAGCTGCCGTAGCCCTTGTTCACGCCCACGGCGGCAAAGACGGTGGCCACTTTCAGGTCGACATTCGCCGCGATCAGGGTATTGCGGGCCGACATGTCGATGGCGGGCAAGGTGCCGGAAGCGAGGATGAGGTTATTCTTGCGCTGGTGCGACACGCTGACATTCACGGCGCCGGCCGAATAGCCAAGCGTGGCGCCATACGCGCGGTTGCTGGCGTTGCTGTACGGCGACTCGCCAAAGCTGTAGATGGCGCTGGCAGTCACGCCGCGCAAGGCGGGCGTCACGTACTTGACGGTATTGTCGTAGCGTTTCACGCTGTAGCCGGCCAGGTTGCCGGCGCTGCCGGCCATGCCGCCCTTGAACGGGTCGGCCACGTCGGTCAGGGCCAGGTAGTGGGGATTGTACTGGCGCCCCAGGGTCAGCGCGCCCAGGCGGCTGTCGAGGCCCACGTAGGCCTGGCGGCCGAACAAACGGCCCTCTTCCGACTGGCCCGTGTCGTTCTGGATGCCCGCTTCCAGGGTAAATACGGCGGACACGTCATTACCCAGCGCTTCGCGGCCCTGCACGCCCAGGCGCGAACCGGACGCGACGCCGCCGGACACCTTGGTGTTGGCGCAATTGGCGGCGCAGCCCCGCTCGGCCACGATGCCCGCGTCGAGCACGCCGTACACGGCAACGTTAGTGGATGCGGCACTGCCTGCGCCATCGGCAGCCTGGGCCGGTGCAAAAAGCATCCACGGCCCCATCCCTATCACAGCAAGCGCAAAATACGAGGTCTGCATGATAAATATCTCGGTAACGTGAATTGAAACTTCCCGGTATTGATCAGGACATGCGCTGTGTGTCTGATCTTAGTGTTACCTTATCCTCGCTTTTTGTCCAGCCATCCGTGCGTTGTACAACAGAAACTTCAGCTTAGGCCATGAAACCACGTCGCGTACTGACAACACGCAAGAGTGAGCATGATTCAGGCAATTTGCGGCAAAATGGCGTTAAATGCAGGCCCTGCCGTAAAGCAATGTTCGGTGGCGAACGTTGCGAGAATTGACGCAGGCGGTACACTACTGGTTTTACCGACAGCGGCTCGCCCGTTTTTTCTGCATGCTAGCTATCCTCGAACGCATTGACCCCAACTCCAGCAATATCGACTTGCTGGTGGAACTATTCAACTCACTGCGTCCCAAGCGCCCCCACGACAGCGCTACCGCGATTGCCAACGTGCGCACCCTGCGCCAGCTTCTCAAAGGTAACCCCGCGCAAGCGCGCGCCCTGCACGAGTACGTGCTGCGCGTGCTGGCCGCGCGCCGCCACGCCAGCCTGTACACCGATATCGGCGTGCTGTCGAACAGCGGCTTTTTCACTGAATTGAAACGCCGCATCGCCTACCGCATGCTGCCGCCCGCCCTCGGCGACGAATACCTGAACGACGCGCTCGACCAGGTGCTGTACCTGAAGACCGATTATTTGTGGATCAGCAACGTGCCCGCCACGGACTGGCTGGAACTGTTCGACGTGCTCACGAGCGACGACATCGAACTGGCCGTCGGCGACGGCAATATCATGCTGCCAGGCATGCTCGACGCCATCCGCACCCTGTCCTACCGCGTCTGCGCCATGGGCCTGGAACCGGAATTGACGCGTTTCCATAGCGAAATTGAAGTGTTCCAGTCGCCGTTCATGGTGCAAAACACGGAAGTGAACGCCTACCTGGACGCCTACACGAATCTGCTGCACGGCGATCTCGAGCACATCGAGGATGCGCGCCATTTGCTGGTGATGCTGGACCAGTGCGACGCCGTCATCGCCAAGATCCGCAAGAAGGCGCTATACCAGGGCACCAGCATCCCCCTTACGTATTTATTGGTGGCGCTGGCGCAAAGTATCGAGCGCCTGCGCAAGCTGCTGTTCCTCGTCGACACGAGCGGCGAATTGCCGGCCTCGAACAACGTGGACATCGCCGCCATCACGGTGGACGCCACGCAAGACTTGCTGCACCCGCAACCCGTCAGCCGCCGCCGCGCGGGCGCCGTCGGGCTGGCGCTGGAACTGATCCAGGCGCACAACAACAAATACAAGGTCAGCGACCTGTTTTCCGACAATATCAACTTGCTGGCGCGCAATGTGACGGAAAACGCCAGCCGCACGGGCGAGCATTACATCGCGGAAAACCGCCGCGAGATGGGCGCCATGTTCCTCTCGTCCGCGGGCGCGGGCGTGATCATCGGCTTCATGGCCCTGTTCAAGATATTGATGTCCTACCTGCGCTCGGCGCCGCTGGTCGAAGCGTTCATGTTCAGCATGAATTACTCGATCGGCTTCATGTTCATCCACTTGCTGCATTTCACGGTGGCCACCAAGCAGCCGGCCATGACGGCGTCGCGCATCGCCGCCGGCCTGCACAGCAAGGATGGGCGGAATATCGACCTCGACAGCATGGCGGAATTGATCAACAAGGTGTTCCGCACGCAAAACATGGCCGTGCTGGGCAACCTGGCCACGGCCATCCCCACGGCGTGGCTGATCGCGCTCGGCTACAAGGCGATCACCGGGCACAACCTGGTGACGCCCGAGAAGGCCATGCGCTTGCTGCACGATATCGACCCCATCGGCAGCCCCGCCATCTTTTACGCCATGATCGCCGGCGTGTGCCTGTTCGTGGCTGGCCTGATTTCCGGCTACTACGACAACCAGGCCCTGTACACGCGCTGGGCGCAGCGCATCGCGCAATTGCGCGGCCTGGGCCGCGTCATCGGCCAGGAACGCCTGCAACGGCTGGGTTTGTATCTGGAAAACAACCTGGGCGGCCTGATGGGTAACTTCTATTTCGGTATCCTGCTCGGTTCCATCGGCACCCTGGGTTTCCTGATCGGCTTGCCGATCGATATCCGCCACATCACCTTCTCGGCCGCCAACTTCGCCACCGCGCTGGTGGGCCTGGACCACAACATGAGCTGGCAACTGGCCGTCAAGTCGCTGTCGGGCATCTTCGCCATCGGCACGGCCAACCTGCTGGTGAGCTTCGGCCTGGCCCTGTGGGTGGCCCTGCGTTCGCGCCAGGTGCGCTTCAAGCACGGCATGCAATTGCTGAAGATCCTGGGCAAGCGCTTCCTGCGCTCGCCCATCGTCTTCTTCTTCGGCTCGAAAAACCCGCCACCTTTGGCATTGGCCGATGACTCGGCAAACCTGTCACCCACGACCAAGGCTCAAAAATGACCGCCAGGCGCATGCAACCCTGCCTCACCGCCCTACTGCTGTGCTGGACCCTGGCTGCATGCGCCTCGCTGCCCAACGTCAAGAATCTCAACACCACGCTGGAGCCCGTGGCCAAGCCCAAGGTCATCACGGGCAAAGGTGCCGTGCTGAACGTCAATAGCCGCGCCGCCCTGCTCAACAAGCGCTGGGCGAAGTCTGGCATGGACTTGAAAGCCCAGGCCGCGCTGGAAGAGGCGGCCACGGGCGTGCCTTTGATCAAGGGCAACAAGGTGACCCTGCTGTTTGACGGCCCGCAAACGATGGAAGCCATGTTCCAGGCCATCAGCGAAGCGAAGAACAGTATCAACCTGGAAACGTATATCTTCGACCAGGACCCGCTGGGCCTGAAGTTTGCCGACATGCTCATCGAAAAGCAGCAGGCGGGCGTGACGGTCAACGTCATCTACGACAGCGTGGGCACCCTCGGCGTGCCGCAGGCGTTCTTCGAGCGCATGCGCGCGGCCGGCGTGCACCTGGTGGCCTTCAACCCCGTCAATCCCGCCAAGCTCAAGGGCGACGACTGGAAGATCAACAACCGCGACCACCGCAAGGTGCTGATCGTCGACGGCAAGACGGCGTTTACGGGCGGCGTCAACATCAGCGACACCTATGCGAAAAGCTCGCTGTTCCGCTCCAAGAACAAGTCCGCCGACAAGAGCGACGTGGGCTGGCGCGATACCCACGTGAAAGTGGAAGGCCCGGCCGTGGCCGCCTTCCAGTGGCTGTTCATCCGCACCTGGGCCCAGCAAGACCAGGCCGACTTGCCGGACGCGAACTATTTCCCGACCCTGTCGGAAGTGGGCGACAAGCTGGTGCGCGTCGTGGCCAGCGAGCCGGACGGCGGCTTCGAAATCTACAAGGCGTATATCCTGGCCATCCAGGAAGCAAAAAAATCCATCCACATCACGTCCGCCTATTTCGTGCCCGACCAGCAGACGGTCGACGCGCTGGTGGCCGCCGCGAAACGGGGCGTGGACGTCACCGTGGTGCTGCCCGGCGTGTCCGACAGCGGTCTCGTGTTCCATGCGGGACACGCGCTGTACGACAAGCTGCTGGCCGGCGGCATCCGCATCTTCCACTTGAAACTGGCCGTGCTGCACGCCAAGACGGCCGTCATCGACGGCGCCTGGTCGACGGTGGGCTCGACCAACATCGACATGCGCAGCTTCCTGCATAACAGCGAACTGAACGTGATCGTGCTGGGCGACAGCTTCGGCCGCGAAATGGAAAACGCCTTCCAGGAAGACTTGCGCGATTCGGAAGAGATCACCAGGGCGAAATGGGAAACCCGGCCGATTGCCGACCGTATGAAGGAGTGGGCGGCCCGCTTCATGAATTACTGGCTGTAGCGGAGTAGCCATCAAAAAGTCCAGGGCGTTGTTGCATTGCCTCGCCGTACTATTCGTACTGTCTTCGGCAACGCGCCTAGCCCTGGCCATTTTGCCGGCCACTCCTGATGCCGGTTGCCGCCTACCCCATTAATTCTGGCTACAGCGGCCGCAAGCTGGCCCACACGCCACCCTGGCGCGCGAATGCTTCCGTGCTGACTTTTTCAAAGTCGGCGCTGTCTTCATTCCAGCTGTAGCGCTCGACGCGGATACAACTGTTTTCCACGCGCAGCACGTTGAAGGAATTCGATTCGCCCCTGCCCCGCGTAGACGTGGCCGTGCCCGCCTGCACCATCAGGGCAGCGTAGCCGGCGATCTTGTAGCGCTCGGCCGTGTTGCCCGCCACGCTCGCATGCAAGTGCCCGGCCAGCAATAGATCCACGCCGCATTCGGAAAACATTTGCAGCGCCAGCGGTGCACGGTCGACCAGATCATCGTCGTCGAAGTGCTCGGGCAAGTCAAATGGATGATGCGTGACGATGATGCGCGTCAAACCGGGCGGCAAACGGCCCAGGCGTTCGCGCAGGAAATCGATCTGTTCGTGGCTGATGCGGCCATCCTTGAACGTCAGCGAGCGGGCCGTATTGATGCCCAGCACGGCGATTTCCTCGTCCACATATTCGGGCGACAAATCGTCCGTCACATGGCGCCGGTATTTCACCAGCGGCGTCAGGAAGCGGGAAAAGACGTTATACAAAGGCACGTCATGGTTGCCCGGCACCACGATCTGCGGCCCCGGCAAGCTGTCGAGAAAGTGGCGCGCCTGCTGGAACTGGGCGCTGCGGGCCCGTTGCGTCAAATCGCCCGACACCACCACGACGTCCGGTTCCAGGCGCTCGACGAGCGCGC
Source organism: Janthinobacterium sp. SUN026 (assembly GCF_030397625.1). Taxonomy (NCBI): domain Bacteria; kingdom Pseudomonadati; phylum Pseudomonadota; class Betaproteobacteria; order Burkholderiales; family Oxalobacteraceae; genus Janthinobacterium; species Janthinobacterium sp. SUN026. The sequence continues at coordinate 50,423 of NZ_JAPQNU010000005.1, read as the reverse complement.
GCAAGGGCGCCAGCAAGTCCGCGTCGACCTTGCCAAAATGCAAGTCGGACAAATGCACGATGGTACGCATGGCCTTACTCCCCGGAAGGTGCCGGCGCAGGCACCAGCACCGTCAGCGCGGCGGGGCGGATGCGGTACTGCAGCGGCGTATTCATGACGGTCACTTCGCCATCCGTGGCCACGCGCAGGCGCCGGTGCTTCGTGGCGATTTCCAGGTCGGTCGCCGTCAGCACGTCGAAGTCCTTGGCCTGCGACAACCTGCCGAACAGCGCATGCAAGGCCAGCTTCAGCAATCCCAGGCGGCCCGGACGCTGCGCCACGTACAGGCTCAGCTGGCCGCCATCGAGCCGTTCGCGCTCGCCGATATTCAAGCCTTCCATCAGGTATTCATTGTTACCGATAAAGACAAACGGCGTGCGCCGCGCATGCACGGCGTCCTTCAGTTTCAATTGCACGCTGAGGAAGGGATAGCGGCGCAACGCGGCCACCAGCGCCCAGCTGAACGCCAGCCACTTGCCCCGTCCCAGCCGGCGCTGCTGCTTTTCGCGGTCGCGCACGATATCGGGATACAGGCCCAGGCTGGAATTGTTCAGGAAGATGCGGCCATTGACTTCACCCACGTCGACCTGGTGCGGCACGCCCTGCGCCACGTTGGCGATCGCCGCATCGAGTTCGAGCGGAATATTCAAGTCCTTGGCGAAATGGTTCAGGGTACCCAGCGGCAAGACGCCAAACGGCGTGCCGCTGCCGACAACGACGGACGCGACAGCATTGATGGTGCCGTCGCCGCCACCGGCCACGACGCTGGGCGCGCCATCGCGCAGCGCTTGCCCGGCCGTGGCGATCATGTCGGCGCCGCTGGCGGCCAGGGTGATGGCGGCGTCGAGCCCCACGGCGGCGAATTTCGCTTCGAGCTGCTGCGCCCAGTCGGGCGCATAGCCGCAACCGGCGCCCGCATTGATGATGACTGCAATCTTGCTCAGGATGGTTTCCCCTTAACTGGTTTGCCGGATATGCCGGCGGCGGCGCAGGGTCGACACGCCGGCGATGCAGATGGCCAGCCAGCCATAGCTTTCCGCCATGGCCGCCAGCACATCGCTCAGGTAATGCGCGCCCAGGTAAATGCGGCTGAAACCCACGAGTGAGGCCATCAGGAAGGCGCCCAGCGCGATGGCGATGCGCTTGCCCCACGCACCCGGCGCCGTCTGGCAAATCAGGTAGGCGGCCAGCAAGCCGTACAGGGCCGTCGAGGTGGCCGTATGACCGCTGGGAAAGCTGTACGTGCTCAGGGCCGTCTGCAGGATGGGCTCGTCAAAGCTGGGCCGCGCGCGCACAAAAATGTACTTTAGCAGCAGGTTCAAAAACATGACGCCCGGCATGGTGATGACCAGGGTAAACAGCCAGTAGCTGGCGCCCTTGCGGTGCAGATACCAGCCCAGCAAGACAGCCAGGGTGATGGCGCCGATCACGCCATGCATGTGCGTGACGACCAGCAGGCAGCTGGTGATCCACGGCACGGCATGCTGGTTGAACCACTGCGCCACCTGCAAGTCGATCACGGTAATTTGCTGCATGCCCATGACGGCTTCGGCGATCTCATGGAAGACCACGATGGCGACGAGCATCAGGGCCACGCCCACCGTCATATGCAGGCCCAGTTCGCCTTCGGGCGACAGGCGCGCCTCGACGAAGCGGCGCAGTTTCGTGGTCCAGCCCGTGGTCATGCCCATGTCATTTTTCTCTTGCAAACTCATCTCTCTTTCATATCCCTGGTACTGATCAAAAAAACCACACCAATAAAAAAATACTGTTTATTCATACAGTAGCTGTGTATTCATACAGTAGTTATGCTATTCTGATGACTCGTTCAACACATCTCCCTCAAAGGAATTGTCATGGCAACATTGAATAGCGGTTTTGGCTCACGGTTCGGCCTGGAATACGCCCCAAGCTCTTTCCTCGTCCGCATGGGCAAGCGCGAAATCCTCGTCTGCCGCGACTTCCGCAAGCGCTACTACACCGTCAATCCCTTGATCGAGTGCGGTACGGGCATCGAGCCGGGCTATATTGAAGTGCTGCTGATGCGCCGTTGGTTGCTTATTCTATCCAAGGCACATTAAGAATGACTTTAAAACAAGGTGTTCGCACCCTGTTATCAAGTCAGCTCCGTCCGGCCACGCCGGGAACGCCTCAGTACCGGCCAGCAGCACGCTGACCGACCCCTCACTACTGTGTGCGTTCCGGCGCGGCCGGGCTGGCAGGTGTTTCGGCAACTGTACCGGCAAGTGCGTCAGCACCTGCATCGGCAGCTGTGCTGGAAGGCATGTTGGCCGGCGGTACGCGGTCAGTCGCATTCGCTTCGTACCACAAGGTAACAAACAGCACCATCACGACAGGGCCGATGAACAGGCCCACGAGGCCCAGGGTTTCCACGCCCCCCAGGATGCCGAACAGCACGGCAAGAAAAGGCAAGCGGGTGGCGTTGCCGATCATGCCAGGGCGCACGAAGTGGTCGGCAACAAACAGCACCACGGTGCCCCAGGCGGCCACGCCGATGGCGGCGCCCACATTGCCCTGGAACACCAGCAAGGCGGCCGCGCATCCATACGCGAGCGGCGCGCCAAACGGGATGATGGCCAGGATGCCCGTGGCAAACGCCCACAGGGCCGGTGACGGCAAGCCGGCGATGGCGTAGGCGATGCCGATCAGCACGCCTTCGGCCAGGCCCACCAGCACCAGGCCGTTGACGGTCGCGCGGATGGCCGTGGGGATCTTTTGCGCATAGCGGCCCCACCGTTCGGGACGCAAAAAATGGCTGCCGACGGCCGTGATCTGGCGCGTCAGCGCTTCACCATCCTTGTAAAAGAAAAACAGGCATAAAAACGCCAGGCCGAAGTCGACCAGGCGGTGGAACACGTCCGCGCCCAGCACCTTGAGCATGTCGCGCGCGGAATGAAAGCCGCCCACGGCGCTGCCCGCAAAGAAGTGGCCCAGGCCATGGGGCTGGCTCAGGGTGGCTTGCCACCAGTCGCCGATGGCGCTGCCGGCCAGCGGGACATGCGCCACCCAGTCCGGTACGGGCAAGCCGTCGGCATTCGCATGCACGACGAAATTGGCCAGCACGGGCACTTCGCGCGCCGCCTGCGCCACGCCGAACAGCACGGGAATGATGAAGATGCAGGCAAACGCCAGGGTCAGCACGGCTGCCGCGACGATGGTGCGCTGGCCCAGCGCCGCGCGCACGCGCACATACAAAGGCCAGGTCGCCACGCACAGGATGCCGGCCCACACGAGCGGCAAAAAGAAACGCTGCATGACGAAGGCCGTCACGGCGATCAGGGCCAGGGAAAAGCCTGCGCTGACAATGTCGCGCTGGGTATCGTTCATGCTGCTCCATTCGTGCCCGGCGCCATCGGCCGCCAGTATTCGCTATGCGCCACATGCGCAGGCGTAGCGTAACACGGAGATTCGCCGATTTACACGAGGCCCAGTTCCGCCGGTTTCACGCCGGCAAACACGTGGTCGAGTTGCGCCGGCGTCAAGCCGAAAGTGCGGCGCAGCAATCCGCCCAGCACGGCCCGGTATTCATTCAGCACGGGCATGTCGCGGTTCTGGAACAGGTTTGCCTGCGCAATCGCCACTTGTTCGCCCGCCACCTGCTTGCCCTTGATCCCGCCGCCCAGCACCCAGAACACGCTGCCGTGGCCGTGATCCGTGCCGCGGTTGCCGTTTTCGCGGAAGGTGCGGCCAAATTCGCTGACGACGACGACGACGGTATTGCGCCAGGCGCTGCCCATTTCCTGCGAAAACGCGGCCAGTCCCCGTCCCAGTTCATCGAAGCGCCCCGCCAGGTAGCCGCTGGCGCCGCCCTGCCCTACGTGCGTATCCCAGCCGCCCACATCGACGAAGCCGAGGTTGTATTTGTCCTTCATCAAGCGGGCGATGCGCTGCGCTTCCAGTTCAAAGCCCTTGGTACTGATGGCGTTGCGGTTGGCCGCCTGCATTTCCCCCGTCAATTCCTTCGTCACGTCGTCGCGCACGACAAAGCCGGCGCTGACGGGTTGCTGCAGGGGCGTGCCCCGGTACATGGCGGCGATGATCTGGCTTTGACGCGCATCAATGCCGGACTTGCCCACGGAGCGCAGCGCCATGTTCGGCACTTGCACGCCGCCCTGGAAGATCAGCGGCAACTGGTCGGTGAAAGCGATGGCGGGGCCGGCCTTGCTGCCATTCAAGGTCTGCACGAGGCGGTTCAGGAAACCCGACCGGAAGTCGCGCCGCGTGTTGATCTCTTGTCCCAACTCGATGGTATCCTGCGTCTCGAAATGGCTGCGCGTCAAATCCGTCGTGCCCGCGAACGGGATGAAGGCCGCCTCGCCGCCCGTGAACATGGGATAAATGCTCTCGCGCAAGGCCGGATGCAAGGCCCAGTCCGCGTTCAAGGCCAGCGCGCCGTTTTCCTCACCCGGTTTCGCGATGGCGATATTCGGCCGCGCCGCATAGTAAAAATCGCTGCCGACCGGCACCAGCAAGTTATTCGCGTCATAGCCGCCGCGCAAGAAGACGAACAGCAGCTTCGCATCCGTGGCGGGTGCGGCCAGCAGGCTGCCCACATGGGTGAACAAGGGTGCGGCGGCCAGGGCTTTCAACAGGTCACGACGATTCATGGCAATCCTCCGATTTCAACTTAGCGGTGCATCATTTCCGGCGAGGAAAGAAGAAATGTATTCCACTCCTGCGGCGAAGCGGCCTGATCCAGTGCCTGGCGCGTGGCCGGACTCAAGCCTGGCTGCAGCGCCTGGTAATACAGGGCGCTGGCCAGTTGCGGGAACGCCACTTTTTCCTGCGGCTGCGGGCCATCCGTCTTGAACAGGCCCGCGCTGCCCGAACCGATGGTGCGGGCGATATCGAAGCGCGTCGTCATTTGCCCCGGACTGGCCCAGGAAGCGTCCGTCAACGGATAGCCATCGGGCGTCTGGCGTCCGTACAGGGACTGGCCCATGCGCGAAAGCCAGTTCAGCATGGGTCCCGCATTCAGGATGGGCTTGTCGTCATAGCTGAGGCGCACGGCCGATACGACATAATGCATGGGATCCTTGAATTTCTTGCCCAGCGACTGCCTGAATTCGGGGCTGTCGAACATGGTTTGCAGCACGTCGGCGATCAAGCCGTCGCTGCGCTGGAAGGTGGCCGCCATGCGCGCCACCAGCGGTGCGGGCGGGTTGTCGCCGACGAAATACTGGGCCAGCTTGCCGCTGATAAAGTGCGCCGTGGCGGGACTGCGGCTCAGGCGGTCCAGCGCTTCATCGAGCTCGGCCAGCCCCCTGCCCTTCACCGTTTGCCCGAGGAATTGCTTGTCGCCGTAATCGTGGCGGTTGGGGTTGAACTCGAACAAGCCCCGGCGCACGTATTGCGACTGCAGCGCCGGCTTCACTTTCGGCGTGTCCGCTCCCAGGTTCACGCCCACGCCCGTCAGGATGCGCGCCAGTTCCTGCACGTCCATCTGGCTATAGCCGCCGTTCACGCCCAGCGTATGCAGCTCCATCAGCTCGCGCGCATAGTTTTCATTGATGCGCTTGGCGGCATTGGCTTCATTGTCCAGGTAACGCAGCATGGCCGGATGGTGGACGGTGGCGCCCAGCAAGTCACGGAATTTCCCCAGAGCATGTGGCGCGATGGCGTTCGCCTCGTAATCGCCCACCATGGCGCGCAAGTTGTGCTTGCCCTGGTGCACGCTGAAATGGTTGAGCCAAAACCAGCTCAGCTGCTGCTGCAACTGGTTCGGCGAATACACGTCCAGCAACAAGGAGCGCGTGGCCGCTTCGCGCGCCAGGCGGTTAAGTTCCTGCTGATAATCCTTTTGCGCCTGCTGCTTCGCCATGTCGTCCATGACGCCGGCCGACTCCTTGCGCTTTTGCTCCATAGAAATCACCAATTGCTCCAGCGGCACCTGGCTGATGGTCATGGCGTCGATTTGCGCGGCGATGGCTGGCGGCAAGGCCGCTTTTCCTGGATGCAACTGCGTCCGCAGCCAGGCGTTCCAGCCTTTGTCCTGTACCTGGCGCACGCTGCCCCCGCTCACGCCCCAGCTGACCCGTTCCAGCATGGCGACGTCCTGCGCGGAACTGGTCTGCGCGGGACTGCTCTGCGCGCGATGATCGGCCTGGGCGGCCGGTCCTGGTCCGGTCGCGGCGCAGCCGGCCAGCAAGAGCAGCGAAATCAAGGTCGTCGGCAATAATCGGTGCGGGGTCATGGCGGTCCTTCAAGCGGTTTCATGCAGAATGCTTGAGGGTACGCCCAGGTTGACCTGCGCATGATTGCCATTTGCAACGAGTTGTAATCAAGCACGATGGTTCAGCAGCCAGGCTCTCGCGGGCAGGGGCACATTACGGGCACATTATCATGAATCATCTCGGATAAAATGTTATCGGAAGAATTGCGTATTGCAATGGCAGCTGCGTATTTTCTCTCGAACCAGACATTATCCATACAATACGTCCACATTAAAAAGAAATGAAAATATTATTTATCGCTGCATTAGGAACGTTATCGCTGATTCAAGCGCCGTCAGCCTTGGCGGAGAATCTGAATGGGAAAACCCTGTATGTACAGCGCTGTGCCGTGTGCCATGGCGCAGAGATCAAGGGAACGGGGCCGTTGGCGAATAAAAGCAATCCGCCCACGCCGGACCTGACCACCGCCGCCTTCAAAAAACGCCTGAAGGATTATCCTGGCGTGATCGTATCGTCGGTCATCCTGCGTCCGAATGGCGATCTGATTCCCAAGACCTTGAAAGAGAATGGCGTCAAGATTGCGCCATATGCCTGGCGGGTAAAGGATTTTCGCGATTTGAATCAATACATGAGCGATGTGATTTTAAAAAATCACTGATATCAGATAAGCGATACATACGTCGCGCAGCAACGCTCCCCGGTCAATTCTGCTGTTTTAATAACTGCGCACATTTGTCGCGCAGGAAATCGCGCAACTGCAGCACCAGCGGCGTCACCTGCGCCCGGTGCGTGCAGACCAGGTGCAAGGGCGTGGCCTCGCCCGCCACGTCGGGCAACAGCGCTTGCAGGCGGCCGGCGTCCAGGTCGCCCGCCACGTCGAGCCGCGACTTATAGGCGATGCCCAGTCCCGCCACGGCCCAGCGGCGCACCAGGTCGGCGTCGTCGGCGCTGCGGTTGCCGCTCACGGACACCGTCACTTGCTCGCGCTGGGGCAGGCGGTAAAAAGTCCAGCGATCGTGCAAGCCGTCTTCCAGCGCGAAGCGCAGGCAATTACGCTGCGACAACTCTTCCAGCGCCAGCAGGGGGCCGTATTCGCGCAGGTAGGCGGGCGACGCCACCAGCACCCGGTCGTTGGCGGGCGCGATCGGCATGGCGATCAGGCTCGAATCGTCTTGCTGGCCATAGCGGATGGCCACGTCGACTTGCTGGCGCACCATGTCGGCCACCCGGTCGCTGACGCTGAGCTGGTAATGCAGTGTCGGATGGCGCAGCTGGAATTCGTCCAGCCAGCCCAGCATCAGGTTGCGGCCCAGGTCGGAGGGCATGGCAATTTTCAAGGTTCCGCCGAAACTGTCCTTGCCGGCCAACAGTGCATCGTGGCCTGCGCGCAGCAGGCGCAAGGCTTCCCGCGCATGTTCCAGGTATTGCGTGCCTTCCGGCGTCAGGCTCAGCGACCGCGTCGTGCGGGCCAGCAGGCGCAAGCCCAACACGCCTTCCAGGCGCTTGACGGCGGCGCTGGCCAGCGCGGGCGAGATGCCGATCTCGCGCGCAGCCGCCGACAAACTGCCCCGGTCGGCCGTGCGCACAAATACCTGCAAGTCATCGAGTCGCAGCAATTTTCAGCATTCCTTTGAAAGTGTTTCCGTACGCGCCCCCTGTTTCCAGGGCGGCATTGCCACCATCATACGGTATCCACTCAACGAGGAAGCACATGAAAGCCATCGCCTACCACCACAGCCTGCCCATCACGGATGCCGACGCCCTGCTCGACATCGAGCTGCCCGTGCCCGTCGCCACGGGGCGCGACCTGCTCGTCGCCGTCAAGGCCATTTCCGTCAATCCCGTCGACACCAAGGTGCGCAAGAACCGCGCGCCGAAGGATGGCCAGCCGGAAGTGCTGGGCTGGGATGCAGCCGGCGTCGTCACGGCCGCCGGCCCCGATGCCACCCTGTTCCAAGTGGGCGACAAGGTCTGGTACGCGGGCGCCATCAACCGCCCCGGCAGCAATAGCGAATTCCAGCTGGTCGACGAGCGCATCGTCGGCCACATGCCGGCCAGCCTCGATTTCGCTCCGGCCGCCGCCCTGCCGCTGACGGCCATTACGGCCTGGGAATTGCTGTTCGACCGCCTGCAGATCAGCCGCGACAAGAGTTTGACGGGCAAGTCCCTGCTGGTGATCGGCGCGGCCGGCGGCGTCGGCTCCGTGCTGGTGCAACTGGCGCGGCAATTGACGGGTGTCACCATCATCGGCACGGCCTCGCGCGCGGAAACGGCGGACTGGGTGAAGGAACTGGGCGCGCACCACGTGATCGACCACAGCCTGCCGCTGGCGGGGGAAATCACGCGCCTGGGTTTGCCGCCCGTCGACTATGTGATCAGCCTGAACCAGACCGACCGGCATTTCGAGCAGATCGTGGAATTGATCGCGCCGCAAGGCAAGTTTGCCCTGATCGACGACCCCGAGCACATCGACGTGCGCAAGTTCAAGGGCAAGAGCGTGTCGCTGCACTGGGAACTGATGTTTACCCGTTCGCTGTTCCAGACGCCGGACATGGTCAAACAGCATGAACTACTGGAAGAGCTGGCGCAGCTGGTGGACGCCGGCGTCATCAGGACGACCCTGGCAGAGCGCTTCGGCACGATCAACGCGCAAAACCTGAAACGCGCGCATGCCCTGCTGGAAAGCAATACGGCAAAAGGAAAGATCGTGCTGGCAAGTTTCCAGTAATCAGGTAATCAGGATGGCCCGGAAATCATTGACATTCGTCAATGTCGGGCCCGTGACCACGCTGTCTCCCAGCGCCTGGAAGAAGCCGTGGCCATCGTTGTTGTCTAGGCTGTCGCGGGGCTTGATGCCCAGCGCCCAGGCCCGTTGCAGGGTGTCCGGCGCCAGGACCGCGCCGGCGATGTCTTCCTGGCCGTCGACGCCATCCGTGTCGCCGGCCAGCGCGTGGATGCCCTCGCGTCCATCGAGCGCGATGCCCAGCGCCAGCAGGAATTCCACGTTGCGCCCGCCGCGCCCGTTGCCGCGCACGGTGACCGTCGTTTCGCCGCCCGACAGCAGCACGCACGGGGCGGGAAACGGCTGGCCCCGCTGCGCCGTTTGCAGCGCGATGCCGGCCATCACCTTGCCCACGTCCCTCGCCTCGCCTTCCAGGCTGTCGCCTAATATATACGGCGTGACGCCGGCCGCGCGCGCCACCTGCGCCGCCGCTTCCAGCGCCATCTGCGGCGTGGCGATCAGGGTCGTGCGCGTGCGCGCCAGGCGGGGATCATCGGGTTTCACGGATTCGCCGCGCCCGCTTTCCAAGGTGGCGCGTATGCAGTCCGGCAAGTCCATGCCATAGCGGCGCACGATGGCCAGCGCATCCTCGCACGTCGTCGCGTCGCCCACCGTGGGGCCGGACGCGATGTCGCCCAGCTTGTCGCCAGGCACGTCGGAAATGGCCAAAGTGATGACCTGCGCCGGATGGCAGGCGGCCGCCAGGCGCCCGCCCTTGATGGCGGACAAATGGCGGCGCACGCAATTCATTTCGCCGATGGTGGCGCCGGACGCCAGCAGCGCGCGGTTCAAGGCTTGCTTGTCGGCCAAAGTGATGCCATCGAGCGGCAAGGCCAGCAGCGACGAGCCGCCGCCGGAAATCAGGCACAGCACCGTATCGTCCGCCTGCAGGTTGCCGACCAGTTCCAGCATGCGGCGCGCCGCGTCCATGCCGGCCTGGTCCGGCACGGGGTGCGACGCTTCCACGATCTCGATGCGTTCGCACGGCACGGCATAGCCGTAGCGCGTGACGACCAGCCCGGACAGCGGTCCCGGCCAATGCCGTTCCACGGCTTGCGCCATGGCGGCCGACGCCTTGCCGGCGCCGATGACGATCAAACGGCCCTTGGGCGCCGGCGGCAGATGGGGCGGTATGCAGTGCGATGGCTGGGCCGCTTCGATGGCGGCCTGGAACATGGCTTGCAGCAAGGCGCGCGGCGCCGGGGTGGTCGTCATGGTCAATTCCTCCGGTTCGATGGCAGCTTCGTTCAACGGTTCACGATGCGCGCGGGAACGCGCAGCACCAGTATGGCGCCCAGCAGCATGACTGCGGAAAGAATATACAGGGCCACGTCGGTGCCGCCCGTCGCATCCTTGATCCAGCCGACGAGGAAGGGGCTGACGAAGCCGGCCACCTGGCCCAGCGAATTGATCAACGCCAGGCCGCCGGCCGCCGCCGCGCTGCCGAGAAACGCCGTCGGCAAGGGCCAGAACATGGGCAGGCCGGACAGCGCGCCCATGGTCGCCAGCGACAGGCCGATGAGGGCGACGACCACGTTGCCATGCGCCTGGGTGGCCAGCAGCAAGCCGCACAGCGCCATCAGCAGGGGGCCGCTCAAATGCCAGCGGCGTTCCTTGTGCTTGTCGGCCGAACGGCCCACCCAGATCATGAAGATGCTGGCGCACAGGTAGGGAATGGCGCTGACCCAGCCCACGGCCACGGGGCTGGCGAAACCCAGCGACTTGACGATGGTGGGCAGCCAGAAATTGATCGCGTACACGCCCATCTGGATGCAGAAATACACGAGGCCCAGCATCCACACATGCTTGTTGCGCAGCACGCTGGCGAAGGTGTCGGCCGTATTCGCGCTGTTGCGGCGCTGGCGTTCGTCCTCGTCGAGGTCGGCGCGCAGCAGCTGCTTTTCTTCCGCATTCAGCCACTTCGCCTGGGCGATGCCGTCGTTCAACAGCACATACACGAGAAAGCCCAGCAGCACGGTGGGAATGCCTTGCAGCAAGAACATCCATTGCCAGCCGGCCAGGCCGCCGTGGCCGGCAAACGATTGCATCATCCAGCCCGACAGGGGGCTGCCCAGCAAGCCGGAAATGGGAATGGCCGACATGAACAGGCCCATGATGCGGCCCCGGCGCGAAGCGGGATACCAGTTCGTAAAGTACAGCACGATGCCGGGGAAGAAACCCGCCTCGAACACGCCCGTGATGAAGCGCAGCGAGTAGAACGCGGCCGGCGTGGTGACGAACATCAGGCAGGCCGAGGCGATGCCCCAGGCGATCATCAGGGTGCCGATGACCTTGCGCGCGCCCAGGCGGTGCAGCAGCAGATTGCTGGGCACGCCGCTGGCCACGTAGCCGATGAAGAAAATGCCGGCGCCCAGGCCGTACACGCTTTCGCTCCATTGCAGCGCATCGAGCATTTGCAGCTTGGCAAAGCCGACATTGACACGGTCCAGGTAATTGAACAGGTAGCAGATGAAGATGAAGGGGATCAGATGCAAGGTGACCTTGCGGTAGGCGCCTTCGCGCACGCGGTCCTGCGCGGACGCGCCGGCGGACAGGCTGGCGCCTGGATGGGTGGTCATGGGTGTCTCCTGACTATTTTTTTATGGGATGCGACCAGCCCATCGTACAATCGCCCACAGAAACAGTCATCGTGCGGATGCATGAAGAAAACCCGTCTTGAATCCGATGATTCCATGCAAATGCACAAAACCAGAAGGTGAACACCATGCCGAGCATCGATCCCCCCCTGGCGCAGGACATCGTCCGGCGCACCATGCACATCATTCCCTTCAGCGTGAACGTGATCGATGCGCGCGGCGTGATCCTGGCCAGCGGCGATCCGCAGCGCGTGGGCGACCTGCATCCGGGCGCGCAACTGGCGCTGGCCCGGCACGCCAGCGTGGAAATCGGCGCGGCCGACATGGCCAGGCTGCCGGGCACGCGGGCCGGCATCAACCTGCCCCTGACGGTGCGCGGCGAGATTTGCGGCGTGCTGGGCCTGACGGGCGAGCCGGACGCCGTGCGCCAGTTCGGCGAACTGGTGCGGGCCATGGCGGAAATGATGCTGGAGCAGGCGCGCCTGGTCAGCGAGTTGCAGCATGAAAAGCGCTACCGCGAGGAATTCGTGTTCCAGCTCGTGTACCGCACGGGCATTTCGGATGCCAGCATGCAAGCGTGGGCGGCGCGCCTGGCGCTGGACTTGCGCGTGCCGCGCGCCATGTTCGTGCTGGAAATACCCGATGCGGGAGACGGTCCGGGCGAGCGGCTGGACCAGGTGCTGACGCAGCTGCAGCAAGTGCAGTCCGACCTGTCGGCGCGCTGGCCCGCCCTGCTGATGGCCGTCGTCTCGCCGGGCGAACTGGTGCTGCTCGACGCCTTTCCCGCCAGCGGCCCGCAGCAGGCGCGCGCGGCGCAGGCAAGGCAGCGCCTGCTCGAACTGCACCAGGTGGCGCAGCAGGCGCTCACCCCGTCCGCCACCCTGTCCATGGGCGTGGCCTTGCCGGGCCTCGATGGCGCGACGGCGTCGTATGAATCGGCGAAGCAGACGGCGCGCGTGGGGCGCGCCCGCGATGGCGGGCAAGCCACTTTTTCCTACCTGGAACTGAGCCTGCCCGTGCTGCTGTCCGGCCTGCAAGCCGGTTGGCAGGCGGAGCAATTGCGCCAGACCCTGGCGCGCCTGCAGGCGCACGACCGCAAGTCCGGCACCCTGATGCGCACCCTGGCCGCCTGGTTCCGCCACCACAGCCACCCGATGGCCACGGCCAGGGCACTGCACATCCACCGCAACACGCTCGATTACCGGCTGCAAAAGATCGCCGAACTGACGGGGCTGGACCTGGACGACACGGATGACCGCCTGCTGCTGTATGTCGCCCTGCAACTGAATTGACGCAGGCCCGTCTACAATGGCGGCTGACCGCACAACAGGAACAGCATGAACGACGCCTTCGAATGGACCAGCCTTGCCCGCACTTTCGGGCTGTTTACCGTCACGGCCGTGGCCGAACTGCTGGGCTGCTACCTGCCCATGCTATGGCTGAGCAACAAGGGCAGCGCCTGGCTGCTGTTGCCGGCCGCCGTCAGCCTGCTGATCTTCGTCTGGCTGCTGACCCTGCATCCGGCCGCCAGCGGCCGCGTGTATGCCACGTATGGCGCCATCTATATCGCCACGGCGCTGGGCTGGCTGTGGCTGGTGGACGGCGTCACGCCCGCCTGGACCGACATCGCCGGCGTGGGCCTGGCCCTGGCCGGCGCCGCCGTCATTGCCATGGGACACAAGGCGGCTTGATTTACCTCAAGCGGCATGCGCGCGGAAGTTTGTTTCCGCCGACCATGCCGCGCTGGCGCGGGCCAGCAGGACGGCTTCGCCATCGGCCAGCCAGTCGTCCGCATCGGCGATCTTCCACATGGCTTGCAGCAGCTTGCGGCGCAAGTCCGGGTCCGTGATTTCATCGAGCAAGCTGTCGATCACGCCATGGGCCAGCTGCACGGCACCATGCACGGTCGACGTCAGCATGTCGTCGCACAAGTCTTGCAGCAATTGCTGGAAGGCTGCCGGTTCCAGGTCGATATGCTCGAGGATCTTGCTGCGATGCATGGCTTGCAGCTCGGCGCTGGCCAGGTTGCCGTCGACCACCATCATCAGGGCCAGGATACGTCCCGCTGCCTGGGGACTGTTTGCTTCATAGGTACGCATGATTTTCTACTCTTTCTATTAGTCAATTAAAAGGCACGCCACCGCCAGGCGGGGCGCGCCGTACAACATTTACTTCTTGTCGCTGCGGGTGATGAACACGCTGGCCACGCAGCTCGACACGATCAGTACCGCCACCACCAGCAAGGACGCTTCCACCGGCACGTGGTACCACGGCATGATCAGCATCTTGGCGCCGATGAACACCAGCACCATCGCCAGGCCATACTTGAGCATGTGGAAGCGGTCCGCCACATCCACCAGCAGGAAATACAGTGCCCGCAAGCCCATGATGGCGAACAGGTTCGACGTGAAGACGATGAACGGGTCCGTCGTGATGGCGAAGATCGCCGGGATCGAATCGACCGCGAACACCAGGTCCGTCACCTCGATCAGGATCAGCACGAGGAACAGCGGCGTGACATAGCGCAAACCGCCCTTTGCCACGAAGAAACGTTCGCCGTGGTCGCCATCGGCCACCCGCAAGTGGCGGCGGGCAAAGCGCAGCACCGGGTTGTTCGCCACGTCCGGCTCCGCATCGGCCGCCACCAGCATGCGCATGCCCGTCACCAGCAGGAAGGCGCCGAACAGGTACAGCACCCAACTGAACTCGCTCACCACCCACGCACCGGCCATGATCATCACGGCGCGCATGACGATCGCGCCCAGCACGCCATAGATCAACACGCGGCGCTGGTACTGGATCGGCACCTGGAAGGCGCTGAAGATCAGCAGAAAGACGAACACGTTATCGACCGACAAGGCTTTTTCGATCAGGTAGCCGGAGAAAAATTCCAGCGCCTTCTGGTTGGCGATCTCGGGACCGGCCGTGCCGTTCAGATACCACCACAGTCCGCCGTTGAACAGCAGGGCCAGGCTGACCCACACGAGCGACCACGTCGCCGCTTCCTTGACGCCCACCTTGTGCGCCTTGTTGCCGCCGAAGACGAACAAGTCCAGCGCCAGCATCACCAGGACAAAGGCGATGAAACCGGCCCACATGGGTGCCGTTGCAATACTTTCCAGGCCGTTCATCGGCGGCCTCCGCAATGCTCTGTTTGTATTCTGAAGTCCATGGCACTCTCCTTGCATGAATTGAGCAGCCATCATAGCCTTCTTATAAACATCGAACAAATCGAATATAATTTAATAATACATCGAAAAATTCGATGCATTTATTTTCCGGGAAACACCATGTCCACACTCAACTTCAAGCACTTGCGCTATTTCTGGATGGTGGCCAAGACGGGCAGCATCGCCCGCGCGGCCGAGCAGCTGCACCTGACGCCGCAGTCGATTTCCGGCCAGCTCAGCGAGTTTGCCGACACCCTGGGCGTGGAACTGTTCCGCCGCAGCGGGCGCCAGCTGGAATTGACGGACACGGGCCGGCGCATCCTCAGCCATGCGGAAAGCATCTTCAGCACGGGCGATGAATTGCTGGAAATCGTGCGCGACCAGTCGCGCACGACGACGACGACCTTCCGCGTGGGCTGCGCCGATTCCGTGTCGAAACTGATCGCTTGCCGCCTCGTCGCGCCGGCGCTGGGACTGGCCGAGCCGCTGCGCATCATTTGCCGCGAAGGCCGGCTGGCCAGCCTGCTGGCGGACCTGGCCGTGCACCGGCTGGACCTGATCATGGCGGACCGCCCCATGCCGGCCCACTTGAGCGTGCGCGGCTTTAACCACTTGCTGGGCGAAAGCGGCATGACCCTGTTCGGCACGCCGGCGCTGGCCGCCACCCTGGCGGGCGGCTTTCCGCAATGCCTGGACGGCGCGCCGCTGCTGCTGCCCGGCGAAGACTTCGCCATCTACGGCCGCTTGCTGCAGTGGCTGGGCGACAACAAGCTGCACCCGCGCATCGTCGGCGAGTTCGACGACAGCGCCATGATGAAAGCCTTCGGCCAGTCCGGCGCCGGCCTGTTCTTCGCGCCCACCGTCATCGCGCCCCAGGTCTGCGAGCAATACGCCGTGGTGGCGCTGGGCCGGGTCGACAGCCTCGTCGAGCAAGTGTATGCGATCACCACGGAACGGCGCCTGAGCCACCCGGCCACCATCGCCATCAGCCAGAGCGCGCGGCGCGAGCTGTTCGTGTAAGGCAGATTCAATCGCTGACGACGATCTTGCCCGGCTGCCCGCCCCGCTCCAGCAGCGCGTGGGCGCGCCGCAAGGTGGCCGCATCCATGGGCGACAGGCGCTGCCGCACCGTGTGGCGCAGCACGCCGTCGTCCAGCAGCCGCGCCACGCGCTGCAAAATGCGGTGCTGCTCGATCATGTCGTCGGTAGCAAACAACGGCCGCGTAAACACCATTTCCCAGTGCAGCGAGATGCTCTTGCCCTTCAGCGGCGCCGCGTCGAAAGCATCGTGGTCGTCGATGACGGCCAGCTTGCCGTGCGGCGCGATCAGCTCCACCAGCGCCGCGGCATGCTGGGCCGTGTGCGACAGGGCGGCGATATGGCGCACGGGCGCCACGTGCAAGGCCGCCACCTGCGCCGCCAGCGGCAGCGTGTGGTCGATCACGTGATGGGCGCCCATGGCGCGGCACCACGCCATGCTGTCGCCGCGCGACGCCGTGGCGATCACGATAAAACCCGTCAGCTGGCGCGCCAACTGGATCAGCATGGAACCGACGCCGCCCGCGCCGCCCAGCACCAGCAGGCTGCCCCGCGGCTGCATATCGCCGGGCGCGATGGCAAAGCGCTCGAACAGCAATTGCCACGCCGTCAGCGCCGCCAATGGCACGCTGGCCGCCTGCGCAAAGTCCAGCGACGCCGGCATGGCCCCCGCGATGCGCTCGTCGACCAGGTGATATTCGGCATTGACGCCCGCGCGGTCGAACGAACCCGCGTAATACACGGCTTGACCCGGCGCAAACAGGGTGACTTCGCTGCCCACCGCATGCACGGTGCCGGCCGCATCCCAGCCCAGGGTCACGACACGCTCAGGCACTTCTACCCGCCCGGCGCGCACCTTGGTGTCGAGCGGGTTGACGCCCACGGCGCGCACCCGCACCAGCACGTCGCGCGGGCCGGGCACGGGCATCGGCCCCTCCACGTCGAACAAGCCATGCTCGTCGCCCACGCCGCTGCCCTTGTTGAAACCGATCGTCTTCATTGCCACCCCCCGCAAATAAAAGCCCATGGTAAGCAGCCACGCAACAAAGAAAAATATGCTTCAATGCGTTTCACTACTGACCAAACTGTCATGAATCATGCAAAACCAGGAAACAGATAATCTCTCCGGCGTGGCCCTGTTCGTGCAACTGGCCCAGGCGGGCAGCTTTGTCGCCGCCGCGCGCCAGGCCGGCATTTCGCCGTCGGCCGTCAGCAAGAGCCTGGCCCGGCTCGAGCAGCGGCTGGGCGCGCGCCTGTTCCAGCGCAGCACCCGCCAGCTGAGCCTGACAGCCGAGGGGCAGCTGTTTTTGACGCGCAGCGAACGCATCCTGGCGGAAATGCAGGCGGCGCAGGAAGAACTGGAGGGAGCGCGCGCGCCGCGGGGACGCCTGCGCCTGGGCTTGCCGGAACTGGGCGGCGTGTTCCTGCCCGCGCTGGCCGATTTTGCCGCGCAGCACCCCGCCATCGCGCTGGAGCTGGACTTTTCCGACGCGCTGGCCGACGTCGTCGGCGATGGCTTCGACGCCGTCATCCGCATCGGCGCACCGCGCGATTCGCGCCTGGCCGCGCGCAAGCTGGGCCAGTTCCGCTCCTGCCTCGTGGCCTCCCCCGCCTATCTGGCGCGCCACGGCACGCCGCAGCATCCCCTTGAGCTGCAACAACATGCTTGCCTGCACTACCGCTTCCGCCACAGCGGCAAGGTGGAGCAGTGGCGCTTGCGCCAGGACGATGGCGAGGCTGCGCCGGACTTGCCTTTGTCCATGATCTGCAACAATGTGGAAGCGCGGCTGCACTTTGCCCGGCAAGGCCTGGGCATCGCCTGGCTGCCCGACTTTCATGTGCGCCCGGCACTCGCTGACGGCAGCCTCATCGAGGTGCTGAAGGATTACGCCATCAGCGGCCATCCGGCCCACGGTTGCTGGCTGCTGTGGCCGTCCGGGCCGCACCTGGCGCCGAAAGTGCGGGCGCTCGTCGATTTCCTGGCCGAGGCGCAGCTGTTGTCGTCAATTGCCCACAAATAAGGCAGAGCAAAAACATTCGGACAAATATATCTCTATAATGGCAAGTCTTCCCGACGCCCTGCGCGCCCCTTCCTGGACTTGCCGCAATGAAGCACTTGCACGATATTCCCTCTGCCTTCAAGCATGAATTTGCCAACCCGCGCCTGTGGTGGTCGCGCGCCGTCGTCGTCGGCATGGCCGCCATCGCCGGTCTCGTCGTCGTAGGCTTTACGTGGCTGGCCGAGGAAGCGCTGGACCTGTTCCTCTTTTTTAACGGCAAGGCCTGGTGGTTCGCCCTGCTGTGGACGCCCGCCTGCGCCGCCCTGCTCGTCTGGCTGACGCGCCGCTACGCCATGGGCGCGGCCGGCTCCGGCATCCCGCAAGTGATGGCGACACTGGACCCGGCCGTGGCGCCCGAACAGCGCTCCTTGTTTGTCTCGTTGAAACTGAGCGCCGCGAAGATCGGCCTGACGGCGGGCGGCTTGCTGGGAGGACTCTCGCTGGGACGCGAAGGACCGTCCGTGCAAATCGCGGCCGGCGTGATGCTGGCCGCGCGCCGCTGGCTGCCCCGCCACTCGCAGGTGAGCGCCCATTCCCTGCTGGTGGCGGGCGGCGCGGCCGGCATCGCGGCCGCCTTCAATACGCCGCTGGCGGGCGTCATGTTTGCCATCGAGGAACTGTCGCGCTCGCCCGAGCAGCGCAACAGCGGCCTCATCGTCGCTGGCATCGTGCTGGCCGGCATGATGGCCGTGTCCATCCACGGCAACGCCACCCACTTCGGCATCATCCATCCCGGCCCCATCGGCCTGGCGCTGGCCTTGCCGGGTTTGCTGGTGACCCTGGTCGCGGGCGTGGCCGGCGGCCTGTTTGCGCGCCTGCTGCTGGCGTCAGCCAGGGGCAATCCGCTGGGCAAGCTGTCCGCGTGGAGAAAAGGCCGGCCCGTGCTGTTCGCCGCCGTCTGCGGTGTGCTGGTAGCGGCCATCGGCATCGCCAGCCATGGCGCCACGTTCGGCAGCGGCACCGTGGCCACGCGCGCCATGCTGGAAGGCTCGTCCGACGTGGGGCCCGCCTTCGTTGCCTTCAAATATGTGGCGACGTGGCTGACCGTGTGGTCGGGCGTGCCGGCCGGCATTTTCGCCCCATCCCTGGCCATCGGCGCGGGCATCGGCCACGATATCGCCGTGCTGCTGCACTATCCGCACGCGCCCGCCCTGATCGCGCTGGGCATGGTGGGTTTCCTGGCCGCCGCCACGCAGGCGCCGCTGACGGCTTTCATTATTGTCATGGAAATGGTCGACGGCCACGGCATGGTGCTCAGCCTGATGGCTTGCGCCGTCGTGGCCAGCACCGTATCGCGCGTGCTCAGCGAACCGCTGTACGGGGCGCTGGCGCAGTTGCAGCTGCAACGGCTGCCCGCGCCACCGCACTAGAAATTGCGGCAGGCGCGCAGCAAGCGGCCATCCTGCCACTCGCAGACGGTGCGCGTGCCGTCGCCGGCCCAGGCCCGCTCCAGGCCCTGCTTGCGCCCGCGCGCATAGTCCACGGCGTGGCGGGGCGAGCCGTCCGCATGCCATTCGCGCCACGCGCCATGCGGCTCGCCATCGCGGTAGGAAGCGAGCCGGGCCAGCGTGCCGTTCGCATGCCATTGCCTGTCGTCGCCCTGCGCGCGGCCCTGCTCATCCTGCTGGCGCTGGCGCAGCGGCGTGCCATCGTCGCGCCAGCTTTGCGTGCTCAGCATGACGCCATCCTCGAACAGGTTTTTCTGGTCCAGCTGGCCATTCGCGAAATACAGCAGCGACCAGCCCTGCGGCTTGCCATGCAAAAAATTGAGGCGCGACATTTCTCGGCCGTCCGGCCACCAGGCCTGGTGCAAGCCGTTGCGCTGGCCGTCCAGATACGGTCCCCGCTCGGCCAGCCGGCCATCCGGATGAAACGCCGTCACTTCACCGGTCAGCACGCCATCGGCGAAATGCGCGCGGTTGCTGACCTGGCCATGCTCGTCAAAGCTCAGGAATTCGCCATCGGCGGGCTGGCCCGCCTGGTACAGCAAGGCATGCCTCAGCTGGCCATTCGCATGGTAGTGGCTGTGCAAGCCGTCGTACTCGCCGTCGCGGTACGCCTTGCGGCTCTTCACCGTCCCGTCCGCATAGTATTCCACGTTCACGCCATTGAAATCGCCCTCCCCGTTGCGCTCTTCCTGCAGGCCCAGCTGGCCATCGGCAAAATACACGCTGCGCTGGCCGGCGTAGCGCGGCGACGCCACGTCGGTGCCCAGCAGCCAGGCATCCATGTGCAGCTTGCCCGGCGGCTGCGCGAAATGCAGTTGCCAATGCCAGGCCTGGCGGGCCGCATCGTGGCGCAGCGGCGCGCGCTGCTCGTACACGGCCGCTGCGGGCGCCACGGGCTGGTAATCCCCGTCAAAATACAGGGACGCCGGCGACGGTTCGGCAGCCACGGCCGGGGTGGCCGGGGTGGCCGGGGCGTTGTCCAGGGCGTTGGCCATGGAAACGGACGGGGAACCGGCCAGGACAGAGGCCAGCAAAACAGAGGTGAGTACCTTCAATGCATGCTTTCATCAACGGTGCGACGGCGCCGATGATACGGGCAAGCAGGGCGGCGCGCCACACGCTTGCGCGTGACTACATGGTGAACGGAAACGGCTGCATGCCCGCCTGCCGGTCGTCGGGGGCGACGACGGCCAGCAAGGCGTTCAAGCCCTGGTTCAGGTGCGCCAGGCTGTCGGGGTCCAGCTGGGCCAGCGCACTGGGCAGCAAGCCGCGCGCCGGCTGCGGCGCGCCGGCGATGACGGCTTGCCCTTCCGCCGTCAGGGTCAGGGTGACGACGCGCTGGTCGGGCTGGTCGCGCGCCTTGCGCACATAGGTTTTTTTGACCAGCGCCTCGACCAGGTTGCTGGCCGTCGTCTGGTGGATCGACATCTTGCTGGCCAGCTCGCCCATGCGCAAGCCTGGCCGTTCCAGCAATTCCTGCATCACCCACAATTGCGCGCCCGACACGCCGCATTGCTTTTCGATTTGCGCCGAGTGGCGCTGCGCCGCGCGCATGACGACGCGCATGTTTTGCAAGGCCATGCCTTGCGCCCTGGCCATCGCCGAAACTTCCGCTTCCACCACCATTGCCTCCAGTTATCCTGCCGGCTTCGCGCCTGCTGGCGGGCCGGAATCCCTGCATGATACCTGCAAAGGCGGGCGACTCCTAGCGCATGGAAACTGGCTCTCCGGCTTGCCACGCCTGCTCCAGCACCAGCTTGCCGGCCTGGTCCCAGTGGCGCTCGATGCCGTGCTTCTTGCCGTGCTCATACGGCACGATCTGGCGCAGGCTGCCGTCGTCGTACCAGGCCTGCAGCAAGCCGTGACGCTGGCCTTCGACAAACGGGGTCACGCTGGCGCGCGCGCCGTTGGCATGCCAATCCGTCGTGTCGCCGTGGTCACGCCCCTGCGCGTCTTTCTGCCATGCAAACACAGGCCGGCCATTCGGGGCCCACGTTTGCAAGCTGAGCACGGCACCCTTCTGGTACAGCGTCTTGTTCGACACGACGCCATTGTCATGGCTTTCAAACGACCAGCCGTCGGGCTGGCCGTGCACCCACACGGTGCTGGCCAGCACCTTGCCATCCTGGGCATACCGGACAAACTCGCCCTCGCGCTGGCCATCGACGAAGCGTCCCCGCCGGTGCACTTTGCCATCCGCATAAAACAATTCCTGCACGCCATCCATCTTGCCATGGCGCTGATACGAGCGGCTGCTGACGGCCCCGTTCGCGCCATACGACACTTGCTCGCCATCGGCCATCTCGTCGCCGTGATACAGCGTGCGGCTCATCAGCTGGCCATTCTGGTGATACGTTTCCGAGATGCTGTCGCGCCCGTTCGGCAACGCGGTCACCCGCTGCTGGACCTGGCCATTTTCGAAGTACACGCTGCCGCCGAGCAATTCCTCGCCCTGGGCATCGAAATAGGTTTCGCGCAGCAGCTGGCCATTTTCATGGTAATACTTGCGAAACTTTACGAACTTGACCTGGCTCAAGTCCAGGTCCGTGGCATAGGTTTCAAAGGCCGGCACGCCCGGCGTGTCGGGAAATTCCAGCAGCACATGCCAGGCGCCCAGCGCCTCGTCGCGCACGGGCGGCGTGCGCAGCGCATACACGGCGCCGCGCTGATTGCTGGGCATGAAATTTTCATCCAAATACATGGTCCGGTCTTCCTCCTGCAAGGTTGGCGTCGGCGTTTGCCCTGCGGGCTGTGCCTGTGCCGCCAGCGGCAAGGCCAGGACCATGCCCAGCAAGGCGGCCAGGGCCACGCGTATCTTCTGTCGTGTGTGCATTGTGTTCCGTTGCAATGTTATCGTGCGGCGGCCATCATAATGGAAAGCAACGTTTTCCCCTGTCACGAAAGAAATCCATGCACTTGCCCTCCGCCCCCAGCGACACACAGATACTGGACATCATCGACGCCTGGATCGCCGACCTGGCGCGCGGCGATTACGCGTGCGCCCATGCGCGCACGGCGCACGACGCGTATTACGGCTGGACGCCGGCGCTGCTGCGCGCCGTGATCGAAGGGTATGGTTCGCCGGAGCCGTATGCGGATGGCATGGTGTATCGCGTCACGCCGGCGGCGCAAGCCAGCGGTGCGCCGCACGAACGCTGCGTCGAGCGCCCGGCAAGCGAGGACGGCGGCGTGGCGATCGCCGAAGTGCGCCACGCGCTGCCACTGAATGGCGTTTGGTCGGACCTGACCGCCACCTTCCGCGTGGAAGGCACGGCGCTGGGCGCCACGCTGGTATTACAGGAAATTCACGTGTTCTGAGGTTCTAGGCCGCGCCATCCTTGACGGGCGACAACTGGCTCGCATGCAGGCGCGCATACGCGCCGCCCTGCTGCAGCAAGGTGGCGTGGCTGCCCGATTCCACCAGGCGCCCGCCCTGCATGACGACGATGCGGTCGGCGCTTTCGATGGTCGACAGGCGGTGGGCGATGACGATGGTGGTGCGGTTGCGCATCAGCACTTCCAGCGCCGCCTGCACGGAACGTTCCGACTCCGTGTCCAGTGCGCTGGTCGCTTCGTCCAGCAAGAGAATCGGCGCGTCCTTGTACAGGGCGCGCGCGATGGCCAGGCGCTGGCGTTGCCCGCCCGACAGGCGCGAACCGTTCT
Source organism: Janthinobacterium sp. SUN026 (assembly GCF_030397625.1). Taxonomy (NCBI): domain Bacteria; kingdom Pseudomonadati; phylum Pseudomonadota; class Betaproteobacteria; order Burkholderiales; family Oxalobacteraceae; genus Janthinobacterium; species Janthinobacterium sp. SUN026. Next base: position 27,432 of record NZ_JAPQNU010000005.1, on the reverse strand, counting down.
GCCCCGCCTGCGTTTCGTAGCCTTGCGGCAACTGCATGATGAAGTCGTGCGCATACGCGGCGCGCGCCGACGCTTCGATGCGGGCCTGGTCCGGGGCCGGGTCGCCATACGCGATATTCGCCGCCATCGTGTCGTTGAACAAAATCACATCCTGGCTGACGAGGGCGAACTGGCGCCGCAGGGCCAGCAAGGCGTAATCGCGCAGGTCGACGCCATCGAGCAGGATCTGGCCGCCGCTGACGTCGTAGAAGCGCGGCAGCAAGCCCAGCAAGGTCGTCTTGCCGCCGCCGGAGCCGCCCACCAGGGCCACCGTTTCGCCGGCGCGGATGTCGAGCGTGATATCGCTCAAGGCCGTGGGCGCATCGGGATCGTCGCTGTTGTAGCGGAAGTTGACGTTCTGCAAGGACAGATTACCCTGCACCGTGACCGGCGCGATGGTACCCGGGTCCGGTTCCAGCGGCGTGTCGATCAAGCCGAAGACGGACTCGGCAGCCGCCAAGCCCCGCTGCAGCGGCTCATTGATCTTGGTCAAGTTCTTGATCGGCGACTGCATCGCCATCAGCGCGCCCATGAAGGCGACGAAGGCGCCCGGCGTGATGGCGCCGCTTTGCGCGCGCAGCATGGCGAAATAGATCACGGACGACAGGGTAATGCCGACGAGCATCATGATGAAGCCGGAATTCATGGCCGAGGTGGCGGCATGCTTGACGGCCAGCTGGCGGTTGCGCTTGACGACGTTGACGAAGCGCGCCTGTTCATAATCCTGGCCGCCAAAGATTTTCACCACGCGCTGGCCGCCGATGCTTTCATCCAGCACGGACGTCAGCTCGCCCACGGCTTGCTGCGAACTCTTGCTCAGGTGGCGCATGCGGCGGCCCGCCAGGGTCACGACGATGGCCACGATGGGCATCGACGCCATGCAGAACAGGGCCAGTTTCACGTCGATGCTGAACAATAAAATCAGGTAGCCGACGGTGGCGACGGAATCGCGCACCATCACGTTGAGCACGTTCAAGCCCGCCTGCGACACCTGGCTGGCGTCGAAGGCCACGCGCGACTGCGTCAGGCTGGTGGTGGTGGTGTCGAAAAAGCGGCTGGGCAGGCGCATGATGGTGGCGAACATCTTTTCGCGCAAATCCGCCTGCACCCGGCTCGATAGCCATACGGAACCGTAATCGCCGGCAAAGCTCGACACCATGCGCAGCACGGCCAGGCCCAGGATGGTGGCGGGAATCACCCACAAGTCCACCTGCCCCGCCTGTGCCGGCAAGAAACGGTCGACCCAGCCCTGCAGCATGCCCATCACGCCGGACGCGGGCGCGGCCTGCGTGCTGGCCGTCGCGCGCATGGCGTCGACGACGTTTTGCAATTGCCTGATTAACAACACATCGGTGGCGGACGCCACGCCCACGGCCAGCAAGGTGGCGGCGACGATGGCGCCATAGCGGCGAAACTGGCCGGCCAGGCGGAAGAACAGGAGGCGACTTTGCTGCATGCAGATGGGAAAAAGAAGGTAAAACGTGATTCTAACCGTTGCGGGTGGCTTTCCCCCAAGAAAGTAGAGCAGCATGGCTTGCGCGCCTGGCCATGGTGACAATTGGAGATGGTGATGGTGAAAATACGACCTACACTTGCTGAGCTAGCTTAACGATGCCGAGACATCGGGACTGGCCCTACACGCCGCGGGCCTGGCGGCGCACCCCATCCTTCCTGGAGATACCATGAGCGTTCCCATCTACAAAGTAAAGGCCGTGCACCTAGCCATCGACAAGAGCCTTCCCCCGCATTTGCATGTGAGCGCGATCGGCGAAGTCAGCTCCGGCGGCTGGCAGGCGGTCCCCCTCGCGCCGCGCGTCTACCTCAAGCCGCCGCAGGACGGCATCCAGGACCTGGACTTCGGGGCGACGCCGCCCAGGGGCAGCGAGCCCGTGATCCAGGTCATCCTGCCCATCGTGGCGGGCGCCGTCCTTGTCCTGCCGGACTGGCTCAAGGGCGTGCGCGTCCATGCCAGAACCAATGCGGTGGTCACCTTGCTCACCGACGAGGCATGCTTGCACCAGGTGGCAGCCATCAACCACGACTAGGCAGCCGCAGCGCACGCTGCGGGCAGTCATCGCGACGCCGCCCTTCCGGCAAGGAAGGGCGGCGGCCGGTGCTTATTGTTTTTTCACTTTCCAGGCGGCCGTGCCGGCCTTGCAGACCGTCAGCTTGAGGGTCTGTTCCTGACCCTTGGCGCTCAAGCCCACCTGTACCTTGCGGCAGGTTTGCTCATCTGTCTTTTGCGTGTCGCTGGCCGTGATGTCGGCGGCGATGCGCACGGAATTGCGCAAGCCTTCATTGCTCCATTGCACGGTTTCGCCATCTTTCTTGTCATTGAGCACGTCGGTGACGGCCTTGACGAAGACGGGCTTGTCGTTCTTGTTCAGGTAAGCCATCGGCGTATCGGCCAGGAAACCCAGGCCGACGGCGGAAGCGGAAGCGCTGAAGACGACGCTGCCGAAGATCAGGGCGGACAGCAGTGTGGCGGGACGTATACGCATGGAAAACTCCTTTAAAGTAAAAATAGGGACCGCCGGGGCGGCCCTCAGCCGGGGTCCGCCGGCGAAATGCCCGCGGCCAGCAAGGCATCGATGCTGGGCACGAAATAGATCGCCGACGACAGCGCCGTGGAAAAATCCAGCAGCCGGTCCGTCTTGGTGACGCCATCATAGCCTACGCCGTACATTTGCCGCAGCATGCCCATAGTCACGGTGATGTCCTTGCAAAAACCGACAAACATGACGCCCGCCTCGCTGGCATTGGCGTAATTGGCGTTGCGGCGCACGATATCGACTTCCTCGCCATCGCGGATGAATTGGTTGCGGCCCACGTGGGAATCGACGGGCAACGGCGACAATTCATGGCTGCCGGCCTTGGTGCGGCCCCACACCTGCTCCGCCGCGTGCACGGGCAAGGCCCGCAGGCGCTCCACGTCCATGCGCCATTTCTGCAGCAACACGGTGGAACCGCCCGCGCCCGCTTCGCCGTCCGGAATGATGGCCACGCCGTTGGCGCGGAATGGATTCGGGTTGGCGACGCCGTCGGCAAAGCCGTCAAACGTCACATTGTTGTGATACGGAAAACACACCTGTTCGCTGGCCAGCTCGGCAAAAGGACTCAGCAAGGTGAGCGTCGTGCGCATGCTGTCGTACAGGGTGGCCGCGTTCGACTGCGTGATCCAGACCCAGAAATCGTGCTGGGTGGCCGGCGCCGTCTTGCCGTTGGCGCCCACCAGGTCGTGCGCGAACGATGCCATATTGTCCGGCACGCAGCCTGGGCACGCGGCGCGCCACAGTTCGGGCTTGAATCCCAGCACCACGTTGGCCGTGCCGCCCGTCAACTGATGGTGGCGGTTCAGGGTGGGGTCCAAAATGCCCGTGACTTCGGATTCCCACAGCTTACCCAGCCGCTGGAACAGCTGCCGCATGTCGACGCCGGCCTTCACCTTGAACTGCAAATGCACTTCGTCGCGCGCGACGACAGACAGCATGCTTTGTGGAATTGCCATGACAGAGGTTCCTCTTTTTCGTTTCTATGTGGATCTTAAACCAGAAGTGCCGGTTGGCAGTTTCATTTTGGCAACATGCGATAACTGTAACTATAGGTAGTCATGAATTGGACGATAATGCAATGACGTAGAGCAAGAATAAGAATGGATACCATTGCATGAAATTGTATGAAAAGCTCGTCAGCGACATCGAGCAACTGGTGGCCAAGGGCGTGCTCTTGCCCGGCGAACGCATTCCGTCCGTGCGCCAGACCAGCCAGCAGCACAAGCTGAGCATCACCACGGTGCTGCGCGCCTACGTCAAGCTGGAAGGCATGGGCGTGATCGAAAGCCGGCCCCAGTCCGGCTACTTCGTGCGCCAACGGGCCGGCGACGCCGCCGCGCCGTCCATCTGCATGCAGGCGTCGCACCCCAGCCCCGTGCCGGCGGAAGTGCACGTGAGCCGCCTGGTGCTGTCCACCCTGCGCTCGATCGGCTTGCATGACGCCATCCCGCTGGGCTCACCCTACCCCGACCCGTCGCTGTTTCCCTGGGAACGCATCAACCAGTATGCGGGCGCGGTGGCGCGCCGCAACCGCGCCTGGAACGTGACGGACGACCTGCCGCCGGGCAACCCGCAGCTGATCCGCGAAATCGCCCGCCGCTACATGGAAAACGGCCTGGCCGTCGATCCCGACGAAATCATCGTCACCGTGGGCGCCACGGAAGCCATCAACCTGTGCCTGCAAGCCGTGGCCAAGCCGGGCGACACCATCGCCGTCGAGTCGCCCACCTTCTACGCCATGCTGATGGCCGTCGAACGGCTGGGCATGAAGGTGGTGGAAGTGTCCACCGACCCGTATGAAGGCATCAGCATCGAGGCGCTGGCCGACATCATGGCCCGGCAGCCGATCGCCGCCGTCATGGTGATGCCGAACTTCCAGAATCCGCTGGGATTCCAGATGTCCGACCAGCGCAAGCGGGCCTTGTACCAGCTGCTGGAGCAGCACGACGTGCCCGCCATCGAAAACGGCGTCTACAACGAGCTGTATTACGGCGACGCCCACCCAACCTCGCTCAAATCCTACGACCGCAAGGGCCTGGTGCTGCATTGCTCGTCGTTTTCCAAGAGCCTCAGTTCCGCGCAGCGCGTGGGCTGGGCCCTGGCCGGACGCTACCGGGGCAAGGTGGAGGAACTCAAATTCCTCAACACCCTGGCCACGTCCTCGTTTCCCCAGCTGGCCATCGCCGAATACCTGCAAAACGACGGCTACGAACAGCATCTGCGCCGCACCCGCAAGGCGTATGCCCAGCAGGCGCGCATCATGGCCGCCGCCGTGCAGCGTTTCTTTCCTGCTGGCACGAAAATCTCGCACCCGCAGGGCGGCTACGTGCTGTGGGTGGAATTGCCTGGCGACATAGACTCCATGCAGCTGTACCGGCGCGCGCTGGAATGCAAGATCACGGTGGGTCCGGGACGCATGTTTTCCGTCAGCCAGGCTTACAAGCATTGCATCCGCCTCAACTACAGCTATCCGTGGAGCGTGGGCGTCGAGCAAGCCATCATCCTGCTCGGTAAGCTCATCACCGAATTCCTCTAATAACACCTATCAAAACCTACTGCGCGTCGTAATTTGCGGCCTGCGATGCTCACTGTACCTTCGTACAGTTGCGCTTCTTAGCCACAACTTACTTCCGCTCGCTACGGTTTTGCTAGGCGTTGTAAACCAGTTATCCGCCCACCAGCGACATGCGCACGGTGGGATACTGCCTGCGCCCGCCAAGCTGGGCCAGTGCGCCGCGCACTTCCGAATAGCGGTCGCCACGGCGCTGCCAGTGCTGGCGCAGCAGGCTTTCCAGACCTTGCGCAGAATCAAGCCGGGGCCGCAGGTCGAGGCCGTCCTGGGCGAACAAACACGTAAACAGCTTGCCGTCCGACGACACGCGCACCCTGCTGCAGTCGCCGCAGAACGGCTGCGACACGCTGGAAATGAAGCCCACTTCGCCGCCGCCATCCAGATAACGGTAGCGGCTGGCCGTTTCGTGCGAGAGGGGCTTGCCTTCGCCCAGCGACACGAGGGGGAACTCGGCGGCGATCAGCGCGCGCGCCGCCTCGGACGTGACGACGTGCGTGCACGACCAGGCGCCGATGCCGCCCACGTCCATGAATTCGATCAAGCGCAGCACCACGCCCGTGTGGCGGAAATGGCGCGCCAGCGGCACGATCTGGCTGTCGTTGACGCCTTTCTGCACCACCATGTTGACCTTCACTGGAGTCAAGCCCACGGCTTGCGCTACCTCAATGCCGTGCAGCACTTTTTCGACGGGAAAATCGACGCCATTCATGCGCTGGAAAATGCCGTTATCCAGGCTGTCGAGACTCACGGTGACCCGCTCCAGGCCCGCATCCTTGAGCGACTGCGCCTTGGCCGCCAGCAAGCTGCCATTCGTCGTCAGCGCGATGCTCACGGCGCGCCCGTCCGGCGTGGTCAGTTTCGCCAGCGCTTCGATCAGCTGCTCCAGGTTCTTGCGCAGCAGCGGCTCGCCGCCCGTGATGCGGATTTTATCGACGCCGAGGCGCACGAAGGCGCGCGCCATGGTCTCGATCTGCGCGAAGGACAGGCGCTCGCTCGATGGAAGAAACGGGTAGTCGCTGGGGTACAGCTCGGCCGGCATGCAATAGGTGCAGCGGAAGTTGCACTGGTCGATCACGGAAATGCGCAAGTCCGTCAGGGGGCGGCCCAGCATATCCACGCACGGTTCGATATGGCTTGGCTGCCGGAGCGCCGGCTGCGGATACAGGATGGTGTTCATGGTGCTTCCCCTCGATAGGCATTCGTCTGGAAGTAGCATAGGACGAATGGGGTCAGGCAAAGAGGTACAGTCCGGCTCCGGCCGATAGAGTACAGACGCGCGGGACTGTGCTCCTACTGCGCTGGCGGAGGTGGTGCGGCAAACACCGTGGCGCACAGGTCCGCGCCCGCCGCGCTGAGCAGCGCGCTGCCGCCGCCGCTCTCCGCCGTCGTCACGTTCACCAGTCCCGCGCTGGACAGCGCATTGAGCTGGCGCAACAAAGTGCTCATCTGTACTCCCGCCCGCTTGGCCAGCTTGGCCAGCGACCACGGTTTCTCCGGCGCCTCCTGCCGCGCTTCCCACAGCAGCGCCAGCAGCGCAATCAGCGCCGCGTCGATGCCGTCTTCCTTGTCTTCCTTGTGCATGTTTTTTCTCCTTGTCCACATCATAGATCACGGCCGGCGCCGGCGCGACCGGCATCGTCATCTTGCCATCTGTACTCTGTTTTTTTGTCCGGAACTGTGCGCCTACGGGGCAAGCCGCCGCCCCTACCATGTGATTGTCCCATCGCATATCACCAGGAGAGTCATCATGAGCAAGCCAAAGTCCGACGCGCGCATCGCGCCCTACACCCATGCCGCGGCCGGTTGGGGTGCCCTCAAGTACGTGGCCATCAACCTGTTCAAGGAAAAAGTCAGCGCGGGCAATTACCGTTCGCTGTTCGAGCAAAACCAGCCGGACGGCTTCGACTGTCCCGGCTGCGCCTGGCCCGACCGAGAACACGCGTCCACGTTCGAATTTTGCGAAAACGGCGTCAAGGCCGTGGCCGCCGAATCGACGAGCAAGCGCGTGCGCCCGGAATTTTTCGAAGAGCACACGGTCACCGCATTGATGGAGCAGTCGGACTATGATCTGGAACAACATGGCCGCTTGACGGACCCCATGGTGTACGACGCGGCCAGCGACAAATACCAGGCCATTTCCTGGGACGACGCCTTCGCCCTCGTGGCGCACCACCTGCACGCGCTGGACGACCCGAACCAGGCCGCCTTCTACACGTCGGGCCGCGCCAGCAACGAAGCGGCTTTCCTGTATCAACTGTTCGTGCGCGCCTACGGCACGAATAACTTCCCCGACTGTTCCAACCTGTGCCACGAGGCGACGAGCCGCGGCTTGCCGGAAACGGTGGGCATCGGCAAGGGCACGGTGCTGCTGGACGACTTCGAGCATGCGGACACCCTGCTGCTGTTCGGCCAGAACCCGGCCACCAACCACCCGCGCATGCTGGGCGAATTGCGCGAAGCGTCGCGCCGCGGCGCCACCATCGTTTCCATCAACCCGCTGCACGAACGGGGCCTGGAGCGCTTCACCAGCCCCCAGCATCCGCTGGAAATGCTGACGGGCGGCAGTACGAACATCTGTTCGCTGTTCATCTGCCCGACATTGGGCGGCGACTTCGCGCTGATCAAGGCCATGGCCAAGCGCGTCGTCGAACTCGATGATGAAGCCGTCGCCCATGGCCAGGAGCGCGTGCTCGACTGCGATTTCATCGCCGAACACACGAGCGGCTTCGACGCCTTCGCCGCCGACCTGCGCGCGGAAAGCTGGGACTTGCTGCTGGCCGAATCGGGCGTGGCGCGCGACAAGATCGAAGAATTGACGCAGATCTATGTCAAGGGCAAGGCCGTCATTTCGACCTGGGGCATGGGCGTGACGCAGCACAAGAATTCGCTGGCCACCGTGCAAATCCTGTCGAACTTGATGATGATGCGCGGCAATATCGGCAAGCGGGGCGCGGGCCTGTGCCCCGTGCGCGGCCACTCGAACGTGCAGGGCGACCGCACCATGGGCATCGAGGAACAGCCGACCAAGGAATTCCTCGACCGCCTGGGTCTCGTCTTCAACTTCGAGCCGCCGCGCCACCACGGCTACGACGCCGTCGGCACCATCGAAGCCATGCTGGAGAAAAAAGTGAAAGTGTTCGTCGCCCTGGGCGGCAATTTCTCCATGGCCACGCCGGACACGCCGCGCACCTGGGATGCGCTGCGCTCGTGCGACCTGACCGTGCACATCGCCACCAAGCTCAATCGCAGTCACCTCGTGCACGGCAAGGATGCGCTGATCCTGCCCACCCTGGGACGCACGGAAATCGACGTGCAGTCGGGCGTGGCGCAAGGCGTGACGGTGGAAGACTCGATGAGCATGGTGCATATCTCGTTCGGCATGAACCAGCCCGCCTCGCCCAATCTGCGTTCGGAAATCGCCATCGTGGCCGGCATGGCGCAATCGACCCTGGGCAGCGAGAAGATCGACTGGCTGCGCTATTCCGGCAACTATGCCTTGCTGCGCGATTCCATCGAGCAAGTGTTCGATGACTTTTTCGACTACAACTTGCGCGTGGCCAAACCCGGTGGTTTCCACCTGGAAATCGCCTCGCGCGAACGGGTATGGAAGACGGAAAGCGGCAAGGCGAAATTCCTCGTCAACGCCGTGGAACTGGACACGCCGATCCACCGCGCCCGCCAGCAATACGGCGAGCGCCTGATGGTGCTGATGACAACACGTTCGCACGACCAGTACAACACCACCATCTACGCCATGGACGACCGCTACCGTGGCGTCTTCGGCCAGCGCCGCGTCGTCTTCATCAACAAGGACGACCTGGCCATGCTGGGCTTTGCGGCCGGCGACTGGGTCGACCTGATCGGCGTGTGGCACGACGGCATCGAACGCCGCGCCGACCGCTTCCTGCTGGTCGAGTACGACATCCCGCGCGGCTGCATCGGCGCCTACTACCCGGAAACCAACCCGTTGGTGCCGCTCGACAGCGTCGGTTACGGTTCGCGCACGCCGACCTTCAAATCCATCCCCGTGCTGCTGTCGCCTTCGGCCGCAGTCAGCTGAACAGGAGAACGCCATGTTCGGTTTCGATACCCTGGACCTGTCGCGCGCGCAATTTGCGATGACGGCCATCTTCCACATCCTGTGGCCCATCCTGACGATCAGCCTGTCGCTGTTCCTGTTCGTCGTCGAGGCGCTGTGGCTGCGCACCAGCGACCCCGTCTACTACCGCCACGCGCGCTTCTGGAGCAAGTTGCTGGTGCTCAACTTCGCCGTCGGCGTCGTCAGCGGGATTCCCCTGGAATTCCAGTTCGGCACCAACTGGGCGCCGTTTTCGCACCATTCCGGCCAGTTCATCGGCAACATCCTCGGCTTCGAAGGCGCCATGGCCTTCATGCTGGAAGCGGGTTTCATCGGCGTCATGATGTTCGGCTGGGGCCGCGTACCGAAGGGCGTGCACCTGTTTGCCACCGGCATGGTGGCGCTGGGATCCAGCATTTCCTCGTTCTGGATCATGGTCGCCAATTCCTGGATGCAGACGCCGGCCGGCGTGCGCGTGGTGGACGGCAAGATCATCGTCACCGATTACGTGGCCGCCATCTTCAATCCCGACATGGCCTGGGCCGTGGGCCACATGTGGGTGGCCGCCGTGGAAACGGGCTTGTTCGTCATCGCCGGCATTTCCGCCTGGTATATGTTCAAGCGCCGCGAACCGGCCTTCTTCGCCCGCTCGTTCAAGCTGGCGCTGATGTTGCTGCTGGTCATTGCGCCGTTGCAAGTGTGGCTCGGCGATTCCAGCGGCGTCGACGTCTTCAAGACCCAGCCCGCCAAGGGCGCGGCCATCGAAGGCCACTGGCACACGAACCGCGATGGCGAAGGCGCGGCCTGGTCCTTGCTGGCCTGGCCCAACCAGGCGGAGCAAAAGAATGACTGGTCCGTCGAAGTGCCCGGCATGCTCAGCGTGATCGCCACGCATAGCGCCACGGGCAAGATCACGGGCCTGGCCGACATCGCCCGCGCAGACCAGCCGCCCATGCTGCCGCTGCTGTACTACGCCTTCCGCGCCATGGCCGGCATCGGCATGTGGTTCGTGCTGCTGTCGTTCTGGACCTTCGTGGCCTGGCGCAAGGTGGGTGGACGGGTGCAGGAGTTCGTGCGCAACCGCAAGCTGCTGCTGGCCTGGGTGCTGACGATTCCGCTGCCCTACATCGCCGTCGAGTGCGGCTGGATTGTGCGCGAAGTGGGACGCCAGCCGTGGGTCGTGTACGGCTTGCTGCGCACGCGCGACGCCGTCTCCGACGTGGCGGCCCATGCCGTGGCCGGCAGCATGCTGATGTTTGCCGTGTTTTACGTCGTGCTGTTCCTCACCTTCTTTGTGTTCGCAAAGAAATGGCTGCAACAAGGCCCGGACGTGGCGCTGCCGCTGCCGGACGCCGCCCATGCCGTGGGGTATTGACATGCGCCGCCATCTGACTAGGAGTATGTAATGGATATGAATTCGCATGCCATGCTGGGCAATGCCTGGTTCGGCTTGATCGGCCTGATGCTGATCTTTTACGTCGTCACGGACGGCTTCGACCTGGGCGTGGGCATTCTCAGCCTGTTCACCCGCCGCGAGCAGGAACGCAACCTGATCTTCCAATCGATCGCCCACGTGTGGGACGCCAACGAAACCTGGCTGGTGGTGGTGGGCGGCGCCCTGTTCGGCGCCTTTCCCAGCGCTTACGCCACCTTGCTGGAACAGCTGTACATTCCCATCATGCTGCTGATCGCCAGCCTGATCATGCGCGGCGCCTCGATCGAGTTCCGCCACGCGGCCGGCAACAAGCGCCTGTGGGACGTGGTCTTCGGCGTGGGCAGCCTGCTGGCCGCCGTGGCGCAGGGCGTGGTGCTGGGCGAAGTCATCACGGGCTTGCAGCCGGGCTGGCTGAGCGGCATCTTCACGGCCTGTACGGCGCTGGGCGTGGTGGCCGGCTATTGCCTGCTGGGCAGCACGTATCTGATCAAGAAGACGGGCGGCCTGCTGGAAGCGGCGGCGCGCCGCTACGCGACCACCAGCGTGCTGGCAACGGTCGCGGCCGCCATCGTGCTGTCGGCCGGCACCATGGTCTTCAGCGCCATCGGCCACGACCGCTGGGCGCAGCCGGGCGTGTTCGGCGTGCTGCTGGCCCTGGCCGCCATCGCCGCCAGCGCCTTCATCTACATCCTGTGGGCCGTGCATGTGAACGGCGTGCGCGGCCCCTTCCGCGGCGCCATCGTGCTGTTCCTGGCGTCGTTCGCGGGCCTGGCCATCAGCTTCTTCCCGGACCTCGTGCCGGGCAAGCTGAGCATCGAGGCGGCCGCGTCCAATGAACCGACCCTGATCTTCATGCTGATCGGCATGGGCACGATGCTGCCGATCATGATCGGCTACAACCTGTTCCAATATTACGTCTTCGAGGGCAAAGTCGTGCCCCGGAAACATTGATTCACATCACAGCATGCGTCTTCCATCATGATCATTCGCCCCACCACCAACTGGTTCCGCATGCTGTTTGTCTGGGATGGCTCGGTGCTGCAAGCCATCATCCCGCAATTGTTGCTGATGCTGGTCGTCAGCTCCCTGGCCTTGCTGACGGATGGCCGTATCTTCGGCGTCAAGATTCCGCTCGATACGGCGCCGTTTCCCATGGTCGGCATCAGCCTGGCGATCTTTCTCGGCTTTCGCAATAACGCCAGCTATGCGCGCTTCGTCGAGGCGCGGCATATCTGGGGGCAATTGCTGATCGCCGCGCGGGCCCTCGCTTCGCAGGCGCTCACGTATCTGCCGCAGGAAACGAGCGGCCTCGACCACGAGTTGCTGCTGCGTCGCCTGGTCGCCTTCGTCTACGCGCTCAAGCACCAGTTGCGCCAGACGGACCCGCAGGAAGACCTGCTGCGCTACCTGCCGGCCGAAGACGTGCAGCGTTTGCAGGGCGTCAACTTCAAGCCCGTCGCCATACTGCATGCGGTGCGCGCCATGCTGCACGACGCCGTGCAGCGCCAGGGGGGCCAGACGCAGCTGCTGTGGATGCTCGACACCCAGCTCAACGACCTGGCCGCCACCGTGGCCGGCTGCGAGCGCATCAAGAACACGCCGATCCCGTATCCATACGGCGTGCTGGTGCACCGCACCGTCTACATGTATTGCTTCTTGCTGCCGCTGGGCCTGGTGGACGCCATCGGCGTGGCCACGCCCCTCATTTCCGTCTTCGTCGCCTACACCCTGTTTGCGCTGGAAGCCATCGCGCAGCAGATCGCCGAACCGTTCGGCCTGGCGCCCAACTGCCTGGCCCTGAACGCCATGACGCGGGAAACGGAACGCTCGCTGCTGGAATTGCATGGCGACCCGCTGCCGCCGTCGATACGGCCCTGCCCGCGCTATCAGATCGATTAACCGGAGGAAAAAATCATGGAATGCGACATCACCACCATCGAACGCGACGGCTACCTGGACGTTCCCATGGTGCGCCACCAGGGGGGCGTGGCCACGGCGGGCCGCGACATGGTGGCCGAGGAGTATCCCGTGGCCCTCGTCTACAACGGCATCGCCCACGCCGTGATGATGGCCACGCCGCGCGACCTCGAGGAATTCGCCGTCGGCTTTACCTTGACCGAAGGCATCGTCGGCAGCGTGCGCGACATCTACGACCTCGACGTGTGCTGCGGCGAGGATAGCGCCGAAGTGCGGCTGACCATCGCGCAGCCGGATTTGATCAAGCTCAAGGCCCGCCGCCGCGCGCTGACCGGGCGCACGGGCTGCGGCGTGTGCGGCATCGAAAGCCTGGCCCTGCTGGACCTGGTGCCGGAAAAGATCACGCGCCCCCTGCCGCCGCTGGTGGCCAGCAGCGCCATCCTCGGCCGCGCCGCGCGCGAGCTGCTGCCTTACCAGGAGCTGATGCACAAGACGGGCGGCGTACATGCGGCCGCCTGGTGCACGGCCGAGGGCGCCATCGTGAAGGTGTTCGAGGACGTGGGCCGGCATAACGGCCTGGACAAGCTGATCGGCTACCTGGCCCTGCACCGCATCGCCATGCACGACGGCTTCGTCTTCCTGTCCAGCCGCGCCAGCTATGAACTGGTGCGCAAGTCGGCGCGCATGCATATCGGACTCGTCGCCACCATCTCGGCGCCCACCTCGCTGGCCATCCGCATCGCGCGCCAGGCCGGCATGCAGCTGGCCAGCTTTTGCCGCCGCGACGGCTTTGTCGATTACACGGCGAGCGAAGATAGCGGCCAGCATGCACCTTAGCATGCACCTTGAACGGCAAATGCTGCATTCTTTGCTGTAAAGCAAGTGCACGCTTGACTTGCCATCGCTGCGGGCTTTCAATGGTCATTGTTTCCATTAATTAACTTTGTCCGCGTGCCAGCACACGGCGCGGCAGCGATGAAAGGATGACGCGATGGCACTGGCACAGGAGCAGCATCTGATGGATACATGGCAAACGGGCGGCTTGAAGCCGCGCGCCTGCGACTGCGGCGGCACCGTCTTCACCATCCTGCACCAGCGGGTGATGGCGGACATGCGGCGCCGGCAATTTCTCGGCGGCGCGGCCGCCATGCTGGCGCCCTTCATCGGCTTGTCCACCAGCAACGCCATCGCCCAGCAGCCGCAAACGCCCCAGCGCCCACTGCTGCTGACCAATCTGCGCCTGTTCGACGGCACGGGCAAGGCGCCCCGCTCCGGCATCCACGTGCTAGTGACGGGCCCGACCATTACCGCCCTGTTGCCGGCCGGCGAAAAGGTAGACGGCGCGCAAGTGGTCGATTGCCAGGGCAAGCTGGTGATGCCGGGCCTGATCGACGCCCACTGGCACACCATGCTGGCCGCCATCAACCAGGTGACGGCCATGACCTCCGATATCGGCTATCTGTACCTGGTGGCGGCGCAGGAAGCGCAGCGCACCTTGCTGCGGGGCTTTACGTCCGTGCGCGATCCGGGCGGCCCCGCGTTTGCATTGCAGCGCGCCATCGATGAAGGCATCGTCGATGGCCCCCGCATCTTTCCGTCCGGCGCCATGATTTCGCAAACCTCGGGCCATGGCGACTTCCGTTTGCGCTCCGACATCCCCCGTGCGGCGAATGCGCCGCTGGGCATGGCGGAAACGGCGGGCATGGCCATGATCGCCGATGGCGAAGCGGAAGTGCTGCGCCGCGTGCGCGAGCAATTGATGCTGGGCGCGACGCAAATCAAGATGATGGCCGGCGGCGGCGTCGCCTCCATGTACGATCCGCTCGACAGCACGCAGTATTCGGAGCGCGAACTGCGCGCCGGCGTGGAAGCGGCCGCCGACTGGGGCACGTATGTGATGACCCACGTCTACACGCCGAAAGGCATACAGCGGGCCATCCGCGCAGGCGTGCGCAGCATCGAGCACGGCCAGCTGGCGGACGACGACTCCGCGCGCCTGATGCGCGACACGGGCACATGGTGGAGCCTGCAACCGTTCCTGCAAGACGCGGATGCGAATGTGTATCCTGATGCGGCGCGCAAGGCCAGCCAGAGGATCGTATCCGAAGGCACGGTGAGGGCGTATGCGCTGGCGCAAAAGTACGGCATCAAGACGGGCTGGGGCACGGACATCCTGTTCAACGCGAAAAACACGCCCACGCAAGGCCGCCAGCTGGCGAAACTCACGCGCTTTTACGATCCATTGACCTTGCTGGCGCAGGCGACGGGGCAAAATGGCGAACTGCTGGCCCTGTCCGGCCAGCGCTCGCCCTACCCTGGCACCCTGGGCAAGCTGGCCGCGGGCGCGCTGGCCGACTTGCTGGTGGCCGATGGCGACCCTGCGAAAAACCTCGATTTCCTCGCCCAGCCGGAAGAAAACCTGCTGCTGATCATGAAGAACGGCCGCATCTACAAGGACAAATTGCGCGCGCCATTGACAAGCTGAAGGCGGGCGCGTTGGCAACGGCGTTGGCTTGCCGCATAATGCGCGCATGTTCAAACTGACTTTTCTCGGCACGTCTTCCGGCGTGCCCACGCGCTACCGCAACGTCACGTCGCTGGCCCTGCAAACCACGCACAACCGCGACTGGTGGATGATCGATTGCGGCGAAGCCACGCAGCACCGGCTGCAGCGCCTGCCCCTGTCCGTGCACGACCTGGTGGGCATCTGCATCACCCACGTGCATGGCGACCACAGCTATGGGCTGCCGGGCTTGCTGGCCAGCGCCTCGATGACGGGGCGCAAGAAGCCCTTGCTGCTGATCGCCCCGGCCGCCATCAAGGCCTGGATCGACGCCACCCTGCTGCACACGGAACTGTTCCTGACGTATCCGCTGATCCACATCGACGTGGACAGCGCGCCAGTGGTGTACGAGGAAGCGGGCTTGACCGTCTCGCGCCACGCGCTGTCGCACCGCGCACCGAGCGTCGGCTACCGTTTCGCGCTGGAAACGAGCAGGTGGAAGCTGGACAAGGCGGCCCTGCAGGCGGCCGGCGTGCCGCCCGGTCCCGCCTGGGGACTCTTGCAGGCTGGCCAGGATGCGCTGCTTGACGATGGCACGGTCTTGCGCGCCGCCGCTTTCCGCCAGACGGAAACGCAGCGCGCCACGGTGGTGGTCGGCGGCGACAACGACACGCCGGCCTTGCTGGCCGACGCTTGCGCAGATGCGCAATTGCTCGTGCATGAAGCCACCTACACGGAAGCCATGCTGCAAAAGGTGGGCCCCGGCCCCACGCACAGCTCCGTGCAGCGCGTGGCGCAGTTCGCCGAAGCGGTCCGCTTGCCGAACCTGATCCTCACCCACTTCAGCGCCCGCTATCACCATGCGGAAGGCATGGCCGAGCTGGAAGCGGAAGCGCGGCTGCATTACTCGGGCAAACTATTTCTCGCGCGCGATTTCGACAGCTATGAACTCGACGCGGCCGGCGTGCTGACCAAGCTGCCCGCGAAATCGTCGCTCAATGGGGATTGACGCCATACTGCGCCGCATACTCCGCAGCCAGCGCGCGCGCCGCCTGCTGCTGTGACGGCGTGAGAATTTCCAGCAACTGGTCGCGGTTCTTGATCGATTGCGCGCTGCCCGCCTCGGCCGGCATGGCGATCCACGCATATGCCTGCACGTAATCGAGTTCCACGCCCTGCCCCTGCGCGTACAGCAAGCCGTATTCATTCTGCGCCGACAGGGAACCGGCTTCGGCCGCCTGCTTGTACCAGAACGCCGCCTCGGCATAATCTTGCGGTACATCAATCCCCTTGCGGTAAGCCTGCGCCAGGTTGAATTGTGACTGGCCATCGCCCGCCTCGGCCGCCTGGCGGCCATACGCGAGCGATTGCGCCATGTCTTGCGCGACGCCATCGCCGCCCGCATACATCAGGGCAAGATTCGCCAGCGACGGCGGGAAACCCGCTTGCGCGGCTGCCGTGAACAATTCCACCGCTTTCGGCAAATCCTGCGTCACGCCATGGCCCTGGTAATACAGGCTGGCCAATAAATGCTGGCCGGCCGGATCGCCCGTGCGCGCCGCCGCATCGAATTGCTTGAAGGCCTCGGCATAATGCCCGTCGTTATAGGCGAGGATGCCCGCTTCATTCAAAGATTCAGGAGAGGAGCTCATAAAGATTCCTTATTCGGGGATTTTTGGGCATTGTACACAGCACTGTTCCGCGCAGAATGCACGATAGGAAATCGTGTGGCGCATTGCCGGATTCATGCAGTATGATCATTCTCCGCCTGATGTAATCCACGCATTGTGCACTCGTGCCAGCCCATAAATATCGCCATGAAACTGATCGCTCTGCTTTTATCCCTGATTTCCACCTCGGTTTATGCTGGTACCTTGCATCTGGATAAAGCCGCGACAGGCAAAGTGCAACAAGCGGCCGATATCCGCTATGCGAATCACGATGAAAAACAGACGTATCGGCTGAAAATCGGAAAGCAGTGGATGAATGGCAGTTGCAGCAGCAGCGGCACGGGCAATTTGCACGCGCTGCTGCTGGACATGAATTTCGACGGCCATGCCGACCTGTGGGTCACCGGATACACGGATAGCCAGGGACGCATCCGCTGTTCCGATGTATGGCTGTGGGATGCGCCAGCGCAGCAATACCGTTTCAATCAACCCTTGTCAGCCATTCCGAATCTGAACATCAACATGGCCGAGCAAAGAATCGAAGGGGGCATACCCAATTGCGGCTGCGCGGCGCAATGCTTTTATGAAGACAGCTATGCGTGGCGGGGCAACACATTAATCGCCATCGCCCGGCGCGCACAGGATTGCGAGCGTTACCGGGAATACCGCTTGAATGACAAAAACGACTTGATTATCGTCAAGGATGAAATCATCGATAGCGGCAATCCCGGCCAGCAGGCAATCGAGAATAGCAAAATCTTTGACTGGCAGCGCCATGCGCAAACCATGCGCAAACCTTGGGAATGAGGTTTATCCAGCCTCATTTTCGCCACAGACACGACACCAGCGAGTAATTACATGACGACACATCCAGCTTCCATTACCTTCCATCCCGCCAAGGCGGAGGACACTCCGGCCTTTATCGACTTGCGGGGCAGGACGCGGCAAAACGCCGTGCCCGCGGAACGCCTGGCGGAAGTGGGCATCACGGCCGGCACCTGGGCGGAAATGATGCGTTCGGGCAGCCTGCCTGGCCACGTCTGCCATCATGACGGCCAGCTGGCCGGCTACTGCTTTGGCGAGCGCGACACGGGCGAAATCATCGTCCTGGCACTGCTGCCGGAATTCGAAGGCCTCGGTATCGGCAAAACCTTGCTGGAACTGGTGATGACGGAACTGCGCGCGCACGGTCATCAACGGCTGTTCCTCGGCTGCTCCGACGACCCCGCTTCGCGTTCCTACGGCTTTTACCGCTACCTGGGCTGGACCTCGACGGGCGAGACGGACAAGTATGGCGACGACGTGCTGGAGTTTCGCTTTACGGCCTAGCGTCTAGCCCGGCACGCGGCTGGCATCCCACACGCGCAGAATCTGCGTGATGGCGCCGTCCAGCACGGCGTAGCCCACGCCATCGCGGGTCTGGATAGCCACGCCCGACAGAAAGCTGTCGAAGACGGACGCCAGCGCCACGGCATCCATATCACCAGGCAATTCTCCGCCGGCCATGCCCCGCTCGACGCAGCGCACGAAGCCGGCACGCGTGCGGGCGCGCGATTGCGTGAGGGGCGCGGCCACGGCCGCATGCTCGGCCGTCGGCGCGCTCATGCAGCCGAGCGCCACCATGCAGCCGGGCGGGTGGTCCGCATCGGACTGCATGCTGGCCGACTGGCGCAAGGCCAGCTCGATGGCTGCGCGCGGCGCCAGGCCGTCGTCCCACAGGCATTCCGTCACGCGTGCAAACGTGTCCAGATAGCATTGCGCCGCTTCGCGGAACAGCGCTTCCTTCGAGCCGAACGCCGCATAAAAGCTGGGCGCGGAAATGCCGCCGCCCAGGCTCGCCTTGAGCTGGCTCAAGGATGTCGATTCATATCCCTGTTGCCAGAATAAAAACATGGCCTGCTCGACCGCCGCCTGCCGGTCGAACGTGCGCGGCCGTCCCATTTGCGCCATCCATCGCTCCTTCTCATCTACCCATATGCCACTTACATACTACTCGATACAGAAGTCGTTGACAACGCGGTGCGCCATCGCCTATATTTATACCGATCGATACATATGTACCGCAACGACGGTCAGGGGCACGCCTGCGCCCGGCCCACTCGTCACACTTCCAAGGAAATTTCGCTTTGAATCACGCCACGCTCACCACCGGAGCCAGCCCTGCGCTGGCCGACCGCCTCCCCGTCGCCGGCTTGCTGGCCCTGGCCATGACGGGTTTTATCTGCATCGTCACGGAAACCTTGCCTGCCGGCTTGTTGCCGCAGATCAGTACGGGACTCGGCATCAGCGCCGCGCTGGCCGGACAAATAGTCACGGCCTATGCCCTCGGTTCCCTGCTGGCAGCCATTCCGCTCACCATCGCCACGCGCGGCTGGCGCCGCCGCAACGTGCTGTTGCTGACCATCATCGGCTTTCTCGTGTTCAATACCGTCACGGCGCTGTCGTCCCACTACTGGCTGACCCTGGCGGCCCGCTTCTTTGCCGGCATGGCGGCCGGACTGGCGTGGAGCTTGCTGGCCGGCTACGCGCGGCGCATGGTGGCGCCGCATCAGCAAGGCCGCGCCCTGGCGCTGGCCATGGTGGGCGCACCGGTCGCCCTGTCCCTGGGCGTGCCGCTGGGCACCTTGCTCGGTTCGCTCGTCGGCTGGCGCGCCGCATTCTGGATCATTTCCGCTCTGACATTGATCCTGATCGCCTGGGTGCTGGCGAAGGTGCCGGACTACCCGGGCCAGTCCATCCATGAACGCCTGCCCCTGCGCCGCGTCTTCACGACGCCGGGCGTGCGCCCCGTGCTGGCCGTCGTCATCGCCTGGATGCTGGCGCACAACATTCTCTATACCTACATCGCCCCGTTCGTGGCGCCGGCCGGATTGACGGAGCGGGTCGACCTGGTCCTGCTCGTCTTCGGCGCCGCCGCCATGGCCGGCATCTGGATCACGGGCAAGCTGGTCGAGCGCCACCTGCGCGCCGCCGTGCTGGCCAGCCTGGCCGTGTTCGGCGCCACGGCCCTCGTGCTGGGCATCGCGTCACAGTTTCCCATTGTCATTTACCTGGGCATGGCCGTCTGGGGCTTGTCCTTTGGCGGCGCGGCAACGCTGTTGCAGACGGCGCTGGCCGACACGGCAGGCAATGGCGCCGACGTGGCCTTGTCGATGAACGTGGTGGCGTGGAATGGCGCGATTGCGGCCGCGGGCGTGGCAGGCGGCGCCCTGCTGGAAACGTGGGGCGCGGACGCCTTCCCGTGGGCCATGGTCAGCTTGCTGGTGCTGGCCTTTGCGATCGCCTGGTCGGCCCGCGCGCACGGCTTCCGGCCGGGACGGCGCAGCGGCGGCGCGCCCGTGGCCGGGCATTGAGCATCAGGGAGCCGCAGGGACACTCATGATGCGCGGCACGTGTCCCGTCTGCGCGAGGAAACGGACCAGGGTGGCATGCGACAGCGCCACCGTGGCCGTGTTGCGCAGCGGGTGCTCGACGAACCGGACATCGCCGGCGCTGCTTGCCAGCCAGCGTGACAGGGTTTCTTGCATGGAGAATCCTCAGCGCGGACGCGATAAAGAGATTGTAGCGGCGCGCCGCGTGCTGCGCTTGCCGTCAAGGCGGGTTCTCGTCCTTATCGGCCTTGTCGGCCGCCGCCAGCCCCCAGTCATTCCAGCCTTCGCCAAACAGCTCGATCGGATGCTGCGTGCGTTCGGAACCATTGCCGCAGCGCATGGCATCCGGCGGACAATACTTGTCGCAGCCCCAGCAGATGCGTTCGGGGTTCTTGGGATTCAAGGGGAAAGGCTTGGCCATGGGAGGCGATCGTGGTCCGTTGAAGGTTCTTGCCTGACTCTAGACCTGGCGCGGGGGGAGGTCAAACCAATTTCAGCTAGAAACTTGTCCAATATCAAGCTTGTGCAGATCGTGGAGCATCGGCATGGCGCCGTCCCCTACTCTTTATCTTTTCTGACGGATATGGCCACTTCCAGCACGATACGCGCCACATTGACGCCGCCGTCGGCGGCCGGCTGTGCCTTCAGCTCATCTTGCGCGTAGACCATCGTCACCATCGCGCCAGGCACGAACAGCCTGATGTCTTGCTTGTGGTTTATGTAGATGCTTTCGTCCACTGCCGAGCCATCCGCCATGCGCAAGGTGAAGCTGTTGACCTGATCGCCACGGCGGCTGTCCTGGCCCGCGAAATACGTGCGTTCAATGATGCCCGTCAAGGTTTGCGTCGGGAGGCGTTGGGCCTCGATGCTTTCCCACCAGGCTACGGAAGCGAACAGGCCATGCCTGCCTTTCAAGCCCATGTGGGGCCTGGCACTGTCGAGGGTGAGGGCCTGGGTTTTGGCGACGCGGCCGGGATCTTTTGCCAGGGCTTCGGCGAGGGTATAGACGGGTTTCATCAGCTGCGGGAATTGTTAAAACGGTCGCTCAATGTTTGCGCCGGATGACGTAAGCGTTGCCGGCAGGCTCGAAACCGAGCGTCGGATAGTAGGACATGGCGTCCGGGGCGGAGAGCAGTATCAAGGACACGTCGTCGCCGATGATGGCCTGGGTGCGCTTGACAAGTTCCTTGCCGATACCCAGGCCCTGGTACCGCTGGTCGACGGCCAGGTCCGACAGATAGCAGCAATACGCATAATCGGTCAGCGAGCGGGCCAATCCCACCAGCTCATTATCCACCCAAGCCGACAGCGAGAGGCAAGGCGCGGCGAACATGCGCGCGATTCTCGGAAGATTGGCGGTCGGCCGCTTGATGCCGGATTGATCGAAGACACGGACGACATCGAGCGGATCGAGGGGGAAGTTATGGCGATATTCGACGGTGCTGTTTTTCATGGATTCAAAAGTGGAAAGTGATCGCGCATGGGAATAGCTTGTTTCTGCAAACTTTACTCAGATTCGCATATGCATTGAATAGTATGCCAGTTGCGGGAGAGAAAGGCTGCTCCCGTCCCCACCGCGCATGTGACGCTCATTCCGATGTCCGGAACTTCAAAAAGCGTTGGCCTTCATACTCCACCTCGCGATCAAATAGGAAGCCGATTCTTGCCAGCCCCTTGACGCGAGTGCGGCTGGGCGGCAGCAGGATGCTGACCGGCCCAATGCCCAGTTCCAGCCGGCGGTGCATGAAATGGCGCACCAGCGCCGGCCCATGTCCCCAGAACCAAGGGAGCAATACCAGTGCCAGGTCTGCTTCGCCCCCTTCCTTCTGAAAACCGCCCCAGCCGGCAAACGCGCCATCCACCCGGATAGCCCACGGTCCATAGCCATTCGCTTGCCATTGCGCGTCCTTGCCTTTCGCCCATTCCGCAATAGCGCCATCCGTCCAACGTTCGGTGGCCAGTGGCATATGGCGGATGACATCCGGGTGATTCAACAGAAGGAGCCATTCTTCGTGGGGAATATCGGAAAGCGGGTGAAAAGTAAAAGCCATGTGCGTTCAGTCAGTTGAATGAGTAGCCGATGAACTTATCATCGTGCCACGAAAAGTACGCACTCGCCAGTGGAGAACAAAAACGGTGGATCCGGGATTGTGACTGTAGAATGCAAAACCTTTCATATCTCTATCTGATATCGAACAGACTTGGCAAGGATTGTAAATATGTTGGCACCGTTACGTTTGAATAGACGCATGTACGCTTCCTTGGTCGTCGCCGTTTTTCTTGTTGCTGGCGTCTCATCGGCACTCGCGGCCACGCTCGACGAAGACCGGACACGCGGTGACATCCATGGCTTGTTTGAAATCAGGGAGGCCGCAGTACAGTTCATTGCAGCAGAAAACTCCAAAAAGGGAACAAGTTGGCAAGTCCTGGAGCCGAACCGGAAGATTCTGGTGACGAAATGCGCGGCAGCTTTGAGCGTGAAATGGGTTCAGCAAAGCCACGGCCTGTCTGGACCGAATGTTGCCGTGAGTTGCGCCAAGACCGTCAATCCCGCGATACAGCATAAATGGGAAGTGTTTGTGCCTGTCAATAAGGGCTACAGGCGAAAAAATAGCTGAAAAATCCATTGACACCAATACGCTCTCTGGGCAATATGGATTTGCATTTTTGAAAAGTCACATAATTAATCACGACTTTTCATCACGACTTCACTCCATACTTGAACATTGACCGCATTAATTTAAAAGGATTTAAAATGCCATTTAAAAAGTCGATTTTTGCAACGTTCTCCGTAGGATTAGTAGCTTTTTCAACCTATGCTTACGCGGCAGCTGCATACTCCATTTCATATGCATACTATTCCGATGCCAGCTACAGCGAGCAAGTGGGCGAAGGACAATTCCACTGCAATGGCGGGACCACCGTTCTCTGGGGACAGTCGACCGCTTACAAATTGGAGCAAACGCGCGAATCTTGCCGTTCAGGCGATCCCTATACCGATCCGTGGGGAAATTGACTCAACTCCTTGCGTCGGCAGGATATTTTATCTGCTGAATGCATTGCCTAACATCCGCGCAGCAGCACTGCATGTGCAATAAAAAAGCCAGTCAAATGACTGGCTTTTCTTATTATGTCGGACTTTCTTGAAACTGTTTTGCACTATCACAAATCTCATACCATGCAGGCTTGGAGCCAACATGCACATGGAATTGTATTCTTGCCTCAGGGTCGTCATCCAGGCAATTGACTGAGATGGGAAATGAATCATTCTCTGAGCCAATTTCTCCTAAAGAAGTTCCGCATTTTTTGCAAAAAGTTCTTGTATATGTAAACGGAGGCTCCGGCTCATAGCGTTGAATAAATTCCCGTCCCGCCAGCAAGGTAAATGAATTTTTATCAACGAAGGCCAGGGTGCTCGCTCCAGCCTTCCGACAACGGGAACAGTGACACATGCCCATCATGCCCGGGGGGGATGCCAATTCAAACTTTACCGAGCCACAGCAGCAACTGCCTTTGATCATGAGGAGTCCTTTTTGAAAGTTGACACTGTATTTTTACACAGTATTTCCAAACAGACAAGGTACACATGATTCAGAAAGCTCCGTGCACGCACGGGGCTGCCGCGCAGCGGGGAATTGCTGCCGCATCACCGGATATCGGCAGACTATTCTTGGCCATCAGGGCCAGATCATCTCCAGACCGACCATCTTGACGACGAAGAAGGTGACGAGCCCCAGGCCCAGGAGCGTGAGCACGAAGAGTGCGGCCACCTTGCCGCCCGCACGCAGCACCGCGCGCGCCTCTTGCTCTTTCCCCTTCTTCCCTTGATCGTAATGCCACTTGATGGCGAAGAACATGCCCGTGCAAAGCACGAGAGCCTTGAACGTAACGAAGACTATAGGGGTCCAATCCATCATTTTGAGTATTTCCAGGTTTTATTACTTGATACTGTCTATCGTGAGGAGCACTTCCCCAAAACGCTGCTTCCGCAACTACGGTTCAAACCATCCCCCAGGGCATCCTGCGTGACTCTTTCATTATAGCCAGCTATGAAATATCAAGAGCACCGAGCGCCGTGATTTGCCGAATGCGGATGAGCGAGGTGAAAACGTCAGCGACGGCCATGCAAGGATGGTGTTGCTGCAGGTTCTGACACATACTACTTTAAAACAATATCCATACATTGAGACAAAATGTCCCAGTTGCAAACCATACAAGATTGAAACCTGACCATCTGCTTGCCGCGCCTGGCCAGGAATGAAGGGCCACGTTTTTTGCGGGTTGCGGAGGCGTTGCAGGCGGCGGTGGCAGAAGGATCGCTGACACCGGGTGACCGCCTGCCTCTGCAGCGCCGGTTGGCGGCACGTGTGCATCCCCCTCGAATTACTCAGGGAAACCATTGCCAACTGCGATAGTCGCCGCCTTCACCGCAATCATTTCGGCCCCCGGGAGGCCCCTGTCAGCATTGGTCAGCACCGCCACATACAGCTGTTTCTCGGGCAGACGCAAAGCGTAGGTGGAAAAGCCGGGAATGCCGCCGCCATGTGACTGCATTGGCATGCCGCGCATCTTGCGCACGCTCCATCCGTAGCCATAGGGAACACTTTTGCCGTCGGCCAGGACATGGGCGGTAAACGCTTTCTGCTGGCTGGAAGGCTTAAGCAGTGTGCCGGCGCTGACGGCGGCATCCCAGCGCGCCAGGTCATCCACCGTGGACACGAGCGCTCCGGCCGCGTACGGCAGCGTCATGCTGACCGCCTTGCCTGGTTCGAAGCCGGAACCGGCACTGCTGCGCGTATAGCCCTTGGCACGCATCGCACTGCCACGCTCATGGCCTTCGTACGCGCTGTCGCGCATACCGAGCGGCACGAAGATGCGCTGCTCGACGAATTTGGCATACGACAGGCCTGAGACCTTTTCGATAATTGCACCCAGCAAGAAGTAACCTGAATTACTGTACGAATAGCGCGTGCCTGGCTCGAACTGGAGCGCATCGTTCTTGAAGCTGTCTATCATCTGACTCACGGTCTGATCCGTATTCATTCCCGCCTCAAAGGTCGGCTTGTTGGTAAAGTTTGCGATGCCCGAGGTATGCGTCAGCAGATGCTCGATCGTAATGCGCTTGCCACCGCTGGGGTAGTCGGGAAGGAACTTCTGGATGTCGTCGTCCAAAGCCAGCTTGCCTTCATCCGCCAGCATCAGGATGCCGGTGGCGGTGAACTGTTTGCTGATTGAAGCGATGCGCATCACGGTGTCCGGGGTCATGGGCAGGCCCTTGGCCACGTCGGCCATGCCATACGCCTTGCGAAACACGGTAAGGCCAGCCTGCGTGACAATGACAGTGGCGCCAGGCTCGTTTGCCTTGAACAGGGGCGCGATCTCGCTGTCGATACGTGCGGCCAGCGCCACTTCTTCGCTGGCCCCAGTGACGCTTGCAGGAGCGGTGGTGGAGGCGGAGTCAGCATGGCTGGCGGGAGCATGCAGCACCAAAAGCAGTGTCAGCAGCAGCGGTGAGGCGAGGCGACGCGAGTAAAGTTTCGACATATGGATATCCCGTTGAAAGTGGCTCGGCAGCGCGACCGTTCGCGCCAGCTCAGTAAGGAAGATAAAGAGGATGACGGCAAAGAACCAGCGGCTTGCGACGAACTGCGTTTTCGGCGGACAAGCGGAAGAAAAACGTCGTTTTTTTAGCACGCACCGGGCTGGTCGAACGGATAGCCGTTTTTGCCAGTATTTACTTGAACATACAGGCTCCTTGTTGCACAATCAGCCATTTTCCTGGTGGGAGATGCACGATGAGTGACCAGAAAGCGGCCGGCGCCCTGACGATGGCAGATGTGACGGCCAGCGAGATCGCGGGCGATCAAACGCCGCAGCCGGCCAGTGCCGCGCCCTTGGCGAACTGCGCCAACTGCCAGGCGCCGCTGGGCGGCGCGTTTTGCCAGGCCTGCGGCCAGCCGGCCCACATCCACCATTCGCTGCTGCACCTGGCCGAAGAAGTCGTGCACGGCATCCTGCACTTCGACGCCAAGGCTTGGAAGACGCTCCCGCTGCTGGTGGCCTTTCCTGGCCGCCTGACGCGCCGCTACATCGACGGCCAGCGCAAGAACTATGTTTCGCCGCTGGCGCTGTTCCTGTTCATGGTCTTCCTGACCTTCTTCGTCACCTCGTTCGGCAGCGGCCAGCTTCTCAGCCGCGACGCCAATATCGCCTCGCTGACCAACCATGCCGCGTCTGCCAAGCTCCGGGTCGAGCGCAATGAGCAAGCGCTGGAGGAGGCCCGCAAGGCCAATACCGGGGTCGCCGGTGTCGAGAAGGCGCTGGCCGTTTCGCGCAAGCTGCAACACGAAGCCGAGCAACGCCTGCTGTACGTCGCATCGCCCGAAAAAGTGAACAGTGAGGAGGCAATTGAGTTGAGAGAGCCCGGCTGGTTCGACAAGACTATCTCCAGGATCGCGTCCAGCCCGCCCAATCCCGACGCCACTTTTCCTGCGCTGGAAAAAAGCTTTCATCACGCCGCAGAGAATCCCGAGTTGGCGTTTTACAAGCTCAAGAACACGATCTACAAGTTCTCGTTCCTGCTGATCCCGATCTCGCTGCCCTTCATGTGGCTGATGTTTTTCTGGAAGCCTGGCGTGACCATGTACGAGCATGCGGTGTTCGTGCTGTACTCGCTGTGCTTCATGTCCTTGCTGTTGACCGTGCTGATACCGCTATCGATACTCAACCAGGGCTGGCTGATCGGATTGCTGGTGTGCGTGGCGCCGCCCCTGCACATGTTTCTGCAGCTACGCGGCACCTACAACCTGGGCAAATGGGGCGCGCTGTGGCGCACTTGCATGCTGCTGGTAGTGGCCAACATCGTGTTTTGCGTGTTCCTCGTGCTGGTGTTGATGAAGAGTGTGCATTAGCAGTACGAGGGGCAGGTCTGCTATTCGGATACGGACTGATGCGTTGGGTGCTGTAGAAGCTAACTCAGTCGAAGCCTAATTGGAGCCACGAACGCGCGCCCGCAGCGCGCGGGGCTGCCGCGCAACGGCATTCGGGGCGGGCTGGACCGGTAGGCCCGGCCCTTCGAATCTCACACAAAGGGCACGAAGGCGCCCAGCTCGTTTCAGATAGGCAATAAAAACCGCCTTCGGGTGGTTTTTTATTGCCTAGCGGAAGCGGTGTGTAGTGGTTTAATGTACCCGGACACTGATTTAGGCGAGAATGCTCGCCATGGAGAGGTGTTTGATGAGCAAGCAAAGACGTACGTTTTCCCCTGAGTTCAAACAGCAGGCAGCATGCTTGGT